>JBNKVS010000085.1:0-143125 GCA_050299315.1 Polyangiaceae bacterium
GCAATGTGGGTGACCTTCACCTTCCAGTTCTCCTTCAGACGGATCACGTAGCGCACGTCGAACTGCGCGCAGTCGCGAAGCAAGGCGTGACTGGCGTACCCGAGATCGCAGAGCAACCCCAGTCCACGCCAGCCCTCGTCGATCACCAGATGGCGCGCATCGTGCTCACGGGCTGGCGAGAGGTGAAACCCGATGGTGGTTCCCACTCCGACCGAGTAGCGCTTGTGCACCTTCAGAGCGGCGTAGTCCCCGGCGCCCGGGTACTCGTCCTTCACCTCGGAGTCCAGCGCCACTGTCATCGAGTCCACGATGTGCCAGTCCCTCACGTCGGCTCCGAGGGCTCCCGGAAGGTCCAGCGGCTGCGCTTTCGCGTAGGCGAGTGCGCGATCGCGGACTGCCTCCATCGTCCGTTCGAGGGCCGTGCCGAACCAGGAGTAAAAGCCACCTCGGACCACCTTTGGAGCGCCGCCCTCGAAGTACAGCTTCATCGCGTCCGCCTGGCGCCCGCCGTTTCCTGTCGACGCCGCGATGATCATCGACCGAAGGAGCATGACGCCGTTCAGCTTCCGCTCTCGTTGCTGAAACCCGCCGGCCGCCATGGCCTCCCGAAGTGCCTCGTCTGGAAGAACCGCCTCGAAAACCTCTCGCACATCCGTGCCACCAAGCGCCATGCGGCGAAGAGTTCATCCGAACGCGTCGCACGCAAGTCCCTCGTGTAAGCGATCGAAGTTGCTCCATCTTTCGCCCTATCTGGACACGGATGGTGCCGCATCATACGAGCGACGCGCTTTTTGCTCGGTCTGGCCCCAGGTCTCCTGAGCGCTTGGCGAATCCGTGGTGCGCCATAGCGACCTCGGTGTTCGTGGAATATCTCCTGAATCTCTGCTGCCAGGATGGCGTCGTCGATGGCACGGGCGCTCGGCTTCCTCTGCAACCACTCGTAGTAGCCGCTGCGCGAGACCTCCAGAGCTCGGCAGGCTCGAGCTACCGGGATGGTTTCCCTCTCCGCGTGAATTAGCTCGTACACGGCTATTTCACGTCCTTCGCGAAGAGGGCCGCGGCTTTTTTTAGCAGCGCGTTCTCCGCCTGAAGGTCACGCAATTCTCGCCGTAGGCGCTCGACCTCCTCGCGCTCCTTCTGGCTCTGCTGAGGCCCCGCGGTGAGTTCAGACTCAAAGCGCTCTCGCCAACGATGGAGCATGCTGGGGCTGACTCCCAACTCCTGGGCAACTTCGGCGACGCTCTTGGAGCCGCGTGTCAGCAGGCGCCGGACTGCGTCTTTCTTGAATGAGGTGGGCCGGGATTGTCTTTTCTGCATTGGTGGACCTCCTGGGAGAGTACTCCCTTTCGGGGTGTCCACCAAAGCGGGGTAAGCTCACGATGGTTTTGCGCACGTCCCAGCATCGAGCGTGCTCGGCGATGCATTTGGGGCCGAGATGAACGCGTACGATCTCGTCGATTGCGCGGATGAGCACGCGCTGGCTTACTAGTCGCCACGGAACGAAGTACGCGTTGCGATCGAACCGCACTCGGAAGGTACCCGTTACGGTGTCGCTGTCGAGGTCGTCGGTATCGAAGGGGCGATTCGGCAGGGGTTTGAGCCTCGCCTTTTCGACGTGCTCGAAGACGAGCGCCGGAACCTTTCCGGTGCTGTCGTGCTCTCGTTGGTTGGCGAATTGGTCGCGCCACTCGAACGCCTGGGCGTTGAGGTCGAACAGGTCGCGAAAGCGGCGACCTGGCCAGAACCGCTCGCGCACGAAGCGGATCCCCCGCTCGACGCCCCCCTTGCTTTCGGGGTGATGTGGAGCGCACGCGACGACCGCAAAGCCGCCTCGGGCGTTGGCGTACGAAAGGAACCGGGGGTTGAATCGGGGCTTGAGGCCCGGGCGGTGCTCGAGCACGACCGTTTTCATGTTATCGAAGACGTCGGCGGTGGTTGTGCCCCCGAAGAACAAGAGCGCGCGATCCATGCAGCGCAGAAACGAGCCCATGGCCTGGCTGAGCACGAACTCGAGGTACAAAAGCCGCGAGTGACCGAGCACCGCGACGAACGCGCTGACGCGGCGAGGAACGCCTGGCAAAGCGAAGCCGAAGTCGGCCCAGTCGACCTGCATTACTTCGCCGGGGGCGAAGTCGAGAGTCAGCACGGCCTTCGGATCGATCCGAGGCCGCAGACGGCGAATCCGATCGCGCAAGATGCTGATGCTTCCAGTGTAACCGTGCGACCGCAGCCGCTCGAGCAGCTGCGGAGCTCGCAGCTCGGGCGTGTCCGCAAGCCAGCCAGAAATCAGCGGCTCGTACGGGTCGAGTAGAGACGGCCGGGGTGCGGAAGGAGCCGCGGGAGCCGCTTCAAGCTTGCCGAGGTGTTTTCGCACCGTCTTGCGCGATACCTGCAGGCGCTTGGCAATGGCGCGAATGCTCAAGACCTCGAGGTAGTGCAGTCGCATCACTTCCGCACGCAATTGCTCCGGGTCGAGGTCGGTCACGAGCCGGCCTTTCGAATGCGGCGTCGCTCCGCGGCGAAGCTGCCGAGTCCCGTCAGCCGCTTGGCGCGACAGCGCTCCTGCGGGTGGGGCACGATCTCGATGTCGAGGTGGAGACCATCGTCGCCGAAGTTGAGTGCGTCGCACAGACCCAGCTGCTCCCAGGTCGACGAATCGTCCGCAGCGAGAACAACGCGCAACCGCTCCCTGCTGAACAGCGAAAGGGATTCCAACAGGGCCTTCAGAGCCCACCGGTGGCTCGCTCGCAGGGGTGGGAGCCTCGCGATCAGGCGGTCGTCCGTCGGATCGCAAACGAGCAGGCGGGTTTCGCTGAGGGTCACGACGACCGTCGCGGTCATGGTGGACATGGGCAGTCTCCTCGCTGGGGGGGAGGCAGACCTTGGCAGCCGGGGCCAAGTCCTTGGAAGGCATATCCATCACGCGAGCCGCCCGCTGACGTCGCCGCTCTCGATAGCGCCGGTTGCGATCTCGGTGATCGAGCCGCCCCTCGGAGGTCTGCTGATGGCGATGACGTGCTGCCCGCTGTTGCTCGGCTACTGCCAGGCGGCGACACTCCGCTTGGCAGTACTGCTGCCCCCGATCGCACTGGCGGCAAATCACGAACTCCGCTCCACAGCGCCGGCATCGCCGGCTCGTGCCGACAGAAACCACCGACGACTCACACCGAAAATTTGGTGGCTGTCGAGTCGGTGGGGCAGAGTCGCGACTGATTGGGTTAGCGAGTCTGCCTCACACCGGCTGCAGCTACCTTGGAGGCTCGGAGCGCCAACTCCGGGCCTTCGCCCTTTTGTCTGGCGTGATCGTCCGCCGAGCCGAGGCGCGGGGCCCACTTTTCGGCGGCGGACCCGGGTCCCGGTGATTTCGGTGGAAGTGGGATCCGAGCTGATCGGTGGTTACACGGCGCCGGTGCGAACGCCCAATTGGGGCCTTCCGGATCTGTGGAGCGCCCAGCTCTCGCGGACCGACGCGCGGGGCCGTTGAGACTCTCAATGCCGCCCACCGTTGGACTCTTGTCGAGTCGGCTGCCGCCGACGCTGGGCGTTCCCAGGAGCGAAGGCTTCAGTCCGAGCGTACGCTGCGGGCACCAAGCGCGAGCTGGAACCGTACAAGGCCGAGCTGGCAAGGCGAGACTCGTCTGTTCGCTCGGAGTGACCTACAGTTGTTGTAGTCGTCGGAGCGAACCACCGAATGGATGAGTTCCGACTAAGCCCGTGCGAAATGCGGCTGAGGTTTGACCAACGCGACATCTGCAGTCTACCAGCGTAAGGTCTGGGCGTCGTGATCACCAAAACAGCGAATCGGGAAGCACCGCTTCTCTCGGGCGATCGACCACTAAGTGACCCGAACGAGGACTTGTTCGGGCATGCGCCCTTCGCAAACGCGTTGGCCAAGAGTATTGGTCGTGAGTGCCCTGTGGAAGGCCTCGTGGTCGGTCTCTACGGAGCGTGGGGTAGCGGGAAGAGCTCCACTCTCAATTTCCTTGAACAGCGTTTGCGGGAGCAGGCGGAAGATGAAGACGATGCACCGGTAGTTCTCCACTTCAACCCATGGTGGTTTCGCGGCCAGGAAGAACTTCTCAAGGCGTTTTTCTCTCTTTTCGAAGGGGCGGTATTTCGGGCCCGGTCAAGGGCGAGGAGGCTGAGGCAGAAGCTTGCGTCGTTTGGTGCGGTGATGGGCGCTGCTGTTTCTGAGTTGGGGGTGCCAGGGGGCAAGGCTCTAGGGAAGGCTGTCGAGAAAGCCGCCGCGTCGGGAGAGCTTGCGGACGTGGCCAAGCTGAAGGCCGAGCTGGTTGTCGAGCTTCGCAAGATCGCTTTGAAGGTGGTCGTAGTCATCGACGATATTGACAGACTTGCCTTTGACGAGATTCGCCTTGTTCTGCGTCTGGTGAAGGCGGTCGCCGATTTTCCAAACGTGACCTACGTGCTTTCGTTCGATCCGGACGTCGTTGCGAGAGCTCTGGCCGCAGCCCACCCGGACCAAGGGGCGCAGTATATCGAGAAGATTGTGCAGGTCCCTTTTGATCTGCCCATCCCGAGTTCCGAACAACTCGGTGCAATGCTTCTGAGGCGGCTAGATGCTGTACTGCCAGAATCTGCCAAGGACGCGTTCCTCGGCCCTCGGTGGGGGACCGTGTTCACGCGAGCAGTGCGGCCACTGCTCCAGACTCCAAGAGATGTAGTTCGTGTCTGCAATGCGGTTGGAGTTACGTACCCAGCCGTGCACGGTGAAGTGAATGCCGTTGATTTCGTTGCGCTTGAGGCTCTTCGCGTGCTGGCCCCTTCGGTCTATCGTGTCGTTAGGGACAATTCGGATCAGTTCACTGGTTCGGTCATTGGGGGGCTCACCGTTGAGGAGCAGAGGAAGCAAGCCCGGGAGTTTCACGACGCTTGGCTACGGGGTGCTTCAAAGCCTGAGGTGCTGAAGACTGCGCTCAGGCAGCTATTCCCTCGGCTGGACGCCGTTTGGTCGAACGCGCAATCTTCCTCTGTTGGCTGGGCGCGAGACCTGCGCGTCTGCAGCCCGGATATTTTCCCCGTCTACTTCAGGCTCTCTGTTCCAGCGACGTCGATCTCCCGGCGAGACTTCTTGACCGCTCTTGACGACCCAACTGGTTTCGGGCCTCGGCTGCTTGCCCTCGCGGAGATCAGGAGATTCGACGGTATGACCAAGGCAAGGGTGTTCATGGAGCACCTTGAATCATTTCTGGCAGACGGTGGCGGGCGCAACGTGAAGAACAATGACGTTCTCGGGCTGCTGAATGGACTACTTGGTGTCGCCGACGCCCTAGTGGTTAAGGAAGGCCCGCGTCGTGGTCTTGACTTTGGGCTTCGGCCGACTCTTGAGCACGTTCTTATTGCGTTCGTCCAGCAGTTACCCGAGAACGACAGACTCCCAATTCTATTGGAAAGCGCAAAGAGTTCGGAGTCTCCAGTAACGGTGGGCAATATGGTTGTGCACTTCTCTGGAGAACACGGGCGCCACGGCGCTGATGCGCGGCTGGAGCCGCGAACGCTGAGCGTGGAGAGCGCGATCCAGCTTGAGAAGGAATTCGCGGAACGAAGCGCTTCCTTAGCCGAACACGACGAGATATGGGACACGGCGCTACCCATTAGACTGATCTACCTCTGGAGCTTCTTCGACAGCTCTGGTGTAAGGGGGTGGGTTCGAGCTCTCGATGACGTTCACTTCCTCCGTTTCCTTGAGCTCTTCGCCAGCGAGGTCATTGGTGCGGGCGGTGAGCCGACGCGATACGGATTTGACTTCGACGGGCTTGGCGTCTTCATTGACGAAAGCTTGGCACGTGAGCGTGCCGTCCAAGCACTCTCCACGTTGGACTCGACCGAATTGAAGGCGAGGCCGAAGCTGGGAGCGATCCGGCAAACCCTCGAGCACGGCAACTCGTCTTCGAGGGGGAACTAGGATGGGGCCGTCCCCCATTACCACACCCCGCGGCCGCGGAGTCCTGCTCCGTCGCGGTTCGTCCCAGTCACCCGAGCGACGCAGAGCCGAAGCTCCGCGCGTCATCTGCGGGGAAAGCGGCCTCTTCTTGGTTGTTAGCCTCGAAGTCGGCCCTGCACGCCCGGCTGGATTCGAACCGGCAACCCACAGGTTTGGGAGTGACTCCGATCGAGCTGCAAGTGCCTCGGATCCGCCCGTAAGGCCTGAATCCAGGCGGGCTTGCAGACCGCGGGTTCACCCGCGGTCCTGCACGCCCGGCTGGATTCGAACCAGCGACCGATGGATTAGAAGTCCATTGCTCTATCCAGCTGAGCTACGGGCGCAGTCGATTCGCGTATTATTGCAATGCAGGGTGCGGGTTCAAGCGATGCCGCTTCATCGGGATGTTTCCGATTAGGCTGTGCCTATGGAAGTCCGAGGATCGAGTCGCCCCTGCGACGCGAGCCTTCACGGTGAGAAACTGACCCCCTACTCGGCGCTCGCGCTCGCGCAGTCGAGCTGGGTGCTGGTCGCGTCGATGGGGTCGAACGGCTGCGCCGCGGGAAATGTGATGCCCGGGGGGGTGCTTGGCTCGCTCTCGACTTGCTCCCCCGTCAAACCGAACCGGCGCTGCCGGCCCGCGAAGAACTCCAGCGCTCCGCTGAGCGCGCGGCCGTCGAAATCCGGCCACATTGCGGGCAAAAAGTAGAGCTCGGCGTACGCCGCTTCGAACAGCAGGAAGTCGCTCATGCGTCGCTCGCCACCGGTGCGAATCAGGAGGTCGACCGGCGGCAGGGCGTGTGTCGACATGGCGGCCTGCAGCGATTGCTCGGTGACCTCTTCGGGGAGCAACGCGCCCGCGCGCACTTGCACTGCCAGCGCTCGCGCGGCTTGTACGATGTCGGCTCGCCCGCCGTAGGAGAGCGCCAGGCTGAGCGTCATGCCGCTGCACTGCGCCGTGTAGTCGCACGTGCGCTGGACGGCTAGCCGCGTGGAGATCGGGAGCTCCTCCAGATCCCCGATGACCTCGACGCGCACATCTTGCTCGAACAGCTCCTGCTTCTCGCGCTCGGCGAAATCGAGCAGGAGGTTCATCAGCGCTCGCACCTCCGTGGCGGGTCGACCCCAGTTGGCCACACTGAACGCGTACAGCGTGAGGTACTCGACCCCACGCTTTCGGCATTCCCGCACGGTCGCCCGCACGGCGCGGGCTCCTTCCGCATGCCCTTCGACGCGGGACAAGCCGGCCGCTTGCGCCCAGCGACCGTTGCCATCCATGATGATGGCGACGTGCCGGGGAATTGGGCCGTGACTGGCAGCGTCGTTTCGGGTTGAGCTCGGGCGGATGGCGGAAACGCCGTTGGCTTTGGACGGCAGCCCGTCGGGATCAGTCATAGGAGGGGCTCACTTGTAGCTCGCTTTGGGCAATCACTCGACAAAACCGGAGCCTGCCCGATGCGTCACACTGCAAGTGAGGAGGTTTCGAGGAGAAATTTTCTACTCAGGACCCCTGACCGGCCGAACGATATCGAGGTGCTCTGTTTTGGGAGTCAGCTCGCCCCCCCCCGCGGGGCGCTCTTGTCGGGCACCTCGAGCGGTTCTCGCCGCGGCCTGCTGACGCCGCTCCGCGGCATTCCGAGCGGTAGCTCCAGCTCCATCACGACGCGTGGCGGCCCCGGCTGCGTCATCCGAATCACTCCGCCATGGCCCTCGGCCACGGCCTTGACGATGGCCAGGCCGAGGCCCGTTCCGCCCTTGTCGGGGCGGGTCGTCACGAAGCGGTGGAACAGCCGACTGCGCACGTGCGGAGGCACTTCCCCCGCGTTGCTCACTCGTAGCGTTGCCGTGCGTTCGGACCGCTCCAGGGAAACCTCGATGCGGTCGTGCCCCGCCGCGTGCACGGCGGCGTTTTCGATCAGGTTCGCGATCGCTCGGTGCAGCCAGTGCGGCTCGCCGACGACGGTGGCGTTCGCGAGGTCGAAGCGCACCCGGTCGGCCGCGATGGATTCGAGCGCCGTCGTTTCGACGAGCTCGCGCAGGTCGACCGGCTCCGCCGTCTCCGGCGCCCGCGCCTCCATTCTCGCCAATCGAAGCAGCTCCTCGAGGAGGCGCTCGATGCGTGCCACGGCCTGCGCGATCCGTCCGACGAAGTGGCGCGCCTTGGTCGGCTCGGCGAGGGCCCCTTCTTGCAACACCTCCGCGCTCGCCCGAATGGCGGCTACCGGGTTCTTCAGCTCGTGCGAGAGGTCGGTCGCGAAACGCTCGGCGAACGGGCGCCCCTCGAGCTGCCTGCGCATCGAGTCGATCGACCGAGTCAAGTGCGTCACCTCGCGACCCCATACGGGCGGTGGCGGCGTGGCGCCTTGCTGCCCGCGGCTGACTCGTTCGCTGAAGCGGCTCAGCGCCTCGATTGGCGCGGCGATGGATCGCCCGATCCAAAACGCGCTGAGCGCCGCCGCCGCGCCCAGCACCAGGCTGATGACCAGCACCGTCGGCGCAAAATCGCGCAGCAGGCGCTCGACCACGACGGTGCCCTTGGCAACCTCGATTTGGGCCACGACACGATCGCCGAAGCGCAGTGGCGCGGACTCTCGTACCAAAGGCCCCTCGGGCACCTCGGCGCCCCGCTGGCGAAACAGCACGTCGCCGTTGCTGGCGATTAGCGCCCAGTCCGTCGCGCCCGTGGCTTGCCGCTCGCGCTCGAGCCTCCCGCTCAGGGACGCCAGGTCGGCCCCTGCGGCGAGCTGTGAAGACAGCAGGCGCGCGATCGTATTCGCCTCGTCGGAGGCGGCCTGGGAGGCGAAGCGCACGGCCCGGGCGTGCACGCGGTCGACCACGAGCACCCCCAGGCCGCCGGCGAACGCCCCCACCACGCAGGCCAGCGCGAGGAAGACCTGCATTCGGATCGAAAGGCCGGTCCGGCTGCGGGCGATGCGCGAGGCAACGAAGGCCACGAACAAGATGCCCGCAATGGCGGTGGTGGCGACGACGAGCAGCCGGATCACGCGTCGAGCTCGACGCGGAAGCCGACGCCGCGCACGGTGTGGATGAAAGGCGCCGAGTTGCCCGCTTCGGAGAGCTTCTTGCGGAGCGCCTTGACGTGGGAGTCGACGGTGCGATCGGTGATCGCGAAGCCTTCTCCCCAGACCGAGTCGATGAGTTCGGGTCGAGTGAATGCCCGGCCGGGGTCGGCGAGCAGGCACTGCAGCAGGTCGAATTCCACGCGGGTCAGCTCGACCGACCCACCGGGAGTCCGAGCCGTTCGGGTGTTCGGATCCAGCCACAGCGCCACACTTTCCTCGGCGGGAGTTGGGTCGAAGCGACGCAGGTTCGCGCGGATGCGAGCGACGATCTCCCGCGGTGAAAAAGGTTTCGTTACGTAATCGTCCGCGCCCTGTTCCAGAGCGCTGACCCGATCCATTTCGTCGCCCCGGCTGGAAAGCACGATGATTGGAGTGCTGTTTCCGCTGTTTCGCATGCACCGGATGAGATCAAGACCGTCGCCATCCGGAAGCATGAGGTCCAGCACGACCAGCCGCGGCCACGCCAAAAGCTGCCGGGCGGCCCGCAAGGTGATCGCGATCTCCGTAGCAAAGCCGGCGCGCTCCAGCGCGTATTGAAGGCTTTCGGCGATGGCCGGTTCGTCTTCCACAATCAACACGGCGGGACCCACGCCGAGCATTGTAGCAATCGGTGGCACCGAGCCGCACGCGGACTGGTCTCGGGCGCGACGTCGGCGGTGTCATCGGCTCGCGAGGTCGGTCGATTCGCCGCCGGGGACGCTCGCTTCCGGCTTCGGTGTAACGAGCCGAGACACCCCGGGAAGGCGGTGCTTTGCCCACCTCGGGTCTGGTTTTTGGCGCGGGGTAAGGTTATGGATCCGCTATATGCCAGTGCTGCCGCCTAAGAAGGCCGTTGCCATCGAGTTGCTCGAGCGAGCTTCGCTTTTCGTTCATCTCGACCCGCGTCGAGAAGGCGTGTTGGTGCCCGCGAAGTTCGCGAGCCAACCCCAGCTGGTACTGCAGATCGGCCTGAACATGGCCGTCGCAATTCCGGATCTGGAAGTGAACGACGAGGGAATTTCCTGCACGCTCAGCTTCGATCGTCGCAAGCACTTCTGCTCCATGCCCTGGCCTGCCATCTACGCGCTCATCGGCGAGCAGGGCGGGGGAATGGTGTGGCCGGAGGACGTTCCGCAGGAAGTGGTCGCTCAGCAGCGAGCGCGGCGCCCGGCGCAGCCGGCTGCGCGCAAGCGGCCGCACCTGCGCGCCGTGCCCGGGGGCGGGGGGCAGGCTCCCGCCGCGTCGGAGGCCGTGCCGCGGGATGCCGCCGTCCGGGATGCTTCTGCGCGAGATGCTGCGGCGAGCCGCGGCGAGGCCGCTGCCGGCGCGGCCAAGCGAGGTCGAGCAGTTGCCGAGGCGCGGCCGCTCGCTGGAGAGGGTCGGGCCGCGCGCGCCGGGGAGGCCGGCGCAAAAGAGCCAAAGGCCGACTCTCCCGCCGAGTCGCGTGCCTCCGCCGGGGCAGAATCCGGGCAGGTGGGTCGGGAGGGCCAAGGAAAAGAGTCCTCCGGCTCGGAGCCGCGCTCTCCAGGCGGAACGCCTCGTTCGCGTCCCCCGTACTTGCGTCTCGTCGAGTAGCTCGTTCGCCCTCGTACGTCGCTGTGAGAAGCGACCGACCACACTCCAGGGGCTCCCCCGTTCGCGTCCCATGTATGCGCATGGGCGAGCGGGCGCAGCCGGTCGACCCTGGCGTGACCCAATATCGATTGCGACTTGGGGTGGGGGCAACTAGGATTGTCGGCCGGGTGATCCCCGCAGGCCACGATGGAAGTTCGCTGTTCAAGTTGCGGTACAGAATACGAGTTCGACGACGCCCTGGTGTCGTCGCGTGGCACGAGCGTCAAGTGCACCAACTGCGGGCACCAGTTCCGCGTGCGGCGCGAAGGGGGCGTTGAGAGCGAGACCTGGGTCGTGCGCAGCGCCAGCGGAGAGGAGACGGTCTTTCACTCGCTGCGGGAGCTCCAGCAGGGCATCGTTCGTGGCCGGCTGGATCCGGAAGACGAGCTGACGCACGGGGCGCAGCCTCCCCGGCCGCTGAAGGAAATCTACGAGCTGCGGACTTTCTTCGCGACGGCCCGCGCGCGCGCCGCGCCGCGCCGAACGCTCCTGGGCGGGGCCCAGGCGGGCGGCCTGCCGTTGCCCGTCTCGTCCTTGCCGCCGCCGCGGCGCCGAGCCGAGCCGGTCACCCCGGTTGGGGGAATTTCGGCAGCGAAAATCGCCGAGACGGCCGCCAAGCCCGGCCCGCTGAGGGCGCGCTCGGGCGCCCCCGTGTCGAGCGCGAGCGGGGCTCCTTCCGTGCCCGACGTCGGGGCGAGCAGCCCCGCGGTGGCGGTGGGAGCTGCCCCTGCCGTGCACGACGCGGGCGTGGAGGACCGCCGCAGCAGGCCGCCGCGCCGCATGAGCGAGCGGCCCCCGCCACCCCCTGGGGCGGGGGGGATGTCGCCGATGAACCCGGCCCGGCCCTCCCGGCGCCCCGAGGCCGTCTCGGCAGCGGCGCTTGGATCGTCCGCCATGGCCACGCCGGTTTCTCCCTCGCCGCCGGGCGCGAGTCGGGCCACGCCGGCGCCCTGGCAGAACGTCGAAGGCCTGCGCACCAGCGCTTCGGATCTCTCCCAGCTGGCTCCGCCCGCGAGCGCTCGCAGTCGCTGGATTGCCGCGCTCGTCGTAGTCGGGGGATTGGCCCTGGTGGGCCTCACCGTAGGGAAGGATTATCTCGTCCGCTTCGTGCGTCCGAAGCCGCCCGTCGCCCAGCTCGACCCGCGCGTGCCGGCTCTGCTCGAGGAGGCCAATGCGGCGCTTGGCCGAGGGGACTACGAGGAGGCTCGGGCCGCGGTGGCGAAGGCCGGTCTCCTCGCCGAGCGGGACCCCACCGTCGCAGCCATGCTGGCGCGTCTGGAGCTCTCCCACGCGGAGACTCGCTGGCTCGAGTTGAAGTTGCTCGAGCAGCTCCCCCCCGAGGAGCCCAAGCCGCGGCCCCGTTCGGCCCGCGCCCGGGCCGCCGCGGAGAAAGAGGCCGAGGAGCGCGCCGCCAAGCGGGCGCGCCGGCGCGAGGTGGCCACCAAGAATTTCGCCGAACGCTTGCAGAAGGCCGCGAACGCTCTGTCGGGCCACGTCACCCCGGCCGCGGCCCCCGAGCCCCTCGAGGTGGTTCGCGCGCGGGTCAACCTTTTGCGGCTCGAGGGTAAGCCCGCCGCGGCGCGTCAGTTGGTTCCCCGGCTCTCCGCACAGGCCAGCGAGCCACTGAACGCGCACGCCCTGGGGGCCCTCGACCTCGCCGAGGGGGATGCGGGGCTCGACGAGGCCGTTGGCCGGTTGCGAGTGGCCGCGCGCAGCGAGGGGCCGCGCGGAACTTCGCGGGCGATGCTCGTCTACGCGCTGTGTCGAGCGGGCCAGCGGGAGGCGGCAGACAAAGAGCTCGCCAAGCTCAAGTTGATCGCGCCCGGGCACCCGCTGCTGGTGGAATTGCAGGCCCTGGTGACACGCACCGAGGAAAAGGCCGAGCAAGAGGCAGCCGCGCTGGCCAAGGCTCCGGCCCGGAGCTCGCGGTCGGCTTCGGAGCGTTCGTCGCCGTCGCGCGCCAGGTCGGCCTCGCGCGCGGGGGGGCCGCGCGCGCCCACCGCGTCGAGGCGCAAGTCCTCCGCCAACCACATCCCCGAAGACGACGGCGGGGCGATCGAGCGGGCCGCGACGCTGCATCGGCAGGGAGATCTGTCGGGCGCCGCGGAGGTGTACGAGGCCGTGCTCGCGCGCACGCCCAACCAGATCGAGGCGCTCAGCGGCCTGGGAGACATCGCGCGTCAGCGGCACTCCAACGCCAAGGCAATTTCGTATTACAACCGGGTGCTTTCGCAGAGCCCCACGCACTTGCCGACGGTGATGGCGAGCGCCGACATGAACTGGCATGCGGGGCGCCGTCAGGCGGCCGTCAACCTCTACCGCCGGGCTCTCGGGCAGGTGGGCACCGCGCATCCCTACGGTGTCCGTGCGCTTCGCCGCATCGAGGAGTTCGAGAAGAGCAAGAAGAAGGCCGCCACGGGCGCGGGTGGCGAGGCGCCTGCCGAGGCTTCGGGCGTCGAGGCTTCCGAGGCAGCGGCTCCGGAGTCACGGGAGCCCGAGCCGGAAGCTCCCGACGAGCGGTCGCAGCCTCCGAGCCCCTACGAGCCCGAGTCGCCGTCTCCGAGCGTCCCCGAGGCAGAGGCAAACCCCAAGGCGACCAAACCGGTCCAGCCGGTGCCCGCGCCGGGTGAGCCGCCGGCGGGTGGGGCGCCGGAGGAAGGCAGCCCCCCGAAGGGCAAGGAGCCGTCGCCGGCTTCGGCTGCGGGCGTCCCGTGAGCACCTCGCGCGTTTGCGCTGGGGCCGCTCCGTGTGTCGCGGGTCGGGCTCCGAGAGCCGAGCCGCGTCGGCCGCTTCGGCGACCGTCGCTCGGGCGGCGAGTGGCCGCGGCGGCCGCGGCGCTCGTTTGCGCGACGGGCTGCTTCCGCGGCGATTCTCGGTCGGAAGACGCGCTCGACAGCAGCCGGCCGGCGGTGGTCGAGGTGAACCTCTCGCGAGGAGCGCGCGAGGGGATGGCCCAGCTGCAGATCCTGGCTGGCCCCACGGGGCCCACGTTTGCCCAGGTCGTGGTGGCTCTGGACGAAGCAGCACGCAACCCGGCGACCCAAGGGCTGTTCGTTCGGCTCGGCGACGCCAGCTTGCCCTGGGCCCAAGCCGAGGAGCTCGCCGAGCGCCTCGAAGGGCTGAAGGCGAGCCGTCCCGTGGTCTGCCACGCGCACCAGTACGGCAACAGCTCGCTGTGGTTTGCGGCCCGAGGTTGTAGCCAAGTCTGGCTCAGCCCGGCCGGCGAGGTGAGCAGCGTCGGCATCGCGGGGCAGGTGGTCTACGCCAAGGAGCTTCTCGACAAGCTCGGCGTGGAAGCGGATTTCCTCCACATGGGCAAGTACAAGAGCGCCGCCGAGTCGATCACGCGGGAGGGCCCGAGCGAAGCGTCCCGCGAGTCGCTGCAGTCCGTGCTCGGGTCGATCCGCCAGAGCTGGCTCGATGGTCTCGTCGGAGCGCGGCCGACCGAGGGTTTGGTGTCAGCGGCGGAGGACGGACCCTGGCCCGCCAGCGCGGCGCTCGAGCAAGGCCTCGTCGATCGCATCGGCTACGAGTCGGAGGCGCGCGAGGCCGTGGAGGCGGCGGCGCAGGTTTCTCACGTTCGCCGCGCCGTCAAGCGGTCGAACGAGGGGGAAGGGCTCTCGCTCACGAGGCTGCTGTCCGCCTTGCTCGGCGGCGACGACGACGACGAGCCCAAGGAGCCGCACGTCGCGGTGCTGCCTGCTTCGGGCGCCATCGCGCTGCGCTCCGGAGGCGTTTTCGGCGGGGATGGCATCTCCTCGGAATCGCTCTCCAAGGTGGTGCGGCGGCTGCGTGAGAGCGAGAGCGTCAAGGCGGTGGTCCTGCGCATCGACTCGCCGGGCGGGTCGGCTCTCGCGAGCGATCTCCTGTGGTACGAGCTGATGCAGCTGCGCAAGAAGAAGCCGCTGATCGCGTCCCTGGCCAGCACGGCCGCCAGTGGCGGCTACTACCTCGCTTCCGCGGCGGACGTGGTGTTGGCCACGCGCACGTCGATCGTCGGATCGATCGGCGTCGTCGGGGGCAAGCTGACGATCGAAGAGGCCCTGGGCAAGGTGGGCGTCTCGGGCGTCACGTTTGCCGCGCGCGAGGGGGAGGGCGCCGCCGCGCGCGCCGCCTATCTCTCGCCCCTGATGCCTTGGGACGAAGCCACCCGGGAGAAGGTCCGGACGCAGATGCGCGCCATCTACGATCTATTTCTCGCCCGAGTTGCCGAGGGGCGCGGAATGGAGGTCGACAAGGT
Organism: Polyangiaceae bacterium; assembly: GCA_050299315.1. GTDB lineage: Bacteria > Myxococcota_A > Polyangia > Polyangiales > Polyangiaceae > SZUA-265. The sequence continues at coordinate 14,858 of JBNKVS010000085.1, forward strand.
TGCGGCCGTCGCCGAGGGGCGTATTTGGACGGGGCAGCAAGGCAGCGAGCGCGGCCTGGTGGACGAGATCGGGGGGCTGGGCGCGGCGGTGGCCCTCGCGAAAAAGCGCGCCAGCCTGCCCGAGGATGCCCCGGTCGAGATCGAGGGCGGCCCCGACAGCCTCCTCGAGCTCCTGCAGGGGGAGGAGGAAGAGCCGATCGATGAACCCGCCGCGGCGGTCGGGCGAGCCGTCGTTCTCGAGCGCGGGGGCCCGCTCGCGCGCCTCGCCGCCCCGCTGCGGCCCTTCGCCGCGGGGCTCGCGATGCTCTTGTCTTCGAGGGAGTCGGTCGTAGCGGCGATGCCCTTCGGCCTGAGCGTGAAATAGCAGAGAGCGGCGCCCGCGCGTTGCCTGCACGGGCCTCGCCGATCCGCTCCCATCCCGCTCCGAAAGCGCGGAGCGGCCGAGGACGGTGCGCGCGGACTTTCCACGCGCTCCGGAGCGGATGCGCGGCATCGATGGCGCGAGGCTTGGGCGGGTCCCAGCGGAGGCCCGCTGCGCCGGGCCTGCTCGTTCAGGCTCGGGGGCTTGCCCTCTGCGTGCGGCAGCCAACGGGCGGGGCGTGACGACTGCGGGCGTGCGTGCCACGGTGCAACGCGCGACCATGGTGCCCGGTCACTCTCCAGCGAGCCCGTCCCGGCTTCCTTCCCGCGGCCCGAGCTATCGCACCATTTGGGGCGCGGCCTGGCCCATCATGATCGCGAACGTCGCGGCCCCGTTGCTCGGGCTGGCCGACACCGCGGCCATGGGGCGCTTCGGCGGGGTCGACGACCTGGCGGCGCTCGCCCTCGGCTCGCTGGCGTTCAACTGCGTGTACTGGACCTTCGGGTTTCTTCGCATGGGGACCACGGGCTTCGTCTCCCAGGCGTTCGGGGCCGGCAACCGGGCGGAGGTGGGGTTCGCCATCGGTCGCGCCCTGAGCCTGGGAGCCGGTATCGGCGTGCTCTTGGTAGTCCTCGGGGGGCCCCTGGCGAGAGCCTTCCTGCCGCTCTTCGGCGCCAGTGAGGCGGTGGAGGGGGCGACGGCTCGATACTTCGCCGCGCGCATCTGGGGGGCCCCCGGCATGCTCTGCTCCTTCGCGATCATGGGTGGCCTGATCGGGCTCGGCAAGAGCCGCGCGTTGCTCGCCGTGCAAGCGGCGGCCAACCTGCTCAACATCTGCTTGGATTGGGCCTTTGCCGGGGGACTCTCGTGGGGGGTGGTCGGGGTCGGCGCGGGCACGGCCATCAGCGAGTGGGCGGCGGCGGGCTTGGGGCTCGTGCTCTTGCTGCGCTCGGGTCGTGCGGGGTCGGACCACGAAGGGGCGGGCGGCCTGTCGTTGCGCGAGCTGGGGTCGAGGAAGCTGCTGCAGCTCGCTCCCCTGCTCGAGACGCTGGCGACCAACGCCAACATCATGATTCGCACTTTGGCGCTGCTCTCGGGCTTCGCCTGGTTCACGCACCGGGGCGCACGTTTCGGCGCCGAGACGCTGGCGGCCAACCACGTGCTGCTGCAGTTCATCTCGTTTTCGGCCTTCTTTCTGGACGGCTACGCCTTTGCGACCGAAGGGCTCGTCGGCGCGGCTGTCGGAGCGCGCGACCGGGCCGCGTTTGCCGTGGCCGTGCGGCGCTCCTGGCATCTGGCCCTCCTGACGGCCGTGCTCTTGGCCGCTTCGATCGCCGGGGCGGGCCGCATGGTCGTCGATTGGCTGACGGACTTACCCAGCGTGGAAAGGGTCGCCGGCGCCTTCGTTCCGCTCGCCGCCGTGTACGTGCTCGCCGCGGCTCCCGCCTTTCAGTTGGACGGGATCTTCATCGGCCTCACGCGCAGTCGGGAGATGCGGGACGCGTCTCTGATCTCGGTCTCGTGCTTTCTTGTGCTGGGTTTTCCCCTCGCGAGTCGCTTTGGCAACGTGGGCCTGTGGCTCGCGTTCATCGGTTACGCCGCGGTGCGCGGCGTGACGTTGCGGCTGTGGCTCTCCAGGCTGTGGCAAGCGAGCCTGTGGCCCTCGCCGCGAGCCGCTCCCGAGCGCGGAGCCCCTGACCGCGGCCGCCCCCGCCCCGGGTAGCGGGCGGCGTGGAGAAGGCGAGCCATCCGCGCGCCTCCTGGCGGGCCTTCGGGCGCGCGGGCGGCAGAAGCGAAAGATCGAGGAGACCCAAGGCACCGGTCCGAACTACCCCATCATTGCGGACCCCGACCGCAAGGTTTCCACGCTCTACGACATGATTCACCCGAACGCCGACATCTCTCGGACCTCGCCGTAGCCCACGCCGAACACGGTGATGACCCCCATGTAGACGGCGTCGAGCAGCGACCAACCGCTGGCGACGTAGCCGCCCGTCGCGATCGCCATGGTCACCACCAGGAAGAGGAAGCCGCTCAGTATTCTGCGAGATGCCATGCGCGGAGGGGCGCCCCGTTCCGGGGGTTGGCCGGGGCGGCGTTTCCTGTCGGTTTCGGCTGTGGAGCAGGGGACGCACAGTCGGCCACCGCCTACGGCCTCGTGGCAACTGGGACGGTCTGCCCCATGGTCGGAGCCGTAGCTCGTCGAGTCGCGCAGCCTCTGTGTAGGACGCAGCTCGGCCTCGCGGGTGTTATGTAAGCGGTATTCGGGGGCCTCGATGCACGGTCGACTGGCGGCGGCGACCCACAGAGACCAAAATGAAACCTGCTCCTCTCGCTGCTTGTAACTTTCCCGTTACGCGGTTAGGCGGAAGTATGAACAACAAACGGCCCCTCGCGAGCGGGGGCTATCTGCAAACGCTGGAGGCGTGCACCATGTTTCCCGATTGCTCGCGGGGAAACCAAGTGCTCGTCGCTGCGAGGCTTAAATCATGATCTTACGAAAACGAACCATCTGTGTGCTCCTGGTGTCCTCTGCTCTCTGTGGTTGTGGTGACGATGACGATCCGTCGCCGGGCGGTGGCGCGGGCGGGAGCGGCGCCGGAATGGGCGGAAGCGGCATGGGCGGCTCGGCCGCCGGCATGGGCGGAAGCGGCGGTGACTCGAGTGGCGGCATGGGCGGAAGCGGCATGGGCGGAAGCGGCATGGCCGGTGGCTCCATGGGCGGCGCCTCGATGACCGACGCCGGCACCGACGCCGGGGCTCCGGACGCCTCCCCTGACGCCGGATAACGAGGTCCCCGCGTAGCCGTCCCGTTCGGCCCGCCGCTCCTTCGGGTTCCCGGGGTCGGCGGGGCCGGCGACCTCACCGAATCCCAGACGGCAGCCTTCGATCAGGAGGTGCTTCTAGAACGGGCGGCCGAGGAGGGAGGGCCCTTGCCCGTGCTGAACGGGTGGGTGCGGCAAGCGAAACGGGACGGTTTGCCGCCCCTGGGACTTCCCTCCCCGGCGACCTGTTCGGGCTCTGGCCCGGATGTCTCACGACCCGGTCCCGGGGGTACGAGGAGTCGTGTCTTTTCGCCCAGCTGCCCGCCGGGCGTGCTCGACGGACAGCAAGTCTGCCCGCGCGCGCCCGACGGGCATCTGGACTGAAAATCCACTTCCTGCCCGCACCCTCGGTCCTGGGGTCGCGAGACATCCGGGCCAGCACCTCGGGCCCTGGTCGGGGGAGGCGGATGGCCTGCCCGGCTCATTCATCGGGCAGGGCGAGTGTGGGCGAACCGCCGATGCCGGCACCGGCTGGGCGCAAGTCGGCCCGCGTGATTGGCGCGCGCGTTCGGCGAGCCCCCTCGAGGCCGGTGCGTTGCGACCGGCCCGAGGGCGCTCATCAGGCGAAACCGCTGCGGTCGAGGGCGTCCGGCTCGGCGATGCCGGGCCGCACCAGGGTGTCGAGGCCGTAGTGCACGCCCATTGCCAGGGCCCACACCGTCAGCGTGCCGGCGATCCACGCCGACAGGTTGCTGCCGCTCGCGACGAGCAGCGCGCCCGCGATCGACAGCACTCCGAGCGCCGTGAGGATGCGCTGCACGAGCCGGAAGAACTCGCGCTGAAATCTGAAATCGAAGCCGGGCTTTTCGTTTGGATGGGGCATGGCCGCCTCTCCGGGCTGCGGAGTGAAGGGACCCTGACCGCGTCGGTGGGCGTCGGGTGACGGCTATCGGTTGGTCGTTGGGTTTCGGTTTGGTTTCTTGAATGTTCCTTCTAATGGTCTGTCGGTCAAGTTGCGGCCGTGCCATATGGTGAGCAAGAAAGCCGAGATCTTGCGCAGCGACCGGGTACGCGTCGCGGGGGAGCCGCTTTCGAGCGAGCAGGGCGAGCGGGGCGAGCGGGGGCTCGGTATGGACAGGGGGCGCGGGGCTGGGCGCGAGCCGGTCGTGCCGCCGCCGACGCGGGCCTCGGAGCAGCTGCCCGCGGACCCGATGTGCGCCGGTCCGCGCGCGGCACGGGGTCGGTCCCTCGAGGGGGAGGGCTTCCCGGCGCCGCGGAGCCCGCGCGACCGGCTCGAGCCCACGACGACCGGAGCCGGGCGGGGGACTCGTGGTCCGGCGGATCTGGGACGGAGCCGTCTACCGCCGGACGTGGCGCGCACGCTTTCGCCCGAGCCGCAAAAGCTGACCGGCTTACGGCAACCACGGCTGCCTCGGAACGTACGAGGGAAACGACCCGCGCGTGTGGCTGGCCAACCCCGACGTCCCGGTTCGCCCGGCAAGGGACCTGTTCACTCCGGAGCTCGAAGAGGTGGCCCGCCCGCGGGTCTGAAGGCGCCCCCGCGGGCCTTCCGACCGTCGCGGCAGCCCGCGCGACGGCGCGGGGCGGCCGCGGCGGCGACCGGGTCGTCGCCGCCGAGCCGCGCCGAGCGGGCGCGGCGGCGTCAGCGGATTACTCTGGCTTGCGGAACTTGAGCGTCATGCGATCGGACTCGCCGATCTCCGACATTTGCGCCTTCAGCTCGTCGTTGCCCTGGCTAGTGGCGTAGGTCGGCGGCAGACGCCACACGACGTCTTGCTCGGTGGGCTGATCCTTGGGGTTGGCGTTGAGGTCGCTCTTCTCGACCAGCTCGAAGCCGGCGGCTTCGAAGGCCGCGATCAAGGCGTCCTCCTTGACGTAGCCCTGGCTGCCGTCCGCCCACTCGTCGGAGTTGCCCGCCGGCGCGCGGTGCTGCACTACGCCGACGATGCCGCCCGGCTTGAGCAGCTTCATCATGTCCGCCAGCGCCTGGGTGAGGTAGCCATCGCTCTTCTCGAGGCGCATGAAGTGGTGCATCGCCCGCATGGCGAGGATTACATCCACCGTCCCGGCCATCTCGTCTGGCACCGAGCCGAACTGAATGGCGCCGACGGCCGCGTCCCCTTCGTCCCGCACCTTCTCCATCGCCGCCGTCTTCTCGTCGGTCCAGGTCGCGAGCTTCTCTGGGTCGCGCGAGTAATCGCCGAACTTCGTCCACATCGTGGGCGAGTAGTCAGCGGCCACCGCTCTGCCGTCCGGCCCCAAGTAGTCGAGCAGAATGCCGCCGTACCAAACGTCGCCGGAAAGCAGGTCGACCACGGTCATGCCCGGCTCCACGCCGAAGAATGCGAGCGTCTCCTTGGGGTGGCGGTACGGGAAGCGCGCCTTGGCGTCCTCGGGCAACGCCTCGAGCACGTCGTCCAGAGACTTGACCGGGGAGGCGGACATCTCCGGCGCGGGCTCGGGCTCGGGGCTCTCGGGAGGCGGCGCCGCGGTCTTGCCGCAGGCCCACAGGGTCAGCGCAGCCGCGCCCAGTCCTAGATATTTGTTCATTGCTTTCTCCTGGCAAGCAGTTGCGGCGGGGCGGGCGAACAATCCGCCAGCGCCCCCGATTGCCGCCGGGCAGGACACTACCCGAGGCGTGCGGAAACGACAGAGGGATCGCGGCGCCGTGGCGAGCCGTTTGCTGAACTTCGGGCCGGAAGCTCACCCCTCTGCGGGCGGTGTGCAAGACGGCCAGGTGCGCGGCGTTGCCGTGGCTACCACCGGCGCCGCGGCAGCCGCCAGCTCGGTTGACGGCCTCCGGCCGGCGTGGTGACAGTGGCGCACGCGTCGAGCCGGCTCGTACATCCGCCGGGCGGCGCGCCGTATTGCCATGTCGAATCCAATCGTTTCCGTCGTCTCGTCGCTCCGCGACAGCCACTTCGAGGAGGGCTTTGCCGTCCGGATTCGGCGCCCTCGGGGGCTCTTGCCGGCAGCGCGCCGCGGCGGGGCGGCGCTGCTCCTCTTCGCCGCGTGTGCCCGCCCGGCGACCGATCCTAGTCAGCAGGCTCAGCCGCTTTCTTCTTCCCGCGACGAGGCGGGTGGCGCGGTGCCCGCCACCTTCCGCAATCCCGTCATCGCCGGCACCAGCCCCGATCCGAGCGCGTGCCGCGTCGGCGACGACTACTATCTCGTCAGCAGCACCTTCGAGTACTTCCCCGGCGTGCCCATCTCGCACTCCAAGGATTTGGTCCACTGGGAGCAGATCGGGCACGTGCTTTCGACCCGGAGTCAGCTCCCGCTCGAGGGAACGCGCAGCGCGCGCGGTATCTTCGCGCCCACGCTGCGCTACCACGAAGGCACCTTCTACGTGATCACCACCAACATGGATGGAGGGGGCAGCTTCTACGTGACGGCTACCGATCCGCGCGGCCCGTGGTCGGAGCCCTTTTGGATCCGAGATGCCGAGTTCACCATGGACCCGTCATTGTTCTTCGACGACGACGGCAAGGTCTACTACACGCGCCACGGCGAGGGCGAGCGCGGGGGCATCTTTCAGGCGGAGATCGACGTGGCGACCGGGGAGCTGCTCGCCGAGCCCAGGAAGATCTGGGCGGGCACCGGAGGCGTGTGGCCGGAGGGGCCGCACCTGTACAAGCGAGCGGGCGAGTACTACCTGCTGATCGCCGAGGGCGGTACCAGCTTCGGTCACCGGGTGACGGTGGCTCGGTCGGAGTCGCCGTGGGGCCCGTTCGAGTCCTACCCGCGAAACCCCCTGCTCACCCACATGAACCTTCCCGAGCATCCGATCCAGGCGACGGGCCACGCCGACCTCGTCGACACGCCCGACGGGCACTTCTGGCTCGTCCTGCTCGGCGTGCGGCCTTCCACCCATCGCCGCCACCACACCGGGCGCGAGACGTTCCTAGCTCCGTTGGCCTGGAGCGAGGGAGGCTGGCCGGTGGTCAACCGAGGCCAGCCGATCGAGCTCGCCATGTCCACCGAAAACCTGCCGGACTGGACGCCTCCGCCCGAGCCCTCCGCGCGTGACGAGTTCGACTCGCCGCAGCTGGCGCTGCGCTACAAGTTCGTGCGCAACCCCGACCCGGCGTCGTGGTCGCTGACCGAACGACCTGGCTTTTTGCGCCTGCGCGGAACGAAGCGCTCCCTCGACGACGTGGCCTCGCCGGCGCTCGTCGTCTTCGCCCAGGCCGACTTGCGGATGCGCCTCGCCACCGAGCTGCACTTTCGGCCCGAACCGGGGCAGCGCGCCGGGCTCGCCGTGCGGAGCAACGAAGCCAATCACTACGAGTTGCTGCTCGAGTCTTCCGGTGGGGAGCGCAGCGTGGTGCTGCGGACGACCGTCGACGGAAAGAAGTCCTTGGTCGGGCGCGTTGCCCATGCCGGAGATCGCGTGCGCTTGGTGATCGAGGGCTACCCGGACCACTACGCCTTCTTCCTCGACCAGCCCGACGGCTTTCGCGTGCTGCTGGGCAGCGCTCCGACCACGCAGTTTTCCTATGAGTCGGCGCGGGTCTTCACCGGCGCCCACGTCGGCGTCTACGCCCAGTCGGACGCGGGGGCGCCCGCCGTCGCCGACTTCGCCTGGCTCGAATACGAGGGGCTCGACTAGCCCGGGCTAGAGCAGGGAGATCCCCTCGACCTCGCCGAGCCGCGCCGCGAGTTGCCGCAGCACCGCGTCGACGCGCGGGATGAAGCGGGCCACCTTGGCGCACACCACGTAGAAATCCGAGGCCGGCAGCGCGAGGCTCGTGGGGATCTGCACGAGCGGCTCGTCACTTTGGTCGGGGTGGCGTGTCGCCGCCAGCACCATGGCACCCAGCCCCCGAGCGACGGCGTGCTGTTGCACGATGTAGTCGTTGCAGGCGAAGGCGGGTCGGAAATTCGGCACGAGCCGCTTCAGTGTGGGGTTGGGCTCGAGGGATTCGTTCGGGTAGCTCCACGCGACCCAGTCGATTCGCTCGAGCCGCACCGGCTCGCCCTCCCGCCGCTCGCCGAGCAGCTTGCTGGCGTACGCCTTCGAGGCGAACACGCCCAGTTGCACGCGGCCGTGCAGGTAGGTTTCCAAATCCGGGCGGGTCGGCGGTCGCGCGCGGATCGCGAAGTCGGCCTGGCCACGCGACAGGTCCGCGTACTCCACCCCCGCCACGATGTGCAGCTGCACGTCGGGCAGCGCGCTTCGCAGGGAAGCGGCGAAGGGCACCAGCAGGTCGAAGCTCGTGCCCGGCGGCGCCGCGATGCGCACCGGACCCGCGGGGCTCGACTCGAAGCCGTCCGCGATGCGGCGAGACTCGGTCGCCCACCGCGCCATCTGGCCGAGCGCCGGCAAGAGCCGCGCGCCCGCCTCCGTGACGTGCGCGCCTTCGGCGTCGCGCCGGAACAAGGGCTGGCCGAGGCGCTCCTCCAGCGCCGCGATGCGCCGGCTGATGGTGGGTTGGGTGAGCTGCAGGGCGCGGGCCGCGGCGCTGAAGCTGCCGCCCTCGAGCACCGTCAGCAGGATTTCCAGATCGTCCCAGGGGATGCGCACGAGGGCTCCAGGTGGGTATACGCTATCGTATGACTATATGAGTTATTAGCCAGTTTTCATGCTCCTAGGCATGTCCAATTCTTTCTCCAGGCAGCACGGCGCTCGTCGGCGGAGCGGGTCAGCGCTGCCCCAAAAGGAGACTGACATGCACAAAGTTCTGAATCGGATTGGAAAATCTAGCGCTTCACCGGCCCCGGCGGGCCGCCGGACGCTCCTGGCGGCTCTCGCCCTGGGGACCTGCGCGTGCTCGCAGACCTACCACTCGGTCATTCCAGCGCCGTCTCTCGCCGTCCCCGACGATCGAGCGGCCGCGTTCGAGTCCGGCTCGCAGGTGCTCGAGCGGCTCGCGGAGCAGCCGGGCCCGGTTCGCCTGACCAAGCACGTGGCGGCGGATTGGGCCATCGATCGCTCCGGTCTGATCAACCTGGACCACCCGCGGGCCGCGCAGCTCGACGAGGGCCCCGAGCCGATCCAGATCTACGTCTACGTCCTGGAGCACCCCGAGCGGGGCACGTTCCTGATCGACAGCGGGGTGGCCCGCTCGGTGGCGCGGCACGGCGAGGACATGCCTCTCGCCTGGCCCATCTCGGCGCTGATGCCGCACGAAACGCTCCACGTGAGGCTCGACACGGCCACCCTGCTGCAGCGCTCGAGTCAGCCGATCGCGGGGGTCTTCCTGACGCACCTACACCTCGATCACGTGCTCGGGCTGCAAGACGTGCCAAAGGAGGTGCCTCTGTACGTCGGGCCCGGGGAGGCCGACGACAGCCGCCTGCAGCACCTCGCCAATCGCCCCACCACCAACCGCTCACTCCAGGGCTTCGGTCCGCTGCGCGAGTGGTCGGTGGAGCCCCCCGGCGAAAGCGGCCTCGCGGTGATCGACGTTTTCGGCGATCAGAGCGTCTTCGGGTTGCACATTCCTGGCCACACCGACGGCATGATGGCGTTTTTGGTGCGCACCGAGCAGGGGGGCCAGCTGATCGCCGGCGACGGCTGCCACACCGAGTTCGGCTGGACCCACGACGTGGAGCCCGGCAGTTTCAATACCGACGGGGAGCAGGCTGCTCGGTCGCTGGCACACCTGCGGGCGTTCGCAGCCCGCCACCCCGAAGTGAAGGTGCACCTCGGGCATCAGGAGCTCCACGAGGCTTCGGAAGGGGCCGCGCGGGTCGGTGCGCGCGCCAGCGGGGCGCTCGGCGCGCTTTGAGCCCGGCGCGTGCCGGGACGCCCACCGCCGCGGGGCGGGGGATGTCGGCGCGGATCGCTCGTCCTGTGCGGTTCGGTCCGTGGCGTCGCGCCCGCGGGCACTGGCCCGGATTCGGGGAGCTCGATGGGCGGCCGCGAGGTTTCGCCCCCCTGCAAGAGTGCGAGGGAGATCGGATTCTTGCGCTCGAGGTGGACGCGTCGAGGTTCTGGCCGGGGCGAGAGAAGCAGGCGATCGGCCATCGCCATCGGGGCGCCTTCCCGTCCCGCGTGCCCGCGCCTTGCTTCCTCCCGCCGCATTGCGCAGGCTGCACCGATGTTGGCGTCGTCGAGGGAGCGTTGGGCCGTGCTGCTGCTCGGGGCCTGGGCCATGGGCAGCGTGGTGATGTTGGGTGTGGCGCCCACCAACTTTCGCGTCGTCGACGAGTTGCTCCAGGGCTCTTCGAACCCGGCGTTTCGCGCGCTCGTCGAGGAGCTCGGGCCCGCCCGGGCCCGGGAGCTGCTCCGCTACCTGTCCTCCGAGCTGAACCGGCACCTGTTTCTGGCGTGGAACGTCGCGCAGGCCGGCCTGGGGCTCGGCGCGCTGTTGCTCGTGCGGAATCTGCCCGTCCGGCGCACGGTGCCGGTGGCGACTCGCTCGGCGTTTGCGATCGTGGTCGGCCTCACCGCGCTCACTCCTCTGATCACCCAGCTCGGTCGAGCCCTGGATTTCGTGCCCCGACAGCCGCCGCCACCCGAGCTGGCTCGTTTCACCCAGCTGCACGTCGGCTACACCTTCGCCGAGCTCGTCAAGCTGGTGCTGGTTGCGCTGGCCGTGATCCAGCTCTTCCGGTCTTCCCCCGCCCCGGCCCGCGACGTGCGGCCGTCGACCCCCAGCGAGCGCGGGGCGCTGGCCTGAGCGGCTCCGCTCGGGCGCCGTCATCAGCGCGCGCGCTGCTCCCACATCGTGCGGTAGGCGGCTTCCACGTCGCGGGTGACGCCCTCCGCGTCGCGCAGGGGGGAGGCCTCGAGCTGGTGTCGCAGGCTCTGGCGGCGCGCCGCGAGCGCCGCTGGGTCGGCCGCCAGCCGGCAGGCGATGTCGACGTATTCGCCCGCGGAGGTCGCGACCCACTCGCCGAGCCCCGCGACGCGCAGCACGCGTGAGCCGAGGCGCTCGGCCATCGTGGGCCCCTCCAGCGAAACCAGCGGCACCCCCATCCACAGTGTGTAGAGTGCGGTCGTTTCCCCGCTCTGGGGGAAGGGGTCGAGCGCGATGTCGATGTGGCGGAAGGTGGCGGGGAAGTCGCGAAGGGGTGTGTGGTGCGCGAACTGCACGCGATCGGCGGACACGCCTTCTTCCGCGAGCCACTCGAGGTAGCGCCGCCGCATCGCCGGCTCCTGCAGCGTGCCGTACTTGAGCGCGAGCCGACTGCCGGGGGTTTGGCGCAGGACGGCGGCGAACGCGCCGGCCGCGCGCCGGCTGATCTTCGCCGGGTTGTTGTAGCAGCCGAAGGTGACGTATCCGCGCCGGGCCGAGGGGGGCGGGCTAGGCGGCGGGCACTCGCCCGGCTCGAAGCAGTTGGCGCTGCGGGGTAGCCGAACCAGTCGTTCGACGAAGTGCTGCTCCGCCCCGGGCGGGGAGGCGAAGCCGTCCGTCAGGCGGTAGTCGATGGCGGTCACACCCGTCGTGTCGAAATAGCCAATCCAGCTGACCTGCACGGGGCTGGGCTTGCGGGCGAGCAGCGGCAGGCGGTTGTGCGCCGTGTGCCCCGATAGCTCGACCAACACGTGGATATCGTCTCGCCGAATCCGGTCGAACAGCGCGTCGTCGTCGAGCGCGGCGCAGGGCACGAAGTGCGGCGCGAGCTCTTGCAGCGCCGCCGTGGCGGCGTCGGGTCGCTTGGCGTCCGAGTAGCAGAAGATCTCGAAGCGCGCTCGGTCGTGGCAGCGCAGGATGGGCGCTACGTAGCGCGAGACGGGGTGGGCGCGCAGGTCGGGAGAAAGGTAGCCGATGCGCAGCCGCTCCGGGGCGCCAGCCCGTCGCGGCGCTGCGGAGCTCGGCTCTGGCGGTGGCGCGGCGACGGCCGTTGCCAGCCCGGCCCCCGCGAGCGTTCGCCCGTAGGCGAGGTGCTCTTCGAACAGCTCCTCGGGGCTGAGCAGTGCGTCGAGGTGGAGCAGCAAGAGCAGGTTGGAGTGCGCCTGGTGGCAGCTCGGCTCGGCGCGCAGGGCGCGGCGACAGCTCGCCGCGGCCTCGGCGACTCGCCCCTGGCTGGAGAGCGCCGAGCCGAGGTTGACGTGGGCGACCGCCGACGACTCGTCGAGCGCGGTGGCCCGCCGCAGCAGCGCCTCGGCGGCGACGGGGCAGCCGCGCTTCTGGGCGATCGCTCCGAGGTTGATCAACGTGTCGCGGTCGTCGGGGCAGTTTTGGAAAGCCTCTCGCCAGTCGGGCGGGAGCTCGGCGGTGGGCGCCACGGCCAGCCAGCGTGCCATCAAGCGAAACGCCTCCAGGTCGCCGCCCCGCCGCATGGCCTCGAGCAGCTGCGCTTCCGTTTTTCGGCGGTGCCCCTCGCTGGCCAGCAGCACGGCCATTTCGCGGTGCAGCTTGGCGCTGGGTGCCCGCTCGGCGAGTTGTCGTAGGAAGACCAGGGCGCACGGCTTGCGTCCGCGCTGCAGCTCGAGCTGCGCGAGCTTGCCCCACGGCTCGGCCTGGCCGCCGTCCCGCAGCAGGCGTTGCACCAGGGTGAGCGCGCCCGCCGGCTCGGGGCGCCCCAGAAGCGCCCGGGCGCCGGGGTGGGCGAGCAGCTTGTCGAGGTTGCGCGCCGCCGCGCTGCGGCCGCCCGAGAGCGCGAGCGCTGCCAGATAGCTGCTCGCGGCCGCGTCCAGCGCGCCCGCCTGGTGCAGCGTCGCGCCCTCGTTCAGGTGCGCCTCGCTCAGGTAGGGGTCGAGGGCCAGCGCCTTGCGCGCCGCGTAGAGCGCCCGGGTCCGGTCGCCCCCTTCGCGCTCGGCGTTGCCGAGCACGCTCCACGCGCCGGCCTGCTCGGGGTCGAGCTCGACCGCCTTGCGCAGGGCCGAAAGGCCCTCGCGCGTTCGCTGGGCGGCGCGCAGGGCGCGGCCGTAGTGCAGCCAGCTCCCGGCGCGTGTCGCGTCGAGCTCGATCGTCTCCCGCAGCAGGGCCAAACACTCGTCGAGCTCGCCGCACTGCTTGTGGGCGAGCGCCAGCGCGCAGAGGAGCTCCGGATCGCGCGGGCTCTGCTCCCGCGCCCTCGCGAGCAGCGCCTTGGCCCGCGGGGCGTCGCCACGGCGGAGGCAAGCGATCGCCTCGACCTTCGGCGGCTGGCGCGACGCGGGGAGCGGCCGCACCCTCGAGCCGGGGGCTGCCCCGGGCGGCCCCGCCGCCGCGCCCCGGCCGCGCCGCTTTGCGCTCGCCTTGTTGCGTTTTGCCTTCGCCATCGCGCGAAGGATCAGAGCGGCGGCCCGCTCGACGCGCTTAACTACGGAGGCGCGGCTCGCGGGGGGGGCGCGAAGAGCTCTTCCGGGGTCTGCGCGGCGATTCCGCCGCCGTGGGCAACGACGATCGCTATTTCGTGACTCACTTTACCGTGGAATAGTCCGCGGCAACGGCACCGAGAAAAAGCCGACCGTCTCTCGGACGATCGCTGCCTGCTCAGGGGCGGCTGTGGGCACAAGCACCGTATGCGGTCAGACTGGACATGCGGAGAACGAAGGCGCGGTTCCTCACTCGGGGCGCTGCTCGCCGGAAGCATCGGTGTGGCGCTATCGTGCTCGGGGCCCGACCCCGGGCCCGCGCTGCCGTTCTCTGGGTCCTGGGAGCCCTTGCCGGGGACATTCGAACCGGCTGTGGGGCCGGGCGGCGCCTCGCCTCCCGGCTCCACGGGCGAAGCGAGCTCGCAAATGGCCCCGGAGGGCTCCCAGGGTCCGCCGGGGCGGGAGGGCGCTCCCGAGCCGGACGCCGTCGACGTAGGGAGCCTCGGCGCCGCCGAGGGGGTCGAAATGGCCCCCTCGGCGCCGGACGAAGAAGAGGAGCCCGCGAGCGAAGAGCCCGACGCTCCGACCGAGGAAGAGAGCCCAGCGCCGCAGCCAGACCCAGACCCCCCGAGCGAGCCGCCCGTCAGCGAGCCGGCGGAGCCTGAGCCCGTCGACACGGGCTCGGCGACCTGCGCCCTGCAGGTGAGCGTCACCACTTTGCCACTTGGGGGCAGGTACGAGCCCCGCAACGTGGGGGCGATTTGGATCGCGGATGCCAGTGGGGCTTTCGTCAAATCGCTCGAGGTGTGGGGGAATCGGCGTTTGCGGCACGTCGAGGAGTGGAACGCCGCCACGGCCGCCGCGGGCGTGGCGCGCAACGTCGTGGACGCCGTCACCTCGGCCACCGAGAGGAATCACCGCGCCCACGATGTCTCCTGGAACTGCCTGGACTACGCCGGCCAGCCCGCACCCGACGGCACGTACCGCGTCTACTTCGAGGCGACCGAATCCAACGGGGCCGGTCCGAGTCACTTCGAAGAGTTCGAAAAGGGACCCCAGGCCTCCTCGCTCGCATCCGGGGCTGCGGATTTCTCGAACATCGAGCTGCAGTTCACTCCCTGACAACGCGCGCCTCGGTCCGCTCGACGCGGCCCTGGCCCGGTGCTCGCGCCGCTTTCGGTTGCGGCTGAGGCAGGGAGGTGGTGCGTGCGACCCGGCGAAAGGCCCCAGGCGTGGTCCCGGTCGTCTTGCGAAACTCGCGGATGAAGGACTCCGAGGACGCGTAGCCCAGTCTGGCCGCCAGCCGCAAGACGGACTCGCGGCTGAGGCTGAGCAACGCCTTGGCCGCGTTGATTCGGGCTTGGCGAAGCTCTTCTCGAAAGGAGGTGCCAGCGGCATTCAGGTGGCGCTGGAGGCTGCGCGTGGACCAACCGAAGTGCTGGGCCGCTGCTCGTAGGTCGATGTTGCCCAAGTCGTCCGCCAACAGGCGCCGCAGCTGAGTCACGGCGGCCGACGCCTGCGAGAGGGTTTGATGAAGGGTGAGGATCTCCGCTCCCCAGTCGGCGGGGAAATCGCCCAGCGCCGCGGGCAGCTCCGCGTGCCAGGCGCCGGGTACGGCGGTGGGCGCCAGGGCCCTCAGCGTATCGGCGAGCCACGGGGGAGGGATGAACCGGTAGCGCAGAAAACGGTGCCGCTCGAGCGTGCCGCGCACCTTCGAGAGCAAGGAGGCGGCGTCCTCGAGACGCAGCCCGCGCAGCTGGCTGCAGTCGAGGATCCACACGCCCCCGGCAGCGGGCCGGGGCTGCTGCCGATCCGACGGCAGCGTGACGGGCTGCAGCGGCCCGACTGCGGAGAGGCTCGCCTCCATGTCGATGAGGTCTTCGGTGCTGGGAGACCCCCACAGGCTGCACAGCCACAGATGCTCGGCCGCGCACAGGGTCAACCAGCCGGGACCCGTGAGATAGCTTTGGGTGGGATCGTCCAGGAAGCGTCGTGTGTCGGGCGCGCGCGTGAGCTGCAGCGGGGCGGTTGGGCTCGAAGAGTGACTCATCGCCCGCCTGGAGTGCAGGTCGCGTACCAGCGCGGTTCCGGGTGTGAGCGTTCCCGCGGGGCGTGGTTCGAGCGCTTCTGTCCCCGGCCCCTCCGCGCCTCGTTGTCGCCGTGTTTTCTGGCCATTCGCGCCGCCCGGGGGGGCAGCGGTCCTCGGCCCGCCTCACGTCGTGGCTGCGCGCTCCCGCGAGCGGCGGCTCCGAGCGGGCGGACGCCGACGGCGGACAATCCTGTTCCGTCCGTCCACAGCGATTGCCCGGCGGGCCAGCGATCTCGGGATCGGTCGCAAGGCGGGCCTCCCGCTAGGAGGTGGCCACGTGGGCGAGCAGCCGGAGCCAGCGAGCGGCCTGGCGAAATATCAGAAACTCCTCGGAAACCCGCCGCTGGCCGCGCGCCCCGAGGTCCGCGCGCAGCGGGCCGTCCAGCAAGAGCTGCTCCAGCGCCTCGGAGAGGCTCTCCGCGGATTGCCCGTCCCCGTACAGATAGCCGTCGATTCCATGGCGGATCTGCTGCCGAAGCCCGCAGGCCGTCGTTCCCAGGACGGCCACGCCCTTCCACATCGCCTCCGTCGCCGTCAGCCCGAAGCCCTCTCGCAGCGAGTTCTGTACCACGATGCTCGAGCAGCGCTGCAGTGCGTTGACGATGAGGGCGTTTTCCTTGCGCGAGGCCATCGGCAAGCTGAGAAGGATCACGTCCCGCTGAATCTCGGGCTCGAGCTTCCGGTAGCTCGCGATCAACTCGGCCAGCACTTGGCTGGCCTCTGGGTCGTCCTGCACGGCAGCTGGCTCGGGGCCCCCGAGCACGAGGCGCACGAGCGCGAGCGCGCGTTCGGCGCGGCTGCTGGGCTCCGCGCTCCCCGCGCTCGCTCGCCGCTTCATCCGAGCGAAGGCCTCGAGCAGTGGGAGCCAACCCTTGAGGCGATCCCAGCGGGAAATCTGCGTGATGATCGGGCGGCTGAGCAGGCCCAGGTCCTCCTCTCGTCCGAGGGTGACGAATTGCCCGGATCCATCGAGCCGCAGGGCGGGGGCCCCGTACTGCGGGGTCACGACCTTCGTGGCCTCGCTCGCGAGGCCCGCGTTCCGCAGGATGCCGGACACTTTGTGGATCGGCAGGCCGCGGTTCTTGTGGCTGAACGGATCCAGGGCTGGATACACGATCGAGACGTTGCCCGAAAGAAATGGGGGGATGTACTGCGGCGCGGAGAAAACGCAGTGGTCGTAGGCCTCCACCGTGGGGCGCAGGAAGTCCCAGGCGGCGCGCGTCTGAGGCAAGTCTTCGTCGAGCCCGATGTGGCATCGCCACACCGTGGCGAGCTGGCGTCGCTCGCCTACCCGTGCCACGGCTCCGGCCGGCTGGGGGTCGTGGCCCACGAGGATGTCTCCCGGTCGAACCAGCGCCTCGAGCGATTCGGCAACCTCCTCGCTGACCGCCTGGTACAGGGCGCGATCGGCCGCGGAGAGCCTCGGGTCACCCGAGCCGTGGATGAGGTTGTGCAAGCGCTTCGTGAGCGGAAAGAAGCCCTGGCGATCCGTGCCCATCACGAGCCAGCGTGTCTCCACTCCGAGCTCGCCCAGCATCGTGCAGAGGCGCGGCAGCATTTCTGCGACCCCTCCGCCCTGGGCGGTGGAATTGACCATCCAGACCCGTCGACCGCCGAGGCAGCTGGCCAGCGCCCTCGCCTCGCTGCGCACGTCACTGACGGCCCCGGCCAGCCGGTAATCCCCGGCGTAGTCGTCCAGAGTACGGGCATCTCTCGGCAGGTTCACTTCTTCGAGCACCGGATCGTCCTCCTTGGTTGCTTCTTCACGCGTAGCAGCCACGGGCCAGGCGGTACAGTCCTCGGCGGCGCGAGAGTCACGGGCGCTGCGGTGTCGACGGGCGCTGCGGTGCGCTCGGGGCGTGCGCGCTGGCATTTCGCTGCGCGCGCGCTGGCCTCCTCTGGGGTGGGCTCAGTCTTGCGGGCGCTCGACGCCCATCGCGCGCTCCGGGGGTGGGCGCCCGCCCCCGATCAGGTCGTGTTCGATGGTGGAACAAATGCGCTCGAGGGGGAGATCGTTCGCGTCGTGCCCGAAGGGATCGTCCAGCTCGTTGCCGAGCCCCTCGATCATCAAGATGGGGTAGGCGACGACGCCGCTGAGCAGCGGCATGAACCAGCCCACTCGCTCCACCAGCGCGAACGGCAGCGTGCTCAGGAATACCACCGTCAGCTGACGCAGCAGCGCGACGTACCCGAGCGGGGTGGGGGTGCGGTGAATGCGCTCACATCCACCGAGCCGATCGACCAGAGAGGCGACGTGGCTCTCCGCCAGCTGCGCGCTCATGGTTTCGAGTTGCCCGTCCGCGCGGAAGGTCGCGATCCGGTCGGAGAGCTCCTGGGCCGAGTGCAGGGCGACGTGGTCGCAGGCCAGGAGGGCCTGCAGGGGTCGTCCGGAAAGCAGCCGGCGGGCCTCTGGCTCCAGTGATTCGTGGCGCAGCCGGCGGCGGGTGCCGTGAGCGAACAGGACGATGTAGGTGTCGAAAGAACGGCGTTGCTCGGCGGAAATGCCCGCTTGTGCGTGAACCAGGCGGCTGAGATTTCGGCTGGCGTTGACGATGCCCCCCCACAGCGTGCGGGCTTCCCAGAACCGCGCGTACGCGGTGTTGGTTCGAAACGCGAGCACCAGTGCGATGACGGCGCCCGCGACCTCGTGGAATCCGATCGGCAGAGTCAGCGGCCGAATCTCCAAGAGGTGCAACGAGGTGCTCAGCGCCGAGAGCGCCGTGAAGAGGATCACCCGTCCGAGGACGCCGGGCGAAAACGCGCCGCGCGGAGCCGCGAGCAGCCGGAGCCAGTGTTGGTGTCCGTAGGGGATCATCTCGCTCTCGCTGTCGCTGGCTTCGGTGTCGGCCCCTGTAGTGTCGACACCCCGCCCAGGCCGACACCAAAACAGAATCGCCGCTCGAGTCAATCGGAGACCCGCGGTCGCCGCCCCGCGGAAAGCCACGCCTGCGGGGAGGCAGGTCGTCTCGCGGACCTTCCGCCTCTGGGGGGACTGAGCCCCTAGGTCTGGGCCCTGCGGCCCTGCGATCGACGAGCTGCGGGGGCCGAACGGGGGCTACGGCGGGCGTTGCCCGTTCATTTCGGCCGCGTGCTCACTTGCCGAGCACCGTGTACAGGGTGCGATTTCGACGTTTGATCAGCAGCAGCACCTTCGAGCCTGCTCGGCGGTATGCCGTCTGAACCTGCTCCGGGCTCCCAACGGCTCGCCGGTCCACCTCGACGATCAGGTCGCCGGGTCGCAGCCCAGCCCGCGCGGCGGGCGTGTCGCGTTCGACTCTCGTCACGAGCACGCCGCGGGCGTCCGGATTGAGCTCGAAGCGCTCGCGCAGCGGTGGCGAGAGCTCGGCGACCTGTGCGCCGCCCAGGCCCTCGGACTGGCTCGGCGCGTGCGCCACGGCGTTCCGCCCGGGCTTCTCGCCCAGAGTCACCTCCACCTTCTGCGTGCGGCCCTTTCTCAGCACTTCGAGCGAGAGGGTCTCGTTGGCGCCCGCCGCCGCCACTCGATTGCGAAAGTGGCTCGCGTCTCGGACGGGAGTGCCGTTGGCTTTCACGATGACGTCGCCACGCATCAGCCCGGCGCGCTCGGCGGGCGTGTTCGGCTGAATTTCGGAAAGCAGCACGCCGTGGTCCGTGCTCAGGTCCATGGCCTCCTTCAGCGCCGGCGTCACATCCTGGATCATCACCCCGAGGAAGCCGCGCACCACCTTGCCGTCCGAAAGCAGTGACTTCATGATCGGCTGCGCCATGTTCGAGGGGATGGCGAAGCCGATTCCCTGGTACCCACCGCTTCGACTGATGATGGCCGTGTTGATGCCGACCAGGTTGCCGTTCAGGTCCACCAGGGCGCCGCCGGAGTTGCCGGGGTTGATGGCCGCGTCGGTCTGGATGAAGTCTTCGTATTCGACCATGCCGACGCTCGTTCTCCCCTTGGCCGAGACGATCCCCATCGTGACCGTCTGACCGACGCCGAAGGGGTTGCCGACGGCGAGAACCACCTCACCCAGGCGCAGCTTCGAAGAATCGCCGAAGCCGAGCGGCAGCAAATCCTTGGGGGCGTTCTTCAATCGCAAGACGCCTAGATCCGAGTCGGGATCGGTTCCCACGACATCCGCTTCGAATTCCCGGCCGTCCGCCAGAGAGACTTTGATCTCGTCGGCATCCTCCACCACGTGATTGTTGGTGAGGACGACGCCGTCGGCAGACACCAGCACGCCCGAGCCCAGGCTGCTCTGGTGGCGAGGCCGCGAGTGTCTCTGGCCGCCGTTCGGTCTGAAGAATCGGAAGAATGGATCGCTTTGGAAAGGCCCGAACCCGGGCGGGCCGCCGCGCGATTCCACGAGTTTCTTCGAGGAGATGTTCACGACGCTCTTCACGACCCGCTCGGCGATGTCGGGCAGGGCCGCTGGCGCGGCGCTCTTGGCAAACGCCGCGCGCGGTGCGAGCGCTCTGGAGATGTCCCCCAGCACGCCGGGCTGCTTCGGGGAGGCGTTTTCGGAGCGCGAGCAGCCGGGTGCCGCGCCGATGGCGGTGAGCGCGGCGAGGGCGCCCGAGAGGAGGAATCGTCGATGTTTCATGGTTTCCTTCGTTTCGCTAGCTGCAACCCATGAGGCGGATATTTCTTCCCGGCATCGCATCGCATCGCGCCCCGCGCGCGCAGGGGGCCCGCGGGCGCAGGTCGCCAGCGCGCGCCCCAAAAATGGCGGCACGACGCCGCGAACGACGACGGCCCGCCGCGCCATGAGCGCCGAGCCCCGCGGGAGGGGGGCGCTGCCCTGCAATACGACGCGCCATTGGGGATGCGGTGGGAAACGTGCCTTGGGGCGAGAGGCGGCTCGGCCTTCTCGCTCCGACGAAGGATCGCGTAAGCACCGGACGGGGAGCGTCAAGGGCTACGGCCCGATCTGGGGCCATTCGCGGCCCCCTTCGCCGCCTCCGCGGCTGGCTTCGATCGAGCTCCGCGGCGCGAGATCTCGTCGCGTCGTGTGGCCGTGGGCGGCGCGGCGGGGCGGGCGTAGAGCTCGAAAGGCGAGGGCCTGTGCCGCTGCGTACCCAGCGCGCGGGGCTTCCGCTCGTCCCCGTCGCGGCGGCTGCAGGCGCCGACCCCCCGCCGGCGGCGGGACGCGGCCTCGATCGCCGCGTCGCTCGCGCCGCGCGGCGATCCGCGCGGCCACGGGAAAGGCGCGGTTGCGGTGGCCGCCGGCGCTTTCTTCGCCGCCAATGTCGGCTCGAAGTGCTCGAAACTGCGAGATTTTATCGAATCATAGGGCGACCGGTCGGGATAATGAGATTGACTCTCATTAGTGGGAGACCCACAGTAGACCTGCTTGACTGATTCCTCAGGACGGGGGCGGAGCGCGGGCTCATGCTTCGCCCCCGTCAGTCCTCGCGGGTGCTGGGGCGCGCCGCCCGCGGTCGGGTTGGTTCTCTCGGCGCCTCCGTGATACGAGCCGCCCCATGGCAAGCGTGGACGCGGTGGTGGTCGGCTCCGGGCCCAACGGGCTGACGGCTGCCGCGATCCTGGCGGACGCAGGGCTTCACGTCCGGGTGTTCGAAGCCGCCGACGAGGTGGGCGGGGGGCTGCGCACCGAGCAGCTCACGCTGCCTGGCTTTCGCCACGACGTCTGTTCTGCCGTGCACACCCTCGGGGGCGTCTCGCCCGTGTTCCGCGAGCTCGAGCTCTCGCGCCACGGGCTTTCTTGGTGCCATCCGAAGGCGTCCGTCGCGCACCCCTTGAGCGGACAGCCCGCCGTCGTATTGCAATCCAGCCTCGAGCGCACGGCTCGAGAGCTCTCCGGTGACTCGGCCGCATACCGCCGGCTTCTCGAGCCGCTCCTGCGCCATCCGGAGGACCTGGTGTTGGACCTCTTGGCTCCGTTGCGCATACCACGCCGGCCGCTGGCGCTGGCACGCTTCGGGCTACTCGGGGTCGGCTCCGCCGAAGGGCTGATCCGACGCCGATTTTCTGGGGATGCCGCCGCCGCGCTGCTGGCCGGGTGCGCCGCCCACGGCGTCCAACCTCTCGATCGTCCGCTGACGGCTGCGTTCTGTCTCACGTTCCTCGCCGTCGGGCACATGCACGATTGGCCCGTCGCTCGCGGTGGCTCGAGCTCGATCGCCCGCGCGCTCGCGAACGTCTGCACCAGCCACGGGGTCGAGATCGAGCTGGGTCAGCACATCACGTCACTGGCGCAGCTCCCTCCCGCGCGCGCCTATTTGTTCGATTTGGCGCCGGCGCAGCTCGCACGGCTCGAGGGCGCCCGCCTCCCGGCCTCCTATCGTCGACGCCTGTTGAAGTACAGAATGGGCCCGGGCTGCTTCAAGGTCGATTGGGCCCTGAGCGAGCCGATCCCGTGGGAGGATCCGCGCTGCTCTCTGGCCTCCACGGTGCATGTGGGGGGCAGCGCGCAGGAGATCGCTCGAGCCGAGAGCGAGGTGTGGAGTGGGGGGCACCCGGAGCGCCCCTTCGTGCTCGTAACGCAACAGAGCCTGTTCGATTCTTCGCGAGCTCCTTCCGGCCGGCACACGGGCTACGCGTACTGCCACGTGCCCGCGGGCTCCACGTTCGACTACTGCGAGCGCATCGAGTCGCAGATCGAGCGTTATGCGCCGGGCTTTCGCGATACCATCCTGGCGCGCCACGTGCTCCCCCCCGCAGCGCTCGAAGCCAAGAACCCGAGCCATATCGGCGGGGTATTCACCGGGGGCGTCGCCGATTTGGGCCAGCTCTTCACGCGCCCCGTCGCGCGGTTCGACCCCTACACGACGCCGGACCCGCGCCTCTTCCTTTGCTCCCATTCCACCCCCCCGGGCGGAGGCGTGCACGGCATGTGCGGTTTCTACGCAGCGAAATCCGCGCTGGCGCGCCGCTTCGACATCCAGGCGCCGCCGCTCGCCCCCCCCGTGCTGGTTGCCTCCCCGGCAGCGCCGCCGAGCCTCGCGCCCTGAGTCGTCGCGATCGGTACGGCCCGCTCGCGGCGGGTCGGCCATCTTTGCGTGCGTGACGGAGCCAAAAGCCCGGCGGGTCGCTCCGTCGGCTCGTTGACGGCTCTTTCCTTTCTGCACGTTACAAGCTGGAAACCCTATGTTTGCGGGCCGAAAGGCAAATTGCGCACGCGAACTCTCGGTGCCGTGCACGAATTGCGCGGTGGCGCCCCGAAAGGGAGGGAAAACCAGCAGCTTGGAACATGGCAACGATGTTGCAAACGGGGCAGTCGTCACCATGTCCGCGAGCCTAGATACTTTCACCTACGACGACAGTACCGTTCGGAAGTTCACGTTTGCGACCATCCTGTGGGGTCTGGTCGCGACGCTGGTCGGTCTGTTCATCGCTCTGCAGTTGGTCTTGCCTTCCTTGAGCCTCGGGCAGCCGTTTCTGACCTTCGGGCGCCTGCGACCGCTGCACACCAACGCAGCGATCTTCGCGTTCGCTGGCAACGCCGTGTTCGCCGCCGTCTACTACTCGACGCAGCGACTGCTCAAGGCACGCATGTTCTCCGACGCGCTGAGCCGCGTGCACTTCTGGGGCTGGCAGGGCATCATCGTGGCCGCCGCACTGACGTTGCCCTTCGGGATCACCCAGAGCAAGGAGTATGCGGAGCTGGAGTGGCCGATCGACATCGCCATTGCCCTCGTGTGGGTGGTGTTCGCCGTGAATTTCTTCGGCACCATCGCGCGGCGTCGGGAGCGGCATCTGTACGTCGCGATATGGTTCTACATAGCGACCATCGTCACCGTTGCCGTTCTCCACATTTTCAACAACCTGGTGCTGCCCAGCGGCTTGTTCAAGAGCTACTCGCTGTACGCAGGGGTGCAAGATGCGTTCATGCAGTGGTGGTACGGGCACAACGCCGTTGCCTTCTTTCTGACGACCCCATTTCTCGGGTTGATGTACTACTTCCTGCCCAAGGCGGCAGGGCGCCCGGTGTTCTCGTACAAGCTCTCGATCTTGCACTTCTGGTCGCTCGTCTTCATTTACATCTGGGCCGGGCCCCACCATCTGCACTACACGGCCCTGCCCGAGTGGGCTTCGACCCTGGGCATGCTCTTCAGTGTGATGCTCTGGATGCCCTCCTGGGGGGGAATGATCAACGGGCTACTCACCTTGCGGGGGGCTTGGAACAAGGTTGCCGAGGACACGATCCTCAAGTTCTTCGTGCTGGGCGTCACCTTCTACGGCATGTCCACGTTCGAGGGGCCGATGCTCAGCGTCAAGAGCGTGAACGCGCTCTCACACTACACCGATTGGACGATCGCCCACGTGCATGCCGGGGCGCTCGGCTGGAACGGCTTCATGACGTTCGGTATGCTGTACTGGCTGGCTCCACGACTCTTCCAAACGGAGCTCTACTCGCAGCGCTTGTGCCGGCTGCACTTCTGGCTCGGAACGCTCGGCATCCTATTTTACATCGTCGCGATCTACGCCGCCGGCGTGACGCAGGGGCTGATGTGGCGGGCTTTCGACGAAACGGGCCGCCTGGCGTACCCCGACTTCATCGAAACCGTCGTGCGGATTCTGCCCATGTACTGGGTGCGGGCGCTCGGTGGGGCGATGTACGTCGCGGGCATCGTGCTGGCGGTCGTGAACCTCACCATGACTTGGAAGCGCCGCCCGGCGCGCTACGAGGAGCCGGTCGTGAGCGCGGCGCCGCTCTCGGTGCAGCCCGAGGAGCAGGACCCCCGCATCGAGCTGCCCGCGCACCCGACGATGGTCGAGCTCGGCTACAAGCTGCAGTTCTTCGCCCGGGCCGCCTGGCACCGTGTTTGGGAGCGCAAGCCGCTGAAGCTCACGCTGTGGGTGACGGCCTCGGTGGTGCTGGCTTCGGCCTTCGAGATCGTGCCTACGTTCCTGATTCGCTCGAACGTGCCGACCATCGCCAGCGTTCAGCCTTATACGCCGCTCGAGCTCTACGGGCGCGATCTCTACGTCGCGGAGGGATGCTACAACTGCCACTCGCAGATGGTGCGCCCGATTCGAGCGGAAACGGAGCGCTACGGCGAATACAGCAAGCCGGGGGAATTCATCTACGACCGCCCGTTTCAGTGGGGGTCGCGGCGAATCGGGCCGGATCTGCACCGCGTGGGGGGGAAATACCCCCACCTGTGGCACGTCCGGCACATGGAGGACCCCTCCAGCACCACGCCGCGCAGCATCATGCCGCCGTATCCGTGGCTGCTCACGGACAGCATCGACTTCGGCGTGATTCAGGGGCGAGTCGATACCATGGCGATGCTGGGCGTTCCCTACGGTAAGATGATCGGCAAGGCCGAGGGCGCCGCCCGAGAGCAAGCCAAGCAGATTGCAGCGCAGATCGTCGAGCAGGGGGGGCCGGTGGGGTTCGAAGACAAGCAGGTCGTAGCCCTGACGGCCTATCTGCAGCGCCTCGGTACCGACTTGAACAAGCCGCCACCCGCTCCCCCCGCGGCCACCCCCGAGGTGGCTGCTGCCGAGCCTGCACCCGCGACTCCCGCCGAGCTTGCCAGCACGGCCCAAAACGAAGGAGCCCAGCCGTGAGACTCAGTGACATCATGAGCGCAATGCAGCTGAGCACCTATGCCGAGATCGCCTTGGTGCTCTTCCTTGCCGCCTTTGCCGCCATCGTTTTCTACGTTTTCGGACCGAGCCGACGATCTCACTTCGAGGCGGTGGCGCGGATCCCCCTGGGCGACGACGACGCAACCGAGGGGGCGAGCAATCCCCCGCGCGATAGCGGAGCAGTACAGTGAGCGCAGTCGAAGAAACCAACCAAAGCCAGCAGCACGGCGGGCACGAAGACCCGTTGACGGACCACGAATACGACGGCATTCGCGAATACGACAACCCGATGCCGACCTGGTGGCGTCGCACCTTCTGGCTCACCTTCTGGTTCTCGGTCGCCTACTACGTCCACTTCCAGCTCACGGGCAAAGGGGTCAGTGTAGAGGAGAGCTACGCTCAGGACATGCGCGAATACCGAGAGTTTCTCGCCGCGCAGTCGCTCGGCGAAGAGATGAGCGAGCAGTCCTTGGCGAAGGTGATGGCAGACGAGCAGCTCGTCGCCGACGGGCGGACCGTGTTTCTGGCTCGCTGTTTGCAGTGCCACGCGGATCGTGGTCAGGGAAACATCGGTCCGAATCTCACCGATGACCACTGGCTCTACGGTTCCGGCAGCCTGATGGACATCTACGGGGTCGTCTCGGAGGGCAGGCAGCAGAAAGGCATGCCTCCCTGGGGTCGGATGCTGCGCCCGATGGAGCTGGCGCAGGTCGTCGCGTACGTCGGGAGCATTCGCAACACGAACGTTCCGGGGCGCCCGCCGCAGGGCCGCAAGGTCGAGCCAGTCCCGGCCACTGCCGCCGAGGCTCCCGCGGAGGGCGAGAAGGCCGCTGCCGCCGAGGCTCCCGCGGAAGGCGTCGGCGCGGGGGTTGCCGCGCAGGCCGTCGACCCGGCCGCGGCAACCCCAGAATCGTCGGGGCAGAGCGAATCCCCCACACGTCCCGCGGCTCACACCGACTGACTTCCGATGCCGAAGATTCTTCAAACCCCCGAGCGAGTGTTGCCGACCCTCAACGCAGACGGGTCCCGGCGCTGGCTCCGCCCCCGACAATTCGCCGGTCGCTACTTGCGGGCCCGGCGCTGGGTGGGCTGGGGGCTCGTCGGCCTGTTCTGCGGGCTGCCCTTCGTGCGCGTGGGGGGCAAGCCCGCAGTGCTCTTGGACGTTCCGGCGCGAGAGTTTCACCTGTTCGGGCGAACCTTCTTTGCAACCGATGGAGCGCTCTTGATGCTGCTGATGTTGACGATTTTCGTGAGCATCTTCTTGCTCACCGCGGTGCTCGGCCGGGCTTGGTGCGGCTGGGCGTGCCCCCAGACGGTGTACATGGAGCTCTTGTTCCGGCCCCTCGAGCGCTTCATCGAGGGGGGGTACCGCGAGCAGAAGCGCTTGGACCGCGAGGGGCCGAACGCGCGTCGTGTGGTGAAGTACGTCGTGTTCGCGCTGCTCGCCGTCGTGCTCGCCAATGTGTTCTTGTCCTACTTCGTCGGCACGCATCGACTCGCCCGGTGGATGACCAGCACGCCGTGGGATCAGCCCGCTGGCTTCGCGGTGGTGGCCGTCACCTCCGGGTTGATTTTCGCCGACTTCGTCTTCTTTCGCGAGCAGATGTGCACGGTGGCTTGTCCGTACGCGCGCCTGCAGTCCGTGCTGCTCGATCCGAGGTCGCTCGTCGTCGGCTACGACGCTCGCCGGGGCGAGCCGCGCGGCGCGGGCAAGTCGCGCGCTGGCAAGGGGGACTGTGTCGACTGTGGCGCTTGTGTGGCCGCCTGCCCGACGGGGATCGACATTCGAGAGGGGCTGCAGCTCGAGTGCATTGCCTGCACGCAATGTGTGGACGCTTGCGACTCCGTGATGCGCAAGTTCCAGCGCCCCGAGGGGTTGATTCGCCTCGATGCACAGTACGCGCTGGCCGGGCGCGAGAAGCGATCGCTGCCCCGGCGCGTTCGGCTCTACATCTACAGTGCCGTGTTGGCCGGGCTGCTCGGGGGGCTGCTCGTTTTGGGTGGCGGCGGCGCGGGGCCGGACGTGACCTTGCTGCGCGGCATCGGCGCGCCGTTCGTCGTCGAGGGCGAGAGCGTTCGAAATCAAGTCCGCATCAAGATTCAGAACCGCTCTACCCGTGACGCCCGCTTCACCCTGGCCCTCGAGGAGCCGGCGGGCCTTCAGCTGATCGCTCCGGAAAACCCGCTGCCCGTGCGCGGGGAAAGGCGGCAAGACACGAGCGTGTTCGTGACGGCTCCCAAAGCCCTCTTCGTCGCGGGGGAGCTGCCGGTGGTGTTCTCGCTGACGGACGAGCAGGGGGGGCGAGTCGAGCTCGCCTACCGACTCCTGGGACCCCGAAGGGAGACAGCGCCATGAAGCGCGCGCAGTTTTGGGCGTCCGTGCCCGCCATCAT
The DNA here is from genome assembly GCA_050299315.1 of Polyangiaceae bacterium. GTDB lineage: Bacteria > Myxococcota_A > Polyangia > Polyangiales > Polyangiaceae > SZUA-265. Next base: position 42,214 of record JBNKVS010000085.1, read on the forward strand.
CCTCGTCGGCCTGATCGGAACGCAGGTGATCGTGCTCAGCCGCGTGCTGTCGGATCCGAGCTTCGCGGTCGAGGAAGACTACTACCAGAAGGCCGTCGAGTGGGACGAGCGCCAGGCCGTGCAGCGCGCAGCCGAGGAGCTGGGCTTCGATTTCGAGGTGACCCTCTCCCGCCTCGACCCGCCCGGGCGGCTCCCCGAGGCCCGGGTGGAGCTCGCCGTGGTGAGCCCCACGGCTGCGGAGCTTTCCGTCAGCGCGGCGCGTGTGGTGGCATTTCACAACGCGCGAGCCGGGCTTCGGCTGCGCGCCGAGATGCAGCCGCTCGAGCCAGGCCGCTTCCGCGCCGTGCTCCCGATGCGCCGGCCCGGGTTGTGGGAGCTGCGCTTCGAGGTCGATACCCTGGCGGGGACGCTCCGGCACAGCGAGCGGCGCGATTGGTTCGCGGGCCCCCTTCACGGCGAGTCGGGGCAGCTCGGGCTCGGGCCGGGGGCGCTCCGGTGACGCCGTTGGTGTCGGTATTCGTCGCCAGCTTGGTCGGCAGCGTGCACTGTGTGGGCATGTGCGGCGGGCTGCTCGGCTTTGCCGTGGCCCCGAACCGTCCGCCGGCGGCCGCCGAGCCCGCGGCGCTCGGCGAACGCGCCCCCGCGGGGCGGAGCCTCGGCGCGCTGCGGGCCCAAGCCATCTACCACGGGACTCGGCTGCTCGGCTACGTCGCCCTCGGGGCGGCCGCCGGCCAGCTCGGGGCCGGGCTCGATTCGGCGGGGGAGAGCCTGGGCATTCGGCGTGTCGCGGCCTTGCTCTCGGCGGCCGCGATGCTGGCCTTCGGGCTCCTGTCGCTGCTCCGCCGGGGGAACGGATTGGTGCCGCTGCGTCGTGGACCCCGCGGGCGGCCGTGGCAACGGACCCTCGGGCAGCTGGAGCGAGCGCTTTCGTCGGTGATGCGGCGCGCCCAGCAGCGAAGCCCCGCGCGTCGTGCGGCGCTGATCGGGCTCGCGACGGCCGTGCTACCCTGCGGCTGGCTGTACGCCTTCGTGCTGGCCGCGGCTGGCAGCGGCTCGCACCTCGCGGGCGCCGAGGTCATGATCGCGTTTTGGCTGGGCACTCTCCCCGCACTCTTCGGCGCCGGGGCCGTGCTCCGCCTGTTCGCCTCACACCTCGCGCGGCGGGCTCCCCGCGTCGGGGCTCTCGTCATCGCCCTGTTGGGCCTCGTCAACTTGGCGGCGCGTTGGCCTTCGGAGGCTTCGGCCGGCGCCGCGCCTCCCCCCTGCCATGCCGAGCCTTGAACGGGGCGAGGCGGCGTCTGCTCCGGCGTTTCCGCCCGACGTCGCGGCCAGCCAGCCCGCGGCCCTCGGGGCTCTTTCGGTCGCGGCCGAACGCTCGCAGGGCGCTCCGGCCTGCTTGCACTGCGGCTTGCCGTGCGAGGCGCCCGAAGCGGCCCCACCGCCCGCGGGTGGCTCCGAGGGGCCGTTCTGCTGCCATGGCTGCCGCGTCGTGTACTCGATGCTGCACCAGCACGATCTGACGGCCTACTACCGCTATCGCGACCCTCGGCCCGCCCCGCCCGCCGCGACCACGGGGCGCGGCTACGCCGAGCTCGACGATCCGGGCTTTCTTTCGGAGAGCTCGCGCGCGCTGGAGGGAGGCCATCGGAGCATGGATTTACTGCTCGAAGGCGTGCACTGCGCCGCGTGCGTGTGGCTCGTCGAGAAGCTACCGGAAGTGGTGCCCGGGGTAACCCGAGCGCGCCTGGACTACCCGCGCCGTCGGCTCACGGTCGACTGGCGCCCGGACGCGGTCTCGCCTTCCACCTTCGGCGCCGCCCTCGACCGGCTCGGATACCCCCCTCACCCCCACTGCGCGGGCAAGCGCGAGGAGCTGTTGGCGCGCGAGGAGCGCGATCTGCTGTTGCGAATGGGGGTGGCCGGTGCCTGTGCGGGCAATGTGATGCTTTTCGGCCTGGCCCTGTACAGCGGCGCATTTTCGGGCATGGCGGAGAGCCATTCGAGCTACTTTCGCGGCGCCAGCGCGCTGATCGCGCTGCCCGCCGTGCTGTGGTCGGCTCGGCCTCTGTATCGCAAAGCGCTGGCCGCCGTGCGCGCCCGCGCCCCGCACCTGGACATTCCGGTCAGCCTGGGAATTGGCTTGGCGACGCTGTCGGGGGTGGTCAACGTGGTGCGTGGCCGCGGCGACGTGTATTTCGATTCGGTTACGGCTTTGATTTTTCTCTTGCTCGGGGGGCGCTACCTGCAGCTGCGGCAGCAGCGCAACGCCGAGGAGCGCGCCGGGGTGGCCCGGGCGCTGACACCGAAGAGCGCTCGCGTCGTCGACGACTCCGGTCACGTGCGCGTGGTCGCGGCGAGCAGTGTGGCCGTGGGAGCTCTGGTGGAGGTGCTGCCCGGCGACACCTTCCCCGTGGATGGCCACCTCCGCGAGGGTCGATCGCGCGTCGATGCCGCGTGGCTCACGGGCGAGCCAGAGCCCGTTGCGGTGGCTCCGGGTGACCCGGTGCTCGCGGGCACGGTCAACGTCAGTGGTCGCGTGCGGGTACAGGCGACTCGCAGCGGCTCCCAGACTCGCGCGGCCCAACTGCTCGAAGAGGTCGAGCGAGCCGCCCTGCGGCGGGCGCCGATCGCGCGGCTCGCCGATCGCGTGGCGGGCTGGTTCCTCGTGGCCGTGGTGGCGGGGGCGCTGCTCGCCTTCGCGGTGTGGCTGCCCGCGGGGCTCGATCGCGCCGTCGAGACGGCGGTCTCGCTGCTGATCGTCACCTGCCCGTGTGCGCTCGGGCTCGCCACCCCGCTGGCGCTCAGCGCGGCGCTGGCGCAGGCCGCGCGGGCGGGCTGGCTCATCAAGGGCGGCGAGCTCGTCGAGGCGCTGGCGCGCCCGGCGCTGATCGTGTTCGACAAGACGGGCACACTCACCTCCGGCCGCAGCCGAGTCGTGCGGTGGGTGGGCGATCCGGAGCTGAAGGCCGCCGTGGTCGCGCTCGAACGGGACGCGACCCATCCAACGGGGCGGGCGCTGGCGCGGGACCTCACGCCGCAGCCGCATCTGGAGGCTCGGGACGTGCAAACCCGCCCCGGGCTCGGCGTGCAGGGGCTCGTGGGGGGGCAGCGAGTGGGCGTGGGCTCGGTGGCGATGCTGGGCGAGCAAGCCCCCGGTTGGGCTCGGCGGGAGGCGGCGCGTATCGAGGCCGAGGGCCTTTCTCCCGTCCTGGTGGCGGTGGATGGCGAGGTGCGGGCACTGGCCGCCGTCGGCGACGCCCTCCGCCCGCGCGCGGCCCGCACGCTCCAGCGGCTGGCGGCGGCGGGGCACCGGCTCGCCGTGCTCTCCGGCGATCGCCAAGCGGTGGTGGATCACGTGGTCGCCAGCCTCTCGGGCGAGGGCGCCGAGCCCCTCTTCGTCTCGGCGCTCGGGGGTCAGAGCCCAGAAGACAAGCTGGCTTGGGTGGAGGCCGCGCGCGGCCGGGGGCCGGTGTTCATGGTGGGCGACGGCGTCAACGACGCCGCGGCGCTGGCTGCGGCCACCGTCGGGATCGCGGTCCACGGCGGGGCCCAAGCCAGCATCTCGGCGGCCGGCGTATTCGCCAGCCGCGAGGGCATCGCGCCCGTCTTCGAGCTGCTGGCGGGAGCCCGCGCTGCCCTGCGGGTGATCCGCCTGAATTTCACCTTCTCCTTGCTGTACAATGCCGTGGCCGTCGCTCTCACGCTGACGGGGCGGATATCCCCGCTGCTGGCTGCCGTGCTCATGCCGATCAGCTCCCTGACGGTGATCCTGCACTCCTACCAGCGTCGCATGTTCGACCCCGCCCCCCCCGCATCGGAGCTCCGATCATGAGTGTGCTATTTCTCGCATTGCCGACCGCCCTGCTGCTGGCCGCGGCGTTCGTGGCCGCGTTTCTCTGGGCGGCCCGGGACGGTCAGCTCGACGACCTGGAGACTCCGGCTCTCAGGGTGCTGCACGAGGAGGGGGACGTGGACCCGACCGCTGCGGACCGCTCCGTCTCGCCTGCGTCCGAGCCGCGTCGGTAGCGTCCGCGCGGCGTTCGGAGCGGTCAGGGTCCCGTGCCCGTGTCGAGGCTCGGAGGGCGCTCGTGCGCCTCGAGCTCGTCGCGAATCCCCAACACCACGGCCGGCAGACTCGCGAGCGAAACGCCGAGTCCGCGACGCTTCGCGTGCTTCGAGAGCAGTTCGAGCGCGCCCGTCATCGAGGTCGGTGTGAAGGGAAAGGGGACTCTGGCCACGAACGCGAGCCCGGTGGCGACGCCGCGCACGAACGCCGTGCGCAGCGTATTGCCTTCCAAGACCACGGCGGCCGCGGCGATTCTCTGGCTGCCGGCGCGAATGAAGTCGACGAGGGCCGACCGCGCCGCTTCGTCCGGGGGAGGCGCCTTCGTCTCCACGAGCGTCAAGAGCAGCACCCCCTTGGGATGGCTGGCGGCCAGGCTTTCCATCTCGCGCTGAACGGTGCGGACATCCTTGGCCAAGGTGAGGTGGCGCCAGAAGACGATCAACACGCAGCGCCATCGAGCCACCGCGAAATTCTCGCTGTGGTGCAGCAGCTGCGCACCCGCGAGCCCCATCCGGCGCGCGCCGGAAATCGGTCCTGTCTTTTCGTCCCCCCGGCCCAACGCCTAGCTCCTCCCCTGGGGCTGTACGGATCCCGCGCCGCCCCCGCGAGCGAAAATCATACGGACAGCCGCGGGCGTGCGCGATTTTGCACGACGGGACCGCGGCACTCGTGCGGGCGGAGGCTCCGGCGTTTCGTTTCGTTGCGGAGCGACGCGCGCCTTTGGCGACGGAGCGTGACTGGCCGCCCCGTCGAGTCGCGGGGGGGGGGGGCTCCGGCGGCGGGGCCGCGCGCGACGGCGATGCCGCTCATGGCGAGCGGCTGCCCGTCGCGGTCGCCCCGGTCGCGGTTGGCCGCTTGTTTCTTGCCCGCGCGCCCTTCCCAAGATCGGAAAATGGCTTTAGGTGCATCAGCGCCAATGCCGATCGAGCCGACTCTCGTTTGCCTCCCTTATTCGCCGTTCTCCGAGCGCGCTCGCTGGGCTCTCGACCACCACGGCATCGCGTATCGCATCGTCGCGCACCACCCCTTCGTGGGCGAGTGGCGCCTGCGTCGCATGGTCGGCGCCAAGCGAGGGGAACGAGCGACGGTTCCGGTGCTGCTGGGGGAAGGTCAGCGCCTGCGCGACAGCTGGGAGATCGTCCAGTACGCCGAGCGGCGAGGGCGCGGTGAGGCGCTGGTGCCGGACTCGCTGCGCGAGCGAATCCTCGAGCACGTGCAGCTCGCCGACCGCGGCGCCAATCACGGTCGCGCCGTCGTCACGCTGCAGCTGCTGGAGCATCCGGAAGCCCTCGACGAAACACTGCCCCCCGCCGTGCCGGCCTTTCTGCGGGCTCGGCTGCGCCCCGTCACCCGTTTCGGGGCTCGCTGGTTCGCACGCAAGTACGGCACCGAAGGCGTCGTCGAGCAGCGGGAGCGGGAAGCGTTTGCCTCTGTCCTCGCGGAGCTGGAGCGCAGACTCTCCGGGCGCGACTACCTGCTGGAGCGCTTCACCTACGCCGACATCGCCCTGTGCATGTTGCTGCAGTGCGTGGCGCCGGTCGATTCGCGCTACATCCGGCTGGGGCCGGGAACTCGGCGAGCTTGGTCGCAGCCCGCTCTGGCCGAGCGCTATGCGGGGCTGGTCGCCTGGCGCGACCGGCTGTACGCTGCTCACCGCTGACGCATCACTCCACCGCTGCGCGTCGAGCGCCCGGTCGCCTCGGCGCCGGCGCCTGCAGGGCTCGCCACAACCCGAGCCCGAGCGAAAGCAATAGCGCGAAGAGCGGCAGCAGCCGCCACAGACCCTCGAGCGCGAGGGCGTCGCCCCAGTTCCAAACCGTCCAGTGGACAGCGGTTTCGAAGTCGGGTCGAAGCGCGGCGAGCCGCACCGGCCAGGGGTAGGGGTGCAGCTCGCCCGCCCAAAAGTGGGGGTAGATGAACTCCCGCAGCGGATTGCGCAGCTGGTCGGGCGCGAGCGGGCCCACTGCGGCGACGGCCAGCATGTTGAGGGTCGAGGGCACGGCGGCCGCGGCGAGGCACCACAGGCCCGGACGGCTCGTCGCCATGGGCGCCAGCCCCAGCGCGAGGAGGGGAATCGCCACGAGCAAGTACCGCGCGCAGACGCTTGCACCTCCGTGCCAGCCGTTGAACGAGGCCACCGCCAGCAGCGTCGCGGCGAAGGTCGACAGGCTCCCCCACGCCAGGAAGTCCTTCGGCCGCCGCCTCAGCCACGACGGGTACCCGGCGAGCGCCGCGATCAACACGGGCATTTGGAAGAAGAGGCCGCGGTAGCCACTGGCCGTCAAGTGCAAGAGCGCGCTCCCGCTCGGTGAGCCGAAGAGGCCCAGCGCTCGCGTTTCGCTCAGGAAGGTGTCGCGCGTGCCGCTCGTCGGCAGGGCCCATGGGCTGCCGAAGCAGTACCACTGGTACGCGAGCAGCAGCGCAAGGGGGAAGAGGCCGCCCAAGAGGTAGGGGCCGAGCCGGCGGGGGCGGCGCAGCACGAGCCCGAGTCCAATCAAGGCGGGGGTGGGCGCCGCGAGAAAGTCGCACAGCACGGCCATCCCCGCGAGCCAGCCAGTCGCCCCGTCCCACAGTGGGCTGCGTCCGAGCGATCCGCGGCAGAAGCTCCACCAGGCGACGAGCCCGAACGCCGCAGCCGTGGTGTGCCCCCACAGCTGCGTGGAGTACGGAAACAGGGCCGTTCCGAAAAAGGTCACGAGGGTGACCAGAGCGGCTCGCCGCGGCGACAGCCAGCGCGAAAACAACTGGTACAGCGCCGCGCTGGCCAGGGCCAGCGGCGCCACACTCACGAAAAAGTTGATCAAGTAGGCGCTCAGGGAGGCGACCGCCGCGGCTTCGGGGTCGAGGCCGAAGGCCGCCCCCAGCAGGTACACGGGGCCGTACACCAACGCCCCCAACAGGATCGTTCCCGGGGCCTTGTTGGCATAGTAGTGGTCGCCGACCCGCGACCAATCCCCCGTGTTCACGGAGCGATTCGGCGCGGGCAGAAACCGGTCGATGCGGAAGGTGAATTGATCGGGCCCGGGCTCTACGAACGCGTAGATGGCGTCCAGCCGAGCGTTTTGGTTCCAGGAGGCGCCGCCGTGGAAGTAGGCGCCCGCTGTCGCCACCAGCAGGGCAATCCAGAGTTCGGGCCGCGCCAAGAGCGCGCCGAGGAAGTGGCCCCGAGGCTCCCTCGCGACCATGGCGTCCGGATGCGCGTCGTTTTGGGCCACGGTAGTGTGCGATATCAACGTCCGGCGAACGGCGACTCCAAATCCCCTGGCTCCCCGGGGAACAGCCCCCCCAGTGCGCGCCCTCGGCGTATGCGCCGGCGTGGAATACCCCGCGAGGGCGCCACAGGGACGTTTCGCCTCCCGGCGGACCGCGCTCGCCGGGCTCGCGCGCTCCGTGGGCCTTCCCGATCTCGAGCGGAATCGCGCTCGCCTGTTGCGGGGGCATATCTGTCGCTGCGTCCGACCATTCCGCCTGGCTACGCCTCTCCGATCTGGCCCGCCACGGAGGTCGGTTTGGTCGCCATTCTTCGTTTCGGCTCGCGCTACGTGCCCGCGGTGAGCCTGGGATCGCTCGTCATCCATGCGTACGTCGCCTCGGACGACGGGCACGGTCCGTGGCTCGAGATCCCATGGATCGTCGCGCTCGGGGCGGGGCTCCGGGCCCCGGCCTCAGCTGGCGCTGCCGGGGTGATGGGGCAGGCGAGCCTTGCCCTCGCTCGGACCCGGTGCGCGAAGGCCCCGCCCTTCGTCGACCGGCGGAGCCGATGCGGAAGTGTGTCGGCCGAGCGAGGGCCGCGCCTCCCCGAGCCAGTCCGTCTGCGCCTGGAAGAGCGCCGCCTGGAGCATTGGCCCCACCGCGAGGGCCGTGAAGCCGCGCGCCTGCGCCAACGCTTCCGTAAACGCGGACTGGTTCTGACAGCGGACCAAGACCGGGGCCCGCCGCCACGCCTTGCGAGCTTGCAGGGCGCTGCGCAGGTTCAGGCCCTCGTCCGCGGTGGCCACCAGGATCACCGGGGGCGCCTGCAGCGCGCCCAGCGCGGCGGCGGCGGTACGCCAGGTGTCTCCGCCGCTCGGGTCGGCATCGAGGGTTTCAATCGCGAAGCTGCTCGGAAGCGTGACCTGATCACGAAAGGCGCGCATCGAGGCGTCGGCCTCGGGGTCCATCACCAGCACACGTCCGACCAGGCCCTCGGCTCGCTGGCTGAGCAGCTCGAGCACCGACTGGCAGAACGCCCCGAACCCCACCAGCACCAGCGTATCTTCGGGCTCGGTACTCTGAAAGTACGGGTGCAAATAGCGTTCGTAGAGGAACCGACCGACGAGTAAATGGGCATTGAAAATCTGCACGCGGCCGCCAGGGCGCTCGACCTCCAGAGCCGCCCGCTGCAGCGCCACGTCCGAGACGTGCGCCACGACCGGCAACTGCGGGTAGGCCACGGCCAGGCGATGCGCCACCTCGAGGTTGAGCAGGTCGTCTCCCGTGAGCATCGCGATGCAGCGAGCGCGCTGCAGCTGAAGCCCCGCAAAGGCTCCCTCCGACCGGGCGTCCCCCCAGAACGTCTTCAGCCCCCAATCCCGCCGCGCCTCGCGCAACGTGGCCGCGTTGGAGTCGCGCTCGAGCGCGACGATGGTCGCGCGCCGGTCGCCTGCCCGCAGCGCGGAGACGAACGTCGTCGCCAGCCTGCCGAACCCCACGATCACCACGTGCCGCCGCAGCGGGAGCCGATCGAGGGCACCCGTGCCCACCAGCCTCAAGGCACCTTCGATCACGGCGCTCGTCGTGATCATGGGCGCCAGGAAATAGGCCACCCACACCAAGCTTCGGGCGGCTTGGGGACCGGAGACGGGTGTGCCGAGGTCCAGCCCTCCGAGCACGAACAGCCCGGCCGCGTAGTACACGTGGGTCAGTAGATCCGCCCCCGACAGCCCGGGGCGATCGCTGACGCCGACGCCGCGTTGAAAGCCCCAGACGGCCATGGCGAAGACCGTTGCCAGGAGCACACCTCGAAGGAGCCATCCGAGTCGGCGGGCATCCCGAAAAGAAACTCGCACGGCGCGATGTCCCACGCTGGGCGGGGCAGGTGCGCTGGGGGGAGGTTTCATCGTCGGCCTTGTAGACGCCTGGACGTCCTTTTTGCGAGGGGGTTGTAGCGGGAAATGGCGGCGGCCCGCGGGTGTCCGCAGAATCCGCCGAGTGCAGGTTGCCGGAGCCACCCCAGGGCTGTTTCTCGATGAGTTTTCTTCCCCGGCCCGGAAACCGTTCCGTGACCATGCGCCCGCGGACGCTCGGTTTCTGCCCGGAGGCCACCGGGCCGTGTGGGCGGCCTCGGTAGCATCCGCACCGCCCCGGGCGTATATCGGGAGGGTATGAGGCCGCGGCCCCTTCAGATCCTGCTGGTGGATGACAACCCCACCGACGTGCTCCTCACCGAGGAGGCGCTGCGCGTCGCTTCGTGGCCTTCCGATCTGCGCTACGTTCACGACGGGCAGCAGGCGCTGAGCTATCTGCGCGGCGAGGGGGAGCACGCGGGGGAGCCCCGGCCGGACATCGTGTGGCTGGATTTGAACCTGCCCGGTATGGACGGCCACGCCATCCTGCGGGCGATTCGGGAGGATCCGAGCCTGTCGAAAATCCCCGTGATGATCCTGAGCACGTCCTCCGATCCCCACGACGTCAACCAGGCCTATGCCCACCACGCGAACTGCTACTCGGTCAAGGAGGTCGACTTTTCCGCGTTCGCCGACGCGCTCGCGGATATCGTCGCGTTCTGGGGGAAAAGGGTCTCGCTGCCGAGCTAGCCCCGCTCGGCGGGCGGTTTCGGCCGCGGCGGCCCTCCAGAACGTGCCACTCGCCCCGCTCGGCGGGCGGTTTCGGCGGAGCGCGAGGTCGCAGGCGGCCGGTCCGGTGTCCTCGCCCGGCCGGGGCCCGCGTCGAATCCCCGCCCCGGGGCGCAGCCTCGAGGTCGGCGCGCGGGCGGCATCGCAGCCTTGGCCGACCTCGGCGGGGGCCGGCGCGAGAGAATCCCGTCGCGAATTGACCAGACAGGTTGGATGATGGCGAACGTCGCTCGAGCGGATCGCGTTTCCGCCCGCGCGGCAGGCGGAAGGCGCGCGGTGGTTTGGCTGGGGCCGGTGGTGCGGCGATCGTCGTGCGGGGAGGGGGAGCGCACGTGAGGTTGAGAACGCAGCTGGCGGTGGCGATGGTTGCGCTGGTCGGTTTGACCGCCGGGGGCGTTTGGGTCGGCACCGCGATGCGATTCCAGAGAGCGATGGAGCCTCTCGAGCTGGCGCAGCTCGAGCACGACGTGACCCTGTTGGCGCGTGACCTGCAGTCGCAGCTCGACGATGTCGAGCGCGACGTGCGGGCCCTGGCGGGCGCCCTCGCACCGCGGCCGCGCTCGGAGCTGGCTGGCTCCGAGCGCGAATGGCTGGGGCGGCTGTTTCGCTCGATGGCCGAGGCCAAGCCGCACTATCTGCAGGTTCGCCTGCTCGGCCCCACCGGTCGCGAGCTGCTGCGAGTCGAGCGCTCGCCGGGGGCCGCGAACGTGCGCACCGTGGCCGCCCCGCAGCTGCAACGCAAAGACCATCGCCCGTATTTTCGCAGTGCCATGGCCCTGCGCCGTGGCGAAATCTACTTCTCGGCGATCGACTTGAATCGCGAGCACGGCCGCATCGACGTGCCGCACGTCCCGGTGCTGCGGGCCTCCTCGCCCCTCTTCGCGGGCTCCGAGCGCAACGGCGTGGTCGTCATCAACGTCGCGATGTCGACCGTTCTCGACTCTCTGCGGCCCCGCGAGGGCGCCGAGCTGCGCGTGGTCGATACCAGCGGCAGCTTCCTCCTGCATCCCGACGTGACCCACCGCTTCGCAGGCGATCTGAAGCACGGCCACCGGCTGGCGGCGGAGTGGCCCCACCTCGACCGCCTTCAACGAGGTCACTCGAGGCGGCCGGGGGTGGCGCGCGACGAGGCCCGCCAGCTGGCTCTGGCGACGGCGTTCGCCGAGCTGCCCGGCGGCAAGGAGCTCCTGCTCGTGGAGACGGCTCCGCTCGGCAGCGTCCTGACGGCGCTCGCTGCCGCCCGCCAAGCCACCTTGTTCGGCGGGCTCGTGGCCAGTCTCGTCGCGTTCGGATTGGCCGCGCTGGTTGCGGGCTACTTGTCGCGGCCGCTGGCCCAGATGGCGGGCGCCACGAAAGGCCTCGTGGCGGACCGTTTTCGCCCGATCGTGCCTTCTGGAGCGCTCGAGGTGCGAGCGCTCGCCGAGGCGCTCAATCGCATGGCGGCGGGCATCGCCACGCAGCGGCGATTGGTCGAGCGCTCCGAGCTGGAGCTTCGCGAGCGTGCCGAGCAGCTCGCGAGCTCCAACCGCGCCCTGTCGATTTCCAACGACTCGCTCGCGCGCTACGCGCACGCCGCCTCACACGACCTGAAGGAGCCGCTGCGCGCCGTTTGCTCCGCGACGCAATTGCTCGAGCGGCGCTACGCCGCGCAGCTCGACGATCGCGCTCGCCAGTTGGCCGCGATTGCGACGCGCGGATCGCAGCGCATGGCGCGGCTGATCGACCAGATGCTCGCCTATTCTCGCCTGGACTCGACCCGGGGGTTGGCGGACCAGGTGGCTCTCGGCCGCGTGGTGGATTCGGTGCTTCGCCAGCTGGGCCCGCAGCTGTCGAGAGCGGGGGCGGCGGTTCGCTGCTCCGAGCTGCCGACCGTGCAGGGCAGCGAGGCCCAGCTGAGCCGGGTGTTTCACAACTTGATCAGCAATGCTGCGAAGTATCACGGCGAGGCGAGCCCCGAGATCCGCATCGCCGCCGAGCGGGCGGCGGGCGGCTGGGAGCTTTCCGTCGCCGACAATGGGATTGGCATCGAGCGCAAGTATCAGGAGAAAATCTTCCACGCCTTCACGCGCCTTCACACGGCGCGGGAGTACGATGGTACCGGCCTCGGCCTCGCCATGGTCAAACGAATCATCGAGCTGCACGGCGGCCGCGTCTGGTGTGAGTCGAGCCCCGGCCTCGGTTCGACATTTCGGTTCACGCTTCCCGATTCGGCGCAGGCCTCGGGTCCCAGCGCCTGAGCCTGGCCCGCTCCGCTGCTCCTCGATCCCGCGGACGAATCCGCTTCGGAAGAGCACGTCGGAGCCGTTGGTTCTTCGGGGAGGGGTCATGCAGGAGCGGGAGAGCACCGGGGTGTGGGCGCGCACCATCGTCGTCGTCGACGACGAGGCGACATGCCTCGTGGCCACTCGGCAAGCGCTGGAGCACGCGGGGTACCGAGTGCTGACCCGCAACGGCCCCGCAGGGTGTATCGCCGCGATCCTGCAGGAGCGTCCCGACTTGGTGCTCTTCGACCTCGGTATGTCGACTGGGGGCGATGTGCTGATCAAGATGATGCGCGCCGCTGATCGGGCACACGACAGCCTGCTCTTTCTGTATTCGGCGACCAGCGAACCGGTGCTGCGCGACAAGGCGATGCAGGTTGGGGCGGACGGTTACGTGTGCAAGGCCCTCGGGGAGCGGTCGCTGGTCGCCTCGGTTCGCAGCGCGCTGATCGGGCGTCCCACGGTGGCGCGCGGGCAGGGGAGCGCGGGGCCACGGCGGGGCCGATTGGGAGCCCGGCCCGCGGGGGGTCGTGATTTCCCTCCGACCGATCGGGCAAGACCCTCCGGGCTCCTGGTGAGCGTCGTCCCACCGCCCTCGCTGGTTTCGGCGAGGCGCTCGCTTTCCTCCGCCCACTTGGACGCCGTGCGCGGGGCCCTCGGATCGCTCCCGAACGCCCCCCGCGCGGAGTACCGGCAGGCGATGCGCAGTGGAGTGAGAACCCTCGGGATGCCCAAGGTGCTCTTCGTCGACGACGACATGGTCGTTCTTTCGGGGTACCGACGCCAGCTGCAGAGCTACCCCGTGCAGTTCGAGTTCGCACTTTCCGGCACGCAGGCGCTGCACCACATCTGCGGCGATTCGCCGCCGAGCGTGGTCGTCTCGGATCTGCTCATGCCCGAGCCCGACGGCGGCGAAGTGTTTCGCCGAGCCCTCGAGCACCACCCCGGCTGGCGTCACCGCTTCGTCGTGGTGACTGGCTGCAGCGAGCAGGCGGCGGCGAAGCGGCTCGACTCGGGCTTTGGCGGGGTCGTTCTGAAGAAGCCGGCGGACACCCAGCAGCTGCTCGAGGCGATTCGCGTCTGCCTGCCCCAAGCGCTTCCTCCGGCGTCGGGCGTGGCCTCCGCCTGACGGCCGAACACCACCCGTAAGGAGCGATGATGCTTTGCGTCGGTCGTCTTCTCGGCGGCGAGCGCGCCCTCTTGGCGGCGTGCTCGCACGCTCCAATCCTCCCCGTGAGGCCGCCCCGGTTTCGCCTGGCTGCCAGCGACCGAAGACCCGTCGGGCTTCCAGACATTCACGCCCTTGCCGGGGTCCCTCCTCGGGCTAGCCGGCGGCCGCCGAGTCGTTCGCCGACCCCCACGGGCGGACGATCACTCGCCCGACTGCGCCGGACTCCACGGCTTCGTGGGCCTGTGCGCATTCGTCGAGACCGAAGCGCGCGGCGACGGGCAACCCCAACCAGCCCCGCGACAGCGCGCGATGGATGGCCTGCTCCGCGCGCGAGCGCGCCTCGTCGTTCAGATCGTCGCTCCCGATCAGCATCAGCGCCACGTTCTTGAACAGAAGCGGCCAAAACGGCAGCCTGGGCTCCGGCTCGTTGGACGCGTAGGCCGACAGGGTTCCACCCTGTGCGAGCACCTGGACGCTGCAGGGAAGGTTCTCGGCCAGCGCGACCTCCACGATGAGCGCGACGCCCTCGGGAGCGAGGGCGGCGATCTCGGGCGTCGCATCCCGCTCGCTCACGATCACCGCATCGGCCCCCGCGCGGCTCGCCGCCTGCCGCTGGCTCTCGCTGCGAACCCGGGCGATGACGCGGGCGCCGGCCTGCTTGGCGAAGGCCACCGCGCAGCTGCCGACGGCCCCGGCGGCCCCCTGCACCAGAACCCATTTCCCCTCGATTCCCGTTGCCACGTCGACGGCTCGGTGGGCCGTCAGCGCCGGGATCCCGAGCAGCGCTCCCTGCTCGAAATCCACCCCGGCGGGCAGAGGGTGAACGCGGTTCACCGGCAAGATCGCGTACTGCGCCGCCGTACCAAAGGGGCGGTAGCTCTGGGCACCGTGGCACCAGACGCGCTGCCCGAGCCACCCTTCGCCGACCGAAGGGCCCACGCGATCGATCACCCCCGCTCCGTCGCTGTGGGGGATCACGCGGGGGTAGGCCATGCCGAGCCGGAAGGTGTTCGCCCGCTTCTTCACGTCCCCGGGGTTCACTCCGCTGGCCTCCACGCGCATTCGCACCTCGCCCTCGCCGGGCTCTGGGTCCGGCAACTCTCCTACCTGCAAGGACTCCCGGGCCGTGCCCTGGTGGTCGTACCAAACAGCTCGCATGTCTCCTCGCTTCGTTGGCAAAGCGCCGACCGGCTCTCGTCGGGCGCCGACCCCCAAACCCCCTTGTGGAAGAGAGTCCTCGCCGGGGAGCCCCCCTCCCTCGAGGGCGGCTTTGCCGCCTCATTGGGGGACAAAGCGCGGGCCGTGTCAACCGGGAGCAAATCTCTGGCGAGCTGAGGCAAGTGCGCCGGGGCCCGATGCATCACAATGTTGGTCGTGAACCAGCCGCACGCCACCCGACGGCTCTTGACTCGCCGGCAGCTCATCTCACTGGTCGCGGCCTTGTCCCTCTACCCAAGCTGTGAGAGATCCATGACCCAATACTGCTGTACCCGCTGCGGGAAGCCGATCTTCCGCGAGGTCGACGTTCTGCGAAGAACCAAGCTTTGGGATCTCGGGGAGTACGATTCCGAGGTCTTCGTCATCCGGCAGGCCATCGACGAGGGCAGCCTCCAGCGTTACGACGTCTCCCTGCATCAGGGCTGGTATTGCTGCCGCTTCATCATGATGCGCATGTTGGTCGATAAGTTTGGCACGGGTCGCGACCGGTTGGTGTACGCGGACTCGGTGGCCCCGGTGCCCGCCGGCCAAAAGGCCCCCATCTCCCTGAAAGACACCGGCCAGATCCGAATCACCTCCCGCGATTTCGATGCCGTGGTGAGTCGCGAACAGGATGAGCTGTCGGTCGTGAAGTTCGGCGCGCTGTGGTGCCCGCCGTGCCGCCTGGTGGATCAAGCCATCGAGCGCATCACCCGCGCGGGGGGTATCGAGGGGGTGCGTTTCTTCGAGGTCGATGTGGACGAGCAGCCCGAGCTCGGCCAGCGATTCGCTTCGCGCAGCATCCCGGTGCTGGCTTTCTACTACCGGGGCCAGCGTATCGAGCTGGTTGGCGACGTGCCCAACCTCGACGGGGGCGTCTGGGTGGGCGGGATTCGAACGGGCACGCTGCGCGGCCTGTGCCGGGCGGTGCTCGCCGGGGCTCGCCGAGGGATGGTGCAGGTGGACCCGTTCGCCCTCTCGGCCTCGAGCGAGCCGCGCTCCAGCACCATGTGAGCACCGTGTGAGCACGAGGTCCCTCCCCGCGGGGTCGAGCTTGCGGCGCGGCGCGCTGTGCCCTCGGGAGCCGGGGCTCGGCGGACTTCGGCTCGACGCCGCCCGGCTCCGAGGGTACCTTGCGGCTGCCGCTGCCCCGGTGGTGGCCGGCGAGGAGGGAGACTCGACATGGGAGATTGGGCCGAGAGCGAGGGGGCCCCGGGGCCGCTGGGGGTAACGTACGTTCCAGGCAGTGCAGCCTACAACTTCGCGCTCTATTCGAGGCACGGCGAGGGGGTCACGCTGCAGCTCTACTCGCGGGGCGACCTCCGCACTCCGCTGCGCGAAATCCCGCTCGATCCACTTCGCAACAAGACGGGGCGCGTGTGGCATTGCCGGCTCTCGGAGGAGGAGCTCGAGGCCGCGAGCTCGTACGCATTTCGGGTGCGTGGCCCGTTCGAGCCGAGCCGGGGTCACTGGTTCGACGAACAGAAGGTGTTGCTCGACCCGTACGCGAGGCAGCTCGCCTTTCCGCCGGGCTTCGAGCCGCTGGCTGCCAGTCGGCCCGGGAGCAGTGCGGGCGCGGTGCCCCTTGCGGAGCTGCCTCGCCCGCGCCCCGCGTTCGATTGGGGCGCGAGCGAGCGGCCGCGGCACGATAGCGATCTGGTGATCTACGAAATGCACGTGGGGGGCTTCACACGCCACCCGAGCTCCGGGGTTGCGCCCCCCCGGCGCGGCACCTTTGCCGGGGTGATCGACAAGATTCCGTACCTTCTCGACCTGGGGGTCACCGCGGTCGAGCTGATGCCCGTGCAGCAGTTCGACGTCGGGTTCGACGGCAACTACTGGGGCTACATGACCCTGGCCTTTTTTGCGCTGCACGCGGGCTACGGTCAGTCCGAGTCGGCTGCCGAGCGAATCGACGAGTTCAAGGCCATGGTCAAGGCGCTGCACGAGGCCGGGATCGAGGTCATCCTCGACGTGGTCTACAATCACACGGCCGAGCTCGGGGCCGGCGGGCCTTACTACGGCTTTCGAGGCATCGACAACAGCACGTACTATCTGCTGACCGCCGATATGGCGCAGTACAGAAACGATGCCGGCACCGGCAACGTCTTGCGCACGGGGCACCCGGCAGTGCGTCGCCTGGTGCTCGACAGCCTGCGGTATTGGGTCACCGAGATGCGTGTGGACGGATTTCGCTTCGACCTCGCCTCGATCCTGAGCCGTAGCGAGGACGGTGTCCTGCTCAGCGAAGACGCGCAAATCCTGAGCGAGATCGGCTCGGATCCGACACTGTGTGAAGTGCGCTTGATCGCCGAGCCCTGGGACGTTGCCGCCTACCAGCTGGGGCGCAGCTTTCCGGCCCGCTCCTGGCAGCAGTGGAACGGCCAGTATCGCGACACGGTGCGCTCCTTCGTCAAGAGTGACCCCGGTCAGGTCGCTGCCTTGATGACGCGCTTGTACGGGAGCGACGACCTCTTCCCCGACGCGCTCGCCGAATCCTACCGGGCGTACCAAAGCGTCAACTTCGTGACCGCGCACGACGGCTTTTGCCTCTACGATCTCGTCAGCTACGACGAGAAGCGCAACCTCGCAAACGGCTACGGTAACGCCGACGGCTCGGACGACAACCGCAGCTGGAATTGCGGTTTCGAAGGAGACCCCGCTCCGCCCGCCGTGATGGAGCTGCGAGCGCGGCAGATCAAGAACTTCTGCGCCCTGCTCTTCCTCTCGAACGGAACCCCGATGATGCTGGCGGGGGACGAGTTCATGAACACCCAGCAGGGCAACAACAACCCGTACAATCAAGACAACGAGACGAGCTGGTTGAACTGGGCTCTGCAAGAGCAGAACGCGAGCATGTTTCGCTTCTGGAAAAAGATGATCGCGTTCCGAAAGGCGCACCCCACGCTTCAGCGGAGCCGCTACCAGCGAGCCGACGTGCGCTGGTACGGTGTCCGCGGGGCGCCGGACCTGAGCTTCTCCTCGCGCACGATTGCGAGGTTTCTCTCGGGGGCGAGCGAGTCCGATCGGGATCTCTACCTCATGGTCAACGCGTACTGGGAGCCGCTCACGTTCGAGATCGGGGAGCCGCCGAGCGCCGGGGCGTGGCGCCGAGTCATCGACACCAGCCTACAGAGCCCCGAGGACTTCGCGGAGGAAGGGCAAGGCCCCGTGATCGCAAGCGAGTATCGCCTCGGGCCGCGCAGCCTCGTGCTCCTTCAGGGCGGCCCGTAGGCGCTCGTCGGCGCCGAGCAGGCAGCCGCCCGCGGGGCCGTCCTCACTGCCACCGCCGCCCGACGGGATGCCTCGAGGCTTGCTCCGGTCGTGCTTCGTCAGGACAAAAACTTGGCGGCTGCGGAGAAGCACACGGCTCGCCTTGCTCGCATAATCACAATCGATCCTGATGACTCTGCGGTGAGAGGTTGCCGCCGTCGTGGGGGGGGGTTGGGGTGCGCGCCCCTTGCTGGGGCGCGGCCTTGCGCAAAAGGAGACTACGCCATGAAGATTCGTAACCTACTGTCATCCGCTTCGCTTTTCGCCTCGGCCGCCTTGGCTGTCAGCGCCTTCGCTTTGATCGGCGAGGTGCCCGAAGCGAGCGCACAACAGACGGCCACGGCGCGGCTGACGCCCGCGTCGGCCACGGTGCTCCACCGCCATACATCGGGGCCGGACGGGTTCGCGACCCACAGCTACTGGTACGACACGGGCAAGGAAGTGGTCGTCTTCGACGGGCAGTTCACACCGGCCCTGGCCGAGAAGGTCATCGCGGACATCACCCGCCAGACGAAATCCCCGATCAAGTACCTCGTGATCACCCACCCCAACCCGGACAAGTTCAACGGGGCCAGCGCCTTCAAGAAAGTGGGCGCGAAAATCGTGGCGAGCGCCAGCACCGCCAAGGCCATCCCCGGGGTTCACGCCTACAAGAAGTACTACTTCACGAAGATGGCGAAAATGTTCACGGATGCGACGTACCCGCGGGAAGCCAAGGTGGACATGACCTTCACCGGCAAGCTCTCGCTGCCGCTGCAGGCGGGTGAGGTGCGGCTGCAAGAGCTCTCCCACCGGGGGGTTTCCTCCACCCAGACGGTGGCGTTCATTCCAGCCGCCAAGGCGCTCGTCGTCGGCGATCTCGTGCACTACAAGGCGCACGCCTGGCTCGAGGGAGGAATCGAGGCGGGCAAGCCTCATCCGGATCTCGGGGAGTGGCAGCGAGCTCTCGACGAGCTGCTCGCGTTTTCGGGTGCGACCGTCTACGGAGGCCGGGGCGAGTCGGCCCCCGTTGCGGTCGCGGTGGCCGAGGAGAAGCGCTACCTCTCCGGGCTCGATAGCTTGGTCACGAAGTACGTCCAGGCCCTCGGCGCCCGCAAGAGCGAGCTCAATGGCGCAAAGGCCGGGCAGCACTTCAAGGCCATCGCCGCGCAGGCGCAAAAGGCCTTTCCCGACTACCAGCTGCCATTCATGGTCGAGTACGGGGTGTACGGCCTGGCTGGGTCGAAGTGAGGGCGTGGCGCGCCGTTCCCGTCGGCGCGCCGCCGCGAGCTCTCGCCGGGAGCGGGCGGCGCTCGGCGAAAGGCCCTCGTGGAGTCTGGTCCGGGCTCTGCGAGGGGTGCCGCGCGCCGAGCCGGCGCCGACCCCGCTCAGGCGGAAGCGGCCACGGGCGCGGCCAGCATGCGGCTTCGGTAGACCTTCGGCGTCTCTCCCATCAGCCGCTCGAACGCGCGGGTGAACGCCGGCAAGCTCTCGAAGCCGACTTCGAAGGCCGCGTCTGTCACCCGGGCGCCTGGCACGCTGAGCAGCTCGGCGGCGCGCAGGAGGCGAGCCTGTTGGAGAAAGCGCTGCCAGGTCATGTCCGTTTCCTCGGGAAAGCGCCGAGAGAGCGAGCGCTCGGAGAGCCCACAGGCGCGAGCCACGTCGGCCTGGCGGAGCTTTTCCGCCAGATGCTGGCGCGTGAAATCCACCGCGCGCCGCACCTCGTCGGTTTGCCCCGTGGGGAGCCATAGCGGGAGAGTGCCCCGCGAGAGCTCCGCGCAGAGCTCGGCACACAGCGCGAAGAAACGCGGGGGCAGTGGGTCCGCCGGGTCGTGGTCGTGCGGCCAACGCATGCCGTGCAGAATCATTTCCCGCACCAGCGGACTGACGGGGAACACCAGGCAATCTCGACGGCAGAGTTCGGGGATGCCCTCCACGATTTCCTGGCCGAGGTACACCGTCCGCAGCAAGACGGGCCCCGAGGCGCTTACCTGGTGCATGGCGCCCCGGGGGAGCCAGGCGGCTCGCTGGGGGGGCAGGAGCCACTGTTTGCCGGCGAACTGTAGCCGCATCGTGCCCCGCGCCGAGTAGAGCAGCTGGTGCCGATCGTGGCGATGCCACTCACTGACGAAGGGCTCGAGCTCTTCGGCGATTGCAAACGCCCGGGGCGCGGCTGCGTCAACGTCCACCTTGGCCCCCTGCGCCCTGGGGGCGCGCTGCCATGCCAGCTGGTTCATCGTACGTCGCGCGCTCGACCACGCCCATTGGGCCGGGGCGCGGAGGGCCGTCCGCTGGCCCCGGCACCCACGGGAGCCGCAGGGTGGCCCGGGCTGCTGCGTGACGCAAGGGCTGGAGGCCTCGGGATTCGGCGCCCGAGGGCTCGTGGGCTGGCTCCGCCCGCCGCCGAATGGCCACTCGGCCATGGCTTGGCCGGGGCGCACGGCACGGGTGGGGCCCCAGCGAAGCGCGGCGCGCGACGGCGGCCCTCGCGGCGGCTCTGCGCGCGGGGGGCGACTCGCCGGGCGAGCCGGCGCTCAGTCGTAGCCGCCGAACATGAACAGGGAGATATCCTCGTCCGTGGTGTTCAACAGCCCGTGCAGCTGCCCACCGCGCAGCATGGCCAGAGTGCCCCCCGTCAAACAGCGCACCTCGAAGCAGCGGTCCCGATTGGGCTGCTTGGCCCAATCGCCGACGACCATCAGGGCTTCGCCCTGCATCATCAGAAAAATTTCGCTGTTGTCGCGGTGGCGGTGCAGGCCGATGCCGCAGTTGTCCTTGAGGATGTGAAGGTCCATGTAGTTGACCGTCATGAAATCCTCGAAGAGCTGCGCGTTCGGCTTGTTGCCGTGCGCGTCGAACATCCAGGGGTCGACGGTCCGCCCCAGCTCTCTCGTGCCCGCGTAGCGCCCGTAGTTGCTGAGTAGGTTGCGGTAGTGCAAGAATCCCACGCCGCCGTGGGGATTCGGGCTCAGCCCCACGCTGAGGTACTGGTCCCAGCCGCGCTGGATCATTGCGAATTCGAATTGGTAATTCTCCCCGCCCTTCGAGTCCCACGTGTCCTCTTTTTCGGCGCGCCATGCAACTTGGACGTGCAGCGGCACGATGGGGTGCATTGCGCTCTGGGGTGCCACGTCCACCATCAAGCGATCGTCGAGGCCATCGCGCGCGAAATCGGTAATGTTGCCCTTCACGAGGTTGGGCGCGGCGATCAGGTTGCCCCGGTCGAAGGCCTCTCGTCCGCGCGGGCCGAGTTGGTCGCGCAAATCCGTGCCGGGGTAGCCCCAGATTTCCAGCTGGTAGCGGTCCGTCAAGGGGTCGTAGGGAACCTTCAGCAGCTCGCGCGTCGCCGCTGCGCCAACCTGCACCCAAGCCCGAATGCTGTCGCTCAGCCGATTGCCCGTCGCCTGCGAAAGCAGGGTCTGAGGCCCCGCCGGGTAGGAGATGGAGAGGAAGGGCCCCGTCCAGCTGTTCGTGGAGGCCCACCCGCGGACCATGCGCGAGCCCGACGACACGAAATCCATCAGGTTCTGCTTCTGAAAGTCGGTCTTGTCGTTTTGCAGTTCGGGGTTCGTCACGCCCGTGTTGGGCGCCTGGGGCCCGTACATGTCCAGGTGCTCGAAGGGCACCAGGTACTGTAGGCTGCGAGGGAGATAGTGCTCCCGCTCGGCGCACAAGCCGGTGGACTGCACGACCGTCGATAGCTTCAGGAGCGGGTTGTTTTCTCGGTAGTTCGGCTGCGTGCCAGCCGGTACCTCGAAGACGCTGTCGGAGTGAACGAGCTGCATGGGAAGAGTCCTGGGTGGGGGCGCTGAAGGATTTTTGCCGAAAGGCGGAGGGCCGGGAGGAGAGTGAAGGGTGCGCGGGGAACGTGGGCGCTCGGGTGCCGCGCTGCCGACCCCACGCCGGCGCGGCGCCGAGCGGGGGCGCGAAGGGTGGCGAGCTGCCGATCAGCTGGTTTGGTAGCCGAACGCGACGAAGCGGAGAGGAGCGTCCGACTTGTGGTTGCGGACGCCGTGGATGCCACCGCTCTTGGTGAACAGAAGCGCTCCCGGCTTGGCGGGGAGGGCTTTGCAGCGCTTCCTTCCCAGCCCGAAGATGTCGCGCTCCACCGTGGGAAAGGCTTCGAGGCTCGGATCGGGGCTGTCCCCTTCCCCCATGAAGATCGTGCCTTCTCCTTCGAGCACGTAGTAGAGTTCCTCGGAGCCGATGTGCCGGTGGGTTCCCTCGGTCACCCCGGGCGGGATTTCCACTTCGTGAAAGTACACGATGTTGGACCCGAGCTCTCGTTGAATCAGCCACTTCATCATCAGCACGTTGTCGCTTTTGTACTCGGTCCCATTGGTGCCGGGCTCCATCAACGCGTTGCGATACTTGACGGGAATGACCTCGTTCGCGTCCAGGTAGAACGCCCGCTGGAACGTCAGGTAGTAGTTGCTGGCCCCGATCGTGTTGGCGTCGCTGCTCGGCGTTTGCGGGTCCACCGGAGCCTGGTAGCTGCGCAGGAAGTTGTTGTCCCACTGAGGGTTGCTGATCGCGTAGCCGAACGGAAGATCCACCTCGGCCTCCCGGAAAGCCACCTCCAGCGAGTCGATGCGTGAGAGATCCGCGAGCGCCGCGTCGAGTGCCGGGGCCCGCGTGATGCTGCCCCCCTTGCCCAACAGCGGCAGCACCTTGATGTCGTGCGAGGCGCTGCGCGGCGGCTCGAGCGTCTGCCACAGCTCTACTTGGTATGCCTGGACCCAGTCGCAGTAGTGCAAGTCGAGCGTGGTCTCGGCCGCGTATTGCGAGGAGCCGGGCGCCACTCGGAGCCAGCCCTTGACGCGGCCGCGCAGGAATCTGTCCAGCTCGCGCGCCTGCTCGACGAGCCGCTCGGCGCGGTACTCCAGGCGCAAGACGTTCGAGAGGAAGGCCCCGTCGAGGTACACTTCGCCCTTCATGGCGATGATGCCGTGTTTCCCGCGCACTTCTTTGACGTTGTAGCGGTATCGCGGGGAGCGCGTCGCGTTGAGGTAGCGAGCGTGGTAGATGCGGTCGGGGAAGAACACCACCCGGAACACTTCGTTTTCGGGTGAGGTGTTGATGTCGTTGAAAGCTGGGTCCATGCGGGTCCTCCCTTGCGGGCAAACGCAGTTCGTGCGCGAGTTTGGG
This sequence comes from Polyangiaceae bacterium, assembly GCA_050299315.1. Taxonomy (GTDB): domain Bacteria; phylum Myxococcota_A; class Polyangia; order Polyangiales; family Polyangiaceae; genus SZUA-265. Next base: position 65,143 of record JBNKVS010000085.1, read on the forward strand.
GCAGCGCATCGGGGCCGAGCCCACGCTGGCGTCGCTGCCCGGCGTGGCTAGAATCTGGCCTCGATGCGGTCCGCCACGCGAAACGAGTTGGCTTGGATCGTGAGGGTGGGGTTGCCGCCGCCCGAGGTGGGCATGAAGGAGCCGTCGGTAACGTAGAGGTTATCGAACTCCCAGGCGCGGCAATCCTTGTCGAGCACGGAGTCTGATGGGTCCGTCCCGAATCGAGCGCCGCCGAGCACGTGGTTGGCGATGCGGGCTCGAGCGTTCTCTGCCATGTACACCCCCCCTTGGCCCAGGATTGGGTAGTTGCGGGTTTGCTTGTCTCCGCCGTAGCGCAGGACGTTTGCACATTCCTGAGCGTACGTATTCATCAGGTAGCGGTCGTGGGAGTGCCACGTCTTGACCACGTACGCGACGGGCCGCCCCCACTTGTCCTCGATCTCGGGGTGCAGCAGGACGCGGTTGTCCCGCTGGGCGACTTGGTTCGCCATGAACGATACGCTCAGCCCTCGGCCGAACTCCTGATCCAGAAACGAAACGAATCCCTGCCCGCGAATCTCGGACGCGCCCGCGAACCCCTGCCACAGCGTGTCGAGATCTTGACTGCCGTGCGTTCGAAAGAGTGAAAGCGGCAGCGCCTGGTCCGAGGTGTTGTTGTAGATCCCGCCCCCTGCCCACAGACCCCGAGCCTTGATGTACTCGTCGGTGGCGCAGGCGTCGGTGGCCCAATCGGCGTCGAGCGCCCTCGACTTGTCGAAGCGATCTGGCATCAGCGCCCTCGCGCCGCCGAAGCAATGCGTGAGGAAGTACGCTCCCAGCAGGCCGCTCTTGTTGATTCTGCGCTCGAACTCCGTGCTTCGGCGTGCCGAGAGCAGCAGCAGGCGGACGGACTCGATGGCCGAGCAGGCGACGACGACCAGCTTGCCGACGACGTTGCGCGCTTTTCCGGAAGGGTCCAGGTACGCGACACGGCTGACGCGACCCGTCGAAGCTTCGAGGTGCGTCACCGTGCAGTTGCAGCGGATTTGGAAGTTGGGGAGACTCCTCAAAGGGCTCAGCAGGGAGACCCAGGTGTTGCTCTTGAGGCCCAGAGGGTCGCCGTAGCGGTTGACGTAGCTCGTCTTCGCGGACTCCGGGTCGGCCGGCACCTTGCGCCCGCTCGGCGCGTGATCCCTCGTGATGACGGCCAGCGGCGTGCGGTAGGGCTTGGCCGCCGTGCCGCCCAGCTCCGAGGCGATCTGCTGGCCCAGGTAGGTCATGCCCTCGTGGGCGTACTGGCTGATGCCGTTCGGGGCGAGCGGCGGCTGGTACGCGTCGCGGCTGAAGGGCTTGAGCTGGTTGTCGCTCGTTCCGTTGATGCCGACGAGCTCTTCCGCCTTGCAGTAGTAGGGCTCGAGCTCGGAATAGCTGATGGGCCAGTCCCGCGCCTCCCGCACCACGTCCCCGCTCGGATCCTCGGCGATGTCCGTGCGCCCCTCGTTGAAGGAGCGCAGCTGCAAGTCGGTGGGCGTGAAGCGAAACGAGACGCCCCCGTACAGCTGGGTGCCGCCGCCGACCACCTGGGCCGTGTAGCCTTCGATGGTGGCTCGATCCCGCCCGTCCTGCCCTTGGTACACGTGCGGCTCGTCGTTCAGGTCGGGCTCGACGTGGCTGGAGTAGTAGGAGCCACCGTGGTTGGCGAGGCGCGGATGGTTCAGCCGCTTCTCCGGCCCGTCGCTGATCAGCTCGTCCCGCTTGAAATCGCTGACGCCTCCCTGCCCCTGGTATTGGGGCACGATGAAGGGCCCCTTCTCGAGTACCAGCACCGAGCGGCCCGCTTTGGCCAGCTCGTGTGCGATGGGCGCGCCGCCCGCGCCACTGCCGATGATGACGACGTCGAATTCCTCGTCCATGGCCGATGCTCCCCGTGTCTACGTTTTTCGCTGCCGTTAGCTGTCGTGCCGGGCTTGGCCCGGTCGCTTCGTCGTTTCTTCTTCGTCGCCCCAGCGGCGCCATTCCCCTCGGAGGGGCCCCGCTGCGATGAGGCAATGCCGACCGTACTGGAGGCGGTCCCAAAACTCCTCGCTGCCCCCGCCGGCAATGGGCGAGAGGCCGAGGAGGTCGTTCGGGGCCGCGCTCAGCCTCGGTAGTCTTCGCTGTTGCCGAGCGGAGGCTCGATGGCCGGCCGCCAATCGAAGGCCGTGCCCCCCGCGCTGCTCTCGTATTTCTCCGCCAGGTAGGCCCAGCCCGCGGCGCCGACGTTGCCGCCGTGCTTTGGGTGGGAAAACGCGCCCGTCGTGGCGTGACGCCGAAGGAGCTGGAGAAAATAGCGCGGGCTCTCGTAGGCGTTCGTGTCCCAACCGGGGACGGCGTTGGCAGCCATTTCGTCGTACAGCGCCGTGAATTCCTTGTCTGTCTGGTCTTCGGGCGGGACGAACGGATTGCGCTGGCGCAGCACGGAGTCGATCTGGCGCAAGGCGATTCGATAGCCCTCCAAGTGGTGCAGCTCTTCGCGCGCCAACACCTTGTCGATGTAGCTGACCTCTCCCACGCTCTCGTCGAGCCGGTGCACGTTCGCCTTCTCCGCGGCCGTGCCCGACTGATAGAAACGGTTGAGAAAGTTCGCCGCCGCCTCGGTTCGAAAGGGCAGCAAGTGGTCCGTCAGGCGAGCGATCAGGCTCAGCTGCCAGCGCTCCAGCACGATGGGGCGATGCGTTTCCTCGGTGAAGAAGCGAGACCACCTCGAACCGTCGTCGATCGTCTCCTGTTGAGGGTTGACCGGGTCGAGAAAGTAGCTGCCACCTGCCTCCAGCTGGTAGCGGTGCACCTCGCCCTTCGGTACCTCCACGCTGAGCGCGTAGTAGGCGCTATCTTCCCCGAGAAAGCGCAAGCGCCGCATCGGGATGGGCTCGAACAGATTGGCGAAGGTGCCGATGACTCGCGGCTCGCCGCGGAGCAGGCTCTTGTCCGCGAAGCGCTCTACGTCCAGGATGAAGCTCACGCTGTTCGTTTCGCTCGACGGCCCCGTGTCGATCAGCGGGAAGCGCCAAGCCTCCGACGGTTGGCTCGTGTTGGGGGCCCCTCCGGAGCCGCGCGGGCCCCGCGCCAGGTACTTCGAACAGTAGTTGAAGTAGTACTGGTCTTCCTTTTCCACCAGCCGTGCGCTCATGGACACGCCTCCCCTGCACTGTGAATCCGGAGTCGCCCTGACTCCGGAGTAACCACGACTCCGCTGTGGCCGTGAGTCCGGTGTGACGCACCGGTGGCCGCCCGAGTCTCAGCCCCTGCTAGCTGAGGACGCTCAAGATACTGTCTTCCCATGCGACCGACCAGTGCGCAATTTCCAGGCCGCATGCGCGCCGCGGAGGCTTGGGCAGAAGCTCTTCGGGCAGCACTTCGACAAGTCCGCCGTTTGCCGGTCGATGGGGCGCGGCGAGGCGGGGCGGATTCGGGTCTCGATCGCCATGCGTCGAGCGTTCGCTTTTCGACGGGGTGCGCGTCGCGCCGCGCGGCGCGAGCGGCTCCAGACGTGCGGGGCGACGAGACGCACGGGGCTTGGGGCGCGCCGCAAGACCGCTCACGGTGCGTCTCGCTCAGTGGTCGCGTCGCTCGCGAGGGGGGGCACGCCGCCGCGCGAGCGCCCGGGCTTCTCGCCAGCGGCGAGCGCAGAGCGCCATGGGGCCGGCGACGTTCGCTCGGCATTCGTTCACAACCGCCGCCACCTCGCCAGCAGCCTGAGTTCGCAGGAGTCGGAGCGCGCGCTGCGAGGCAAGCCCGCCCGGGGGGGGCGCGCGGGCGGGCGCCCGCCATGGGTGGTGCGCCTCGCCATTTCCGCGGCGCGCTCGCGGGGGAGTTGACGCCGCGGGGGACCGTTCCGACGTAGCGCCGCCCGCGCCGTGGCTTCTGGTCTTCGTCCTCGATTCGGCTCCGCGCGGCTCCGCTCGGACCCGGCGCCTCGCGGGTCGGTTGGGCCCCGAGGACGGAGGCGAGCGCCCCCCGGCGCGGCGCCGCTGCACGTGCGGACAGTGCCGCCGAAGTGCGGGGGACCGCCGCGCCTCTCGATTCGACCTGGAGCGCGGAAATTTCCTTCGAACCGACCGCTTATTGCAGCCCCCCGCACACACCGGAAACGTCCGATCCGCTACGGTCCGGCCCCTCACCGTCCCCCTCGGAGCCGTCCATGACTCAGTCTCTCTCGCAGCCTTTCAGCCCGACTCCCAGCTCGCGCACGAGCATGCGCGAAGAAGATTTCCGGCGAGCGCTGCTCGAGCATCTCTTCTTCACGTGCGCGGCGGATCCCCGCTTCGCTTCCCCCCTCGAGCTTTACCAGGCGCTGTCGCACGCCGTGCGGGATCGCCTCATTCACCGGTGGTTGGCGAGCCGAAATGCCTACCGAAACACCGGCGCCAAACACGTCTGTTATCTCTCCTCGGAATTCCTCGTTGGCAGGAGCCTAGGCTTGTGCCTCGTCAATCTCGGCCTGTTCGAGACGGCGCAAAGCGTGATGGCCGATCGCGGCCACAACCTGACGGACATCCTCGAGAGCGAGGGTGACCCCGGGTTGGGCAACGGTGGCCTCGGTCGCCTCGCGGCCTGCTTCATGGATTCGCTGGCCACGCTCGAGCTGCCAGCGATCGGCTACGGGATTCGCTACGAGTATGGCATCTTCGAGCAGCTGATCGAGGATGGTTGGCAGGTGGAGCGGCGTGACAACTGGCTGCAATACGGCAACCCCTGGGAGATCCCGCGGCACGACCGCGCGCAGACGGTCGGCTTTGGCGGCACCGTGAAAATGCGCCACGACGACGAGGGCAACCTGCGCGCGTACTGGCTCCCGGCCACCGAGGTGCGGGGGTTGCCGTTCGATTCGCTCATCATCGGCCACCGCACGAACAACGTGAATACCTTGCGCCTGTGGTCGGCTCGGGCCACCCGGGATTTCAACCTCGACGTGTTCAACTCGGGTGATTTCCTCCGCGCCGTCGAAGAAAAGGTGGAAACGGAGAGCATATCCAAGGTGCTCTACCCCTCCGACCACAGCGAGAAGGGGAAGATGCTACGGCTCAAGCAGCAATACTTCTTCGTGGCGTGCTCTCTGGGGGACGTGCTGCGTCGCCACAAGGCGGGCTTCGAGGATTTCGACACGCTGCCGGAAAACGTCACGCTTCAGCTGAACGATACGCACCCTTCTGTCGCGGTTGCCGAGCTGATGCGCTTGTTGGTGGACATCGAAGGGTACGCGTGGGACCGCGCATGGGACATCACGCGGAAAACGCTGGCGTACACCAACCACACGCTGCTGCCCGAAGCGCTGGAAAAGTGGCCCGTGCCGATGTTTCAGGCGCTCTTGCCGCGCCACCTCGAAATCATTTTCGAGATCAACCGGCGCTTTCTGCGTATGGCTCACGTCTTGTCCGGGGGAGACCGAGAGTTCATTCGCCGCGTGAGCCTGATCGAGGAGGGCCACGTACAGCAAGTGCGGATGGCACATTTGGCCGTCGTCGGCTCCTTCAGCGTCAACGGGGTGGCTGCCATGCACAGCGAGCTACTCAAGCACGACCTGCTGAAGGATTTCTATCGGCTCTGGCCCGAGAAGTTCAACAACAAGACGAACGGGGTCAGCACTCGGCGCTGGATGGTGCACTCCAACCCCGGGCTCACGAGTCTGATTACGTCGCGAATCGGCCCGGATTGGACGGAGCGGAGCTTCCCGGATATCAGGCGGCTGGCTTCGCTCTCCGAAGACGTGGCATTCTTGCGTGAGCTCGGCGCCGTGAAGCAGGCGAACAAGGCGCGCCTGGGAGCCCTGGTGAAGAAGACGACGGGCATCGAGCTCGATCCGTCCTGGATGTTCGTGATCCAGGTGAAGCGCATCCACGAGTACAAGCGCCAGTTGATGGCGATCTTGCAGGTCGTGGCGCTCTACTTCGAGCTGAAGCGCCATCCCCACGCCACGTGCACGCCGCGCGTCTTCCTGTTTGCCGGCAAGGCGGCGGCTGGCTATTTGGCGGCAAAGCTCCACATCAAGTTGATTCACGACGTGGCGGCGCTCGTCAACGACGACCCCGACATGGCGGACAAGCTGCGTGTGGTGTTCGTCCCGAACTACGGGGTCTCCTTGGCGGAGACGATCATCCCGGCCGCTGACCTTTCGGTGCAAATCTCGCTCGCCGGTCAGGAAGCGTCCGGCACCGGGAACATGAAGTTCGCAATGAATGGCGCCGTGACGATCGGCACGCTCGACGGGGCGAACGTCGAAATCCTGGACGAGGTGGGAGAGGAAAACCTCTTCCAGTTCGGGCTCACCGTGGAGCAAGTCGAAGAGCTACGCCGCGGCGGCTATCGCCCCAAGGATTTCATCGCCTGCAGCCCGCGCTTGCGCGAGGCGCTGCAAATGGTGGAGAGCGGCTTCTTTTGCCGCGAGACCCCCGAGCGTTTCGTCGGCCTGGTCAACCACCTGCGGGATGTCGACCGGTTCATGGTGTGCGCCGATTTCGATTCGTATTACGAAACGAGCGAAGCGGCGGCTCGAGCCTACGCCGACCCGGTGGCGTGGCAGCGCAAGTGCCTGGCGAACATCCTGGCGGCGCCTCGCTTTTCCAGCGATGAAACGATATCCGGCTACGCGCGGGAGATCTGGAAGCTCTCTCCGTTGCCGGTAGACGTGCAGCGCGAGCTGCAGGTGCTCACGGATGCTCCTCGAGCGGACCACATGCAGACGTTTTCGGACGTCGGGGGGCACGAGAGCAACGGGTTCGGCGGGGAGCAGACGGGCGTGGTGCCCGCCCTCTTCACGCGCCGCGGGCGGTGAGCTTTCGGGCGGCGGCAGGGAGCGCGGCCGCGACCTGCGCCGGGGAGCGCGGCGGGAGCCGTGAGCGCGGCCGCGGTGCGCTTCGCCGCCCGCGGTCTCGCCGAGCGCGGCGGTGTGCCGTCGCTCGATGCCGGGGCGATGCCCCCGTATTTCCGGGCCGGATGGGTGGGCCCGGCGCGATGGCGCACAGGGGCGCAGCGGGTCGGCCCGCCTCGCTCGTCAGCGCACCCGCGCGGGGAACTTTCCTGCCGCGGGGCCGAGAGGCGCGGGGCGGGAGCGCTCGTGGAACGCGGCGTAGGTTGTTTGGAAGATCTGTACGGCCACCCAAAGGCAGGCCGAATACAGGGCGGGGCCCTCGAGGAAGAGGCGGGAGACGACGACCAGGAGCGCCAGCTCCTCGACGACGACGCGCTGGTGAAATAGATCCGCGTCGAAGAGGGCGGGGCTGTAGACGGCCAAAAACTCGTCGAGAACGAACAGCCACAGATACAGTGCGGGCAAGAGGGCGGTAATCTGTCGCACGCGCGTGGCGCCCCAGCCGAGCAGGAAGAGCCAGGCGGTCAGAAAGCCGAGCTCGATGAGGCAATAGAAGGGCACGTAGCTCCCTACGAAGGTCACTCGGCAGCTCGCCAGGGAGCCGAGCGGTTCCGGTCGTAGCCTGCGGCCCAAGGTGGCTTCGAGCGGAGCACGCGGCAGCCGATAGCGGCTGCAGTAGTTGGAGTAGCTCGCCAGGTGGTCGACCAGCACGGTGCCCTGCCGCGTCACGAAGCGGTTGGTCCGGATCTCGGCGAAGTCGGCAGACACACCTTCTACCCGGGCCTCGGCCTCCCCCCGCGCGGCCAGCCCCAGCAGGTAGGCGGCCTCGTCGACAGTCATTTCACGCATCGGCAGCTGCGCTGCCGTGGCCAGTCGCATGCCCTCTTGATGCTTGGACAGGCCGCAAGAGACCAGCCACGTCGCACACAAGAAGGCGATGCCCCAGAGCCGCTCCAAGCTGGCGCGGCGCCCTTCCGCCAGGGGGCGCGCCCGACCTCGGCGCTCGTCACCCGATGTGGGCGCTGCCGTGCCTTCTTGAGTCGAGCTCGCTTCCGGCATCCCCCAAGGATGTCCGATGCCGTGGCCGGGGGCCATCCGGCAGCCCGCGGGAGCCGTGATTCGCCGAACTTTGTCGCGCGCCCTGGAGCACGGCTCTGGAAACCTCTTGCGATCGCGGAAACACTTCAGCGACAATTCACCTCAGGTCGTAGCCAATGAAGTCGATTCTCGTACCCGTAGACGGCTCTGCGAGCGCCAACCGCGCCGCGCGGTTTGCCGCCAAGCTCGCCGCGCCGCTCGGCTCCAAGCTCACGCTGTTTTACGCCTACGACGCTCCGGCGGCGTCGCTGTTGGGTCTGGCGGGCCAGGGCGGGGACGCCGTCAAGGAGGCGTTGAAGAACATTTCCCGCAAGAGCTTCGACACGGCCCAGGCGGCCATCGAGGAGGAGCGTTCCCTCGGAGGGCTGGCGGAGATCGAGGTCGACACGCGGGCGACTACCGGGCACCCCGCGGAGGAAATCATTGCGCGGGCGAAGAGCAGCAAGTGCGACCTCGTCGTGATGGGGAGCCGCGGGCTTTCACCGTTGCGCGAGATTGCGATGGGGAGCGTGAGCGACCGAGTGCTCCGCTTCGCTCCTTGCGCCGTTACCATCGTGCGCTAGCTCGCGGGGCCCGAGTCGGGGCCTCTGCTCCCTCCTCCGCTTCTTTTCGCTCCGATCGATTTCCCCGGGGGGCCAGCGTGCGCCGGCGCCATACCCTTCGGGGAGCGCTCCCGCGTTCGCCGCACGGCTCGCCGCGGTGAATCGGCGGCTTCGGCCGGCGGTCGAGACGTGCCCGCGCAAAACTCGCGGGGGATCCGAGGTGTTGCGATGAATTTGCGCTGCAGGGGTCGCCGCCGGTTCGATCGCTGGTTTTCCTTGCCGGCCCCGTTTGCCGAGCAGCGTCGATCCTTTGGCCCGCGCGGCGGGTCGGTACGCCTCTTGCTTCCGCCCGAGAAAAAAACCGGAGCAAGAGCGACGTTGCCGGCGCTGACCGCGGCACGAACGGAGCGTAAGTATGGAACGCAAGCTGATTTACCGTTTTCGGCCTGGGCAAGCGGAGGGGCGAACCGCGTGGAGCGCCCTGCTCGGTGGCAAGGGGGCCAACCTCGCGGAGATGGCCAACCTGGGGATTCCCGTGCCCCCGGGCTTCACGGTCACCACCGAGTGCTGCGTGGACTACATGAGCACGGGCAAGCTCCCCGAGCGGTTGGTCAGCGCGGTGCGCGAGGGAATGCGCTGGATCGAGGAACAAACGGGGCGCGGGTTCGGCAACCCGGAAAACCCCCTGCTCGTCAGCGTGCGCTCCGGCGCTCGCAGCTCGATGCCGGGGATGATGGATACCGTGCTCGATCTCGGGCTCAACGAGGAAACGGTGCGGGGCCTCGCGCTGCGAAGCGGCTCGGAGCGTTTTGCGTTGGACGCCTACCGTCGCCTCCTGCAGATGTTCGGCGATGTGGTTCTCGATGTCGAGCACACGCGCTTCGAACAGGCGCTGACGGACGCGCGGCGGGCGCTCGCCGAGCAAAAGGGGGTGGGCGCGGCGCGGGATGCCGATGCGCTCGCGCGCTTGGTGCCGGACTCCGCTCTGGGGGCTGTCGAGCTTCGGAAGGTCGTCGCCGCCTATCAGAAAATCATCCTCGACCGGTCGGGCAAGCCCTTTCCTTCGGACCCGGAGCAGCAGTTGCTCGCTGCGATCGAAGCCGTCTTTCGCAGCTGGAACAACCCGCGTGCCAAACTCTACCGGCGCATCAACTCGATCCCCGACGAGTGGGGCACGGCGGTCAACGTTCAGGCCATGGTGTTCGGGAATCTGGGAGACAAGAGCGCCACGGGCGTCGCGTTCACGCGGGACCCGAGCACCGGCGAGAAGCGCTTCTTCGGTGAATGGCTGCCGAATGCCCAAGGCGAAGACGTAGTCGCCGGCGTGCGTACCCCGCTGCCGCTCAGCAAGAGCGAGGAGAGCGGGGGGCGATCGCTGCAGGAGGCGATGCCAGAGCGCTACGCGGAGCTATCGAGCTCGCAGCAGCTGCTCGAGCATCACTTCCGCGACATGCAAGATCTGGAGTTCACCATCGAAGGCGACAGGCTCTATTTGTTGCAGACTCGCAGCGGAAAGCGAACGGCGCGAGCAGCCGTGCGCATCGCGGTCGAGATGGTGGAGGAGGGGCTCTTGCACCCCGACGAGGCCATCCTGCGGGTCGACGCACAGCGTTTGTCCGAGCTCCTCTTCCCCGCGCTCGATCCGAAGTGCGCCTCTCGCGCCATCGCGCGAGGCATCCCAGCGTCCCCCGGAGCGGTGTCGGGAAAGGCCGTGTTCACCGCGGAGGACGCGGCCGTGCTGGCCGCCCGCAAGGAAGAAGTGATCTTGGTTCGCCAGGAAACCTCCCCAGAGGATCTGCACGGGATGGAGGTGGCCAAAGGCATCGTCACGGCCCGCGGTGGAGCCACGAGCCACGCGGCCGTGGTTGCTCGAGGCATGGGGCGGCCTTGTGTTGCGGGCTGTTCGAGCCTGCACGTGGAGGAGGGGTCGGCCATCGCTCACGCCTACGGTCCGAACGGGGACGTGGTGGCGACGTTCCGGCATGGGGACGAAATCACCATCGACGGCGCGTCCGGAGAAGTTCATCTCGGCCGCGTGGCGACCCTGCCGGCAACCCTCGGGGCGCACTTCGAGACGCTCTTGACTTGGACGGATCGGGTCTCCCGCATGCGAGTTCGGGCCAACGCCGACACGCCCGCTCAGGCGCGGCAAGCCCGCCGACTCGGGGCGCGGGGCATCGGCCTGTGCCGAACCGAGCACATGTTCTTCGACGAGGAGCGAATCCTGGCCGTGCGGGAGATGATCCTCGCACCCGACGCCGGGGCGCGCGCGCGGGCGCTCGAGAAGCTCTTGCCTTTCCAGCGCAAGGATTTCGAGGGGCTCTTCGAAGCGATGGACGGGTTGCCCGTCAACATTCGCTTGCTCGATCCCCCCTTGCACGAGTTCTTGCCCCGAGACAAGCGGCAGGTGGCCGAGCTGGCAGCGGACACCGGGGTCAGCGTCGTCGACGTGGAGCGCAGGGTAGCGGAGTTGCACGAGTTCAATCCGATGCTTGGCCATCGGGGCGTGCGGCTGGGGGTGACCTTCCCCGAGATCAGTGAGATGCAGGTGCGGGCAATCCTGGAGGCGGCCTGCGAGGTGCAGGCCAAGGGTGTGGAGGTGTTCCCCGAGATCATGGTGCCGCTGTCTCTGTGCCCGGAGGAGCTGGCGCGCATGCGCGCCATCGTCGATCGAGTGGCCGAAGCCGTCTTCGCGCACTACGGGCGAAAGGTGGCGTTCAAGGTGGGCAGCATGATCGAGGTGCCGCGGGCTGCGCTCCTGGCAGATCAGCTGGCGCAACACTGCCAGTTCTACTCTTTCGGCACGAACGACTTGACGCAGACGACCCTGGCGCTTTCGCGCGACGACGCCGGCAGCTTCTTGCCGACCTATGTCGCCGAGGGGCTGCTGCCCGACGACCCGTTCGTGTCGCTCGACCGAGAGGGGGTGGGCGAGCTGATGCGGATCGCCGTCGAGAAAGCTCGCGTTCAGCGCCCGGACATTTCCCTTGGCGTATGTGGCGAGCACGGGGGCGACCCCAAGTCGATCGAGTTCTGTGAGCAGCTCGGGCTCCTGTACGTATCCTGCTCACCTTTCCGTGTCCCCGTGGCGCGGGTTGCCGCGGCGCAGGCCGCGCTGCGCCGAACCGGCAAGTACTGGCACTGAAGACCCGGCACGCCCGCAGGGGCCTCGCCGCCCGCGGCCCCGGATCGGCCCACCTCAGCCCACGAGCGGCCAGCAGGCTCGTGCTCGGTGTCGCGGCGTGCTCGTATCGCGGAGCTGGCTGGAAGGGGGATTTCTGCCCGCGGGCCCGCGGCGAGGTCGGCGCGGAGCCTGGGCGCCGCGCGCGAACAGGATTCGTCGCGGGCTGCGACTCTACTGACAGAGGATGTCAGCAGGAGGGCCCCAGACTTTCTTCACGGCGGGCCGCGTCGGCACGCAACAGGGCGTGCGTCGCTTCGGGCCGGCCAAAAGGAAGCTCATGAATCCGAAGAACCCTACTTGTCTGTTCCCTTTGTTCATCACGCGAGATCTGAGCAAGATCAAGCGCTGGTACGTTGCCGCCGGCTTCGTGCCGACCATCGAGCGGGACGTGTACCTGCAGCTGAGGCATGGCGGGGAAGGCGGCCCAGAGCTGTGCTTCATGTTGCCGGGTGCGGCGCCGGTCGGAGGAGCCTTCGAGCCTTTCGCGGGTCGTGGCGTGGCGGTCAGCATCCCCACCCCCGACGCCGACGACAAGCGGCGAGAGCTCGTCGGAGCCGGGCTCGAGCCGATGACGGAAGTCAGCGACAAGCCCTGGGGTTGGCGTAGCTTCCTGATCGCGGATCCCTGCGGCGTGGTGCTGGACTTCTTCCACGTCACCAAAGAACCTTTCCTCGAGGATGAGCCGCGCCGATAGGTTATTCCGCATCGTCGATCAGCTGCGCCGGCACCGTTTCCTGACGGCGGCGCAGCTGGCCGAGCGCCTCGAGGTGTCCGTGCGCACCGTCTACCGGGACGTCTTGGATCTACAGGCTTCGGGCGTTCCCGTCTCGGGAGAGGCGGGCGTCGGCTATCGCCTCGACGAGGGCTACGACTTGCCGCCCCTGATGTTCTCGCGGCACGAGGTGGAGGCGCTGGTTCTCGGAATGCGCATGGTGGAGTCCTGGGGCGATCGGGAGCTGCGCGCATCGGCGCGCGGCATCGTCGACAAGGTCAACGCCGTGATCACCGGCGAGGCGCGGAGCCAGCTCGGGGCCACCGCGCTGTTCAGCCTTTCGTTTTCTCGGGGGGAGCGCGCCTCCGAGCACCTGGGGGAGCTGCGGGGGGCCGTCAACGAGCGCCGTGTGGTGTCCTTCGACTACCGAGACGAGCAGGGGCGTGAGACGCGCCGCGCGGTGCGACCGCTGGGCTTGTACTTCTGGGGCCACGCTTGGACGCTCGCGGCGTACTGCGAGCTCCGTGAGGACTTTCGGAACTTTCGTGCCGACCGCCTGGCGAACGTGGAGGTGCTCGCGCGAACCTTCTGCGCCGAGCCGCCGTGCACCTTGGCCGACTATTTGGTGGCCACGCGTGCCCGCGACCGCAATCCCCAACCCTAGCCCTGGGCCAGGGCCGGCCAGGGCCGGCTTCGCTCGCGGGAGCCCCAGGCGGCTCGGGAGGGAAGGGCGCTTCGTGGGGAAGCCGCCCGACGCGGCCTCCGCGTCCGACGAGGGGCGCGCCGGCACTCCGGACGGGCGTCGGGCGGGCGCCTCAGCCCGCGGCACCGGCGAGCTCGGCGCACTGCTCGGGGTCGACGCCGACCCGGGCCGCCGCCTCGACGAGCTCTCTCCAGGTGCCCTCGTCCAGGCCAATGCCCTCGCGGCTGCGCGCGCGCCGGGCCGCGCGCTCGGGCTCGCCGGGCATCATCACTCGGCCCGCGCCCCGCGGCACACGAGAGTCCCTGAGCCAGGCGAGATAGGCCGTGGCCTCACGCTCGAAGTGGTCGCTGGTCTGCAGGCGTCGCGCGTCGATCAGAATGGAAAACATTCCGTTCAAGATCTGCTGGTTGCCCGTGTGCGGGTCGTGGCAGGTGGGACCCCCCGTCAGCGCTCCACCGAGAAGCTCTGCGACCACGCTCAGCCCGAAGCCCTTGTGATCGCCGAACGGGAGCAGCGCTCCCAGCGGTGGAACGATGGCGTAACGGGGATCGGTCGAAGGCTGTCCCCGATCGTCGAGCAGCATGCCTTCGGGCACCGGCTGGCCCCGATTGTAGGCCACCCGCGCCTTGCCCTGGGCGATGCGGCTCGTGGCAAAGTCGAGCAGCAGCGCGGAGCCATCCCGCCGCGGGATCCCGATGCAAACGGGGTTCGTTCCCGAGCGAGGGTCCAGGCCACCGAACGCCGCGACGATGGGTCGCACCACGACGTTGACGAAATGCACCGAGACGAGGCCCGCCACCAGGCATTGCTCGGCAAACCAACCGATGCGGCCGAGGTGGTGCGCGTGGTGCAAGGCGATCACGCACGTGCCGTGGTCGCGCGCCCTGGAAATGCCGAGCGCCATCGCCTCCCGCCCGACCACCTGACCGTAGCCGAGCCCGCCGCCGAGCCGCAGCAGAGCTCCGGCATCCACTTCGACGCGCGCGTGGACGTTGGGTCGTAGCCCGCCCGAAAGCAAGGATGATAGATAGCGCGGCAACATGCCGATGCCGTGCGAATCATGCCCCGTGAGGTTCGCGCCGACGAGGTTCTCGGCGACGCATGCGGCTTCCGGGGGCAGCGAGCCGCCGCGCGAGAGCAGGTGCTCGGCCAGCCGCGTGAGATTTCCCGCCGAGTAGCGCCGCTCGTCGCTCGCCTCGTGATCGCCGTTCATGCCCGCGAGCTTAAACCCGGAGCTCGGCTCAGTCAGTCGAAAGTCGGTCGGGGGCCAGGCGACGGCTTGCCGTCGGTGCCCGGCGCGTGAGGGGGCTGGGCGAGGCGAACGAGGTTGCCCCCGAGGGGGCGACAGACCCGGGGCCGCTCGGGAGCGTGCTGCCACGGGGGCGCGGTGCCCGCGCCGTCCGGCGCCGCGCGTGTTTCACTGGGAGGGCGCGTGGGTCCTGGGGGGGGCGCCCGGGTTCGCGCGATTCGAGCCAGGCCGGCGTGTCCGCTGGCGCCCGCGGAGAGCGCCGCGCCGCCGGGCGAAGTCGGTTCGCTGCGCGGCGCATTCAGCCTTCCGCAGGGGGCTCCGCGCGCCTGCTCAGCAGGCTTCGCGCTGCGAGAACGTCGCGTACTGCCGATCGATGCCTCGGATGTGCGAGCCGAGCCAGAGCTTGAGAAAGCTCAATAGCTCTTCGCTGACCTTGCCCTCGCCGGCCTTGAAGGCGGCGATGTGGTTGTGCAGCGAGCGCAGCAGGTCGCGGTGAATGTGCTGATGGGTGCTCAGCTTGGGGTAGCCGACTCGGCGCATGTACTCTTCCTCGGCGTCGAAATGCTGTACGGTGTACCGGCCGAGGGCGCGAAGCATCTCCAGCAGCTCCTCCTTCGTTGCCCCTGCTGCGTTGCGATCGGCCAGCTCGTTCATCATGGTGATCAGCTTCTTGTGCTGGTCGTCCATTTCGTCGATCTCGAGCCCCAACTGCGCCTGATTCCACTCGAAAAATTCTGCCACGTCTGCTTTTTCGCTCGTGGGGTCGGAGCCCTTCGCCGCCCCCCGCCGGTCCTTTCGATGCACTGATCGGTTGGCGCCAAGTTGCCTGAACACGAAAGGATTTCGCGCTGGGGCCGGCGCCCCGGGGCCGCGGTGTGCGTCGAGCAGCCGCAAAGGCTCCGGGGGGCGGCTGCCGCGGAGCCGTCGCACCGGGATCGCCTCGCGCGGGCGTCGGGCGCCGCTCAGCCGCGAGCCAGGCCGTGCTCGGCCATGATCGCTTCGTTGCGCGCCGTGGCGCGCTGCAGAGCCGGCCTCTGCTCGAGCCGATCGACGTACTGGCGGAAGGCGGGCAGCGGCTCGAGCATCTGGAACGTCAACAGGAAGCGGACCGTTGCTCCGAAAATCACGTCCGCCATGGAGAACGTTTCGCCGAGCAGGTACGGGCCGCTACCCAGCGCGAACTGCATGGTGGTCATGACTGCGTCGTGGGTGCCCCAGCCCGTTTGGCTGGGGCTGTACTCCCACTTGCTCGCCTTGGCCGCCACGCACGGCTCTACGACGGAAGGGGAAAACAGAGACCAGCGCAAATAGGTCGCGCGCCGCGGGTCGTCGAGCGCGGGTGCCAGACGGCCCGGCGCGTAGCGATCGGCCAGGTACAGGCCAATCGCCGCCGTTTCCGTGATCGTCGCCTCGCCGTCTACCAAAATCGGCAGCTTCCCCATCGGGTTGAGCGCGAGGATCTCCTGCGCCTTGTGAGCGCCCGCCCTCAGGTCGACGTAGCTCAGCTCGTAGGGGGCCGCTACCTCCTCGAGCATCCAGACCACGGTTGCGGCCCGGGAAAATGGGTGATGGTAGAGCTTGATTGTCACGCGAGTACCTCCTGGGTCGAAGTCATACCCCCGTGTCGTTCAAAGCTCCACAACCGAACGGGCCGCCACTCGCGGTGGCGGTCCCTTTTCGGGTGCCCGCTTGATCTATGAGCTGACGATGCCCGGTGACCGCCTCGGTCACGCCGAGATGAGCATCGGCGAGGGCCGCTTCATGCTGGCCGACGAATTTGCCGAGATGGGATGTGTCAGTCCGTTGACACACGGGGGCACGAGTGTCGGGCTGGCGCTGTATGTCGACGACGCCGATCACCACGCGCGACGGGCCGTCGAAGCGGGCGCCGTGCTCGAGAGACCCGTTGCGGACCAGTTCTACGGGGACCGAGTGGCGTACTTGAAGGACCCATTCGGCCATCGATGGACCCTGCACGCTCGCCTCGAGGACGTTCTTCCCGACGGGATGCGGCGGCGGATGGCGCGCCCCTGACGCCGCCACGTCCCGCTCTGGCCGCCGGCGCGTGGCGGCGTGGCCGCCCGGTTCACGAGATCCGCTCGAGGCGGAGCGCGGTGCGTGCCGCGACCTTTTCCACCACCGCTCCGAGCTCTCGGGCGTCCAGCGGCTTGCTCACCGCGGGGGCCCCCAGCTCGCGTAGGCGCTGGCGATGTTGATCGCCGAGCGGCCCGTTCGTCAGAAACACGAACCGCCGGGCCGCGCCCAGGCCTTCGACCATCGCAGACTCCAGCAGGGAGAGGCCGCTTTCGGGGTCCGCGCCGTTGCACAGGACGAGATCGAAGCCGCGTGCGTCCTCGCGGAGGCTCGGGTTTTCGGCCTTTCGCAGCTCGCCGAGGGCCAGGGCGTTTTCGCACGCGACGATGTCCTTGCCCTGCTTGCCGATGGCGAAATCCAGGCTGCGAGCGACCTGCGGGTCGGGGTCGACCACCAGCACGCGGTGCACCGCGTCCCACGCGCTGGCCTCGGGAGCGGGCCACATGCCGGATTCGCTCAGTGTGTGTGGGAGCCGCACCCGAAACGTCGTTCCGATGCCCAGCTGCGTTTCCACCTGCAGGGTCCCCCCGAACGCCTCCACCAAGCTGTGGCAAATCGAAAGCCCCAGCCCGGTGCCGACCCCGACGGGCTTGGTAGTGTAGAAGAGATCGAAGATCCGGGGAACGTCCTTGTCGGCGATACCGCTGCCGGTGTCGCTCACACTGACCTCCACGGCGCCGCCGTCGCGGCGGCAGCTGATGCTCACACAGTTGTTTTCTGGGTCCCCCGGAGTGATCGATTCGTAGGCGTTCACGATCAAGTTGAGAAACACCTGCCCCAGGCGTGCCGGGTTGGCGTGAACCTGTGGAGTGGGCTGGCAGTCGACCACGAGCTGGGCCCGCTGGAGGATCTGCTGCTTCGCGATCTTGATCGAGGACTCCAGCGCTTCCCGAGGATCGCTCCAATCTTGCCGCTCGTCCCCCATGCGGGAGAAGGTGCGCAGGTCTCGAACGATCGCGCGCACACGGTCGGCGCCTTCCTGGGCTTCGCGCAGGGCGGCGAAGACCTCCGGATCGATCAGGTGGCGGATCGCATCTCGGTCCAGCTGGCCGAGGGCGTACTCCAGGTTGTTGAGCACGTACGCGAGCGGGTTGTTGATCTCGTGGGCCACGCCGGCCGCCATCATTCCGACGCTCGCCAGCCGCTCGCTCTGGGCCAGGCGGGCCTCCGCACGGCGCTTGCCCTCCCAGGCCGCCTTGAGGTCCGTGATGTCCGTGTCCGTGCCGACCATTCGCAGCGCGGTGCCGTCTGTGCTGCGTTCCACCACCCGACCTCGGTCCGCAAACCAGCGAAATTCTCCCGATTTCGTGCGCAGGCGATTCTCCGAATAGTGAATCGGGGCCGTGCCGGCGAGCCGTGAGGCGAGTACCTCTTCGGCGTGCTCCACATCGTCCGGGTGGATGAGATCCTGCCAAGTCTCCACCCGTTGGGGCAACGCCCCGGGCTCGTAGCCGAGGTTGTCGAGCCATTGGTCGCTGAAAAACACGCGCCCCGATGGGATGTCCCAGTCCCAGAAGCCCTCGTTCGTGCTGGACAGCACCAGGCGCAGCAGCTCGGCGCTATCCGCATGCTTGCGCGAAGTCAGGCGGCTGCGCTCCACGTCCACCAGCACACACGTCACGAGCCGACCCGCGTCGCGCGGGCGCTCCACCTCGCGCTCGGTGGAGCTGAAGTGCCCCTCGAGCCAACGCTTGCGGCCCCGGGCGTCGTACAGGAAGAGATCGCCGCGGCTGACCTGGCCGCGCAGCGCCACCTCGAGGTATGCGCGAACCTTCATCGGGATTTGGAGAACCCGGGCCGTCGGAGGCCGGCTCAGCGCTGCCACACCCAGGCCCCGTAGCGACTTGTGCTGGTAACCCAGCAGCGCTCGGGCCGCCGCGTTGGAGTAGACCCAGCGATCTTGTGCCACGTCGAGCAAGAGGGTCGCCACGGGCGAGCGCCCGAGCATCGCGGTGGCCGACACGCCTCGCCGAGGGGACACCTCCTCGGCGGCACCCGACTCGACAGCGCCCTCGCTGCCCTGAGTCGATTCGCCCGCGTTCGACGAGTTTTGAACCTTCCGCCCCATTGTCGCTGCCACTCGTTTCCCCTCTTCCCCGGGGCAGCAACGAAATCGGACGCCGATCGCCCGCGTGCACCGCGCTTGCCTTTCCCTCCTGGTGGGTACTTTCAACCCCTCTCAGCCCAGCAAGCCGCACTCTGCCCTCTCTCAACACCGATCATCCTGCCGCCGAAAGCGCGTGAAGATCAAGCGGGAGATGGCTGGGGCGATGCGAATCCCGCAGCGTCCGCTGCACGCTTCGATCCTCGCTGACCAGCGCTGCGAAGTAACCGTCCAGCGTGCGCATCAGGTGTGCGACGAGCCGCGAGAGGGGGGGCACGGCGGGCGGGGTCGCACGGCCCGCGGTGGGCTTCGACGACCTCGGGCAGGCGTGCGCCACGGATCCGGGCGCCGATGGCAAAGGCAGAGAATTGATGCGAATTTTTCCACTGAAAGGGCAGCGGGCCGGAGCCGCCTGGCCCGGGGTCGGCGCGGGGAGAAGGCCCGCTCGGGCGCCCCGGGCCCGGTTGTCCAGCGCCTCGCGGGCCATCTGCAGAAGGTCATCCAGCAGCGCCATGTCACGCTTGGCCAAGGAGGCTGTACGCCTGGCCATCGCGCGCCGCAGACCGTTCGACGGATTGCCTCGAAAGTCGAAGCGTTGCGACAGCCACTGGGTGTTGGACAAGATTTTGCGAGCCCTGTCTCGGCGTGCGATTCGCGCCGCCAGGCCAGGTGAAAGGGCGTCGAATGCTTGTGGCAGGCTGTCGCACCACAGCAGCATGTGTGTGTGCTCGCCGGAGAACGTCTTCATTCGCGGGTCGCCGCCCATCGAGTGCTCGTAGGAGAGCTTGGCGGCTTGCCGCGCGCGCAGCAGCTTCAGCAGGTACGCCCACAGCGGAGCCGCGACGGCGTCACGGGCTGGCGAAGGCCCGAGCCTTCCGATGGCGAGGCGCTGCAGGGCACGGCGCACGGCGGGGGTGTCGTGAACGTTCTGTTGCCAGAAGGCTTCGGTCACATCCTGACCGGCGTAGGCGTGCAGGATGGCCGCGCCACCTGGGTGGCGCGCGGCGTACCCACTGAGGTCGCAAACGACTCCGTCGATGGAGACCCACAGGTCACCCGAATCGATGTGACGTGTCAGCTCGAGACGCGAGATGACCCGCTGGGGAGTCTTGGCCTCGGTGCTCGCCGCGAGCGGAGCCGTCGTTCGGGGGGAGCCGTGTGCCGCAAAGGGGCAGCCCGATCGGCGCTCGCCGGCCTGGGCCTGCTTGTTGGAGCCCGCCTCGGCACGGTCGTTCACCTCGCCGCCCGCGTCCCGAGCGGCGATCAGCAGACGCTCGATGCGCGACTGATTCAGATTCTGGGCGGCTCGTTCCCAGGTTTGTTTGGCGAAATAGCGCTCGTGCCCACTCACCGACGCGTTGCGACCCGTGATCGTCGAGACACACAGGTAGCTGAAGGCCTTGGAAGCATGCCGCCCGAGCCAACCCTTCGGGCCAGCGTAGGCCGAGAGCAGATCCCGGAAAGCCTCCCCGACGCGAGCCGCCTCGCAGGATCGCGAGCGTGACGCGACGTAGCCAGGCAAGCTCATCCGGGCCGCGCGCTGCGCGAAGCGGTGTACGACCGTCGGCACCATGCTCGAGGCCTCTTCCTCGACGTACTTGCCGTAGTACGACTGGTAGCGCATTCGCCCCAAGAGGGCGTCCATCACGTACAAGATGGGTGCGCATGCGCCGCTCGTTCCACCCTGCGGGCACAGGGCAGGGGGGACACCGAGGATGGCGACCGTCTTGGACCACAGCACGGGGTCGCAGTACGTCTTCGAGCCCGGGCGCGAGCCGAGCTTGCTCCACACCGACGACGCGCGATCCATGCAACGCGCCATCGTCTCGAGCTCCGCGCACACGTTCGCCGATTCGTCGGCGAGCAAGGCGTCTTCCAGCCGGCAAATCGCGCCGATCACGTCGCGGAAGTGCCAGTGCATCTCGACGAACGCACCGTAGAACACTCGCTCGGTGTCTCCGCCGAAGGTGGGGACCAACAGCTCGATGTTCTCGATCAGGGGCGCTCGGCCTTCGGCGCCGGGGGCCATCTTGTAGTTGTTCAAGAGCAGGTCGTAGAAGCTCTGAAAGGGCTTGTCCGGGGCGCAGCGCCCGAGGCGCCGCGAAATCGTCTGCCAGGGTCGGAGCAGCCCCGGTGGAAGATCACCTGGTACTTGGGTGATGCGCTCGCGGTAGAACGTTCTCACTCCAAAGCGCCAGTAGGCGTGGGCCAACGTGCTCAGCACGACCGAGGCGCGGGAGAGGTAGGCCTCCGGTAGGGAATCCTCTCCCGCATCCAGCACCGGCAGGCGCGACATCACCTCCTGAGTCCGATTCGAGAAGAAGAGCGAGGGCAACTCTCCCGCCAGCTCGTCCCAAGCCGAAAATGCTTTCGGCAATCGATCGGGACGCGCCTCGGGGGCGAGAAAGCCGTGTTTCAGTGAAAGATGACCCTCGCGCACGGGGCTCTGCTCCAGCTCGACGAGGTAGTCTCGACACTCACCCATGGTACCTCACGCAAACTCGTGTCGATCGAATGCGAGTCAACCGCCGTTGGTTGCAGCGCTCCGATGCCGACGAGGAGTGCCGTCTTGGTACGACCACGAGGCGTCTCGAATAAGAGGTGCGTCACAAACCTGACGCTGCAGAGGTTAGATCTCTGACAGTGCCGCGTGGCGGTTTGCATCAGACCCGAGCGTGATGTTGCTTCCCTATCACCACATGCCGCACCGGGGAGCGAACGGGCCGTTTTTTACTGTGTTCGGCGCAGTCTCATGCGCACGGAGGCGGCGGGGGCAAGGGCTCACGCGCCGCGCTGACACGCAGCGCGCCCCGTGAAGGGTGCGGCGCACCGGCGTGTTGCATGTGGGTTTGGCGTAGCCTTTGGGCGACGCTGGGTCGCGCTGCCCAGCGGCTCTTCGGGTGCCCCGATTCTGCGCGCTGCACGCACCGCAGCGGGGTTTCTGCACGAAGCGACAGCGAACACGCAGCGCCCTCTTCCCCAGCGTGGGGTGAGCGTCGGAGGCCGCTCGGGAGAGCGCGCCTCCCGCACTCGAGTGCTCGATTCGTCGACGACCCCGCCCGTGGGGGTGAGCTCGGCGGCGACCTCGGCGGTCACGCCGGCTCGATCGGCGAACGTCGACCGCGGAGCGCGCTGACGCAACACTTCGCCGGGGGCGCCGAGCAAGGTCGCGGCGCGTCGCCCGCAGCGGGCGGGGGGCGCTCGCGGCGCGCCGCGGTCGGGCGGGCCGCGAAATCGTCGGTGTGCGCTGCCGGCCTCGTGCAGCACCAGTTGCCCCGTAGCAACAACGGGCGCCGAAGCCGGGGAGCCGAGGCGGCTCGCGGGGAGCCCCGCACCCTGTCTCGAAGTTTCGACGGAGCGCGCGGCGCCCAGCGTGGCCGCCTCGCTGCGGGCGAGTGGGCTGGGTGGCGTCGAGGTGGTGGCGGTTTCCGGCTTGGCTGGGGGGTCGGGGGCGGGCGGGCGTTCGTCGAATCGGCGGGCGGTGTTTCGATGAGGTTCGGGGCTGGCGTCGATGTCAGGATTGAGGCGCGTCGGGCTTGGCATGCGCTGCCCGACTCGCGCGATCGGTCGCGGAGCCCCGTGAGGGAGCGCGTCGCCTGGCGTCGTGGCGGCTCCGGAGAGCTCGCTGCCGTCGCGCCCGTCGCGAGGGCCAGCGGGCCACCGCGGCCCGCTGCGTGGCGCGTGGGGCGGCCAGCGGCGCTGCTGGGTGGCGCGCTCGGGTGCGCCTGCCAGGGCGGCTCATCGCTCGACCGGGCGCAGGCGCCGCCGCCCGGCCCCGCACCGAGCTTTGCCGACGACGTGGCACCGATCTTGGAGCGCCGCTGCGTAGGCTGTCACCAGCGGGGAGGCATCGCGCCGTACCCGTTGACGGACTGCGCGGCGGCCCTGCCCGAGGCGGGCCGCATGGCGCGGGCGGCTGCCGGCAGCTTTTCCATTTCTGCCAGGAGCCGGTGACCATTCGGCGGGGGGATCGGTTGGCGGTTACCAGCGTGTACGACACCACCCGCGCGCTGGATCCGGTGCCGCCCGGTTGGGGGACGGACAACGAGATGTGTCTGGTGGCGCTGGTCGTCTCGGAGTAGCGGCACGCTCGCGGCTGCGAGCGTTCGACGGGAGCGGGCCGAGGGCGCCCGCGCGCGATTCGCCTGGCGCGGGGCGAAACTTGCGAGGCGGGGTTGAGCGGGCGACGCGGCGGGCCGCATGCAGATCCGAGGGTCGTGCCCGACCCCGATACGGCTTGTGCCGCTGCCTTTGTCGATTGGCTCTCGATCCCATGCGATGGTTGTCGCGCTGCGGCGCAGCGCTGCTGTGTGTCGGCTGCTCCGCGGGGAGCGTGGCGTTGTCCACGGCTGCCCCGAGCGCTTCCCCCGTAGCCGACTTCGAGCTCGACACCCTCGACGGGGGCGTGGTGCGCCTGAGCGACGAGCTCGGTCGCGGGGTGGTGTTGCTCGATTGCTGGGCGACCTACTGCTCTCCGTGCCTCGGCTGCGAACCTTCGCTGGGACGAGCTGCGCACCCCGTCGATGCTGACCGACCGAAGGCTGCGGTTCAAATCGCTTCGGGGCTGCGGGGGGAACGGGCGCCCCGCGCGGGTGGCGCCGCCGGGCTCGGCTCCGGGTTGCGCTCGCGCGCGGCGCGCTGCAGGTGGATCGGCGACAGGAGGCGCGCACGGATTTCATGAGGCGAGAGAAGCACACCTTGAAGGGGGGAAGGGGTCACACGCTGGCGGCGGTCCTGCAGCGGCCGAGCACCGAGCCACGGGCCGCGGTGCTGATGGCGCACTGCTTTACTTGCGGGAAGGATCTCTCCTCTGCCGTGCGCATCAGCGGGGCGCTGACCGAGCTAGGCTTCGCCGTCTTGCGTTTCGATTTCACGGGGCTCGGGGGCAGCGAGGGGGAGCTTTCGGATACCACCTTCTCCTCGAACGTCGACGATCTGGTGGCCGCGGCCGACTACTTGCGAGGGCTCGGCCTGCCGCCGGTGCTGCTTTTGGGGCACAGCCTGGGCGGGGCGGCCGCGCTGGTGGCCGCGCCCCGCATCGCCGAGGTGCGCGCCGTCGCCACCATCGGCGCCCCCAGCGAGCCCGCGCACGTCGAGCGGCTGCTGACGGGATCCATCGAGGCGATCGAGCGCGAGGGGCGGGCGGAGGTGGAGATCGCCGGGCGGCGCTTCTCGCTCTCGCGCGAGTTTCTCGAGGACGTGCGAGCCCGGCGCGTCGAGGCCTCGCTGCGGCAAGGGCGCCGGGCGCTGCTGCTCTTCCACTCCCCGGTGGACGAGGTGGTCGGCATCGACAGCGCGGCCGCGCTGTACCGAGCCGCGCCCCACCCGAAGAGTTTCGTGTCACTCGACGACGCCGATCACCTTCTGTCGCGCGAGGCGGACGCCCTGTACGTTGCGCGGGTTCTCGGAGCCTGGGCGGCGCGGTACCTCGACCCGGTGGCTCCCTCCGCGGGGCTGCCAGGCGCGGTAATCGTCGAGGACAGCGCCCCGGGCCCCTACACGCAGAGCGTGCGCACCGAGCGCCACGCGCTGCTCGCCGACGAGCCATCGAGCGTCGGCGGGGCCGACGAGGGCCCGAGCCCCTACGAGCTGCTGCTCGCGAGCCTGGGGACCTGCACGGCGATGACGCTGCGCATGTACGCCGACCGAAAGAAGTTGCCGCTCGAAGGGGTGCGGGTCACGTTGCGCCACCGCAAGATCCACGCCCGGGATTGCGCAGAATGTGAAACCAGTGCCGGCAAGCTCGACGAAATCACGCGCGACATCCGCCTCGACGGGCCGCTGGAGGAAACGGCTCGCCAGCGGCTCTTGGAAATCGCGGACCGCTGCCCCGTACACAAGACGCTGCACTCCGAGATCGTCGTCAAGAGTCGGCTGGAGTAGCGTTTCGTCCGGCTCGTCCGCTCCGATCCCGCTCGGAGCGGCGACTCGCGCGGGGCGCGACCTCGCTCGCCGCCTCGGGCCCGAGCTGGCGCAGCACGGTCGCGCTCGGGTCGGCGTCCCGGCGGCGGTGCCAGAGCATGGGCACCTCCAAGCTCGGCATCGAGAGCGGAAGCTCGAGCACTCGCAGCGCCAGACGCGCCGCCAACGCTCGGGCCACGCTGCGTGAAAGGCACGCCAGTCGATCGCTGCCGGCGACGAGCAGCGGCAGCGTGTCGGGCCACGGGATCGCGAGGCCGCGTCGCGCACTCGTCGCGCCCCACCGCTGCCTCCCCCCGCTCTACCATGTCGATCGCTGCGCGCCCAACGAGTCGCCAGGGTTTCCAGTGTCCTGTCTCGGCTGCAGCGGGCAGGCGTGAGCTCGTCGCGGCGGGGCTGCTACCCCGGCCGTCCGAAGCACGGCGACGGGGGGCGCGTCGACGCCGAAGGTTTCAACCCCATCGCACCGAAACCTTGGCCGCCACGCGCCTTGCGCATCGCCGGCGGCGACGCTCGGTCGGCGTCCCCTCCGGTCCCTCCCGAGCAAGTCCCGCGCCCGACGCCGACGAGCGCAACTTCCAGTCCTCCAGACCGGGGCGCAGCGTCTCCGAGCAGAGCCGGGTCGCGGCCTACGCTCTGTGCGGCTTTTCTAACCTGGGTCCGTAGGGATCCAGATCGCAGGACTCGGAGCGATGGCGTCCAGCCGACGAAGTGATCTTTCGCGGCTGGGGCTTCGCGCTCCGTGCGCCGGGAGCCTCCCATGCTTTCAGACGGCGGCGATCGCCGGGCTCTCGCTGTGACCGGCGACCCCGGTCGGGGCCCCCGCGCCGCGGGCTCGTGGGCTACGGGCACGGCGCATCGCCGAGGTTTCCGCGCAAATCCGTGCGATTCACCCCCTCGCGGGCAATCCACGGTAGCTGGTCGGCGGCGAGCGCGGGGTTGCAAACCACCCGGACCAGCTCGCTCACCTCGGCGAGCTCGGGCAGCTCGACGCGGCTGAGCACCGCGTTGCGCGCCAGCTCCAGCGTCTCCGCGAGCTGGAGCGCACCGAGCGAGGTCACCTCGCCCAGCGCCGCGTTGTCCCGAAAGCGCAGGTCCCGGACTTGAACGAGCTGCGGCAGCGCGGGGGCCGCGAGCAGGGTGGCGTTCGTGGAGACGCTCAGGTCCTCCAGCTCCCGCAGCTCCGGAAACTGGGGCGGCTCTCGGAGCGCCGGGTTGCGTTCGATGGAGAGGTCGCCCAGAGCGCCGAGCCGCTCGAGCCCGGCGAAGCGTTCGAGCGAGGGGTTGCTGCTGATGATGATGTCCTCGGCGGCCTCGAGAGAAGCCAGCCCCGCGAGGTCGGGTAGCCCCGTCCCGTCGATGCGCAAGAGGCCCACACGGCTCAGCGAGGAAAGGGCCGAGGCGTCTACCAGAAGTGGGGTGTCGACGACGACCAACCGATCCGCGGCTCGCAGCCCCGTCGCGAGCGAAAGCGTTCGCAGGGCGCTGTCGCTCACGAGCACCTCCCCGGCCGCCTCGAAACCGAGCGGGGGCACCTCGACGAGCGCCGGGTTGCTCTGCAGCTGCAGCGAGCCGAGCCGGAACGGGGCCAGGGTGCCCCAGTCGGTCAGCTCCTGGTTGTCCACCACCTCGAGCCGGCTCGCGCCCACGCGCGGATTGAGCCCGAGCAACGTGCGCAGGCGGCGGTTTTCCGCGATGCGCAGCCGAGCGCCCGCGGTGACCAGGCGCTCGAGGCCGGCCAGGTTTTCGAGGTTCGTCCGCACGATCTCGAGGCTGCCGGCGCGCAGCAGCCCCTGCAGGCCCGCCAGAGACGTCGCGCGGGTGATGCGCAGCCTGCCGTCGACTTGCTCCAGGGCGGCCAGGGCTCCCAGATCCTCGGTGCTCAGTGTGAGGTTGCCGTGGACGACTCGACACCCTCGCAGGCGCTCCAGCTGCCGGAGGGAGGCGGCGCGAAAGCTTCCGTCGAGCTCGGCGGTGGGCCTGCACAGCGGACTGGCCTCCAAAGCGGGCGCGGGCGGCTCGAGCGGGACGGCGTCGGGGATCTGCTCGCGCCCGGGGGGCCTGGCGAAGTCGGGGGCCGGCGCAGGGGGCGCGACGAGATCGCTCGGCTGTGGCGAGTGGGGCTCGTCCCCGAGTGGGCCCGGCTCGGGTGGCAACGCCGACGCCTCCGCCGCGGGCTCCCCGGGGCCGTCGTCGCACCCGGGGCAGCCGACGCCGGCGCGCGCGCCACACCCGCCGGCCGACAGCGAGGCCGCCACCATCCACGCCACGCGCGTTCGAGACATCGAGGACTTCACGGAGCTCCGGGCGGGCGGCCCTCCCGGGCCCGAAAAGCAGGCGCGGGCCCGCCGCAACGCCATTCGAGCCTGAGGCGCCAGCCGCCGTGGGCAGCCTAGCGCGGCCGTCGGGCGGCGCCGCAAGAAACCGCCGGAGGCGGTTCCGGCGGCACCAGGAGCGTCAAAAAACCGCCCGCGGTGTTTGGCCAGGCGCTCGCGGAAAGCTGGGCAGCGGCCGCCCTCGGCCGAATGCGCCGGGCCGAAGCGAGGCGCCCGGGCCCGGCGCGCACCGCAGCCCCACCCGGCGTCAGCGACGGGGCCGGCTGCCGGCGCGCCGATCAGCCAGCCCGCACCGATTCGATTGCTAGCGGAGCAGCACGCTGCCCACGCCCAGGCGCACCTCCTGGTGGGCGCGGCTCGGCGACCGCCCCTCCACCACGTGTTGGGCGTCGGCGAAGCCCCACCGGCGAAACTGCTGCCGGAGGCGGAGGATGAGCACGTTTAAATAGGTGGAATCCACTCCGAGCGTTTCCGCGAGCCAGATCTTGCGGGTCCAGCCGCATTGCTCGGCGGCTTTGCCGAGGCGCTCGTCTTTCTGCAACCGACCCGCCAGCTCTGCCAGTAGCTCCGAAAGGCGCCGCGATCGGAGCACGAAGCCAGCCCCTCGATGGAGAACCTCGACCCGCACGCGATCGCCCTCGAGCAGCTCGATGAGCACCTGCGCCTGGCGGACCCCGCCGGCCAGAGCGGGCTCGCCCTGGATCGGTGCATCGAGCGGTGGCGCCTCGAGCCCCGCGCGCACTTCGAGCCCCGCGAAGCGCTCGAGCCCCCGGGAATGCTGCTCGGCGAAGCGTTGGAGCTCGGCGAGGCGCTCGGGCAGCGCTCCGACGGCGCGAAGCTCATCCAAGCAGCTGGCCGGCTCGAGCTTGGCGTTGCCCCCGCTCGAGCCTCCCACGATGGGCAGATCGTTCATTCGGACGCGAGCAGGGCGTGTGGGCGCAAACGGCCCGGCGAAGGCAACGGAAACTGTCATGGGAACCTGTTCGATAGATGCCCCACCGTGCGGAAAGTCGCGTGTGGATACCGCGTAGATCGGCGAAAAATATGCGCCTTCCCTGGAGCGCGCATTTCTGGGCGGCGCGAGGGCTCAATCCGGCCCGGCCGGCGAAGTCGCGCGCTTCCAAACGGTTTCGAGCCAGCGTCGTGCCTGCTCCAGCTGCTCCCCGTAGCTGCCGGGTCGAAAATGCGAGCCGCGCTTCCGGATCGCGAGCGTCACGTCGTAGCCCTCGGCCTGCAATCGCTCGACGGCCTCGGCGACTTGGGCGGACCCGAAGAGCTCGTCCTTTTCGCCCTGGATGGCAAAGATCGGCAGGGGGGTCGGCCCGACGACCGTGTGGTTGAAGGCCATCGGCACCGCCGCGGTGAAGTACTGCGGATAGGCGCGGGCGAACACCCAAGTGCCGATGCCCCCGTTGCTGTACCCCATCACCGCGACCCGCCGGTCGTCGATCTTCCACCGCAGCAGGGCGGCTCGGAGTAGCCCCAGTGCGTAGGAGGCCTCTTCGCCTCGCCACCACTCTCCGCCGCGCCCCGAGGGCGCCTCGGGCGCGATCACGATCGGGCCGAGCGGGGCGAGAGCCGGCTCGACGAAGCCCTGCAGAAATCGGAAGCTCGGATGGCGCTGGGCGCCGTGAAGAAACAAGATCACGGGGCGCGCTCCCTCGGGCCCGTCCGGCGGAAGCCACAGGCCGAAGCGTCGCCGTTTGCCGGCGACGACCAGCGTGTGCTCGCTCAACCCCGGGGGCGCTCGCAGGCCCGCCAGTGAAATCTCGTCGATGCGGCTCGTCAGTGTCGGGCGATTGGGCTCCAGTCGGCCGCAGGCCGACAGCGCCAGCAGGGCGAGGGCGGCGAGCCGCCGGGGTAGCTGCACGGCCGTCGTCATCCCAGAGACCGGAGCGAACGTCGACGAACCGCGGGAGCGCGCGATGAACGAACCGTTCGCCCCAGCGTAGTGGGTGCGCTCGCTGCTCGCAATGCATGCACCAACCCGAGCCGGATCGCCGGCTTGCGCCGTTGCCTCGGCTCGGCGCCCGCCGCGCGGGCCTGCCTCCGCGCTGCGGACGCGCCGGGGCCCGGGCGTTGACCTGTGGCGAGGCGCGAGGCGAAAACGGCCCATGGCGCTCCTTCTCGTCCACCACCTGAGCGATTCGCGTTCGCAGCGGCTGCTGTGGCTCCTCGAAGAGTTGCAGCTCGAATACGAAATCGTGCGCTACCAGCGCGATCCGGCCACGCTGCTCGCGCCCCCCGCGCTCGAGGCCGTTCACCCCTTGGGCAAGTCTCCCGTGGTCGAGCACGCGGGGAGGGTGGTGGCGGAATCAGGGGCCATCGTCGAGTACCTCGTCGAGCTTGCCGGGGGCCGGCTGCGCCCGACCGAGCCGGAGTCGCTCCTGCGGTATCGCTGCTTCCTTCACTATGCGGAGGCCTCCCTGATGCCTCCGCTCTTGGTGGCGTTGATCTCGTCGCGGGTCCGGCAGGCCCCCATGCCGTTCTTCGTGCGCCCGGTGGCGGAGCGGATCGGCGGGCAAATCAGTCGGGGGTTCGTCGAGCCGAACCTGCGCAAACACATGGCGTTTCTCGAGTCCGAGCTCGTCGAGCGAGGCTTTTTCGTCGGTGAGGAGCTGTGTGCGGCGGACACGCAGATGCTATTTCCCCTGCAGGCCGCTCAGGCGCGGGGGACGCTCGGCGACGCGCACCCCAAGCTGCGGGATTTCATTCGGCGGGCCGAGGCTCGGCCGGCCTACCGCCGAGCACTGCAGCGGGGGGGGCCCTTCTCGCTGCTGCGCTGAGGCGTCGTGCTCGGCCCACTCGCACGCCACCCCAACGTCGCCTGGTTTGCTAGTCTGCCGGAGGGGAAGCCGGGGTCCCACCCCGCCCGCGTCGCAGGGGCTCACCCGTCTTCACCAGGCACACGGCCCCGGCGAGGCCGCGTTTCGCAAGCGCTTGCCTCCCCCTCGCACCCTCCCAGGAAACAGCTGACGAAAGGGAACCGGAGATGACCAAGAGCGCCGCCGAAGTCGCCCGAACGCGGCCCTTCCTTCCGAAGGCGGCCGGCGCGAGCCGGGTCGGCCACGGCCTGTCCGAGCGGTTTCTCCCGGCTGGCTGTGGCGAAGAGTTCTCGCAGCCATGAGCAAGAAGAAGGTGGCTGTTCTGGGCGGGGGGCCGGCAGGGCTCGCCGCGGCGTTCCGACTGAGTGAAGGGGACCGCTTCGACGTGACCGTGTACCAGCTGGGTTGGCGCTGCGGGGGGTCGTGCGCCACCGGGTGGCACTCGGCCCAGCACGTCATCGAGCACAGCGGCCCCCACTCGCTGTTCGGGTGCTTCCACGAGTCGATCGGACTGCTGCGGCAGGCCTACGTGGAGCTGCAGCGCCGCGGGGACGAGCGTTTCGGCACGTTCGAGCAGCAGCTCGTCCGGCGCTCCACCCTGGTGATGAAGCAGTGGTGGCAGCGCGAGTGGCGAGATTGGGTCGTCCGGTTTCCCGAGGTCGAGCTCGGGCGGCAGCGGCAGCAAGCCCCGTTGCCGGCGGATTTCGTGATCAACCAGATCGTGACGCGGACGCTCGAGTTCGTGCAGGGGGGGGATCTACAATCCCTGCTCGCGGATCCGGCTGCCTTTGGCGGCGAGCAGCTGCGGCCGGCGTTGCAGCAGGGCGTGTTTCGATCCGCCGAGCAGCTCGCCAAGGTGCGCGACACGATCACCCGGCGAGGGTCGTCCGATCCGCTCTTCATGGAGGCCGGCGCCTGGTCGATGCGCGCCATGCGCGGAGCTCTGCAGGTCGTGCTTCGCTCGCTCGGAAAGGCCAACCTCGATGCGGAGCGGGCGTGGATCTTGCTCGACTTGGGGCTGACTTGCTGCGTCGGGCTGCTCTCCGATCGCGCGCTCGGAGCGGATTGGGTGGCGCGGCTCGATGGCCTCGACCTGCGCGCGTGGCTATTGCGCCACGGCCTCGAGAAGGCGCACGCGGAGAGCTCCCCGGTGCGGATCTGGTACCAGCTGATGGCTGCCTACGAGGGCGGCAGGCCCGATCGGCCCTCCTGCGCGGCGGGCGCAGCGCTCTCCAGCGCGATGCAGATCCTGTTCAACTACGAGGGCGCGTTCTCGTTTCAGCTGAAGAACGAAGTCGGGGATTCTTTCATCGCCCCCCTGGTCGCTGCGCTGCAGCACCGCGGGGTCCGCTTCGCCTATTTCCACCGCCTCTGGGATCTGATCCCGGATGGCCGTGGCGTTGCCCGTGTCGTGTTGGAGCGTCAGGCCGAGGTGCGCGACGGGGCGCTCGCCTACCAGCCTTTCGTCGAGCAGACCGAGCTGACGGGCGAAGGGGCCAGCTCGCCGGTGGCTCGCAGCGTCTGGCCGGCGGTGCCGCGTCGAGAAGCCCTCGCGCGCGTGTACGTCGACGAGGCCCATCCCGAGCTCGTCGCTCGGGAGCGTGCACTGGACAACTTCTGGTGCCCGCGCTGCGGCCCCGAGCGCGTTCTCGAAGAGGGGGTGGACTACGATGCGCTGGTGCTGGCGGTGACGGGCGCGACGCTGCGCTGGTACACTCGCCGGCTGCAGCGCGTGCGCCCCGCGTGGCGCGACCTGGCAGAAAATGTCGGCGCAGTGGAGACACAGGGCCTCCGTTTTTGGTTTGGCTCTCCACCGAGCGAGTCGGGTTGCGCCACGGCGTGCGAGCCGGGGCCGGTGCTCACGAGCGGCTACCTCCCGCCCTTCTGCTCCTGGGTGGCTGCGAGCTCCGCGCTCGCTTCGCAGAGCTGGCCCGAGGGCGTTCGGCCGAGCTTCGTGGCGCACCTCTCCGGCCCGCTGGAGTCCTCCGGTGACTGGCCGGCGCCGGAAGACTTTCGCGCGGGCAACGCCTATCTGGTCCGCCAGCGCGAGCGCGCCGACGAGGACGCCAGCTGCTGGAGCTCCTCGTCCATCGCCGCGCTGTGGCCCGGCTTTGCCATGCGAGGCGACCCGAACGTCCTCGACCTCTCGCATTGCGCGCGCGACCCGGAGTCGCGCGCCAACGCCGGCCCGGCGCAGGCCTCCCTGCATGTCCGCCCCGGCACCTGGCGCTACCGCTTGCGTTCGGACGAACCGGCGGGCTTCGATAACCTGTTCACCGCGAGCGACTGGGCGGCGGGCGGTTTTCCGTGCGGTAGCGTCGAGGCGGCCGTGGCCTCCGGGCTGTGTGCCGCGGGCGAGGTCGCGCGCCGTTTCGGTCCCTGAGGCTTCTTGCGGGGGGCGGGCTCGAGCCCCGGGGGGCGCCGGTGTGGGCCCCGTGCGCTCGTGCGCGCACGTCCGGGCCTCGAGGGAGAAGACGGAGGCGCTGCAAAGCCGCCCCGGGAGCTTCTGCGCGGGGCGGCGCCCGCGGCTTTCGGCCTCGGTTTCGCTCAAGCGGCCGGGTGCCCCTCCGTTCGCAGACTCGAGGAAATTGGATGGGGGGAAGTAGTCGATGTCGGGCGGGCGCGCCGGCGCTGTCGCTGGACGACGCCGTCCCGGGCGCAGGCACCCCGTCGGCGCGCTCGCGCCCATCGGGAGCGCTCGCGCTGGAGCTGGGCCTGTTGCGAGCCGCCTATGCCGAGCGGCTCTTGGACAAGCTGGCAGCCATCCGGGCGGACCTGGAAGCCGCCTGGGACTGTGGCCCGGCCGATGCCCGGTGGGCGCACGCGCGCCGGCTCGTGCACCGGCTGCGAGGGAGCGCGGGCAGCTACGGATTCGGCGGCGTGAGCGACGCGATGGCCCAGTTGGAGTGGCGCCTCGAGCAGCTGCGCACGCAGCCGGTGTCCGCCGAGGCCTGGGCGGAGATCACCCGGCTGCTGCGGCATGCCCACCAAGCCGCCGCCTCGACCCCGGCGCCCAGCTCCCATCCTCCTGCGCGCGGCCCGATCCTGTCGAGTCTGCCGTCTGCGTCGTTCGCCGCGAGCTTGGCGCACCTGCTCGTCATCGACGACGATCCGGACGTGCTGGGCCAAGTGGCGCTGTACGGGCGCGCCGCCTCTCTCGACGTGACGACCGCCCGAGACGGGCACAGCGCGATCCGCTCGGCGCGCGGGCGGGCCGTCGACGTGGCTCTCGTCGACCTGCACCTGGCGCGTGGCGATTGCGCGGCCGAGGTGGTTCGGGGGCTGCGCGGGCTGCCGGGTCACCAAGGGCTGCCAGTCGTCGCCTTCTCTGCCGACGACAGCGTGCGCAACCGGATTGCCGCGTGCGAAGCCGGCGCCAGCCTCTTTCTGCGCAAGCCCGTGGACATGGAGGAGCTGGCGGTCTCGATCCGTGGGTTGCTCGAGCACCAACGTCGCGAGGTCGTGCGGGTTCTGCTCGTCGACGACGATCCGGAGTACTCCCGGGCGCTGTGTCGCCGGCTCTCGCAGCGGGGCTGGTTCGTCGAGGTGCTCCCGGAGCCCGGGCGGATCTTCGAGGTGTTGTCCGAGGTGGAGCCCCACTTGCTGCTGCTGGACGTTGGCATGCCCACGTCGGGTTACGATCTGTGTCGCGTCCTGCGCGCGAGCCAAGCGTGGCAAGGCCTCCCCGTGCTGTTCCTCACCGGGTCGGACGACGCGCAGACCATCGTCCGCTGCTACGACGTGGGGGGCGACGACTGCATCGCCAAGACGGCGCCGCTGCGTCAGCTGGAGGCGCGCGCGCGGCTGCGCCTGCAGCGCACCCGGCTGTTTCAGCGAATGGCCCACGAAGACGCCCTCACCGGGCTGCTCACCCGTCGGGCGCTCGCCGATTCCTTCGACCAGCGCATGGCCGAGGCCACGCGGCGCGGGCGCGAGGTTTCCATCGTGCTGTTCGACATCGACCAGTTCAAGCAGGTCAACGACAGCCACGGGCACGCCGCCGGCGATCGCGTCTTGCGCCACTTCGGCCGGCTGCTGACGACCGAGCTGCGCGCCGAGGATGCCAAGTCCCGCTGGGGGGGAGAGGAGTTTCTGGTCGTCATGCCGGAGACCGCCCTGCGGGACGCGGCAGCCACGGCCGAGCGCGTGCTCACGCTCTTCTCCGCCTGCTGCTTCGTGGGTGACGACGGCGGGAGCTTCAACTGCACCTTCAGCGCCGGGGTCGCGACGTTTCCCCGCGACGCGGACTCCCCGGCCGAGCTGCTGCGTCGCGCCGACGGGCGGCTGTACGCGGCGAAGACGGGCGGGCGCGCCCGAGTCGTCGGGCGGGACTGACGAGCGCGGGAGCGGCGCGAGCGAGCGGCAGCGAGGCCCCGGGGCGGCTCAAGCCGCCGACGGCGAGGGCGGGCCCTGCCCGCGCCCGCGCCGCTCTTCCTCGGCGAGCCGCAGCTCGACGAAGAACGTGCTGCCTTTCCCCTCCTGGGACTCGACCCAGATTTCGCCGCCCATCCGCTCGACCAGCTGGCGGGCGATCGAGAGGCCCAGGCCTGTGCCGGCGTGCTTGCGCACGGAGGTGTTGTCCGCTTGGACGAACGCTTCGAAGATACGGCCGCGCGTGGCCTCAGGGATGCCGCAGCCATGATCCTCGACGGAGACGCGGGCTCTGCCGTCGACCCGCTGGCAGCCGACCTCGACGTGGCTGCCCGGGCTCGAGAACTTGGCCGCGTTCGACAGTAGGTTGCACAGCACGCGGGAGAGCCCGGCCCGATCGGCCAGCACGACGGCGTCGTCCGGGTCGGGAGCCAGGCGAAGCTGTACCTCGAGGCGTCGGGCATAGGGCTCGTTGACCTCGAGGGCCTCGCTGAGGAGCCCGGCCATCGCGACCGGCTCCAGCTGCGCCGGCGCGGCTCGCTGTGCGGCTGCCTCGAAGTCGAGGATGTCGTCCACGAGCCCCGCGAGTCGCGCGCAGTTCCGATCCGCGATCGACAAGACACTGGCGGCTTCCGGCGGCATCTCGCCCAGCACGCCTCCGCGCAGCAGAGCGAGTGAGCCGCGAATCGAGGAGAGTGGGGTGCGCAGCTCGTGGCTGACCACGGCAACGAAATCTCGGCGCGCGCGGTCGGCCTGGCGGAGGTCGCTCAGATCGGTGAGCAGGAACACCGCCCGCCGCCCGCGCTCGAGCTCCACCCAAGTTCGGGTGAGCAGAAAGGGGTGCTCGTCGCCCGCTGCTGCGAGCTCGACCTCTCGCGACTCGCTGGGTGGCGAGCCCGCTTTCGCTTCGGGCAGTGGCCAGTTGCAGAGCAGCTGCTGCAGCCAGTCAGACCCCACGGCCTTCAGCAGGTCCTTGGCGACCTGGTTTCGCGCCTTGACCGAGCCATCGTCGCCGAGTGTCAGGATCGCGCTACCCATGGACTCGACGATGGCCTCCGTGGTCAGCTTTTGCTCGGCCAAGGAGGCGTCGCGCACCTCCACCGCGTGCGTCATCGCGCGCAGGGCTCGGCCCAATACCGCCAGATCCTCGGGCTGCGCGCGCGCGCTCGGCAGCCCCGGCTTCAGGTCGCCAGCGGCGATTCGTTCGGCCGCGCGCAGCAGCTGCGTCAGCGGGCGACTCAGGTACAGCCCGAGGGCGATCGCGGCCGCGACCATGGCCAGCGTCACGAGCAGGCTCAGGTGGGCCATGTCGCTGGCGCCGGCCAGCAGCGCGGCCTCCGGAGCCGTGTAGGCTACTACCAGAAAGCGACTGGAGTCGGTCGGATCGAAGTGCACCTGGGCGGCCGAGAGCAGCTGGGCGCCGTCGCGCACGTCGACGGCGCGCCGGGTCGACGCCGCCAGAAATGGGGCCAGTGAGGGGGCGTCGTGAAGGAGCTCTCGGGTGTGACCGAGCGCGTGGCCGAACCTGCGGCTCGGGTCGGGGTGCAGCAGGTAGTTCCCGCGCGCATCCGCGACGAAAGATTGAAGCCCCGTCGCGTCCGCGTCGCTCGCGTCGGGTTCCGGAATCATTCGCTCGAGCCAGCGGTCCGCGGCGACGTTGATCACGACGGCGCCGAAGCGCTCTCCGCTGGGGGCGACCACCGGAGTCACCGCGCGCAGCGTCGGCGCCGGCGGCTCGACTACTTTGCCGTGCTCTCGGTTCAGGTCGATGTCGGAGAGATAGACGCTGCCCGCTGGCAGGGCCTGCGCCCGCTCCATGTAGTAGCGATGCCCTTTGCACTGCAGCTCACTTTCGGGCGTGACGCGGGCGTCTCCCCGGGGGCCTCGACCCACTCGGACGATCTCCCGCCCGCAGCTCCCGATGCGGACGTAGCGGACTTGCGTGAACTCGGGGTTGGCGGTCAGGAGCCCCGAGAAGATGACACCCAGCCGCTGCCGCCACTCCTCGGTAGTGGACGAGCCGTAGCTGCCGCCGTGCCTCTCGGTCTCGATGATGCCCTCGATCGGGGGGGTCTGCGCGAGCGCCAGCACGTTGCGTCGCAGCGCCTCGAAGCCAGGCGCGAGGGCGCGCGCGGCGCTGCGCACTCGGCTGCGGAGGTGGGCTCGCTCGCGCTTGACCAGCTCGTCGTGGGAGAGGCGGGTCAACAGCGCGCCCTGCAAGGCCGCCGTGGCGGCCAAGAGTGCGGTCATCCACAGTGTGATGCGAAGCGCGGTGCGCAGCCGCCAGGGCCGGCTTCGACCCTCGAGCGCTGGCAGGCTCTGGAGGGTCCGGGCGAGGTGCCCCCCGCGCTGGGCGCGCGACCGGTCGCCCTGCTTTCGCGGTTCGCCGGGCGAGGGATCCATGACGTCTCGCTACGAGCCGGAGACCTGCCACAGCGTGCGCAGACGCGCGCTCAGCGTCATCGGGTCGAACGGCTTGGCCACCACGTCGAGAGCGCCCAGGCGCCGCAGCTCGGCCACCTCGCGGGGCTGGACCTTGGCGGTCATGAATACGATGGGTGTGCGGGCCGTTTCGGACGTTTCGCGCAGGGCGCGGAACGTCGCCAGACCGTCCAGGTTCGGCATCATCACGTCGAGCAGTACGAGCTGGGGACGAAACTCGGGTGCCGCCACCAACGCTTCCACGCCGGAATCGCAGCATCGCACCCAAAAGCCTCCGATCCTCTCCAGTGCCATGCGGCCGATGAGCTGGATGTCCAGGTCGTCCTCGACGTACAGGATTCGCCGCAGCTCGTTCACGAAGGGGTCTCCCGTGCGGTGGGGCGGGCGAGCGCGGAGCGGACTTGCTCCCGCAGCTCGTCGGTGGTGGTCTGCGCCTTGATCAGCCAGGCTCTGATAGGGTCGCTCAACCGCGTGTCGGGGTCGCTGCCCGAGAAGATCACCACCGGCTGCCCGTCGATTTCGGCGAGCAGCTCGGAGCCGCAGCCGTCCGGCAGCTCGAGGTCCAGCATCACCATGTCGACTGGGGCGCCAGCCAATGCGGCCCGAGCCGCTGCGAGCGATTCGGCGCCTCGCACCTGCGCGACTCCCGCAAGGGCCCGCTCCACGATTTGGCGATTGTCGGCGTCGTCTTCGACGTGCAGCACGGTCGGAAGGTGTGGAGCGCGCCGCCGCGAGTCCACGTCCCCGACTCGCGCTGGCTCGGCGCACCTTTGGAGCCACTCGAGGAGCTTCGCTTCGACCGCGGCGGCGCTCGCCTCCGCCGGCTCGCGCAGGATGAGCACCCGCGTGCGTCTCGGCACGACGCCGCCGAGCAGATTGTCGATGCCGGTCGCGCCGTCGCTGCCCGGCCGTGAGCGCCGATCCAGCGCGAGGGCAGCGTAGCGGGGCGTCGAGAGCAGCCGCCGTGCCTCCTCGGGGCTCGCGGCCCGATCCAGCACGGCCAAGGCGCGCAGCGCGCGGAGCCTGCGCTCCTCGTCTTCGGGAATCGGCACCTCAAGCATTGGCCGCAGCCCCCCGTCGACGCCCCATCGGGACCCGTGGCCCTGTTTGCTCGGAGGAGGTGCCCGTCGGCCTCGCCGGCCCGGCGCGTTCGATCACCCTGCCGGCGCCGCTCCTCCCCACGGACGTCACAACGGCGCGCGGTGGCGCCGCTTGAAAGGTTTTCGCGCAATCTTTGCGGGATCTGGCGACTGCCGTGCTCCGCCGGAACCCACTGATCCGGGTGAGCGGGCGCCGCGGCCGCGGCAGGGTCGCAGCGCGGCGGCGCGAGGAGGCACCGAGTGCCGTGGGGCGACGAGGTCGGGACGCGGTGGCGGGTCGGCGCCACGAGACGACGGGTGTGCGACGCGGTGTGCAGCGGCGCGCCGCGCAGCCACGCGCCAAGCAGCGGCGCTGGGCGCCCTGAGCGGCGGCGCCCGGCCGGAGCTCTCGCCGCGGCGATGTCACCCCGTGGCGGCACGGCCCTCGCCGGCGGCCCCGGTTCCCGGCAGCAAGGGGGGGAAGCCCCGCTCCGAGGCAGGGCGCTCCGGGGCGGGGCGCTCGGGAGCTGGGCGACGCGCGCCCGGCGCGCTACGCCCCTGAGTCATGACACCGCGCCGGCTCAGGCTCTTGCTACGACTGTATCCACCTCTGCTCGGTGCGGGCATCGTGGTGCGGCACCTCAGCCCGGACCTGCGAGCCATCGACGTAGAGATGAAGCTTCGCTTCTGGAACCGAAACTACGTCGGGACCCACTACGGTGGGTCGCTGTACTCGATGACGGATCCGTTCTACATGTTGATGTTGATCGAGAATTTGGGCCGCGAGTTCGTGGTCTGGGACAAGGCCGCGTCGATTCGCTTCCGGCGCCCTGGGCGCGGCACGGTGCGCGCGCAGTTTCGGCTCTCCGAGGGCCGGCTGCGGCAGGTGCGACAGCAGGCTCTCGCCGAAGGCAAAGCCGAGCCGCGCTTCGAGGTCGCCGTTCGAGACGAAACGGGTGAGGTCGTCGCCCTCGTGGAGAAACACCTGCAGGTGCGCGCCAAGGCCAGCCTCTCGTAGAGCGGCCAGATCCGCGAGCCTCGATCCAGCGCAAGCGCCGGGCCTCGGCGGTCATTGCCGTTCGATTCGGTAGACGTTGCCGAAGAGGTCGAGGACGTACAGCTCGCCCAGGCCATCCTCCGAGAAGGAGACGATGCCCTGCAGGCGTGTCTCGGGGCTCACCAGGTCGGCGGTGTGGTCTTGCTGGCACGCGGCGGCGCCGTCTCGCACGATGAACGAGCGCACGGTGTTCTGGATGTTGTCGCCGTAGAAATAGCGCCCCCCGAGCTCGGGCAGGGCGGGCCCGCGGTATACGTAGCCGCCCACGACGGCGCGGTTGCATTGGGCTGCTTCCGCCTCGAAGTCGTTGGTGCAGGTGTTGCCCGTCGAGCCAGGGCCGTCGTGAGGGATGGCGAGGATGGGAGGTGTGATGCCCGCCGTGTCGCACGAGCCGGCGGCTCGAAAGCACTCGCTTCCCTCCAGCACGCCCCAACCGTAGTTTCGACCCCCTTGCCCCGCCGGCTCGTAATTGATCTCGTCCCAAGTCGCTTCGCCGACGTCGCCGATGTATAGATCGCCCGTTTGCCGGTCGAAGCTCATCCGCCACGGGTTGCGCAGCCCGTAGTCCCAGACGTGGATGTCGGCGCCCGCGATGTTGCCCGGGGGGCGCAGGTCGGGCGCATCTACGTCGATCCGCAAGATCTTGCCGAGCTTGTGGTTCACTTGCTGCAAGGTGCTCGCCTCGGGCCCGTAGATGCGACCGTCCTCGCCCGTGCTGGCATACAGGTAGCCATCCGGGCCGAAGGCGAGCATGCCACCGTTGTGATAGCGCACGTCCTTTTCGATCGTGACCAGAGGCGTGAGCCGAGGCTCGGCCAGGCGCCGATCCTCGCGCGAGAGCCTTCCCTCCGCGATGACGAGGTCCCCGAGCGTGGAGAGCTCGGGCGTCATCGGGTCGTCGACGGCGCGGGTGTAGAAGACGAAAAAGCGGCCCGATTGTGGAAAATCGGGGTGCAGCGCCATCGAGAGCAGCCCGCGCTCGGTCTCCAGCTGGGCCACGCTGTCGCGAAAATCGATCAGGGGGGTGGGCAGCACGCGACCGCCTTGCAGCACCAGGATGCGCCCGGGGCGCTCGGCGAGGAACGCGAGGGAGTCGCCGGGCGCCTGCACGAGCAGCATGCCCGTCTGGGTCAACGTGGCCACCCGCCGCAGTGCGAGGGCGGGCGCGATCGGGCAACCCTCCTCGTCGTACTCGACGACGAGCCCCGCCGGCGGCGCGGGCGGAGCCGGTAGGGGATCGGTCTCGGGCGCGTCGGCCTCCGGCGAGGCGAGCACGCCGGCGTCCGCCGATCCGGCCCCGGGGGCCCCGACGTCCGAGCCCGGGGTCGCGCCGGGCGGGCGCGCTGCGGCGGGAGACTCTGCCGAGCCGCTGCCGGCCGCCGACGAGCCGCTTCCCGCGTCTGCGGTCGCGCCGGGCGCTGCGCTGCCGCCGCTGACGCCCCGCGAGGCGTCGCCGTCGGCCGCGTTCGGGGTGAGCTGCGCTTCGCTCTCGCCCGTGCAGGCCGCGGCCGAGCCGACCGCCCAGAGCAGGGCCCGGGCTCGAAGCCCCCACCGCGCTTCGGTCAAGGCTCGCAACTCGGCATTCCTTCGATCCACGCGTCGATCCAGGCGGTGGCTCGCTCATCGACTCGTGCGGTGCCGATCTGCGGCATTCGCACCGTGGCAATGGTGCTGTGCATGCGCACGGAGATCAGGGAGAAGAGGGGGTCGCCCGGTAGCAGGAGGCGGGCGCCGAAGAGCCCGAAGTTGCCGCGCGACGGGGGCACGTCGCAGATCCGCATCGCCTCCAGGGGGGTGTCGAAGCGCAGGTCGAAGGCCACCTCCGGCACGCCGCCGGGGCGGTGGCAGTGTGAGCAGTTTACGTCGAGATAGGCCCGCGAGAGCTCCACGGTCGAAGGCGGCTGGGAGGGCGGGCTCCCGGCCGCGAATGGCTCGGGCGCGGGCAGCGCCGCCTCCTGCTCGCTGCTCAGGGGGCGGCTGAGCACGCCGATGGCGCTCAGCGTTTCGAGCTGAGGCGCGATGCCGCGGGGGTAGCTCGCGAGCCGGTTGAGCTGCGCCGTCTTCGGGCCCAGTGTGCGCCCCGCCGCCTCCCCATGGCACTGCGCGCAGTTGTCGCGGCTGGGGTAGCTCCACTCCTGCCCGCCGAATACTCGCCGGGTTGCCGTCGGCAGCAGCGTGGCGTCGCCGGACCCTTCTTG
The DNA here is from genome assembly GCA_050299315.1 of Polyangiaceae bacterium. Lineage (GTDB taxonomy): Bacteria > Myxococcota_A > Polyangia > Polyangiales > Polyangiaceae > SZUA-265. The sequence continues at coordinate 105,882 of JBNKVS010000085.1, forward strand.
CCAGGCGTAGCTGTATCCGCCCCAGCTGCCGTCCGCGTGTCGCATCAAGAGGCGCGTTTCCACCGGGGCTCCACCCAGTGCGAATGCCTTGACCAGCACGCTGCCCACCGGGAACTCCCAGTGGCCGTCCGCCTGCACCTCGATCGTCTCGCCTTCGGGCAGAGCCATCCAGCGCTGCTTGTCGGCGCCATCGGACCAAAGGGGCATGTTCACTTCGTAGGGGATCAGCCCGGGCCCCGCCCGGCTGGGATCGGTCGCATTCATGCAGCCCGTCTCGCTGAGTCGCTGGGGGAACGGATCCCCCGCCAGGTCGGTGGGAGGGGGCCGCGCCGCGCAGCTCGGGTTTGCCGGGCGCTGCTCGAGCCCGAGCTCGACTCGCGGGGGCGGCTCGGCGGCACCGTTCGGCTCACTCGGCGCGGCGGCGTCGCCGCCGCCCGATGCGAGCGGCGGACGCCCCGCGTCCGGGCGTGCGGCAGAGCCGGGGGCGGGGTCCGGCGGGCCCGAGGGCGCGGCCGCGTCCACCCGCCCGACGCCGAGTTCGCCGGAGGGGGCGCCGGCGGCCCCGCGTCGTCTCGAGGGCGCCGCGGAGCCGGCGTCGAGCGAGCTGCCGAGCTCGGCCTCGACCGCGCCCGTCGGCGCCGGGGCGCAGCGCTGCGAAGCGAGCGCCGCGAGCGACCACCCGGCGAGCGCCCATCCCGCCAGCGCGATGTGCTGGCAGGCCGCGGGCGGTCGGCGGGGAATGGCAGCGGGGCGCACTTCACCCGGGGTGTAACACAGCGGGCCTCGATATCGAGAGAGTGGAGGGGATGTGGGGCGGTCGCGCCAGCGGCTCGCTGCCCGCGAGTATGGTCGGGCGGTTCAAATCCGCTCTCGTCGGGAAGCGGCCCTGCGAACCGACTGGCGCAAGCGTGCCGATCGGCTGCGGGATGCGTTTGCGGCGCGGCGGTGGCGCCCGGGGTGTCCGCTCGTGCCGCCGCTTGTCGGGGCCACTTCTCGGGGCCGGCGCCAACCGATGGGCGAGCTGGGATCCGCGCGACGGGGCCGTCCGGGATTCGTGGCGCGCGCCGTTTCGTCGTCCGCTCGGGCGCACGCGTCGGCTGGCGCGTGGCTCGCCCAATGGGCGACCGTCGCCGCCTCTTCGCTCGGTGTCCCTCGTCCCGGTTTCGCTCTGCGGTTTCCCAGCGCGCTGGAGCCGGCACGGCTCGGCCGGCGTCGCCCCGCGAGGGCGCTCTCTCGCGGAGGCAGCCGGCGTCGGAAACGTCGCGGTCGTCGTTGAGTCGCCCGCGGCGTGCGAGGGGCCTGCACGGGCATTCTTTTCGTGAAACGCCCGGCCCGGCCTCGCCCCGAGGCAACACGACGCGGGTGCGACACCGGCTCGACGCCACCGGGTCGAGGCCGCACGCGAGCGCCTCGCTCGTTCCCGGCGAAAGATGTCGCTGAGAGCCCGAGCCCCCTCGGGATGAGGGTCTCGGGCTCGCGCTCTTTGCGGCATTTTTCGCTCCCAGTTTTTCTCTACAACGGTTCCCACCCCTTTCGTGGATGGGAACTCGCTAGCATGAATCGACTGGGTCATTTCGCGCCCGACATCGGCCGATCGAGCCGGGGGCGGCAGCGGGTGAAGCCCTTCGCGGAGCTCGGGCTTCGATCGCTCTCGAGAGTCTCGCAGAGAGGACGGGTCGTCGCCGCCGCGAAGAGACAGCCGCGAAGCGATGCGGCCCAAGCGATGCCGCGAATGACCACTCTGGAGGGCACTGTTGGACGGACATGCGCAGCGGCGCGGGAGCGACCCCGGTCGGTGCGCGAACCACACGGGCGACGAACGGGCTTCGGTGACGAGCGGAGTTCATGATGCGCGGAGTGTCTGATGGCCGGAATCTCCGATGAAACGCGCCGGGGGATGAAACGCCGCGCTCGAGCTCGAGCGCCCGAGCGAAGATGGGCTAGTGCGAGCAGGTCATGCAACGTGTCTTGCTCTGTGCTTCTTTGATGCAATGGGCGCCGCCGGCGTATGAAGGTTTGCTACTGTTTGAGCTCGAGGCTGCGCGAACCAAAGCAAGGTGGTGACTCGTGAGCGAAGGCGAAAGTGAAAAGCAGCGGCTCGTGTCGCACAGCAAGCGGGAGTGCGTGCTCGGGCGGCTCGCGGTGCGCGTCGAGGTGTGCCGTGCGGCGGTCCTTCGGCAGAAGCAGGCGCAAGAGAATTGCGCGCGTCGGGTCGAGCTCCTGCGCGGGACGCTGTGCGAGTTGCAAGCCGAGCTGGAGTGCATCGACGATTGGCTCGTCGGGCTCGGCGAGCGGCTCGGGGTCGCGGGCGGCTCCGGCCGCCTCGTGTCGTCGCGCGAGCGGCTTTCGTGGGCGTCGTCGTCGCGCGAGCGGCTGCCATGCGTGTCGTCGCTGTGCGTCCTCGAAGCCCGGGCGCAGGTCGAGCCCGTGGAGCCTGGTCCCTGCCAGCTCCCGAGGTCGGCTTCGCGTCACGCCGGCCGGGCCGCGCTGGCGCTGGATCGAGCCGCCTTCCGAGGTCGGCTTCGCGCCACGCCGGCCGGGCTGCGCTGATGCTGGATCGAGCCGCCGGGCGGCCTCTCGCGGACGGCGAGCTGGTGGGCGGGCACCGGGGCGTTTCGCGAGCGACGCGCCCAATCCCCGCGGGTACACGCGAGTCGCTCCGGGTCATTTTCCGCCGCGCAGGAGATTTTTCACACGCTTGCCCGGCTGGGGTCGGCGAGCGAATTACGCCGCCGCCTCGCCAGCGGCTCGGTGTTAGGGTCGAAGCTTCCCCACGAGGCCTTCATGATTCGATCCCTGCTTTCCGCCGCCTCCCTAGCCCTCTGCCTCCTCGCGGGGGCAAGCGCTCGCGCCGAGCTCGAGCTCTCCCCGCTTCTGTCGGACGGAGCGGTGCTTCAGCGCGAGCAGCCCATCCCCGCCTGGGGGCGAGCCGCCCCCGGCGCGAGCGTCGTGGCCAAGCTCGGCACCGAGGAGAAGCGCACCCGGGCCGGCAAGGACGGCGGCTGGCAGGTCGTCTTCGCGGCGCGACCGGCGGGCGAGGCTCTCACCTTGAGTGTCGTCGCCGGCCGAGAAAAGGCCGTCGTGGAAGACATTGCCGTCGGGGACGTGTGGGTCTGCTCCGGGCAATCGAACATGGAATGGCCCCTGCGCGATACGCTGGGCGCCGAGGCCGAGATGGCCCGGGTGGACATGCCGAAGCTGCGCCACTTCAAGTTGCCGAACAGCTGGTCCGCGGCGCCCGAGCGCCGCCTGGTCGGCGGAGCCTGGGCCCTGGCCAAGCCCGAGACGGTGGGAGACTTCAGCGGCGTGGGATACTATTTCGGCAAGCGCCTGGTTCGTGAGGTCGGCGTTCCCGTGGGTTTGATCGGCACGAACTGGGGCGGTAGCGCGATCGAGGCGTGGATGAGCCCGGCTGCGCTCGGCAAGCCCCCTCGAAAAACGGTGGCGGTTTTGCGCGGCATGATCGCCGATGGCGAGGCCCAGAAGCGCGTGATCGAAAAGAAGTTCGCGCGCTGGCCCGGCAGCCTCGTCGACCGGGTCCAGGGCGCCGAAGGTGATTTCAGCGCGGCGCGGCTCGACACCAATGGCTGGGAGACGATCGACGCGCCCGGCCTCTGGGAGGAGCAGGGCTTCGTCGGCGTGGACGGAGTGGTTTGGTATCGCAAGGCCTTTCGGCTCAGCGCCGCGGAGGCGGGCGGAGAGGCCACCCTGGGCCTGGGGCGCATCGACGACAAGGACACGACCTGGGTCAACGGGCAGAAGGTGGGGTCGGTGGACGGCTACGGCGTCGTTCGGCGCTACACCCTCCCGGCGGGCGTCTTGCGAGAAGGCCTCAACACCATCGCCATTCGGGTGGAAGATGGCGGCGGAGGCGGGGGCATCTACTCCGATCGGGATCTGTTGTTCATTCAGCCCCGGGGGGCGAGGCCGCGCTCGCTCGCCGGCCCCTGGAAGATCCGTCCGGATCGAGTCAGCGTAAACCTCTCCTCCGGGATGAACCACGTGGAGACGGCCCTCTACAATCGGATGATACACCCGCTGTATCGCGCGCCCATCAAGGGTGTGATCTGGTATCAAGGGGAAAGCAACGCCAATGCGGCCGAGCAGGCGCGCCACTACGCGGCGCAGTTTCAGGCCTTGATTTCCGACTGGCGTTCGGGTTGGAAGCAGCCCGAGCTGCCGTTTTACTGGGTGCAGCTCGCCAGCTACGAGTCCGGGCGCGACACCCCCGCTGACAGCCCCTGGGCGATTCTCCGCGAGTCCCAAACGGCCGCGCTGAGCCTGCCCCACACCGGGCAAGCCATCACGCTGGATGTGGGCAACGCCAAGGACATCCATCCCCGGGACAAGGAAACGGTGGGCAACCGCCTGGCCCTGATCGCTCTGCACGACACCTACGGCGTCGGCGGCCTGCATTCGCGGGGCCCGGTGCTGGAGTCCGCCAGCCGGGAGGGAAACGCGGCGATCGTCCGCTTTCGCACGGCCCGGGGTCTGGCCACGCGGACCCCAGGGGCTCCCGTCGAGGGCTTCGAGGTCGCCGGCGAAGCGGGGCGCTACCAGCCTGCCAAGGCGTCGATTCGCGGCTCGACGGTGGTCGTCGAGCTGCCCGTGGCGGGGCCGACCGCGATTCGCTACGCCTGGGACGACAACCCCGAGGCCGCCAATCTGGAGGACCGCACCGGGCTGCCCGCGGAGCCGTTTCGCTCGAAGCTCGGGGCCCGCTGAGGCCCCGCGCCCCATCCGCGCCGGTGGCAGGGGCGAGGTCCTCGACGGGCTCGCGGCGGCCGCGCCGCCTTCGGTCGAGGCTGCGCCGCCGATCGTCCCGCCGTCAGTACACCAGCGTCGCCCCGCCGAACACCAAGCCCCGCACGTCGGGGGACTCCTCGGAAAGGCTGACGATCGTGCCTCCGCCACCGAAGAGCTGCAAGTGCTCCAGCACGTCGACGGAGGCGTACAGCCGCGTCGGCAGCCGATGACGCTGCGTTGCCGAATCGGGCCCGGTCACCTCCGAACGGTAACCGAAATCCAGCCCGAGCTGGACCAGCCCGGGGGCGATCGAGACCTCACCGCCCAGGGAGATGCCGGGAGCGAGGATGGTTTCCTCACCCTCCTCGCGCACGCCGAGGCTGATCGTGGTGATGAGAAAACCGCTCGGGAAGCGCGCGCCGACGTTGAGGTCGTATTCGTTGCTCAGCCAAACGGAGGGCAGCACCCCGCCCTCGAAGCTCACCGGCAACAGTCCGATCGATGCGCCGTCCACTTTCTGGGCCAGGTTGATGACGCCGAGCTGGAGCCCCGTGACGTGCCCGCCGACGTTGATGACACCAACCTGCGCGCCCTGAACGTCGCCTCCGGAGACGTTGATCGGGGCGAACTGGGCTCCGGCCACGGTTTGGGCGAAATTGACGACGCCCGCGACGCCCGCGCCGATGAGCTCGCCGCCGGTGACGTTGGCGACGCCGGCAAAGTTGGCCCCGGTGGAGTCGCTCGCCGCGACGTTGGCGCCCCCGGCGATGTTGACCCCGGTGGAGCTGCGCGCGGTGACGTTGGCGAGGCCGGCGAGCTGCATTCCGCCCGCGTCGCCGCCGGCGAGGTTTGCGCCTCCCGCCAGGTGCGCTCCGTAGCTCTCCCCCTGCGCGATGTTGACGCCGCCCGCCACCTGCGCCCCGAGCGCCGAAGGGCCCGTCAAGTTGAACGCTCCCGCCAGTTGCACCCCCCGGAACGCATTGAGCGCGGCGTTGCCCACGACGGCCACTTGTGTGCCAGCAAACCTCTGCGTTTCCCCCGTGGGCGAGGCCATCTCCCAGTTGATGACGCCCGCGATGCGCGTGCCTTCGATAGGCGCTTCGGCGATGTTCACGCCGCCGGCGAGGACGAAGCCCGTCGTCTTGTGCCGGACGTGGGTGCCGCCCACGGAGAGCAGCGCGTAGCGCGCGCGGTCCACGCTGAGCCAGCCGACGTTCAGCCCGAATCCGTCGATCTCGGCCAGGCGACTGTAGCCCAGTCCGAACTCGTAGTGAACGCGGCGCTCGCTCGAGCCGGCGGGCGGAGCGATGAGCGTGAAGCCGGTGGTCTCGAAGGGGCGCGGGTCGCTGGCGGCCCCGCGATCGCCGGCAGCTGCCTCGGGGGCCGCCGGTTCGCCGAGCAGGGGCGCGCCCGCTGCGCCGGGCTCGACGCTGCCTTCGCCGAGCGCGGCCACGGCGCCCGGCGCGAGGGGTGCGGCTCCCTCCGCTGCGGCGGCCTGCATCCTCGGGGGAGCGGCCTCCCCCGCCGCGTCTTGCCCCGCGGCCTGCGCGGCGCCCGGGCTCAGCTCGATGGTTCGGCGCTCCCCTGCCGCGATGCGGACGGTCTGCTCGGAGGGCTCGTGGCCCGGCACCGCGTAGACGATCGTGTACGTACCGGGGTCGACCGGCAAGGGCGTGCCGACCAGGCTCGGGCTCAGAGCGAGCGCGTTGCGCCGCAGGCTCGCCCCGGGCGGGAGTTTGCCCCGCACCTCGACGGTCAGCTGCGGCAGCTGCGGCTCGAGCTCTTGCGCGGCTTGCTTGGCGACGGGGATGCGCCGGTCCCCTGGAGAAAGCTTCTGCAGCACCTTTCGGTACAGCGACCACGACGAGGCCAGCCTTCCGCGCCGCCGCTCGCAAAGCGCGAGGTTGAAGAGCGTGCCCACGGCTGGGTCGAGCCGGTTGCTCTCGCGAAAGCTCTGGCATGCCGCGCCGTAGCGCTTGGCGCTCATCGCTTCGCGCCCCTTGCGGAACAGCGCTTCGGCGGCCGCGGCGGCGTTGTCTTGTGCGCGAGCCGGGGGGCTCGCGGACGCGAGGGCGATGAGCGAACCGAGTGCGAGCGACCGGGGCCAGCCGGAGAGAGGACGGATCATCGAACGGGCCTTGCTTCGTTTTGCCGAGACGGCGACGGGGCGCCCGCGAGCGCCCGGTGAAGGCGCTTGCGCCGGCGACGGAGGTGGGCGGAGGGGTGGAGAGGGCGCAGGAGGCCGGGCAACGGACGCGGCGTGAGGGCAGCGCGACTAGTACCGGCTGTCATACGGATCGTCCGCGGAAGCTGGCGGCGCCTTCTTGCGCAGCGGCTTGGGCGCGGCCTCGCCGGGCGGCCTGTCGGCGGCGCCGCGGCCCGCAGAGGGTTTCCCCGTCGGCTGCGAGGGAGCTTTGCTGGCGGGGGCTGGCTGCGCAGGAGCGGGGGATCGCGCCGCGCTGGCGGCCGGGTCCTGCCGAGCGCCGACGCGCAGCGGGGCCCGTTGCGCCGGGGGCGTGGGGGTGCGCGGGGCGGCCGTTGGCGGCGCTGCGGGCTGCGAAGCCGCTCGGCGACGCCGCGCCGGATCGCCCGGTGCCGAGTCGGTCGGCGCGGGGTCGCCCGCCTCCGACGGCGGCGGGGCCGGTTCGCTCGCTTCGTCGGGCCAGCCCGGCAGCGGCCGCGATCGGGCCGCGGATTGCGCCGCCGCGGGCGTGCGCGCGGCGGCCGGCTCGGAGCCCGTCAATCCGCGCGACAGGAGCATGCCGCCGGCGCCGAAGAGCACCGCGGTCGCGATGACGGCAGCGATCAGTCGCAGGGTGGGTCGGCTAAATGGCCTATAAACTGCACCCGCCAGACGGGCGTTGACGGGCGTCGGTTCGTCGACCTCGGGCGTCGGCTCCGCCGGGCTCTCCAGCAGCCGCCGCACGCGCGCCGCTCGGTCGCCGGCCGTGGCGGGCCCAAAAGGCGCCAGGGCGTCCGCGAGCTCGGCGACCGAGCTGCAGCGGCGCGATTTCTCCCGCGACAGGCAGCGGCGCACGACCTGCTCCAGGCCACTGGGCAGCTCGGGCCGCAGCTGCGACGGCGGCGTCGGATCCTCGCGCAGCACGTCGGCGCAGACGGCCAGGGCCGTTTCACCGTGGAAGGGGCGCTGCCCCGTCAGCAGCTCGTACAGCACGGCTCCGAGAGACCAGATGTCCGTGCGCCGGTCGACCTCTAGGGGGCTCCGGATCTGCTCCGGCGACATGTACGCGGGGGATCCGATCAAACGCTCGCTGGCCGTGACGGTCTGCGAGTTCAGCGGCTTGGCCAGGCCGAAATCGAGCACTTTCAGCTGCCTCGTCCCGTCCGAGCGGTTCTCCAGAAACAAGTTGCTGGGCTTGATATCGCGGTGAATGATGCCGAGCCGGTGGGCGGCGGCGAGCCCTTCGCAGGCTTGCAGGATGAGATCCACCGCGTCCACGACCTCGAGCCTGCCCTGCTCGCGCAAGCGCGCGGCCAGATCGGAGCCGTCCAGCCATTCCATCACGAGAAAGGACTCTCCACGCTTGTGGCGACCCCAGTCGTAGACGCGCACTGCGTACTCGCTGTGAATTTGCGCCGTGGCTCGCGCTTCGCGGCGAAAGCGGGCGAAGCTGCTTTCGTCTTGCAGGTGATCGGCCAACAAGAACTTGATCGCCACCTGGCGGTGAAGCTCCGTGTCCGTGGCGCGCACGACCACGCCCATTCCGCCCTGTCCCAGCACACCCTCAACCCGGTAGCGCGAGGACACCAGGTCTCCCCGTTGAATGGGCGCGCTCGGCATCGCCCGAGCCTATCGCGCGCCGGGGGCGAGGGGCCACCGAGAAGGCTCCGGCCGACCTGCGGGAGGGATCCCCTCCGAGCCCGGCGCCCGAGCCCGCGGGCGGCAGCGCCCGCGGCTGTGGCCAGCGTGGCGGGTCGTGGCATGACATACGCTTCGCGTCGGCTCAGAATCGCCCGAACTGCACGCTGACGCCGCCGACGAAACCGCTCACGTCGGAGTCTTCCTTGCCGAACTTGCCCACTTCGAAGGCGGCTCGGTACCCGGCGGTGACCCCCAGGCGCGCCCAGCGCGTGAGGTTGACGTGCAGCGTCGCTTCGGGCTGAACGATGGTGAACACGTCCACGTGCTCGCGGCGCACGTCTTCGTCCTCGTCGTAGCGGTCGTCCCAGCCGTCCTCGAAGTCGTCTTCCCCCCAGGATTCGCGGCGCGGTGCGGCCACGATTGCGCCCGGACCGACCGTGCCGCCGACGGTCAGGTAGAGGGGCGACCCGAAGAGAAACGAGTAGCGCGCCGTCACCCCTCCGTAGGCGACCTCCAGGTCCCGATCGATCTCGTCGATTTGCGGCGCGTGCGCGGGGTTGGTGAACGCGTACCCGGAAAGACCGATGGCGAGGCGTCGATTGAGCAGGACGGCCCCTTCGACGCCCACCAGCGCCCCGTGGCTACCGAAGAAGTTGGCGTGGGACGCCGTGACGCCGCCGTAGCCGCCGACCCACAGATTCCCTTCGACCAGCGGCGGGGCGTCGTCGTAGTCGTCCGAGGCGTACCCCGCTCGCTGGGTCGGAGGGGCCACGGGGGGCGCATTCAGGGTGATCCGAGCGGAGCCGGAGACTGCGTTCCGCTCGCTGGGCAGGTCGCTGGGAGCCTCGCTCTCGGCGAGCTCGCCGGAGGCGTACTGCGCGTCGCCGCCTTCGTCGTCGGGGTCTTCGTTGGCGGCGGCGCTCTCGGCGTCCGGCACGGGCTCGTCGGGAGCGCTCGAAGGCGCCGCCGCGGCGCTACCGGCCTGTGGCTCGGCGGGCTCGGGGTCGGCCGGCGCGGCCTGTTGGGCGCTGGCGGCGGTGGACCAACCAGCGACCACCAAGAGGGGGGCTGCGAGGCAGAGGTGGGAACGTTTCACGGGTTTCTCCTGGATTGGGGGCAGAGCCGGGGGGGGCTCGCCGCGGGGAGGGCGGCGTGCGGACTGACCGCGCCGCAGAGCTCGAACGCATCGATCGAGTCCGCTGATGCAGTCGCCGTGCCAGACCCCTCGCGTGACGATCTCCTCCAACCATTCCCGGAGATTGCCTTCTGCGGGCGGCCGCCGCCTCGTCCGTCGATCGGACAGCTGCGACGCGACCGGACAGATGTCCGCGCAGTCGCTGCGGACTCGCTCGGGGCCGGGTCGCACCGGGGGTCACGGCCCGAACCGAGGGCGCGCCCCCCTCGGCCCGAGGAAGGCGAGCGCCCTTGCCGCGTGAAACCCCGGCGTTCCGGGCCCCGATTCGGTGCGGTCCGAGCCCGGGGGTCGCCGGTCCCGGCGACGGGCCTCGGAGCGCGCCGCCGGTCACCTCCTCTGCGCCGGGGCAAGTTCAGGAGTCGGGGCCGGTGCGGACGGTTGCCGGACTGCATGATGGCTGGCCGCCGGGGGGCGAAAAGGCCGTGTGTCGAAGGGCGGCCCCGGGCGTCGTCGAGCGGCGCCGGGGCGTTCGGTCCCCCGCGGGCAGGGTCTGCGCGCCGTCTGGCTGCGGGGCTCAGCCCGCGACGAGGCCGGGGCGCCGGGCGCCCGCGGCCCGGTCGCCGGCCTTCACCGTCAGGCGCGGGGCGGGGGGCTCCTTCGGAGGGCTCGCCTGCCAGGGCAACAGCACCCGCACGCTCGTGCCGCGCTCGGGCTGGCTCTCGACGTGGATTCGCCCCCCGTGATCTTCGACCACCTGGTAGCAGATCGAAAGCCCCAGCCCGGTGCCGACGCCCGATCCCTTGGTGGTAAAGCCCGGGTCGAAGATGTGCTCGAGGTGCTCCGGGCAGATTCCGCAGCCGGTGTCGGAGACGACGATGGCGCAGCCTTCGTCCCGCTCGCTCGTCGAGATTTCTATCAGCCCCGAGCGATCCCCCAGCGCTTCTCGTGCGTTCAGGAGCAAGTTCAACCAGACCTGGCTCAGCTCTCGCGCGTTGCAACGCAGCAGCCGCCCGCTGTCGAGCCGGGCGCGGATCTCGACCGCTCGGCCTCGCTCCGGCTGCCCCGCGCGCACGAGCTCGATGGCGTCTTCGATGTCTTTGCGCAAGTCCGTTTCGATCTCGGTGGCCTCGTCGAGCCGCGCGAAGCGCCGCAGGCGATGGATTACCTCCACCACTCGCGCGGTGCCCTCGCTCATCACCCGCGTCGCCTGCAGCGTGGCCGCGCTCAGCCGCGAAATCCGACGGGTTGCCAGCTCTTGGCCGCCCGGATCCGAGGGCCAGCCCGCCGCGATGTCCCGCAACTCGGCCATGGTCTTCGACACGCTCTGCTGCATCGAGGAGATGGCCGCGAGGGGGTTGTTGACCTCGTGGGCGATGCCGGCCACGAGCCGCCCCAGAGAGGCCATCTTCTCCGACTGAACCAGGCGCGTCTGGGCTTGCTGAAGCTCTGCCGTGCGCTCTTGCACGCGGCGCTCCAGGCTTTCGTTGAGCTCCCCGATCTGCGCGAATTGGTAGCGGACGATACCCGCGTAAAAGACGAGCACTGCCGCGGGCAGGCTCGCCATCAACACGGGCTGCACGGCGCGGCCCATCCAAACGCCGCAGGCGTTGGCCAACATCCCGGGCAGGTACGCGAGGTTGAAGCCGAGCAGGCTCGCGACCAGATACTGGCGGCGAGGCTTTCGGTCCGAGCGGTGGCAGGCGCGCAGCAAGAAGTAGTTGACCTTGGCCAGGGCTGCGAGGCCCACGCCCACGCCCACGCCCAGGAGCGGCCCGGGCTCGATTTGGATCGAGCGCTCGGCGCCGAGCGAGACGGAGGCGATGCCCAGCGGAGAGACCGTGAGGCTACCGGTCAGCAGCGCCCAGAAGCCCAGCGAGTAGGTGAAGTAGCGCCGAAACGGAATGTAGCGACCGAACAGGTAGATGTCCGGCCCGTTCGGCGTCCAGTGGTAGCCGAACCGCAGACCCCGCAGGTACGTGTCGTCCGAGAGCTTGACGAGCTCGGCAACGTGAGCCACGGCGAAGAACAGGGAGGCCAGCGAGAGCCCCGGCAACAGCCGAGCGCTGTACTCGAGCGGGATCCAGTGCGGGGCGTTCGTGACGGCCGTGGCGCACAAGGCCGCGGCCGTGAGCAGCGCGCAGAAGGCGGCGAAGTAGCGCCACGCGAGCTGCATCCTCGGAGAAGAGAGCAGCGAGACGATTGCCAGCGAGCCGATCGTCAGCGCCGCCAGAGGCGGGCACAGCCGGTTGAGCAGCAGCAGGTTCATCTCTTCCAAAGCGACCACTCTCCTGAGTCGACTTCGACGGCTACACGATAGCCCGGGCGCGGCATACGGGCTAGTCCGGTCGCCGTCAGGGGGCCGGCTCGAGCCATGCGAGAGCCGCGGGCCGCCGTCGACCCGGCCCCGGGGGGAGCGCGGGTCAGCTGCCCAGCAGGCGGCGAAGATCGAGCTCGTCTCCCGCCAGGGGCGGACACCAGAAATGGCTGGTGCGAGTGGGCCGCGAGAAGCCGAAGAGCGCGTCCACCGTGCCATCATCCTGCCCGACCATTCGCCGGAGCTGGGCATTGAACGGCGCCAGGCTGCTACAGAAGGCGACGAATTCCAGTCCTTCTCCCGAAGCGTCGGCCCACGGCATCGAGCGCCGCCACAAGAAGGCCGGAGGCGAGAAGCTCTCTTGCGCGGTTCGCTTCACGTGGGCGCTGGCGGGGGCTTCGGGCAACTCCTCGTTGTCCGAGCGACGTCGGCCGATGGCCGCGTCTCGATCTGCGGGGCCGAGCCGGGCGAAGCGCGACAGGTCGTGCACCCAATGCTGCACGGAGACGAAGCTGCTGCCCTCCAGCCCGGGCCCTCCGCGCCGGATCAGTGCGGTGTCTTGTGCCTGCTGCCCCGTCGGGTTTTCGGTGCCGTCTTCGTAACCCGTGAGATCTCGCCCGTCGTCGTGGAAGAACGCGTCCACGCTGTCGCGGAGCCGCAGGGCGGGCTCGAGCAGAGAGCACAGCCGCCTGGCTCGCAGCGCGATGTGACCGCGATCGCAACCGCGCAGCCAACACCACAGCGCGGCCGGGGTGAGCGGCAGGGAGAGGCCGATGCCTTCGATGGGGGACTCGTCCGTCAGACCGGGAATGGCTCCGCCCAGCGCCGAGACGAGGCAGCGGCCCACGCCCACCACGGCCGTGCACGGGTCTCCGCCCCAGGCGGTCAGCTCTTGCCGAAGCCGGACGAGCGCCTCGCCGAGCGCCTGCTGGCGCTCGGTTTCCCCGGCTGCGAGCTCGAAAGTCAGGTAGCGAGCTTGGCGGGGCAGCGGGGCCAGGATTCCCGATTGGGGCGCAGACATCGATTCTCCTCGCGAAAGGGGCGCATTAGAGCGCATTCTCGCCCTTTGCGAGGCCGAAAAACCGCATCGTCCACTTCCGCGCGGCCGCCGGCCTCACGTTCCGGTGGGCGGAGGCGCCGCGTCGGCCTGCCTCTCAGTCGTATGCGACGCGACGCCGCCGCCGGGTTTCTCGACCCCGCGAAGGCTTGACGTGCTTGGCGTAAGACCTGTGTTTCACGACGATACGGGTCTCTCGCCGCGGGCGCGACCGGGCGGGAACGTGTACGATGCAGCCCGCGGCGAAGCTGGCGACGAAAAGCAGGGCGAGGCCGCGCGCGGCCCACCGAGCCACGGACCGCGCCCCGACGATCGGCGATTGGCTGGCGAGGCCTTGCCGAATGCGCCACCGCTCGGCGGGGGCTTCGGGCGACGGCCGGGAGTCGCTCGCCGTGCCGAGATGAAAAGCCCCGGCGGCGCGACGGGAGGGGGGAGGAGAAACAGGGTTACGCTGGAACATGCCGGGGTGGCTGCACGCAGCGTTCCATCGCCCGCGTGGGCTCGAGGCCCGGGCCCCGGGCGCGACGGAGACCACGGTTTCCCGCCGGCGCGACGCGCTCCCGCGGGGGCGGCGTCGACCCGCGACGCGCCGCCGGCGGGCACCCGGCACCGAAATCGGATGATTTCGACGCCATGGGTGTGGCCGAGACGCACACCGCGCCGCCAGGCGGTGGTCACGCGCCGTGCGGGCTGGCCGCGGGCCTGCTGGCTTCGCCACGAGCCGGCGGGCAGGTTCGATCAGAAGGGCCGAGATTTCGCCTTTCCACAGGTCGAGCGCTTGGGCCTATGCTGTGCGCCATGGCACTCGAGGCAAAGGGCAGGTTGTACAAGATCTTCGAGACCCAGAAGGTCACGGAGCGCTTCACCAAACGCGAGTTCGTGCTCGAGGTGCAGGATGGCAAGTACCCCCAAACGATCCTATTTCAGCTGACGGGGGATCGCTGCAGCAACCTCGACCCGTTTCGGGAGGGCCAGGAGGTGCGGGTGGAGTTCAACCTGCGCGGGCGTGAGTGGCGCAGCCCGAAAGGGGAGATTCGGTACTTCAACAGCCTCGACGTTTGGCGGCTCGAGCCGCTTCGGGAAGAGGCAGGCGCGGTGGACGACATGCCGCCCCCCCCCGAGGAGTACTCCGACTTCGACGGGGACATTCCCTTCTGAGCGACTCGGCCCGTGGGGGGCCCCGGCCGGCCGCGCGAGCGCTCGTGCCCCACGGCTCGCGCTCGCCGCGCCGGTTTTTCCGCGAACGGGTGCTTGCGTCGACCTCCAGATGCCGCTAGCCTCGGTCCACAGTGTTTTCTGTAGTCCTGGCCCCCTTCAGCGTCCTTCAGCTCATCGTAGTAGTCCGACAGGGCGAGGTCTGCGCGGGTTAGGGAAGCGAAAGCAAATCATTCGAAGCCCCGTCGGCGCAGCCCGGTGGGGCTTCGCTGCATTTGGCCGAGCCCGATCGGGAGGCGCCGAGAAAGTTCGGTCCCATCGTGCTCACTCCCACCATCCATCCGTCTGCTCGAAAGCCCGGACCCGCCCCGCCGGGCCCGCCTGCCCAGGGGGCCCCCGCGGCGCCCCCGACTCGCTTCACCGGGGCGCAGCTCATCGTGGCGGAGCTCGTCCGCCGGGGGATTGGCTGCGTCGCGGGGATTCCCGGAGGCGCGATCCTGCCGCTCTACGATGCGCTGCTCGGGAGCCCGCTGCAGCACGTGCTCGTGCGGCATGAGCAATCGGCGGGCTTCGTCGCGCAGGGCATCGCCCGCGTGACGGGTCGGGTCGGCGTGTGCTTGGCCACTTCCGGCCCGGGGGCAACGAACCTCGTCACCGCGCTCGCCGACGCCATGGCGGACTCGGTTCCCGTGCTCGCGATCACCGCCAACGTGCCTCGCTCGATGCTTGGTAGCGATGCGTTTCAGGAGGTGGACACGTGCGCCTTGATGCGCCCGGTCACCAAGGCGAGCTTCTTCGTCGAGCGCGCCGCCGAGTTGCCGTCGTTGCTCGACGAGGCGCTGACGCTTGCGGAGTCGGGGCGCCGCGGTCCGGTCGTGATCGACGTGCCGAAGGATGTGCTCTGCGAGCCGTTGCCGCTCGAGTCGCTGCGACGCTCGGCCATGGCCTTGGACTCGCCCGCGGGCGAGTCGGCGGCGCCGCGCTCGGCTCCCGCGAGCCCCGCCCCTCGGCGGCGCGCGCCGGCTGGTGCGAGGCGCATTGCCGACCCCCAGCCAAGCACGTGGCAAGCCATCGCTCGCCTGCTCGCCTCGAGCAAGCGCCCTTTGCTGTACGCGGGAGGCGGGGTGCGCTGGGCGGGCGCGGCGGGGCTCGTGCAGCAGCTTGCCGAGCGAGTCGACGCGGGGGTGGTCGCGTCGCTGCACGGTCTCGGTTCGCTCGCGGGGAGCGACCCGAAGATGCTCGGGATGCTGGGAATGCACGGAAGCGCGCAGGCCAACTGGGCCACTGAGGAGGCGGACCTGGTGCTCGCCCTGGGCGCTCGCTTCGACGATCGAGCGACCGGGAAGCCCGAGGCATTTTGCCCCCGTGCGACCCTCGTGCACATCGACATCGATCCGCGCGAGCTCGGAAAGAATCGGTTCATCGAGCTCGGCGTGGCCTGCGACCTCGCGACGGCCCTGCGCGAACTGGTCGGGCTCGTGGCTCCGCAAGCTCGCCCCCTGTGGCACGCTCGCCTGCGCGCTTTGCGGGAGCGCTGCGCTCGCGCCCCCAGCCAGTCGGCGCACTTCCTCGATCATCTCGATGGGGCGCTTCCACGCGACGCGATCGTCACGACGGACGTGGGTCAACATCAGATGTGGGTGGCTCAGCGGATCGAGTTCTGCCGCAGGCGCCGCCTGCTCACCTCGGGCGGGCTCGGCACGATGGGCTTCGGTCTGCCGGCGGCCATCGGAGCGGCCCTCGCGGCGCCAGGGCGCAAGGTCGTCTGCGTCAGCGGAGACGGCTCTCTGCTGATGAACCTGCAGGAGCTTGCGACCCTGCGCGAGCTGGGCCTGGACGTGGCCATCGTCGTGATGAACAACGCCCAGCTCGGCATGGTCCGGCAGCAGCAGGAGCTGCAGTACGACCGCCGCTTCAGCGCCGCCCACTTCGAGCGGCCCACAGACTTTGCCGCGGTGGCGAGCGCGTTCGGGGTTGCCTCGCGCTCGGCGCGCCCCGAAGAGCTGGACCGCGCGGGGCTGCAGCACTGGCTCGCCGCGCCTGGCCCCGCGCTGCTCGATCTGCAGTTGGTGGGCGCCGACAACGTCTACCCCATGGTGCCGCCGGGGGCCGCCAACCGTCAGATGCTTCTTCGGGATTCCGCCCAGCTTTGAGCGACGAGCGCGGGCGCGCCGCGACAGGCGCCCCGCGGTCGTCCGGGGCGGATTGCGCCCCGCGTGGGGAGTCGCCGGTCGCCGCGAGGCGCCGCGGCTTGCTCGCTGTCCGCTGCCACGGACAGATTTGTCCGGTTGTCGTCCTGGCGTTTGCGTGGAGCTCGCGGGATGAGAAATTTCCCATTGATTTCGGCGAACCAGAGGCGTCTGAGCAGAGCGCGGTCATGGTGCGAGTTTTGCAATACCCGGCGCATGTCTCACCTGCGCGAGGCCGCCACCGGCGTCTGCCTCTGGCTGCTGACGGTCGCGTGCGTCAGCGGCTCGGATGGCGCGACCCTTGCTTGGCGTGCGTGCGGAAAGGCCGGTGCGCGAACAATCCAGTGTGCGGAGATCGATGTGCCCTTGGACCATCGGAAGGCCGGCGGTCCGCGCGTCACGGTGGCAATCAATCGCGTGCTCGCCCCGGGCGGTGGTGTCGGGACGCTCGTGTACAACCCGGGCGGTCCCGGTGCCTCCGGCAAGCAGGCCGTGGTCGGGCTGGCAGAAGCCGGCTTCTTCGAGCAGGTGGCACCGGGCTTTCACATCGTCGGATTCGATCCACGAGGAGTCGGGGATAGCTCCGCGGGCGACTGCCCTGCCATCGACGACGGGGGGGCCGGCAATGGCGAGGTTTCCGTTGCGGCCGCGGCGGCCCTCGCCCCTTCCGCAGGCGACCTGATGCGCTCGTACGGTCAGTGGGGCGAGCGCTGTCGAGGCGCCTGGGGGGAGCTGTTCGACGTGCTCGGCACCAACCAGGTGGTCATGGATCTGGAGGCCATTCGCGTGGCGTTGGCAGAGGAGAGCCTCAACTTCCTCGGGGTCTCCTATGGTACCCGGCTCGGCGCACTGTACGCCCACAGGTTCCCCGAGCGGACGCGGGCCATCCTGTTGGATGCGCCGGTGCAGCCTCGGCCCGATACGGTCGAGCTCAACCGGGGTCAGTTCGAGCAGACGCTGGCGCTGCACGAGCGCTTCTTCGAGCTGTGTGAGGCCGAGGCGTTGCGCTGCCCGAGTGACGCGCGAGGAGCGTTCGAGGCGCTGCTCGAGGCTGCCACCCACGAAGGGGTCGAGCAGGAGATCACCGATCTGTGGCTCGCTGGGCTCACCGACCACGCGATGCTGGTCTTCTCCGCCAACCTGCTTCTGCGCCAGCAAGCTGCCGAGGGGTCCGAGTGGCTTTCCGGCCTCGTCGCCCGGGTGCGCCGAGAGGGGGAAGAATTGGCTGGCGCGTGGGGCGGAATTTCCGCCGTTGCCAATGCGAGCGTTCGTTGTACGGATGAGCCCCCCGGGGCGCTCTCGGAGCGCCAGGCGCAGCAAATGCTCGACGAGGCCTGGGCGCGCTCCCCCCACTTCGCCGGCGAGGTACATGCCGCGCTCGTCTGCAGTGGTTGGCCAACGCCGCCCGATCCGGTGCCGGTGCCCGTGCCGCGCGGGGCGCCTCCGCTGTTGATCGTCGGGGGCACGCAGGATCGTCTCACTCCGTTGCGCTGGGCGGAGCAGATGCGGGGGGCCTTGGAGGGCTCGACGCTGGTGCGAAGCCACCACTTTGGGCATGGCGCGCTCGCCTCGGGAAGTCGCTGTGTGCGCGAGATGGCCGCGGCCTTTTTTCGAGGTCTTCGGCTGCCGGCCGACGGCAGCGAGTGCTTGGAGTAGGCCCCGCGCGGGGCGCCGCTGCGGGGCCCCGACGCAGCGGCCTCGTCGGGCTTTGCCGTTCGCGTCGCGCGGGGCGTCGAGGGTTCTCCTTGCGGGCGTGGCGGCTTTGCTCGCAACCGTCGCCGTTTTGCGCGGCAAGCCCCGCTCGTTCGTTCTCGCGCCGCTTCCCCTCGCTTCTTCTCGGCCCGCGCGGGGTGCGCCGAGGAAGTCGGGCGGGCGGTTCGACGGGATGCGGGCGCTCGAAAGTCGACCTGGCAACCAGAAACCGTGCAAGGCTTCTCCGAGGGGCGCACGTCGCGTCGTCTCCTTCGCGGCGGGCGCTCCGTGCTCGGCGCGGCGGCGGCCCCGTGCGCAGCGCGTTGTAGGACCGTTGCTTCGGAAAGCGTCAGCGCGTTCGACCCGTCGCCGGTGAATCCACCGCGCGAATCAGACGCGAGCCAGGCCGAGAAGGAGACTTTCCGAGAAGAAAGCGGCGGCCGAGCAAACGAAATCCGAGAAGAAAAGGACCTCCGAACGAAGCACTCCGAGAAAGCACTCCGAGAAAGCACTCCGAGAAACTTGTGCAGTGAGGAAAGCGGCGGCGCGGTCGCAGAAATCCGCGGCGCTCCTCGGGCGGTTGCTCAGTTGCCTGTGGACGAAATCCCAGGCCCGAGCGTAAACTGCATTTTTCCGCCGGGGGAGGATGATCCAACTCGCGTTGGGGCGCGTCCTTTCCTGCCTGCCGTCGCGCCGACCGCGCGCCGCCATCCACCGTAGGGGACTGAGCATGGATTCTTTGAAAGAAAGCCTCGAGAACGTTTCCGCACAGCGGGTTCCAGTCATTGGGGATTCGCGGATGCGGGCGCGAGACATCATGTCGCGTCGTGTGCTCACGCTGCGCAAGGACGAGCCCGTCGTAGCCGCCGTGATGAAGCTCGTCGCCCGAAAGGTCAGCGGTGCTCCCGTCGTCGACGATGACGGAAAGCTGGTCGGCATCCTCTCCGAGTTCGACTGCATGAAGCTTCTCGCCAATGGCTCGTTTCACCATGAGGGCGTGCCCCGCAGCTTGAAAGTAGGGGATCTGATGTCGACGGAGCTGCACTGCGTGGAGGAAGACGCGGATCTCTTCGCTATCGCGTCGCTGTTCATTTCCAAGCGAATTCGTCGCCTCCCGGTCTTGTCTCGCGGCAAGATCGTCGGCCTCGTCAGCCGTCGGGACGCGCTCGGAGCGATCAGCCAGTTGTACCGGAGTTGAAGCAGGGGCCCGAGACCGCAGCGCGAACGGCGGCCGGGAACGGCGCGGGGGCGGCTGCGGAATGGCGAAACACGGCGGAGCGACCCGCGCCCGTGCGGCCGGCGACGCATGGGCCGGCGTGGGGGCGCTTGACGCCGAGGGGGTGCCCATTGAAGTCTGCGCGCCGTGAGCACCGAAGAGCCAGCGTTCGTCGTCGTCGACCGCGCTCGGGGGCGCTTGTCGCTATCGGGGCGCCCCTACACATTCTTGGGCGCCAACCTCTGGTATGGCGCGGCGCTCGGTGCAGCGGGCCTCGGGGGGGATCGGCCGCGGCTGGCTCGAGAGCTCGATCGGCTCGCCGCGCTCGGCGCGAAGAACCTGCGCATCCTCGCGGGCAGTGAGGGGCCCGATTCCGAGCCGTGGCGCATGGTCCCCGCGCTGCAGCCCGCGCCGGGCCAATACGATGGGCAGCAGCTCGAGGGGCTCGACCACCTGCTGGCAGAAATGGCCAAGCGCGACATGAAGGCGGTGTTGTGCCTGGGCAACATGTGGCCGTGGTCCGGTGGTTTTGCCGCGTACGTGCACTGGGCGGGGGCCGAGCAAGCCATTCCCTATCCCGGTGACAGCACGGCGCCCGAGGTCTGGCAGCGATTCCAGCGCTACGCCGCCCAGTTCTTCATGCTGCCGCGGGCGCTCGATGCGTATTGGGCGCACGTCGAGCGGTTGGTCACCCGCACGAACGCGATCACGGGCACGCCGTATCGAGTGGATCCTACCATCATGTCCTGGCAGCTCGCCAACGAGCCGCGCGGGGACATCTTTGCCGATGCCTATCTCGGTTGGGTCGAGCGCACCGCGTCTCTGATCAAGAGGCTCGCGCCTCGCCAGCTCGTCTCGATCGGCAGCGAGGGCACGACCCCCTGGCCGCAGAGTGCCGGCACGTGCTTCCGCGAGGCGCATCAGCTGTCCAACGTGGACTACGCGACCTTTCACCTGTGGCTCCAAAACTGGACGTGGTTCGAGCCGGAGAGCGGCCTTGCCGGACTCCGGAGAGCCCTGCGCGAGCACGCCGACGCCTACCTGGAGGAGCACATCCGTATCGCCACCGACTTGCGCAAGCCGCTGGTGCTCGAGGAGCTCGGCCTGTGTCGCGACGGGGGAAGCCTCGACGGTTCGTCGCCGTGCACGCTGCGGGAGCACTTCTACCGGCACATTTTCGAGCGCGTTGCCGATCAGGTCGCGGCGGCGGGCAGCTTGTGCGGAGTCAACTTCTGGGCCTGGTCGGGTGAGGGGCGCCCCACGAGCCCCGGGGCTCGATGGAGCCGCGGCGATCCATACACGGGCGATCCGCCGCACGAGCCGCAGGGCTGGTACGGGGTCTACGACAGCGACGCGTCCACCCTGGCTCTTTTGCGGGGCTTCGCGAAGCGCATCGCGGGTGGTTGAACCGATCGCGCCGGGCGGGGCTGGGCGCGCTCGGCGCGGGTGAGGGCGGGGCCTACTCGGCGGCGGCCTCTTCCGAAACGGTCGTGCCGGTACGCTCCGGAGAGGACGACCCCCCGCTGAACAAGGCGATCCCCGCGGCGGCGGCGACGGCGAGCGCAATGGCCGCGAACAGCACGTACTTGCGCGAGGCGCCCGAGCCCGCGCGCGCCGCCACTGCGGGTGCGCTGTGGGCCCGCGGAGACGCGCTGGAGACGGGCTCGCTGTGCCGCGGAGGCGCTTGAAGGCGGGGTGAGATCGGGGCCGAAGAAGGCGGCGCAACCGCGGGCGGCGCAACCGAAGCCGGCCCCCCCGCGGCACCGGCAGCGGGCGAAATCGGGATTGGTGTGGCGGGAGGCGGTGCGGCCACCGGCTCGGCCGCTGCCGCTACAGGAGACGCGGGCACCGGGGTGGCGGGGCGCGCCGGCGGCGCCGAGGAGGGGGCCGCGACCTTCTCCGCGGCGATCGGCTCGGCCGAGCGCGCCGGAGCCGCGGGGCGCGGTGCCGCCGCGCGCCGCGGCGTGGCGGCGGGGCGCGGCGCAGGAGCTCGCGGCGCAGGAGCTCGCGGCGCCGCAGGAGCTGGCGCCGGCTTGCGCGGCGCGACCTTTGGCGCGGGAGCCGCCGCCGCGGGCTCGGCATCGAGCGCCGGGACCTTGGGGGACTTGAGGTCGGGCAAATCGAAAGCCGGCAGCTCGAAGCGGTACTCGCCATCGGTTGCCTCGAGCACGCTGATGGTGAGGTCGGCTTCCGGGGTGACGTTGACGAGCTCGCCGAGCTCGTACTGAACCTTCACGAGTCGATCGGCGCACTGCACGTGCAGCGTGCAGGTCAGGCAGCGGTCTTCGCAGTAGCGCATCAAATCGACGGGGCGGAAATCGCCGAGGCTACCCTGCACGGGGAAGTCCTGTTTGCTGCTCTCGCTCATCGGCGGCAGGCTCTCCACGGCCGAGAATTCCGGATTCTCCAGCCGTGAGATGTGCGCGAGCGCTTCGTCCCCCACGGCGCCCCCGAGCCGCGCGCTGTCTTGAATGCCGGAAAGGAAGCGAATCTCCCCCTCGAGGTCGGCGAGACCATCTCGCACTCGCAAAACTCCCGTGACGCGCTGCTCCTTGCAGGCATTCATGATTTCATCGAAGGAAGCACTCGGAGTGGAGCTCATGAGCTGAAGTTTGAACGCGTCGCGAGTGGGAGTCACGTTGCGTTTTCAACTTGTTTTACAGGTCGGTGGGGGGGTGGGCCCGCTGGGCGGTGTCCATCCGACAATCCGGCACCTCCGCGGACGAGCGTCGGCCTCTTCTCGACTGGCCGCTGCCGCGCTCGTCGCGGCCCCCCATCCACCCCGCGCATCCAAGGGCAAAATCCCTCGATCCGTTCCAATGCGCGCCTCTGCGCCGCCGCGGCACGGCTCCTGTTGCGTGTGAGACACGGCCGCTCATCGAGCGAGCTCGGGGTGCAGAGGCAGAGAAAGGTGTCATCCAAGCGACACCGGCGAGCCACTCACCGCTCGGGCGCAAGTCGCGCCGGCGGAGCGCGGCGCGTGCGCCTGCGCGGCGCTCGGATGCGTTTCGTTGCCGCGGGGCGTCCGCGGCCGACGCGAGCGGGGCGAAGGCCGCCGGGGGGGCTCGTTGGGACCGATTGGCGGGCGTCCCGCCGGCGGCGGGCTCGACCCGAGGCGCGGTTGCTCGGCCGCTCGATCCGCTCGCGGCGCCCCCCGGCGCTCGGCGCCTGGTCGCGCGCGACACGTCGGCGAGTGCGCTGGCTGTCGGACTCGGTCGAACGCGACCCTCGGACGGTCGGGGGGGGGAGCGAGCCCGTCCGGCCGGCAAAGAGGCCGGCGCACGGGGCGCGCCTCGCGCCGAGGCGGCAGGGGTCGGCGACTGGGAAGGGCCGCGAGAGGGGCCGCCGGGCAATCCGCAATCCGGAAGCACCCCCCGCAAGCCTCTCCAATCCCGTCGAAGCAAGCGTCGCGACGGCGCGGCTCGCGGGGCTCTCCGCGCCACGTCGGGCGGCGGCGGGCGTGCAGCGGCTCGCCGGCTGCGCGAAATGGCGCGGAGAGCCCCGGCAGAGCTTTTCCTGAGCGGCTTCGCATACTAGCGTCCCCCAGCCCGGTCCCCTCGTCGGTCCCCCGCCTCCGGCGCGCCGCCGGGCAGGGCCGCTTTAGGAAAGGATCTGACAATCGTGACTGAGAAGACCGTCGGCACAATCCCCCAGATGGGCTACGGCACCTGGAACCGCCCCGGCGAACAGGCGTATCGAGGCGTGCTGTGGGCTCTCGAGGCCGGCTACCGTCACATCGACACCGCCCAGGGCTATGGCAACGAGGAAGAAGTCGGCCGCGCCCTGGCCGACTCCAAGCTGCCTCGCACCGCGGTGTTCCTCACCACCAAAGTCGCACCCGAAAACTACGGGCCCGGGCAGGTCCGGAGCTCCACCGAGGAGAGCCTGCGCAAGCTAGGGGTCGATCGGGTCGATCTACTTCTGCTGCACTGGCCCTCACCCCACGGGGAGTACCCGCTCGAATCGTATCTGTCGCAGTTCGCCGAGGTGTACGACGCGGGCTACGCCGAGCAGATTGGCGTCTCCAATTTCACGATCGGCTTGATCGACGAGGCCCAGAAGCTGCTGGGCGAGCGGGTGATCGCGACCAACCAGGTCGAAATTCATCCCTTCATGCAAAACCTCCCCATC
This sequence comes from Polyangiaceae bacterium, assembly GCA_050299315.1. GTDB lineage: Bacteria > Myxococcota_A > Polyangia > Polyangiales > Polyangiaceae > SZUA-265. Next base: position 129,340 of record JBNKVS010000085.1, read on the forward strand.
GTGAGCCACTGCCGGTCGATCGGCGTGCCCACCACGGCGTACAGCCCGTTGGCGCGCGGCGCCGTCGTCGGCGATCCGATTTTGGCCGAGGTGGGCCGCGCCCACGACGCCACGCCCGCGCAAATCGCGCTCGCCTTTCTGATGGCCGAAGGCCACATCGTGATCCCGTCCTCGGGCAAGCCGGACCGCATCGCGGAGAACTTCGCGGCTCGTCGCATCGAGCTCACGCCGGGCGAGGTCGAGCGCCTGCGCGGGTTGGAAAAGGGGATGCGACTCGTCAACGGCTCGTGGACGCCCGAGTGGGACGAATGAGAGCCGCACCTCGACTCGTGAGCACGCCATGACGTTGCGTTTCGGCGTCGTCGGTTGCGGCGACGTTTGCGAGGTGAAGAGCGGGCCCGCGCTGCAGAAGGCGCGCGGCAGCGCCTTGCGCATCGTCATGCGGCGCAACGCAGCCCTGGCGGAAGACTTCGCCCGCCGCCACGGCGTGGGCAGCTTCACCACCGACGCGCAGGCAGTCATCGAGCACCCGGAGGTCGACATCGTCTATGTCGCCACGCCCCCGGGCTCGCACTGCGAATACGCCCTGCGGGCCGCGGCGGCCGGCAAGGCCTGCTACGTGGAAAAGCCGATGGCTCGCAGTGCGGTCGAGTGTCGTCGCATGGTCGAGGCTTTCGCGGCACGCGGCCTTCCGCTGTTCGTCGCCTACTACCGCCGCGCGCTGCCGCGCTTCGAGCGCCTCCGGGAGCTGATCGAAAGCGAGCTCGGGACGGTGCATGCGGTCAGCCATGTGTACCAGGGGGTGGAGTCCGCCGCCTCTGGCTGGAGAGAGGAAGTCGAGCACTCCGGGGGCGGGCTCTTCCTGGATCTGGGGAGCCACGTCCTGGACCTGATGGATCACCTCTTCGGCCCTCTCGAAGGCGTGATGGGCCATGCGGCTCGCCGCTGCCGGCGGCCGCTGCCGGTCGAGGACACCGTGGTGGCGAGCTTTCGCCTGGGCTGCGGCGCCTTGGGGACGATTCGGCACCAATACCACACGAGCGCGAGCCGAGATTGCCTCGAGGTGGTGGGCCGCCGGGCGACGCTGCGTGCGGCGGTCTTCTCCACCGAGCCGATCGAGCTGTGGCGGGCGGGCTCGGTGACGCACGTCGATACCGAGCAGCCCGACCACGTCCATCAGCCCCTCGTGCAAACGATCGCCGACGAGCTCGCCGGCGTGGGGCGCTGCCCCTCGACCGGCGCGAGCGCGCTGCGCACCTCCCTGGTGATCGATCGAATCCTCGAGTCGTATTACGGCGGTCGGGAGGATGCCTTCTGGGAGCGCCCCGAGCGCTATTCGGACTCCGCCTGGAGCCGCGGCTGAGTCTGCGGCCGAGCGGGGTGCGCCCGGCGGGCGTCGGGCCCGCGCCGCGGGGAGCGCGCCGCGCGCGCTGACTTCAATCGAAAGGAACGCAAAGGATGACCGAAAAAGTAGCCATAGTGACCGGTGCCGGCAGTGGCATCGGGCGGGACGTAGCGCTGGCTCTTTCCGCGCAGGGGTACTGCGTCGGCTTGGCGGGGCGAAGGCTCTCGCTGCTCGAGGAAACGGCGGCGATGGCCGCCTCGCCGTGCCTCGCGGTGCGCGCGGATGTGGCGGATCCCGCTGAGGTGGACGCGCTGTTCGAAGCCACGCAGAAAAAGTTCGGGCGCTTGGACCTGCTCTTCAACAACGCGGGGTTTGGGGCTCCTGCCGTTCCCCTCGAGGACTTGCCGCGCGAGCAGTGGCGGGCGGTGGTGGACGTGAACCTCAGCGGGACCTTCTACTGCACGCAGGCCGCCTTTCGAATCATGAAGAGCCAGTCTCCACGGGGCGGGCGCATCATCAACAACGGCTCCATTTCGGCGCAGGTTCCGCGTCCCCACTCCGCCCCGTACACGGCGACCAAGCACGCGATCACCGGCCTGACCAAGAGCACCTCCCTCGACGGGCGCGCCCACGACATCGCCTGCGGTCAGATCGACATCGGCAACGCCGAAACGGCGACGGCCTCGCGCATGAAGGAGGGCGCGCTGCAGCCGTACGGCTCGGTCGTGTCGGAGCCGATGATGGCGGTCGAAAACGTCGTCAAGGCCGTGCTCTTCATGGCCAGCTTGCCGCTGGACGCGAACGTCCAGTTTTTGACCGTGCTCGCGACGAAAATGCCCTTCATCGCACGCGGGTGAGGCCGCGGGGCGGCCAGGCTGGCCGGCGGCCGAGGCCCCCCGACGGGGAGGCGGCTGGGCCGCCAGTCAGGGGCGGTCCGCGACCGGGGGCGATTCGCGGGCGCGCCGGCCGCGGGTGTCGTGCGTCCGGCCGAGAACGTGGTACATCGGAGGCGGCCGGGTCCGAGAGCGCTCGGCCTCGCCGACGGTCTGCAAAGCCCAACGAGGAAGCGTCATGTTGCACCCAAACATCCCCCGCTCGGTTCCCGCTCGCGCCGCGGCGTGCTCGGCCGCCGCATCCCCACTGACCCGTGCCGGGCGAGCGCGCTCGGCGGCCTTGGCGCTCGCGGCGGGCGCGCTCGCGCTGGGTCTCGCTTGTGAAGAGACGGCCGAAGGGGTCCGGCAGGACACCGAGAAGCTCCAGGCTCGCGCCGGCGGCGCGGCGGAGAAGGCTCACGAAGCGCTCGAGAAGGATCTCTCGGAGTTCAAGCGAGAGAGCTCCCGGCGCCTCGACGATCTGGTGGAGGCGCTCACCGCGGCCAAGGAGCGCGCGGGGGATTCCGTGGGCGAGTCGCGCGAGAAGCTCTCCGAGGAGCTGAAGGAGGCTCGTGCCAGCCTGCGCGCTCTGGAAGCCAAGAGCGCGGAGCAGCTCGGGGAGGCCAAGAAGAGTTTCGCCCAGCGGTTGCGCAAGATCGGCCAGGGCATCAACTCGGGCCTCGAAAAAGCCGGAGAAAAGGTCGAAGAGGCCGCCGAAGGCATGGCAGGCGCAGCGGAGGAATAGCCGCCGCCCGCGGGCCTCAGCCCGCGCTGCGGCACTCCACCAGCTGCCGCAGCGATCGGGCGCCGGCGGCGATCTGCTCGGGTCGGCACAGCAGGCTGACGACGCAGTGGGGCGGTCCAACGAGGTCGTAGAAATAGCCCGGGTGAACGATCACCCCAGCCTCTTCCAACAGCCAGGTGGCCCAGCGCTCGTCGTCGGCGACCCCGGGCAGCCGCACCATGGCGTACCAGCCGGCTTCTACCGAGAGCACCGTGGCGGCCGAGCCGGCCAGCTCGCGGCGTAGCGCGGCGAGGTTGCCCTGCAGGCGCGGCAGCAGCGCCCCCCGGAAGGTCCGCGCCGCGTCGAGCAGTCGAGGGAGCGCTTCCTGCACCGGCGTGGCGGTGGCCAGATACGTATCGGCGAGCCACGCGAGGCGCCGCATGGCCTCGCGGCGCTGCGCTGGGGGCCCGCTCGCCGAGAGCCAGCTCAGCTTCAGCTGGGGCAACCCAGCCGATTTGGAGAGACCGTCGAGGCAAAACGTCAAGGCGGGGACCTGCCCGAGCGCCGAAGTCGGCTCCGCGTCGGCAGCGAGCGGGTAGTGGGCGAACACCTCATCGACGATCAGCGGCAGGCCGAGCTCGGCGAGCTGCCCGAGCTCCGCCCCCGAGGCACGCGAGCCGGTGGGGTTGTTGGGGCTGACCACCAGCACGGCCCGGCTGCGCGAGGTCCGCGCCGACCGCGCGGCATCGAGGTCGATGTGCCAGGCGCCGTCGTAGCGCAGCGGATACGGCACGAGGCGGACGCTGGAGAGCTGCGCCAGGTGGGCGAACAGGGGGTAGCTGGGCTCGGGAGCCAACACCTCGTCGCCCGGATCGCAGAGCAAGTCGAAGAGGTAGCGGTAGGCTTCGCTGCTGCTCGGCAACAGCAGCACGTCCTCCTCCGAGGGCCGAGCCCCGGCCCCCGGATGGTGATGTGCGATCGCTCGGCGCGCCTCCAGGGCGCCCAGGGCTTCGGGCTCGTAGAGCACCCCGTGCGCCCCCCCGAGCAGGGAGTGGCTCGCCCCGAGCCCGTCGTAGGCCGAGTAGCTCAAACCTGCGCGGGTCGGATTGGAAACCGTGAGATCGATGACTTCCGCGCAGCCCGCCAGCGCCTGGCGCTGGCGCTCGGCGAGGGCCGTCACGCGGGAGGGAAAGTAGCTGCGCCCGGAGAACACCACGCGCCTCTTTTCCGGGGTGTCGCGGCCAGAAGCAATGAAAAGCCGCGGCGCGGGGAGCTGGCGAAGCGATTGCCATTTATCGGTCGGGGCAGTATCGCCGGGGCGTGACTTCCCCGCCCTCGATGGACTGCGTGACGCACCTCCCCTACGAGGGGCGGGATTTGTACATCGTCGGCACCGCGCACGTTTCGCAGCGGAGCGTCGACGAGGTCCGCGAGCTGATCGCCACACTGCGGCCCGACACCGTGTGTGTCGAGCTCGACCCGACCCGTCGTCAGGCCCTGGAGGATCCGCGGCGCTGGCGCAACCTCGACATCTTCCAGGTGATTCGCGAGCGGAAGTTTCTCTTCTTGCTGATCAGCCTGGTTCTCAGCGGCTACCAGCGCCGCTTGGGGGCGAAGCTCGGGGTTCGACCGGGCGCCGAGATGCTGGCGGCGCTGCGCAGTGCCCAAGAGGTAGGAGCCGAAATCGTGCTGGCCGATCGAGACATTCGGGCGACGCTCCGGCGCACGTGGCACGAGCTGAGCCTGCTGGACCGACTCAATCTCCTCGGTGCGCTGGTGGGCTCGTTCTTGTTTCCCCAGGGCGAGATCACCGAGGAGCAGGTCGAGGCGCTGAAGGATCGAGACACCATCGGGGAGCTGATCCGCGAGTTCGCCGAGGTCATGCCGCGGCTTCAGCGCCCGCTGATCGACGAGCGAGATCGCTACCTGATGAGCTCGATTCGCGAGGCGCCGGGTCAGAAGGTCGTCGCGGTGGTCGGCGCGGGCCACGTTGCCGGCATGGTGCGCTACCTGCACGAGCCGGTGGATCGCGAGCGCCTCAGTCACATTCCGCCGCCGAGTCTCCTCTCGCAGTGCCTCAAGTGGGTGATCCCGGCGCTCGTGCTGTGGCTTTTCTATCGTGGCTACGCCGCGCACGAGGGCCAGGGGCTGAAGGAGGCACTGCTGGCCTGGGTGATCCCGAACGCCACGCTCGCGGGGCTGCTCTGCGCCGTGGCGGGTGCTCGGGTCATCACCGTGTTGTGCGCGGCTGTGGCCTCGCCCATCACGTCGCTCAACCCGCTGATCAATGCCGGGATGGTGGCAGCCTTCGTCGAGGCTTGGCTTCGGCGCCCCAGCGTCGCGGACTGCGAGGGTCTCGGCGAGATCTCCTCGCTCAAGGATTGGTACGCCAATCGTTTCACCCGCGTGCTGCTCGTTGGCTTGGGAGCCACCGTGGGCTCGGCGCTCGGCGGCTGGGTGGGGCTGAGCTGGGTGGCGTTGCTTTGAGCTCGAGCCGCGGCTTCGAGCCCCGCGGGGAGCCCGGCCGGCTCAGGCCAACATTCGGTCGAGCTCGGAAAGCGTCAGCCGCAGGCCGCGCTCCAGCGTTTCGAGGTCCGCGGTGATCGGGGGCGGCGAGCTGGCTTCCGCGCGCAGCTCCTCGATCGCGCGTGGGTTGCGAAACCAATCCGAATCGTGTGCGTCGGTCAGCTCGCGAGCGCGAGCTACCGCGAGCAGCATCCCGACCAACCGCTGCTCGTCTTCCACGCGCAGCGCGGGCAGTAGGCCCGCCGCGCTTTCGGGTATCGGCTCGCCCAGGAGCTCGGCCCCCAGCTCCCGCGCCGCTTCGACCAGAGCCTCCCGCCCCGACAGCGCGTGGGGCCGGAGCCGCACGCGCAAGGCCCGCATCGACAGCTCCATCGCCCACACTCGTCCGAGCTTGCGCTCGGCGTCGGCCCGCTCCAGGCGTGTGACCTGCAGGCGCCGCTCGGCGAACTCGGGATTGAGGGGGAGCAGCGCGAACAGGCCGGCGATCGTGTGCTGGCGCAGGTGGTAGGGATCGTTTGCGATCACGAAGGGCTGGTCGCGCGGCGCCTGCGCTCGGTGCCACGCGGCCCCGAGGGAGCCCAGAGCGCGGCAGAAGCTCGAGGCCCCCACCGCAGTGGGCAGCGGCTCCAGCGTCAGCCGCAGGGAGCGCAGCAGGTCCCCATCGCGAAAGAAATCCTGCAGGCTGCGGGGACTGATCCGGCCGGGCCAGACGCCCAGACAATCGGTTCCGAGCGCGGCGTCGAGCCAGGCCGTGACGCCGCGCCCCGTGTCGGTGCGGGCCCGCAGCTCACGCGCCAATTCTTCGGCGATTCGCAGCGCCGAGCGCTCCGCATCGGCGGGCAGGGGACGCTCGATTTGCCCCGGAGCGTCCAGCCCCATGCGCCGGGCCACCTCCCGGCGGCGCTGCCACAGAGTGGCCACCCCGTCGCTCCACGGGCCGGCGTGATTGAAGAACAGACGCAGCCACACCTCGCGCCGCGGTGTGTCCACGACGGCGGCGCGTCGAAGCTCCCGCAGCGAGGCGGGGCCGAGGCGCGGGTTTCCTTCGATTTCGCGCGGCGCGTTGGCGTACAGGCTCAGGCTGGTCAGCGCGTCGTGGTTGATGCGCTGCTCGGCGAGGCGGTAGACCCAGCGTCGCAGCGGCTCCCGGAGCGGGTCGACCTCGGGCAACTCGGAGGCGGCCCGAAATGCGCTGCGCCCCGAGCAGCCACGGCTCCGGCTCAGGCTGTCCTCCTCCGGTTCGGGACGCTCACGGTTGCGCGCCTTCCAGCGCAGCCACTGGTCCGCGGCGGCGCGCACGAGCTGGTCCCAGTGCCAAGGTGCCCATTCGGAACGACGCTCTTCCACCATGCGGCCTTCGCAGGCGGCATGCCCTATCGGCCCTGCTCCCCACAAGGGCGAAGGTGTCGTTTTCGGAGCTCTTGCGGCCGGCGCCGGGCGGATCGCAGGCGTCGGGAGCGGCTCCCCCGCGGGCTCGGTCGCCCCGTCGTGGGCCAAAATCGCTTCACTGCGAGCCGGCGAGGCCGGCTCTTGCGCGGGCGCGGCCACTGGGGAGCGCGGTCTTCGGGGGGCATCACGTCGGCCGCCCGAGCCGTGGTCCGCGCGCGGACGGCCCTCGCAGGCCGTTCAGCGCGGAAAATTCTTCACGCTCTCGGCCGCATTGCACTGGAGCGTTTCTCCTCGGGATTTCGTATTCTCGCAGCAGGTCGCGGGCGGGTGCGCCGGCGGCTGGATTCGCCCGGAAGAGGGCGCTACCATGGAGGCGTTATGAGCGGAATTGACGACGAACTCGAGAAGGCGGTCCTCGAGAGCGAAGAGAAAAAAGCTCCCGCCAACCCCCCGGCACACGCCGCGAGCGTGGACGAGGACGAGCCGCGTCGCGGGATCGGCTTGCTCATCGGTTTGCTTGCCATCGGTGGCGGTATCCTCACCCTCGTGCTGAACAGCGGCGAGTCCGTCGTCTACGCGTACGACGTGGACAAGTTGGCGGCGGACGCCGAGAACATCGGCACCCGTCAGGTGAAGGTCACGGGCAACCTCGTGTCCGGCACGTTGGTGCACCGCACGACGCCGTGCGAGTACCGCTTCCGTATGGAAAAGAACGGGGCCGAGATGGGCGTGCGATACCCGCAGTGCATCATCCCCGACACGTTCAAGGATGTCGCAGGGCAGACGGTGGAAGTCACGGCGGAGGGGCGCCTCGGAGAGGACGGGCAGCTCGACGCCAGCCACATCTACGCGAAGTGCCCGTCGAAGTACGAAGGGGAGGGCGCCGCGCCGAGCGGCAAGGTCGATCACAAGGGCCTCGGGCCCAAGCCCGCATTCATCGCCCCGCGCGAGGAAGGCATCCGCTGATCGCGGTCTCGAGCTGAGGGCGCCGCCGGCAGGCTCGCTGCCGGCGGGCTGGTGCGGGGGGCGGCGGCTCGTGGGGCCCCTCCCGGGCGGGTGCGCGCCGCCGCGCGGAACAGCCGCTCGGCTCCGCATTTCGAGGGCGTGCGGCGCGTGGTCGCCTTCGACGAAGCCCGGGAGACGCGTGGTCGCCTTCGATGACGCCGAGAAAAAGGCGATTGCCTCTCTCGGGAGCCCGCCGGCGATTCCGGCTGGTGGGTCGAGGCGAGCCGAGCGCGACCGACCGGGCCTTTGCCAGGCGGCGCCGGCGCAGCGGGCGGAGTCGTGCCCGGGCCTGCTGCGGAGCCTCGGGCATCTGGGCCCTTCAGGTTCGGAGCGTCGCAACCGGCGGGTCGAGGCGTTCCGCTGGGAGGTCGCGCAGCGCTCGTGCACTATGTCCAGCGCGGTGGCCGCCCGCTGGACCCGTGGCACCGCTTCCTCGGCATTGAAGGAAGCCGGGCTGGTGAGGCATCGGCTCGTGCGGCCTCGGGCGCAGCCCGGCTTGCGCGGCAGCGATTGGGGCCTTTTTCGGCCGCGATCCCGGCGCGCTCGGTCGACGGGCGCGCCGCTCGCGCCCGCAAGCCCCGCTCGGGGTCGGCTTTCTCCTCGCGGTGCCGCCGCGGGCGAGGGCCACAGGGGGCCTCGCGCCCGCGCGCCGGGCTCGGGGCGCGAGAGAAAAAGGCGCTGACCAATTTGCCTTCATCCAGTAGATACAGTCCAGCGGCCCAACGGTGCCGGCGCCGATGCGCCGGTCGAAAATTCTGAGAAAACGAAATTCTATGTGGGACAGGTTTCTTCGCGCCTGCCGGCGCGAGCCGGTGGATGTCACGCCCGTGTGGTTCATGCGCCAAGCAGGGCGCTACATGGCGGAGTATCGCAAGATTCGCGAGCGCCACACGCTGCTCGACATCTGCAAGCACCCGGACCTCGCCACCGAGGTCACTCTCCAGCCCGTGCGGGCCCACCGCGTGGACGCGGCGATTCTCTTCGCCGACATCCTGCTTCCCCTCGAGCCGATGGGGGCGCCATTCGAGTTCGCGGCGGGCGAGGGGCCCCGTGTGTTTCAGCCCATCCGCGACGCCAAGGGTGTGGAGAAGCTGCGCGTCATCGATCCCGAGGAGGGGCTGGGTTACGTGCTCGAGGCGATTGCCAGCATCCGGCGTGAGCTCGACGGCAAGACACCGCTCATCGGCTTCGCCGGCGCGCCGTTCACCCTGGCCAGCTACCTCATCGAGGGAGGCAAGAGCGCCAACTTCACGCTCACCAAGGGGCTCATGTACGGGGAGCCGGAGGTGTGGGGAAGCCTGATGACGAAGCTCTCGGAGGTGATCCGCCGCTACCTGATCGCCCAGGTAGAAGCCGGAGCCCAGGCCCTTCAGATTTTCGACTCCTGGGTGGGGCAGCTCTCTCCGGCCGACTACCGCGAGTTCATCCAGCCCTACCTTCGTCCCGTGTTCCAGTCGCTCGAGCAGACGGGCGTGCCGGTCATCCATTTCGGTGTCGGAACGGGGAGCTTGCTCGAGCTTCAGAAGGAAACGGGGGGCACGGTCATCGGCGTGGATTGGCGCACCCCGCTCGGGGACGCGCGCCGCCGGTTGGGGAGCGACGTGGCCCTGCAGGGGAATCTGGACCCGCATCTCCTCAGCGCCCCGCGGGAGCGGCTACGGGCGGGCGTTCGCGCCGTCCTCGCCGAAGCGGGCTCCGCTCCGGGGCACATCTTCAACCTCGGCCACGGCATCTTCCCGCACACGCCTCCCGACGCCGTCACGGAGGTCGCCGAGCTAGTGCACGAGCTCACCGCCAAGCCCTGAGCATCGTCGGCATCGGCCGGCGTTTCCCGCTTGCCTGCCTGGCGCGACCGCGCATCGTCCCCGCGCGGGCCGCGCCTCGCCGCGCGCTGTCCGCGGGTCGGTGGGAGATTGCCGGGGCCGCCCGTGTCGGGGGAGCGTCGAATCGCTTCGCACCCGCCCGTTCGGCCCTGGCCGCCGTTTCAAACCCAAAGAGGCACTTGGTCTGGTTCGCCAAAATGCTCTAAGGTCCAAGCCCGCCCTCACTCCGGTGTCGTCTAAGGGTAGGACAAGGGACTTTGAATCCCTGAATCGTGGTTCGAATCCATGCACCGGAACCCGTCGATTCCACAGCCGCTCGCGAAACGGCCAGGGCATCTGGTCGTCTCGGCGAGCGCACCCACGGCGGTTCGCCGCCGGGCTCCGTAGCTCGGCGCGACCGCTGAACGGCTGAAGCCCCGTTTCCGAGGCGGAGGGGGCCGCCGCGGCGGCCATCTCCCCTCCAAACGGCGGCCGCCGTGCACCTTTGCTTGACAAGCGGGACGCTCTGCCTATCCTCCCGGTCCCCTCGGGGGCCCGGCGGTGCCCACCCCGATTTCATCAGAACCCTACATCCTTCGAGCCGAACAAGAATGCCTACAATCCAGCAGCTGATCCGACAGGGCCGTCACGTCGAGGCGTCCAAGACGGACTCTCCGGCCCTCAGGGCCTGTCCGCAGAAGCGTGGGGTGTGCGTCCGCGTCTACACCGTAACCCCGAAGAAGCCCAACTCGGCGCTGCGCAAGGTATGCCGCGTGCGGCTCACCAACGGCATGGAAGTCACGAGCTACATCCCGGGGGAGGGTCACAACCTGCAGGAGCACAGCGTGGTGCTCATTCGCGGCGGCCGCGTCAAGGATCTGCCGGGTGTGCGCTATCACGTCGTTCGGGGCACCCTGGATGCCTCCGGCGCTTCGGGTCCGAGCAGCACCAACAAGGCGAACCGCAACTGCAAGCGGTCGAAGTACGGCGTCAAGCGTCCGAAGTCCTGACGGCGGGGGCCGTTGGGGCTCATTCCGTTCGGCCCCCCCCAACCGTCGTCCACTTTCCCGGGTGTGATCGCCCAGAACAACCTTCCCAGGCGATTGCCCAGGAAGACTTTCGAAGAGAGCCGCCGAAGGCCCCGAGCCGGCCCGCCCCCCCTTTTGAAGCGAAGAGTTTTTAGGAGTATCGAATGCCCCGCCGTCGCGAAGTTCCCAAGCGCAAAATCATTCCCGACCCCATCTATCGGGACAAGCTCGTTGCCAAGTTCACCAACTCCCTGATGCTGGACGGCAAGAAGGGCACGGCCGAGGGCATTCTGTACGGCGCCTTCGACATCATCAAGTCTCGCTTCAAGGAGGATCCCGTCGAGATCTTCCGCAAGGCGCTCGACAACGTGAAGCCGAAGCTGGAGGTCAAGAGCCGTCGCGTCGGCGGTGCCACCTACCAGGTGCCGATGGAGGTGCGTCCGGAGCGGCGCGTCGCGCTCGGGATGCGGTGGCTCGTCAAGCACGCCCGGTCCCGCGGCGAGAAGACGATGCGGGAGCGGTTGGCCGCGGAGTTCGTCGACGCCTCCCAGATGCGCGGTGGAGCGGTGAAGAAGAAGGACGACACGCATCGCATGGCGGACGCAAACAAGGCGTTCGCGCACTATCGCTGGTGAGCGGCTCAGTCGCTCGGGTCCATTGAGTGGAGAGGTTCGCGGGAGAGAAGAAAAGCAAGCGATTCGCCGCAGCGGCTCCTGCCGCTGGCTGTCGACTATTCCTGCCTAGCGTGCTTTGACTGCGAGCGACCGATGCCCCGTGAATATCCACTCGAGCGTACGCGCAACATCGGCATCATGGCGCACATCGATGCCGGCAAGACGACCGTCACCGAGCGCATCCTCTTCTACACGGGGATAAGCCACAAGATCGGTGAGGTCCACGATGGCGCCGCCACGATGGACTGGATGGCGCAGGAGCAGGAGCGCGGGATCACCATCACCAGCGCCGCGACGAACTGCTTCTGGACCCCCTCGTCGGGGCCCCTGGATGGGCAGTCGCTGCGCATCAACATCATCGATACGCCTGGCCACGTCGACTTCACCATCGAGGTGGAGCGTTCGCTGCGCGTTCTAGACGGCGCGATCGCGGTTTTCGACGGGGGCAACGGCGTCGAGCCGCAAACGGAGACGGTGTGGCGCCAGGCGGATCGCTACAAGGTGCCGCGGCTGGCCTTCGTCAACAAGCTGGACAAGACGGGCGCCGACTTTCAGATGAACATCGACTCCATTCGGGAGCGCTTGGGCTGTGTGGCGGTGCCCGTGACGTGGCCGGTGGGGGAGGAAGATCAATTTCGGGGTGTGGTCGATCTGATCCGCATGGAGGCGGCCATCTTCGACGATGCCACCCAGGGCCTCGAGTATTCCTGGCAGCCCATCCCCGAAGAGCTCGTGGAGATCTGTCGGTCCAAGCGAGAGGCGCTGCTCGAGGCGTGCGCCGACGTGGACGATGCCATCATGGAGAAATTCCTCGAGGGCGACCTCGAGGGTATCTCCACCGCGTCCATCTACGCCGCGCTCCGCCGCGGCACGCTCGATTTCTCGTTCGTGCCCGTGCTGTGCGGCTCCGCCTTCAAGAACAAGGGCGTGCAGATGCTGCTCGATGCGGTGTGCTCGTTTCTGCCTTCGCCGCTCGACGTGCCGCCGGTGGAGGGGGTCGACCCGAGAAGCCCGGAGAAGAAGCTCGTGCGCGAGGCGCGGGACGAAGCGCCCTTCTCCGCGCTCGCCTTCAAGATCGCCAACGACCCGTTCGTCGGCAATCTCGCCTATTTTCGCGTTTACTCCGGCACTCTCGAGAGCGGTGGCGCCGTGCTCAATCCAGCGCGTGGCAAGCGCGAGCGCTTGGGGCGCGTGCTCCGGATGCACTCGAACAAGCGCGAAGAGCTACGAGATTGCTACGCCGGCAACATCTATGCGGCGGTTGGGTTGCGGGAGACGCGCACCGGGGACACCCTCTGCGACCCCAAGCACCCCATCGTGCTGGAGCGGATGGAGTTCCCCGATCCGGTCATCTCCATCGCCATCGAGCCCAGAACCCAGAGCGACATCGACAAGCTCGGCCTCAGCCTCCAGAAGCTCGCCTTCGAAGATCCATCGTTTCGAACCTTCACGAACGAGGAAACGGGGCAGACGATCATCGCCGGGATGGGGGAGCTGCACCTAGAGATCATCGTCGATCGCCTGCAGCGCGAGTTCAAGGTCGAGTGCAACGTCGGCAAGCCCGAGGTGGCCTACCGCGAGGCCATCAGCGCCAAGTGTCGCAGCGAGCACAAACACGTGCGCCAGAGCGGCGGGCACGGCCAGTACGGTCACGTGGTGATCGAGCTGGAGCCGCTCGAGCGCGGCTCGGGATTTGAGTTCGAAAGCGGCATCGTCGGCGGCGTGATCCCCAAGGAGTTCATCCCTTCGGTGGAGAAGGGCGCGCGGGAGGCGGCGGAGCGCGGTGTGCTCGCCGGCTATCCCGTCATCGACTGCAAGGTGCGGCTGGTGGACGGCAGCTTCCACGAGGTCGACTCTTCGGGCCCCTCGTTCGAGATCGCTTCGTCGATCGCCTTCCAGGACGGAGCGAAGAAGGCCGGAATCCACCTGCTCGAGCCGATGATGCGGGTCGAGGTGGTCACTCCGGAGGTAAATATGGGCGACGTGATCGGCGACCTCAACTCGCGGCGCGGCCGTGTGATCGGGATGTCCCAGCGGGCGAATGCGCAGGTCGTGGACGCGGAGGTTCCCCTGGCCATGATGTTCGGCTATGCGACGGACGTGCGCAGCAAGACGCAGGGCCGGGCCACCTACAGCATGCACTTTGCCAGCTACCAGGCTGTACCCCAAACCGTTCAAGAAGAAATTGTCGCGCGGGTGACCGGCGCTTGATGGCGCCCTCTCGAATTTGGAGCTAGAAGCACCCCCCCGCCGCTTGGAAATCCCAGAGGAATATTAGCCATGGCCAAAGAGAAGTTCGTACGCACCAAGCCCCACGTGAACGTTGGAACGATCGGTCACATCGACCACGGCAAGACGACGCTGACTGCCGCCCTGCTCAAGGTGCAGGAGCGGGCCGGGCTGGCTCAGGAGATCAAGTAC
>JBNKVS010000086.1:0-200995 GCA_050299315.1 Polyangiaceae bacterium
AAGATGGTGATGCCGGGGGACAACGTCACGATGGAAGTCGAGCTCATCACCACGGTGGCGCTGGAAGACCAGATGCGCTTCGCGATCCGCGAGGGTGGCAAGACGGTCGGAGCCGGCGTCGTAACCAAGATCCTCGAGTAAGGTAACGCAATCGTCGCGGCGGTCCGACCGTCGCGGCCCATCCACCCCAACCCAGAGCACCCACAGAGCAAAACGCGCCAAGCAGCCGATCGACGGCAGCCCTCGCCCCGCTTGGGGCTGACGGCGAGCGGCGCGCTCAATGCGAGCGAACTATGCCCGACACCACCAAAATCCGAATTCGGCTCAAGGCCTTCGACCACCAGCTGCTCGACAAGTCCACCACGGACATCGTCGAGACGGCGCGCCGTACGGGTGCAAGGGTCGCGGGGCCGATTCCGCTCCCCACGGGTCTGCGGCGCTACACGGTGCTTCGCGGCCCCCACGTGGACAAGAAGTCCCGGGAGCAGTTCGAGGTCCGCACCCACAAGCGGCTCATCGATATCATGGAGCCCACTCCGCAAACCCTCGACGCTCTGATGAAGCTCGATTTGAGCGCGGGGGTAGACGTGGAGATCAAGACGAAGTAAGCAGCCGGCGCGGCACTCTGACTCCAGGGTCTCGCGCCTCTCGTGACTCGCTCCAACGCTGAACGGGTCAACAGCCCTCTGCCGCTCGACCCGCGCCCGCGGGGCGGCACACATTCCTTCTCGAAAGGAGGCCTGACGGTATGCCGAAGGTTGATGTATACAATCTCAAACGAGAGTCGGTTGGGAGCATGGAGCTCAGCGACGACGTGTTCGGCGTCGAAGTGGCCGAGCATCTGCTCCACGAAGTGGTCACCGCCCAGCTGGCGAGTCGGCGGGCCGGCACGTCCGCCGGCAAAGAACGAGCCGCCGTACGTGGCTCGTCCCACAAGATTTACAAGCAAAAGGGCACCGGCCGCGCCCGCCATGGCGGCATCCGCGCGCCGCTTTTCGTCGGCGGTGGGCGAGCCCACCCCCCGAAGCCCCAGGATTGGGCTCGTCGCCCGCCGCGGCGCGTTCGCGTGGCCGCGCTCAAGAGTGCGTTGAGCCTGCTGGCGAAGGAGGAGCGCATCACGGTGGTGGAGAGCTTCCAGCTCGAGGCCATCAAGACGAAGGCGCTCGCGGGAGTGCTCGCCGCCCTTCAGGCGCCCCAGAAGGCCCTGGTCGTCGACAGCAAGGACAACGAGAACCTGAAGCTGTCGATTCGCAACATGCCCAACAACCAATTTTTGCCGCCCGAGGGCGTCAACGTCTACGACCTGCTCAAGCACGATCACCTGGTGCTGACTCAGGCAGCGGTCGAGGCCCTCGTGGCCCGTTGCCGCGCCGAAAAGGGTGCCCCGGATGACCAGGAGCAAGGAAAGGAGGCGGCATGAGCCTCGCGATCGAGCAAATCATTCGGCGCCCCATCGCCCTCACCGAGAAGGCCTCTCGCCTCAAGGTCGAGTGCAATCAAGTGATCTTCGAGGTCAACCGCAGCGCCAACAAAGTCCAGATCCGCAGCGCCGTCGAGGAGCTGTTCGGAGTCAAGGTAGTCAACGTGAACACGCTGGTCCAGCGGGGCAAGCTGAAGCGCATGGGCCGCACCTACGCCAAGCGCCGCAACTGGAAGAAGGCGATCGTCACCCTGCGTGAGGGCGACGACATTCAGTTCTTCGCCGACTCCGAGGAGGAATGAATCATGGCCATTCGTAAGACCAAGCCCACCTCGGCCGGGCGTCGCGCGTACTCGGTGAGCGACGGTACGGATCTCAGTGACGTAGCACCGCTCAAGAGCCTCGTCTCGGGAGCGCAAGGCGCGAGCGGCGGGCGCAACAACAACGGCCGCGTCACGTCGCGGTTCCGCGGCGGCGGCCACAAGCGCCGCTACCGGGCCATCGATTTCCGTCGGGACAAGATCGGCATCCCCGCCAAGGTCGCGACGATCGAGTACGATCCCAATCGCACCGCGCGCATTGCGCTCTTGCACTATGCCGATGGGCAGAAGAGCTACATTCTCGCCCCCGACGGCCTCTCCGTGGGGGATGAGGTGCTCTCCAGCCGCAAGGCGGACATCCGCCCCGGCAACTCGCTCCCGCTGCACGCCATCCCGCCCGGCACGCTGATTCACAACATCGAGTTGCGCAAGGGCAAGGGCGGCCAGCTGGCGCGCTCGGCCGGGGTTGCAGCTCGGCTCGCCGCGAAGGACGAGGCTCGCTATTGCACGGTGCGCCTGCCCAGCGGTGAAATTCGCAAGGTGCACGAGGAGTGCCGTGCCACGGTCGGCCAGGTCTCGTTCGCCGAGCATCAGCACGTGAAGCTCGGCAAAGCGGGGCGAGCTCGCTGGCTGGGCCGGCGGCCCCACAACCGCGGCGTGACCATGAACCCCGTCGATCACCCGATGGGTGGTGGTGAGGGCCGTACGAGCGGCGGTCGCCATCCGTGCTCGCCGTGGGGCCAGCTCGCCAAGGGCCTCAAGACCCGGAACAACAAGCGCACCGACTCGATGATCGTCAGCCGAAGGAAGACCAAGTAATGGCACGCAGCATCAAGAAGGGCCCCTTCATCGACGGGCATCTGCTGAAAAAGATTGAGGAAACGATCGCGACGAGCTCGCGAAAGGCGATCAAGACGTGGTCGCGGCGATCCACCATCTTTCCGCAGGCGGTGGGGCTGACCTTCGCGGTTCACAACGGGCGCAAATTCGTGCCGGTGTTCGTCACGGAGAACATGGTCGGACACAAGTTCGGTGAGTTCGCTCCGACGCGGACGTTCAACGGGCACGCGGGAGACAAGAAGAAGAAGGGCCGCTGATCGGGGGCGCGCGGAGCGCGCCCCGACCCTGGAGCTCACGCTCGCTCTCTCCACCATGCCCCGAAACCCCGCCCGCCAGCCGCGGCCGGGGAGCCCGCTCCGGGAGCTACGAGGCAGCGCGGCCAAGCCGCGACCCACGGAGTGGCGCGCCGCGCGGGCGGCCCGCCTCCAAGGGCTTGTGGCACTCTCGCCCGGGCACCCCCCACCCCGCAAATCAGCTAGCCCGCAGATTCTTTCATCTTGCGGGCGCAACCACCCTCTGATACAACCGCCACCCCAATTCAGGGAGGCATCAGCTATCGCGCTGGCGGCCTCTCCTGGCCCCGGCCAGCACGGCTTCCGCCGATCGCTTGCCTTGGCCAGCCAAGGGTGATCCCCCAGTCTCTGGTTGCTCTCGAGCGGTCGACCAGCGCTGGCTGGATCAGCCCCACCAGGGCGACGGGTCTCAACCGGGAAACTGTCGAAGTGATTAGTCAGGCAAAAGCAAATTTTCAGGCCATCAGTCCGCGCAAGGCTCGGATGGTGATTGACATGGTTCGAGGCCGCAGCGCCACCGAGGCGTTGCAGCTATTGGATTTCACCACGAAGGCCGCGGCGCCCATCGTCAAGAAGCTGGTCGCCAGTGCGATCGCCAACGCGCGGGCCAAGCGACCTACCGTCGACGTGGACGCCCTGTACATCAGTACAGCGACCGTAGACAAAGGTCCGAACGGGCACATGCGGCGCTGGCGCCCACGCGCGCAGGGACGGGCCACCCGCATCGCGAAGGGCGTCAGCCACATTTGCGTCGAGCTGGACGAAGCCTGAGGCTGAAAGCACCGAATCATGGGACAGAAAACACATCCGTATGGGTTCCGGCTCGGCGTCATCAAGACGTGGACGAGCAAGTGGTACGAGGACGGCCGGTACACGACTTGGCTCCACGAGGACCTGCGCATCAAGCGCGCGGTCAAGAGCTACCTCTACAACGCCAACGTGGCCGGGGTGGAGATCGAGCGTGCCGCGAACAAAGTCAAAGTCATCGTCTTCACCGGTCGACCGGGGATGGTGATCGGCAAGGGCGGCCGCGGGATCGAGATCCTGAAGAGCGGCAACCTCGATTCGGCGGCGAAGGGTGAGACGAAGTTCCCCGGCGTGCAGTCGTTCACCCAGAACGAGGTGTTCATCGACGTTCAGGAGGTTCGAAAGGCGGAGACGAACGCCCAGCTGGTGGCCGAGAACATCGCCACCCAGCTCGAGCGGCGCATCGCCTTCCGACGCGCGATGAAGAAGTCCCTGAGCACCGCGATGAAGTTCGGCGCCAAAGGCGTGCGAATCCGCTGCGCCGGCCGCCTCGGCGGATCCGAGATGGGCCGTATCGAAACGTACCGAGAGGGCCGCGTGCCGCTGCACACCCTGCGAGCCGATGTGGACTTCGGCTTTGCCCAGGCGCGCACCACGTACGGCATCATCGGTATCAAGGTTTGGATTTTCAAAGGCGAGGTCTTGCAGCGCAAGTCCCGCCGAGTGCTTCAGTAGGGGCCCCAGATGCTGTCTCCCAAGCGTACCAAGTTCCGCAAGCGAATGCGGGGCAAGAACCGCGGCCTCGCGTGGCGCGGTAGTGATGTATCGTTCGGCGATTTCGCCCTTCAGGCGGTTGCCGCCGAGCAGCTCACCGCGCGGCAAATCGAAGCGGGCCGCATGGCGATCCAGCGCGCCGTCAAGCGCCAGGGGCAACTCTGGATCCGCGTGTTCCCCGACAAGCCCGTAACCAAGAAGCCTCTCGAAGTGCGCATGGGCAAAGGCAAAGGCTCCGTGGACCAGTGGGTCGCGCCGATCAAGCCCGGCCGCGTGCTGTTCGAGCTGGCGGGCGTGCCCGAGGACACGGCTCGGCGAGCGTTCGAGCTCGCCTCGACGAAGCTACCGGTTCAGACCCGGTTTTTGACGCGAGGGCATTTCGGATGAAGGCCAAAGACCTCAGGGAGCGCAGTGACGAGGATCTCGAGCAGCTCGAAGGTCAGCTGCGGCGGGACCTCTTCGGGTCGCGCATGAAGAACTTCACGGGCCAGCTCGACGACACGAGCCAGCTGAGCAAGTTGCGGCGTGATATCGCTCGCATCGCTCAGGTTCTGACGGACAGGCAGCGCCAGGGCGGCGCTGGTGAAAGCGCTGCTGCGGCAGCAGGGAGTGAGTCGTGAGCGAGGCAGCCGCGAGCGCGCCGGAGAATGCACCGGCCGAGCAGAGAAAGGCTTTCAAGCGCACCCTCCTGGGTCGCGTGAAGAGCGACAAGATGGACAAGACGGTCGTCGTCGAGGTGGTCCGCCGCAAGATGGATCCGATGTACAAGAAGTACGTCCGGGTCCGGAAGAGCTACAAGGCGCACGACCCGGACAACTCGTGCCGCGTCGGCGATCGGGTGGAGATCACCGAGCACCGCCCGCTCTCCAAGACGAAGCGCTGGGCGGTGACGAACATCGTGGAGCGCGCCGTCGGCGGATGAGCGCGCGGGCGGTGGCTCGCGAGAGCCCGGCCGCGAATGGGTGAGGTAATCCAATGATTCAGGTCCAGACAGTACTCGACGTGGCCGACAACTCCGGCGCCAAGATGGTTCAGTGCATCAAGGTGCTGGGGGGCTCGCGTCGTCGATATGCCCGTGTGGGCGACGTGATCGTCGTCAGCATCAAGGAGGCGCTCCCAGGCAGCAAGGTGCGCAAGGGAGACACAGCGAAGGCGGTCGTCGTGCGAACCACTCGCGAGGCCCGCCGCCCCGACGGCAGCTACATCAAGTTCGACCGCAACAGCGCGGTGATGATCAACGCTTCGAGCGAGCCGGTTGGCACGCGCATCTTCGGGCCAGTAGCTCGCGAGCTGCGGCAAAAGAAGTTCATGAAGATCGTATCGCTCGCCCCGGAGGTGTTGTGATGCAGCGCCTGCAGCGTGGCGACCTCGTCAAGGTCATCGCGGGTAACGACAAGGGCCGGCAAGGCCGCATCTCCCGGGTGCTCCCCGAGCGTGAGGCGGTCGTCGTCGAAGGGGTGAACCTCGTCAAGAAGCACGTGAAGGCCACCTCGGAGCGGGCTGGCGGCATCCTCGAAGTGGAGGCGCCGATCAAGGCCTGCAAGGTGATGCCGGTGGACCCGGAGACCGGCAAGCCGACGCGGGTCCGCTGCCAGGTCCAAGACGGCAAGAAGCAGCGCATCGCGAAGAGCGGCGCACAGATCGTCGCGCAGCGCTAGCACAGCGGAGAACCAAGAAGAATGTCCGAGGACACGAGCCAAGCGCAGATGAGGTCGGCTGCATTCCTGACGAAGTATCAGGAGGTGGCGGTGCCTGCCCTCAAGAAGCAGTTCAACTACAAGAATCCGATGCAGCTCCCCCGGCTGGAGAAGATCGTGGTGAACATGGGCATGGGGGCGGCCGTTGGCAACCCGAAGGCCATCGACGCGGCGGTGGCCGAGCTCACGGCCGCGACGGGGCAAAAGCCCATCGTCCAGCGCGCCAAGAAGTCCATCGCGGGCTTCAAGCTGCGCGAGGGCATGCGCATCGGCGTCTCCGTGACGCTGCGGCGCGACCGCATGTGGCGCTTCATGGAGCGCTTGGTGATGCTCGCGCTGCCGCGCGTTCGCGATTTCCGGGGCGTCAGCCCCCGCGCCTTCGATGGGGCCGGCAACTACACGCTGGGCCTCAAAGAGCAGATCGTATTTCCCGAGGTCGAGTTCGACAAGGTGGACGCCGTGCGAGGCATGAACGTCACTTTCGTCACGACCGCACGAACCAACGAGGAAGGGCGTGAGCTGCTGCGGCAGCTCGGAATGCCCTTTAGAAACTGACTCCGCTAAAGGAACCAGGACAGGCTAGGAACTGGCATATGGCACGAGCTTCCCAGTGGGCGAAAATGAACCGCCCCCCCAAGTTTTCGACCCGCGCCGTAAAGCGTTGTCACGTGTGTGGCCGCGCCCACGCGGTGTACAAGGATTTCAAGCTCTGCCGAGTCTGCTTTCGTGAGCTGGCCCTCCGCGGCGAGCTCCCGGGAGTCACCAAGGCCAGCTGGTAGAGCGCCGGGTGAACACGAAAGGCGAGTGATTCGACTATGATGACCGACCCCATCGCGGACATGCTGGCTCGCGTCCGCAACGCGGCAACGGCCCAGCATGCCATTACCCGAATTCCGGCGAGCAAGCTCAAGCACGCAGTTGCGAAGCTCCTCAAGGAGGAGGGCTACATCGCAGACGTTCGCCTGGACGAGAGCCCGGTCACGAAGCGCCAAGAGCTGGTCGTGGCCCTGAAGTACTCGGCGGATCGCAGCGCCGCTTTCCGCGGCATCAAGCGAGTGTCCCGGCCGGGGCGTCGTGTGTACGTCTCGCATGACAGTATCCCTCGAGTCCTGAGCGGGCTCGGGACGTGCATCTTGAGCACGTCCCACGGGTTGATGACGGACAAGGAAGCCCGCCGGCGCAAAGTGGGCGGCGAGCTTCTGTGTGAGGTGTGGTGATGGCTGACGCGATTGCATCCACGGACTCGGCGCTGAAGGAGTCGCGCGTCGGCAAGCGACCGATCCCGCTGCCGAGCGGCGTGTCATTCTCGCTCTCCGGGCGGCAGGCTCAAATCAAGGGCGCCAAGGGCACCCTGGAGATCACCCTGCCGGAGAAGGTCAAGGTCGAGGAGCAAGCGAGCGCGCTGCGAGTCAGCTCGGACGCCTCCGGCCGCGACGCATCGCGCCTGCAGGGCCTCAGCCGGGCCCTGTTGGCCAATATGGTCAAGGGTGTGTCCGAGGGCTATCAGCGCAATCTCGAGTTGGTGGGGACGGGCTACCGCGCCGAGGTGAAGGGCAACGTCGTTCACCTGGCGCTCGGGTTCTCTCATCCCGTGGCGTACGAGCTCCCGGCGGGAGTCAGCGGCGAGATCGACAAGAACTCAAAAGGAACGCTGCTCTTTCTTCGGTCGGCCGACAAGGCCGCGGTCGGTCAGGCGGCGGCGACCATCCGTGGGTTCCGCCCGCCCGAGCCGTACGGCGGCAAGGGGGTGCGCTACCAGGGCGAGCAGATCCTGCGCAAGGCAGGGAAGGCTGGGAAGAAGTAATGGCCAAGCTGGAAGGTAGGGCGCGGCGCAAGGCGCGCATTCGCAAGCGTGTCGCCGGCACGGGGGAGCGCCCCCGGCTCACGGTTTTCCGCAGCACGAAGCACATCTATGCGCAGGTCGTGGACGACCTCGGCGGGGCGACCCTCGCGGCGGCGTCGACGCTCTCGCCGGATATCAAGGGTACGCTCAGCGAGGACGACAAGACAGCGTGCGCGCGCAAGGTGGGGGCGCTGATCGCCAAAATGTGTCTCGAGCGCAAGGTCGAGAAGGTCGTGTTCGACCGCAACGGTTTCCTATATCACGGTCGCGTTCGAGCGCTGGCCGAGGCGGCCCGCGAGGCCGGGTTGAGTTTTTGAGGTTCGGTCGATCGCCGACGGATCGCGCGCCGGGCGGCTGGCGCCGAAACAGCGAGTTTGAGAATGGCATTCCAAGATATTGATGAAGAGCGGATCAAGGAGCGCGTAGTCCACATCAACCGCGTCGCGAAGGTCGTGCAGGGGGGTCGGCGCTTCAGCTTTGCCGCGTTGGTGGTCGTTGGAGACGAGGGCGGCCATGTGGGCGTGGGCCTGGGCAAGGCGAACGAGGTCCCGGAGGCCATTCGCAAGGGCAACGACCAGGCGCGCAAGAACATGTTCAAGGTGCCGATGGTGGGCGCCACCATCGCACACGACGTGATCGGGCACTTCGGCGCGGGGCGTGTCTTGCTGAAGTCCGCGGCGCCGGGAACAGGCGTGATCGCGGGCGGCCCGGTGCGCGCCGTCGTCGAGTCGGCGGGGATCCACGACGTGTTGAGCAAGTGTCTGGGCTCGCAGAACAAGTACAACGCGGTGTACGCGACGGTCGAGGCGCTCAAGGCCCTGCGGTCCGCGCAGGATGTCGCCAACGCGCGCAACAAAGAGGTGGACGAGGTGGCCTCCGACTACCCGATCCAGCGGTTCGCCGTCGCGCCGTCCGGTCCCACGCCGGTCGATGGAGGTGCGTGATGGCCGCCCCGAAGCTGTTCGTGAAGCAGCACCGGTCCGAGATCAGTCGGCCCTGGCAGCAGCGCGCGATCCTCAAAGGCCTCGGGCTGCGGGGCCGCGGGTCGAGCGTCACGGTGAACAATGATCGGGCCATCCGGGGCATGATCCGTAAGGTCATTCACCTGGTGCATGTGCAAGAGGTCGCAGGGCAAGGCGAGGAGGCACAATCGTGAGCGCTGTTCTATCCAGATTGGCGCCGCCCGAAGGCGCGCGACCGAAGGAGCGTCGTCTCGGCCGGGGCCCGGGCTCCGGTGTCGGCAAGGTGGCCGCGCGTGGGATGAAAGGGCAAAAGTCCCGCAAGGGTGGCAACATCGGCAAGCTGCACTTCCAGGGCGGTCAAACGCCCATTCAGCGGCGCTTGCCGAAGCGCGGCTTTCGGGTGCCCTTCCCGACCAAGACGGCGACGGTGAACCTCGGTTCGCTCGAGCGGTTCGAGGCGGGGGCGGAGATTGGCGAGCAGGAGCTGCGAGCAGCCCGGCTGGTGCAGGGCTCGGTCGACCTGATCAAGATCCTCGGCTCGGGGGAGCTGACCAAGGCGCTCACTGTAGTGGCGGATGCTTTCAGCCAGTCCGCCAAGGACAAGATCGAAGCGGCCGGAGGGAAGGCCGTTTCGGCTCAGCCGGCCGCGGATGCTCCGGTCGAGGAGAGCAGCGAAAGCTGACTCGGCATGCTGGGTGGTGCTGGCGAGCCTTTGACCGCCGCCGCTACCCAGGGCACTCTACCCAGGAACGGTCGTGGCGGTATTTGGCGGTTTTCAGAACATTGGCAAGGTGCCGGAGCTACGGCGACGCATCTTGTTCTCTCTCGCTGTCCTAGCCATCTACCGCTTGGGCGTTTTCATCACGGTGCCGGGGGTGGACCGCAGCGTGATGCAGCAGGTCGTCTCGGGGCAGGGCGGCGTGCTCGGCATGGTGAACATGTTTTCGGGAGGGGCCTTCGCTCAGCTCTCGATCTTCGCCTTGGGCATCATGCCGTACATCTCGGCGAGCATCATCATGCAGCTGATGGGCATGGTGAGCAAAACCGTCGAGGAGCTCAAGAAGGAGGGCGAGTCCGGGCGCAGGAAGCTCGAGCAGTACACGCGCTACGGGACACTCGGCCTGAGCGGTGTGCAGTCCTTCACACTGGCGACTTGGCTCGAAGGGCTGAACGCGGACATGGGAGCGGCCCGTTTCGCCGATGTGGTGAGCGCCCCTGGGTGGGGCTTTCGCCTCATGACCATGGTCACCCTGACCACGGGTACGGCGCTCGTGATGTGGCTCGGGGAGCAGGCGACGGATCGCGGCATCGGCAACGGCATATCGCTCATCATCTTTTCGAGCATCGTCAGCGGGATTCCCGCCGGTGCCGCGAACTACGTGGCGGCCAACAGCGGCGAGCTCGAGCCGCTCACGATTCTGATCGTGCTCGGGATTTTCCTCATCTGCATCGCCACCGTGGTGTACTTCGAGCGAGCGCAGCGGCGAATTCCAATCCAGTACGCGCGCCGGCAAGTGGGTCGGCGCGTGTATGGCGGCCAGAGCGCGCACCTGCCGCTGAAGGTCAACATGGCGAGTATGATCCCGCCGATCTTCGCCTCGAGCCTGCTCTCGTTCCCGACCACGCTCTCGACCATGAACATCCCCTTCATGGCGAAGTTCGGTGCGATCCTGAATCGGGGCGATTGGGTGTTCAACACGCTGTTCTCCGCGCTGATCATCTTCTTCTGCTTTTTCTACACGTCGGTGACGTTCCAGCCCGTCGAGGTCGCCGACAACTTGAAGAAGCAGCAGGCGAACATCCCGGGGATTCGTCCCGGGCGCCAAACGGCGGAGTACATCGATGGTGTCGTCGGTCGGATCACGGTGGGCGGCGCGATCTACGTCGCGGCCATCTGCGTGATTCCCTCCATCGTGGCCCAGGCCTTCCGGATGCCGTTTCAGTTCGGCGGCACGAGCTTGATGATCGTCGTCGGGGTGGCCCTGGAGACGGTCAGTCAGATCGAAGCGCATCTGATATCGCGCAGCTACGAGGGAATCACGGGGCCGCAGACGACGCGGCTCAGCGGAAGAGGTCCGGCCTGATCATGTCGGTGCGCAAGCGAATCGTACTTTTGGGGGCCCCGGCCAGCGGCAAGGGTACCCAAGGGGCTCGGCTGAGCGCGGGGCTCGGCGTCCCGAAGATCTCGACCGGGGACATGCTGCGTGCGGCTCGAGACGCCGGTACGGAGCTCGGAAAGCTCGCCGACGAGATCATGTCCGCGGGCAAGCTCGTGCCGGATGACCTAGTGATCGGCATCGTTGGGGAGCGTCTGGGTCAGGCAGATGCCGCGGACGGCTTCATTCTCGACGGGTTTCCGCGTACCATCGCCCAGGCCGACGCGCTCGACGCCTTTCTCGCCGAGCGGGGCATCGCCATCGAGGCGGCCGTTGCGATCGAGGTGCCGCGCGAGCTGCTGGTGGAGCGAGCGACACTCCGCCGGACTGATGTTCGGACTGGACAGATCTATCATTTGAAGTATAATCCGCCCCCCGCTGGAGCCGAGCTGAGCCACCGGCGGGACGACCACGAGGACACGGTCCTCAAGCGGCTCGACGCCTACGAAGCCATGACGGCAGCGCTCGTTCCCCACTACCGGGCGAAAGGGGTGCTGCTGAGTGTAGACGGCGTGGGTCCGTTGGAAGAGGTCGAGGCCCGGATTCAGTCGGTCCTGGGCCTCACGGAAGGAGCAGGGGTCGACGAAGGGTAACGAGGTAACCGGGGTGGTGCAGGAGGTCCTTCCACGCGGGATGCTGTCCGTGCTGCTCGAGGATGGCCGCCTGGTCCGCGCAGGCGTGGACATCGCCGGCCGCGGAGTGTTCGTACGGTTGATCCGGGGAGACCGGGTTCGGCTCCGAATATCCAGCCGAGACCCGAGCCGGGCACAGGTTACTGAAAAGCTCTAGATCGACTCTCGAGGTGGTTTTTGCTTGCGCGGCGCAGCGAATTCGCCTACTGGGCGCCCTCCCCGAGGGATCGGAGAGCCGCCAGCCACAGGGAGATTCAGAGCGTCACGTGCTGTGGCGCCCCCGCGCATCCATGATGATTCGAGGCCAAGATGAAGGTTCGACCCAGCGTTAAGAAAATCTGCGACAAGTGTAAGGTCATCCGCCGCCAGGGAGTGGTTCGCGTGATCTGCGACAACCCCCGGCACAAGCAGCGGCAGGGCTGACTCTTAGGCCCGAACTGGAATTTTACTCAGCATGACTAGCAAAGAAGTGAAGAGGCTCACATGGCTCGCATAGCGGGTGTCGATCTCCCCCGGCGAAAGGCAGTTGCTTACGCCCTGCCATACATCTATGGCATCGGTCAGCACACGGCTCGACGGATCTGCCAGAAGACGAAGATCCCGGAGGATCGCAAGGTCGACGAGCTGTCGGATTCAGACGTGAAGGCCCTTCGAGACACGATCGAGCAGATCAAGGTCGAGGGTGATTTGCGGCGCGAGGTTCAGCAGAACATCAAGCGCCTGATGGACCTCGGCTGCTACAAGGGCCTGCGCCACCGGCGGAGCCTGCCCGTGAACGGGCAGCGCACCAGCACGAACGCACGCACGCGCAAGGGCCCGAAGCGGGGCGTGGCCGCCCGCCGCAAGTGAGAAAGACTGGCTGAGGAAATACAATGGCGACGGCAGCGAAAAAGCGCGGTGGGAAGCGAGTCCCGCGCAAGAACATTCCGACGGGTGTGGCGCACATTCGTTCCACCTTCAACAACACGATCGTGACCATCACGGACGTCGCGGGCAACGCGGTGTCGTGGGCCTCGGCGGGAGCGCGCGGTTTCAAGGGTTCGCGCAAGAGCACCCCGTTCGCGGCGCAGCTGGCGGCGGAAGACGCCGCTCGTCGAGCCATCGACCACGGGATGCGTTCGGTCGCCGTTTTCGTGAAAGGCCCGGGCGCCGGACGCGAGAGCGCGCTGCGTGCGCTGCAGGGCGCCGGGTTCAAGATCACCCTGATCCGGGACGTAACTCCGGTTCCGCACAACGGCTGCCGCCCCCCGAAGCGGCGGCGCGTGTGAGCCCAGCGGTGGCCAGAGGCGTGAGATTCTGAGAGGCAACTGAGATATGGCAAGGTACATCGGACCGGTATGCAAGCTCTGTCGGCGTGAGGGAGCGAAGCTGTACCTGAAGGGCGAGCGCTGCTTTTCGGAGAAATGCTCGATCGTGCGGCGGCCCTACCCCCCGGGGCAGCACGGGCAAGGTCGCTTCAAGATGAGCGAGTACGGCCTGCGCCTGCGGGAGAAGCAGAAAGCGCGGCGCATCTACGGGCTGCTCGAGAAGCAGTTCCGTGGGTACTACACGGAAGCCGCGAGCATGAAGGGGCGAACCGGCGAAGAGATGCTGGGGCTGTTGGAGAGCCGCCTGGACAACCTCGTGCACCGCATGGGGCTCGCTTCTACGCGTTCGCAGGGTCGGCAGCTCGTGCTGCACCACCACATCCTCGTCAACGGCAAGCGGGTCAACATCCCGAGCTACCGGGTGAAGGCCGGGGACAAGGTCGAGCTGCGCGAGAAGAGCCGTAAGATCGGCTTCGTGCAGGCCGCGTTGGAGTCTGCCCAGGGCCGCCCGATCCCCACCTGGGTCGAGGTGGATCGAGGGAACTTCAGCGGTGTGTTCAAGGGCAAGCCGCCGCGTGAGGAGCTTCAGGATCCGGCCGTGCGCGAGCAGTACATCGTGGAGTATTACTCTCGCTGAAGCGGGATCGGGGCGCCGCGTAGGGGCCCCGTAGGCAGCCGATCAGGCTGCCGTGCGACGATGCGGGCAGGCCGCGGGTTGGCTTCGGGAGTGGGTTCCCGGAGTGAGCCGAGACGGTCGCGCAAACCCCAACAGAAAGGAAAGCAGTGGTATCGGCAAAAGACGCACGCAATTGGACTGACCTCATTCGGCCGCGCTCGATTCAGATCGAGCAGGAATCGGCGAACGAGTTCTACGGCAAGTTCACCTGTGAGCCCCTCGAGCGTGGGTATGGCATCACGGTGGGCAATTCGCTTCGGCGCGTCCTTCTTTCCTCTCTGCAGGGGGCGGCCATCACGGCCATGCGGGCCGATGGGGCTCTGCACGAGTTCACGAGCATCGACGATGTGGTGGAAGATGTGACCGACATCGTCCTCAATCTCAAAGAGGTGGTGTTCCGAGCGGACGCGCCCAAGACGCATACGCTGCGGCTCGAGAAGGAGGGGCCGGGGCCGGTGCTCGCCGGGGACATCCAGCTCACGGACGGTCTGAAGATCCTCAACCCGGATCACCTCATCGCCACCCTCGACAAGAAGGGGCCGCTGAGCATGGAGCTCACGGTCAACGTCGGGCGTGGATACGTGCCGGCCGAGCGCAACAAGAACCCTACGATGCCGCTCGGGACGATCTACATCGACTCGCTGTTCTCGCCCATCCGGAAGGTCAACTACACGGTGCGCAACGCGCGCGTCGGCCAGATCACGGATTACGACAAGCTGATCCTCGAGGTGTGGACGAACGGGGCGGTTGCCCCTGCGGACGCCGTGGCCTTCGCCGCCAAGATCCTCAAGGAGCAACTCTCCATCTGGATCAACTTCGAGGAGACCGAGGAGACCCAGTACCAGGCGCCGGGAGCCGAGGAGGAGCCCCTCAACGAGCACCTGTTCCGCTCGGTGGACGAGCTGGAGCTCTCGGTCCGCTCGGCCAACTGCCTGCAAAATGCGAACATCCAGCTGATCGGAGAGCTGGTGCAGCGGACCGAGCAGGACATGCTGAAGACCAAGAACTTCGGTCGCAAGTCGCTCAAGGAGATCAAGGAGATCCTGGTGACGATGGGGCTGAATTTGGGGATGAAGCTGGACAATTGGCCTCACATGCTGGAGCGCTGGAAGGCGCACCAAGCTCAGAACTAGGACTCGAGCCAGAGGCTCGAGACTCGGCGCGCAGAGCGAGGGTGAGAAAGCTCGAGTACGAGGCCCCCCGGGGGCCGACGGCGAGGCGGACGCCACCTTCGCCGAAAGCTGTATGTAGGATGAGGCGGCGCCGAGAGGCGACGCGACGAGGACGAGACGATGCGACATAGGAAACTGGGCCGTCAATTTGGTCGGAATACGAGCCACCGCCGCGCAATGTTCCGCGCGCTTTCGGCGAACCTGATTCTTCACGAGCGGATCCGGACTACAGAGGCCAAAGCGAAGGAGCTGCGGCGTGTCGTCGAGCGTCTGATCACGAAGGGCGTTCGATTGGGGGCCGTGGCCACTTCGACCGCCGCGGACCTTTCTGCGGAGGATGTCGCTCGGCGTGTTGCGACCAAGCGGGTGATCGGCAAGTTCCTCCAGCCCGTCGGTACTCGCGAGACCGAGGAAGGCGAGGCCGTCGAGGTCGACCTGGTGGAGAAGGTCGTGACGGAGCTCGCCAAGCGGTACCAGGGGCGTCCGGGCGGGTACACGCGGATCGTCAAGCTGGGTCGTCGTCGCGGAGACAACGCGCCGATGTGTTTCATCGAGCTCGTGGGCGAGAGCGCCGACGAGGCGGGAGCTCCAGAGGCCGGTGCTCCGAAGGCGGAGGCCGAGCCGGCTGCGGCTGAGCCAGCGGAAGCCGGTCCCTGAGAGCTGGTCGCCGGCTGTCGCTCGCCGAGCGCGGGCGGCGCCGGGATGGCGCGGCGGACGACCAAGCGGCGGTCGGCGAAGCCGGCGAGGGCCACCCCCAGGGGTGGCTCTCGGCAATTTTGGGGCCGAGTCTCCTCATGGGCCGTGGCGGCGGGCGGCTGGGAGGCGCATGCATGTTCAGGCGGTGCCGGGGAGCGTGTTTCGGGATCGCTTCGGGTCGGAACGCCACAGAACAATGTGGGGATTGTTGCAGCAACGCGAGCCGGCTTCGGAGTACTGTGTCGGGGTGGGCAGCGCGAGCGAGCCGCGCAGCTTTGGCGCCGCATGGTGAGGGCCCGGAAGTCGAGCCGTCGAGCGCGCCGGCGCGCGGCGCGAGCGGAGCCTGACACCCCTAGAAAAGAGAGAGAGAGATGGCGAATCCGATGAAATTGAAGCCCGGTGTTCTTTACGGAAAGGACCTGCAGGACCTGATGGACTACTGCATCCAGGCCCAGTGTGCGCTGCCGGCGGTGAACGTGATTGGCTCCCACAGCGTCGCGGCCGCGCTCGCGGCCGCCAAAGAGGCGAGCAGCCCGATCATCGTCCAGCTGTCGAACGGCGGCGCTCAATTTTTCGCCGGAAAGACCCTCGACAACTCCAAGCTGCAGGCGAGCATCGCCGGCGGGATTGCCGGGGCGCTGTTCGTCCGGTCGATTGCCAAAGCGTACGGTGTGAGCGTCGTTCTCCACACGGATCATGCGGCGAAGAAGCTACTTCCCTGGATCGACGGCCTGCTGGATGCCGGTGAGGCGCATTTCGAGAAATACGGCGAGCCGCTCTTCAGCTCCCACATGCTGGATCTTTCCGAGGAGACGCTCGAGGAGAACCTCGCGATTTCCAAGAAGTATCTCCAGCGGATGAGCAAGCTCGACATGACCCTCGAGATCGAGCTCGGAGTCACCGGGGGCGAGGAGGATGGTGTCGACAACAGCAGCATCGACAACTCGAAATTGTACACCCAGCCGGCCGATGTTCTCTACTCCTATGATCAGCTGAGCTCGGTCGGGTCGTTTACGGTGGCGGCTTCCTTCGGCAACACCCACGGGGTCTACAAGCCCGGCAACGTCAAGCTGACGCCGGTGATCCTCAAGAACTCCCAGGTTCACGTCAAGGCCGAGCGCAAGACGGGGGACAAGCCGCTGCGCTTCGTGTTCCACGGCGGCTCGGGCTCCTCGCAAGCGGAGATTCGGGAGGCCGTCTCCTACGGCGTCGTGAAGATGAACATCGACACGGATACGCAGTGGGCCTTCTGCCACCCAATCAAGCAGTACATGGACGAGAAGGACGCGTACCTCAAGAGCCAGCTCGGCAATCCCGAGGGGGAGGACAAGCCGAACAAGAAGTACATCGACCCGCGCGGTTGGCTGCACCTGGGCGAGAAGGGGATGGCCGCCCGTCTCGTGCAGGCATTTTCCGACCTCGGGTGCGAAGGCAAGTTTACGTACTGAGCTCGTCTCGGGT
This sequence comes from Polyangiaceae bacterium, assembly GCA_050299315.1. Lineage (GTDB taxonomy): Bacteria > Myxococcota_A > Polyangia > Polyangiales > Polyangiaceae > SZUA-265. The sequence continues at coordinate 16,997 of JBNKVS010000086.1, forward strand.
GCGGCGCGTGGCCGCGGAGGCGCCTGCCGGGCGGTTCCTCGGTCGCGCCCCAGGGGCCCCGCCGCCGCACGCGGCGTCTTCCCCCTCCGGGGCGCTGCCCTCTGAGGAGAGCGAAGCGGAGGGAGTGCCGCGGCCTTCGGGGGAGGCCTTGCGGCGCTCCGCGGGCGAGGAAAAGGTGCCGGAGGCGGCGACGAACCTTCCTGGGGCCCCTGGTGAGCGGCCGCGGCAAGGATGCGGGGCGACGGGCCTGCTCCGGTCGCTCCGAGAGCGGCTGTGGGCGGAGGGTGGGGTTGTCGTCTGCAAGGAAATGGGGCCGAGCGGGAGCAAGGGCCTCGGGCGGACCGTCGCCAAGTCTGCCTGCGCGCGTCCGACGGGCATCTGGACTGAAAATCCACTTCCTCCTCGCACCCTCGGTCCTGCGGTCGCAAGAAATCCGGGCTAGTGCTGTGTCCGCGACGTCGCTGGGGGCTCGTCTTGGACACGGCACCCCTTTTTTCCGAGGCGTCTTCGGCGCCGACGTGCCCCGTCCGCCGCTCGAGGCAAGACGACTCTGTTGCCGCGGCGACCACAAATCAGTGATTACGACTTGTCGGACGGGGCCCTAGCGAGCGGATTTTTCGACGGCGCGAGAATCTGCAGAGGGGGGGCGCACGAGGGGGCTTGTCTCCTCGCGGGCGGTCGTGCGATGGGCGCAGATCGAGCGGGCACCAATTTGCACAGCGAGTAGAGCATGACAGAGAAAACTCCATCCACCGGCAGCGGAGGCTCTCCGCGCCGTGTGGGCATCATCTTTTCGGGCGGCCCGGCGCCCTCGGCCAATGCGGTCATTTCTGCTGTAGCGACGGCCTTTTTGGAGGATGGCCGAGAGGTCATCGCTCTGCACAACGGGTACCGCTTTCTCGAGGGCTACGACGCGAAGGCGAGCCCGCTGGTCGAGGGGGAGCATTACCATCACATCAAGGAAAAGGAGCTGCGGGGCCTGCGCAACCGGCGCGGCATTGCCATCGGAACGGCGAGGGCCAATCCGGGCAAGGCCGTCAAGCGGCCATCGGATCTCGACGATCCCGAGGCGACCCGAAAGCTGCGCTGCGTGTACCAGGCGCTGGTGGATCTGGGCGTCGACGCGCTGATCTCCATCGGCGGGGACGACACGCTGAAAACGGCGAACTTCATTCACGAATATCAGAAGAGACTACCGTCCGAAGCCAAGCGAGTGAGGGTGGTGCACCTGCCCAAGACCATCGACAACGACTACCGCGGGATCGACTTCACCTTCGGTTTCTTCACGGCGGTCGACGTGATGGCCAAGGAGCTGCTCAACCTGCGCGCCGACGCCATGGCGAGTGGCGCCTACTTCATCGTGGAAGCCATGGGGCGCAAGGCCGGTTGGCTCGGCTACGGCCTCGCGATCGCGGGCGAGGCGCACCTCGTGCTCACGGTGGAGGATCTGGACGATTCGCTCACGGAGCCGCAGGAAGTCGTCGGGGACGACGGGGCGAAGCAGGTGCAGCGGCGCCTTTCGATGGCGAAGCTCGCAGACCGCATCGTGGATTTGATGGTCACCCGCGAGGGCCGCAAGAAGGAGTACGGCACCGTGGTTCTCGCCGAAGGGCTGGCCGAGCACCTGAGCCTCGACCAGCTCGACGGGGTGCCCCGGGATGAGCACGGTCACATTTCATTGAGTGACATTTCCCTGGGCAAGCTGGTCGCCGCGCGCGTAGCGGCCCGCTACGAGCAGCGCACCGGCAGGAAGCGCAAGGTCAACGGCGTGCAGATGGGTTACGAGGCGCGCTGCGCGCCGCCCCACGCGTTCGATGTGGTGCTCGGAAGCCAGCTCGGCGTGGGGGCGTACCGCGCGCTGGTCGAGCGAGGGCTCGACGGGCACATGGTGAGCGTCACGGGCCAGTTCGACCTCTGCTACGTGCCATTCACCGAGTTGGTCAACCCGGAAACGCTGGTGACCGAGGTCCGGTTCATCCAGCCCGGCTGCGACTTCCACCGCCTCGCGCGCACGCTCGAAACGCGAGTCGGCAAGCCGTGAGCGAGCCGCGGGCCCGCTGGGTACGCGAGTCGGCAAGCCTCGGGTGGGGGCTCGCCGCGGGCCTGCCCGAACGCGGGCCGGCCACGAGCCTCGAGTGTGAGTCGCGGGCTCGCAGCGGGGCCGCTCGAAACGTGAGTCGGCGAGCCTCGGGTGGGGCTCGCCGCGGGCCTGCCCGAACGCGGGCCGGCCACGAGCCTCGAGTGAGTCGCGGGCTCGTCGCGGCCGCGCCGCGCCGCTCGCGGGCTTGCTGCGGCGCCGCGGCCCGCGGGAGATCCGGGGTGGCCGAGGGCTACGAGCCCTTGGGCTCGGCGTCGGGAGCTCGTCGGTGGCGCAGGGCCATCGCAGCGAGGCTGAAGATCGTGAGCAGCGCGATGGCGCTGGCCGGCAGGTAGCGGCGTACGCCCTGCGCGCTCGGAGCCACCGCGCGCTGGGCCTCTTCGAGCATCCGCTGGGCGGCGCGATTGCTCGGATCGAGCTCGAGGGCCCGGAGCAGCAGCACCTGGTCGACCCACCCGCGGCTACGCAGATCCGAGGCCTTCAGCGTGTGCAGCAAGCTCTGCGCGCGGGCAAAATGCTGGGTTTCCCTCGGGCTGAGCCGGGCGACACGCTGGAGCGCCAGCGTCGCCCGCGGCGTGTCCGAGACGAGCAGCCTCTCCGCGAGGCGCAGATACGCGGGCGCCAGCTCGGCAGCTCGCTGGAACCCCGGGTCTCGCGCCAATAGCTCGTCGAACGCTCGCGTGGCGCCTTCCAGGTCTCCGTGCGACAGGGCGCGGCGCCCCCGGTCGAAGAGTGCGTAGTGATGCGCCAGGCGCTGTCCATCGAAGCGCGCGAACAGCTCGCGAGCCAGGCGATCCCACGGCCAGGCCTCGGATGCTGGCTCGCCTGTCGCCGCTTCGAAGGCGTCCCGCAGCGGCCACAGCCCGGCCGGGCCGATGTGCGTCACCGCCTCCCGAGCGGCGCGGCGCACCGCGTCTCGAGCGCTGCCCGCGTGGGCAATCAGCAGCGGCAGCGCGGAAAGGTCCTGGTTGCGACCGTACGCGCGAAGCACGTCGGCGGTCAGCTCGGGGGAAAGCCCCTCGACCGCGCTGCTCGCTTCGCTCTTGTCGAGACGAGCCAGGCGGGCCGCCGCCCACTCGGCGACCTGCGGCGCCGGGTGCCGCGTCGCCTCGATCAGCGGGGCGATCGCTCGCGGGCCCAGCCGGGAAAGCGCAAGCTGAGTGTCGGCGCGCAGCAGCTCACCGAAGCGGACGTAGACGGAAATCAACCCGCGCACGGCGCTGGGCGAGCCGATTGCTTCCAGGGCGCGGCTGCAGGCTACCAGCTCCTTCAGAGGCGCCATGTGCGGGCTCTCGGGGCCTGCGTGAGCGAGGAGCAGGTCGAGGTAGTCCGGCGTGACGACTTCTCCTTCGTCGCCGCGCTCGCGCATTCTTCGGCGAACCTCGGCCCGCGCCGCGCGTCGAGCTCTGCCCAACAGCCGCTGCATCGCGGCTCGGTCCGCGCTGCCAGCCAGCTTGCCCAGCCGCTGATCGATGACCGCTACCCATGGTTCGCCGAGCTCGAGGACGGCGCCCTGGACCACCCGGGCTTCCGCCTCGGCGGGGCCCGTCAGCTGGGCCATCCACCTCTCCCATTGCTGCCGGCGGGAGGGCGAGGGCGGGGGCAGGGCGATGGGGGAGAGCTGGGGCAGGGGCTTTGCCGCCGGGCGACTCGGTCGAGGGAGCGCCGGCGAGGCGGAGGCGGCGCCCGCGCCCGCGTCGGAGGCGGCCGCTCGCCGTGCGGGAGGGGCCAGGGGGCACAGCGCCAAGCCCAACAGGAGCGCTCGCCAGGCCCGCGGGGCGCTACTCGATGATGCGAAAGTCGAAATAGTCCCCCGAGAAGCTCCGCCAGCGGGTGTCGACCCGGTCGACGCGTGCCACCCCCGGCCCTTTCTGGGCCCAACCGTGGAGCTCGCGTATCGAGGTTTCCTCGCCTTCGGCCACGATTTCGACAGATCCATCCGGCCGATTCCGGACCGTGCCGACCAGCCCCAACCGCTTCGCTTCGCGTTGGGCCGAGGCCCGAAAGTAAACCCCCTGGACTCGGCCTCTGACGACCAGCTGTAGCTGTTTGAGTGCGGTTCCGGACCGCCGTCTTGCCATTGCAAATGTATACATCGTTCTATCGGAATGCCGCACGCGGTTTGGCGTGGACCTCATGCCGCCGTCCGTGGTTCCCTTGGGGGGTGACAGTCGGCCAGCAGGTAAAACCCGGCTTGGAACAGGAGGTTTTGGAGCTCCGGGCGGCCCTCGCCCGCGAGGAGCGAATCGCCTCCGCCCTGCGCGAGGTCGGCAACGCGCTGGGCACGACGCTCGATCTCGACGACCTGCTCGAGTTGATCCTGGGGCGGCTGACCGATCTCCTGGATGCGGATCGGGCCACTCTGTACCTGCTGGATCAAGCCAAGGGGGAGCTGGTTTCCCGCATTGTCATCGGCGAGCAGGTGCGGTCGATTCGCGTGCGAGTGGGGCACGGGATTGCGGGCACCGTGGCGCAGACGGGCAAGCCGATCCGGCTCAAGGATGCCTACACGGATCCGCGCTTCGAATCCGAGTGGGATGCCTTTACGGGCTACCGCACTCGCTCCATGTTGGTCGCGCCGCTGAAGAATCACATGGGCCGCATCATCGGCGTGATTCAGGTGCTCAACAAGAAGATCGGAGAGGAGTTCACGGCCGAAGACGAGGCGATCCTCTCGGCGCTGAGCACCCAGGCGGCCGTAGCAATCGACAACTCCCGGCTGTTTCTCTCCCTGGTCCAGAAAAACCACCAGCTGCTCAGCACCAAGGAGAAGCTCGAGCGTCGCGTCGCCGACCTGCAGCTGCTCAACGAGCTGGAGCAGTCCATGGCGCGCGCCCACACGGCGCAGGAGCTGGCACAAAGTGCCCTCTCCCCGCTCGCCCAGGCCTGCCACGCCGGCGGAGCCAGCCTGCTCTTGGCCGAGGAGGACAGCGGGGATTTGCTGCAGCACGTCTACGATCCCGAGGGCACTGGGCACTTCGAGAGCTTCGGCGTGAAGGCGGGGGAGGGCCTCTTGGCGGCGGCCATGGCCGAGGGCGAAACGATCGAGCTCGCCGACGCCGCGCTGCATTCGCACTACCACCCGCGCGTCGAGGGGCGGTTCCCGTTCGCGGTGCGTTCGTGCCTGGTGATGCCCCTGCCCGGCGACTCGTCGGCGGGTGCCATCGGGCTGTTCAGCAAGCAGGGAGGGCGTCCTTTCGAGGAGGAAGATCGCGTTCTGCTCGAGCTGGTCGCGGCCAACGTTTCGACCGCCGTGCGCCTGTTTCACGCCAGCGAACAACGCGAGCGCAGCCAGCGCCTGACGACGATCGGGCGCCTGCTCGCGCAAATCATTCATGATTTCAAGACGCCCATGACGGTGATCGGCGGCCACGCGCAGATGATGACCCACGAGGACGATCCGGCCGTGCGCGCCGAGCACGCTCGCGGCATCCTCAAGCAGTTCGAGATGCTCACGGCGATGCAGCGAGAGGTGCTGGAGTTCGCGCGGGGGGACAAGCGGATCTTCGTCCGGCGCGTCTACCTCAACGCCTTTTTCCAGCAGATCGAGGCGCAGCTGCTGCCCTACGCCCAGGGTCATCCCATCGTCATCGAGATGGATATCGAGTCCAAGAGCACCGCTCGGTTCGACGAGACGCGAATCGCCCGCGCCGTACACAACTTGGCTCGCAACGCCATCGAGGCGATGGGGGAGCGCGGCGGTCGGTTGCTCATCTTCGCCCGTCACGAAGGCGACGACCTGCTGATCGGAGTTCGGGATACGGGTCCCGGCATTCCCGAGGCGATCCGGGGGCGCCTGTTCCAGAGCTTCGTCACGGCGGGCAAGCAGGACGGCACCGGGCTCGGGTTGGCGATCGTGAAGAAGATCGTCGAGGAGCACCGGGGCCGCATCGAGGTGCAGTCTGGGCCGGAGGGAGCCGTCTTCGAGATGAGGCTGCCGCAAACGGTCAACATCCCCTCGGTGATCCCCGAGCCAATCGCGCAGGCAGCCGAAGACGCCTCGGTGTAGGGCATGCGCGAGGAGGGCTCGGTAGATGCGTCATCGCCCGGGGCCGCCACCGCGTCGGGGCGAGCCGCTTCCGCGCCGGCCCTGCGAGCCACGGCCCGCGGCGTCGACGGGCCGAGGCAGCGCAGTGGGCGCTTCCGTCACAGCGTCACGGCCCGAATCACGCTGTTCCATCTGATCGTGACGGTGGCTTTCTCGCTGGTGGCGGGCTGGAACGTCGTCGCCCTGCGCGCGGCCACCCAGGAGGCCGAGCTGATGCGATCGGGCTATCTTCCCCTGGCTCTCGTGCTTCGCAACGCCGTGCGCGATCAGGATACGTGGAGCTCACAGCTCAACCACGTCACGGCAGCCAAGAACCCCGCGGACAAGCAGGTGTGGTTCGACGCGAACCTCTCCGTCGGTCGTCCGCGCTCGTTCGAAGCCGTGCAGGCGGCGCTCAGCCGCGCATTCGGTCAGCGTGGCGACCTGGCGGAGCTGGCCCGCTCGCTCTCGCGGCAGGCCGAATCGATTCGAGATTTCCTGGCCGCCGATCGCCAGTCGATCGAGCGCTTGTTCGCAGCCTTGCGAGCGCGGCAGGAAGCGCAAGCGGTGGCGGAGCGAGACATCTTGGTGAAGCGCAGCCACGAGGGGCGCCTGCGGCTCGCCGAGCTCGAGGCTCAGGTCACTGCCAGTGTGCAGCGGCTGCTCGAGGAAGCTCGCTCGCGCGAGAAGCGCGCGGTGCGGGTGCTCGTCGGCCTCTCCGTCATGACGTGCCTGATGGGGCTGTTGGTGGCGTGGCGCTCTCGGCGCATCCTCGCGCCGCTCTCCGCCGTCACCGAGCGCGCTCGCGTGGTGGCGCGCGGCGACCTCACCCCGCACCCGGTCGTCGCCACCAGCGACGAGATCGGCGAGCTGGCTGCGACCTTCGAGAGCATGGTGGCGGCCATCGCCCAGGCGAACGCCGAGCTGCTGTCGAGCGAGCGGCTCGCGGCGATTGGAAAGATGGCCGCACAGGTGACCCACGAGGTGCGCAACCCGCTGTCCTCGCTGGCCCTGAACCTGGATCTGCTCGAAGAGGAGCTCGGGGATCGGCAAGGGGAGGTTCTCGCGCTGCTGCGCGCGGCCCAGTCCGAGGTCGACCGCCTCACCCAGCTGACCGAGAAGTATCTCTCCTTGGCCCGCAGATCTCGGCCCGACTTGCACGAAGAGGACGCCGGGCAGGTGGTGGCCGACGCGCTCTCCGCGGCTCAGGCGGAGCTGGCCCGGGCCGGCGTCGAGACCGAGCTGACGCTGCCCGCCTCGCCGGCACTGACCCTGCTCGACGAGGCCCAGCTGCGCCAGGTGCTGCTCAATCTCTTCCGCAACGCTCGCGAGGCCATGCCGGAGGGCGGTGTCCTCGAGGTGTCGGTCGAGCAGTCCGATTCCTCCGGGATTGAAATCTGCGTGGCTGACACGGGCAAGGGGATGGACGCGGACACGCGCGAGCAAGTCTTCGAGCCGTTCTTCACCACGAAAGGGCACGGGACCGGGCTGGGCCTGGCCATCACCCGCGAAATCGTCGAAGCGCACGGAGGGCGGGTGGCTTGCGAGGCGAACGCGCCGGCGGGCACGCGGTTCGTCATCACCCTACCGCTGCGTCGGCCCGCCGTGGGCGCGGAGCCCACCGTCCCCTTGGGAGCGCGCGGCCTCGGGCTGACTTGAAGCGCGACCCACCGGCGCAGTATCGATTGAGTCGGAAAGGCTCGCTCCGCGCTGTTTCGCGCGTTCCCTCACCGAACTCTCACCATGCAGCAATACTGGAAAGGCATCGGGCGGCTGTCGACCCTCGGCTTGGAGGTGAGCCTGAGCGCCGTGGCGGGGTTGGTGGGGGGCGTGTGGCTCGACCGCAAATTCGAAACGGACCCCTGGCTGACCCTGATTGGGTTCGGGTTTGGGATTGCGGCAGGCGGCAGGGCGATCTACCGAGCCATCCAAGTCTTGAACCGAGAGGCGCTCGAGGAGGAAGCGAATGAACGAGCCGAGCGAAAGAAATACCACGACACGCCCCCCCGATCGCCGCCCGGCGATGCGAGCTGAGGGTCCGAGCGGTCGCTGGCTCGGGGCGCATGGCGTCGACTCGCTGGGGGCTCGGGCGCCGGGCTTCGGGTCCGATGGTTTCGCGTCCCGGCGGACGGCGGCCACGGCCGTGACGCTCGCCCACCTGGCGGCCGTGGGGCTGGTCTGGGATGCCTGGGGGGGGAAGCTCGCGGCCTCGGCGGCGCTCGGCTGCGGCTTGGGGGCGGCCAACTTTTGGTTCCTGGCGGTGCTGCTCCGCAAGATGTTGTCGAGTGGGGCGGAGGGCGGGGGCGGGGGCGCCTACGCCGTCCTGATGGTCGCCAAAGCGTTCGGCTTGATCGCCTCGTTCTATTTGCTGGTCGTGCTCGACTGGGCCGAGCCGCTCGCGCTGGCGTTGGGGGCCGTCGCCACCACGCTGGTGTGCGTGTGCTTCATCGGCCGCGGCCTCCTGGCGACCGGGAGCAGCGCGATCGATGCCTGAGCCCGGTGTGAGGCGGCGGCCGCGCTGGGCCCGAAGCGCGTCGGGCTTGGTGCGAAGCGGTCCCTGGGGGGCGCGCGCTCGGCTCGGAAAGCTGTGCGGCCCGTGAGGCGGCCCAGGTTGCCTCTGGCTGCGGGCTGCCGTGAATCCGTCGCGCTTCTGACGGTTTGCAGTCGTGGGGAGCGTCTTCCCGAGGCCGTCGGGGCACGCGACCCCGCGGCGGCGAAACGGCGGCTCCCCCGCTCGCGAGCCGTGCGCCGTCGGCGCGCTCGCGCGGCCGTCCCGCCTAGCGGCCCGAGGCGCCCGCTCGGGGTGCGCGGGGCGCCCGTCGTTCGCGCCCGTCGGTTCTGCGCGGCCGCGCAGGTCGATCGCAGCTTCGCGCGTTTCTGCTCGGTGTCTTCGACGAAGGCGCTCGACGCAATGTTTCGTTCCACGCCAAAGCCTGCTGCCGGCCGGTGCGGCCCGGCCCTCTCAGCCCGCTTGCAATTTTCGCTCTTTTTCGGCCAGCTTCGGTAGTCTTCTCGCCATCGCCTCGATGGCGACAGTCTTCTCCCGGCGGTACGCCGGACAACCCCTCACGAGCAAACCGTGCCCGAGCATACCAGCTTTCTCACCCTGCTACTCGCCCACATGAAGGAGACGCTCTCCCACAACGCGTCTCTGCTCGGCCACACCTTCATCGGGGACGCGCCGCCCACCTGGCAGAGCTTCGAGCCGATCATCGCCGCGCTGATCGTGGCGGCGGCTTTGGTCGGCATTGGCCTCCGGCTGCGCCCGCGGCTGGCAAAGGTGGAGGAACGCGTCGTGCCGGAGGAGAAGCTGACGCTCGCCACCTTCGCGGAGGTGTTCATCGGGTACTTCTACGACATGGCCAAGGACATGATGGGTCCCGAGCGCGCGAAGAAGTACTTCCCCGTGGTCGGGACGGCCGCGTGCTTCGTGTTTCTTTCGAACCTGATGGCGATGGTGCCCGGCGCCCCGGTGCCCACGAGCAGCCTCGGCATCACCCTCGGCTCGGCCTTGGTGGTCTTCATTCTCTTCAACCTCTACGGGTTGAAGGTGAATGGTCTCGCCTACATCAAGCACTTCGCCGGGCCCTCGCTGGTGCTCGCCCCGCTGATGTTCGTGATCGAAATCATCTCCGTCGCGGTGAGGCCGCTGACGTTGGCGCTGCGCTTGATGCTCAACATGTCCGTCGACCATTTGATCGTGGGCATCTTCACGGGCTTGGTGGCGTCGCTCGTTCCGCTGCCCTTCATGTTGCTCGGTTGCGTGGTGCTGGTCGTGCAAACGCTCGTTTTCACGCTCCTCACCTGTGTGTACATCAGCCTCGCCACCGAGCACTTGGACCACCACTGAAGCCCCGTATCGGGATTTTTTTCGGTGTTTCGTCGCCATCGATTCGCGATAGCCCCGCGCTCGATCCTTTCGGCCGCTCAGGAACTGGGGCGTGCCGTTTTGCTTCCTCAACCCGGGGGTGGGCAGCTATCGTTGCCCGCGTCCTCAATCATCAATAAGGGATCTTGAACTCATGTCCAAAAAGAACCTCCGAGGCCTAGCGGTCGTCGTCGGCGCTTTCGCCGCCCTTCTGCCCGCCACGGCGTTTGCGCAACAAGGGGCGCCCGCCAATACCTTCGACATGCAGACGACCGCCGCCTTGGCGGCTGGTCTCGCCATTGGCCTCGCGGTCATCGGTGGCGCTCTCGGCCAGGGGCGAGCCGCTGCCGCCGCCCTCGAAGGCATCAGCCGCAACCCCGGAGCCGCTGCCCGCATTCAAACGCCGATGCTGATTGGCTTGGCGCTCATCGAGTCGTTGGTCCTGTTGGCTTTTGCGGTCGCCTTCCTTCTTCTGACTCGCGTCCCGACCTGATGCCCCCGGGCCGCGTGGAATCCGGGCGGCGTGGAGCCAGGGCCGCGGGAGCCAGGGCCGCGGGGAATCAGGGCCGCGCGGCGGTTGGGAGGCCCAGCAGGCCACCGCAGGGGGGCGCGGTCGGGGTCGCTTCGCTGACCTCGTGACTGTAGCGAGGCTGCCGTCCGGGCATGTCTCCAGGGCGGGTCGCTCTTGGCTGGGAAGGGTGGGGGCTTCGCGAGTCCCGGAGCCGTGCCTTTGTTCGCGCGACTGGGCCGAGAAGCCGGGGCGCCGCGCTCGGTTCGCCGCCGTTCCTACTCCGCGCGATGCGGCTCGAGTCGCCGAACCCGTGCCTCTGCCTGTCCTCCGATGGCCTGCAGCCGCCATCCCTCGACGGTGGGCGCGGCGCCCTGGCCTTTCGGGCCGCCGCCGCCGCAGCGGGTCGCGGCCGGTGTGGCGCCGCGGGCCCCCCTGCGAGCCCTTGCGCGCGTGGCGACCCGGCGCGCGGTAGCCTGGCGTCGCGGCCTTCGGGCATGCCGCGGCCTGGCCTCGCGGCCTCAGCGGCGGCGGCGTGCGCGGCGTCGTCGAAAGCTTCGGTAGCCGTCCATCAAGCCGTGCGTGGCCCACAAAACTGCCGCGCCGATCAGGAGCAATTTCCCGAGCACGGAGTAGCCGGCAATCAGCAGGGCGGCGCCGGAGGCCAGGCAGGTGCCCCCCACGACGGCCGAGTACAGGCGGCGGCCCAAGCGGTCCGCCGCGTCGGGCAGCTCCGTGCTCTCGGTCCGAATCGCGAGGCGGCCGAAGCGCAGGTCGTCGAACACTTCCTGCAGCTGTTCCGGTAGCTGGCTGGTGGCACCACTGAGCCGCTCCATGCGGCGGAGCAGCTCGTTGCCGATTCGCTGAGGGGAGTAGCGCTTCTTCAGGAGCTCCAGGAAGAGCGGCTTCGACTCCTCGAGGATGTCGAAGTCGGGAGCGATTTCCTTGCCGACCCCTTCCAGGGTAATCAGCGCTTTGCCCACGAGGGTGAAGTCGGGGGGAACCTCCAAGCCGTGCCTGGTGGCGGTGGAGACGAGGCTGTGGATGAGCCCAGCTAGCTCGATTTCCGACAGCGGCTTGCCCAGGTATCGGTCTGCCAGCGCCGAGATGTCTCGGCGATAATGCCGCATGTCGACCTTCTTGGTCGGCGTGGCGAGGGCGTACAGTGCGTCGGCGATGGCGTCGTAATCGCGGCGAGCCGAGGCAACCATGAGGTCCACGGTCAGGTCGCGCATGCGCGGGCCCAACCTGCCCACGAGCCCCAGATCGATGAGCGCGAATTGCGGATCTTGAGGGGTGCCCAGCACGATTACGTTGCCCGGGTGCGGGTCCGCGTGAAAGAAGCCGTCCTCGAACACCTGTTTGATCACGATGCTCATGGCCAGCCGCGCGAGCTGGGAGCCCTCGAACCCGGCCTCGACGGCCTCGTGCACCTTCAGGCCGTCGAGGTACTCCAGGGTCAGCACGTGCTTGCTGCACGCTTCGTCGTAGGGGACCGGAAAACGGGCCCCCGAGAATCCCCGAAAGTTGCTCGCGAAGCGCAGACAGTTGTCGCGCTCGATGGTGAAGTCCAGCTCGTTCTGCATGGCCCGGTCGAACTGCTGCACGAGTCCAATCGGTGAGTAGACCCGGGTCTCCGGAATGGCTTGTTCGAGCAGCGCTGCGAACGTGTGCAGTAGGTCCAGGTCGCTGGCGATCGTGGCGGCGATGCCGGGCCTCTGCACCTTCACCACCACTTCGCGCAGTCCCTCCCGCGTCTGCAGCTGAGCCCGATGCACCTGTGCAACGCTGGCTGCGGCCAGAGGCGTGTCGTCGAAGCTCGCGTAAACTTCCGACAGCGGCGATCCGAGGGAGCTCTCGATGCGGGCTCGGATGTCCGCGGCGGGCACGGGCGCCGCGTCGTCCAGCAGCTTTTTCAGCTCCTTGACCACGTCGGGCGGCAGCAGGTCGGGGCGCGTGGACGCGATCTGGCCGAGCTTGACGAAGGATGGCCCCAGCTCCTCCAGCACCTGGCGGATACGCTGGCCCGCGGAGGCCCGCGAAGGAGGGCCGCCGCCCGCCGCCAGCTCGCTCTCCGAGCCGCCCTTCTTGCTCAGCCCCAACCGCGAGACGACTTCACCGAAGCCGTGGCGAACCAGCACCTTGGAGATGTCTCGCAGGCGCGCGAGGTCTCGTGCCGCGTGAATGATGGAAACCATGGAGCGCTGTGCCTGTGCAGGGGCCGTAGCCGGAACCCGCGTGGCGCTGGACCTACGCGACCGCCGCCGCGTCGTCCAGCTCGCCGGGTCGACCCCGACGCCGGCAGGCGCCGAGCGAGCCGCGAATGTAGCCGCCCGCGGGCGGTCTGCCCACTAGAGCGCCCTATTCTCCGGCTTCGGCCGACCCCACCCGGCCGCCGAGGGCCGTACCGGCACGATCCTCCTGCTCGGCCTCACGCCGTCATGCCCCGCGGCTCCCCGCGCGGCGGGGCCCAGCGGGCCGGGGCTCGCCTGCCGCCGATTCGCCTCCGCGCCGCCTGGGCTGCCTCGCGCGGCGGCCGGATCCTCACTCAGTAGTACGAGAAGCGCAGCTCGTGGTCGCAAACGCGGAAGGTGTCCCCTTCCTTGACGACGCAGCGCTGGATGCGCTGACCCTCGTGCTCCACGCCGTTCGTGGAGCCCATGTCGACGATGTAGTAATACCCGTTGAGGTATTCGATCATCGCGTGCTGGCGGGACACGTTCGGATCTTTGATGGTCAAGTCGCTGGATTGCCGCCCGCGGCCGATGATGAAACGGTCCTTCGTGACTGGGTAGCGCTCGCCCATGTAGTAGATGTTGACCTGCGGGCGGCCACCGCCGGGTGCGGGGGCCGGAGCCGGGGCGGGCGCGACGGCGTGCGCAGGGCCGCCCTGGTAGGCGTTGTGCTGGGGGGCCGGCTGCGGGGCGTAGTAGCCGGGTTGTGCCATCGGCGCGCCCGGCGGAGCGCCGTAGCCCGGCTGGACCATCCCCGGGGTCGGGTATTGAGCTCGAGCGGCGGGCGGTGGCGGGAGCGGGGCGGGCGGGGGGCGGCGCATCGGCGCCGAGCCGGGCGGGGGGATCGGAGCGGACGGCCGCTGCGGCGGGTAGTAGTTCCCCGTCGGGGGCTGGCCGGCCGCTGGCGGCATCGGCGCCGGCGGCAGCGGCGCGCGCCCGGTGTTCGATGGGCGCATCGAGGGGGGCGGAGCGCTCGGCGCCGGTGAATCACCACCCGCTACGTTGTAGCCGCGCTGCCGCACGTACTGCTTCATCGCGTCGTTGAGGAGGTAGTCGACAGAACACTCAAGCTCGCGGGCCATCTGCTCGAAGCACGACCAGAGCGCCTCGCGGCATTGGAAGGTGCGGGTGGTCTGTATGTTGTCGCTCATCGCCTGGAAACCTTGAGTTGGCTGGTACTGCAAAGTAGCGCCGCGCAGGGCAGCAGCGGGGGGATTCGGTTCGTCACCGGTACCTTCCGGCCGAGCCGATGACACCCGCGCCCGCCACTGCAAACGCGGTGTCGCCGGCACGGGTACCACAGGGCGCCGGGGGCCTACCAGCAGTCTTTGTCTCCAGGCGCGGAGAGTGATTTCGTCGATGGCAGCATTTTTCACGCATTACTTGCTCTTGGGCGCAGACGCAGTCGTCGTCTTGCCCGCGCTACCGAATGGAACCCGCTTCGCCATGGCGGGTTTTACGCAATACTCGACGAAATCCCCGACCGTCTTGATCTCCTTCACCACCTGATCTTTGCCCTCGACGACCTCGCAGTTCCACTCGCATTGGTCGGCGCCCGCGGCGCACTCGGGCACGCGCATACCGTCCTTGGCGAAGCCCTCGACCTCGTCGAGCTGATTGGCTCTTCCGTGCTCCAGGTAGTAGCCGAATGCCGCGAGTCGCACGGGAGCCGGCTGCGAGCGCTCCTTGTATGGATTGACGAGGGCCGGGTAGGACTGCGCACCCTTGAGGGAGCCGATCAGCTTGCCGTATCGAATTGGTTCGGTGATTGCCATGTTCCGCACCGAGCCCAGGTGCTTCATGAACTCGGCCAGGTGCTTTGCCTCGCTCGTCTCGAGGGCTAGCTCGGCTGCCACCCAGCGGATTTTCCAGTTGTCCTTGCGGAAGAGCGCGTACAGTGGCTCGATGATCTGCTTGCGCGGCAGCTCCCCGATGCGCCGCAGGGCCAGGTCGCGCACCGAATCCGGTGTCGCGTCTCCCGAGGCGAGGGCGAGCAGGCGCTCGAGGTGCTCTTCGTTGTCCCGCTCGACGTGGCTCTCCATTGCCGCGAGGGCCGTGGCTCGGCGCTTCTCCGGTCGCGCGCCGTCCTCTGCCAGGGCGAGCAGGTACTCGACCGCGGGCGCCTTGCCGACCTTCTTCAGGGAGGAGAGCACGCGCATCATCTCCTCTTCCTGGTAGCGCTGCAACTGCAGCTGAAAGCGCTTGCCCTCCACCTTGTGCCCGGATGTCTCATTCGCCTTCCGGAGCACTGGTGCCTTGCGGTCGAGCCAGCTCTGCGAGTCGACCTCCTTCGCTACCGCGACCAGCTGCCGACTGGCTTCGACCTTCGTCTTCTCGTCGCCCAGGTCCGCGATGAATCCCGCAATCGAGGCGATCTTCGGCTCCTCGGGCTTGATCAACTTCGAGAGCTCCCGCACCCCGCGCGGGCCGAGGTGATCGAGCAGCTGGCCCATCCCGTAGGCCTGGGAGGAGTCGTCCATGCGTCGGGCGAAGTCGCTCACCACCCACTGGGCGAGGGCCTCGTGTAGACTCCGGCGTTGCTCCTCGTTGGCCACCAGGCTCTCCGGCTGGTTGCTCAGCATGGCGAAGGCCGCGTCTTTGTACGGAAAGCTCGCGTCCTCGGGCCGAATCCCTCCGTCGAGAGGCTGTGGCGGCGGCTTGCGGACTTCCTGCTCGAGCTGGGGAACCATCCCTGCCACGAGCGCCGCCCGCCGTTCGGCTGGCAGCGCCGCCAGGCCGGAAACCAGCAAGTCGATCCCGATCCTCCGCCCGGACCGGGGCTTCATCCGCACCAGCGTCATGGCGGCCTCGACCCGCAGCTCGTCCGGGTACTTGTCATGAGACATCACCGCCACGATTTTGTGCGGACCCTGCTGGGTGTTCGCCCAGCGGTGGACGTCATTTTCGCTGGTTCGGCACGCCACGACGGCCGCGAGGCTGGTAGCGAGCGCGAGCGAGTGTAGTCTGAGCCGAGGTCGGGCGTGTGTCATGCTCTCTTACGTCCCTTTGGCGTTCGATGAGTGCGCGGGTGAGTGGGTGTTGCGGGATCATACGACCCGCGATCGAAACTGCTCAAGGCACGGGCTTGCCGCGAGCGGGCGGCCCCGGCCACTCCCTCGCGCGCTCACCCGTCCGGCCCGTCTCCTTCCGGAGGCACTCCTCTTTGCTGAAACTTTGTCAGGCCAGCCCGCTTCGCGCTTTAGAACGGATCTTGGCACGCTCGTCCGCGCACGCCCGAATTGAGTCCGATCGGCTCCGTTTGGGTACTCTTTCCAATCCCCGGGGCCCGCAGCCGGCCATTTGGGGTGTAGGGAACTGTAGGGTAAGGTAAGTAAAATGGGAGTAAGGCTCTTTTCTCCGCGTGCCGAGGCCGGTCAGGAGGCCAATGGGATCGTGGGCTGGGGGCGGCAGCGAGAGGCGCTCGCCCTGGTGCTGCTGACGCTGGCGCTCGGCCTCGGGCTGGCGCTGTTCAGCCTGGAGCTGGAGCCCAACGGAGCCATTTCGCGCGGGGGCAATTGGGTTGGCCCGGTCGGAGCGTGGTTCGCCCGGCTGCTCGTGGCCAGCTTCGGTTTCACGGCCTGGCTCGTGCCCGCCGAGCTGGCCCTGATGCTCGTGTCGCTCACCCGGGCGTCGCACCCCGCGCAGCCTTTCGGGCTTCGCGTGGCCTCCGACATCGTCGTCGCCGTGATCGTGGCTTCTCTCACGCAGGTGGCGGTCCCCGCGCTGGAGTACGGCGAGGGGCTGCGCGCCGGGGGAAGCGTCGGGCTGTTTCTGGGCGAGGTGTCCCGTTCGCTTTTCTCCACCGCGGGCTCGTTCCTGGTGGGCACGACGGCGATTGGGCTGATCCTGATCGCGCGCAGTGGGTTCTCTCTGCTGCAGTGGTGGCAGCGCGCGGCCAGCGTGGCGCGTTTCGCGTGGCTCGCCGCCGGCGAGGCCTGGCTTCGGCTGGCGCGCGCCTGGCGAGCGGCGGCCGCCCTGCGCCGGGAGGCCGCTGCGCAGCGTCGCGCAGCGCTCGGTCGGCAGCGCGTCGGGATGGCTCCGGCTCTCACGGCTGGCGCGCCCTCGCCGGAGCGGCAGGACGGCCGCGGCAGCTGGCTCCCGAACGAGGTCACGGGCGTGCCGCCCGCAGCCGTTTCGAAGTCTCTGCGCGCCAACCTCACCCGCGCCGTGAACGCCGTGCTCGACGAGCACGAACAGGCCGACGAGTCCGCAGAGAGCGAAACGGAGGCCGAAGCGGCCTCGACCCGTTCGCGTCGGGGCGGGACGGGAAAGAAGAAGCGGCGGCGGCGCGCCCGCGCCTCCGAGCCGCCGGCCGCGCCTGTGGAGGCGCTGGAGGAGGTCTCCGAAGAGGAGGCCGAGGTGGACGCCGAGGAGCCGGGGGTCGAAGAGGAGGAGGAGGAGGAGGAGGTGTACGAGGTGAGGCCGGCACCGGGTCCAAGGCCGGTCCGCCTGGGGCCCGAGGCGTTGGGGCCGAAGATCGTCGACACCCGCCCGCACAGTGAAATTCTACGCGCTGAGCGTGCGGGAGAGGGCGAAGAAGAGCGCGGGGGCGACTACACCATGCCCTCGCCCGAGCTCTTGCAGCCCACGCCGGACGACGCGCCGCCCGTCGACAAGGAGCGAGTGCTACAGCTGGCCGCCAAGCTGGAATCGACCTTGGCGGACTACGGCGTCGTGGGCACGGTCGAAGAGATTCATCCAGGCCCCACCGTGACGACGTACGAAGTGGCCCCCCAGGCCGGCACCAAGGTCAGCAAGGTCGCAAAGCTGGCCGACGACTTGGCGTTGGGGCTCGAGCGCAAGGTGCGGATCATCGCGCCCATCCCGGGGAAGGGGCGAATCGGCTTCGAAATTCCCAATGACCAACGAATCCCAGTCAATCTGCGCGAGCTGATCGAGGATCAGCGCTTCGAGAAACTGTCCGGTCGCGCCTTGCTGCCAGTGGTCATCGGTCGGGATATCGTCGGCGCTCCGTTCTACGCAGATCTTGCGGAAATGCCCCACGTGATCGTGGCCGGTGCGACCGGCTCCGGAAAGAGCGTCGGGCTCAACGTCATGCTGTGCAGCCTGCTGTTTTGTCGCACGCCGAACGAGCTGCGGCTCTTGATGGTGGACCCCAAAGTGGTGGAGCTGGCCCCCTTCGACGGCATCCCGCACATGCTGCTGCCCGTGGTGACGGACATGAAGCAGGCGGCCACGGCGTTGAAATGGGCGGTGGACGAGATGGAACGCCGCTACAAGGCGTTCGCAATCGCCGGAACCAAGAACATCGGCACCTACAATCGCTGGGTGGACAAGGTCGGTGAGGGTAAGGCACCGTTGCCGGACGAAGCGGATCTGCAGACGCTGTCGGAGACGGCCGCCGCCTCTCTGCAGTCTCCCGCGGGGGAGGGCAACCTTCCCGCTCGATTGCCGTACATCGTGATTGTCGTGGACGAGTTCGCCGATCTCATGATGCAGCAGGGAAAGGAGGTCGAAGCCTCGGTCGCTCGGCTCGCGCAGAAGGCGCGCGCCGCGGGGATGCACGTCTTGCTCGCCACCCAGCGGCCCAGCGTCGACGTGATCACCGGTATGATCAAGGCCAATTTCCCCACGCGCGTGGCGTTTCGCGTGGCTCAGAAGGTCGACAGCCGTACGATTCTCGACGAACAAGGGGCGGAGTTCTTGCTCGGCAAGGGAGATATGCTGGCCAAGCTCAATGGCTCGGGTGATACGCGGCGTGTGCAGTGCCCGTTCATCAGCGAGGAGGAAGTGAGCGACATCACCGACCACCTCCGCGCCCAAGGTACTCCAGAGTACCACGATGACATACTCAAGGCGGGGGATGACGACGACGACGAGTCCAGCGTGCTCGACGAGCCGCTCGATCCCCGCTTCGATGAGGCCGTTCGTATCGTCGGCGAGACACAGCGCTGCTCCACCTCGTGGATTCAGCGTAAGCTCGGGATTGGTTACAACCGAGCGGCAAAAATCGTCGAAATGATGGAGCTTCAGGGCATGGTTGGACCGCCGAACGGCTCCAAGGAGCGCGAGATCTTCATCCACGGCCACTGAGGGCAGTGGCAGTGTTCGTTTCATGGTCGGGATCGAGAAGGTGATGTTTCGTCGATGAGTACCGCGCTTTCGTCAGTGTTCCCTCGCCCCAAAGCGACCGACAACGACGACGTCGCGTGGACGTTGCAAACGGCGGCGGTGCAGTGGCAACGGGGCCTGCGGGCCGACGCCATCGTCTGGGTGAGGCGGGCGGCGGACACGGCTTCGCAGACGGGGCAGTCGACCCGCGGGGAGGAGCTGCGCAACCACGCCGCGCGGCTCGCCGAGTTCCTCTGGTCCGACCCGGTCGAGGCCGCCGTTTCGCCGGGTCTCTCCAATCCGCACGTGCCCCAGATGCCGCAGCACCGGGGGGTGTCGCTGCTCGACGAGCTCGAGGCGGACACGGACGCGCTCAACCTCGAGGGCTACGAGATGGAGGTCACCCAGCGAGCTCAGCTAGACTCGGAAGAGGTGACGGAGCTGACCGTCGACGATCTCGAAGACGACTTCGACGACGTGGAGCTGCTGGAGGACGAGGAGGATCTCACGCCTCCAGACGGCATTCCCAGCTCCCAGGTGGCTCCGGGCGACTCGTTCATCAGCATTGCCCCGGAGGACGAAGAGGGGCGTGATTCCTTCATCAGCGTCGCCCCCGAAGACGACGAGGGCGATCGGGATTCGTTCCTCAGCGTGGCGCCGGAGGAGAGCAGCTCGGAGCCTGCCGCGGGCTCCGAGCGGCCCACGCAGCCGCGCATCGGGCATCCTCGGCCGCCCTCCCCGTCGGTGCTGCGCGGGGTGGTCTCGCCCACGGCCGCTCGCGCCGATAGCGAGAGCCTGCCGGGGCCACCGCTGCCCCCCTCGGACGTGCCGAGTGGCGGGCGCGCCTCGAGCGGTTGGACGGATCAGATGGTCCGCGCCGACAGCGACCCGCCGGGGTCGTCGCGCTTCGGAGACCCGGATGGGCCGGAGCTGGAGGTTTCTCCTTCCGATGCCGACTCGCTGCGGGCCGAGCTCCAGGACGCGCAGCTGGACGAAGAGGTGGTCACCGCGCTTTCCGAGCTGGACGGCCCGGGTCCCGATACCGAGCCCCAAGAAGAGAGCTCCGAGGGCGCTCACGGCCGGCGTGTGGAGCCCCCGGTACCCACGCCGCGCTACGCTTCCGAGCTCGATCCGGAGGCTCCCGAGCCGACCTCGGAGGAGGCGGAGGCGGCCGTGGAGGCGCTGGTGCCGATGGAAGGTTCCTTGCCTCCCGAGCGCCCTGCCGCGGGCGGGCGCGTCACGACGTCGCGTCACCCGGCAAGCGGACCGGCGCGGATCGGCGACGTGTTGCTGGAGGAGGCGGAGGTGCTCTCCGATCTTCCCGAGGATGCCCAGCGCTTGCTCGTCGAGACGGCCGAGGTCGTCACTTTGGGCACGACGAATCCGCGCACGCTCGAGCACGGCGTGGCGCTCGTGGTCAGCGGGTGTCCGCACGTGATGCTGCGCGGCTCGAGGGTGAGCGCCGCGCGCGTGGCGACCGGATCCGTCGTGGCCGTGGCCGGCTCCATCGGCACCCAACCGCTGGATCTGCTGGGCGACGACCTGGCGCCGCAGGTCGCCCTGTGGCAGCCGGAGACGCTCGAAGCAGCGATGAGCGATTGCCCCTGGGTGGTGGATGATCTGCGGCTCATCGCCGACCGCTTCCAGGCCCAGGCGGGCGCCGGCTCGGGCGCGCTGGGCGAGCGGCTCGACGACGCGCTGCGAGCGGCCGTCTACGAGCGGCTGGAGGTGCGCGTGCTCGAGGCCGGCGAAGCCGTCGCCCACGCGGGAGAGCCGCTCAGCGGGCTGTTCATCGTCGCAGGGGGTGAGATGGAGGCCCGTCGCGACGGCAAGAGCCGCATCTTGGCGCCGGGCGAGTTCGTGCACGCCGGGTGCGTGATCGGAGCCCAGCCGGCTCCGACGGATGTGGTGGCCGGGCCCCGC
Organism: Polyangiaceae bacterium; assembly: GCA_050299315.1. Taxonomy (GTDB): domain Bacteria; phylum Myxococcota_A; class Polyangia; order Polyangiales; family Polyangiaceae; genus SZUA-265. Next base: position 37,727 of record JBNKVS010000086.1, read on the forward strand.
GGCGCGCTGGCGATGTACGCCGCCCGTCCCCTCGCTCACGAGCTGATGATGAGCGTGCCGCCGTTGCTCGAGATCCTGGCGACCTGAAGCCCGGGCGTGACTCGCGGCCCCTTCGTTGGCGAGGGAGTGGGTCGAGCAGAGCCGTCGGTGGCGGGCTGGCCGAGCACCTCGCCCGCCGCGTCAGCTCTCGATCTCCCAGACCAGCTGCTGGTGGCCTTGCGCGCCGGCGAAACGCAGGCCGAGCCACGTGGCCCGGCCCGATATCGTTTCTCGCCCGCCCACGGTGCGCACGGGGAATCGGATGCGGTGCACCGTGCGCCAGGGCGTGGTGTACGGAAAGTACGTCAGCTCGATGGCTCCGGGCCGGCGGATGAGCTCGATCTCGCTGGGAGCCGTCTCGTTGCCCTGCGAGTCGATCAACCGCACGATCCACGCGGGGCTTTTTCGGGTCAAATCCGCCCAGGGCTGGCGCTGGGCATACAGGGCTACGTAAAACTGGTGATAGCCCTCCGTCTGGGCGAGCGTTTCCTGCAGTAGCGTGTGCTGCTGATCGACCGTCAGCCGGTAATCCTCCGCGTAGCGGGCAACGTAGGCCCAGCGAAAATCCCACGACTCGTACGTCGCCGTGACACTGAGGAAGCTGTCCATCGCGCCGAGCGAGGTGAGGTTCTCGCTACGCGTCCAGTGGCGCAGCACCCGGGGGTAGTCGGCGGCGACGTACTCCCGCGGGCCGTGCAGCACGCTGACGGGCTCCGGCGCGCACGCCCACGGCGCAAAGGCGAGCAACCCGAGGGCCATCACCGCCCGCGTCGTCCAATGGCCTCGAGGCCGCAGCCCTCGAGACCGCCCTGTCGACGCCTCCATCACGGCTGCCACCTTACAATAACCCAAACGCCGCGGGAAACGGCTGACCCGAAACTCCCCGGCAGCCGGGTGTCGCTCGCGCCCCCTGGCCGGCTCGGCGCGCAGGACCCGACGCTCTGGCAGCCCGCGCCGCGTTTTGCCCTCCGGTTCGTCGCGCCCCGCCCGCGGGGCCCGCCCGCTCGGTCTCAATAGCCGCGAATGTCGAACACGCTGACGACGACCATCAGGGCCAAGAACATGAGCAGCCCGAGCGCGTGCACGTACGACTCGAACTTGGGATTCGGCTTGCGGCGTGCGGCCGCCTCGTAGGCGAGGAAACCGAGCCGGCCGCCATCGAGGGCCGGCGCCGGCAGGAGGTTCAAGCCCCCCAGGGACGCGCTGAGGAAGGCCAACAGATACAGATACGACGTGAGGCCCTCGGTGGCGGAGCGCCCCATCTCCTTCGCCATGCGAATGGGACCGCTCACCTGCACGCCCTGGGCGTCGAACGCCAGCAGCTTGACGACGGCCTCCATCGAGCTCTGCACCACCTGGATGGGCTTCTTGAGCGAGTAGACCACCGCCTCCGAGATGCTCAGGGGCACCAGCTGCGTTTCCGGAGCGACGCCGATCAGGCCGGCGCCTTTCGGCCCCTTGGGCTCGGGAGTGACGAACAGCGTGTGCTCCTTGCCATCGCGAATCACTCCGAAGGCGAGCTTCTTGTTCGGGCTCTTCATGATGAGCTCGCGCATGTGCTCGAAGCTCTCGATCTCGGTGTCGTCGATGCGGACGATCTTGTCACCGTCGTGCATGGCTGCCTTGGCCGCGGAGCCGTCATCCATCACGTCCACGACGGTCGTCTGCCGGTGCAAGCCCCCGGTGAGCATCACCGTGGCGAAATAGAGCACGCAGGCGAGCACGTAGTTAGCCATCGGGCCGGCGAACAAAGTGAGCGCCCGCGCCGTGAGCGAGGCGTTGGCGTAGCTCCCTTGGTCGTTCGGGTCGGCCTCCTCGAACGGATTCATCCCGTCGATTTGAACGTAGGCCAAAAATGGCAGCACGCCGACCTGGTAGACTGTCTCGCTGCCTTTGGGCTTGTGCCGCCAAATGGTCGGACCGAACCCGATGCTGAAGCGAAGAACGCGCATCCCGAAGGCTCGCGCCACCAGGTGGTGGCCGAGCTCGTGCACGATCATCAGAAGCGCCAGTCCGAAGAGCGCGGACAGAACAGAGAACAGAATCGGGCTCATGACGAGGTTCGTCTCTTATAGTATCCGACCGGACCAAGCGCCACGCCTTGTGCCGGCTTTGCCCCGCCCGCCGCGGCGCGCCGCTGCGGGATCGCCCCGTTTTGGCGGGCGATGCGCGGCCCGCTGGACGGTCCCCGCGTCTCTCGGCGTCGCTGCAGGGGCCGGCTCGGGGCTGCGTTTCGCGGGGGCTCGCCCGCTCCAGTGCAAAATGGCGCTGCGAGCTGGCGCCCCCGAGCGGTGAGGGCCTCGCGCTTGCGCGTTTTCCTACCTTTTTTCGTTCCGGGTGGCGTCGTCAGGGGTTCCCCCCCCACGCCAGGTGGTGGAAGGGAACCCGCTCGCAGGATGTCGCACCCGGGTTGCTCGGCCCCGTGCACGCTGCTAGCTTCGCGCCCCCAAACCACTCAAGCTACGAGAGCCAACACTTCATGACCCAGCCGACCGCCCCCGGCGCCGCCGGAACTCCCGTCGAGGCCAACCTTGCAATCGAAGGAGGCGCAGCAATCCTGGCGCCTCCGCAGGCGTTTCCCCAGGGGCTGCCGCCCGGGGCGCTCGTGGTTCTCCCGGTGAAGAAGCCGACGGAAGAGCTCATCGCGAGCATGAAGGAAGGGCCGGTGGCGGTCAGCCCCGATCAGATGTGGAAGCTGCTCGGCTTCAACGGCCCGGCAGTGCAGGTCACGGACAATCAGGGGCGTCCGATCATGATGGGCCTCGAGGATCTCCTCGGCAGCCTCGAGAAGCACTGGAATGAGAACAACGAAGATCTCAACCGCGGTCGGCTCTTCGCGCAGGAGCTGATGAAGTACCGCCGCCACGAGCAGGCCGAGAAGGTGCTCGCCAAGGTCGTGGCATCGGGTGGCACCGGGCAGGATTGGCTCGGTCTCGGCGTCGCGCAGCTGGCCCTGGAGAAGTGGGACAAGGCCGAGAGCACGCTCAAGGGCGCACAGAACTTGATGCCCGAAAGCCCCTTCCCCTCACTCCACCTGGCCAAGGTGTGCCACGCCCGCGAGGAGCTGGATCGGGAAACGGAAATGGTCGAACGGGCCATCAACGTGGACCCCGCCTGCGTCGAGGCGTGGGCGTACCTGTTTTCTCGAGAGCGCGAGGCCAAGGGGGATGATGCGGCCGAGCGCCGGGTGGAGGAGCTGGCCAACGCCACGCCGAACCAGGCGACCTCCGCCCCGTTCATCGCCATGCAGGGGGTCTACGCGGCCAACGAGGAGACGCGCGAGAAGGCGCTCGGTTGGGCCCAGAAGGCCGTCGAGCGCACTCCGGACAACCCGCTCGCGTTGATCAGCCTCTCTGCCCTGCATGGTCAGAAGCGAGATTTCCAGGCCATCATCGCGCTGCTGAGCAAGCACGAGGGTAAGATGAGCCGGGACGTTCGGCTGGCGAACAATTACTTCGAGGCGCTGTTCCAGGCTCGCGAGATGGAAAAGGTGACCAAGCTGCTCAACGCCCTGGCGGGCTCTCCCGATCGGCAGGTCAAGCAGTTCGCGGTGGAGCGCTCCCGCCTCGTCGCCCAGTACCTGCAGCAGCAGCAACAGCAGCTGCGGGGCGTCGCGAGCGCGGCGCAGCAGCGGCGCCCAGCCCGGTAGGAGCGCCGGCTCACCGGGCGTGAGTGTGCCCTTCCCGGGGGCCGGCGGCCGCCGCGTGTCTCTCGCGCCGCCCCAGGGCGGCCCGGTCGCGGGGCTGGCGCAGCGCCTCCACGAGGCGTGTGCGGAGGGGGGCGCGGCCCGCGCGCTGGGCGTTCTCGCGGGCGCGCCCAAAGCGTGCTGCGCGGGGCTGTTCGGGCCCGCCCGCAGGGAGGGTCCACGGGGAGTCCGCACCTGCAAAACTGCCTTCGGTTTGTTGGCCCTGGCGCAGGCGGCCCGGCACACTCGCCCTTGTGAAAGTCGGTGACAAGATTGCGGGTAGGTATCGCTTGCTCCGGCGGCTTGCGTCCGGCGGCATGGGCGAGGTCTGGGCCGCGACCAACGACCTGACCAATCGAGACTTCGCGATCAAGTTCTTGCTGAGCGAGTTTGCCAGCAACGACGAGGCTTATCACCGGTTCGTGCGCGAAGCGGAGACCACTGGCCAGCTGCAGCACAGCAGTATCGTCGACGTGTTCGACGTGGCGCAGACGGAGGATGGTCGCCCGTTCATCGTAATGGAGCTGTTGGTGGGGGAGAGCCTCGACAAACGGCTCGAGCGAGAGGGCCCCTTGCCGCAGCTGCAGGTCGCCTCGTACTTTTCGCAGATCGCGATGGCGCTGGACATGGCGCACCGCGCCGGCGTCGTGCATCGCGACCTGTCGGCGTCCAACATCTTTTTGGCCCGCTCGCGCGAGCATCACGGGGTCTTTCCGAAGATTCTCGACTTCGGAGTCAGTAAGCACCTCGGCCAGAGCTCGAGCGATTTTCAGACCTGCCACGGGGCGGTGCTCGGCAATCCTCTGTACATGAGCCCGGAGCAAGCTCGCGGCGCCGAACAGGTGGACGCGCGGACGGACGTGTGGTCCCTCGGCGTGCTGATGTATCAGTGCCTGACCGGAGTCGCGGCCTTTTCCTCGCGCAACTACAACGCCTTGATGGTGGATATCATGACGCGCCCGCACCGGCCGGTGTGCGAGCTCGCGCCCGGCGTGGACCGCGCGCTGGCCGCGATCGTCGAGGGCTGCCTGGTCAAAGATCGCAACGGCCGGGTCGGGTCGGCCGCCGAGCTGGCGGAGCGGTTGGGGGCCATCGCACGTCGGCTGGGTCAGACGGCCGCGGTGCGCCCGGGCACGCCGCGTCGCCGCTCCACCGATCGGCTGCCGCCGCTGCATGCCCCTGCTGGCGGGCTTTCTCGTGTGACTTCGGGTAGTTCGAGCTTCGATCGCGTGCCCCCTCGGCGCATGAGCACCCTGGGGGTGGCTTCCATTGCGGGGCTGCTCGGTGTCACCCTCGGCGCGACAATCGTGTACGCTGCCGTAGCCATGAGGGAAGAGTCGGCGCAGCGCCGTCAACAGGTGCAGCAGTCCCCCGCTCGCAGTGGGGCCGCTGCAGTGGATGAAACCCCCGCCGTAGCCCGCCGAACCAAGTTCGGCCGCTAGGCGCCCCGCCAGGTGATCGTTTTTGCCGCGGCCGTGGCATCGGCCCTGGTGTTTTCGTTCTTCTGCTCGATTTCCGAAGCGGTGCTGCTCTCGGTGTCCCACGCCGACATCGAGAGCCTCGGGGAGTCTCGTGCGGGGAGGATTCTGCGTCGATTCAAGAAGCAGATCGACGTACCGATCGCCGCCATTCTGATCCTCAACACGATCGCCAACACCATGGGCGCGTCCGTGGGGGGGGCGACGTTCGCCGAGGAGTTCGACGCGCCTCTGTGGACCTTCTCGCTGACCTTCACCGTCGCGGTGCTGCTGTTCACGGAGATCGTCCCCAAGACGTTGGGCGTGACGTTCGTGCGGCGCCTGGCGGCGCCGGTCGCGGTTTCCGTCAACGTTCTTCGCTTCTTGTTGGCTCCCGCGATTGCGCTCACCCGCACGGTTTCCGGTTTTCTGACCCGGGGTCAGCGCTCGCCGGTCACTTCGCTCGAGGAGATCGGGCTGCTCGCGGCCCTCGGGCGGACCGAAGGAGCCTTGCTGCCGCGGGTCGCGACCATCATCGAGGGGGCCACGCGGCTGCGCAGCCTGCGGGCTCGGGACGTGATGGTTCCGAGAACCAGCGTCGCGCTGCTCTCCGGGCAGCGCTCCCTGGTCGACAACCTGCGCGTGGTGCGTTCGAGCGGCCACAGCCGCTTTCCGTACTCGGCCAAGGGCGACCTCGACTCGGTCGAGGGCATCGTGCTGACCAAGGATCTGATGTTTCACCTGCGCGAGGCGCAGAGCGAGCCGAACTGGGAGCAGCTGCTCGGAGCCCCGCTGATGGTCTCCGGGGCCACGCCGCTCGATCGGCTGCTGCGTGTGTTTCAGGAGGAGCGGCGCCACATGGCGCTGGTGCTCGATGAGTACGGCGGGGCGCAGGGGATCGTCACGATGGAAGACGTGCTGGAGGAGCTCGTCGGGGAGATCGAGGACGAGAGCGATCGCGTCGGCCGCTTCATCACGCGCCGGCCGGACGGTAGTATCTCGTGTAGCGGCCGAGCGGAGTCTCGAAAGGTGTTCGAGTTTCTCGGGGTGCCCGTCGAGGGGGAGAGCCTGAGCATCGGTGGCTTCGTCGCCGAGCAGGTCGGTCGCGTACCCCGGACTGGCGACCATTTTTGCTACAAAGGCATCGATGTCGAGGTGATCGTGGCCAGCCCGCGGCGCGCCGAGCGCGTGCTGCTGCGCAGAGCGAAGGCCGAGTCGGGGCAGCCGAGCGTGACGAGCTCGGTTGGTTGACCTCTGAATGGATTTTCAGTACCCTGATGCTTCTCACGAGGTGGAGCATCGGAAATGGAAGACAAGAACAAGCAGAAAGCGCTCGAGCTGGCGATTGGCAGCATCGAGAAGGAATTTGGTCGTGGCTCCATCATGCGCCTCGCCGGTGGAGAAAACATCGGCCGGGACGTGGAAGCTCTGTCCACCGGTTCGCTCGGTCTCGACGTGGGGCTCGGGATCGGAGGCTATCCGCGCGGGCGCATCGTGGAGATCTACGGCCCGGAGTCGAGCGGAAAGACCACGCTCACCCTCCACGCGATCGCCAACGCGCAGAAGCGGGGTGGCGTGGCCGCCTTCATCGACGCCGAGCACGCGCTCGACGTGACCTATGCGCGCCGCCTCGGAGTGAAAACGGAAGAGCTGCTCATCAGCCAGCCCGATTACGGTGAGCAGGCGTTGGAAATCGCCGAGATGCTCGTCAGCTCGAACGCGGTGGACGTGGTGATCGTCGATTCCGTGGCCGCACTCGTGCCCAAGGCGGAGATCGAAGGGGAAATGGGGGATTCGCACGTCGGCTTGCAAGCTCGCTTGATGAGCCAGGCGCTGCGCAAGCTCACCGGCAAGGTCTCCAGCTCGCGCTGCCTGCTCATGTTCACGAATCAAATCCGAATGAAGATCGGCGTCATGTTTGGCAGCCCGGAAACGACGACGGGCGGCAATGCGCTCAAGTTCTATGCCTCCCAACGCCTGGACATCCGCCGCATCGGAGCCATCAAGGAGAACAGCCGGGAGAAGAAGGGGGAGGTGGTCGTCGTGGGCAACCGCACCCGCGTCAAAGTGGTGAAGAACAAGATGGCTCCCCCGTTTCGAGAGGCCGAGTTCGACATCCTGTACGGCAAGGGGGTCAGCCGCTCGGGAGAGGTCGTCGACATGGCTTCGGATCTCGATTTCGTGCAGAAAAACGGCGCTTGGTACTCGATGGGCACTCAGCGAATCGGCCAGGGGAGGGACAACGCTCGCCTCTATCTCGAAGAGCATCCCGACCTGATGGAAAAGCTCGAAAAGCAGATTCTGGCGCATCATGGGATCGTGCGCGGGGGCGCGGAGAGTAGCGCGGCGCCGCCTCCCGAGGATGCGTCCGACGCCGGCAAGACCCCCTCCAAGCCATCGGCAAGCGCTTCGAAGAACGCCAAGCCGGAAAAGTCCTCGGCCGCGTCCGGCAAGCGCGGGGCAGCGCGTCCGAACTAGCCCGGATTTAGCCCGACGACCCCGCCACCTCGCCGAGGCGAAATGGGGTCCCGGCTTCGGCAAGGGTTCGGTTCCACTCGCCGATGGCCTCCCCGAGCGAGGGGATGCAGGAGTCTCCGGGGGCCGCGATGACGGTGAGTCTGGGGGGCTCCGTCCAGCAGCGAATGCGGCGGGATGGGGCCGCCGCCACGGCGAGGCGTCCGGTGGCGACGCCCGCCGGGACGCTCGACCCGAGTCCCATCCGGCGATGGACGGTCGGAATCCCTCAGAATTCCAGGGCGAGCCCCGCCACCCAGGTATTGGCTCCGACGTTCATCTCGCCGCCCGAGCCGAGTGAGCTCCGGGACCACTCCAGGAACACGTACGAGTGGTTGACTCCGGACCCCACGTCCAGGGAGCGCGCCGCGGCCAAGTCCAGCACGTCCAGCAGGAACATCGCGCCCAGTGCGGATTGCACCCCGGTCGAGCGATCTCGCCCGCTGATCCCGGCTTCGTTGCGCGCCAGGCCGACCCCGTCGTTGACGTTCCACAAGGCGTAGCCGAACCCGAGCTTGCCATAGGGCACGATCGGGATCCCGTAGCGCAGGGCCGCTTCGTCGACTCGAAGAACGCCCACCGCGTACATGGGGATGATGGTCAGCGTGCTGCTCTGGTCGACGTCTCCGTCTGGCACGGCGCCGCCCGGGACGAGGTTGCTCCCCGAGAGGCGCGTGTAGCCGAGCCCAAAGCCGACTCCCGCCGTTCCGAGCAGGGGGATGCGGACGATCTGCCAGTCGAACTCTGCCCCGATGTAGAGTCGCTTCTTGTCGCCGAAGAAGTCCTTCGTTGGGGTGCCTTCGACGTTCTCGTCGCTGCGGGGAAAGTAGGGGCCCAGCCGCAGCTCGAAGGCGAAATGCTGAGGGGACCACTGGCGCCGTACCCTCGGGGGGCCGTCGGTCACGCGCGGGCGGCGCCGGGCGGGTGGGGGCGAGGCCGCCCCAGGCGGGGCGGGAGCCGCGGCCCGCGAAGGGGCGGAGGGCCTCTCGGGAGGCGCGGCTTCTTGCCGCGGCGCCTCCGAGGAAGCCTTGGGCGCTTGGTTTTCGATCACGAGGACGTCGGCCGGGTCGGCCTGCGGCTCGCTGTCGCTCCGGGCGGTGTCGGGGTCTTCCTGGAGGTCTGGGCCGTCGCCCGGGAAGGGCTCCCGAGCCGCGCCTGCGGTTGGCGGAGCCGTTGGTTGTTTCGCCGGGTCGAGCCGACCGCCCTGGGACGATGCCGGGGACGTCGCGCACAGCAGGAGACCGAGGGCTGCGGCGCCGAGGGCGCGCGGGCGCCAGCAAGGGGGCCGATGCGCGGGGCGCGGCGGCAGGAGCGGATACCTCAGCATGCTTTTTTCCTTCGCCGAGCGACCAGGCCGATCAACGCCACGAGGGAAAGGCCCGCGAGAGCGCCCGGGCGGCGCCCGAGCTCGAGGCTGCAGTACCCACCGCCTCCCTGGCCTCCTCGATCCGAGTACAGCTCCCAGAAGTCTTGCAGAGCGATCGGCGTGGCGCAGGCCACGTTCGACACCGGGCCGACGTTGCCCACGTCGTCCTCACTGGCCACCGCAACCGCGTACCGCACGTCGTTTTCGAGTCGATCGGTGGAGGTGTTGCGCGTGGCCCGGCCCGTTTCCCCACATTCGAAGGCCGGGTCGAGCGGAGGGATTTCGTCCGCGATCAGCACCTCGCTGACGCAGTCGACCCCGGCGTCGCCAGCGGTCGCGGCTGCGGAGCTCGCATCCGCCCCCGCGTCGAGCCCGCCGCTCTGCGCTCCGGCGTCTCGCGCGGGTCCGGGCGTTCCCACGGGCACGCAGAAGGCGCGGAAGCCGGTTCTGTCGGCGCTCTCGGTGGGGGCGTCGATGCGAACGGAAAGTTGGCCATCGCCGATGCGCACGGCGATCGAGTTCGGCGGCGGCGGGCCCACCACGTCGATGCCGGTGTCGGCGTTGCCCGCCGAGCCACCGCCCCAGCTCGTCGAGGCCACCGTCTGTCCGCCGCTCACCAGCATGAAGTAGTACGTGATGGCCTCCCCGGAAATCTGCGTGCTGTTCGAGCACACGTCCGCGCCCAGGTCGGTAGGCGCCTCCAGGGTGTCCGTCATGCGGGCCACGACGTTGCGCACCGGCACCTCGACTCGGAAGGAGTCCCCGCTGATGCTGCCCTCGCTCGCCACCAGCCAGCACTGCTGTCGATCGCGCGTTTCCCGCAGATCGGGGCAGTTGCTGGTCCCGGCCCACACTTCGAGCGCCAGGTCGGTGGCCGTGACCGTCACGGGGAAGCTGAAGCTGTCGCCGTCTACGCAGTCCTTGTAGCTGATCCAGTTCGGGCGTTGCCCCGTGGGGCGGCGTTCGAGCTGGCGCGTGATCTGCTGGGCGTTCAGGCTGATCCCGCCGCCCGTTTGTTGGGCGCCGGCCTCGCCGGCCAGCGCGGCGCTCGCGAGGGCGACGCCGCACAGGGAGGGCCAGCGGGGGACGCTGTTCGGCCGACGAGACGAGCGGCGAGAGGGGAGGGGGAGGCGATCCGGCAGCATGAGGGGTCGAGATCCGTTTTTCTGGTCGCGGCGAGTCTTGGCGGTCAACCGATGCCCGCGTTTCAGCACAGACCATGCCAGCACGCAAACTCGCGATCCTGGCGGACTTTCCAGCGCGCGGCGAGCCGGAGGCCGCCAAGCTGTCGAGGCGTGGCCGCGCCGCGACAATCTGACAGCAACCCGACGAGCAGCCCGTCGCTTCCTCGCAGGAGGCCTCGAGAGAGCGAGCGCCCCCCAGGGTAGTCTAGGAGCACTCCCGGGCGCACGAAATCAGCGCATCGCTCGTGGGCGCGCTCCGAGCGGCCGCCGGGGGCGGCAAGCCCCCCCCTCGTCTGAACTGGCCGAATCGAGCCGAGCCCAGGAGGCCTCAGAGCCGGATGTCTACGTGCTCCTGCTTGCGCAGACCGTCGAGCCACTGGCGCCGAGCAGCCTGCATCTTGTCCTGGTAGACGCGCCCCTGCAGCACGGGCTTGGCCTCTTCGTACGGCGGCACGCTCGAGGGGCTGCGCTCGACGAGATGGATGACGAGCCAAGCGTCCCCGAGCCGGACGGGCTCGCTCACGTCGCCCGGTTCGAGCGCCATCACGGTTTTTGCCACGTTGTCAGGAAGCTCCGCGGGAACCATCGGCTCCAGCAACCCTCCCTGTTGGCGCGTTTCCGGATCCGACGAGTGCTGGCGGGCCAGCTCGGCGAAGTCGGCCCCGCGCCGAGCGGCGTTGGCGACGCGCCGGGCGCGCGCCTGCACGGCGAGGGCCCCACTCGCGCCACTGCCCGGCTGAATCTGAAAGCGGATCCACGCCGCGCGAAACTGCAGCGTCTGCCGCTCCTCCTGGAGCAGGCGCTGGTAGGCGGCGCGCATGTCGTCCTCACTGACGCGCAACCTGCCCTGGACGCGCAGGTTGAGCATCTTGGCGTCCAGCAGCTGGCGGCGAATCTCTTGCCGGTACTCGCCTGGATCGAGCCCGCTGCGTTGCGCTTCGTCGTACAGCTCCTGGATGCCGATGTCGTTCTGCTTGGCGAGCCGATCCAGCGCGTTTTGGACCTCCTCGTTGGAGACCGTGATGTCCGAGCGGGTGGCGGCCCGCCCCTGCAGCTCTTCGTCCACGAGCCGCTCCACCAGCTGCTTGTAGAGCTGGGAGAGCGCTGCCGTGCGGGAGGCCTCGTCGGGAATTTCGCGCTGTAGCCTCGACTCGAAGGGGGCCGCGCGCCGATGCAGGTCGCTCAGAAGGATGGCTTTGTCCCCCACGACGGCAACGACGCGCTCGACGATGGTGGCGCGCGCTACGCCTGCGGCGAGCAGGGCTCCGGCCGCAGCGCAGCCGGCGAGGAGGACGCGCGCCCGGCCGAAGCCGGCCGCCAGGGGGCTCGCCCGCCACGTTCCGAGCCGCCGGAGCTGGGTTTTCGTGTTTCTCTGCCTCACGCGATCACCGCTTCATGTAGGAACGAGCCTGCTCGGTCACGAAGTACCCGGGCGGCCAGTGACGGTAGTACGAAGCTAGCACGACATCCGTGCCGTCCGTGCGATTCGGCTTGTCTTGAATCCGGCCGACGACGCGCACCAGCGAGCGCGGCTGCACCCGCAAATTGCCGATCGCGTCCTGTTGGCTGAGCGAAACCAGCGCGTGGACAGTGGCCCTGTCGCTGTCGCCGACGGTCACGCGGCAGGAGTCTTCGGCCCCCGATTCACAGAGATTTCTCGCCGCGAGGCGGCGCACACCGAGGGTCAGATCCGCGCGGCCCTCGTCCCCTTCGTCGCGCGCCAGCACGACGCCGAAGAGGTGTACCGTCTTGGTGCGCCACTCCTCGGGCAAGCGACGTGCCATCACCGGGTCGTACTTCTCGCTGCCGGCGATCGCCTTTTCTTCGGGGTCGAGGGGGGAATACGTGCGCCCGAAGCCGTACGGCCCCGCACCCCCGCACCCCGCGATCGCCACCGCTGCGGCGGCGAGCAGCCGGTTGCGACTCTTGCCGCGCCTCGGCGACGTCCGCGGGGGCGCGGCGCAACGCCCGACCCCGCCTCCCCGCTCCGCGATCGCTCCCGCCGGAGCGGCCCCGCCCCGACTTGCCCAGAGCCCGGCAAACCCTCGCTCTTTCGCTCGCATGGGCGGGGGAGTAGCACGACCCGGGTCGGCTGAGGAGCCGTGGCGACGCGCCTCAGACAGCGGCCGGCCTATCGGTCTTGCGTCTCCAGGCTCGAAGGCCGATCTCGGCTGTCAGGAGCCCCAACAGCAGCAGGGCGACGTTGGGCGTCGCGTCCACGGCGCCTTCCTCCCCGGCCGCCGAGGTCGTGGCGCGCGTTTGGCGAGCGGCGCCCGGCGGCTCGGTGATTTCGGAGGCGGGCACGCGGACCATCCGGACCTGCGTCTTGCCGTCCACAGTGACCTCGTAGCGGCCGGCGAGCGTGGGCAACGCCACGGGACCGGCGTTGCCGCACGCGGCGGAATCCCCGCACGTCGGGCTCGTGAACGGGACCGGCCCGCCCGGCCCCCGGATGTCTACCGCCACGTTGGCCACGAACGGCCAGGCGTCGCCCGCCGTCGAGGTGCCGGGGCCGCGGCGCTGCACGGCATGCTCGACCACGTAGTCGAGCAGCGACAGGAAAGCGGGGCGCAGGCCCATGTCGCTCACGTCGAGGCTCGAGGGCAGGCCCACGGTGAGCACGAGGCCAGAGCCGATGGCGCGCGCCAACAAGAAGGGGACGCCGTCCTCCCAGCGCCCGACCACTTCGGCCCCGTCGAGCTGAGCGCCGTCGAGCCGCATGCGACCCTTGCGCGCGACCGAGCCCAGCGTCGACGCCGCCGGGCCGAGCCACGCCAAGCTGGCCGCGTCCACGCCCAGCCCCACCGAGGCGGAGCCGCCCCACGAGGACGATTCCCGCGCGCCGGGGCGGCTCGCCCCCGCCGGTTGCGAAAGCGGTTGCCAACGCGCCGAGCGCTCCGCGAACGGTTCGAGGGAAGCGGAGAGCTGCAGGCTAGCCGAGGAAGGGCCGAGCAGGCCCAGGCACACGCCGCCCTCCTGCAGCCATTGCTCGAGCGCCAGCCGCGTGCTCGGAGGCAGGCCGCTCGGGTCGTCGATGAGGACGGCCGCATAGTGTGAAAGGCCCTGAGTCGCGTCGGGCAGCGCGCTGAGCGGGCGCAGGGCGACGTTCGGCCGAACGGCGGCGAGGGCCTGCTCGATCACGGTGCCCCCGCCCGTCAGCACTTTGCCGCGCTCTCGATCCCCCACCACCGCCACCTGCAGGCGAGCGCTGGCGCGCGATACCTCGACGTCGTCGTTTTCGGGGTTGTCGTCCGCGGGGAGCATCGTCAGCGCCAGCCGCTCCGGCTCGGTGGCGAGAGCGAAGGTCAGTGTTTGGGAGCCCTCTTGGGGTGCGATGCGCACTCCGCTCATGGCCTCGGGGCGCTGCAAGATCGTGTTCGGGTCGGCTGGCTCTCGAAGCTTCAGCGTCCGCACCCGGGTCGCGGCCTCCGAACACGCGATCTCCACCGTGAGCTGGTGATTCTGCGTGTCTGCCGCGACGATGCCGCAGTCGTCCACGGCGGTTCGCAGCTCGGGCAGGGGCACCTGCGCCTCGTCGGGGAGCGCTCCGGCGCCGGCCAGGTCACTGAGCACCACGAGCTGATGAGTCGGCTGCTGCAGGCTCTCGAGCGTGGAGCGGGCCAGGCGAACGGCGCTGCGGGTGTCCGAGGGACGATCGCTGACCTCGAGCAGCTCCAGCGCGGCGCGCGCCGTATCGCGATCCGTCGTGGCGGCCAGGCTGAGCCGGGCCGGGTGCCCTGCGAGCACGATCGCCACGGCGTCTCCATCCCGCAGGGAGTCGACCAGCTCGCGGGCGCCCGAGAGCGCCACCCGCCAACGCGAGCGACCGTCCCGGGTCCTGGCGCGCATGCTGTGCGAGTCGTCGAGCACCAGGGCCAGGGCCACCGAAGCGCCGCCCGGTCGCTGGACGTTGAGGCGCGAGCATTGCACGAGGGGGGTGGCGCCCAGCACGGCGAGCAGCAACACGGCCGCGGCGCGCAGCGTGAGCAGCACCGGGTCGCGCAGGCGCGCCCGCTGGTGTGAGTGAGCTTGCACGCCCCGCACGAGCGCGACCGGTGGGAACACCTGCTCGGGAGTCCTGCCGCGGCGCAGTAGATGGGCGGCGATTGGCGCCGCGATCAGCAGCGCGATGGCCAGCGCGGAGGCCGTCACGAAGCTCACGGCTGGCTCCGGAAGCCGAGTCGGGCTCTCGGCGCGCGCTGCGGGCGAGGCCGGGGAGGCCCGAGGCCGGCGGCGAGGGCTGGGGGGGGGCTCGTTCGGGTCGCGGCGGCTTGCAAGGCGTACATGGGGGCGCTGGCGGGGGGGCTCTCTCGGCGGGCTCTCGGCCGTCGTTCGGCGTCCTTCGCTCGCGGCCTTTCTCTAGCTCGGTTGGCTCTCATCCGCTCCCGTGAATGGGTTCGTGGCGAAACGAAGCGCCCGGCGGCCGTGGGCCACCGCGGGGAGACCCGACGACGCGCGTCTCTCGTGACATTTCCGTTCGCTCACGGCCTCTCCATTCGCTGGCATCCGCTTTTCGTGGACGGGAAACCAGACTAGTCGATTGGGGTTCGCTCCGCCGTTCGCAGAATGGCTCGCAGCACGTCGGCGGGCTCGTCGGCGGTGGAGGCGAGCACCAGGCCGCTGCCCGCGTGTACCAGGGCCCGCCGAAAGCTGGCCTGAAGCGTCTCGAGCCGCTCGAGGTATTCGGCCCGAACCATGCCGGCGTTCGTTTCCACCTCTTGATCGCCTTCGCTCGACCGCAGGCGGATGGGACCCTGAAAGGAAAAGGTCCGCTCGAGCGGGTCGAGGACTTGCACCACGATCAGCTGGCGGTCCCCCGGCACGGCCGTGGCCAGAATTTCCGGCGCTCGCTCAGAGAGATCGAGCAGGTCCGCCACGAGAACCAGCAGGCTGCCGGGCGCGGTGCGGTGGGCCGTGCGGGCCAACAAGCTCTCGAGGTGCTCCTCCGAATCTGCGAACTGCCCCTCGGGCTCGGCCGCCTCCAGCGCCGCCACGATCCGCTCGAAGGCCGGGTTGCCGGCTGCCGCTTTCAGCGTGACGTGGCGAGTCCCGCCGATGATGTCCAGCCCCACCCGATCCCCGGAACGCGTGGCGATGGCTGCCAGCGCCGCGCAGAGCAGGGCCGAGTACTCGAACTTGGTGGTGCTGCTCTGAGGGCCTCGAAAGCTCATCGATGCGCTGGCGTCGATGGCGAGCCGCAGGGCTCGATCCGTTTCCGTGTCGAACTGCTTGACGAGCAAGCGATCCTGACGCAGCACGGCGCGGTGGTCGAGCCAGCGCAGGTCGTCCCCCGGCACGTACGCGCGGTGCCCGGCGAACTCCAGGCCCGCACCTCGGCGGGCGCTGCGGTGCGAGCCGATGCGCATGCCGCCGGCCAGTACCCGTGCGCGCAGCCGCAGCTGCCCGACGCCGGGCGCGTTGAGTTCGCGCAGGACCCGCTCTCGCATGGGGCGAGCATGCCTGAAGCGGCGCGCGCAGTTCAAAGGTTGTGGGGGGTCGGTCGCGATTGGGCCGCTACCTGCCGGCGAGGCGCCGCGCTTTCATTCGGCGGCGCGGCAGGCCGCCAGCACCTTGGGGCTCACCCAGGTGGGGTCGAGCTGCGCGTGCGGGTCGCTGCGCAGCCAGGCGCGGCAGGCGCGCGACGCCCGGGCCGGGGCATCCAGGGCCACGTAGGCCTCGACGAGCTGGCGCTGCAGCACGGCTTGCTGCGGCGCGGTGAGCGCGCTGGGGCGCTCGAGCTCGATTCCCAGCGCCACGGCCTCGACGTATCGGCCTGCGCGGATGTGCGAGAGCAGCCGGGGGAGACGCTCGTCGACTCGAGCTTGCACGGCCCGCGCCGCGCCGCCGGCTTCGCCCCGGAGCGAGTCCTGCGCCGCCGCCGCCGCCGCGCGACCGGCGTCGGTGAGGGCCAGGTCCGTGAGCGGCAAGAGCAACAGCTCGCCGCGCTCCAGCGTGGCGTGGTCGATCGCGTTGTAGTGCTGGAGCATCATGGCTCGCTTTTGGCTGCCGTAGAAGCGGCTCGCCACGCCGGGCAGGGTCTCCCCTCCGGCGGCCACGTAGCGCAGGTTGTAGGGGACCCGCACTTCTGCCTTCTCGGTCGGCAGCAGCCACGGCTTGCTGCCATTGGCGAAGGCGAGCACCGCCGCTCGCCGGCGGTCTCCGAGCAGCGCCGCCGCGAGCTCCGGCCAGGTGTCGCCGCGTTCGACCCGCCGGTGCGTGACCGCGGGGATCTCGAGCCGCATGCCGGCCGCAATCGCCACCCCGCCGTGCTCGTCGAGCCCGTTGGCGCTCACCAGGAGCTTTTCGTTCTCCACGCGGCCGTACATCCCCCGGGCGATGCCCGCGAGGGTCTCGCCTTCGCGCACGATCCACGGGAACGCCTCCGCCCGCGCGCTGAGACCCATGGACAGCGCAAGCAGGCACGCCGCGAGCGCCCTGACTGAATTCCGCTCTAATTCTATTTTCATATCCTCGAAATCCAGTCCGTTCGCGGTGCCCTGAAGTGGCGCGATTGACGAAATCCATAGCGTATGATTGCCGATCGGTGCGCGCGCGTCGCGGCATCGGTTCCATCCACAGGAAATCCATCAAACGGCAACGGTATCGAGCGTTTCCATGACAGGGGTGCTTGTGAAGTCCGACCTTCCATGGAATACCTCCATCGTTCCTTGGGTGGGTCCCAGGGCAGAGTCACGGAATCGATGGAGACCTCGTTCGAGAGGTCGACAAAGGATGTAGTCGCCGGGCGCGGGCTCGAGGCTACGAGTTTTTCGGATACAGCTCACCTCTGCAGCATACGCGGGTGGTTCGTCACCCCGGTTGTTGCGGAAAGAAAGCACGCTCGGCGCGAAACAAACGTCGCTCCGAGCGTGGCCGATGGTCCAGGGTGCTCGGGTGCTCCGGGCAGCGGCTCGCAGCTGGTTCACCCATGAGCCGTACGTTGGCCACTAATCGAAAGACTAGTTGGTCGTAAGTACCTGGGCAGCACGTGGGCAGTGGGCAGTGGGCAGTGAACAGTGGGCAGTGAACAAAACGGTTGCACCAAGTTGCTGTGACCCGTTCGGCGCTGACGAAAATATTTTCGTGAGGCGCAAATGCCCGAGAATGAGGTGATTTTCCGTGACTATGTTAGGACCTGCCCGAATACTAAGGGACTGGCATGTGGATGCTTCCCGCGTGCCATTCGAACAACAGCCGCAATGAGTGAGGAATCAACAATGACTAGAGTTCTGAAGCCGGCAAGATTTAGAGCATTGGCCCTTTCGGTCGGCGCCTCTTCTTTCGCCCTGGCCTGTTCCTTTGGCACCGTGGACGACACCGACGCCGTGGGCCAAGGCCCCACGGATCTCGGCTCCATGGGCGATCAGGAGATGGGCGACGAGGAGATGGGGGACCAGGCCACTCCCGATATCGTGGACAACAGCCAGGATCCCGGCACGGGTGGCTCCGCCGATCCCGTTGCCAACCAGCCGCAGACCCCGGTCGATGCGGCGATGGACGATTTCGCCGGCATGGGCGCCGATGGGGAGCAGTTCCAGACGGAGATCGCGCAGCAGGTGCTCGGCGTTCTCGAGCTGAACTGTGGCGGTTGCCACTCCAACGGCGTCGAGCTCGGTGGCGTTGGCGCCATTCTCGACTTCCAGTCCCTGGTGGACAGCGGCAAGCTGGTCATGGGTGAGCGGGAGAACTCTTCGCTGTACACCCGCATGAAGGCCGGCACGATGCCGCCAGCTTCCAGCACCCAGCGTCCCGGCGCGGGGGACATCGATCTCGTCGGTCAGTTCATCGACGACCTGCAGGCCCCCGGTGGGGACGAGTGCGAGCCGCTCGACTTCATGACGTACGACGAGATGTTCGACATCATGCTGCAGGACGTTCTGCGGCAGGACGCGGAGGATCGCCCCTTCACCCGTTACCTGACGGCTTCATACTCCAGCAACGCCGGCGATTGCGGTCGCGACCTGCAGCGTCAGCGCTACGGCCTGTTCAAGATGATCAACAGCGTCTCGTTGAATACTAGGATCACCCAGCCGGTGGCGGTCGACGCGGACGAGCTCATCTACCGCATCGACATTCGCGACTACGATTGGGATCGCGAGATCGACCTCGAGGACGACGGCATCGTCGACTTCGACGACGCATGGCTCGCCATGATCGACATCGCGGCTCCGTACGCGGTCGAGTTCGAGGGTGACGAGGCGGAGGAGCTCAAGGCTCAGACGGGCGTCGCGATTCCGAACATCCCGATCAACGCCTGGCTCCAGGAAGTCACCACCAACGATCTGTACTACGCGCTGATCGACGGTCGTCAGAACATCAACGACACTGAGGTCGATCTCGGTATCGACGAGGACGAGCAGCGGGAGGACCGGACCTTCTGGCGTGCTGGCTTCAGCACTTCGGGCGTTTCCAAGCAGGAGCGTGCCGTGACCCGCCAGGAGATCGGCACCTACCAGGGCAACTACTGGCTCAGCCAGGACTTCGCCGACCTCGTGGGCCAGGACAGCCTGTACGCCGATCCGCTGGACTTCGAGTTCAACGGCGGCGAGGCGATCTACAGCCTGCCCAACGGTCTGCAGGCCTACTACGCCACGAACGACGAAGGCGACCGCGTGAGCGAGGTGCCGGTCAACATCGTGATCGACCCGGCGCAGAACAACGGCGTCGTGACGAACGCGGCCTCGTGCCACAGCTGTCACAACGGCGGCATGATCCCGTTCGAGGACACGGTTCGAAAGTACGTCGAGGCGAACCCGCTCAACTTCGACGCGGTGACCTTCGAAGAGGTGCAGGAAGAGTACCTGCCGGTCGACGAGTTCAACCGCATCGTCGAGGAAGACAGCGAGAGGCACGTGGCCGCCGTGGAGCGCGCAGGTGTTCCCCGCGGTACTGCGGACCCCGTGTCCCGCATCTTCCTGGATTTCCAGCTCGGTTCGGTCGACGCGGTCAAGGCCGCGGGGGAGCTGAACGTTCCGCTGGATATCTTCCAGGAGAACATCGAGAGGCTCGACCCGGTTCTGTCTCCGTTGCAGAACGGTGGCGGTGTGGATCGTAACTTCTTCACGAACGTGTACTTCGACTCTCTCTGCATCATGCAGAGCTCGTCGCAGAACCGTCCGGCCAACTGCAACTGATTACGCAGTAAGAATCGTTAGAGCGTTGCGGCTCTGAAGCAATACGACCCGGCGGTGCCTCTGGCACCGCCGGGGAGTTCTAAACCGGCAGTGCCTTCGGCACCTGCCGGTTCTGCTTTTGTGGCTCAGGAGACGGGCGCACGCGAGGGGTGTGCCCTCGCGGTCGTCTCCGCGCGGGGCGACTTTTTGGGGGAGCCCGGGAAGTGTGGGGCGGGTGCGGCCGCGTGCCGAGGGGCTCGCTGGGGGTGGGCCTGGGCGAGGCTGGCCTTGGCTCCAGGAGCCGTGCCGGGGGCAGGTAGGACGGCGCGGGGCCACGGCACGAGCCGAGGGGAGCGCCAGGAGGCCGACGCAGGGCCGTCGTGCTCTCGGGAGGTGATCCCCGGCTCCGGGGGCCCGGGAGGCTGAGAGGGGGTCGAGCCGCGGCTCGCCGGCTTTCAGTCTGCGGCGGCCGGGGGGCGGCGCAGGGCACCCGCGGCGAGAATGCAAAAAGCCGGCGCGACGGCGACGTGGTAGCGGTCCGCGCCGAAGAAGAGCGCGTGGATGATCGAAGTGGCGGCGAGCAGCCCGAGCAGATACGGCAGCGGGCTCGGAAGGCGGGGGCGGTCGGGGAGGGGCACGAGGGCGAGGCCCGGCAGCAGGACTGCCAGCCAGAAGACGGGCTTGCCTGGCAGTCGGGTTGCGATGGCGTAGAACGCGACGATCGCCCCGAGCAGCGCGAGCAGCGGCCACGATTCCCGAAGGCGGTTCCGAGTCGGTCGGGCCACTAGTAGCAGGAGAGCCGCCAGCATGAGCAGGTGATGCATGGCGCCGAGGCGAGTCATCCAAGCCCACGTGCGCTGCTCCGGCCACTGGTCAGGCCGAGCGTGGGTGAGATAGCCGACGGCAAAGGACTCGTAGTTGTACGTGTGGGCGAGCTTGCCGGGGATCTTGGCGAGCCAGCGGGCTGGATCTTCGGCGATCGTTTCGAGGCCGGCCTGGGCCCAACAGCGGTCTTGCGCGACCGGGCCGGGAGCGCTCGCGCATTCGCTCTCGCCATCTAGGGGGACGTAGCCGCCGTCTTCCGTTTTG
The DNA here is from genome assembly GCA_050299315.1 of Polyangiaceae bacterium. Taxonomy (GTDB): domain Bacteria; phylum Myxococcota_A; class Polyangia; order Polyangiales; family Polyangiaceae; genus SZUA-265. Next base: position 58,174 of record JBNKVS010000086.1, read on the forward strand.
GCGCTGATGGCCAGGTTCCAGCCTCCGTTGGTGGAGATGAGAGCACAGTCGTCCAGGCGCAGGCAGTTGCGTAAGGTCCAGGGGGCAATCAACAGCGCGGCGATGGCCGAGGCGGCGCCGGCGCGCAGCACGCGCACGCTGAGCCGGCCGGGGATCAGGAGCAGCAGCAAGGGCGCGGCGAGCAGTGATTGCGGGCGGACGTACGCTGCCGCTGCCAAGGTGGCTCCGGCGGCGACCAGGCCCCAGCCGCGCGCGCCGCTCCGCAGCGTGACCCAGCCGAGCAGCAGCAGGAGAAAGCCCGCCAGGGCTTCCGTCATGAGCAGGGCGCAGTACAGGATCAGGCCGGGGTGGAGGGCGACGAGCAGCCCCGCCAGGCCCGCGCGCCGCGGGCCGTAGGCCCGCCTCGCGAGCGCCCAGGCGAGCACCGCCGTGGCCGCCCCCACCCCGCTGTTGACCAAGGGCGCGACGAGCGGTCCGGAGCCGAAGAGCCAGTAAAAGGGGGCGAGCAGGGCGCTGTAGCCGACGGGGTAGTGCGACCAGGCGATGGTGCCGGCTCGTTCGGCGTAGCCGAAGCCCTGGGCGAGGCTCAGCGCGCCGCGGTGGTAGAAGTTGCCGTCCCAGGTGGGCGGCGCCGCCAGAACGAGCACGGCAGCGACTCGCACCGCGAGGGCCAGAGCGAACAGCGTGGCGGGAAACCACAGGGCGCCGCGCTGGCCCGTCGGGGCGGGCTCGGCCCGTGGGGATCGTGCCGCGGGGGCGCCGGGCGCGGGCGAGGGAGCTCGCCCTGCGGTCGCTCGTGCCGCTGGCTTCCCGCCGTCGCGGCAGGCCTTTTGCGGCAGTGGCCGCGCCGGCCGTCGGGGACCCGGGCTTGCGGCTGCCCACCTCACGCGACGCTCCTCGCGCCCCGGCCCGCGTCGTTCGGCTCGCTCCACAGGGCGGTCGCCAGGCGCGCCGACCGCGCGCGGAGAAGGGGTGCCGCTGGCGTGGCCCGGCGCTGGCTGGTGAGTGGCGCGATCAGCGGCTTTCCTGCGGGCGCTCGGCTCGCCACTCCGCGTAGCGGCGCAGGTAGGTGCGGGAGACCTGGGTGGGATCGAGCTCCAGCACCTTGGCGACCTCCTGCACGAAGCCGCGCAGGTACACGAATGGAGGCAGGCTCTGGTATTGCTCCTGCTCGATCGCCTCGAGCTGGCCGAAGCTGATCTTGGTGCGGCGGGCGATCTCGTCGAGCGGGATGCCGCGCGCTTCGCGGACTTTGCGCAAGAGCGCGCCGGTGAAGCGGGTTTCGGCCGTCAGCTCGTCGGCGAGCTGCTCGCGCAGCAGCTCGCGCTCGGCCCGGACGGCGGGATCCTCGTCCGGGCTCGGCGCTTTGCTCTTTTCGCGTCGGTCGGGAAACGTCGAGAGGTCGTAGGCGCGCCGCTTGACCGGGTCGAGCAGGGTGTCGTGCGCTTCTTCGATGCGCGCTCGCTCCGTGGCGAGCTGGTCGTCGGTGAGCAGGGAGCTCAGGGGCAGGCTGTCGGGGTGAAAGATTTCCCGCTGGCGGCGGGAGGCCTTGCGCAGCTCGTCGTCGCCCGCCGCGGGGTGGGTGGTCAGAATGTCGTAGAGCGTGGGCTCGATGGTGGCGGGTGGCGCCGGCGTGGCGGAAGCCTCCGCCTCGCGGGCTCCGGTCAGGGCGAGCAGGCGGCGCGCGATTCGTTCCAGGTTGCGGGCCGCCTTGGTGGTGGGGCTATCGATGAGCAAGGGTCGCTGCCGGGAGACGCTCAGCCAGACGGCGTCATCTTGCTCGACGGAGCCGACGTATTCCGTGGTGACCCCCAGGTAGCGACGCGCCAGGTCGGCCATGGCGGGGCCGAGATCCCCGTGGGCGCGCAGGCGCGCGCCGTTGATGACCAGCCGGGCTCGCAGCCCGCCGAGCTCCCGCGTGGCGAGCTCGCCGAGGCGGGTTTCGTAGCTGGCCAATCCCTGGATGACGGAGAGCGGCGAAGGCAGGGCGGGCAGGCCCGCGGCCACGCGCTGCACGACTCGGAGGTTGTGGCGATCGCGCACCAGCGCGCGGCGCAGCCGCCGGTGAAAGAGCGCTCTGAGAAGGCGGTACGCGCCCTCCACGCTGGGCGGGTCGGGGGCGGCGACGACCACGCCCGAGTCCGCCTGCAGGAAGAGATCCAGCGTCGAGGTGGCGGTGCCCGCCCCTAGGTCGACGACCACGTAGTCCACGTCGAGCTTGCGCAGCTCGCGCGCCCAGCGCGGCTTGCGCCCCGGACGCGCCGGGTGGGTGAAGCCGACCAGGTAGCGCTGCGGCTCGAGCAGCAGCCCGGGCACCTGGGTTCCGATGGGGGAGAGCTTGTCCTCATCCTCGACCGGCTGGAGCACCCGGCCGCCGGCCACACCCAGCAGGGCGTGCAGGAAGGCGCCGGCCGGGTTGGCGTCGACCAGCGCGACCTTGCGCCCGAGCTGGGCGAGATACACCGCGAAATTGACGGAGAGCAGGCTACAGCCCACCCCTCCGCGGCTGCCGGCGATGGCCATCACGTGGCGGACGCGAGGCGCGAGCTCACTGCGCCGGGCGCCCTGGGTGGCGCCGGGCAGCGGCTCGCCGGGCTCGTCGAGCCCTTCGGCGGCGGCTGCGCCGCGCCACGGCCCCCCGGCGCCGGAGGAGTGCTGCATTTCGTCGGACGCCATTCGACCCGACGGTGTACCGCAGCCAGCCCGGCAAGTCGAAAAAGCCCGCGCTGGGCGGCCGCGGCCCGCGTTGCCCCCCGACCCCGCTGGCCGGCGAGAATGTGCTTTTTCTGCGCTCTCGGCGTGGACTAGTCTCTCGGCCGCGATAAGGTCGCCGCGGCGCCCCGGCTCGGTTGGGCGGCCCTCTTTCGGCACCGGGCCCGGCTGGCTCGGCGGCGAGCCGGGGGCTCCCCGGGGCGGCGTGCCGACCGCGACGAATCCAATGGCGAATAGTGTGGCAACCAACCGCTCCCAGCGGCCTCCTCGCGAGGCGCGGCTCGCGGCCGCGTCGTTTGCGGGGGTCGGGCCGGCGAGCTCGGGCGGCGAGCTGCGGTCGGAGGCTCGAGGCGGGCCGCCCGCGGCCCGGGCGGCACGTTTTCCCAGAACATTCAGGACTTGCACATGAAGAGGAAGCGAGCGACGGAGCAGCGGTCGAAGGTGCGGAGCGCAATCGCTCGGCGCGTGGCCGCGGTGGCAGCACCCTGGGTGGGCCTATGGGTTGGTCTGGTGGCCTGTCGATCCCCGGCGGACTCGACGATCACCAAGGAGCCGCCGCCCGTCAAAGAGCCCCAGGCGGTGGTCGAGCTGCCCGGCGTGGACACCTCCCAGCTCACCGAGCGAGAGCAGCGGCAGTGGTCGGAGTACGTCAGCGAGCTGCTGGCTCCGTGCCCGGACCAGCCCGTCAGCATCGCGCAGTGCGTGCAGGAGTCTCGGGCCTGCAATACCTGCCAGCCCGCCGCGGAGTTTCTGGTCGGCCGCGTTCGCCGAGGCGACACGCGGGGCCAGGCGGAGAAGGCGTTTCGGGCTCGCTTCGCTCCCGAGCAGGTCAAGTCGATCGAGGTCGGTGAGTCGCCCGTCAGCGGCCCGGCGAGCGCCAGCGTGACGATCGTGGAGTGGGCGGACTTCGAGTGCCCGTTTTGCGGCATCGCCGCGCCGATGCTCGACAAGGTCGCGGAGCAGTACCCCGAGCAGGTGCGGATGGTGTTCAAGAATTACCCCCTCAGCTCGCACGAGCACTCCGAAGGGGCCGCGCGGGCGGCGGTCGCCGCCGGCAAGCAGGGGAAGTTCTGGGAGCTTCATCACCTGCTCTTCGCCGGGCAGAAGGACGGCCTCGACGAGCCCAACGTGCTCAAGATGGCTCGCTCGCTGTCGCTCGACATGAAGGCGTTCGACGTCGATCGGCAGAGCGAAGCCGTCGCGGACCGGGTGGCGGCCGACCGCAAGCAGGCCGATGCGCTCGGGCTGCGCGGCACGCCGATGATCTACATCAACGGGCGCCATTTCGAGCTGGATCACTTCGATCTGCGCGAGGACCTGGAGCCGTGGATTCGGCTGGAGATCGAGCTGGCGACGGGCAAGCCCCCGGCGGCGGCACCGGTCGCGGGTGGGAAGGCGGCCGCGGGCGGGAAGGCGGCCGCGGCGGCGGCCCATTGAGGCGCGTGGTGGCGAGGGGGGCTTTGGCAAACCGAGCCGGTGAGCTCTCGGCGGCCCGCGCGGGCCGGTGCTCGCTGGCGGCGCGCTCTGCGCACGGCGGGCGGCGCGGCGCGGCGCTCGTCGCGCCGGGGGGGACCCGTGCGAGTTAGCGCGGATGCGGGGGGCTGTTTCCCCACGGGCCGGCACTACCCCGGCATCGCCCACCTGTTGCGCGGTCAGGTGCGCGGGCTGGTGGAAGGCCATGCGGGCGAAACGCCCATGGGGGATCTGCCCGTCGTCTCGATCGACGTGGAGGCCACCGGCCTCGACCCGGAGCAGGATCGCGTGGTGGAAGTCGCCTGCGTGGTGTTCGTCGGCGGACGCGTGGAGCGCCACGGGTGGCTGGTCAACCCGGGGCGTCCGATCCCGGCCGAGGCGCAGGCCGTGCATCACATCTCCGACGACGACGTGAAGAACGAGCCGCCCTTCGAGGCCTTGGCGGCCCAGGTGGCGGCGGCCCTGTCGCGCGGCGTGCCGCTCGCCTACAACGCGGATTTCGATCGGGCGTTCCTGGCGGCGGAGTTCGCGCGCTGCGCGCCCGCGCTCGGCGAGGCGTGCCCCGCGCTGCGCCGGGGGGTCCAGTGGCTGGATCCGCTGGTATGGGCGCGTCACGTACACGCCGGCGAGAAGAGCAACACGCTGTCGGCGGTGTGCGAGCGGCTCGGAATCGAAATCGGCCAGGCGCACCGCGCCACGGACGACGCCGAGGCCGCGGGTCACGTGCATCGGGAGCTGCTGCGCGATCCCAGCGTTCCCGCCAGCTACGGGCCGTTCGTGCAGGAGCAGCGCCGGCTGGCGCGGCAGCAGCGCGATGAGCGCGCTCACTGGAACCGCTGAGCGGACAGCGGGGGAAGCTCGCACGGTCGGTCGTCGATTCGTCCCAGCCGCTAGCGGCTGGGACGCTCGGGCGGGGCGCCCCACGGCGCGCCGGCATCCCACGTGGGGCGGGGGACGATGCCGGCGTCGACGATCGGGCCGCGCACCGCCAGCTGCACGGACACCAACTCGCGCTGCCCCGCCTTCAGCTCGACCCGTTGGCGGCGCGTCGGGGCGCTCGGGTGCTCGAGCCGCAGGTGGTGCACCCCGGGCGAAAGCCGCAGCGGGCGCGCGAACGGGGTCGTCTCCAGGTGCTGGCCGTCGACGAACACGTGCGCCCAGGGCTCCGCCACCACCAACAGCTCGCCGTACGGCTCCCGGCTGCCCGGGGCGAGGGCCATGCGGGCTTCGGTCACGGCGGGGGCGCCGGCCTCGAGCCAGTGGCTGAGCAGCGCCCCGCTGACGGCCCAGAGCCCGCAGGCGGTGAGCAGCGCGAGCATCGACCGACGCAGCCCGACACGGGCCTGCGCGCGCTGCGCCGTTTCGACGCGCAGCGCCCGCGCCGCGCGCGGGTTCTCCTCGCTGGCCAGGCCGAGCTCCTCGAGATCGGAGGCCACCGCGACGTGCGGATCGGCCCGCACGGCCGGGCCGGCCATGTCCCGTAGCAGGCCGAGAACCTCGTGGGCCGTGCTGGGCCGTTCGCCGGGGCTCTCCCGCAGACAGCGATCGACGAGCCGCGCCAGCTGAGCGGGCGCTTCGGGGCTGCGCGGGCTCGGCGCGAGGGTGCTGGGCAGCGGCGCCCCCTCCTGGACGGGCTGGGCCTCCTTGCCGGTCAGGCATTCGTAGAGCACGGCCCCGAGCGCGAACAGATCGGTGCGCTCGTCGAGGGATTCGCCCGCGAGCTGTTCCGGGCTCATGTAACGGGGCGCCTCGAAGCCGGCGCTGGAGTCTTCGCCGTCGGCCGGCTCGAGCGGCGAAAGCGGCCGGGCGTTGTGCATGCCCGTGATGCGCACCGCGCCGGTCGGTCCGAGGTAGACCGAATCCGGGCGCAGCGCGCTGTGGATCAAGCCGTGATCGTGGATGGTGGCCAGGCAATCCGCGAGCTGCAGCCCCACGGCCACGACTCCCAGCGGCGAAAGCGATCTGCCGCCCGCAAGCACTTCGCTCAGCGGCGTGCCTTCGATGGCCTCCAGCACTACCCACAACCGCGGCGGCCGCTCCACCAGGTCGAGCACGATGGGCAGGGCCGGGTGCGCGACCTGGCATAGGCTGGCCGCTTCTCGACGCAGCGAATCGGCGAGCGCCGAGGTGGCGGGCACGTCGGAGCGCAGCGAGCGGATCCAGACCGGCCGCCCCAGGGGCTCCTGGCGCGCCAGGTACAGCTCGCTCACCGGGTTGGTCGCGAGCCGCTGCATCGCGATGCACGAGCCGAAGTCGGGCAGGGACGGCACGCCTTCGGTCTACACCGGATTGAAGTCCACCACCCAGCGGATGGCCCACAAGCTCACGCCGAGCACGCCCAGCGCGAAGCACAGCACGAGGCTGTCGAGCCAAGTCCAGCGCTCCGAGCCGGGGTTCTTCGCCCACGGGCGGCGCGGCCGCTCGGGACGCGGCGGAGCTGGCGCGGCCTGCGCATTGGCCCGACCGCGACCGGTCGGTCTGCGCTCGCCGGGCCCGGTCCCCGCGGGCTCCGCGGCCGCGAGTGGCTCGGGCTGGTAGCCCTCGGGCCACGCCACGGGCTCGTCGGGGGGCAGCCGCTCGGTCGCTCCGCGCTCGATCGCCTGCAGCCAGTCCGCCAGGGGATCGCGATAGCGCAGGGAGCAGGCTCCGATGTGCAACGGCGTGCCGACGGGCCACGAGGTGCGCCGCCCCACGGGGAGCGCTGCCGAGCCCAGGCTCACGCCCGCGACGTCCTCGATGACCGTCACGCGGACCTGGTCGCCGCGGCGCTCGACCTGCACCGCGTGCGCCGCAACGCCGTCGTCGTCGATCGGGAGGTCGCAGTCCTCCGCTCTCCCCACCCGATACGCGCGGCGTGGCTCCGCCAGCGGCAGGCCCTCGGGCTCGGGCTCGGCAACCTGCGCCACCACGAGCTCGGCGGGCTCGCCCGCCTTCGTCGCGGCGCGGCGCACCAGCGCCCGCGCCAGCTCGCGGCCGTGCAGCGCCGAGGCGGGGGCGGCCTCGCCGAGCACCTGCAGCCAGACCCGGCCGACGCGAAACAGCTCGCCCGCCGCGAGCCGGTGGGGTGCGTAGCTTTCGAGCCGCCGGCGGCCCACGTAGGTGCCGTTCTCGCTGCCCTCGTCGATCAACACGTAGCCGCTGCCCCGCTGCCGCAGCGACGCGTGGCGGCGGCTGACGCTGGGATCGGGCAGCTGGACCTCGCAGCTTCGCGCCCGGCCGATGACGAGGCGCGGGGCGTCGCACGGCAAGCGGGGCGGCGGGTCGATTTCGCCGGAGAGGAGCACGAGGGACAGCGCCATCACCGCGCATGGTGCGGCCGCGACGGCGCGGCTGTCCACTTTCCGACGCCCCCCGGGGGGCTCGGGAAAACTTGGCCCTTACGGCGCGTTGCTCTTACCCAAGGAGGCGCACCGGGGCCCGGAGCCCCCCCGTGCATCGCCCGCAGCGCGCAGCGAGGGCGACGCCTGCCCGCGTGCGCCCCGAACACCCGCTTTCCCAGATGTCACAGGCCGAAGATCGACGAGCTCCCGGTGTGCGCCGAGTTGCGGTGCGGCGCGTGGTGGACGTGTGCCCGCGCGACGGCGAAGCGGGCGCTTTTCAAGCGCAGTCGGTGGACGTGAGCGGTCGGGGGATGCACCTTCGTTCCGATTTTCCGCTCGAAATCGACGGCCCACTGCTGCTGCGGCTGCACGACCCGGCCGGCGAGGTGCTGGCGGAGGGGGAGCTGGTGTGGCGAGCCGAGAGCCAGGGCCGTTGGGACTTCGGGGTGCGCTTTACCGCCCTCGACAGCCTCGGCGTGCGGGCGCTCAAGCAGATCTGCAGCACGCGTCGCTTCGCCCGCGATCGGCTGTCGGCGGAGCTGACGGCCGCGGCGCCTGCGTCGCAGTGCCGCGGGTTGCCCGCGCGGCTCCCCTCCGAGCCGGCGCCCCGGGTGCCGCCGCGCCCGGGGGAGGCGGGGGAGGCGGCGGCGGCAGGGTTCGGCCGCGCCGGCCCGGCGCCGGCCCCGGACGACGACACGTCCGATACCGAGCGATCGCCGCCGGTCCACGATCGCGTGAGCCTGATCATCGAGGGGCTTCCCCAACCCCTGCGGGCCGACGTCCGCGGTGACGATGGAGAGCGCCTGGTCGTCGGATCGGCGTTGGAGTTTCTTTCGGTGGGCCGCCACGTGCGGGTCGAAGATTGTTCGCATGGGCGCCCCAAGGTGGCGCGCATCGGGGAGGTGGGAGTGAGCGTGGATCCGGAATCTCGCATTCCGCAGCTGGTGGTTTCGGTCGACTATCAACCCGGCGCGTCGCGCCCCCCGCGCGGTCCCGCGGCGACCCCCGAGGCGCCGGCGGCTCGGGCGTCCGGCGACGACGAGTGGGGCTTCGCCCCCCGGCCCTCGTCCTTGCCGGGGCTGCGGCCCCCGGCACGCCCCGCCTCGCCGGCGCCCTCGGTGGCGGCTCGCCCCCCGGCTGCCTCGTCGTGTCCGCTGACCCCCAGAGGGCGCGCTCGGCCGATGACGGCGGCCGAGGCGTCGTGGTGGGGCGGCGGCGACGAGGACGACCCCGGCGCGTCGGAGACGCCCCCGAGCGTGAGCGCCGCCCAGCGCGACGCGAGCGGACGCGTCCCGCGTGCTCGCGTGGGGCCCAGCCGCGTATTTCCGCTGCGCCCGGCACCTCCGCGCGAGCCGGCGCCCACCCCGCTCGGCCCGAGCGCGCCGCTCGGCCAGACGGGGGCGACCGATCCGCCCGGCCCGCCGCGGTCCGCCGCCGGGGGCGCGGATCGGAGCGCAACGCGGGCCCCGTCTGCGGGCGGCGGTGCGGACGTGACTCCACGAGCCAGCGCCACCGGGGCGGTCACACCGGCCGCGAACCTCGCGGTGCGCGGGTCGCATGCGAATCCCGAGGCGGAAGGCGGCCCGGGTGAGGTGAGCGCCTCCGGCGGCTCGACCCCGGCGCGGGCGACCGGCGTGCTCGAGCCGGGCCCGCGGCGCGGGCGCCAAAGCTTCCGCTCGGTGATCGAGGCGGGGGGCGCGGCGCACGACGCCACCACGAAGCCGCCGCCAGCCACCGGGCTTTCGTCCGGCGACGGGGAGTCGAGCGGGAGAGCGGCAGACGGCCCGACCGCTCGTGGGGAACCGGCGACGGACGTCTCTCCGCGTCCCGCGGCCGCTTGGGAGGCGGAGGCGTCTTCGAGCCAGAGCGAAGGCCCCGAGGCGGAGGGGCGCTCGTCGCAGCCGGGGGATGGGCTCACCTCGGCGGACAGCTCGGCCGGCTCGGAGGCGGCCGACGGGCGTCCATCGCGCCCGGCCACCGAGGGCAGCGTCGTCGAGAAATCCTCGGGCACGCCGGGGGAGGAGGCATCCTCCAGCGCTCTGGGCCTCGGCGGGATTGCCGACGAAGACGAAGACTGGGACGAAGACGACGACGAAGAAGAAAATGAGGACGCGGGCTCGGAGCTCGGAGCCCGCGTCGCCGAGCTGGTGGCCGGCGCAGCGGGTGCCGCGCGCGCCGCGGGTCGCCGCTGCGCGACCAGCGTTCGCCACGCCTCGTCCCGGGTCGCGTCGCTGGTGGGGCGGGCTCGTGGGCCGAAGGTACCGGCGCGTCCGCTGCGCCGAACCGCGCCGGCCCCCCCTCGGCACGGCGCCCCGGGTCTGACCCCCTCGCGGCGGCCGCCGCCCGTGCGCGACCTGGGCGCGCGTGGCAACCGGCGCGTCACCGGCGCGCGGTACGACGACGCGGCGCCGCGAGGGGCTCGCCGGGGAGGCTCGCGGGCTCCGTTGCTGATCGCCGCCATCGCGCTGGCGGGCGTCGCGGTCTGGATCGGGCGCGGATACGCTTCCAAGGCGCCTGCGTTGAGCGCCCCCGCCCGGCAGCGGGTGGCGCCGCTCTCCGCGACTCCGAAGCGGGCCGCCTCGCCCGAGCGGGAGGGGCCGGCGGCGGCCAAGGCGCCAGGCGTCTCCGGGCGTGATCCGTCGCCTGCCGCCGAGCCGGGGGCCGGCAGCGCCCAGCACGGCGCGACGCCGCCTGCCGGGGAGGCGCGCGAGGCGCCGCGGCCGGGCTTTTCGGCGAGCGTGCCCGCGTTCGGGGGGGACGCCATTGCCGGCTCGCAGGTCAAGCTGCCGACCGGGGCCCCCGTGGCATCCAAGCCGGCGCCGAAGTTGACCCCCGTGTTCTCCCGGGGCCGTCTGCGCTTGCCGATCATCCACCGCATTCGGCTCGACGCTCCCGCGGATGGGCTGCGGGGTCGAGCCACGCCGACCGGGTTCGTGGTGGACGTGCCTGGTCGCCGGGCGCTGGACTCCGGAAAATCCATCGTCCGACGCGATCCCCGGGTGGCCAAGGTGACGACCGAGCAGACCGAGGCGGGCGCGCGCATCACGCTGCGCTTCCAGCGGGCAATCGTGCCGTACAAGGTTCGCCTCAAGCAGCAGTACGTCGAGGTGTTCATCTCGCAGTGAGGGCGCGGGGGGAGCGCGGGGGGGGCCGCACCGCGGCGGCGCGCTGCCGCAGATGCTGTCCTGCGCGCGCCGCGCCTCCTCGCCGGGCCTCGTCGAAAGCCCCGTCGGCGTTCGCCTTCTCTTTCTTATTCCTTTTCTTATTCTTCCGGGTGGGGGCGGCTCAGCGTCGCCCGACGCGCGGTCGTCGGCCGGGGCCTTTGCGCGTCACGCGCTCCAGGGCGGTGCGCGGGCTCATCTCCAGGCGGCCGCTGTCGTCGTGACCCCGTGCGAGGCGACGGGCGCCGACGTGGGCGATCATCGCCGCGTTGTCCGTGCAGCTCTTCAGCGGCGCGGCCATCAGCTCGATGCCGGCGCTGCGCGCGTAGCTTTGCGCCCGGCTGCGAAGGCTGCGATTGGCGGCCACCCCGCCCACCAAGACGACCCGCCGCAGGTCGTGGGCTCGGGCGGCGCGGAAGGTCTTGCTCAGCAGCGACTCCACGACGCGCTTCTGGAATGCCGCGCACAGGTCGCGCAGGCGCTGGTCGTCGCCGGGCACCCCATGCGCCTCGATCCAGCGCGCCACGTCCGTCTTCAGGCCCGAGAAGCTGAACTCGAACGAATCCTTGCGCCGCATCGGCGTGGCGAGTGGGATGGCGTCCGGGTCGCCCTCGGCGGCCAACCGATCGATGATGGGGCCACCCGGGTAGCCGAGCCCCGTGAGCTTGGCCACCTTGTCGAACGCTTCGCCCGCGGCGTCGTCCCGTGTGGCGCCAATCTCGGTGATGTCCGAGAGCGAGAAGCCGCGCACCTCGTACAAGGCGGTATGCCCGCCGGAAACGAGCAGACCGAGAAACGGAAATGCCACCGGCGGCGGTGGCTCGCCGCGCTCGTGGAGGAACACCGCCAGCAGGTGACCGACGAGGTGGTCGACGCCGACGATGGGCAGCCCCGCCGCCCAGGCGAGCCCCTGCGCCATCTGCATGCCGACGAGCAGGGCCCCCGACAGGCCGGGCCCGGTGGTGACGGCGACGCCGTCGAGGTCCTCGAGCTCGACGCCCGCCTGCGACAGCGCCTGGCGGTATACGGGCACGATGCTTTCGAGGTGGCTGCGCGAGGCCAGCTCCGGCACGACGCCGCCGTACGCGGCGTGCAGCTCGATCTGGCTGCGCACCACGTCGCTGTAGACTCGGCCCTGGTCGTCGACGACAGCCGCGGCCGTTTCGTCGCAGGACGATTCGATCCCGAGCGCGAGCATCAGAAGGTGCAATCCGTGCGGGTGAGGAGGAACACGCCGAACTCGCCGTTCGTCGCCGGGGCGCCGGGGCGCATCAGCCGCACCTCCACGCGGCGATCGTGAAGCAGCGAGACGACGGCCAGCGCGCTCTGCCCGCACTCGGGGTCGACCCAGGCGAGGAAGTTGTGCTCGCGCGCCTGGCCGAACTCGAGCAGGGAGATGGGGTCGGCGAAGATCTCGGGGGTGACGCGCAGCGGGGCGGCGTCGAACGTGGGGGCTGGGCTGCAGGGGCCGCTGCTCGCATCGTCGGTGGAGAGTCTCCCGGGGCTCACCTCGAGCGCCTCGATGTCGAGCGTGAGCCGCATGGCGACACCGGGGGGAAAGCCGCGACGGATGAACGCCCCGTCGACGATGTTGCCGCAGTAGGCGCCCTCCTCGCCGGTATCGAACCGGTCGAGATCGCCCTGGCAGCCGAGCGAGGTCGCCAAGGCGAGGGCGAACGGGGCCGGTGCGAACGGGGCGCGCCGGCCTCGCGCGGAGGGCGGGTGCGACCGCCCGCGGCGAGCGCTGGGTTCGGGGGCTGTCGAAGGGGCGCGCGAATGGGTCAACGGGGGCTCCGGCGGGCGTCGGGCGCGCGGCTCGGCGGCGGGCGGCGCCCCGACGACAGGGCCCCTAGCACGAAGCGCGCGGGCCGGGGGCCTCCCCGCGGCGGGAAACGCCCGCCGAGCGGGCGGAGCCGGCGTTTTCGGACCGATCCGCCGCGTTGTCGCCCGCTCGGCGCTCCGAAACGGAAATTCTCTTCGCCGGCGGGGCGCCGCCGCCCGATGGTGGGCAGCGCCGCCGGCGGCGGGGCGGCGAGAGCCCGGTGAGCGCGCCCTCGCGGGGGGGCCGAGCGCTCGTTCGCCGGGCAGCGCAGTCGCCGGCAGCTCCAGGCGACCTCGTCGGCGCGCTCTCCTCCGTGGCCGAACGTGGGTCGGGCGGCCGTGGCGGTCGCCGACCGGCTTGAGCCCGTCGCATCCCGGCGTTGGCTGGCGGCTCGCGCTCGTGCGAGGATGGGGCATGCTCGGCGGACGAAGGAGGTTCCTGCAGGCCTGTGGGGCGCTGGGCGGGGCGTGCGTCGGTGGCGCCGCCGAGGCGGCCGGGGGCCCCGGGGAGTCGGCGGTGGGCGAGCTGGTGCGGTCGCTTCGCGACTCCCTTTCGCCCGAGCAGCGGCGCGAGCTCGTGCTTCCCTTCGGCGACGAGCGCCGCGGGAGGGTTGATGCCAATTTCGCCGTCACCGAGCCGCGCCTCGGCAGCCGCTTCTACTCGCCGGCTCAGCGGGGGCTGGTGGAGCGGCTCGTGCGCGCGCAGCTCAGCGAGCCCGGCTGGGAGCGCATCCGCCGCCAGATGAAAGGCGATGCCGGGGGGCTTTCCGGCTATCACATCGCCTTCTTCGAAAGCGCTGCGGGCGGCGGCGGGGACACGCACTGGTTGCTCACGGGGCGGCACCTGATGCTGCGGGCGAGCGCTCGCCGCGGCTCCGAGCTCGGCGGTTGCCGGGTCTACGGCCACGGGGAGGAAGCGCCCCGCGCCTCGCTGTTTCACTACCAGACGGTGCGGGCCGCGGCGCTGTATGGCGCGCTCGACGAAGGCCAGCGCTCTCGGGCGCTGCTCGAGGAGGCACCCTTCGAAGAGGAGGTGCAGCTGGGCGCGGCCGGCAAGCGCCTTTCCGGGCTGCCCGTGGCTGCTCTGTCGAGCGACCAGCGCCCGCTGCTCACGAGGTGGGTGCAGTCGCTGTCGGAGCTGCTCGAGCCGCGGCTGGCGCGTCTGGTGGAACAGCGGCTGTGGGCTGCGAGCTCGGCGGCCGCGGTGCGGGTGACCTTCTACCGCGAAGACGACCTGGGCGACGACGGGCAGTGGGACCTGTGGCGGTTGCAAGGCCCCGGCGTGGTGTGGCACTTTCGGGGTGCCCCGCACGTGCACGCGTACCTGAATTTGGCCTAACGCGAGCCTCGCCGGAGCTCGAGCGGCGGCCCCGGGGCTCAGGCCTCGGAGTTCCGCCGCCTCGCGCCCGCTCCTTCGCGCCTCGCCCCGGTGCGAGTCGTGGCCAGCCGAGACGACGCCAGCAGGGTGCCGGATCGGCATCGACGGCATCGGCAGCGAGATCGCGCCGATCGGGATCGCGCCCCTGGCCCGCGCGTCGACGAAGCCGCTGGGCGCGCAAGCCGCTGGGCGCGCAAGCGCCCGCGAGCTCGCCGCGCCGGAGCCGCCCGCGGCCCGCCCGCCCGCGCGAGTGCCGCTCGCGGGTTGCGCTGCGGGTTGGCGCGCGACCACCCCGCCCACTGGGGACGAGCCTCGGACACGCACTCGGCGGCGGCGGACGGCAAAGGCCGCTGGCTGGCTGCACGTGAGCCGCCGCTCCCCGATCCCCTCGACCGCGCCGCGAGCTTTCGAGCGGCTCGGGGCGCGGCGGCGAGCGGTTCGCGCTCAGAACGGCACGTTGTCTTCCACGGCGCGCGCCCCAGCGGCCGGCCTGAGACTGCCTGGACGGCGCTCGCCGCCGAGGCAGAGATCCGAGGCCACGACCTCCGTCTTGTAGCGCCGTGTGCCGTCCTTCTCGTAGCTCGTCGTGCGCAGGCGACCTTCGACCAGGACACGACTGCCTTTCGAGAGCAGGCGCGCCAGGGGCTCGGCGCGGGCGCCGAAGAGCACGACCGTGTGCCACTCCGTTCGCTCTTGCCGGTTTCGATCTCGATCCAGGTAGCTTTCGTTGGTTGCCAGGCGAAACGTGAGCACCTGAAGGCCGGAAGCGGTGGTGCGAAGCTCGGGTTCGTTGCCCAGATTTCCGAAGAGGGTCACGCGATTGAATCCGTCCGTCATGAGAGGGGCCTCCTTGGGGTTGGCGAGCGCCCCTCCCCGCGGGGGAGGCGTGGCGCCGGGTGTGTTGTGGCTCCCATTGCAGGGCGCGGGCCAAGCTGCCGAGCGGTGGAATTGCCGAGGGCGGCGCGCAGCCCGTACTGGCGCCGGACGGCGCGGCGCCGGCGCGCCGGCAGGGCGAGCGCGTGCGGGTGCTTCGGGTGCGAGCCGATCGGCGGCCGATCGGGCGGCTCTGCGTGGGCGCTGCCCGGCGTCGCACCGCCGCGCGTGCCGCCGTCGGAGGCCATGGTTGCGCGCGGGGGCGCGGCGCGGCATTCGGCGGCCCCGCGCGGGGCGGCTCAGTGCGCCTGGGCGGGCGCCGTCGGGGTCTGCGCCTGCAGCGATGACTGCGAAGGCGGCTTGGGTGCGTTGGCCACCTCTCTGGCCGCTGCCCCCCGCGCGCGCTGCGGATCGCCGAGCGCTTCGGCGAGTGCCCGCTTGGCGGGCACGAAGACCCGTTGGACCGTGTCGAGCAGGGTATGCTTGGCGTCTACCACGGTGGCTTCGTCCACCACCGCGGCTCCCACCACGGAACCGAACGCGAGCGCCAGCGCGAGGGCTCGGGCCTTGGAGCCCTTCTGTTTGGCCTCGCTCATGGCGGGCCAAGCTTCGAGATCGGTGGGCCTGTGCGGCGCCTTCGGCTCGCTGAGGATCGGCCCCCTGTAAGGGCCGACCGCCTCGCCACGCTGCACGCGCGCGGCGTACTCTTGCAGCTCGGGCGAGACCTCCACTCCGCGCCACATGAGCCGCGGGGTCGCTCGATCGGAAGGCTGCGCGCGAAGCGTGACGCCCGACTCGGCGGCGGGGCCGTACTCGGCGGCGGGGCCGTGGGCTCGCGCGCGGGTCGGCCGCGCCACAGGGGGCTCGACGGGAGCGGTCTGGACGGTGCTGCGTTCGTGCGGCCCCGCGGTGCGAAGATGCTCGCCGGCGGGCGAGGCCGCTGCGTCCGGCCGCGGCGCAGCGTGCGTGAGGAGGGGCGCGTCGTCGACCGCGCGCTCGCTGTCGCTCGGGCGCTCGGCGGCGCGCGGCCGGGGAGCGGCCATGGTGAGGACGGGCGAGCGCTCGGCGTTGAAGCGTGGCTCGACGGGCCCGGGCCCCGGGGCAGTGTCGCCGCGCGGGCTGAGCCGCGTGGCCGCCGCGTCGAAGCGCGGCTCGTCCGGCGGAGCGGGGGGAAACGGGGCTTCCGAAAAGAGGCGCGCCGTTTCGGGGGCTTTCTTGGCGGGCCGCGGCGGCCCGCCCGCGGCGGCCCCTTCGATGGAGGGGGCGCGCGCCGGTGCACCGCCGCTCCCCGTGCCTGCCGCCGAGCGCGCCACGCTTGCCGCGGCGGCTCGAACGGACCACGGGGGCGCGCCGTGTGCCGCGGGCGGTGCCGATGTTTCACGCTGGCGATCCAGCGGAAAGGGAACACTGACCGGGCCCGTGAGCGCTTCGGCGGAGCGGGCCGCGGCTTCGGGATTCGGCGAGCGCTGCCGCTCCTGCGACAGCGCGAACGGCGCGCTCACGGGCGCCTCGTCCCCTTCGGGCGCGACGACGCGGAACTCGAGCGGAAAGGGTGCGCTGCGAGCGGGCTGCTCCTCCCGATCCGGCGAGACGACACGGAACTCGAGCGGAAACGGACGCGTTTCGTTCATCGCCGCACGCCGCTCGGGGTTTGCCACCACGTACTCCAAGAGAAACGGCATCGTCGTTTCCATGATGGAAGGTACCCCGTCCCTCTCGCGGTTCGACATCCGCGTACGTTAGCTCACGGTAGGGCGTTCGACCACCCGAGCCGCCACGCGGCGATGACCGTGGCGGAGTGGGCTCGTCGTGCCGGGCGACCAATCGTCACGCCCATTTCGATACGGTTGCCCTGTGGTGGCTTCGCGTGGCAGTGCCGCGCTTCGGTGAGAAATGCGCTCCGAGCGGACCGATGGGCTCGGAGTGGTCGACGGCGCTGTTTCGATCGGGTGACGGGCGGGTCGCCGGCGCCGCGGAGAAGGGCCCCCTCGCCCTCGGCGGCGGCCCGGCAGCGAGCGGCGCGGGCTGTGGCGCGACGGCCCCCGGTCGGCCGCGGTCGACGAGCTTCGGCACCCCGAAGGGTTGCCGCGAGCCACGGGCTGCGGCCGGCGGTTGGAAGCTGCTCGATGCGTCGTCGCGTCGGGGCGCGACCTCGCGCGCCGTCGGACCTGCCGCGCCGGCGCGACCCGGCTTGCTCGGGGGCGGGCGTCGGCGGCCCGGCGGGGACGCGGCCCTCGGAGGGGGGGGCGAACGGGCTGCCTCGGCGACCGGCCGCGAGGGACGGCTGCTCCGGCCCGCTGCCCGTGACAGCGGCGTTCCGGGGCCTGGCTCGGCGGGGCGAGCCGTGTGACTCGCTGCTTTGCGGGACCGGCCCGCACGGTTGCGGGCATTGCCGGCGCGTTTGTCCGCAACGCGGGGCTCGCAAAGGGGCACTAGCTGAGGTGGGCGCCCGGCGACCCTCACCGGGGGCCCGCTGGATTGGCGAAGCACGCGCAGCGTTGGTCGCTGGGCTGCGTCAGTGAAGGGAAGACGAACATGCTAGATGCAAGGAGCGCGACCACGCGGCGGTCGCACGGGCGGGCTCGGCGCGGCGCGCATGCGTCGGCCGCGTTCCTGTTGAGCTCGGCGTTGGGGATCGGGTGTGGGTCGGGCGACCTTCCCCCTGCCACGGACCTCGCGGCGCAGCGGCCGAGCGGCGAGGCGAGCGACGCAGAGGGCCCCGCGGCGGCGGAGCCCGCGCGGGGGGAGTCGGCGCCGGGCGACATGCCCACGACCGAGGCAGCGGCGGGAGAGCTGGTCGACCCGGGCGTTGCGCCTCCCAGCACGCCACCGCTCGACGACGGCCAGGCTGGCGGTGAGGCCCAGCTGCCGACCGAGCCCGCGGAGTCGGACCAGCTCGGCCCCGCCCCGGAGGAGCCGGGGCAGGCGCTGCCGCCGGTGTCCGACTACGGTGCGCGGGGGCCGTTCGAAACGCGCACGGTCGAGAGCACGGGCCCCGGCGGCCAGTTCACGATGTTTCGACCGGAGGCGCTCGGCGAAAATGGCTTCCTGCACCCACCGGCCACCTGGGGCAACGGCATCACCACGCGGCCTTCGCAGTACACTGCGCTTCTGAGCACGATCGCGTCGCACGGCTTCGTCGTGATCGCGAGCAACAGCACCACGGTCACGGCGCGAAACATGACCGAAGGTCTCGATTGGCTGCTCTCGCAAAACGCGAGCCCCGGGGAGCTGCAGGGCACGCTGGACCCGCAGCGAGCCGTTTCCATCGGGTACTCGCTGGGCGGTGGGGCCGCCGTGGATGCGGGCAGCCACCCCAACGTCGTCACCACGGTTTCCTTCCACGGCCTGACCGGCAACTCCGCGGCGCTCCGTGGCCCGCTCCTGCTGTTCACCGGCACGCAGGACGACTTCGTTTCCGCCGAACGCTTCGTCGATCCCACCTTCAACCGCTCGACGGTTCCCACGTTCTACACGTCGCTGACCGGAGCCGGCCACCTTCAGCCCCTCGGGGACGCCGGCGATGAGCGGGCGCCGACCATCGCATGGTTGCGAATGTGGGTGTACGGAGACGAGGGCGCTCGCGAATTCTTCTACGGGGACGACTGCGTGCTCTGCAGCAGCCCGTGGACGGACACGCAGACGAAGAACTGGCCGTGAATCGACCGTCGCCACTCGCCGCGCTCGACGTGCGGCGCCGAGGCGCGCGGGCAACGCCCGGGGCGCAGGTTCAGGGGGCGGGGCGAGCGAAGGCCTCGTTCGCCTCCGCAGGGATCCCCGGCGAGCTTGCCATCGAACATCCCGGGCTCGTTGCCCTGCGCGAGCAGCCGATCGAGCCCCTCCCGCATGGCTTCCAGGTTGCCCGGTTGCCGCCGCCCCGGTCCCCTCAAAGCGCCCCCACGAGCGCTTTCAGGCCGCGCAGTCTTCGTGGGCGAGCAGGAGTCTCAGAGCGGTCCGGGGGCGGCGGGCCGAGGCGGTTGGGCGCAGCGTTCCTGGCGTGAACCACCTCCCACGCCGTGCGGACGGATGCTTGCTAGCCGGGAACACCGGCTTCCGCGACGACGCCGCGCGGGCAACGGGGCGGCCTCGCGGGCACGGTCTGCGTCGCTTGTATCAACTTCATGATACAAGCGGTCGATGGCGGCTCGTGCTGGTCGACTTGATCCATGGGTGGTTGTCGCTTTCCGTCAGCCACATTGACGTGGGCTTACAGAATGTCTCGACGCCGGGTGTTTCGAAACTATGCCGCCCTTCGATGACCCGAATCAGTCGAAAATCCCATCCCAGCGCCCAGAAGCGCGTCAGCCAAGCGGCGAGGCGCCTCGGGCAGACCGCGACCAGTCGCCGATCAATCGCCCGTCTCACGGGCGCGTCGGGGGGCCGATCTTCGAGGATCCGGGTCACGACCGCCGCGCAAAGGGGGGGCGGTCCCGTTGGTGGTGTGGGCGCCGTATTGGGCGGGCTGCTCGTGCTATTTTGGGGGTGTTCCAGTGGGTCCGAGTCTTCCCAGGAAGTCGCCGCGCTCGAGTCGAGCAAGGTGGCGTTCACGAAGCAACTTGCGGAGGCTGCGTGCACCCGGATTCAGCGCTGCTTTCCGAACCAGCAGATTTTCGGCGACGCCAGCCAGTGTCGGACTTACTACGGGGACCTGCTGGCTACCACCCTCCCTTTGGGGCTTCCGGCCATAGGCTTCGTGCAGGCTCGGGCCGATGCTTGCTTGGAGGCCGTCGCCGAACGGACCTGCGGGTGGGACGAGTCGGAGACGGTACTCGACCCGTGCGTCGACGCTTTTCCAGGGTCGCGCCATGCGGGAGAGGGCTGTTCGGTCGACGAAGAGTGCACTGCCGACCTCTACTGTGATCGCAGCAGTTCCTGCCCTGGGGTTTGCGCTGGGCGGCGAGGAGAGGGGGAGAGGTGCGAAACCGGCAGCTGTCAGCGAGGCATGGAGTGCACGAGGGAGGACGTTTGCGTGCCGTGGCTCGAGCAGGGCGAGGCCTGCGAGGGCGCCGAGTCCGTCTGCGGCCCGGGGCTTCTGTGCGATGCGGTGCCGGGAGGCACCAACACGTGTTTGCCGTTCCGCGATGTTCTGGGCAAGCCGGAAGGGAAGCCGTGCGTCACCGGTCAGTGCGATACCGGTCTGCGCTGCGACGAAGAATCCGGGCGCTGCGCGGTGGGTCGCGGGGCGGGAGAAGCATGCGAAGCGTTTGTGGGCGACTGTGCCGTGGGTCTGTTCTGTAGCAGTTCGGCGTTCGGGGAAGTCGGTACGTGCGAGCCGCGTCGCAACGTCGGAGAGGATTGTCCGGCGAGCTTCGACTCGGCATGCGCGGGCGTCGCTGGCTGTATTTCGGGGACGTGCGAGAACAGGGCGCTGCTCGGGCAGGCGTGCTCGACCGACGAAGAATGTTTCAGCGGGTCCTGTATCGACGGAGAGTGCTCCCGAGAGCCGGCCTGCTACGAAGGGGAGTGAAGTGCAGGCGGCCGGGCTCGACCGAGTGAGGCCACGGCGGGGGCGCAAACCTCACCGCGCCGCGGTTGGCCGTTCATGCCACGGCGGTGGCGTAGTCACTGCGGCGGCGGCGCAAACCTCCGCTGCGCCGTCCGGCGGCCCCTTTCGTCGCCGAAGCCTGCGCGCGCGGCTCGGTCCTCGCTGGCTCGACGACATTCTGCGGCTCGTCGTGCGTTGCACGGGGCGGCGAAACGCAGTCGGTGAAGGCCGCGGGCGTCGGGAGGCTGCGCGGGCACGAAGGCTGCGCGGGCGACGGAAGGCTGCGCCCGCCGCCCGAGCGAATCTTTCCGAGCCCCCCCCTTGCCTTCGCCCCGGCCGGGCTTCACTATTGAGCCCGCCGCCAGGATCGCTGGCGTGCGGCGGGCACGTCGAGACGTGCGGGCCCATCATCATTCGAGCCGGCCAGTTGGTGTCGGGCAACGATCGAGCCGTGGAGTGGCGCGTGGCGAATCCGAGCGAGAATATCCGCAGCCCGGCGAGGCGGTGGTCGAAAGCCGAGCGGGGGCTTCGGAGGTGGCTCGGCGCAGTCTTGCGGCGCACTGGGTCGCGGCGTGTGGCGTTGCGGCGTGTGGCGTTGCGGCGTGTGGCGGTGGCGGGGGCTCTGCTGGCGGTTGGTTGGGTCTCGAGCAGTGAAGCTCGGCCCACTGCGCCCGTGGTGTTTTGCCAGGTCTACGGGGAGGTCCCGGAGTGTCTGGGCGGCATCGTCAACTGCGCCCAGTGCCACGAATCGACGGCGCCCCCGGCGTGGAACGCCTACGGGCTGCAGCTGATCGAGCAACTCGATCGGGAGCGCAGCTTCGAGGTCGCGTTGCTCGCCGCGCTAGAGAGCGTAGCCCTGGAGGATTCCGACGGGGATGGCGAGAGCAACGAGGCCGAGATCCTGGCGGGCACGGCGCCGGGAGACGCCCGCAGCCGCCCCGAGCCGCCGTCTGCCCCCCTGGGGCCGCCGAATCCCGGCTTCGAGGTGGGCGAGTACGATTTTCGGTTCGCGCTGCGGCGCGCCAGCATCACGTATTGTGGCCGCTCGCCGAGCTACGAGGAGCTGGCGGCGGTTTCCGAGGCGGTGCAAGAGGCAACCGATTCCGACGCGGCCGCTCGGCGCCTGCTGCACGAGGCCGTCAGCGCCTGCCTCGCCAGCGATTACTTTCGCGACGCGGCGCTCGCCCGGTTGGCAGACAAGCGGATCCGCCCCGTATTCGCCATCGGTGCCGATACCGAAGTGTTTATCGGAGATCAGCGCTTGGTGATCGGGGATTACCACTACGACTACCGGCTTTGGAGCTACCTGCTCACCGGTGATCGCGACATGCGGGAGCTGCTCACGGCTGACTACCACATCGCGCAGGCTGCCTCGGGCGAGCTGGTGCGCGTCGAGGGGGTGATCCCCCGGGCCGACGAGGGTGCGCTCGCGGGGGGGCAGCCACTTTTGCCCGAGCGCCGGGCGGGCATGCTGACCACGCAGTGGTTCTTGACCATCAACACGATGTTCAGCGGTTTGCCGCGCACGACGGCGGCTCAGGCGTATCGGTCGTATCTGGGTGCGGACATCGCCCGCAGCGATGGCATTCGGCCGGTGGCGGGGGAGCCGGCGGACATCGATCAGAAGGGCGTCGATGGCGAGGTCTGCGCCCAGTGCCACTCGACGCTCGACCCGCTCGCCTATGCGTTTGCCAAGTACCAGGGCATCGACGATGGCTATTCGGGGGGCTTCGGCGTCTACGACCCGACGCGCCCGCAGCGCTATCTGCCCGGCTGGTCCGACGGCGCGCAGCAGGCTTGGCTGTTCGGCACGCCGGTGTCCGATCTGGTGGAGTTCGCCCGGGTTGCGGCCGAGTCGGACGAGTTCAAGCGCAACATGGCCCAGATGTTCTTCGAGCACGCCCTCGGGCGGGGGCCGCGCGAAGAAGAACGGGAGGAATTCGTGCAGATTTGGCAATCGCTGCCGGAGGACGGGTATTCGGCGTGGCGGCTGATACACCGGTTGGTCGACACCCGGGCCTTCGGGGTGCCATGAGCGCCTTCGGCTTCGAGGCAGGCCCGCTGCGCGGCGCGGCGGCGCGCCTCCCGCGAGCGCGCGGCGGGCTCCTCGTCTTGCTCGCCTGGGTCGGGCTGGCGCTGACGGGGAGCGGCTGCAAGGACGCTGATCGCGTGACGGTGGCAGGCGAGGGGCCTGCCGCGGATGAGACCCTGCCCGCCGCCGTGGAAGGAGACTACCGCGTGTCCACCAAGGCGGACGTCCAGTGGAAGCGCCATGCCGCCTTGCAAGCGGATCTGGCTCGGGCGCTGGAGCTCGGCGAGGACGAGCTGTGCAACGAGCTCGGGAGGGCTCGCTGTATCGACCAGGTGCACCTCGCGCCGCTCGGCGGGCACGACCCGTTCGCCAGGGGCATCCTCGAGTCTAGCGCCGAGCCGCTCGCCACCACACCGGCGGTGATCGATCGCGTGCTGCTCAGCGCGTGCGGTCGCCGTGCGTCGCTCGACCGCGAGGCCCCCCGCGGCAGGGCAGTGGTGTTCGGGAGGCTCGACCTGGGCGGCGCCGCCCCCGAGCCGAGCGATTCGGCCGCCCAGGAGGCGATCCGGACGCTGTATCGTCGCCTGCTCGCGCGAGACCCCACCCGGGAGGAGGTCGCCATGGTGGCCGAGTTGGCGGTGGACGAGACCGGCCAGGCCGTGAGCGCGGTGGACTTCGCCACCCTCTCCTGCTTCGCCATCGGCAGCAGCGTCGAGTTCTTGTTCTACTGATGGCGCGCGATCGTTCTGGCTCCACGGGGGCGCGTTTCGCGGCGGCGCTCCGCGCCCCCGACCGGCTCCGCCCCCGCCGGGCAGGCCGCTCGCTCGCCGGGCCCGGCGCGGGGAGGGCGAGTTGCTGCGCTCCGTCGCCGCCCCCCGGGTCGTCCGAGCCGTCGCTTCGCATGGTCCGGCCCCCTTCCGGCGGCTGGGCGGGCCGGGTCTTCTACCCCTTCGACGAGGTTCCGTGAGCAACCAGAGAGATCCCCATCGCCAGTCGAACGGGTCGCGGCAGCGCCCTTCATCGGCAGCCCCCGCGCGCGCGCAGGCCCGGCCCTTTTCGCGCAGGCCCGCACGGCTGAGCCGGCGCCGCCTGCTCGAGGCGGCTCTCGCGGCCGGCGTGGGCGGCCTGGTTTGGCCCGTCGAGTCGCTGCGCGCGCAGCCGCGCACCGTGGAGCCCGCCGATCGAAGGCTGCTGTTCGTGTTCTGCGCCTACGGGGGCGCCAGCATCATCGACAGCTTTCTGCCGATCGTGGACAGCGAGGTGGGCGATCCCGAGCTCGCCGCGCGGTTGAACACCTTCCCCGAGCGGCAGGTGCAGCAGCTGCCGGGCAGCAACATCCGGTCGGTGCGGCCGCTGGACAACTATCTCTTCTTCGCCCCGCCCATCGACATGGGGCGGCTGGTCGAGCGCCACGGCGAGGACATGGCCGTCATCGCCCACGAGGCCACCACCGTCAACCACGGGGTGGGCCAGCAGCGCTCTCTGAGCGGCGCTGGAATCAATCGGGGCCGCACCCTGATGGAGGAGATGGCCATGCAGTACGGCGGGGGCCTGCCTCTGCCGAGCTGCAACATGGCCGTGGACGGCTACGCCTACCATGGCGTGGACCCGGAGGTGCCCACCGAGGCGCGCCACGAAATCATCTCCACTCCCGCGCTCTTCGCCACCGGAACGCACGGCTTTCGCGCACTCGGCGGCGCTCCGGAGGCGGCCCTGATCGAGCGGGCGCGCCGCGTGCGGAGCCGGTTGGACGAGAGCTCGGTTTTCGGTCGAACCTTTGCCGGCAGCACTCGCCTGCAGCGCTACCTGGAGAGCCGCCGGCTCGTGCAGAGCTCGATCGAGCCCGCCAACCTGCTCGACAAGCTGCTGCTCGTAGATTCGGCTGGCGTGGACGAGCGCTATGGCCTCGCCGCCTCGCCGCTGACGGCCGAGTTGCGCGGGCGGTTCCCCGAGCTCGAAACGGACAACACCCAGGCGCAGATCGCCCTCGGCTTCCTGCTGGCCTACCACGGCGTTTCGACGAGCGCCGTGATGGGCATGCGCACCGACCCGGTGCTCCACGGCAACAGCCTGGTGGGCTCGCCGATCGCCTTCGACTACTCCCACAGCGCGCACCCCGTGACCCAATCGCTCATGTGGGGCCGCACGGTGGAGATGGTCGACGGGTTGATCAGCTTGCTCAAGGCGCACGACTATCTGGGGGATCCGAGCCTCGGCAAGATGTGGGATCGCTCGCTCGTCTACATCGCCACGGAGTTCGGTCGCGACAAGCTGCGCCCGCCGGGCGCCCCCGTGTGGGGCTCGGGCCACCACCTCAACAACGGCTCCGTGCTGCTCTCGCCTCTGCTTCGCGGCAACGCCGTGTATGGCGGCGTCGATCCGCGCACGGGGCTGACGTACGGCTTCGACCCGCAAACGGGTCGGCCCGATCCGTCGAGCCGGCTGCAGGAGGGAGATCTGTACAGCATCATCGCACAAGCCTTGCAGCTCGATTTCCCGGGCCGTCGCTCCTTCGACGCCGTCGTTCGGGGCGCCTGAGCTCGCGCTCGTCGCGCTCGAGGCCCCGCCGCCGGCGCGGGCGGGGTCGGAAAGGGGCTGCGTGCTAGCGTTCGAGTAGCTGCCGCACCGCCTCACGCACCTCGGGCTCGGCGTCCTGCCGCGCGACCGTTTCGAGCACGGGGCGGGCGGCCCGGGGGGCTACCGAGAGCAGCGCTTCGGCGGCCGCGTGGCGCACCAGGGCGTAGGCATCCTCGAGCGCCGCGAGCGAGAGGGCGGCTGCGAGGGTCTGCCGCTCGACCTCGGTGGGGCGCGGTTGGTGCTGCAGCGCTTTGATCGCCTCCAGCCGCACGGGCCATGCCCGCGAGTTGGTCAAGAGCCGAGTGATGGAGCCGGCGGCGCCTTCCAGCGGGTGGTGCTGCAGCAGGCTCAGGGCGGTGCGCTGTACGCTCGTATCTCGGTCGGAGAGCGCGGCCAGCACCGCGCTTCGTGCCTGTGGCTCCGGACGCCAGACCAGCCAGCTCAGTGCGCTTTGGCGCAGGCGGGCGTCGGGGTGACTGGCGAGCTGCATCATCGGAGCCAGCAGCGCTTCGGCGATGCCGGCCACGGCGGATCGGGCCGAGCGCTGGCTCGCCTCGGGCGCGAGCGCGAGCCGAGTGCTCAGCGGGGGTAGGGCCGGTCTGCCCTGGTCGTCGCTCAGGCGCTGAGCCAGATCGCGAGCTTCTTCCGCGGAGCTGCGCGCGGCCTCGAGCACCGCGCCCGCCAGCGCCGGGCCGAGGCGGGCCAGCGCGCGAGCTTCTTCTTCCGGCGCGCACGGGCCGGGTAGTTGCGTGGAGAGCAGCCGCCGGGCATCGACCCGCCCATCGACGATGCTGTGGCCCTCCCAGCGCCAGGCGTTCGCCCCACGCCCCGCGCGCTGTGCACCGCAAGCGATCCGCGCCGCTGCCTGCACGAGGTCGGCGTCCCCGGTGATCAGCGCTCGCGCCAGCGCCTGCTGCGCGCCGGGGGCATCGAGTTGGGTGAGCGCGGCGATGGCGGCTGCCACGACCACCGAGTCGCTCGATTCGAGCAACGAGCCGATGGTGGGCAGGGCGCCGCTCGGGCCTTGCGCAGACAGGGCCAGCGCGGCGGCGGCGCGCGGCAGGGGGGAGTGGCGCGGCGACTCTGCGATGCCCCGCAGCAGCTGCCGATCGCTGCGGCGAGGCTGGGCCCCCAGGCCCAGAATCGCGAGCGTTTGCAGGGTGGGAGAGCGCTCCTCGAGCAGCCGCAGCAGCGCGGGGCGGCTGCGAGTGGTCGGCAGCCCGGCGAGCGCCCAGGCTGCCGCCACGTGGGTCGGGTCGGCCTCCCCGGCGCCCTGCCGAAACAGATACTCCTCGAGGCGCGAGCGCAGCGCGGGGTCGCGCAGGTTGGCGATGGCCAGCATCGCTTGCAGGCGCAGCGTGGGCGACGCCGCGGACGTCGCGAAGCTGAGCAGCGCGGGGCCGGCGTTCTTGTTGCCCAGGTGGGCGAGGAGCTGCAGCGCGATGCGCTGTTGATCTTCCCGGCTGTCGGCCAGGGTGTCCAGCAGCGGCTTGACGGCGCGCCGCCCGATCGCCTCCAGCGCGTGCTCCGCTTCCGCGGCCGCTTCGGCGTCGCCACTGCGGCCCTGCTGCACCAGGGGAAACGCCAGCGCCCCGTACACCTCGACCAGCAGCCTGCGGTAGATCGGCCGCTCGCTGTGCCCGAGCGCGAGCGGCAGCAACTCGGCTTCGAGGGTCTCGACGCTGCCGCGGCCGAGGTGCAGTTGCAAGCTGGCGCGCGCCGCGCGGGCGATCAGGTGTTCGTCGGGGCTGCTGCGCACGACCTTGCGAAACAGCCGATCGGCCTCGTCCACCTCGCCCCGGGAGAGCAGCAGCTCCGCCAGGTCGAAGTAGACCGAGAAGAGGCGGTCGTCGTGGCGCAGGGCCTGGCGGTACTCGGCGATTGCTTCGTCGCTCTGCTGGTTGGCCAGGTGCATCTTGCCGAGGTGGACGTGTGCCTTGGCGTCTTCGGGGCCGAGCTCGACGGCGCGGCGCGCATAAGCGAGCGCTCGTTCGTCTTCGTACAGCTGTGCGGCGTAGCGGGCCATGCGCTGGTAATATTCCTTGGCCCGAGGCGGGTCGACTTTGGCCAGCTCTTCGACGGTGGCAATCGCGGCCTGCAGCTTCCCCTGCTGAACGAGGGCTCGCTCGAGCCGCAGCCGGCTCTGCACGTCGCCGGGGGCCAGCTCGAGCAGGCGGCCGAGGGTCTGCTCCGCCGCGGCGAATTTCCTCAGCCGGAACTGGGCTTCGGAGAGCAGCCGACCCGCCTCCAGATCCGGTGGCAGGGAGGCGAAGCGCTTTTGCAGATCCGACTCCCGTTGCGAGAGCGTTCGCCCGAGGCCCCAGAGCATCACCATGTGTTGGCGTGCTTCGCGTGCCTCGCGGCCATCGCCTACGCGCGTGGCCCGCTGCAGCAGCTCCTCCCACAACGACTGCGCCTCGCGGTGGTACTTGTCGCGTGCGTCGGGCTCCGTTTGGCTGGAAGCCGCCCGCTCCAGCGCCACGGCGAGGCTGCGCGCGAAGCGCGGACTGTTCGGCGCCAGCTCGCGGGCGCGCCGCAGGGCATCGAGCGCCCGCTCGGCCATGTCGTGTTCCAGGTACACCTCGCCCAGGGCGTGCAGGGAGTCGGCGTGGCCGGGCCCGGGCTTTTCGATGCGCTTCCAGACCGCCAGCGCCTGGTTCACCTCGCCTTTGCGAAAGTAGCGGCTGCCGAGCTCCGTCAGGTGGTGCACCGAGCCGGATTTGGCCAGCTCCTCGAGCAAGGAGAGGGCCTTGTTGGCCTCGCCGATCTTTTCGTAGAAGGCGACCAGCGCCAGGCGTGTTTCCGAGTGCGGTGAGTGGCGCAGCTTTTCCAGCACTCCCAGCCCCCGCTTGCGCTTACCCGCCTGCAGGTACGCCTCGGCGAGGCGGAAGGCGAAATCCGAGTTGTCCGGCGCGAGCGCAGCGAGCACCTTGCGGTGCTCGAGCGCCTTCGCCAGGTCGCCCTGCAGTTGGTAGAGCTGAATCGCGGCGAGCCGCGGCTCGATTGCGCGCGGCCGCTTGCGCAGCGCGCTCTCGTAGGTGCGCAGCGCGTCTCCCACCCTGCCCAGCTCGGCGTACAGGCCGCCGAGGAGCACCTGATCGTCGAAGCTGCCGCGGTTGCCGCGCTCGAGCCGATCGATCAGCTCCGGCAGCCGCTGCAGCGCGCGGTGCGCCGTGACCAGCGCTTCGAAGATCTCCCGGCGGAGGCCCAGCTGCCCGCCGCTCGCCCGCTCGGCACGTGTGAGCACGTCGAGCGCCTCCTCGTGCTTCCCCTGGGCCAGCAGGGCCTTGCCCAGATCCCGCAACGTGGGGGCGAGCGTGCGAGCATCTCCCTGGGCGAAGGGCAGTAGCCGGCGAAACTGCTCGGCCGCCTCGGCGTGCTGCCCCCGTTCCATCAGCTTGCGCCCGAGCTCGGCGCGCACGAAGAAGCTGCCTCCGGTGAGCGCCACGCGCTTGTCGTGCAGCTCCTTGGCCATGGGCAGGTCCCGCAGCTCGAGCGACCAATCCACGAGTGTGCGCAGTGCTTCTTCGCGCTCGCTCTTTTCCAGCCGCAGCGGCAGCGCCAAGAGCAGCTGCTCGCGGGCCTCTTCCAGCTTGCCGGCGGTGGCGAGCACGCGGGCCAGGCGCGTCTTGACGGCTGCGTCCGCCGGGCGTTGCTCGCCAAGCTGCCGGTACAGCTCCAGCGCCTCCTCCCGGCGCCCGGCGTGTACCAGCACCCCGGCCAGTGACAGGCGCGCCGCGCGTGCGCGATCGCCCTGGTCCTGGGCGCGCTGTTCGAAGATTTCGATCAGCGCGTCGAGCTTGCCGTCCCGCTGCCGGAATAGTTGCACGAGCCGTTGCAGGGGAAACTCCGCGCCGGGCTGCCTTTCGAGGATCCCGAGGTAGCGCGCGATGAGCTGATCGGGCCGCTCGGGGCGCGCGGCCCGCGCCGGGGTCGGCCGCGGCGGGGCCGTGCGGGCCGGGGCGGCCTTGCGCGCGCGGCCCTGCGGGTTGAAGCTGCCGCCGGTGGCCGAGGCGCTGGCCGAAAGCAGCAGCGCGGCGCTCAGCAGCGCGCCCGACGAGGCGACTTTCCCCGCGCTCCGGCGCCGTGGAGGAAGGCGCGCCTCGCCGAGGCGCCCGCCTCGCCGCGCGCCGGAGGGCGGGTCGAGGGAGGCGGCACGGAGTCGAAATCGCACTGCACCAGCTTAGGCCTGTGCAGGGTCACCCGCCAACGCCTTTGCCTCGCGGGGAAGACCCGATCCGGGGCGCACTCGCGAAGAGTGTCGACTCGGTCGTACGGTCGCCGTTCATTTTGGGTCGATCCCCCGGGCGGGGGGCATTATTGGACTGCTGGCCATGAAGAATTGTTCAGTTCGCGTCGGTGTAGTGCAGCAGGCGACGACCGGGGCGCGCGCCGACAACGTCGCCCGGGCGACCGAAGGCATCGCGGAGGCCGCCGGGCGGGGCGCCCAGCTCGTCGTGCTGCAAGAGCTGTTCGCCTCCCCCTACTTCTGCCAGGTCGAGGACGCCGCGATTTTCGACTGGGCCGAGCCGCTCGACGGCGATACCCCTCGGGCGATCGCGGCGGCCGCGGCCCAACGCGAAGTGTGGGTGCTGGGTAGCTTCTTCGAGCGGCGCGCCGCCGGAATCTACCACAACACGGCGGTGTTGATGTCGCCGGCGGGCGATCAGGTGCTGGTGTACCGCAAGATGCACATCCCCGACGACCCGCAGTACTACGAGAAGTTCTACTTCACGCCGGGAGATCTCGGGTTCCTCAGCGCCCAGGCGGGGCGGGTGCGCGTGGGTCCCCTGGTGTGCTGGGATCAGTGGTTTCCCGAGGCCGCGCGGCTCACGGCGCTGGCCGGGGCGCAGATGCTCCTGTACCCGACGGCCATCGGTTGGTTGCCGGCGGATCGGGAGGCGCTGGGCGACGCACAGCGCGACGCCTGGAAGACGATTCAGCGTTCGCACGCGATTGCCAATGGCGTGTTCGTCGTGGCCGCCAACCGCGTGGGCGTCGAGCGCTCGGGCGAGCACTCGATCGAGTTTTGGGGCAACTCCTTCCTCGTCGACCCGCAAGGGCGGGTGATTGCGGAGGCCGGCTCGGCAGAAGAGGTGCTGGTGGCGGACTGCGATATCGCTCTGATCGAGGAAGTTCGACGGGGCTGGCCGTTCTTTCGCGATCGGCGCATCGACGCCTACCAGGGCTTGCTCGAGCGCTGGGGGGGCTCTCGGTGAGCGCGCCCGGCAAGTCGCTGAGCTCTCCGCGAGCCCTCGGGTACCGCTTCCCGGCGGAGTGGGAGCCCCAGCGCGCCGTGTGGTTGGCCTGGCCGCACCACGAGTCGGACTACCCCGGCAAGCTCGAGGCCGTGCGCTGGGCGTACTGCGATTTGATCGGTTGGCTCTGCCGCGCCGGGCAGGTGGGACTGATTGTCGCCTCGCCCGAGCAGGAGCGGGACGCGCGCCAGCGGCTGGCGCGAATCGGCGTGGATCGGTCCCGCGTCGAGCTGCTTTCGGTGCCCACGGACCGAGCCTGGACGCGCGACTATCTCCCCAGCTGGCTGGTCAAGCCCGCGGGCGCCACCCCCGCGGCGCTCGGCGCGGTCAAGTGGCACTTCAACGGCTGGGCTCGCTACGACGATCACGAACTCGACGAGGCCGCGGGCGGGCGCATCGCCGACCACCGGGCAGACTGCATCTGGCTGCCGGGCACGGAGAGCGGTCCACACCGGCGCTTCGTGCTCGAAGGGGGGGCCATCGACACGGACGGGGAGGGCACCCTGTTGACCACCGAGGATTGCCTGCTCGGCACGGCGTTTCCGCGCAACCCCGGCCTCGGGCGTGAGGCGGTCGAGGCTGTGCTGTCGGAATTCTTGTGCGTCGATCGAGTGATCTGGCTGCCGGGGGACGTAGCGGGCGACGACACGTCGGGTCACGTCGACGACGTGGCCCGCTTCGTGGCTCCGGGCAAGGTGGTGGTCGCCGTCGAGCCGAACCCGGCGGACCACAACCACGAGCCGCTGCGGCGCGCGCGCGAGCGCCTCGCGGCCAGCACCGACGCGCGCGGCCGGCGCCTGGAGGTGATCGAGCTGCCCATGCCCGCGCCGCGCTTCGACGAAGGCAGCCGACTGCCGGCCACCTACGCCAACTTCCTCCTCTTCAACGAGCTCGTCTTGGTGCCGACGTTCAACGATCCAGCGGACCGCGCGGCGCTCGGGATCCTCGCGGAGCTGTTTCCGAGCCGTCGCGTGGTGGGGATCCATTGCGGGGACCTGGTGCTCGGTCTGGGCACCGTGCACTGCAGCACGAACCAGGAGCCGGCGCTGTAGGGCGCCGTCGGTTCGTTCAACCGCGCGGCGCTGGCACTGGGCCGCGAGGCGGCCGAGGCTGCTTCAATAAGTCTCCACATCAATCCGGCTCGTTGGCAGTGTGGCGGACTGCGAGCCCGTCGCCAGGCTCAGCCGCAGCCCTCGGTGCGCGAGGGGCTCCGCGGGGTGCCGCGCGCGCTGCGGGGGACGCTCCCCACGGCGCACGATGCTGTGGAGGGGCGCCGGGGCGGGGAGGCGCCTCGCCGGGCGCGAGAAACGCCCCCGGCTTCTGCGCGGCGCGGCCGCCAGGGGTGCTAGCCCGTGCTGGCCCGGATTTCTCACAACCTGGTCCCGAGGGTGCGATGAGTCGTGTCTTTTCGCCCAGCTGCCCGCCAGCGCGTGCGGGGCAGGTAGCAAGTCTGCCCGCGCGCGCCCGACGGGCATCTGGGCTGAAAAAGCCACTTCCTCCTCGCACCCTCGGTCCTGCGGTCGTGAGAAGTCCGAGCTAGGGGGACCAGCCGACCGCGCGAATTCGCTGGCGTGCCCGGTGAACCGCCACATCGGCTAGAACCGGCGGCGTGAGCACGGATCGGGTTGCGGGCCCAACGTCCGACGGCCTGCTGTCCGGAGGTGGAGAGGTGGGTGCGTTGATGCGAAGCATCGACTGGGGCCAGACGGCTCTCGGCCCCGTCGAGAGCTGGCCGCAGTCGTTGCGCACGACCGTCAGCACGTGTCTGCATTCTCGTTTCCCGATCTTGATCTGGTGGGGCCCCGACCTCGTCAAGATCTACAACTCGGCGTATCGCCCGATGATCGGCGACAAGCACCCGCGCGCGATGGGGGCGCGCGGAAGCGATGTGTGGCCGGAGATCTGGGACATCATCGGGCCGATGCTGCGGGGCGTTCTCGAGCGCGGTGAGGCAACCTGGTCGGAAAACGAGCTGCTCCTGCTGCAGCGCCACGGCTTCGTCGAGGAGTGTTACTTCACGTTCTCCTACAGCCCCATTCAGGACGAATCGGGCGGCGTCGGTGGCATTTTCTGCGCGGTGACCGAGACGACGACCTCGGTGATCGACGCGCGACGCCTCAAGACACTGCAGCGGGTGGCGCACGAGAGCCTTCAGGCCCGGAGCGTGGTCGACGTCTGTCGTCAGGCGCAGAAGGCCCTGGGCTTCAGCGCGCTCGACGTGCCATTCGTGCTGTTCTACGCCTTCGACGAGCGCGCGGAGCGAGCCGAGCTTCTGGAGGCCGGTGGATTCGCCGAAGCGCTGCCGAGCGAGCTGCGGTCGATCGCGATCGGTGCGGGGCATTCGGGGGCCCCGTTTTCTCTCGCCGAGGTGCGTCGCCGCCGCGAGCCGATCCTCGTCGAGCTCGGGGCCGAGCTCCAGCTGGAGGTCTTGCCGGGGCGGCCCCCGTACGAGTCGGCGCTAGTGCTTCCCCTGGGGCCGTCTCCCGAGCAGTCGTTTTCCGGAGCGCTCGTGGCAGGCATCAGCGCACGGTTGCGCTTCGAGGGCCCATACCGTTCCTTCCTGCTGCTGCTCACCGGCCAGGTTGCTTCTGCCATCGCCAACCTCGGGGCGCTCGAAAAAGCGCGCGCGCGGGCCGAGGAGCTCGCGGCGCTGGACCGGGCCAAGACGGCCTTCTTCAGCAACGTGAGCCACGAGTTCCGCACGCCGCTGACTCTCATGCTCGGTCCGACCGAGCAGGCGCTGGCCTCGCCGGATTCGGGGCTTCGCGGTCAGGCGCTGGAGATGGTGTACCGCAACGAGCTGCGATTGCTGAAGCTCGTCAACACGCTCCTGGATTTCTCTCGGATCGAGGCGGGGCGCGCGAAGGCACGTTTTCAGCCGACCGACGTGGCAACGCTGACGATCGACCTGGCCAGCGCGTTTCGCTCCGCCATGGAGCAGGCGGGCCTCGAGCTGCACGTCGAATGCCCGAAGCTCAGCCAGGAGATCTTCGTGGATCGGGAGATGTGGGAGGGCATCGTGCTCAACCTGCTCTCCAACGCGCTCAAGTTCACCCTGGCAGGCTCCGTGCGCGTTCGGCTCGCGGAAACGCAGGGGGCCGTGGAGCTCGCGGTGGTCGACACGGGCGTCGGAATCGAGAGCGAAAGGCTGGCGCACGTGTTCGAGCGGTTCCACCGCGTCGAGAGCTCGCGAGCCCACAGCCACGAGGGTTCGGGAATCGGGTTGGCGCTCGTGCAGAGCCTGGCGCGGCTCCATGGCGGAGCCGTGCGCGTCGAGAGCGAGGTCGGCCGCGGCTCGACCTTCACCGTCTCCATCCCCGCGGGCTCCTTGCACCTGCCCGAGGAGAACCTGGTGGCCGGGGGAGCCTCGGCCTCGTCCTCCCGGATGCTGCAAGCGTACGTCGCCGAGGCCATGCGGTGGACGGCGGAGGAGCCCACCACGCTGGGCGCGTCCAGCGCCGCCAGCGCCCTGCCCTCCGCCTACGAGGAAACGCGGGGAGCCCGGGTGTTGGTCGCGGACGACAACGCGGACATGCGAGCCTACCTCGCGCGCCTGCTGCGGCCGTACTACGTCGTTCGGCTCGTGGCGGACGGAGCGGCGGCGCTGGCCGCCGTGCAGCAAGAGCGCCCCGACATCGTCCTGACCGATGTGATGATGCCGAAGGTCGACGGGTTTGCTCTGCTCTCGGCACTGCGCCGGGAGGCGACGGAGTCGCGCCTGGTCGTCATCATGATTTCGGCTCGCGCGGGTGAGGAGGCGCGCGTGGAGGCGCTCGCGGCCGGGGCCGACGATTACATCGTCAAACCGTTCAGCGCACCGGAGCTCGTGGCGCGCGTCGGCGCGCAGCTGGCCGCCGTCAAGCGATCGCGCGAGCGCGAGGAGCTGTTGGCTCGAGAAAAGGCGGCTCGAAAGGAGCTCGAGCGCGAGCGGCAGAGGCTTTCCTCGCTCTTCGCGCAGGCGCCCGTCCCGATCGCGATCCTGCGCGGCGCAGAGCACGTCGTCGAGCTGGCCAACGAGCACGCTTGTCGGGTGTGGGGGGTGAGCTCCGGCGAGCTTCGCGGCAGAGCGCTGTTCGACGCCTTGCCCCGACTGCGGGGGCAAGCCATGCACACCCTGCTCGACCGGGCCCTCGAATCCGGTCGAACCCAGACGGCCACTGAAGCGCCGACGCGGCCGAGCGGAGGGGAGGCGCCCGGCCAGGGCGCCTATTTCAACTTCGTTTGCGCCCCGTTGGAGGGCAGCCAGGAATTGGTGGAAGGCGTGTTCGTGCTGGCGTTCGACGTGACCGAACAGGTGCTCGCCCGTCAGTCCTCTCGGCGCCTGCGCGAGCGGGCCGAAGCGGCCAATCGAGCCAAGGACGAGTTCCTCGCGATGCTCGGTCATGAGCTGCGCAATCCGCTGGCCCCGCTCACGACGGCGCTGGAGCTCATGCGTCTGCAGGGCAGCGACGCGTTCGCTCGCGAGCGCGCCGTCATCGAGCGGCAGACGAGGCAGCTGGTCGACTTGGTCGACGACCTGCTCGACGTATCGCGGATCACCCAGGGAAAAATCCGGCTGAAGCGAGAGCTGCTCTCCGTTTCCGAGGTCGTCATCGCCAGCGTGGAGACCGTCAGCCCGCTGCTCGACCAGCGAAGGCACCACGTGGAGCTGTGCCTGCCCGAGGAAGGCGCGATGGTCCGTGGGGATCGCGCTCGGTTGACGCAGGTCGTCAGCAATCTGCTGACGAACGCGGCGAAATATACCGAGCCGGGCGGGCACGTGTGGGTCTCCGTGGAGCGGCAGGGTGCCCAGGTTCGTATCGTCGTACGCGACGACGGCATCGGGATTCCCGAGCAGATGTTGACTCGGGCCTTCGAGACGTTCGCGCAGGGGAGGCAACCGCTCGATCGCGCCCAGGGGGGGCTCGGGTTGGGGCTCTCCATCGTGCGCAGCTTGGTGGCCCTCCACGGCGGCGAGGTGGTCGCCGAGAGCGCCGGGCGTGGCAGGGGAAGCACGTTCACGGTCACCTTGCCCGGTGCCGAGGCGGCGACGTCCGCCTCGGAGAGCGATCGGGCGCCACGGGCGCCTGCGCCGGGCGCCGCGAAGCAGCGGCAGCGCGTGCTGATCGTCGACGACAACGAAGATGCGGCCGAGTCCCTGGCGGATTACCTGCGGGGCGCGGGCCACGTCGTGCGCTGCCGCTACGACGGCCCATCCGCACTGCTCGCCGCCGACGAGTTTTACCCCCAGGTCGCGCTGCTCGATATCGGTCTGCCCGTGATGGATGGCTACGAGCTGGCCGATCGGCTTCGGCGGCGACCGCACCTGGGGCGCCTGCGACTGATCGCGATCACGGGGTACACCCCTCGCTCGCAGGAGGGTCAGCCGAGCCCGTTCGAAGCCCATCTCGTCAAGCCGGTCGATCTGGAGACCCTCGCCGAGCTGCTCGAGGGGTGAGTCGATTCGGCTGGCCCCTTGCCGCGCCGAGGTCGCGCTACACTGGGGGCGAGGGCGTCTGCCTGACGAGCTTCTTGGGTGCGCTACGGGGAGCCGGAGCTCACGCCGCGCCGCGAGCGCCCCAGACCGCTTGCCGCCCCGCATCCGGCCTCCTTCGACGATGGTCCGCGGTGTTTTCGCGGGATTGAGCGCTCCCGCCCACGATGGCCTCGCGGGGCTCGTTCCCCCCCTTGCTTCAATCGTGCTGCGGGACGGGCTTGCCGTCGCCGTCGAAGGCGACCTTCTTCACCACCACTGCGTTGCGAAGGTAGTAGGCCTCGTGGTAGCGCTGGCCGAAGCCATAGACAGCTTCCAACAGGATCGCGTCCGAGCCGGGATCTTCCGCGGAGACTCGCTGTCGCTGGCCGCTCGTGAGGTCGGCCAGGCTCACGGCGACTTCGACCTCCACGCCATCGTCGTACTCGACCTCCAGGGCGAGGCTCGACTGTCGCCATTGGATCTTTGCGCCGGCCCCGTGCAATATGGGCCCGGCCTCGAACGCAAGCTGCCCCTCGCGGGCGACTCGCGCCGAGGTCGAACCGAGCAGCGCGATGCCAGCGGCGACCATCGCCGCGTAGCCCACCCTGACGAACGACTCGTGCGATATTCTTTGCAGCAGTGGCTTGAGAAGTAGAGACGAGAGCGTGGCGGCTGCTGCGACGACGAGCCCGACCAAGACAACCCGCCGATCCATCAACCCGAGGCTGGCGTACACGATGAGCTTTGCGACGTGGATGAGAACCTCGTTCGTTGCTCGTGTCGCGACGACCTCTTGCCGGGTCAAGCCGTAGCTGAAGTAGAAACGATTGAACAGAACGCCCACCGCACCCGTCAGGCCCGACAAGAACCCGGCGGTCGCTCCGACGCCGAGCAGAACGGCCCGAGACCGACGTGCGCGCGGCGTCGCTCGTTCCCTGGTCAGCAGCTTCGGAAGATTCGCGACCAGGAATAGAGCCATCAGCAGCTGCACGTAGGCGGGGTTCATGAGCCGCAGCGAAATCGCGCCGACCAGCGCCATCGGTACTCCCGCCGGGACGAACCAACGGGCTATCTCCCAGCGAATGTGTCGGCGAAACGTCGCCATGCGCGAGACGGAACTCGAGCAGGTCCCGAGGGATAGTGCCGCTGGCACGGACGCGACCGGAACCGCGTGACCGAGTATGGGGACCAGCAGGAGGCTGGCCCCGCCGCCCGAAATGGCGCTCAGCCCGAACGCGGCCAAGCTTGCGACGAACAGCAGGACGAGCAGGGCCATGACGGTTTTCGCCCGGCCGAATCGGCGGACGTGCCCCATAGCACTACCCGTGCTCGCATCGAGAGGCAACGATTCGAACGCCCGCACCCCGGCAACGTTTTCGCGACGAAGCGAGCGGCACGTCCGCCCGCACGAACTCAGGCGGGAGCCGGCGGGCTGACTGCGCTTCGAGCGGGCGCCCAGGGCTCCCCACCGGCGTTTCGGCGGCGTTCGAGGCACGGCGCGGGGCAGAGCCCGGGGCACCACGCACCGCTCCGCAACCCCTTTGGTGCCGAGGGGGCGCGATCCCCACGGCCCTCGGAGGTCCGGGCCGGTCGCTGAAGCGCCCTCGGCCTGCCGGGCCGCGCGTTTGCAGCCTCGGGGGGAAGGGCTCCTGGCAGGCCCTTGTGCAGTCGTCCCGCAGCTGACAAAACGAGCGAGTGCGGCCCCTTCGCCTGCGATTTGCAACCTGCTCCGCGCTCGCAACCTCTGGGAAACCAGCGCATTGCAGTTTGTGAGATTCCAGCTTGCAAGCTCCGCCAACCGCCGCATCCCCAGAGCTCGAAAGGTACCTTGGATGAGATTTTACGAGAAACACGCGCCGGGCTATCGCCAGCACACGCGGGACCTGCCGGACACGACCCAGTTCGACGGGTACCGGGCCCAGGATAGTGAGGCGGCGCTGCCGACCACACAGTGGGAGTACGAGTGCAAGCGCGCCAAGGAACTCGGTCTGGAGCCGGCCGATTCGATCGAAGACAAGCGCGAGATCAGCACCTTTCAGCGTGGGGAGCTGCCTCACTGGTCGGGCATCAATACCTTCATGAAGGCCCCCTACCTGGAGGACGCCCGCAAGGTCGGCGAGTACGACGTGGCCATTTTGGGGGCTCCGTTCGATATCGGCACCACCTACCGCTCCGGCACTCGGTTCGGTCCACAGGGAATCCGGCGCATCTCTTCACTGTACACGCCCTACAGCTTCGAGCTCGGCATCGATCTGCGCGAGCAGATCAAGATGTGCGATCTCGGAGACATCTACTGCCCTGCAAACATCACCAAGTCGCACGACCAGATCAGCAAGGGTGTGGCGCACGTCTTGTCCGCGGGCACGCTGCCGATCATTTTGGGCGGCGATCACTCCATCGGGTACCCGACGGCGCGCGGCATCGCCGAGTGCGTCGAGGGAAATGTGGGCATCATCCATCTCGACCGCCACGTGGACACGCAGGAAAAGGACATGGATGAGATCATGCACACGTGTCCCTGGTTCCACGCGACGAACATTCCCAACTGCCCCCCTGCAAACCTCGTTCAGCTCGGCATCGGCGGCTGGCAGTGTCCGCGCCCCGGCGTCAAGCATGGGCGATCCATGCGCACGACCATCCTGACAATCGGAGACATCGAACGCATCGGCATCGACAAGACGCTCGAGATCGCCCTCGAGGTCGCCTGGAAGGGGGCCAGCGCCGTGTTTCTCTCCATCGACATCGACTGCGTGGACGCGGGTTTCGTTCCGGGCACGGGCTGGCCGGAGCCAGGCGGTTTCTTGCCGCGTGAGATGCTGGCCATTGCGCGGGGCGTGGCGAAGGAAGGCATTGCCGGCATGGAAATCGTCGAGGTCTCTCCCCCGTACGACATGTCCGACATCACGTCTCTGCTCGCGGTGCGGGCGATCTGCGACACGCTCGGCACCATGGTCAAGCACGACCGGATCGGCGGCCGGCTCACGCCGTGACCGGCTCGCTCCCCGCCGATCCCCCGCCCGCCGACGCCGCGATCGGCCCCGGGAGCGCCATGGGACCCGGGTTCGTCCTGCTGCTGGACGTGCCCTCGAGCGCGAGCGTGGCGGAGAGCTACGGCCGGCTGTGCGACGACGTGTCGGACGACTGTGAGAGCATCACGCGGCTTTCCTGCCCGGTGCGATGGTCCTGGTTGCCCCCCGTCAGCCACCGGCTGGAGGTGGGGGGAGCGCTGGAGCGCGCCTCTCGGCACCTGGGCGAAACCATCGCGCAGCTCACGGAAGCTGGCGCCGGGCCGATCTTTGTCGTGCCGGGCTCGTTCGACTTCGGCTCCGAGAGCCAGCAGTGGCTCACCGAGCAGGTCCGCGAGCAGGCGCGTCGAGCCCCCCGGGCCCAGCTTCACTACGACGCACCGAACGTCGCACACCCGCTGCTCGTTCAGGCCTTCGTGGATCGGGCCTGCGAGGCACTCGCCTCACTGCCGGCGGGCTCCCCCGGGTCGCTCGGTGTTCTGCTCGTTGCGGCGGGCGCGGGCGACGTGCACACGCGCGCCGACTCGTACAAGCTGATGCGTCTGTTGTGGGAGCAGCTCGGCGCGGCGCGCGGTGAGGTGGCGTTTCTCCGCCACCCGAAGCATCCGCTTCCCGAGCAGCTCGCGGCCTGCGAGCAGAGCGGCCTGCGTTGGGTGGCGGTCGCTCAGGAATTGTGGGCTGGCGAGCGCTACGAGCACGCCGAGCTGATCTTCGGCAACCACGCGGGCGGAGAGGGAGCCGGCCGGCTTGCCCTCACTCGGCCGACCTTCGAGCACCCCAACGTGCGCGGCTACTTCGTGCAGCGCTGCCTCGCGTTGCACCGGAGCAAGAGCGAGCGTTTGCGCGCTCGCAGCCCCTCGCCCAAATACGCACAAACCCCCGAGGGGCGCGTGTTCGGCCCGGCCATCAGCGCCCCCCTCGCCGAGTGGGACCGTTCGCGCCCCGATTTGCGCTTTGGCCGCGGCGTGGTGGTCGAGGTCTCCTCGGCCGCGGACTTGGCCCGCGCGCTGAGCGCCCTCGGGGCCCCCTCGGGTCGCGCCATCGTCAAGCCGACCTGGCACGGCTACGCCACCGGCACCTATACGGATCCACTGGCCCTCGCTTCGTTGCTCGAGGCGGTCGGGCCCGGTGCCGTCGTCGTGGAGGGGCACGCCACGGGGCGACACACCGGGGAAGCCAATTTCGACTGGGAGACGCAGGCGGAGCAGAACCGCACCTGGATCGCCGAGCAAGAGCAGCAGTATCTCGAGCGGACGGGGCTCTTGCAGGCAATGCGAGGGGGCGGGGCGAGCTACCTCAACGTGACCGAAGCCCATTGGAATGGGCAGTGCGCCGCGCGCGGCGAGGTGGCGGCCGCGCTCGAAGCCCAGGGCGTGAGGTTGCAGTTCGAGGAGCTGCTGGGCTTCGTGCCCCAGGCCCTGTTCAATCGCCGGGGCGCGCCGATGATCAGCTATGCCCGCTTCAAGGGCCCGACCCGGCTTTCCCTCTCGAACTTGTTCGGGCTGATCCCCGCGCCCTTTCGCTCCGCGTGGCACGGGCCGAACATCGAGCACTTCGCCTCCGTGTGCTGTGACCTAGCCAAGCTGTATTCGGCGCTGTTTTCGCTCTACGGCGTCGTGGAGTCCCTCGTCGTCGCGGTGCGCTGGGACCGGCAGGGCCTGTATCGCTGTCGCTGGGGCAACTACGATCTGCTTCCGAGGCCCGGCGTGGTTTGCCTCAGCCCGGGCGTGTCGACGGCCGATGTGCTGGCCGCCCGCCTGCAGGGCCAGGACGTGCGTCGGAGCGCCTTCTTCCGAGTCGTGGAGGGGGAGCTCGGAATCGACCCCGAGGCCGCCGAAGCGCCGCTGCCCAGCGAGCTTCTCCGACGTTTCGCTTGATGCGCTGGCGGGTGGCAAGTGCCGCTGGCGGGCGCCCCTCAATCGAGGGGGTCGCCCGCCAGTGGGTGAGTGCTTTTTTTCGGCGCTCGAAGCCTAGCCGGGATTTCTCACGACCTGCTCCCGAGGGTGCGATGAGTCGTGTCTTTTCGCCCAACTGCCCGCCAGCGCGTGCGGGGCAGACAGCCAGTCTGCCTGCGCGCGCCCGGGCGGGCATCTGGACTGAAAATCCACTTCCTCCTCGCACCCTCGGTCCTGCGGTCGTGAGAAATCCGGGCTGGTGCTGTGTCCGCTGAGTCGCAATCACAAACCACCGCGGGCCGCTCCGCCTGTGGCGGCCCGCGGTGGTTTGCGCTGGGGGCTCGTCTTGGACACGGCACCCCTTTTTCTCTGCGGCGCCTTCGGCGCCGACGTGCCCCGTCCGCCGCTCGAGGCAAGACGACTCCTCTTCCCGCGGCGACCGACGATCAGTGCTTGCGACTCATCGGGCGGGGCACTAGTCGGAGGAGGTCGCGACGAAGCCGATCATCGTGGAGAACCACGAGCTCGTCGCCGCCCCGTCGCCATCCGTGAAGATGTCCTCGGAGGAGGTCTCGTAGCGAAACTCCGGTCGAATGAACAGGTTGTCGAGCAGCTTCAGATCGAGGGTGCCGGTGAGTGTGACGACGTTCGTTTCGTCTCCGAACTCTTCTCCGTCGGGCCCGCTCCACACGGTGTTGTCCGGGTCCACCAGGTACTCGCCCCGCACGGCTACGCCCACCTGCGGCGTCAGCGCGTAGGCGACGGTGCCCATCAAGCCATAGTAGCTCGATTCCTCCTCGCCCGCGTCCTCGTCTTCGCGGTTGATATTGTAGTCGAAGTTGCCGATGACCTGCATGTCGCCGAGCGTGAGAACTGCCACCACATCGAAGAAGGTCTCGATTCCCCAGTTGGAGTCGCTGCCCGTCTCGTAGAAGCCGCCGACGGAGAGATCGAGCACGCCGCCCAGCTCGGAGAGCGCGAGCTGCAGCCCGAAGGCAGGGGAATCGTTTTCGTCTGCGATGTTGTTGGCGCCGTTGACTACCATCGCGGTGACTCCGACCATGTCGCTTATCGCGTAGCTACCCTTGATCCCGAAGTGATAGAAAGGCTGCATCGCGTAGTAGAGGCCGCCGCGTGTGTAGTTTGCGTTGAGCCAGCTCTCGGCGACCTCCGCTCCGTAGATGGTGCCGAAGTACCCCACGTCGATGACGAGCGGCTCCGTGGGTTTGATGGTCACGTATCCCGCGAGCATGGCGTCGATACCCGCCGCCCCCGCGTCCGTTCCGTAGTAGATCGGCACCGAGGGGCCGAGGCGCAAGATGGCGGTGGCGCCGACCTTGCCCGTGTCGAAGGTCGCGTCGAGGCCTACGAAGGAAAGCCCGAAGCCGTTGCGGCTCGCGAGCGAGGAGGGGGCGCCGTCCCCATCGACGGGAAAGCCGGTGACCGGGTCGAACGGCGTGTTGTCGTTGTACGCTCGGTGGTACGGCACCGGAGAGCCCGTTTGCGATGAATTGTAGGAGGCATAGGCGTCTGCATAGAGCGCGAACTCGACAGTCGGTGCCGAGGTTGCGGGCGCTGGTGGAGCGGCCGCAGCCTCTTGACCTCGCGCCGTGGAAACGAGAAGGGACGCCGCGAAGGTGAGCGGCGCCGCGAGCAAGCAAGGAAGTTTCATCGAATGACCTTTCTTTTCGTGCAACACAGGAGCGTCCAGTGTGCGAGGTGGTCGCACCGTGGATCGCGAAGTGTTGCGGCCAGGTAACGGGGTCGTGCCAAACGAAACCAAGGGCAATGCGATCCAAATGCGGCCCCTTGCCCGCGCAGCCGGGCGCATCGCGCCGCGAATGGAAGAGGAAGGCGAAGCGCTTCCAGCGCCAAGCCGCCTCGAGCGTTCGGGGCGCCCTGCCCAGAGGCTCCGTTCGGGCTGCCCCCTGTTGGCGAAGAGCTCGGGGAGGCAATGAGCTGCAACCCAGCCCCCGCGCTCGCCAGCGGGCGAGCTGCCCCGCGGCGAAATGGCGCGCACGATCGAGGACGCCTGCGGCGTCGGTGCGGCTCGCGGCCCCGCCGCGACCAAACCGGCGTACTGCTGCGCTCCTCGGGGGGGCGCGCGCGGCCGCCCCGAGCAGAGCGGGACCCAGAAAGATGGTGGCCCGGCGAGGGGTGGCCCGGCGAGGGGCGGCCAGACGAGAGAGGCCCGAGGAGCCGCGCGCTCCGCGGCCGCCCGTGCACTCCTCGGGGGCCCGGCGGCAAGGCGCGCGGCTCGCGCTTCTTCAGGCGGTGGTCGGTTGCAGGGCCGATTCCCGCTTTCGAACGGCCAACGAGACCAAGCCGTAGGTGGCGAGCCCCAACGCCGGGCAGATGAAGGTCGGCAAGCCGTCGAAGGCTTC
Organism: Polyangiaceae bacterium; assembly: GCA_050299315.1. GTDB lineage: Bacteria > Myxococcota_A > Polyangia > Polyangiales > Polyangiaceae > SZUA-265. Next base: position 101,024 of record JBNKVS010000086.1, read on the forward strand.
CGTGAAGACGGTGTTCTCGAAGTACAGCAGCGTGTTCGGGCTCCCGTAGATCGTCGGGCAGAGCGCGAAAAAGAACAGACGGGAGACGGAGCCGATGACGATGCAGCCCATCGCCCCGGCGGCGGTGGCGCCTCGCCAGAACAAGCCGCCTACCAGCGGAACCAGCAGCGCCGCGAACCCGATGTCGAAGGCCAGCACGAGCAGTGTGCCCGTTTGCGGGATTTTGAGCGCAAAGAAGACGCCGATGAGCGTGACGATCACGGCCATGGCTCGTGTCACCCGCAGCAGCTTCTTGGGCGACCCCGCCTGTCTCTCGCCGCGAATTCCGAGCACGTTGTGGGCCATCACGGAGGAGGTGCCCAAAATGGCGCCGTCTGCGGTCGAGAGCGAAGCCGAGAGGATGGCCGCGACCACCATCAAGCTGATGCCCGCCGGCACCACGTGCTCCAAGAGCCCGAACAGCACGCCGCCTTCGACTTGCACTCCTACCTGCGCGAAGATCGCGGGTGCGGAGAGCGCAATGAGCGAGAAGGGGATGCCGATGACGAGGGTGCCCGCGCTCCCGATGAAACACGCGCGCTGCGCCGTTTCGGGAGTTTTTGCCGCGAAAATGCGCGCCATGAAGTCGATGGCCACGATGTCTCCGAGGCCCAAGGCGAACAGGGTCGCCCAGTTGACGTAGGCGCCGCCGCTGGCCGTGGTCAGCTGCTCGAGGTCGAAGGGGCCCATCCCTTCGGGAATCGTGAAGCCGAACTGCGTCCCCACGAAGCCGAGCAGCAGCAGGGTGCCGACCAGGGCGATACCGACTTGCAGTGCGTCGGTGTACGCCACGGCGAAGAGGCCGCCACTCGCCGTATAGACGAGCACGAAAGCCGCGATCAGGGCGACGCCGACCTCGTAGCTTACGCCCAGAAAGGCTTTGAACAAGAGGCCTCCGGCGACCAGGTTGCCCGCGAGCAGGAAACCGAAGCTCACGACCATCACCACCGAGGCGACCGCCTCGGTGCTCCGCCCATACTTGACCCGGTAGAAGTCCGGCAGCGTCACCAGGTTGAGCCGGTTCATCGGTTTGGCGAAGAACAGCCCCGTCAGGAGCAGACAGGTTGCGAGGCCCATCGGCAGGGCCGCGCCCGCCCAGAACCCGAACTGGCTGGTGAGGTCGGTGTTGCCGAGCGTTGCGTTCGAATCGACGGACTGTGCCATGAGCGTCGCGGCCGCCAAGGGAAGCGCCAGCCCGCGGCCGGCGACGAGGTAGTTCTCGCTGTCGCCCTTGATGCGGGTTGCCGCCCAAATTCCGATGGCCAACGTGACGCCCAAGAAGGCGAGGATCCCCCAGAACAATACACTCGTATTCACCGGCTCACTCCTTTTGTTGCGGGTTGCGAGCAGTTGCGCCCGTCGCGAGTGCGGGCCCGCGAATCCCCGTCTGCGGGGCGACTTGGACCGCTCGAGCCGCGGGGTACCGTCCCGCGGAAACGTCGACGATACGCGGCGCGCGTTTCAGCGGCGTTTTCGAACGCGGCTTCGAAAGAGAATTTTGCCGGGAGTAGCCGGTCCGGGGCGGGGGGGGGGGCGGTCTGCGTCCGGCCCCGCCGATCGGGCCTCTCCCGGCGAGCTCCGGGAGCTCCGCCGGCTCACCGCGTCGTGTCGCCCGCCGCGGGCCGTGCGAGCGCCCCACAGCAACTCCTGCACGGAGCCCCGTGCCCGGGGTCCCGTCGCCGCGTCAGGCTCGAGGGCATCCGGGAGCTCTCGAACTCCGCCGTTCGCCGCTCGAGCAAGGTGCCGTTTTCGAGCTCCGCGGCACGGCGCCAACGCGGCAAGCCTCTCCAGCCGAGGCCCCCCGCGATCAGCGCGTGTTTCACCTCGATGTCGGTCACGCCCCAGCGACGACCACCGGCAAGCACGCTGAGAGAGGTCTCCACCGGCGTCTTCGCGCCGTCCCTCAATGCCACCCGCCTGGGCGACTCGGAGCGCCTCCCCCTCCAGCGAGGCGAGCTCGTGGGTGGCGCACGCGACCGGCACCACGGCCACGGGGGGCAGGCTGAGTTGCTCGAGGTGGTGGGCGCGCGTGATGGGCGCCACCGCGAGGTCCACCTCCTCGTCCGACAAGGCCTGCAGGGCACCCTCGAGCCGTTCCGTCTTCACCGCGATGGCGGCGGAGGGAAAGCCGTGCTGCACGAGGCGCAGCGCCTCGACGAGGGGAGGCGGGCTGCCACCGCGTCCAACGGCGACGCGCACGAGGTCCTCTTGCGCTCCACACAGCGCTCGCGCATAGCTCTTCAGCGGCTCGCCGCCTTCGAGCCACGCGGCGGCTCGAGGAAAGAATCGCCGCCGCTCTTCCTGAAGCTGCGCCCGGTAGGCGCGGCGATCGAACGAGGTGAGCCCGAGGGACTCTTCCAGGTTGCGCACGAGCTTGCTGATGGCCGGTTGGGTCTCGTGCAGCGCCTCGTCGGCGATGCCCTCCCGCGGCTGGCCCCCGGCGGCCGCGCGATGAGTCGACCGAGGGGCAGCGGCCGGCCCGCTCACCTCGCGCGGATCGGGTCTCCGTCCCGCGGCCCGTGGGGTAGCGGCCTCTGCTCGGCGCGCGTAGGCTCCCGCTTCATGAAACGCGCTCGCGACGACGATCGGCTCGCGGCTCTGTTCGAGCGGCTCGACTGCCTCCTCTTCGACTGCGACGGCATCGTCTTCGATTCCAACGGTTTCAAGCAGCAGGCGATGCAGCACGCACTCTTCGACCGAAGCCCGGTCGAACGGCGCGCCATGGCCGAGTACTGGCGCGCGCACGGCGGGCAGTCGCGTTTTGCCAAGTTCCGCCACTTCTTCACTCAAATCGCACCGGTCGAGGACATCGAGGCGAGCGTGGCCGTGGCCGTCGAGCGGTTTGGCGGCTTCTCCCGCGCGGCGTACGACCACGTGCGGCCGCTCCCCGAAGCGCTGCGGCTTTCGAGGGCGGTTGGGCCGGCGCGCTGTTACGTGGCGTCGGGCGCGGCTCAGGATGAGCTGGAGGAGGTCTTTGCCAGCAAGGGACTGAGCGGGCACTTCGCCCGCGTGCTCGGATCACCCACGCCGAAGCTCGAGCTCGTCCGCGGCGTGCTCGAAGAGGGCGGCTACGCCCCCGAGCGCACGGTCCTGATCGGGGACGGGGCGATCGACTTTCGCGTCTGTCAGGAGCTTCACCTCCACTTCGTGTTCGTGGCTCGGTTCTCCGAATGGCAGGGGGCGCTCGAGCAGCTCGAGGGCGCAGAGCCCGTCAGCTGGGCCGAAGATTGGCAGGAGCTTCTGTCGGCCTTGCCATTGACCGGGGGCTAGCCGTCGAGCCTGACACCACCCCCGGGCGGCGCCGTGGCGGTCGCGTTCGCCCGCGGGGAGGGCGCTCGCCCGGGTGCGGCAGCCTGCGCTCACGGCCCTCTGGCGTCTCTCGCTGGCGCTGACATCGAACCGAATTTCGAGCGGTTGGGCGACGGGTTGGCGCGGCTTGCCGAGCCGCCAGCAAATCTGGTGACTCGAGACGTGTTTCACGCCCCGCAAGCTCGCGGAAACGGAAGTGTCACGGGTGAGCCGCGTCGGGCCCCGAATGCGGCGGGCCACCTCTCGTCGCGAACCGCAGCAGATATCTAGCTCGATGCGCCGCGTGGGCCAGCCGCTTGGGGCCCGGCTCGACAAGCAGGCGACTCCAACTCGCAACTTGCCCGTCGTACTTTCGAAGTGACGCGCCGTGCTCGTTTTTCAAGACGATTCACGCGATGGCCACGTTGGGTGTGCTCTGCCGAAACGAATCGACCTCCATCCTCCGGCGTGGCGAAGTCGAGGTGCAAGACAGCGCACGGCTCGTCCATTCCGCAACGCCACCCACGTCGGGAGGGGCCAAGCGCGGCGCGCTGCTGCATGGCCCCTCCCGACCAATTACCTCGCACAGGAGGCATGGCTCATGTTTCATCCGAATTGGCAACCCGCTAGCGTTTCCCGCCAGGCGGGCCATCGACTCGCCCCGAGCCAAACCGTGTTCGATGCGCTCGGCAAGCGCATCTCACGCATGGGGCTGCTTCGTTTGGCGATGACCGCGCGATATCTGGCGGTCGCCGCCGCTCTGCTCCTGCCTTCTTGCAGCAAGGAATCTTCCGTGGAGAAGACGGCCGTCGCTGCGGTTCGTCCCAGCGAGGGCGCCGGGGCGTCGGCGAAGGGGGGGCTCGCCGTCACCGATACGGAGGTCACCGTTGGCCAGTTGCACAGCGCGACGGGCACCATGGCCATCAGCGAGACCGGTTCGATTCAGGCGGAGCAGCTCGCGATCGAACAGATCAACGCGAGCGGTGGCATTCTCGGTCGCCAGATCAAGATCATTCAGGAAGACGGCGCCAGCGATTGGCCGACGTTTGCTGAGAAGGCACGAAAGCTGCTCGTCAACGACCGGGTGGCCAGCGTCTTCGGATGCTGGACGTCTGCGTCGCGAAAGGCGGTGCTGCCCGTCTTCGAGAAGGAGAATGGGCTTCTGTATTACCCTACCTTCTACGAAGGCCTCGAGCAGTCGAAGAACGTGATCTACACGGGCCAGGAGGCGACGCAGCAGATCATTGCCGGCCTCGACTGGCTCCACGAGGAAAAGGGCGCAAAGTCCTTCTTCCTCATCGGCTCGGACTACATCTGGCCGAGAACTTCCAACAAGATCGCGCGCAAGCACATCGAGAACGTGCTCAAAGGCAAAGTGGTGGACGAGCAATACTATCCGCTCGGCCACACCCAGTTCGGTTCTCTGATCAACAAGATCAAGCTGCGCAAGCCCGACGCCGTGTATGCGATCGTCGTCGGCGGGAGCAACGTGTCCTTCTACAAGCAAATGAAGGCCGCGGGCATTACGGCAGACAAGCAGACCTTGCTGACCATCTCCGTGACGGAGGACGAGCTACTCGGAATCGGAGGGGAGAACATGACGGGCTTCTACGCCGCCATGAAGTATTTCCAGAGCTTGGATAACGAGAACAACGAGGCGTTCGTCAAGGCGTTCAGAGCGAAATACGGAGAGAACGCCGTGATTGGCGATGTGACCCAGGCGGCCTACCTCGGACCGTGGCTCTGGAAGGCCGCCGTGGAGAAAGCGGGAAGCTTCGAGGTGGACGACGTGGTGAAGGCTTCCCCTGGAATCGAGCTGGCCACGGCGCCCGAAGGCTACGTCAAGGTCCACGAAAATCACCACCTGTGGAGCAAGCTTCGCATTGGCCAAGTGCTGCCGGAGGGGCAGTTCGAGGTACTCTACGAAAGCGAGCTGATCGAGCCGAACCCGTTCCCCGAAGGCTACCAGTGAGATGTCGCTCGGGGTCTCTCGCTACGCTTGAACGCAATCCGACAGAAGGAGCGCTCGGTTGACTGCCACCGAACTTACGTCGATCCTCGTCATGCAGGGCTTCAACGGCTTGAGCACGTTCTGCGTGCTCCTGCTGATGGCCCTGGGGCTGGCCATCATCTTCGGCCAAATGGGTGTCATAAACATGGCCCATGGTGAGTTCCTCACCATCGGGGCATACACCACCTATCTTCTGTCTTCGATGAGCGAGCGCTGGGCTCCCGAGTTGCTCGACTACTACTTCCCCATGGCGGTCGTTTGCGCCTTCCTGCTGGCGGCCGCCGCGGGGCTCGTGGTGGAATACCTGATGATCCGTCACCTCTATCGACGCCCGCTCGACACGCTCCTCGCAACCTGGGGGCTCAGCCTCGTATTTCAGCAATTTTTTCGATCCGTCTTCGGCGCGCGCGAGGTGAGCGCCACGTTGCCGGATTGGTTGATGGGGTCGCTCACGCCCACGGAGATGATCGATATTCCGATCAACGGCTTGATGGTCATGGGGCTCACCGTCCTGCTGACGGCGGGGGTGTTCGTGGGGCTCTTTCGCACTCGCTGGGGCGTTCGCGTTCGCGCGACGACGCAGAACCGGGCGATCAGCGACGCCGTCGGGATCGACACTCGCCGGGTCGACAGGCTCACATTTGCGCTGGGCTGTGGGCTGGCAGGGATCGCGGGGGCCGCCTTCACCACGATCGGCTCGACGGGCCCCACGAGTGGGTCTCTCTACATCGTCGACACCTTCCTGGTGGTCGTCTTCGGGGGCGCGGAGTCTTTGGTCGGTACGATCGCCTCCGCCTTCAGCATCGCTCAGGCGCAGGCGACCACGGAGTTTTTCATGACTGGATCGATGGCGAAAGTGCTCACTTTGCTCACGGTGATTCTGATTCTCATGGCTCGTCCGCAGGGGCTCTTCTCACTGCAGGTCCGAAGGTAGGCTCGCGATGTCCAAGACGGTCCTCTCCAAAGGCTACAAAGCGACGGCCCCCGGCGGGTGGCACGCCCTGAGCCAGCTGCTACCGGCGACCGACCGCGCGCTGTTCTATTTCACGGCCGCGGTGCTCCTCATCGTTTTCCCGCTCACCCTGAGCACTTTTCGTCTGGGCCTGCTCGGCAAGTACTTGACCTACGCTTTCCCCGCCATCGCCCTGGTGATTTGCTGGGGGAAGGGGGGCATCTTGAGCCTGGGCCAGGGAGTCTTCTTCGGCCTGGGCGGCTACTGCATGGCGATGTTCCTGAAGCTCGAGGCTTCGGACCCGGAGAGCACCTCCATTCAGTCCACTCCCGGAATCCCGGACTTCATGGACTGGAATCAGCTCACCGAGCTGCCCTTCTTCTGGAAGCCGTTCTCCAGTCTGGCCGCCACGCTGGTCGCTGTGCCGCTGGTCCCGGCGCTGCTGGCGCTGGCACTCGCGGCTGCGATGTTCAAGCGCCGGGTGGGCGGCGTCTACTTTGCCATCATCACCCAGGCCGTCGCTGCGGTGCTCTCCATTCTGATCATCGGGCAGCAGGGCTACACCGGTGGTGTCAACGGGATCACCGATCTGAAGACACTCCACGGCTGGGACATTCGTACGGATTCGGCCAAAACGATCCTCTACTATGTGACCGTCGGACTGCTCCTACTCACCGTAGCCGCCTCGGACGGGCTTCTGCGTACGAAGCTCGGTCGCCTTCTGACGGCCATGAGAGAAAAGGAGGACCGAGTCCGCTTCTCCGGCTACGACGTAGCGGGTTTGAAGACATTCGTTTTCGTCTACGCCGCGGCGATTTCCGGCATCGGGGGAGCGTTGTTCACTCTCGTCGTCGGCTTCATGTCGCCCTCTTTCGTCGGCATCGTGCCTTCCATCGAGATGGTGATTGCCGCGGCGGTGGGGGGCAGGCATTCCCTGCTCGGGGCGGTGTACGGGTGCCTGCTCGTGAACTACGGCAAGACGGTATTCTCCGAGAGCTTCCCCCAGCTGTGGCTGTACCTGCTGGGAGGGTTGTTCATCGCGGTCGTCATGGCCTTTCCCGACGGGCTCGCGGGCATCCAGTGGCGCTCGCTCGGCAGACACCCCTTCGCGCGTAGGGTTCGAGAGCGGGTGGCGGTCGTGCTGCGCCGCGGGCCGAAGCATCGAGAGGAGGTTCCGCAATGATGGGGTCGCCCTACCTCCTGTCGGTGGAAGGCCTGAGTGTATCGTTCGACGGGTTCAAGGCGGTCAACGACTTGACCTTCTATGTGGACAATGGCGAGATCCGGGCGGTGATCGGCCCGAACGGCGCCGGCAAGACGACCCTGCTCGACCTCATCTCGGGTCGCACGGCGCCCACCGAAGGGCGCGTGCTCTTTCACGGGGAAGATATCACCCACCTCAAGGAGCACGAGATCGTGCAGGCCGGGATCGGTCGAAAGTTTCAGACTCCCTCGGTGTTCGAGGAGCTGAGTGTTTTTCAGAACCTCGAGATATCGTATCCCTCGGGGCGTACCTGGTTCGACGCGCTCAAGTACCGGCGCAGCTCCGCTGTCGTGGAGCGTGTAGAGGAGGTTGCCGAGCAGATTCACCTCGCGGAGCGGCTCGAGGACACGGCCACGGTCCTGGGCCACGGCGAGAAGCAGTGGTTGGAGATTGGCATGCTCTTGATGCAAGACCCGAAGCTGATGATGCTCGACGAGCCGGTCGCCGGCATGAGCCCGCCCGAGCGGCAACGCACGGGAGAGCTGCTTCGCTCGATATCCAAGGGTCGGGCGCTCGTGGTCGTGGAGCACGACATGCAGTTCGTCGAGAGCATCGCCGACACGGTGACGGTTCTTCACCAAGGCAAGCTCCTGGCGCAGGGAAAAATGGAGAACGTAAAAGCCGACCCCCGCGTCGTCGACGTGTACTTGGGCCACTAGTGGACGAGCTTCCGACCGTTGGAGGCTGCTCGAGCCCCGCCCGCTCGAGCTACTGCCCATCGAGCCATTGGCCTCCGGGTCATCGGTTTCGGGCGGTTCGCAATATTCCTGCAGGTCGTGTCCGCGAGGTCTGTCCTCGAACTGGTCTTCGCGCCGCGGCCTGGGCAGTCACTACAACTGATTCAACTGGGGAGCGTGGCATGGAAGCCGAAGCCAACCTAGATACCGCCAGCGAGGCGAACGCCGGAGCAGCTGGAGCCGGCGTCGCGAGAGCGATGGCGGTCGAGCCCGTCTTCGAGATGAACAACCTGTTCGTCGCCTACGGTCAAAGTGAAATCGTGCGCGACTTCAGCCTCAGCGTCGCTTCCTCCGATATCTTGGCCGTTCTGGGCCTCAACGGCATGGGCAAGACGACCCTGATGAAGTGCCTGATTGGCTTGCTGCCGGTCTCGCGCGGCAGCATCAGCCTGGCCGGCAAGGAGATCACCGCTCTGTCGCCCCACGAGCGAGTACGCCTCGGCTTGGCCTATGTTCCGCAGGGGCGCATGGTGTTCCCGCGGCTCAGCGTGGAGGAGAACATTCTCGCTGGGCTCGCCGGAGAGTCTCTCGAGCCGCTGGAGGAGCTGTACGGCTACTTCCCGGTTCTGCGCGAAATGCGGCGGCGGCGGGCCGGCAACCTGTCTGGCGGTCAGCAGCAACAGCTGGTCATCGCGCGCGCCCTGGCAAGCAACCCCCAGGTGCTGCTGCTCGACGAGCCGACGGAGGGAATTCAGCCTTCGATCATCAAGGAGCTCGCGAGGCGGCTGGTCGAGATTCGCGACCGTCGCGGTCTGACCATCATCGTCACGGAGCAGGTGCTCAGCTTCGCGTTGGCGGTGGCGGATCGAGCCGTCGTGATGGAGCGCGGTCGGCTCGCTTATGCAACGAGCGCGGGCGAAGAGCTCGACGCCGACCAGCTTGCGAAGAGGCTCTCGCTCTAGCGGCGTCGCTGCCATGCGGCAAAGACTTCCCTTACACCCCCAGGATGCTCGGCAGCGAGCGACAGCCTGGGTCCCCCACATACGAGGAACTGCCAATGGAAACACTCATCAAGGTCGACGTAACTGCTTCCCCCACCGAACAAGAGGTCCTGCACAACCGGTGGCATCCCGACATTCCGATGTTTTCGTGGGTCAAGCCGGGGGATCAGTTCCGAGTCGAATGCGTGGACTGGACGGGAGGGCAAATTTCCAACGACGACTCGGCCACGGACATCAAGGTCGTGGACCTCACGCAGGTTCACTATCTGAGCGGCCCCATCGGTGTGGAGGGTGCGGAGCCGGGCGATTTGCTCGTGGTCGACATTCTGGATGTCGGTGTGTTGCCGAGCTCTCAGTGGGGCTTCACCGGGATCTTCGCCAAGGAGAACGGCGGAGGGTTCCTCACCGAGCACTACCCCGAGGCGCGCAAGGCCTGTTGGGATTTCAGCGGAATCTACGCGAACTCCCGCCACATCCCGGGAGTCGAGTTCGCGGGTATCATGCATCCCGGCCTGATTGGCTGCCTGCCTTCGAAGGAGCTCCTGGCGACCTGGAACAAGCGTGAGCTGGAGCTGTTCAACACGGACCCGGAACGCGTGCCGCCGCTCGCGACGCTTCCGTACGCCGACACGGCTCACCTCGGCCAATTGAAGGGCAGCGCGAAAGCGGCTGCCGCCGCCGAGGGCGCGCGCACCGTGCCGCCTCGCGAGCACGGTGGCAACTGTGACATCAAGAATCTCAGTCGCGGCTCGACCGTATACTTTCCCGTGTACGTCAAGGGCGGTGGCCTCTCGATGGGCGACATCCACTTCTCGCAGGGCGACGGGGAGATCACCTTTTGCGGCGCCATCGAAATGGCGGGCTACCTGGACATCCGCGTGAACGTGATCAAAGGCGGCATGGCGGCTTACGGCGTGACCTCGCCGATTTTCAAGCCCAGCCCTCTGGAGCCGAACTACACTTCGTACCTCATCTTCGAGGGCATCAGCGTGGATGAAGCCGGCAAGCAACACTACCTCGACGTGCACGTCGCCTATCGACAGGCTTGCCTCAATGCCATCAACTACATGAAGAAATTCGGGTATACGGGCGCGCAAGCCTACGCGATTTTGGGCACCGCGCCGGTCGAGGGCCGCATCAGCGGCATCGTGGATATCCCCAACGCCTGCGCGACCCTCGCGCTACCGACGGAAATCTTCGATTTCGACATTCGTCCGAACGCGAACGGCCCGACCCAGTTCGTGAAGCCCGGTGTCGACCTGGCCCTGGTAACCTGAGCACGGAGGGACGAAAATGCCAATCTACGAGTACGATTGTGCCGAGCATGGCGTCTTCGAGAGGATGCGTCCGATGGCGGAATGCTCTGAGCCGGCGGCGTGCCCGGCGTGTGGCGTCGAGGGGCCGCGCGTTCTCAGCGCGGTGCGCCTCGCGGTCATGAGCGCCTCGGCGCGTGAGTCGCACCGCCGAAATGAGGTCAGCCAGCACTCGCCCCGCTGTGGGCACAAGCACGCTCCCAAGCCATCGGCAGCGGAGCGCCGGCGGCCCAAGCGCTACCAAGGGCCCCGGCCCTGGGTGGTGGAGCACTACTGAGCGACTCGATGGGCTTGGCGACGAAGGGGCCTGGCGCTGCCTCGAGAGGCTCGTGGGCGGCGTGGTGGCGGGGCGCTTCTTCGCCCCAGCCGTGCGCGGGGGCCGTTCGGTGGGCTCGAGCCATTGGTTGGCTACGGAGGTGAGCACGGCCGGTCGGCTGCGCGCCGTCGCGCGGTCGCTCCACCCTCGGTCGCTGCGACGCTCGCCCACCCGCGGGGGACCTGCGTTTCCGAGCGATCCGTGGTGGGTCCGCAGCGGGGGGGCCGTGGCGGGAGCGGGTTTGCGGCAGACCCACGACGGGGAGCTCGGGAAGTCGGCTGGTTCGACTCGGCGGGGATCTTTCGCGGGGAGCGGGGAAGGTGGTGAGAAAGTCGGTGCGACAGCAGCCAGTTCAACGTCGGGTCATTCCTGCCCTCTGGCAGCTGGGGGTCGACCCGTCTCGCTACGAGTGGACGGTCCTTTGGGACGGAGTGGAAATCTGCCCGCTGTATGGCGAGTTCGAGCGCGAGGCGTCGGCGGCCCTGTACCGCTTTCAGGGGGGCGGTCGGGTTCCGCGCCACCGGCATACCAGCTGGGAGCACACGCTGATCTTGCAGGGCAGTCAGAGCGACGAGGCCGCCGAGTACGTCGCCGGGACTCTGGTGGTCAACGGCCCCGGCAGCGAGCACACCGTCATCAGCTCGGATGGCTGCATCGCCCTGGTGACTTGGACGGGGCCGGTGACGCCTCTTCCCGGCCTGGCGGGGGAGGGGCTCTAGCCCGGATTTCTCACGACCTGGTCCCCGAGGGTGCGATGAGTCGTGTCCTTTTGCCCATCTGCCCGCCAGCGCGTGCTCGATAGACAGCCAGTCTGCCTGCGCGCACCCGGCCGGCATCTGGACTGAAAATCCACTTCCTCGTCGCACCCTCGGTCCTGCGGTCGTGAGAAATCCGGGCTGGCGCTCTGGCGGTGCACGAAGCACTCGCCCGCCATCGGCCCCCTCTCGGGTGGGGGGCGGCGGCGGCGGTGCTTGCGGGGGCCACGAAGGACGAGGAGCGAGAGGCCTTCCGCGAGCGAGATTCGCGAGGCTGCCGCGGCGCATGCCCGGGCAGGTTGGCCGGTCGCCTTGCTTCGTGGGCGAGCGTGATGCGGGTGGCGCGGGCTTCGCCCGGCGACTGGCCTGGAGCCGCTGGCCCGACGAGGGGGCGGCGGGGCGCTTGTCACGGGCCGCCGAGCGCCTAGAGTGCCGCGCGTGAAACGAGCGGAGAAGGCAGAGAAGATCCTGAGTATCTTGGAAGAGCACTTCCCCGAGGTGCCGATCCCGCTGGATCACGAGGACGCATACACTCTGCTCGTCGCCGTGCTGCTCTCGGCTCAGTGCACGGACGCGCGCGTCAATCAGGTCACGCCGAAGCTGTTCGCCCGCGCCAAGACACCGTCGGCGATGGTGAAGCTGTCCGTGGACGAAATCCGGAGCATCATCATGCCGTGCGGGCTCTCACCCGCGAAGTCCAAGGCCATCGCCGGGCTCTCTCGCATCTTGCTCGACGAGCATGGGGCGGCCGTGCCTCGTTCGTTCGAGCAGCTGGAAGCCCTGCCGGGCGTGGGCCACAAGACAGCGAGCGTGGTGATGGCCCAAGCCTTCGGCGTGCCGGCTTTTCCAGTCGATACGCACATTCACCGGCTAGCGGCGCGTTGGGGCCTCTCCGACGGACGCTCCGTCGAGAAGACCGAACGCGACCTGAAGAAGGTCTTTCCGATGGCGAGCTGGAACCGGCTCCATTTGCAGATCATCTATTTCGGGCGGCAGTATTGCCCCGCGCGCGGTCACGATCTGAGCACGTGTCCGATTTGCAGCTGGGCCGCCTCGAAAAAGCGCATCGCGGCCGAGGCGCGACGATGAAGCCTCTTCGGGTCGAGGAGCTCGACGTCTGCCTGCGGGTGCTCGAGGGTTTGGCGGAAGATGCCCGTCCACTCGCTCTCTTGCAGGACGATGCGCGCCGGCGGCTGCTGATGGCGGCCGGTCGCGTCTCGCGCCCCGAGCGTGATCAGCAGCGCGTGTTGGCTCGCGCCATGCGCAAGAAGCGTCGAGAGCAGAAGCGCGCCGCCGATCGCGCTAGGTTGGACGAGCGGGGGATTCGTCGAGAGCGGGCTCGCCCGCTCTTCGTCACTCCCGGCCCCGCCCTGCGCGAGGCGAGCGAGGGGGGCAGCGAGGAGCCGTGGGAGCGAACGCCGAGCCTGCAGGCCGCGGAGCGAGCGGCTGGCTCGGTGGAGCCTTTCGGCAATGCGTCGCTCTCGCTTCCCCAGGACCCGCTGCACCGCCCCATCGACTGCTACGTGTGCAAGCAGCCTACGGCTCACCCCCACGCGTTCTACGATCAAATGTGTGCGGCGTGCGGAGATTTCAACTACGCCAAGCGCACCCAGCGCGCGGACCTGCGCGGTCGAATCGCGTTGATCACGGGCGCGCGCGTCAAGATCGGGTATCAGGCAGCCATTCTCCTGTTGCGCTCGGGGTGCGAGGTCGTGGTCTCGACGCGTTTCCCCCACGATGCGGCTCTTCGCTACGCTCGCGAGGTCGACTATCACAGCTGGAGGGAGCGGCTCCACATCTACGGTCTGGATCTTCGCCATACACCGAGCGTCGAGGCCTTCGCCCGGCATCTTTCGCGCAGCCTGCCGCGCCTGGATTTCATCGTGCACAATGCCTGTCAGACGGTGCGTCGTCCGCCGGGCTTTTACTCCCACCTGATCGAAGCCGAGCGGGTGCCCGCCGCGCAGCTGCCGTCCGCGGCAATCGGGACCTTGCGGCGCTTCGACGCCTTGCGGGAGGACCTCGCGCCCTCGCGCGCGCGGGGCTGCCTTTCGGCCGCGGCCGGGACTGGGATCGCACCGGTCGGGGCGCACCGGCCCGCCTCCGCGCCCTTGGGGCTGTTCGGCGCCCCCGAGCTTTCTCAGCTGGCTTTGCTCGAGGAGGACCGAGCCGGGGGAGGCGGACTGTTCCCGGAAGGCCACTACGACCAAGACGCTCAGCAGGTGGACCTCCGAGAGCGGAACAGCTGGCGGCTTTCCCTGGATGAGGTGAGCACGACGGAATTGCTCGAGGTGCAGCTCGTCAATTCGATTGCGCCGTACGTGCTGAACGCTCGGCTCCGCCCTCTGCTTCAACGGCATCGGACGAACGACAAGCACATCGTCAACGTCTCGGCCATGGAGGGGCAGTTCTATCGCCGTTTCAAGACGGACAAGCACCCTCACACCAACATGGCCAAGGCCGCGCTCAACATGATGACGCGCACCTCCGCGCCGGACTACGCGCGCGACGGCATCTACATGAACAGCGTGGATACGGGGTGGGTAACGGACGAGGACCCGGCGCACATCGCCGAGCGCAAGCGGCGGGAAAACGGCTTCCACCCGCCGCTGGACATCGTCGATGGCGCCGCCCGCATCGTCGATCCCATCTTCAGCGGCTTCAACACGGGGAAGCACCGCTTCGGGCAGTTTCTCAAAGATTACCGGCCTACCTTTTGGTGAGCGCCGCGGAGCCTCTCCGTGCGTCGACCCGCCGGCAGATTCGGCTCGGGCGGGTCGTCGACAGAGCTCACTGCGGGGGCGGGGCCAGCCAAACGGCGCGCCCCGGGCCAGGGCTGGCCGGGCTCAGTCGAGATGGCGCGGCGGCGGGGGCCCGAGCTGGATCCGTTCGCCCGCGTAGGAGCCGATCAGCGAGAAAAGCACCCCGAGAGTCGACATCAAGACGTACATGAAGGCTGGCATCGTCTTCACCGTTTGCCCGCTGAAGAGCTGAAACGCCGTCGGCATGGCGACGAGGAACGTGGCGATGACAGGCTCGGCCACGGTGCGCCCGGGAGAGATCAGCCCCACCAGCACGCCGGCGACGAACCAGACCGGAATCGCGAGCAACATTCCGGCCGAGCCTTCGAAGTCCAGCGCGGGCACGACCATCGGCAGGCCCACGATCACGCCTGCCGTCAGGATCCCGACGACACCGATCGAGATTGCGCACCACTGTACGGAGAAGCCCTCCTGTGGGCGGTACCTCTGCGCTATTTCCCCACCGCGGTTGCTCGCCGGTGGCACCGAGTCGATCACCTTGGCGCCGCAGGAGTGGCAGCGATTGTTCGGGACTGGGTCCGGGTTGGAAGTCCCACAGAACGGGCAGTTGATCGTATTCGCCATGGTAGGTCCGCCGCGATTGTACCCCTTTTGCAACGTCGCGGCCCGCTCGGGGACTAAGAGCACGCCCCAAAAAACACGGCTTGCGCCTCGGGTTCGTCTCCGCTGGCTTGCGCGGGGTCTGCCATGCGGTGATTTCTCGCGCGGCGCGCTCGCGGAGCGGATCCCCCGCAACAATCGATAGGCCGAGGGGCTGGAGGCCGGGGGCGCAATTCCCTCGGCGGGGAAAATCATCTAAGAGACACCCCCATGTCACGGACCGCCCCAGGCCGCCGCCCGCGACTCGGCGTTTTGGTCTCCGGCAACGGGAGCAACCTTCAAGCCATCTTGGAGGCCCAGCGCGCCGGGGTGCTCGAGGTCGACGTAGCGGTGGTGATCTCGAACCGCCCTGGCGTGCGAGCTCTCTCGCGCGCCGCGGCGGCCGGGGTTCCCTCGCTCGTCGTCGACCACCGGGAGCGCCCGTCGCGGGAGGCCTTCGACGCGGAGTTGCTCGGGGCGCTCCGAGAGCACGAGGTCGAATGGGTGGTGCTGGCCGGGTTCATGCGGCTGCTCGGGCCCGGCTTTCTCGGGGCCTATCGGAACCGAGTGATCAACATCCATCCGGCGTTGCTGCCCTCGTTTCGCGGGCTTCACGGCGCGCGGCAGGCGCTCGAATACGGCGTGCGCGTCACGGGCTGTACCGTTCATTTGGTCGATCATGGCGTGGACACGGGCGCCATCCTGGATCAAAGCGCCGTGCGCGTGTATCCCGGCGACACGGTCGATTCGCTCGAGCAGCGAATCCACGCGGCGGAGCATCAGCTGTACGTCTCGGTCCTGCAGCGCATCGCCCGGGGCGAGCTGCTCATCGAATCCGACACGGCGGGGCAACCGATCATCCGGGGCGCGGGCGGGCGGGGCTAGCCCGCTCCGGGGGCGACGGCAGTGGCGCTTCGGCACTTCGACGTAGTGGTTCTCGGGCGCTCCCTGGGGTGCCTTGCCGCCGCCGCCCTGCTGGCGCGTCGGGACTACCGCGTCCTGCTCTTGGGGCAGGGGGAGCCCCCCCCCAGCTATCGCTTCGAGCGGTTCGAGCTGTTGCGCCGCTCGCCTTGCGTGCTCTTCGCGGCGAGCCCGGTGTGGCGTAGAATCCTGCAAGATCTGGCCCAAAGTCAGGTGGCGCGGCGCCGGACGCGTCGGCTGTCGCCGAGCTTCAGCCTGCTCTCGAACAAGACGCGCCTGTCGGCTTGCGCGGATCGAGTGACATTCACCGCGGAGCTTCGCCGCCAGTACCCCGACGTGCAGCCGGTCATCGACGAGCTCTGGTTTCGCATGGGGCAGGCCAGCCAGGCGCTGGAGCGGCAGCTCGCGAGCGAATCGACTTGGCCCCCGAGCGGCCCGTTCGCCCGCTTGAAGCGCCGCCAGCTGCAGCGTGAGCTGCCGTTGCTCGGGATGGACGCCGCCACGCTGCTCGAGAAATTTCCCACGGGCCACGAGTACTGCCCGTTGGCGTTCTTGCCCGCGGCCTTCGCCTCCCACTGGGCCGGGGCTCCGGAGAGGCTCCCCGCCCTGGCCGCGGCTCGCCTTCAAACGCAGTGGCTTCGAAACGCGGCGGCGTTCGAAGGGGGGCGGGCGGGGCTCGAGGGTTTTTTGCTCGAGCGTATCGAGGCCCACGGCGGAATTTGCGAGCTGAGCGAGCGCGCCGAGCGCCTGCTCATGCGCCGCGGGCGGATCGTCGGTGTGATGGCTGCGGGGGGCGATCGCACCTTCGGCGCCGACCGCATCGTGACCGGCCTCTGCGGTCGGGATCTGCTCGAGCTGGCGGATGTGGACTCGGGGGCGGAGTCGCGCGACTGGCCGGACTTGCGCCCGGCCGCGGGCCGCTTCGTGGTCTGCTGTCGAGTGCGCCGGGAAGCCTTGCCGCGTCCGATGGCCCAGGAGGCGTTCTTCTTGTCGGAGGACGGCGAGCTCGCCCTGCAGGGGCAGAGCCTTCCCGTGCCGGGCCAAGCGTCCGAGTGCTGGCTGACGGCGGAGGTGCTCGTGCCCTTGGTCGAGCGGCGTCGTCTTGCGGAGCTGCGGGCTCGGGTGCTCGCAGCGCTCTGCGCGCGCTTGCCCTTCTTCGAGCGCCACCTGCTGATCTGTGACTCCCCGCACGACGGACGCCCCCTGCAGCGCTTCGACAGTGGCGCGGAGGTGCTGGTCGACCGCGCCCATCTCAGTGGGTCGTCTCGCAGCCCGGAGCCCATGCGGGTGCAGTGGCAGGCCGAGCCGCGCGGTTTCCTCGACATCGCTGGGGAGCCAGCGCTCGAGCCCCTGCGGGCTGCCTATCTGGTGGGACCCGCCGTCTACCCGGGCCTTGGCGAGGAGGGCGAGCTCTTGGCGGCGTGGAACGTCGCCGACGCCATTTCGCGGCGCGCCGGCACATGGCAGAAGCGCAAACAACAGATGTGGACGAAGATCGACACCGACTCCGGGTGAGCGCCCGCGGCCGGCGCGGGGCGCGATCGGCTCGCCTGGGCCGGTGCGCGGGCGCGGCGCGCCCCTGCGGCGAAGAAGCGCTCCGGGGAGCGCGGGCCGCCCGCGCGGCGGGGCGAACCCCGGGCGCTGCCGGTTCCGGCTCCCTTTGCCTGAAGTCGTCTTCGCGGGTATTAGGTAGCTCGCTGTGCGCATCATTTCCGGCAAGTACCGGCGCAGAAGGCTTCTGTGCCCCAAGGGCGACATCACCCGACCCACGCTCGATCGAGTGCGGGAGTCGCTGTTTTCCATCCTCGGCAACCTCGAGGGAGATCGCGTCGTGGACCTGTACGCCGGCACCGGTGCCCTCGGTCTCGAGGCGGCCTCCCGCGGGGCGGCCGCCGTGACGTTGGTGGAGGCCGATCGCGGCGTTGCCGAGGTGATCCGCAAGAACGTCGCGTCCCTCGGGGCCGAAGGGGTATGTGAGGTCGTGCAGTGCGCCGTAGAGAAGTGCCGTGGGCCCCTTACCGCACGAGCACCGTTCGACCTCGTCCTGGCGGATCCGCCCTGGCGCATTTCCGGGGAGGCGTTGGTCGTGGTGCCGGAAATCACCCGAGGCTTGCTCGCACCGGGCGCCACGGTCGTCATCGGCCACGCCTCGCGAGAGGACCTTCGACCGGCGGAGGACTCCGAGCTGCAGCTTTCGGACTGCCGCCGCTGGGGGGACTCCGCCTTGTCCTTCTTCCGCCAACACGAGTAGGTTTTCGACGTGCACGATGATCCGAAGCTGATTTCCCAGGTCGTCTGGCCCGGCGCGTGCTCGCTGCGAGGGCCGGGCCGGGGCGCCTCGCCGGCGCTCGCCCGCGCCGCGCTTGGATTGGTCCTCGCGTGGGCCGGCTGCAAGAAGGAGGAGCCGCCGGCGCCGCCTCCCGCCCCTCCGCCGCCTGCTTCCGCGGTGCGGGCGGCCCCCCCGCCCCCGCCGCCGCCCCCACCTCCGGAAGAGCTCGAAGAAGAGCCGCCCCCCGAGCCGGAGCCAAAAAAGGTCGAGAGGCCCAGCAAGCCCAGGGTCGATCCGGGTTGCGCGGGGCAGTGCGGGGGCAAGGTCACGGCCGCGCTGCAGAGCACGCTTCGCGGCAAGGCGGGTCAAGCTCGGAGCTGCTACAACCGCGCCCTGAGCCAAAATAGCGACCTGTCGGGAGCGATGGTCATCAACGTGCGCGTCGGCAATCGCGGTCAGGCTTGCCGGGTTTCGGTCGAGGACGACACCCTGGGAGAGCCCTCGGTATCGCGCTGCGTTGCCCAGCGGTTCCGCAGTGGCGTGTTTCCCAAGCCCCAAGGCGGTTGCGTGGACGTAGCCGTGCCGATCAATTTCGTCTCCAAGTAGCGCTCCCGAGCCGCGGCATCGTTCGGCGTTGCTGCTCACGCTCTCCTACGACGGCTCGGCCTTCAACGGATTTGCGCCCCAGGCCAATGGGCGAACCGTGGCCGGGGCGCTGTCGGAAGCCGTCGCGAGGATGGATCCGAATGCTGGGAGGATACGGGTGGCCAGCCGCACCGACGCCGGCGTGCACGCGCGGGCCCAGAAGGCGAGCTTCGATACCGACGCCCGCATCGAGCCCCGTGGATGGCTGCTCGGCCTGAGCAGTTTCCTGCCGCCGCAAATCGCGGTGGTCCGCGTCGCGCGGGTTGCCGCCGGCTTCAACCCGAGCCACGCTGCGATCGGCAAGACCTACCGCTACCACGTTCTGCGTGGAACCTGCCGCGACCCGTTCCTCCACGGTCGTTCGTGGCGAGTGCACGATCGACTCGACATCGAGCGAATGCAGGCGGAGGCCGACGATCTGCTCGGCACCCATGACTTCGTGGCGTTTCGCGGTGCGGCAGATCTTCGCAAGGGGACCGTGAGAACCATCGAGAGCGCCCGTTGGTGGGGTCCCGAAGAGGCGCCCCGGAGCTTGCTCTTCGAGGTGCGGGGGGACCGGTTCATGTACCGGATGGTGAGAATCATCGTTGGAACGCTGGTGGACGTGGGCAGGGGCCGTGTCCAGCCCGGCGCCGTGCGTCGGGCGATTGCGAGCGGTCGACGGGACGACCTCGGAATGACGGCTCCGCCCGACGGTCTGTGCTTGGAGCGGGTCCACCTGCGAGACGAAGGCTCCGAGGGTTGGCCTGAGCACTGGTAGGCAAGCGACCCGCGTCGGCGACTGGTGTGGCCAATTTCTGCGTGTTTGCCATCGACCCGCGGGCCTTCAGCCACTACACCACCCCCGAATGCATTACTCAGAGGCGAAGTCATGGGCCTGAGGAGCCGGCTCATCGGGCGCGGAATGCGGATCGTTCAGAGCCCCGCCGTGATGCGGTGGATTTCCGACGACCGGGTGTTGAAGGCGACCGAAGGCCTGATGGATGCTCGGTCGAGGGTGCAGATGGCTTGGCAGCTGTTGATCAACGGCCACGACCTGCCCAACGTCGACCCGGCACTGGATCCGAGGATCGGCGAGGAAGCACCCTCCGAGGCTCGCATCCTCAACGGCCAGGGGGGGGCGGTCAACGGGCACGCGCGGGCGCGCGGCGGGGGGCCGCCGGAAGCGACCGGGGGGGCGGGCGTCAACGGCCGCGCCAAGCGGCCCGTCAATGGCGCGGCCGTGGGGCAAGGCGCGCCCTCCCGCGCAGACGCGGCGGCCCTGGAGGACAGCGAGGACGTCCCGGTCGCGCGAAACGACGCGCGCATGGAGTCCTCGCTCAAGCAGCGCACCAGCCTCGCGGGCATCGGTGGTCGGGACCTGTTCGAGAAGTGCAGGAAGTTCACGGCGGCGGACAACGCGCGCAAGCGCGGGATGTATCCCTTCTTCCGCCCGCTGGACTACAACGACGGGCCGGAAGCGGTGTTGGACGGGCGTCGCGTGCTCATGTTCGGCTCCAACAACTATCTCGGCCTGACCACGCATCCGAAGGTTCGCCAGGCCGCGAAGGAAGCGATCGACCGGTTCGGGACGAGCATGACCGGTTCTCGCTTGGTCAACGGGTCGATGAAGCTGCACAACGAGTTCGAGGCCAAGCTCGCCGCGTTCTTCGGCAAGGAATCCGCGCTCGTATTCACTACAGGCTATCAAGTAAACCTGGCGACGTGCGCTGCGCTGCTGTCGAACCGGAGCAGCGTCGCCGTGATCGACCGCAACGTGCACGCCTCGCTCTACGACGGCGCTCGGCTCGGGCAGGCAGCGGGCGCGCGGCTGGTGCGCTTCAAGCACGCCGACGCCGAGTCGCTCGACGCCGCGCTCACGCGCTTGGGCGCCGAAGAGGGAGCCCTGGTGATCACGGACGGAGTGTTCAGCGCCGAGGGCGAGATCGCCAAGCTCGACGAGATCGTCCCCGTGGTCAAGAAACACAAGGCGCGGCTCTTGGTCGACGACGCCCATGCGCTCGGCGTGATCGGCCCCGGGGGTCGTGGCACCGCGCACCACTTTGGCGTCGCAGATCAGGTGGATCTCATCGGGGGCACGTTCAGCAAGTCCCTGGCGAGCATTGGTGGCTGGCTGGTCGGCGAGCGCAAGGTGCTCGAGTACGTCCAGCATTTTGCTCCGTCGTTCATGTTCGCGGCGAGTGCCGCCCCGCCGAGCGTGGCCGCCGCGATGGCGGCCTTCGAGCTGATGCAGGAAGAATCCTGGCGCATCGAGCGGTTGCGCAAAAACTTCACCTTCATGCGCGATGGCCTCAGGAGCCTCGGCTTCGAGCTCGGCCACACGCAGACGGCGGTGATCCCCATCTACGTTCGACAGGATCTGCGGACCATTCTGATGTGGCGGGAGCTGCTCGAGGAGCACGGGGTGTACACGAATCCGTTCATCTCCCCCGGCGTTCCGCCGAAGAGCGCCATGCTCCGCACCAGCTACATGGCCACTCACGAGCAAAGCCATTTGGAGCGAGGGCTCGAGGCGTTCGAGAAGGTGGGCAAGAAATACGGTGTGATTTCCTGAGGCGCACTCCGTTCGTGGGCCACTTGGATCGCCGCCCTGGCAGGGCCCTGGGGGCCAGCGCCGGGAGCGGGCCGTGGCTCGAGCGGGGACCGCTGTCGCGGCCGACCGCTGGCTTGCGGGATCAGGGCTCCGGGTTCGTCGCGCGCGGCCGTTGGCGTGGAGAAATTTCTGCAATTGCCGGCTCGTCGCGCGCTGTTCGGGCTATATCGAGCCCCTAGCCCGGATTTCTCACGACCGCTGGACCGAGGGTGCGACGAGGAAGTGGATTATTAGTCCAGCTGCCCGCCCGGGCGCGCGCAGGCAGACTTGCCGTCTGCCCCGCACGCGCTGGCGGGCAGCCGGGCGAAAAGACACGACTCATCGCACCCTCGGGACCAGGTCGTGGCCGATCCGGGCTAGTGAGGACTCGCCAGATGGAGTTGTGTGTTCGATGCAGAGAGCGAGGAGCTGAAAGTGGGCGTTGAGATTCGCCAGGTCGGCAAGGGCGGCAAGCTCAGCGACTTCTTGAGCGTCGTGGAGCTCGTCTACCGTGGAGACGAGAACTACGTTCGCCCATTGAACTACGACATCGAGTCGCGGCTCAGTCGCAAAAATCCGTTTTTCGAGCACGCCGAGGCGGCCTACTTCACGGCGCACCGCGACGGCGCGTGCGTCGGCCGCTGCTCGGTCTCCATCGATCAAGCCCATTTGCAGCGGCACAAGGACGGCGCGGGCTTCTTCGGATTTTTCGACACCGTCGACGACGCCGAGGTCGCGCGGGCCCTGATGAGCGAGGCGAAGCGCTGGCTACACGACCGAGGAATGTCCAAAATTCGTGGGCCGTTCTCGCTCGGCATCAACGAGGAGTCGGGTTGCCTCGTGGACGGTTTCGACACGCCGCCCATGGTGATGATGCCGCACCATCGCCGCTACCAGGGCGCGCTGATCGAAGCGGCCGGCCTGAGCAAGGTCAAAGATCTGTTCGCGTGGCGCTACCGTGTGGGGGATCTGCCACGTCGCGTGCAGCGAGCGCACGACGAGATCGAGGCGATGCCCGAGGTCTACTGCCGCCAAGTGGACCTCGGCGAGGTGCACCGGGATGCGCGCATCGTCATGGACATTCACCAGGACGCTTGGAGTGAAACGTGGGGGTTCGTGCCCATCTCCGACAAGGAGCTCGAGAAGTTCGCCAGCGACCTACGCTTGATCCTCGATCCCGCCATCACTGCGATCGCGTACGTGGACGGAGAGCCCGCGGCCATGGCGCTTTCCACCCCGAACCTCAATGCGGCACTGCATGGCTTGAATGGTCGCTTGTCTCCGCTCGCTGCGGCCAAGCTGTACTACCGGATCAAGGTCAAGCGAGTGAGCTCGGCTCGGCTCGCCCTGCTCGGCATCAAGAAGAAGTTTCGCGTGACCCGGAGGTACGCAGGGTTGAGCCTGTACCTGTACGCGAAGCTCAGCGAGGCAGGGCGAGCTCGCGGCTACGAATGGGGCGAGCTCGGTTGGACCCTGGAAGACAACGGGGCCGTGAACGCCGGGATTCGGACGATGGGCGGCAAGCGCTACAAGACCTATCGTCTGTACGAGGCCGAGCTGTAGGGCCGGCAGTGCGTCCCGGCAGTGCGCCCCGGCAGTGCGTCCCGGGGCAGTGCGCCCCGGCAGTGCGTCCCGGCAGCGCGGCGCCGGGGCGAGGTCGGGCACCGGCCGAGGCTCGTCCGGGGAGCGCTCGGCGGGCGGGCGGGCGCTCGCGGCTGGGCTCGCGCCCCTTCGGGGCTCGGCGGTTGCCGCCGCGCCCACGCCGCCGATTCACGGTGTGTCAAAATTGCGTCTTGCTCGCCGCATTTGAGGATGAGGTGGGCGCACGAAGCTCTGGCGGGGCAACGCTCGGCTCCATGCGGCAGGGAACGGCGCCGTGGATTGGGTCGGCCTGCTTCCGGGGCGCGGCCGGTGCCCGATCGAAGCGCAACGGTGACACCCACACGTGTCACCGTTGCGCTGTGGCAGGTGGCGCGGTGGCCTCGAGGCCTCCGGTGGCGCCGAGCCGAACGCGCCACGCGTCGGGACCCGTGGCATCGATGTCATGGCTGGCGGTCGAGCTGTGGTGAGGATGCCACGCCTCGGGGCCTCACGCGCGACGTCGTGGCGCTCTCGAGCGACCCAATCGGGAACCCCCCCCGCCGAGTCGGCCTGACCCGCTACGAGCCACCCGCCGCCCCGTAGCGCTTTCGCGCGTGCGCCCGGCGGTCGTGCTCACCGCCGGAAGTAGCTCGAAACGCCCTTCCAGAGGGCGCTCGGGCGCGGGCGTCGAGCTCCCGGCATCGGTCGGCCGAGCTTTGCTTTCCGGCTCAACAAACCTCTGTGGTTTTCCATCCACCCGACCGTTGTTGGAATCGTGGGCACGAAGCGAAGACTTGGCACGGTTGCTGCTTCAGTTCTCTTCAGAATGTCGCTGCAGTCCGTCAACCCGCTCTTGCGCGTCCTGTTCTGGGCACTCATCGTGGTGCTGCCCGGGGGCATGCTCGTCGCAAGCTTGCTCGTGGCGGACGGTGTGCGCCGGCGGCGTGCTCGTCGGCTGTCCTCGGTTCCTCCCCGCCCCGAGAATTCCTCCTCGCATCACCTGCTCAGCCCGCCAGCCTGACGCGAGTCCGGCGCCGTGGGCGGCGGCGGAGCACGCCCGGCGGAGGCTGCGGTCGGGCGCCATGGGCTCGCCGGGCGCCCGCGTGCTCGACTCGGCGCACCGGTCCGGGGCGCCCGTGCGGATCAGCTCGCGGCTTCGGAAGCCGGCGATGCCACCAGCACGGGCATGGGCCCGCCCTCGACCGCTATCGGCTCGGGGGGCGATAGCGGGTCGAGGCCGAAGCGCATGCAGTAGAACGAGTACTCGGCGTCGAGCGTTCGGCGCACTGTCTCCGCCTGGCGGAACCCATGCCCCTCCTCGGGAAACTCCAGGTACGCCACGGGCACTCCGCGCTCCTTGAGCGCGCGCACCATCTCCCGCGCCTGGTTCGGCGGGGTGATGCGGTCCTGCAGGCCGTGAAAGAATGCGATGGGGCACGTCACGCTGGCGCGGTGGTGGAGCGGCGAGCGCGCGCGGTACACGTTGCGGCACTGAGGGTAGGGGCCGATCAGTGTATCGAGGTAGTGCGACTCGAACTTGTGCGTCTCGGCGGCGAGGCGCTCGAGGTCGCTGATGCCGAAGTACACCGCGCCGGCGGCGAACGTGCGACCGAAGGTCAGGGCGCACAGTGTCGTGAAGCCGCCGGCGCTGCCGCCGCTGATGACCGCTCGTTGGCCGTCCACGAAGCCCCGACTCGCGAGATAGCGGACCGCGGCTTCGCAGTCTTCCACGTCCGCCACCCCCCAGCGCCCCTCGAGACGGGCTCGGTACGCACGACCATAGCCGCTGCTTCCCCGGTAGTTGACCGCCACCACGGCAAACCCTCGCGTCGTCCAATACTGCGTCGCCAGGCTGAGAAAGCTGCGCGCCTGTTCCGTCGGGCCGCCGTGGCAACGCACCAGCACCGGGGGCAGCTGCCCCTTGCTGCCCGCGAACTCGGGATTGTTCGGCGGGTAGAAGAGCGCGTGGGCTTCCGCGCCGTCCGCGGTCGGGAAGCGAAGCGCCGCGGGCCGGCTGAAGAGCTCCTTGGGCAGGGGCTGTCGGGACCGGGTGGGTGGGTCGAGTCCCTCGCCGTGCGGTCCCAGCGGAACGCCCCGAGGGGACAGCAGCGCGGCCGTCCCCGAGTCGAAACGGGCGACCCGCAGCGGCTGCGTGGGAGAGCCGCAGATCAGCGCGGCGCCGCCCGGCGCGCTGACGAGCTGATCGAACTCGGTGAGGGGCTGGCGGAAGATGGTCAGCTCCCCGCCGCTGTTGAGGCGAGCGAGGTGCCAGGTTCCGGCTTCCGTGAACGTGCAAAGGATGTCGCCTTCGGGCAGAAAGCAGTAGCTGGACTGACCGAGCCGCCACTGCGGGCGGCAGAAGTCCGCCCGGCGCGGGCACAGGGGGGCCGGTCCTTCCGCTTCGTGGCGGTAGAGGTTCCAGAAGCCCGTGCGGTCGGAGAGAAAGTGCAGCTGACCGCTCTCGTCCCAGCGCGGTTGGGCCACCGATTCCCCGTCCCCCCCGGCCACGCGGCGCGCCCTGACGGGCAGCCCCTCGGCGTCGAGGTCCGCGACCCACAGGCTCGTCTCGTCCCACGGCATGTGGGGATGGCGCCAGCTCAGCCAGGCCATTTGCATCCCGCTCGGCGAAATCTGGGGCGAGGCGTAGAAGTCTTGGCCGCGGCACAGCACGTGGGAGCGGCCCGCGCAACCGCCGTAGCCGATCGCGACGATGCGATGCAGGGGAGGCGCTCGGTGCCCGGGATCGTGGGACTCCTCGATGGCGATCACGCGCTCCCGAAGCACGTCGAGCTGGGGCTCGGCGAAGCGCCGATGGGCGTGTGCGGTGATGGCCGACATGCGCCGCATTCGCTGCCCGTCGCACTGGCCCAGATACAGAGCCTGATCCGAGTCGTTGACGAAACAGAGCAAGTCGCCCTGCGTGCACAGCGCCGCTCCGCCCATCTCGTAGACGCGGCTGCGAACGCTGTGCGCGGCCGACAAGAGCTCCTCGCAGCGAAACGACCACCCCTCGCCGTCGGCTTCTTCCACGAGCGGGTCGGGTGCGCCCAGGTCGTAGCGAAGCAGCGCCACGCGACCCTGCTCCTCGGGCCTGGCTTCGGTGATCAGCAGGGCCTTGCCGGACACTGCGATCGACAGGGGCACCGACGCGGTCTCCGCGACGAGCTTTGCGCTGATCGGCGAGCTCCACTGCCCGTACCCAACCTCTCGACTCGGCATCTAGCTCGTTTATCACCACAGCCCCCCGACGAAAAGTCGCAGCCGGGCGGGGGCGCGTGTGTGGGCGGGGCTGCGCCCTGGGCGCAGCGCCTCGCCGGCGGCGCTACCGGTGCGCTTTCCCCCGGCCTTTCGCGATGGGGGCGCGCTTCGCGCGCGGGGTTCTCCGAGGGGCGCCCCGGCGTGATTTCCATGCCTGGGCCCCCGCGAGCGCGGCGGCCTGCGCCGGGCGCGCAGGCTCCGCCGCTCCTTCAGCCGAGTGGAGCCCTGCGGCCCAAGTCCGATTCGTCGACGTAGCGGGGACCCAGCCCCACGAGTGAGCGGGCCACCTCGAGCAGCCGGGGCCAACCGTAGTGTTCGAGCACGGCCGGATCGGGGCAGCGGGGCTCCCCCCGCAGCGCCTGGCTCAGGTAGGCTCGCAGGAAGTGATAGCCCGCTTGCGGCGAGGGCCGGCGAACGTAGGCCGCGGCGCGAGCCGCCACCAACAGCGGGTGCAACCCCACGAACCAGGCATAGCGCCCCTTGCGCGCGTACCCCGCGGCGGCTCCGAAACGCGTCGCGGTGGCTCGTCGATGTGTCGCGACGACGTGGGTCAACAGCCGGGTCTGGTAGCCCAAGGCGCGGGCCTTGACGTTCGCGATCGAATCGAAGCTCGGCCACGGTGGCAGCCCGCCCATCTCGCGCAAGCAGCTGACTCGAAACAGCTGCGTCGGCCCCCGCGGCAGATCTTCGCGCTGATAGGGCTCCACACGTCGCTCCTCGCCGTACAGCGTCTCCAGCACGGAGGAAGCGACGCCGAGGGCGGGATTGTGCTCGAACGCCTCGAGCAGCTCTCGGTAGTGTGAGGGGGGCAGGGCCACGTCCGCGTCCAGCACGCCGGCGCAGGCCACCGCGAGCTGCTCCCGCTGGGCCTCCGCGAGCGCTTGCTCCAGGCCCCAGCGCTTGATGCGCGCGATGTGCCCCCCCAGGTATTCCTCGGCCGCTTCCGGGGCGGCGTGCACGCGGAGGAAGGGCAGCCGCGCCGCCTGCTCGTCGAGCCACTCTCGCGACCCGTCGTCACTGCCGTCGTCGACCACGACCCACACCGCCGGCGGAAGCTCCTGGGAGGCCAGGCTCTGGACGAGATCCGGCAGGATTGCTCGCTCGTTGCGGACGGGGGTGGCGAGCACGTAGGTAAGCGCCTCGGGGCGTTGGGTCATTGGCTCTCGGCTGGACTTGGGGCGGGGGATGGGGCAACCCTTGACGATGATGCGCCATCCTAGAGCGGCATTCAGGTCGATTGCCGCCACGAATCAGCGAGGCAGAGCGTCGGGAGGGCAGCACGCGCCGAGCCGCCGCCCCCCCGCAGGCCCGCTCGCCTCGTTTGGTGGGCGTTTTCGGGGGGGGCGCGGCTCCAGGCAACCCGTTCGGGGCGCTCACCCGACCAGCGTCGGGTGGCTGGCCCGCGCGCTGGCCGGTCGGACCCTCTTCGCCCTCGCCGGGCCCGCGATGACCCGGGCCGCCTCGGTCCGCGGGGCGGCCCGGGGCGCCGCGACGGCCTTCGTCGCGGTTTCCGCCATTCTTCTGGCCTGCGGCGCGCCGCAGGCGGGCGCTGCGGCGCCTCGGGTCGCTGCCGCTCCGCCGCAGGCGCCTGCCGCCTCCCCCGAGCAGCGCCTGGCGGCGGCGCGGGAGCACCTCGAGGCATCGCGCTACGCCGAGGCGGAGCGAGAGTTCCGCCAGTTTCTGGAAGAGTCCAGCTCCCCCCAGGCCACGCTCGGCCTGGCGCGGGTCCTGTATCGCACGGGGCGCGCGGGCCAGGTGCCCGCGCTGCTGCAGCCGCTGCGGGCGCTGCCCGATCACCGCGGCGAGGCGGCGGTCCTGGCGGCTCGGGCGCTGCGCCGCGTGGGCCAGCGGGAGCAGGCCCGGGCCGTCCTCCGCGAGCTGCAGGACGATCCGTTGCCCGCGCCCGTTCGGCTGATGCTCGGTGAGTTGGCCATCGAGCGCGGGGATCGGCAGGCCGGAGAGGCTCTGCTGATGACGCTGATCGAGGACTACAACGAGGACAGGCTGCAGGGGACCGCCGTCGAGCTCGGCCTCGTGGGGCGCGCCGCCCACCTCCTGCGCAGCCCCCACGACGCCAACGACGCCTTCGACGCCGCCGAGGCCGCGGGCTTCGAGCCGCAGGTGCTGCTCTGGCGCGCCGAGCTGTTTCTGGAAAAACACGACCCCGGGCACGCGGAGGAGGTGCTTTCGGCCGTTCTGGACAAGGCCGCCTCGCACCCCGAGGCCCTGGTGGGGATGGCGCAGGTTCGGCTGGATCAAGCCATGGACTTTCAGGCGGCGCGGCAGCTGGCCCTCGAGGCCTTGCGCGTCGACCCCTCCCTGTGGCAGGCGCACTTCGTGCTCGCCGGGCTGGCCCTGCGCCACTCCGACTTCGCCGGCGCGCGCACCCACGTCGAGGCCGGCCTGGCCATCTCTGCGGAGCAGCCCGAGCTGCTGAGCCTGCTCGGGGCGATCGCCTTCCTCAAGGAAAACGATCGCCTGCTGGAGGAAGCGCGCGGCCGCGCCTTCCGCCAAAACCCGCGGTACTCGAGCTTCTACACCATCATCGGCAAGTATGCCGAATGGGAGCACCGCTACGACGACATCGTCGCGTTCATGCAGGAGGCCCTGCAGGTGGACCCGCGCGACGCTGCGGCCTACGCCGCGCTCGGCATGAATCTGCTGCGCGCCGGCGAGGAGGAGGAGGGGCTGGAGGCGCTCGCGCGCGCTTTCGCCGAAGATCCGTTCGACGTGCGGGTGTTCAACACGTTGAACCTCTACGAAAAGGTGATTCCCCTTCAGTACGAGTCGGCGGTCAGCGGGCGCTTTCGCATTCGCTACCCCCGTGCCGAGCGGCCGCTGCTCGAGCGCTACGTGCCGGCGATCTTGGAGCAGGCGTGGGAGAAGCTCCGCGAGTACTACGAGTTCGTGCCGACGGAGCCGATCTTCATCGAGCTGTACGCCGAGCGCGAGCACTTTGCGGTGCGCACCAGCGGTCGTCCGCAGACGGCGATACAAGGCGTGTGCTTTGGGCGCACCCTGGCCACCATGAGCCCTCGAGCCGAGTCGTTCAACTTGCCGATGACGCTCTGGCACGAGCTGTCCCACGTATTTCACATTCAGCTCTCGGGGAGCCGCGTGCCGCGCTGGCTCACGGAGGGGCTCGCCGAATACGAGACGCTGGCCGAGCACTCCGAGTGGAGCCGGCATCACGACCCGGAGCTCTATCGTAGCCGGCGGCGCGGTCGAGTGCCGCCGGTCGCCGACATGAATCTGGCGTTTTCGAGCGCTCGCAGCCTGCAGGACATGGCCATGGCGTACTACACGGCGAGTCAGGTCGCGTCGGGCCTGGTGCAGCAGTGGGGGCGCCCGAAGATCAACTCCCTGCTGGCCTCGTACGAGGGCGGGCGAACGACGGCCGAGGCGCTCGTGACCGCGCTGGGAGAGTCGGGCGCGGCCCAGGTAGACGCCCGGTTCTCCGATTTTCTCGACCGTCGCTTGTCCCGCTACGCGTCGCAATTCGTCCCCATCGAGGACAGCACCCCCCTCGCGGAGCTCGGCGCCGCGGCGGATCAGAGCCCAAAGGACGCCCAGCTCCTCGTGCGCCTCGCCCACGCGGCGCTGCGCGAGCAGAACCCGCCCACGGCCGAGCGGGCCATCGCCGCGGCGCTCGCTCTCGAGCCGAACATGCCCGACGCCCTGTTCCTTCAGGCTCGCCTGCTGTCGGGCCGCGGCGAGGCCCTCCTCGCCAAGCAGCTGCTCTCTTCGCTCGCGGCGGCCGGCAGCGACGGCTTCTTCGTGCAGATGGCGCTGGCCGAGGTGAGCCAAGAGCTCTCGGATTCGGTCGCGCGCCGAGCCGCGCTGGAGTCCGCGCATCGCTTCGATCCGACACAGTCGGCGCCGCTGATGGGGCTCGCGGAGCTGGCCCGCAGCGAGGAGGACGACGAACGCGAGATCGAGGCGCTCCAGCGCTTGTCGAAGTTGGAACAGCATCAGGCCCCCGTGCATCATCGGCTGCTCGCCTTGCTCGTCGAGAGCGAGCGCTTCGACGAGGCGTTGGAGTACGGGGAGCCGGCCATTTTCGCCGATCTCGGGGCGGCGCAGGGGCACCTGCATTTCGCCCAGGCGCTGGCGGCTCGGGGGCAGCCGGCGCGCGCGCAGTTCGAGTTCGAGAGCGCGCTGTTGTGCCCCGCTCCCGACGAGCAAAAATCCCTGATCCACGATCGCTTTGCTGCCTTTTTGGCCCACGAAGGCAAGGCCGAGGAGGCCAAAGCGCACCGCCGGCAGGCGCGAGATCTGAGCGGGGGTCATCCCTGAGGGGCCGCGCGCGCTCCGCGTGGGCGCCGGGTTGACGCGGCACGGCGCGCCCGGACCTCGAGCGCGCGCCGGTCGAGCGCAAACGCCGGTCGAGCGCCGCTCCGGTTGCCGGCTGAAAGAGCAAAAGGCTGGCTCTCGGCGCAGCCCGCGCGCCGCAAGGCCGCGTCGGCGAACGGTCGCGGTCGAGCGCTCACGGGGCGTGCGAGCCGGCTTTGGGCCGAGGCCGCCGGAGCACCCCTCGGGGCGAAGGCGCGTCGCCGCGCGCGGCGCTGGCGGCGAGCTCCGGTTCGTCCGCGCCGAAACCGTCTGCTAGGCTCTCTGCAGATGTCTGCGGCGAAACTCATGGCAAAGGGTGTACTGAAAAACACTCCGCTGTGTGAGCTGCTCGTCTACACTCTGCAGCAACGCCTGAGCGGAAGCCTCGTCCTCGAATCACGGGGCGGCGAAAAGCACGCCATCGTGTTCTCTGCCGGGGAGGTGAGGAAGCTGCGGGTCAGCTCGCCGAGCACGCGCCTGGGCTCGTTGCTCCAGGAGCTCGGCTACGCTTCGAAGGCGATGTGCCAGGCGGCCGCGAGCGCTGGCGAAGGCCTCTTCGGTCAGCGGCTTCTGCAGCAGGGGCTTTCGGAGGAGCACCTGCAGTGGGGCCTGGGCCACCAGTTCCTGCGGCAGATGGCGCTGCTGTCCCAACTCGAGTCCACCACGGCCTTCGGCTTCTACCGAGACGCCGATTTGCTGTCCGCGTGGGGCGGCCGCGCGCCGAGCGTGGACGCCCTCGCGAGCATCTGGGCCGCGGTGCGCGAGGCCGCCCCCAACGCGCGGATGGCCCAAGCGTGCGCCAGCGTCAGCAGGAGCCCGCTGCGCCTGCACCCTTCGTCGCGGGTGGCGCGCTTCGGTTTTCAGGCCACCGAGCGAGCGCTCGTCGACGTGCTGCGCGTCAAGCCGCAGCCGATGTCGGAGCTCAGGGAAGCGCACCTGGTGGACGATCGGATGCTCGAGCGGATCGTCTACGCACTGGTGCTCACCGGGCATCTGGATGTGGGCAAGCCTCCGCTGGGTGTCGCGCCGTCGGAGCCCCGGCGGCGCGCTGCGCCGGCGCCGTCGTCGCCCGGGGCGCGCGGCGCCGCGCAGCCCAAGGGCGCCTCGTCCAAGGGCGCCTCGTCGGACGCAGCGCCGGCGTCGTCCAAGCCCAGGCGCCGCTCGGCCACTCGCCCCGCCGCCCAGGCCTCCCCCGCCGGGGCCCGCGCGGCGGGCACCGCCGCCACCGGCCAATTTCTCAGTCGCGAAGAGATCGAGGAGAAGCGAGCACGCCTCGACGACTGCGACTTCTACGAGCTGCTCGGCATTCCGCGCGACACGCCGAGTGAGAAAGTGGCGCCGGCTTTTGCGGCGCTGGCGCGCCGCTGGCACCCGGACCGCGTGGCCCCGGACTGTGTCGACCTCAAGGGTGAGGTCACGCGCATCTTCGCCCGCATGACGGAAGGGCACCGCACGCTCGCCAATCCGCAGCAGCGCAGCGCGTACGACCAGCGCCTGGGGGACCCGGACGCGGACGACGAACAGCAGAAGGTCGCCAAGGTATTGCAGGCGGCCGGGGCCTTTCAGAAGGCCGAGGTCATGGTGAAGAAAAAGGACTTCGCCAAGGCCGAGGAGCTCGCCCGGCTCGCCTGCGAGGGGGACTCGGAGCAGCCGGAGTACGCGGCGCTCTACGCCTGGATCCGCACCCAGCGCCCCAATTGTGACCAGGCGGAGCTTTCGCGCAGCGTCGACGTGCTGCGGGGCTCCGCGCACAAGCAGCCGCAGAACCTCCGCATCCGCTACTACCTGGCCACTGCCTACAAGCGCGCGGGCCGCATGGAGGAGGCGCTGCGCGAGTATCGCTTCGTCGCCGGCGGGGACCCTTCGAATCTCGAGGCGGTGCGGGAGGTGCGCCTGCACAGCATGCGCAAGACCGACCAAAAGCCAAAGGCCGAAGGCGGTCTCTTCGGGCGCCTCTTCAAGCGCTGAGCGAGCGACTCGCGCGCCGGGCTCGCGCGCTCGAGGAGGGGGAAGAGTTGCCGTTGCCCCCACCCCGTCCGTCCTCGCGCTCTCGCGCTGCGGGCGGGCGGCCTCCCCCCAATCCCCCGCTGTCGCGGGCTCAGGGGGAGGAGCGCTCCGACGCGGCCCCGGGCGTCGAGCGGCGACCGTCAGGGCTCCGCTCGATGAATCTCCAAGCTCGACAGGCGGCTGATCCCGCCCGCCGTGCCCACGATCTCGACGCGGACGCGCGGATCGGGGGCGAGGCTGCAGATCTGCGCGGCATCGCCCTGCGTGCCCAGCACCACCACGCGCCCGCGGCTGCGCGAAATCACCAGCTCTCGGGTGCTGGTCCCGTCGCCGGGGTCGTCTGCGAACGCGGGCCACGGGCACGCCTCGCCGCCGACGGTCAAGGCGGCGGCGGGCGGCTCGGTCGGGCTCAAGCGCACGAACGGTGCGGGCCCTTCGGCCAGTGAAAGCGAGAGCGTCAGCGCGGCATAGTCCGTTTCGGCGATCACGAAGGCTGCGCTGGGGCCGCGCAGCTCGAGCCCTTCCCCCGGAGCGTAGCGGAGCAGGTCACCCTCGCTGCGCGTCAAGCGCAGCGGCAACAGTCGCTCGGGGCCCGTCGCGAGCAGCGGCGACACGTCCTGCGCATAGCGGCTGCGTCTCCCATGGCGCAGCCCGAGCACGGTCGCGCCCGCCTCGCCGGAGGCGAGCCACAGCGCGAGCCCCGAATCGACCGCGACCAGGTGCCGCACGCCTCCCCGGTCCGTCGCGAAAGGGCTGTCCGGCACCCACTCGAAGCGTCCCAGCCAGGGATCGAAGCGGGCGCTGCGGCTGCCGGCGATGAGCCATGCGCGCCCGCCTTCGGCGGGCAGGAGTCTCGGATTGGAAGACAGCAGCTCGGGCTCGAGATCGGGCAGACGATGCGAGCGCCCGGTGGGATCGATCCACCACACGTGCTCCGAGAGGCACCCGGGGGTGTCGCCGTTGCACGCCACGCAGCTACCCAGCGGCTGCTCGCCGGGGATGCACCCGCCGACGGCCAGCGCACCGCTCGGGGCGAGGCCGACGAAGGCGCGGTCCAGCGCGGCGGGCGAGAGGGCTTCCGGAGGGCTGGGGACGAAGGTGGGATCGAGCCGGAGCAGCTCGACCTGCCCGACGGGCTCGCGGGGCCCGTCGCCGGCGGGCCCGCGCGTGTAACCTCCCGCCACCAGGATCGAGTCCCCGTCGAGGGAGATGGCGCTCGGCGCAATGCGGGCGAGCTGCAAGGCCGGTGCGGGCGGCGCCTGCGCCTCGGCGGTCGCTGGCACGATCTCGACGCTCGCGAGCGCCTCGCCCGCTTGCCCGCGGCCGCCGACGATCAGCGCGTCGCCCCCGGGCAGAGTGAGCGATGCCGCCTGGCTTCGCGCCGTCTGAAGCGTTCGACGCGCCGAGGTCGCCCACTGCCCGCGCACCAGCCCTGTCACGGAGTCCAGGCTGCGCCCCGTTTCCACCGAGATCCCTCCGACCACGCTCAGCGAGCGGCCGACGCCCACGACGCTGGCGAATCGAACCGTCTCGGTCTGCTCCTCGGGGTACAGCCAGCGGGTCTCTCCCGTGGCGAGGTCCGCCCAGAGTATGGAGGCGCCCGAGTTCGTCTCGACGCCCGCGAGCAGAGCCTCCGAGAGCTCGGCGGAGGCTCCGAGCGAGCTGCCGGCGGAATCCACCAGCGACGAGTCTTGCCCCGAAAGTGTGCAGGGAGAGCCCCGGTTCCAAAGCGAAACCGGCAGCTCGCTTTCGCCCCGGCGATTGCCGATGCCCCACAGCGCGACATCGCCCAAGGAGTCGATCGATACCTGCTGGGTCTCGGGGGGAAGCTCGAGCGGCGCTGCTCGGGCGTCGGCGTCGACCAGCGCGACGGTCGAGTTGTCCGGCTCGAAATCGCCCAGGGCGACCAATCGGAGCGGGAGGCGCTGCGACGGCTCGAGCATCGCACAGCCGGGCATGACGTAGGCCCCGACCTCCACGGTGCGCTCGGCGCTCATCGCGCAGCCCATCATGAGCGCGAGTAGCGTGGGCGCGGTACGATATCGCAGCCCCATGTTTCCGCAGATCTTCGGCAAGTACGTTCTAGAGCGCGAGATTGCGGCGGGCGGAATGGCTCGGGTGTTCTTGGCCACGTTGCGCGGGGCGGGTGGGTTCGAGAAGCGCCTAGTCGTCAAGCAGATACGACCCGAGTTGGCATCCGATCAATCCTTTCTCGACCGATTCGTCACCGAGGCGAAGATGACCGTCGAGCTCAGCCACGCCAACATCGTGCCCGTCTACGAGCTGGGCGCCGAGCAGGGGGTCTACTACATCGCGATGGAATACTGCGACGGGGTCACGCTGGAGGCCCTGCTGAGTGAGGGGGCGTTGGCTCCGGAGGAGGGGGCGTATCTGGGCGTCGAAATCTGCCGGGCGCTGGACTATGCCCATCGCAAGGCCGCCATCGTGCATCGCGATGTAACACCGAGAAACGTGCTCGTGGATGCGGAGGGCATGGTGCGATTGATCGACTTCGGGATTGCTTCGCGGGCGGACGTGGCCCTCGGCGAGCGGGAGCCGTTGTTCGGCTCGCTCGGCCACATGCCGCCCGAGCAGCTTCGCCGCGGGCCCTTGACACCCGCCACGGACGTGTTCGCCGTGGCCGCTCTGCTGCTCGAAGTGTGGACGGGCGAGCCGCCTTTTCGCCGCGCCACGGCAGCGGAAACGCAGGCGGCCTCTCGCCGGCTCCCCGCGCCACTGGCCTCGCGCGTCCCGCGGCTTGCCGAGCTCTCCGAGCTGATCACGGCCTGCCTTTCCGCGGACCCGACGGAGAGGGCTCAGTCCGCCGAAGAGCTCTCGAGGCCACTGCGCAGCTTCCTGCGGGGCAGCGACCTCGGCGATCTGGCGCGCCGGCTGGGCAAGCGCGTGCGAGGTCTCCAGCGCCGCACGCCGGCGCCCGCCGCCGCCGCGCCGAGCACCGAGGCCGCGGAGCGGCGGAGTGGGGCGACCCAGACATTCGCGGTGGGGGAGACCTTGCTCTCGTGGACGGAGCGCATCGAGAGTCGCCCGCCGCCCCCGCGGCTGTCGTGGGCTCCCGCGCCGCCCGGCGGCTCGCCGCCTCCGGGGTCCTCGTCGCGGCCGCCTGCACAGGATTCGGCTCGCGCCAGCGCGCCGCCGCCGGGCACGGCGCGGCTGCCGCAATCCGAGCCCCCTGCTTCGGAGACGGAGGCGGCACGCCCGCTGCTGCGCGACGCGCAGCCGAGCGGGGCGCGGCTCGTCGAGGGCGCCCCGAGGGCCGCCCTCGCCGTGGCGGCCGTCGCCGCCCTGGCTTTGATCGCCCCTTCGCTCGGGCGCCTGTTGGCAGCTCGCCCGGTGGCGGGCGGGTCGATGACCGCCGCGCCGCGGGCCCCCGGGGAGCCGGCTTCGTCCGAGGCGGTGGCACCGGATGCGGAGGCGGGGCGCGCGCAGCCGCAGAAAGCCGCTCCGGCGCCGACCGCGCCCGGGGACCCGGTGCGGCGGATGGAGGCAGGGCGACCCGAGCCGGGCGGCTCTTCGTCGGGTTCGGCGGAGCAGGCCCCGCCCGAGGCCGCCCCGCTCGCAGGCTCGTCCGGCCCGCTCGGGGCTGGCGCCGCCACGGCGCTCGCGGTGTCGCAGGCTGTCCCGCTCGCGCGCCGTCCGCCGGCGGCGGCACGACCGCCCGAGGCCCGTCCGACGGCCGCGGGCTCGGTAGGGGTCGAGCGCTCGCCGTCCGCCGAGCCCCCGGTGGATTCGCGCCCCCGGGCGGCCGCGGCCACCGTCTCGGTACGCTTCACGGCCGAGCCCGCGGCGCGGGTGTTCGTAGACGAGGTGCTGCTCGGCACGACGCCTCTGCGCGACGTGGAGCTCCGTGCGGGCGCGCACGATTTCGTCTTCGTCAGCCCGCTGCTCGGGGAGCGCCTGGTCGCGCGGCTCGAGGTCTCCGCGCGGCACCGGCGCCTGCACGCGGATTTTACCGGAGCGACGCCGCAGGTCCACCTGCGCTGAGCCGAGCGCCGAGCTCTCGCGCGGCCACGGCGTCGAGCCGAAGGGGCGAGCCCGCCCGCCGCGAGCGGGAGGCGAGCGCCTCGTCGCGGGGGCACGGCGCTGCCACGGAGCGGCCGCGGGCGCGGTCGGTTCGACTCCGGCGGGCTGCGGTGGGGCGCTCGACTCCCGCTCAGGTGCGCACGACGGCGCGGTCGAGGTGGCCCACTTGGCGCAATGCTTCGTACAGAACGATCGCCACCGCGTTGGCCAGGTTGAGTGAGCGCACCGCGCCCGGCATCGGGATGGCGATCACGTGCTCTGGGCTCTGCGCCAGGAGCGACTCGCCGAGGCCCGTGCTCTCGCGCCCGAAGCAAAGCGCATCGCCGGGGCGAAACTCGACGTCCAGGTAGCTGCGCGGCGCCTTGCCGCTGAGCATCCACCGCCGGCCGCGCGGTGCTGCCTGGGAGAGGCAGCGGCTGGCTTCTTCGAAGCTGGGGTGAACGCGCAGGTCGATCAGTGGCCAGTAGTCGAGCCCGGCGCGGCGCACGGCGCGCTCGTCGATGCGAAAGCCGAGCGGCTCCACCAGGTGCAGGCAGGCTCCGGTGGCAGCACACAGGCGCCCGACGTTGCCGGTGTTGGGAGGGATCTCCGGCTCGACCAGGACGACGTGAAACGGTGGGCCGCCGACGCTTCGCAGGCGCGAGGAGGGGGGAACGCGGCGGGGAGCGGGAGCATTCATGTCGATCGGTCGACTCTTTGGGCCTCGCGCTTCGTGTACTGCAGCGCGCCGGGTGTGTCCTCCGTTTTGCTTCGAGCGACCCCCGAACGCGCGGCTCGGCGCTCTCGTTTCTCGGGGCAGAGGCCCCGCCGTTTAGCCGGTGGTTCTTTTCCCCGTCCGGAGTTTCGGCTCAACTCGAGCCGAGCTCTGGGTTTAGACTGCCCGCACGGGCATGCCTGCGCATTTTACGACGTCGGAGGGGGGATCGGCGAGCCGAGGCGCTGCGGTTCGTGCCGCGGGTCGCTCGGCGCCCGCGCGGCGCGTCGCCGCCGCGGCTGGCGCTGCGCTCCTCGCCCCGGCCGCAGCTGGCGCCGTGCTGCTGGCCCCCGCCGCGTCCGGGGCCGCGCCGATGGATCCGGTGCTGTCCAATCTGGTGGTCGATCCCAGCTGCCGCTTCCAGTCGGTTCCCGCGTGCGTCGCCGATGGCGCGGCGTTCCGGCGGATGACGAGCGAGTGGGGGGGAGCCATCGCGCCGCGGCCGGCCGCCGGCGCTCGATCCCTGCCGAGCGGTCGGGTGCGTTCCAGTGTTTCGGCGAGCGCGACCGCGATTGCCTCGGATCAAGTGCATTGGCAGCAGGCGACCGCCGGAGCCGATCCCGCCTCGATGCTCACGGCGGTCGGCGCCAGCGTCGCGGCCGGATTCGGGTACGGGCTCGAAGTGTCCGGCAGCGCGGGTTGGGTGGTCGACACCAGCTCGCTGGTTTGGGGCTTGGATGTTCGCGAGGCATTTCTCGAGGCCTTGCAGTCCGCGATTTCGCCGCAGCTGCCCGATGCGTCGATCGGCCTCGGGCTGCGCCAGGCCACGGGGCTCGCGGAGTTCTCCGTGAGCACACTGTCGCTGGATTTTCGACTCGCTTGGCCCCTGGCTCCGCGCGGGCCCCATCGTTTCGATCCGTGGGTCGGCTACCAGTGGCTCACGGCGATCGGGTCGTCGAGCGTCGTCGATTTGACCCCGGCGGTCGACGCCCTCGCGGCCTGCGAGCTGCAAGGCGCGGACGTTCCCGCCGGGGAAGGGGCCGAGGCCCCGTATTCGGGCGAGCCCACCTGCGCGGGAAGCCCTGCCGATCTGCAGAACGATC
Source organism: Polyangiaceae bacterium (assembly GCA_050299315.1). Lineage (GTDB taxonomy): Bacteria > Myxococcota_A > Polyangia > Polyangiales > Polyangiaceae > SZUA-265. Next base: position 139,464 of record JBNKVS010000086.1, read on the forward strand.
AGCGTTTTCCCCGAGCGCGAATCCGGCGTCACCGGCTCGCCTTCGGGCTCGCCTACCGGCTCGGTGCGCTCACTTCGGGGGTTCAGGTCGACACGGACTTGATCCGCCCGGGGGACGTGCAGTCGAGCGGCGAGCTGCGTCGGGCGCTGCGCTGTGACGGCGAGGCATGCGACGCGCTGGGTCGCCAGTGGTCGGTCAGCTTGCAGTTGGGCGCGGCGTTCTGAGAGCCGCGGCCTCTGCGGTCCGGGCCAGCGCGCGCGGGCGCCGTCTCGCGAGGCGGGCGCTCCTGCTGCACGCCCCCGGCCGTGCCCGTGCCGTTCGGGTCGCCGAGCCTCAGTGAATCGTCTCGCCCGATTCGGTCCCTCGACGAGCCGGCCGTGCCGAGAGCTCCACCGGCGCCCCGCGGGGCGCCGCAGCGCGGCCCGCGGGCTTGCGATGCTCGCGGCCGAAGCGCAAGCACGCCAGGGCGGAAAGCGCACTGATGCTGGCCGAGGCATACAGGCCCCAGGCCCACGAGTACTCGAATCGCACACGCGAAGAGGCGCTGGGGGGCACGCTCAACAGTAGCCCCACCTCGCACAGCGTCATGCAGGAGAACACGAAGAGAATCGCTCGCACGCCCTGCATTTGGCGCAGCGTGCGGCGGGAGAGGACCAGCACCAGCGAAGTCGCCCAGGCCACGGCTCCGCCCCACAGCCATCCGAGGGGGCCCTGCGCCAAGTCCAGGCCGCTGCGACCGGCGGTATACGGAGCGGTGATGTGCACCCACGGGGCGAGGGCGAAGCACGCCAGACCCGCGCAGCTCGCGCCGAGCAGCAGGCCCTTGCCAGCGCCCAGGTCCCAGGGGGGGCGTTGCCGATCCTGCCAATCGCCCGCCTCCCACTGGGCGGCCTCCGCCTCCAGCTCCGGTTGTGGCTTCGGCAATCGGTGCAGCGCGCGCAGCGGCAGATCACACTGCGGGCACACCTCCCGCTCGCCGAGCTCGTACAGCTCGCGGCAGAAAGGGCAGGCCAGAAGACGACTCACACTTGCCAGAACCTACAGGAGCGGCCGGAGCCACGCCGGACATTGCAGGGCCTTCGAACTTTCCGAAACAGACCGGCTGATTGTTTGGGGGGCCGCGACTTCTTCCGTGCCCCGCGATCGGGGCGGCGGTCCCTCGGGAGCGCGCGCAACGCCTCCCCTCGCGAGCCGGTCGCGAAATGTACGGGTCCGCTGGTTCGCGGCCGAGCCTCGATTGTTCAGTGCTTCCGCCACGGGTTATTCTGCGCGCTGCCCATGAAGGAAGAGCTGGCCAAACTGCTTGGCGTTCCACCCGACGCTCCGCACCTCGACGAGGCGATGACTCACCCCAGCTATGCAAATGAGCAGGGGCTGACGCGTCACAATCAGCGGCTGGAGTTTCTGGGGGACGCGGTGCTCGAGCTGTGCGTCACGGAGTTCATCTTCGAGCGCTTTCCGGAGGCAGACGAGGGGCTGCTCACGCGCATTCGGTCGCAAATGGTCAATACGGACGCACTGGCCGATTGGGCGCGCGAGCAGGCTCTGGAGGAGGCCCTCTTGCTGGGTCGAGGTGCGGAGGGCAGCAACCTCCGCAGCAGCAACAACGTGTTGGCGGACTTCGTGGAGGCTCTGATTGCGGTCGCTTACCTGGATGGCGGCTACGAGGCGGCGCGGGCCGTATGCGCGAGCTTGGTGGAGCCGCGGCTCGACTCCCTGTCGACGCATCGGGCGTCGATGGACCCGAAGACGGAGCTGCAGCAAAAAGTGCAGGCGCTCGGCGGCCCAGCGCCCACCTACGAGGTGGTCGACAGTGGCGGGCCGCCTCACGATCGCTGGTTCAAGGTGCGCGTCCGGATCGGCGAGGGGTGGGGCGCCGAAGGGGAGGGTCGATCGAAGCGAATGGCAGAGAGGCAGGCCGCCGCCCAGACGCTCGACAGCGAAGAGTGGCTCGCGCAGCTGGGAGCGGCGAGGTCGCAGGTCGACGCTTCGCCGGAGAGCCGAGAGGCCGCCGAGTCCGAGCCCGCCAGCTCGGGCGTCGGGAAGGAAGAATGACGGCGGCCGACCACGTCTTCGCGTCGGGGCTGTGGGGCGGGGGCGAGCCGCTCGGGGCGAGCCGGAGCCGAGCGCGCCGGGCGGCATCGCCCGCGGAGGGGCGCCGCCTGCCCCGCGCGCTCGGGGGGCAGGGAGCTCGGCGGGATTGGCGTTGAGCCGCACGATGGGGGCCGGTCGTCGCCATCTCGGGGTCGGTGGCGCGCGGTGGGTCGGCGTGCGCGTGTGGTGCGTCAGCCTGCTGCTCGGTGTCGCTCGCGGGGCGGCGCCGAGCCCTCCCGGTGGCTCGCCGCAGTCCGACGCGTCAGGCGGCGAGATCGTCGCCCGGGTCGGCGCCGAGGCCATCACCGCGGCCGACCTCCTGGCTGCCGCGCGGCGAGTGGGTCCACGGCGGCTCGCGGCGTACGGCGCTGGGTGGCCCGAGCAGCGCAGAGCGCTGCTGCAGCAGGTGGTTACCGTCGACGCGCTGTTGCGTCGGGCGGCGGGAAGTGGGGGGGGCGGCTCCCTGACGCGGCGCGCGCTGCGCGACGAGGCGCTCCGGGCTGCTTTGCGCCGCAAGCTTCGCCGGGAGGCGGCCGCTGCTTCCGCCAGCGAGGCGGAGGTGAAAGCCTTTTACGAGGAGCACAGGCGGCATTTCGAGCGGCCGCGGTGCATTCACCTCGCCCGCATTCTCATGGCCTCGCCCTCTCGGGCCGCGAACCTCGTCGCCCAGCTGCGACAGGGGTCGCTCGCGGACTTTCGGCGGGCGGCCCGCGACCACTCTCTGGATGAGGCGACCAACATGCGCGGCGGGGATCTCGGCTGTGTGATGCCCAACGGGCACACGCACCGACCACAGGTTCGTGTCGCCCCGGCGCTCTTCGAGGCCGCCGACCCGGCGGCAGACGGGGCGCTGGTCCCGCGCGTCGTGCCCGAGGGGAAGTACTCCTCCGTCGTGTGGCGCGTTGGGAGCCGACCTGCGCAAATCATGCCGGCGGCGCAAGCTCGGCAGGTGGTCGTGAGCCGGCTCGTCGAGGTCCGCTACTTCGCCGCGCTGCGAGAGCTGACGCGCTCCCTTCGGGGGCGCTGGCTCTCCGGCTACGCGCCGGAGCGCGTCGCCAGCCTGCCGGCGGCTTGGCTTCGCTCACTCGAGCCTCTCGCCCCAGCGCCGGCGGCCGACGTGCCACCCGCGGCGCCGCCGCGTCCCCACGACCCCGAGCCGCGCGCGACGGAGCGCGGGCTGCGTTGACCTCAGCTGGCGCGCGCCCGGGTGGATTGCGCGGATGCCACGACCCGCTCGGTGAGCGCCTGAATGTCGGCCTCGGCCAGGCGCTTTCGGATCACGTCCTGGGCTTCGGGGCTGGCATCGATTCCGATCACGCGCCGTTGCATGCGATTGGCCACGATCATGGTGGTCCCACTGCCCAAGTAGGGGTCCAGTACCAGGTCGCCCGGCGCCGTGCAGGTCGAGATCAGCCGCTCGATCAGCGCTTCTGGTTTTTGCGTAGGGTAGCCCGTCCGTTCTCTCGAAACGGGCGCCACGATGCTCAACTCCCACACGTCCCCGAGCGGTGCGCCCGGGCTCTCGTCGCTCGTCGTGCTACTGCGCGTCCGCGTGCCCTCCTCGTTGACGACGGCTCGTTGCCGTCGCGTGCCCCAGGTCGCCTTGGTGGAGGCCGCGAGAGGCTCGTAGATCTGAAAGAACCTGGGCTCGGCGTCGGGGTCCTTCACGAATCGGAGCAAGATGTCGTGTACTCGCTGAAAATTTCTCGTCTTCGAGGGCCAGCGCCGGTACCGCCACACGATCTCGCTGGCGAAACACCTCGGTCCGAATACCTCGTCGCAGATGATCTTGACGTAGTGGCTCGTCTTCGGGTCGACGTGCACCACGAGGCAGCCGTGGTCGGCGAGCAGGTCCCGCGCGGCCACCACTCGGTCCCGAAGCGCCGAAAGGTAGCTGCCGAGGTCTTGCCAGCGGTCGTCGAACGCGGGAGTCGTCGACCGGAGAATCTTGCCCCGCCCCTGCCGCTGCCGGTTGATGCGAACGTGCGTCTTCCCCGTGAAAAATGGCGGATCCAGGTACGCCAGCGTCACTTGGGCGCCCCCCCGGGCTTTCAGTGCGCACAAGGCCTGCAGGTTGTCTCCCTCGATCAGCATCGTCGCCGGGTGGCCGGCTCCGGCGAGCTCGAGATGGGACACAATCGCGGGCGCATCCTCGTTCTTTCCTGGCCACTGCAGGCGGACTGGCGAATGGTCGGGTTGCTGCATCAGGGGATTCGATCGTAGGGATCGCCATGATGCGGGCCAACTTCAATGCGCAACCTCGCACGGTGACACGGTTTGTCGCCTCGTCGTCGCGCGGCGTCCGGTTTGCCACGCGTGCGCTTTGCGTCGCGTGTTTGCTGCTTCTCGCGCCCTGTTACGCCGCGTGTCGATCTTCGGAGGATCTGAGCACGCCCGAGCGAACCGTTCAGGCGTTCGTCGATCGAATGCAGCGCGTGCACGGCGATCCCACTCGTTCTCGCGCCGCATACGAGCTCTTGGCGTCGGAGTCCCAGGCCAACCTGCAGAAGCGAGCCGAGCGAGCCAGCGCGGCCTCGGGAAGGGTCGTTCAGCCGGAAGAAATGATCGTCCCCTCGCGGTTCTTTCTCGAGTTCACCCCCGCGCGTTGGACGACCAAACAGGGGCCTGGGTGGGCCGTGGTCACCGTGCACGGCGAGGTCCCGGGCCAGGAGCGGCAAATCCGCTGCGTGCAGGAGGAGGGGCGGTGGGCCGTGTTGATCGACCTTCCGGCGCTGCCGCCGCTTCAGCGTCGAGAGCGCTAAACCTCGATCCGGCGCAAGCGCTGGGCCCCGGCCCAGCCCACGCATCACTTGGTGAGAATCGAGGCACACGACGAGACTCCGCCGAGATCCCCCTTCCGCGCCTCGGCTCTTCCCATTGGCGCCGAGGCCATCGCGAGGCCCCGCGGGCGCGCCGCATTCAATCCTCTTCCGAGGCTTCCCGTACGACTCGTCGGCGACGCGTTTGCGCCAGCGGTGAGGTCCTCGTCATGCGAACGGCAGCTTGCAAGGAACGGGGCACCCGCTGTCTCGCCTCTCGCGGGCGCGTGTCACGAGGCGAACTCCGCAGCGGCGACGGAGCGCGCGGCGTGCGTCCTCGGGCGTGCCCGCGGCGTCGCGCGGCGCAGCCAGTCCGTCGAGCACGTACCCGGCAGTGGCCAGCGGGGCAGGCGCCGGCTTTGCCGGGGGGGGGGCGCCGCCCGTAGGGGGAGCGCGGCCCGAGGCGCATCGGTTTCGGCGCCGCTTCGGCTCGGCGCGTTCGCCAACGCTTCGCGCGTCGCCCGCTGCCGCGGCCGGGCCTCGCCCGGCGCCGGGTGGACCGAGCGTGCCTCGAGCGTTTGCCTTGCGCCCCGGCTCCCTCGACAGGCGTTGCGGGGGCGGACTTCCCCCGCGGGCTGCCATCGCCGGCGCGCAGCACCTGCCCTGGCTCGACGTGCACGCACCCCGCTGGCTCGCGGACCTTCGCGTCGAGTCGTCGGTGCGTCGAGCACAAAACGCGTCGAGGCGACCAAGTGGTCGCCTCGTGCTCATGCCCATCGGACTGTGGGCCGCTGCGGGGGCGGAGGCCAGCTCCGCTCACCCCGCGGTCGCTCGGCTCAGTTGGAGAAAAAGATCGCCTCGATCTCGTCTCGAACCTGCTGCTCGGTCTGCTCCCGAGCGATGGCGATCTCCTTGACGATCAGGGACCGTGCCGTATCCAGCATCCGCCGCTCGCCGAAGGACAGTTGCTTGCTCGCTTTCAACCGGTACAGATCGCGAAGTACCTCGGCTACGTCGTAGATGGAGCCCGTCTTGATCTTATCCATGAAGCCGCGGTAGCGCCGGTTCCAGGTCTGCGTATCGAAACCGATCGTTCGCTCCCGTAGAATGTCGAAAATTTCACGAATCTCTTGCTCGCTGATTACTTGGCGAAGTCCGACTGCATTGGCGTTGGACACGGGAACCATGATCTTTCGGTCCGTATCCAGAATCCGTAGTACGTAGAAGCGCTGACGGGAGCCTGCAATGTCTCGTTCGTCGATACTAATGATCTCGGCCACTCCCTGAGCGGGGTACACGGCCTTGTCACCTACCTTGAACTCAACTTCTGCGCTTGCCTGCATGTTTTCTCCTTGCCGCGGCCCAACGAAGTATCGAACCGGCGATTGTCACACTTCTAGTGCCCAGGGGCTGCTTGCCTTGCCTCTCGGCTTGCTTCTCGACGCCGGGCTGCTCGGTATTGGGAATCCGTTCGCCTTCGTCTCGGGCCGGAGCGCTCTGCTGCAAACAGAACTCGCGTCACGGACACGCTTCTGTATGATGCGCTTTCTTGTGACGCGTTGCGCAATGAGCGCTGCGCTCTGACCGATGGTCCCTGACTCCATGCGCTGACAAGCGAACTCGTTGATCTATTCCAGAATCGATAGCCGACCTCTCGGTGGCCTTGGCCTTCTCGTTGCGTTTGGCGCCAGCCCTGTCCAGGATCTCGCGCTATCCAGGATCTTGCGCTCTCCCGGCTTCCGCACCTCGATCGGCCCAACTTTCGAACCGAAAACCTCAGAAAGCTGCCTGGTCGATCGATATTTCGCTTGCATGCGATTGGGTTGCACGCGATGTCGAGATCCGACTTCAATGACCACTGGCCGACTTGGAACCGCGCAACTCGCGACCACGGAGCAACTGCGTAGCTACCATGGGCTGGCGCGGTTTCATTTTTCTCAGGCGTTTCGTATTGGATACGCTCTTGAATTCTCCTCGGTTCCGTAGGATGCCGGCTCATTGGACGCTGTGATGCTGGGTCGAGACGAACGATGCGCGCCTCGCCGGGGCCCTCAGGGCAAGCACTCTCCACGACTCGCTACCTGACAGTCTGAAAGAAGGTGAGTGTAACCCACGCCGTATCACGAAGTCAGCGGACTACCACCTGGCGCGGAACCTTAATGACATATGGGCAACCTGTCAAGCATGCCGTAGTCACCAACGGAACACCGGAACTTCGGTGGATGCCGACAACAACGAATTAATGGTAGCAGACAGTGCTCCAACGTCTAGGCGAGCCGGTCGGTGTTTCGCGACGAGTCCACCCTTTCGGGGCGAATCATCAAGGAAATCCGGGCGCCGGCGCGATCGGTGACGAAGCATCAGGCACACCTCTCGCCAAGCGTAAGGGACCTCGTCGTTCTGCTTTGCGATGAATGCGCTCGATGAGTTGCGGGGTTCGCTCGCAAAGCTCGTTGCCGCCAAGCAAGGGACCTCATGGCCGCCTTCGCGAGCACGCCGAGCGGGCCCTGCTGAGCGGTAGAGCCCGTTCGGCAACGCCTCGTTGCACGGCGTGGCCACCCGTCTGCCAGCGCTCGCGCGAGATGGGGAGGTCGTTGGCGGCTGCCGAGGGGTCCGACCATCGCCGCTGCTGCTGGAATGTTGAAAGCGGCGTCGCCGACGGTGGGATGGAGCTGCGAGGGCGGTTGGCTCGTGGCTCCTCGAAGCCGGGATCGGGGCCCGCCGAGCGGCGCGGCGGCACGGTCGAAGTCACCCGCGAGGGGAATTCGAAAGGCTCTTGACGAGCCGAACCATCGCGCGGCGCTGACCGCCGAAGAATGCGAGCGCGGCCCGCAGAGCACGCGGCGGCGGGAGGAGGGCCGGGGCCCCGCGTCGAGCCACGGCGTGTTGCGGTCGGGGGGGCGAACGACTGAGGCGAATCTCGAACGGAAGCGAGCGCTGTCCGCGCAGCGCGCGGCGGCGCGAGGACCTCGGCAAAGGGCAAGGGGGCTGGTCGGGTCGCGAAAGTGGAGCGTCTCGTGGGCGTCGAACCCGCGGCGACGCATCGCCGCAGCCGCTGCCGCGGGGCCGCCCAGGGAGACGACGCCCGGGCCGGGGAAAGCTCGCGGCGGCATCCAGCGCGGCCAAGGCTCGCTCGATGACCTCACGGCGCAACGTTCGCCGCGTGGGCGATGCGTTTCACTGCGTGGGGGCGTTTGACGACCTCGTTGCGTGAGTCCTTGCGTTTCGTACGAAGGGTCAATGGCGTCCTGCCCGATTGCCGCGCGCCGTCGTCGGGCGGTTCACACGGCTCTTTCGAGTGGCTCGCGGCGCTCGCCCATCGCCCTCGAGGCTTCTTCGATCGCGCGCTGCCCCGTGGGGCCGAGGTCACCAGAGGTTGGCTCCGCGTTGCGCGGGGCTCGTCTGGCCAGTGCTCGTGGCCTGTGGCGCGCAGGGGCGCGACGTGGACGGCGGCGCGGAGCCGCGCGGTCCCGTCCCACAGGCGGCCAGAGGCAGCTCGGAGGGCGGGCTGGCGCGGGTGTCTTTTCGGCGTCGCCGTCCTTTGCCGAGCTGGGTGCGACATCTCGCCGTTGCACGCACTGGCCGTCAATGGATTGCCCTGGTCTCGTCGCTGTGTCGTCTTTGTATCGACTTGCGATGGAACACATGTCGGTGAAGACCGTGCCTGATGCGCCAGCCCACACCCTGCGACTCAAAAGCGGGCCCGGGGGAATCTTTACTTGAAAGCAGTTTTGTTAAGGTCAGGTTAGAATTGGCTTGGCGCTCGAAGCTTTTCGCATCCGCGACCGCTTCGCCGCGCTTCGCGCGGGCCCCCCCTACATTTCACCAAACCATGGAAGAATCCAGCCACCGGCATGTGCGTGCGAGCTCTCGCGCCGGCGCTATCGGAAAGGTCGCCGCGCGGCTCGCGTCCAGTGCAGCTCGTATGGCCTGCTTTGTGTGTTTCGATCCAGGCGGGCCTTCGTGACGGATTCGCGCAAGGTACCCTGGAGTGGGCCGACGCTGTTGTCGAATGGTCGGCACGGCGCCGTCGCCTGGTCGCACCAGGTCGAGAATCCCGAGGAGGTCGGGGCGCTCGGCGCCGCTCTCGCGTCCGCTTTTGCCAGCTGTGGCGAACGGGCTCGGCTGGCGGACGTGCAGCTCATCGCCATCCAGGGCAGGAGCGGAGCCACATTCGTGGCGTCGCGGGGCGACGAGGTGGTCGTGCTGCATCGTTGGCAACGAAAGGAAGTGAGCGCCGCGCGGCAGGCGATTGCGACGTGGCGCAGCGAGGGCTGGACTCCACCTCGGGCGGAGTCGTCGGCGCCCGAAAGCGCGCCGCTCACGAAGCCGGGGGGCGCCCTGCTGTTGAGAGATGTTCAATGCGCGGTCATTCGCGGAGACGTTTCGCGAGCGCAAGAGGCGCTCTCCGGTTTCGCCGGCCACGAGAGCCAGCTCGGTGAGGGTGGCTTGCGCGCGGATGCCCTCCTCAGCCCGATGCTTCGCGGCCTCGTGGAGGCCGTCGCGTCGGTCTTGTCCGACGATGTGACACCGGGGATGCGGGCCCTGGTTCGGCTCTCTTCCGACCTGCACGGCCCGGCCGATCTGCGCTGGTTGGCCCGCATCTGGGCGGCTCGCGGGGCCGTGCGCCGCGGAGAAGGTTCTCGCGCAGTATTCATTGCCCGCGACGCCTGTGAGCGCGCGAAGGCGCTCGACTCCGAAGCGGAGCTGGTGAGCGCCTGCACGCTCGCAGAGGCGCTCGTCGTGGAGCGCAACGCGGACCGAGCGTTGAGCGTGGCCCGTGCCGCACGGCAGCGCGCGCAGGAGCTCGAGGAGCGCCAGCTCGTCATGCGAACGTGGATGGTCGAAGCGGAGCTGACGGCCATGAAGGGCGATCTATCCAGCTCGCTGCAGCAAGCACTGCACGCCCGGGACTTGTGCCCGCTGGAGCCCGGGCCCGCGGTTTTCCTCGCCAAGCTCGCTCTTCTGCGGGGTCAGTCGGACGAGCTGGAGTGCCTCCTCACGAACGTCGATAGCGCGGAGGCGAGCTGGCTTCGTTGGCTCGGTCAGGGCGTGCGGGAAGATGTGCTTTCCCTCGATCGGGTTCGCGCCGCCATCGAGCTGTCGCAAGAGGCTTCGACGAACGAAGCCGTGCAGCGACTCGTCGAGTATCGAGAGTCGGAGGGCACGTCCTCCGAGCTGCTGGAGATTGCCGCGATTCGCCTGTTGAGGCTGGGGCGGTACGAATCTGCTCGTGCCCTGTGTGAGCGGGTCGCCCTGCAACCCGAGCGGGTCGAGGCCATGGCCAGGCTCGCGGCTTCGATGCCGCAGGGGGCTGACGAGCGTGCGGAGCTGGAGCGCCCGCCCGCCGCGCAGGCATCGATAGGCCTCAAGCCGGCTGGCGAGGATCGAGGCTCTACGCCCAACGAGTCCGTCTTTTCCGGGGACATGGGAGAGTTCAAGCTGCCCGAGGTGCTCGAGTTCCTTCGCATCGGTCGTCGATCCGGCACGCTCGTTTGCCAGTCTTCGGAGGGTGTCGGCGCACTGAGGCTGCGCAACGGGAACATCATCCGCGCTCGAGCCACCGCGTTCGATGCCGCGGGGCAGGGCATGGCGAGCCCCGAGATGCTTGCCATCGACCTCGACGTTCCTCGGCCGAGCTCTGGAGAGGAGCTGATGGACCAAGCGAAATCGGTCGTGCTTCAGCTGATCCATTGGAGCGGCGGTCAGTTCTGCTTCGAGCCCGATCAGGTGAGCTCGTCGGACGAGTCTGGCTTGGAGGCAGATGCTCAGTTCGTCCTGCTCGAGGTCATGAAGCAGATCGACGAGGCAGATGCGCCAGGGCGGCGGGTCCCGTGACGGGTAGCGCGAGCAAGCGCGAGGCGCGCCTCGCGGGCCTCAGGGTCGGGAACTACGTGCTCAAGCGAGTTCTCGGGCAGGGCCGCATGGGTGTCGTTTACCTCGCGGAAGACACTGCGCTCTTGCGGCGAACGGCGGTGAAGCTGCTGGCCTGGGATTTCGGGCGCACGACCGGCGAGAACCCACTCGATTGGTTCCTCGATGAGGCCCGCCACGTCGCCCAAATCAACCATCCGCGTGTGGTTCAGATCTACGCAGCCGCGAAGCAAGGCGAGCATTGCTACATCGCGATGGAGCTGGTGGATGGTCCTTCTGCCGAGGCGCTCGTGGCGCGAGAGGGCCCCCTTCCGCTCGCCCGTGCGGCTCGCATCTTGATCGACGTAGCCACTGGATTGCATGCGGCTCACGAGGCGGGCATCGTTCACCGGGACATCAAGCCGGCCAACATTCTGGTTTCCGAGGTGGACGAGGGGGCCAAGCTCGGCGATTTCGGGATGGCCCTGTCGACGCGAACCCTGCAAGAGGGGCGGGGGCGTGTGCGAGCCGGAACGCCCTTCTATACGGCTCCCGAGCTCTGGCAGGGGGCGCTCGCCTCGCCCAGCGCCGACATCTACGCGCTGGGCGCAACATTCTTCTTCCTGCTCACGGGCAAGCCTCCGTTTCCCGCGCCGTCTGCCGCGGAAGTGCGCGAGATGCACCTGTTCTCGAGCGTGCCCGACCCCCGCGACGCGCGGCCCGACTTGCCGCAATCGGTGGTCGAGCTCCTGCGCTGCGCCATGGCCAAGCGGCCCGAATCGCGCTTCGAGTCGGCGGCGGCGCTCGCTCGGGAAGCCCGAAGTCTGGTCGGTCGCAACGCGGCGAACCTGATCGGCTTCCAGGACGAGGACAGCGAGGTGTTCACCACGCCTCCGAGCGAGAGCCGGTTCCAGCCGCCGCTCGGGTTCCTCGTGGAGTCCCTGCAGTTCATTCGGCAGCCCTTCGCGACGCTCGACCCCCTCGCACCTCCGTATTGCGGCGAGCCCTTCGCTTCGTTGCTCGGCGAAATGCAGGAGGATCTGGCCAGCGGGGGCCGCACGATGGTGTTGACGGGTCCCGCCGGAACGGGGCGGTCGACCGTGCTCGAGAGGCTCGCCGCGCGATTGCAGGGCAATCCACGGCTGATTTTCCTGCGTTCCTCGTCCAACGCGGCTACGGGCTCGCTCGTTCGGCGTGTGGGAAATGGCTTTGGCCGAGGAGCGACTTCGCTCAGCGGTGTCTCGTCGAGGATCGCTGCCAGGCGCAGGGCGGAGGGCGCCTCCACGCCGCCGCCGGTGATCTTCGTCGACGGTGTGGGCGCGGGGATCGAGGCCGAGTTCGAACAACTCGTCGGGCTGGCAAAGTCCCGGCGCGAGTTCAGCGTGGTGGCCTGCATCGACGAGGCTCGGGCCGCGCGGCTGTCGCCGTCGTGGGATCGCCACTACGTCCTGCGCGAGCTCACGGCGTCGGAATCCGTCGCCTACATCGAGGCTTGGCTCACCGCTACTCGGCCGCCGTCCGCGCCACCGCTCCTGTTTTCGCCGGACGCGCACCTGCTGCTCGGGCAGCGCGCCCATGGCGCGCTGACGGCGCTCAATCACCTGGCGCTGAACGCCATCACGCTGGCAGCGGCGCAGGGGCGCCGGGTCGTTACCTCCTTCGAGGCGTGGCACGCCACCATCGAAGAGAGTTGGTTGAGAGTCGACGGAACGTTGCGTACGGATCTTCCTGAGCGGCCCAAACCCTGGCCGCCCACGAGTGTCTGGGAAACCATCGTCGAGCTGCGCGCCGCGCGGATTCCTCTCGCGGTGGGTACTTCGTCAGGCGTATCGACATCTTGGTCGACGAATTCCAGCAAAGAAGCCCTCCAATCACTACCACGGGGATGAAAGAAAGCGAATGTTTAGTACAGAGGCCGTCAACGCTCTACCTGAAGTGAGCAGCACCGTCCTGGGGGACCGAGAAGGGACACTTCTCGAGGCCTTGGGCGATGCAGACCCCGAAACCACGGCGGCCGTGTCCGGATTCACGGTGAATCACTTGGCGGAGGCCGGAGGTCTGCTCGGGCTCGGGGAATTGGAGCGCCTGACCGCGGTCGGTGGTCAGCAGACGACCGTGCTGCAGGTGAGCGACGAACACGTGCTGGCGGTGCGAGTCGACCCGCGTCGACCCATCGTCAGTGTGGAGAAGAAAATCGGCGCGATCATCGCGCGAGGAGAGAGCTCATGATCGATTCCGTCTTCAAGAACCTGATGGAGCAGCCGGGCATCCACGCTTCGATGGTGCTGAATGCCGCCGGGCAGCTGATCGCCCACCGCGGTGACGCGCTCTACGACCAAGCGCTGCTCGAGAGCGTTTCTGCCTCGCTGTCGCGCGCCCTCGATTCGGTGGATCTCCTGCACGCCGATTGGGACGAGCTGCAAGTGCAATACGGTGACGGAATGCTGATGCTTCGAGATCTGGGTTCCCTGCCTCAGGGCGGGCGCGCGACTCTGGCGGTCGTCGCCGATACGTCCCTCAATCGTTCCTTCGCGACGGTTGCGATGCGTGTCGTCGTACAGAAGCTCAAGCAGGCCTTGGCCGGTGGTGGCGACCTCAGCCAACTCGCAGCCACCTCGTCCTCCTCGATGCTCGGGGAGCTGCCGGCTGGCGCGGCTGCGAGCCTGACCCCCGGGCAGGCACATCAACCTCCGCTCGGGGGCGCTTCGCACAATGGATTCTCCCATCCGGCGGGCACATCGGGGTACAATGCTGCCCAGCCCGGGGGAGGCAGCCAGCTCGGCGGAGCTCCCGCACCCAGGCTCGACCCGACGAACCCGTTCCGAGGGCCGAACCAGTCGGCGGTTGGCTCCGGTTTGGCTTGGTCCGGTGTGGAAAACAACCGGAGCTCGGGTCTCGGTGTGGCCGTTGCCGACGACGAATCTCTGCAACTGCTCTCGACGGTCGCGAAGAACATGGCCCCCTTCGTCGGCCCGATGGCAAAGGTTTTCGTCAAGGAAGCCGTTCTGAGAGTGTGCCAGGACGTGCCGTTCTCGCGAGAACGGCTTCCCGCGGTGCTCAAAGCGCTGGAATCACAAATCGAAGATCCCTCTGACTGTCAGCAATTCCGCTACTCGATCCGGTCCGTCGTCTAAGATCGCATGAAAACAATCGTTCAAAAAATCAGGCAGAGCCTGGCTCTGAAAACCTCCATTACCCTGGCGATTCCGATGCTCGGGCTCACGTCCGCGGCGGCGGTCTACATCACTCAGCATCAGACGGCGATGATGGAAGAGCTGACCTTCGAGAAGGCGAAGGTCGCCGCCAAGCTCGGCGCGCGGTACTACGGTGAGGTGCTCGAACACGCCGTCGACACCGGTGTGCTGACCGTGCAGGACGTATTCGACAAAGACTACAAGGAAATCGCGGGCTACGAGTGGGGGACGAACCCCAAGTACCACACGAAGTACGATTTCTACACGGACCACTCCGTGCTGCGCTTTCAGGACGCGTTCCTGGACAACCCAGACTTCGTTTTCGCCGTCGGCGAGGACGTGAATGGCTACCTGCCGACCCACAACTCGAAATACCAGCGACCGGTGACGGGCGATCCCAGCGTTGACAACATGGGGAACCGCAGCAAGCGCATCTTCGATGACGTGGTCGGGTTGAAGGCGGCGAAGAGCGAGGAGGCTATCCTCGTTCAAGATTACCACCGCGACACGGGGGAGCGCATGTGGGACGTCTCCGCGCCCATCTACGTCAAGGGGAAGCATTGGGGGGGGTTCCGCCTGGCCGTGTCGATGGAGCGAATCAACGCGGGGTCCGCGGCGCTACTCCGGCTGCTGGCGGGGGTCTTCTTCGGTTTCGGTGTCGCGGCGATCGGCTTGATCATCTTCATCATCAACCGCGCGATGGCCCCCGTGGAGCGCCTCACGGCGTCGGCGACCGAAATCAGCCTGGGAGAAGGTCTGGACTCACGCATCAAGCCCGAATCCGAGGACGAGGTGGGGCGGCTCGCCAGGTCCCTCGACCGCTTGCGGATCAGCATGAAGGCCGCGATGGGGCGCCTGGGCGAATGAAGAACGAATACCGAGGAAAGGAACGGAGACTAGTGAAACGAACGACCACACTCGGGCTGCTCGTGGCGGGGCTCTGCCTGAGCGCCACTGCAGGGGGAGAGCCGGCGAATGCGTCCCCTCCGAGCGCGTCGGCGAGCGTCCTCCAGGAGCTCAACTCCCAGGAGAGGCAGATGCTGGCGCTCGCACGCCTGTTCGCCCGGCGCTGTGAGCAAGCCATGGAGAAGTGGGTCACCGACGAGGAGACCACCGAAGCGAAGCTCTTCAGCTACCTGTACTACCCCATCAAGGGGACGGATCCTCCCAAGTTCAGCACCGATTGGGATAGCCTGGCGGACCGCGACATTCGCCCCATCGCGGACGACATCCTCGCCAAATCGGCGTCCCTCGTGTTCACCGTGCTCGTGGATCGCCACGGCTACCTTCCGGCCCACAACACGCGCTACTCCCAGCCGCTGACGGGCAACGCCGCGGTGGACCTCGTCAACAACCGCACCAAACGGATCTTCGCCGACAAGACGGGGCTGGCGGCGGCGCGGAACGCCGAGCCGTTCTTGATTCAGCGCTACCTACGAGACACGGGAGAGAAAATGGCAGACCTCTCGGTGCCCGTCGTGGTGCGCGGCCGCAAGTGGGGCTCCGTACGGCTCGGGTATCGAGCCGCCGCCGAGGACTGAGCCCCGCGCACCCCCCGGGCCGCGCCCAGGCCCCCCTGCTGCGCCTCCCCTCGGCGCCGTTCGAGCGCCGCGCCGGTGGAAACCCCCGGGGTGCGCGCTCCGCGCGCCTGGCGCGCCTCCCTCGCCGCGAAGGCCCCGGGGCGAGCCGCCGGCGCGGGATCTCGATGTGTGACCTTCTCGAGCGCCGCACCGGCACGCGCGCCCCGCGGCGTCGCTCGGCGGAGGTCGAAGCTCCCGTCGAGCGACCTGGCCCCGGTGGGTCCGAGGCCCCCGGGGGCACCTCCGCCCGCACGGGCGCGCGGCAGCTCGTAGCCGCCGGAAGCGGCCCACGGCAGCTCGCGATTGGGGCGTCGTGGCCCGCAGCCGCTCGCCGTGGCCCCTAGCCGCTCGCCGTGGCCGCGTGCCGCCCGAGCCCCGCCCGTGGCCCGTAGCCGCCCGCAGCGGCCCGCCGCAGCGGCGAGGGCCGCCGCGACGGACCTGCGGCTCAGTTGGCTGCCAGGCTGTTGAGGTTGAGCATCTCCTCCACGTCCGGCATGACGACGAGCTCGACCCTTCGGTTCTTTTCGCGCCCTTCCCCCGTCTCGTTCGAGGCGACCGGATCGGTGTCGGCGTAGCCCGCGGCGCTCCAATGGCTCGGGTCCAGGCCACCGCCCTCCTTTTCCACCGGGGCCGTCAGGAAGAGCACCACCGAGCGGGCGCGCATCGCGGACAGATCCCAGTTGTCCTTGAAGGCACGCGAGCTGAGGGGTCTGGAGTCCGTGTGCCCGGCCACCTGAAACTCGCGTCGCGCGAGGTCTTCGTCCGCACGCAGCACCGCCGCGACCTGACGCAAGATTTCGACGCCTGACTCTTTCAGCTTGTCCCGACCGGAGTCGAACAGCACGCCGCCCGGCAGCTGAATGAGCATGCGATTGTCCCGCACCTGGACCTCCAGCCCGAGCTTGGTCAGCTCGGCCAGCTTGCCCTTGAGAGTCTCGAAGCGGGCGCGAACCTGCTCGAGCTGCTGCGTTCGCGTCCGATACTCTTCGCTCGCTTGCTTGTAGCGCTCCAGGTCCTGAGAGAGCGTCTCCATGTTGACGCCGCGCTTCTCGAACTCTGCCTGCAGCCTCCCCAGCTCCGCCTTGGCAGCCTCCTGCTCGGCGCTGCACGCGGCGTGCGCTTCGCGTTGCGCTTTGAGATCGGTCATCAGTGCTTCGCTCTCGCGCAGCTTTTGATCCCACTCCTGCTGCGAGTAGCCGCACGCGCCGAGCAACAAAATGTACCCGGCGCCGAGCGCCTTCGTGATGGTTTCCTTCAGAGCCATTGTGATTGCCTTCCGCACTTTTTGCCTGTCTCCGAGCCCCGCCCTAGAGGCGCCCCAATGCGCCCCCTTTGGGAACACGGCAATGCCCTCGCGATGCATGTTTTCCGCCTGTTTGCCACCTAATGAGGGGTCAATCACTCGTTTGGCGGTTTTGCCAGTCGGCCTGCGTATGTCTACTAGACAAGCGCCTAGCCTGCAAAGTTTGCAAGGTTATACCTGCGAGGATCAGGCGATGGTGCGGGAGCCATTGCATTTTTTTCGTTGACACGTCGCAATAGGTGGCAATATACGTCTTGCAACATACCTTGGGTATACCCGGCTGACGCGCCGGGCCCAGGTTCGCAGGAGGCATGCTCATGGCCGCAAAGAAGACAGCCAAGAAAACCGCAAAGAAGACCGCCAAGAAGCGGGCCGCCAAGAAGAAGGTCGCCAAAAAGGCTTCCAAGAAGGCTTCGAAGAAGAAGCGGTCTGGCAAAAAGAAGGTCGCCAAGAAGAAGGTGACCAAGAAGAAGGCCACCAAGAAGAAGGCCACCAAGAAGAAGGCTTCGCGTAAGAAGAAGCGAGCACGCGTCGCAGCACCTGCTGTGGTGGAAGCCGCGGCGGCTCCGCCCCCGAAGGCAGCCAAGAAGCCCAAAGCCGCCCGCGCCCCCAAGGCGTCTCCAGCGAAAGCGGCCAAGGTGAAGGCTTCCAAAGCCTGACCGCTTGGCTCTCTGAGTGGCCAATCACCTCGGCGTCCGACCCTCACCCGGGCGCCGAGGAAATGCCGCTGAGGAAGTGCCGCTGAGTCAGCTGGTGTGCCGCCGCGGGGTTCCACCGCGGCGCGGGCTCAGGCTCCGAGCCGGGGTCGATCGTTCGTCGAGCCTCTCTTCGGGCTCGAAGGGTCAGCGACCTGGTCTGAAATTGTACGGGTAGTTCACCCGCGACTCCAGGCCGCGCGACGATGCGGGAAACGTCAGGTCGGAGACGACCTTCACGGCGCAGTTGTCGAGTTCGGGGATGTGGATATCGCTTTCACCCCAATTGATCTCGGCTTGCTTCACGGTGCCGTCGGGGCGAATCACGAACGCGACCACCAGATCCCCCTCGATACCGGGGTTGGTCGCTAGGGCTTGCTCGTAGCACTGGCGGACCCCATCTCGATTGTCCGTGATGACCTTTTGGATCGTTTGGTTGTTGCGGGTGTCCACGGGACTCGGCGTCGTCGGCTCGAGAAGCTCCTGTTTCGACGACGCGGGAGCCGCGGGCTCTAGCTCTTCGGGAGCTGGGCTGGGCGCCATCGCGCTTTCGGGTGGGTCGGCCACCGGCGCGGCGGGGGCCACGGGTGCCCCTCGTTTCGCGCACCCTTGCGCCGCACAGGCGGTCAGTAGGGCAGCCAGGAGTCGACGGGGAAGGCTCGGGTCCAGCGCCATGCCCGCACAGTAGGGCCTGGGGTGTCGTTCGTCCACGAAACGGCAGATCGCGTGGTCCGGCTCGTGGCAGGCTCGTCCGGCCTCCGGCAGGTGGTCGAACCGAGCGAGGCGAAAATGCCGATGGCCAGGGCCCCTCGACGAGGTGCTGCGCCTGGCCCCCGGCTTCCCTTTGACCGCGGGGAGCCCCGGCGAGCGGGCGTGCCGGGTCCATGACCGCGTCGAGCTTCGACGGCGAGTGGGCGGCGCGCTGCCGCCGCGCGCAGTGCCCATCGGAGGCCCGCCTGCCGCGTGCATGGCGTCCCGCCCGATGCCCGGAAAATGGCGGCAGCTCTCGACCTGCGCCGGGTGATGCACTACTGCGCAGTGCATGTTCGTTCGTGCGCCTCGTCGCGTCTTGTTGGGAGCGCTGGTGTTGCTTTGCGCGTGGGCTTGTGCGCCGGTCGCCAAGTCGCCGGGCGCGGGGGCGGACTGGGATCCGCTGGCCAGGAAATGGTACGACCGCGCCGCAGAGCGCTACAGTGCGCTGGATTTCGAGGGGGCGGAGGCCGCACTCGAAAGCGCACGGCGGCTGGCGCCGGATCGCCTGGAGCTGCGGCTCCTGGGCGCTCGCATCGCGCTGGCTCAGATGCGCTACGACGAGACGCTGCAGGCGCTTCGGGAGGCCCCTGGCCCGGAGGCGACTCACCTGCGGGCCAGGGCGCTGTGGTATTCCGGTCAGCTCGAGCGCACGGCCGAGGTGCTGGGTCCCCTCGCCAACACCGGAGCCCTGAAGGGCGAGTGGGCCGAAGGGGTCTACGAGCTCTCTCGAACGGCTGCCGGTCGCGAGCCGTTTCGCTTCACCGGGGATCGCTTGGCCATGGTGGAGATGCTGCGGCTACCCCAGCCGCTGCTGGTTCTTCCCGTGGAGCTCAACGGGGAGGCGGTGCTGGCCATGATCGCCACCGCCAGCTCGGAGGTCGTGGTCGACTCGAGTCAGGGACAGCCTAGCTGGGTTTCGCTGCGTTTCGCGCGTCGCGTCGAGGTCAAGGATGTGCCGGCTCTGGGGCGCGACCTGTCCGGGATTTCGAAGGCCACCGGCGTCCCGATTCGCATGCTGTTGGGAGTCAATCTCTTGCGGAGGCTGAACTCGACGTTCGATTTTCACGGCGGGCAGTTCATCGTCAGGAACTACGAGCCCGAGCCGCCTCCCGGCGTCAGCGCGCTTTCACTCAGCTACGTCGACGGGGGAGCCATGGCGTTCAGCAGCCCGCTCAAACCGGGGGATGATTCCTTGGCTGCGGCCTTCTTGGTGGACTCGGAGGTCCTCCCGGCCATCTCGGTGTCGAGCTCGGGCTGGCAAAAGGCTGGGGTCGAGCTGTCGGCCCTGCAGGCCGTGCCGGGGCAGCCCGGCATCAAGCAGGGTGTGATTCCCCAGCTGACGCTCGGCCGCTATCGAATCCCGCAGGTTCCGGCACTCTACCACGAGCAGCCGCAGGGTCAGTCGCTCGATGGCGTGGTGGGCTCGGCCCTGTTGGCGGAATTTCGAGTCTCTTTGGTGGATCAAGGCAAGCTGCTCTGGCTGGAGCAAATGCCCGGCGCCGAGGTCGAGTAGCCGCGGAGCGAGCAGGCGCGGGATCGGGCGGCTGCGTGAGGCCGCGACCGGGGGCGAGCGAGACGAGTCGGCGAATTCCACGCGTGAGCCGTGGGCCCGTGCAAGCATCGAGTTGCGGGGCGGGCGTCGGGGGGCTAGCTTTCGGGCGATGTCTCACCGTTTTCAGCTGGCCGTCTATGCGGGGAGCTTCGATCCCCCCACGAACGGTCACCTGGATCTCGTCGAGCGGGCCGCAGAGCTGTTCCCTCGGGTCATCGTCGCCATCGGGCGCCACCCGACTCGCGTGGGGCTGTTCACCTCTTCGGAGCGGTTGGAGCTGCTGCGGGAGGTTTGTGCGGGGTTCGACAACGTGGAGGTCGACTCGTTCGACGGCCTGCTGGTCGACTACGCGCTTCGCCGGCAGGCCCGGGTGATCGTCCGAGGGCTGCGGGCGCAGACGGATTTCGAGTACGAGCTGCAAATCGCGCACGCCAACGCCGACATGGCGCCAGAGCTCGACACCGTCTTTTTGCCGACGCGTACGCGGCACGGCTTCGTTTCGGCTTCGCTGGTGCGAGAGATCGCTCGTTACCACGGCGACGTGAGCCGCTACGCGCCTCAGGTCGTGTGCGAAGCGCTGCGCCGCAAGTTCACGGCCGCTCCGCCGGCGTGAGCGGCCCGAGGCGGTGAGCACCCCCGGCGCGTCGCGCGGCTTTCGCCCCGCCGGGGCTGGCAATCGCTGGCGTCGTCGCGAGCCGACAGGCCAGGGGCTGCGAGCGCGTCGCGGCCTCCCGCTAGCCGGGGCTGGCCTTCCCCGAGCGATTGGGGTCCCCGTCGTCGACCGCGCCGGAGGCGGCTGAGACGGGAGTTTCGGCAACCAGCTTGCGCAGCTGCGCCGTCAGGCGGTCGAGCTGGCGGCCGACATCCGCCTCGATCACCCCCAGCTCGGTGTCCACGCGCAAGGTGCCGGGGGGCAGGTTCTCGTCCTCGGCGATTTGCACGGACTCCAGCAGCGTGTCCATGTTGGCCAGCTCGGCCCGCAGATGAATCGCATCGCGCGGGTTCGCGGCGAGGACCGCCTGGCGGGCGCCGGCGGCCTCGCGCAGCGTCTCCCGCGCGATCGCTGCGATTCGCGCCGGCGCCAGCCGCAGCTCCTCCCCCAGCAGCCGTTCGGCGAGAATTCTGGCCATGGCCACGCTTCGCTCCTGCAGCTGATCGGCGAGCTGAGCCTTGTGGCGGCGCAGCGCGACGGCCTCCGCGACGACCAGCGAGAGGGCGTCGGCACGGGCCCGCGCCTGTTGTGTGAGGGTCAAGTCGTCGGCGACGGAGCGGGCCCGCGCCTCGATTTGCCGGGCCAGGGCTTTCGCCTGACGAATCAGCGCGTCTGCTTCGACCTGAGCCTCTGCCACGCGCCGCGGAATGATGCGGCTCTTGGCCAGGGACGCTTGGGTCTCCGCGGCGAGCGGTACGACCTGTGCGTTCAGGTCACTGCCACGGCGAATGACACGGCCTCGAGTCGCGCTCACTTGAGCCTCTGCGAGTGCAGCGAGCGAATCAGGTGGGAGACCTCGGTGGCGAGCGCTCGGGCCCGCTCCTCGCGAATGCCTCGACTCAACCGGGCGGCCACGTGTTTCAGCTCCCGCAGCTGGCCGGGAGTGGCGAGCACGGCGCCCCCCGAGAGGGCATCCTGGCGGCGCCCGAGCAGGTACCGGGCCGCGATGAACCCGCGGGCGAACGCGCGACTCGTCAGCCGAGATTCGGGGCCCTGCACCGACGAGGGGGGAGGCGGTGGCGGCAGCGCGGGAGGGGAGCTGTCGTTCGGGCTCGTCATGGCACCGCCGCTGGCGGGCTGGGAACGCTCGCTCCCGGCTTCCGTCCACCCGCCACTGCGAGGCCGCGGGTTGGGCGAGCCGCCCGCGTGTTTCGGCGGGGCGGGCTCGCAGCTGGGGCGGCGCGTTTCGACATCTCGTGCGGGAGCCTTGCAGCGGCAGCCGTTTCCAGGCCGCGGCCGGATTAGGCGGAGATTCCCAGGTTCCGGGCGAGCCGGGGCAGCGGGTTCTCCAAATCCGGCACGAACGACTCGCCGGTGATGGTTTCGACTGCTTGCTCGTATTTCATCGATGCGGTCACTCGGACGTCGTCGGGCACCTCGGGAACGTCTCCGTCGCCTCGGAAGCCGCGTTCGGCCAGGTAGCGGCGAATGGTATCCTTGTCGAAGCTCTCGGGGTTCTGGCCGGCCGCGAAACGCTGCTCGTAGGTGTTCGCCAGCCAGAATCGCGACGAATCGGGGGTGTGTACCTCGTCGATCACAACGATTTGGCCGTCGGGCGTTTTGCCGAATTCGTACTTGGTGTCGACCAAAATGAGGCCTTGCTTCGCGCAGTGTTGCTGGCCGAACTCGAAGAGCTTCATCGCCATGGCGGCGGCGGCGTCGAAGTCCTCGGCCGGCATGTTCGTCAGTTCCAGAATTTCTTCCCGCGACGCGGACACGTCGTGATCGCCGTGGGCCGCCTTGGTCGAGGGCGTGATGATCGCCTCGGGCAGCTTCTGGTGCTGCTTCATTCCGTCGGGGAGCGCGTGGCCGCAGAACGCGCGAGCGCCGGCCTGGTAGTGCACCCAGATGCTGGTCGAGGTGCTGCCCGTCAGGTAGCTTCGAACCACCATCTCCACGGGCAGTGGCGTGCACTCCCGAACGCGCATGGCGTTGGCGTCTGGAACCGAGAGGAGGTGGTTCGGTACCAAGTGCGCGGTCTTGTCGAACCACCAGGCCGCGACGTAGTTGAGCAACTGGCCTTTGAGCGGCATCGTCCCCAGGTTCCGGTCGTAGGCGCTGATGCGGTCCGTCACGACGATCGTCCGCACGCCGTCTTCGCTCGTGTAATTGTCGCGAACCTTGCCCCGATACAGGCGCCCCAAGCCCTGGAAGTCGGTTCCCTCCAGGGGGTGTTTCTGTGCGGATTCGAACGCCTCTCTGCTCATGGGCGACAGAGAATAGGATTTGCCCTCCGCCCGCAAGCCGCCATTTGCGCACGGCGCGACCCGACTGGGGGCCATCCAGTCGGCCTGGGGACTTGTCAGCAGGTACACTAGGCCTGCAGACTTCGCCTTCCGTCTCACCGGAGCTCCCATGGCCCAACCCCTCGTAGTATTTTCCACGCCTCGCAAACTGCCCGCCCCCGGGGACGTGCCCGGGCGTGTCGCCGTGTTGGACATCGCCTTCGCGGGCCAGGGAAAGAAATCTGGATTCGCGAAGGTCACGCTGCCCTTTCTGCAAGCCCTCGGGTCGCGTTTGGTCGCCTGGGTGGACCACCACGATCACGAAGAGCACGCCGCCTACGCCCACGATCCGCGCTTCGTGCTGGCCACGAAGGCGCAGCACGGGGCGTGCCCCGAGATGATCACTCCCGAGTTGGTGGCGCGGGTCGGGCCCGTGGACACGATCGTGTGTCACACCGACTTCGATGGGCTGGTCAGCGCTGCCAAATGGATTCGCGGTGGAGTGGAGCCGTATCCCGGCGCAGACGACGACGCCCGAGCGATCGATACGCGCATGGGCGCGCCGAGCCACATCGCGGAGCGTATCGATCGCGCGCTTCGAGCGAGGCCGCGGGATACGGGCCTGTTGGGCTTGGCGGTGAGGCACCTCGCCGGCGGGCTGCGCGACGAATCTCTATGGCAGCCGATCGACGCGGCGGGCCGTGAATGGATGGCGATCGAAGCCGAAACGCGCCGCATCGCCCAGCGGTATCGTCGCCTGCACCCGGAGGTCGCCTTCGTCGAGGTGGGCAAGAGCGCGCGTCGCTACGACAAGACGCTGCTCCTGCTTCTGGGCCAGGAACGGGAGGCGGTCAGCATCGTGGTCGACCGCGATACCGTGAGCGTCGCGGCCCGCTTCGACAGCGGCAGAAACTTCGTGAAGCTGATGGGCCTGGCGGGCGGGATGCCCACCCGAGTCTCGGTTCCCCGCAGCCGGTTGCCCTTCCTGCTCGAAGCGCTCGGCGTGGACGAGCGGGAGCTGGAGCTGCCGGGATGAGGCAGCGCGGGCGCGCCTCTCGCCGCTGGCCCGACGGCGCGCCGTCTCGGGTGGTTGCGGGGGCCATTGCCGCCGCCGTCAGCGTCGTTTCCGTGGGGCTCCGTGCGCCCTCGGCCCGTGCCCAGGCGGGCGCACCCGCGGCCGCCCCGCCCCGGCATTCCCCCGTTCGCTACGAGGCCGCGGCCGGCAGGGGGCAGCCGCGCTTGCTCGTCGAGGTGCTTCCCGACGGGGTGTGGGCCGTCGCCTGCCCGAGCGCCTGCTCTGCGCGCGAGGGCGTGCGCATTCCGATTCCAGCCGCCTTCGGCGGGCGTGGCGTTCAGGCGTCGACGCTCGAGTTGGGGGCGATGCGGCGGGTGTTGCACTTGAGCCTGCCGGCGTTCGACAGCGAGCCCGCGTACCAGGTCCTCGTCGCGGCGGTCCCAGGCGGCGTGGCTCCCACGGACGTGCGCGTCGTGTATGCGGGGGTCGTCGGGGCGGCGCCGCAGGCCACCGGCGAGGAAACTCGTGACATCATGCAGGTGCGCGCGCGCGGAGGGATCAGCCGCGTGCTCGTCGGCCAGGAGCGCGCCGATCTGCGCCTGTGCGGTCGCCCGGCGATCCTGTCGCCGCGCCTTCTGGTGGCCGAGGATCTGTCGCTGCACCCGGCCAAGGTGCAGAGCTTGCCGCTGGAAGAGCGGCGGGCTGCGCCCGTGCTGACGCTGGCACCGGTCGATGTCGAGGTCGCCCACAACGCCCTGTCGGCACGCGGAGCCAGCAGCGCCGTGGGCAGCCCCGGGGCCCTCACCGACGGCCGGGCGGACACGTCCTGGGCGGAAGCCCGCGGTCGCGACGGGCGGGGGGAGTTCGTGGTCTTCGGCGCCGACCCCGCGCTGAGCGTGGCGGCCGTGGATTTCTTGGTGCGGTCCGAGCAGACGGAGGTGCCCGACGGGGTGGCTCCCCGCATCCTTTGGCTCGTGACTCGCGATCGCGTCTTTCGATTGCACTTCCCGCGCGACGCCTGGCAGAGCCCGGGGCAGTGGTGGCGCGCGACGTTGCCCGAACCGACGCGCTCGGACTGCTACGCGATGGTGCTGGAGAAGGGCTATGGGGGCGGCGAGGCGGTCGCCGTCACGCTGTCGGAGGTGCGCGGCGTCTCCCAGCTGCAGAGTTTGTCCCCACCGGAGCTCGTCGCGCAGCTCTCGACGCCGGGCGGCGGGGGGGAGGCAGCCGCCGCAGCCCTGCGCCTCTTGGGCGATGCAGGGGCCGTCGCAGTGATGGGCGCCTTCGACGCGCTCAATGCGCTCGGTCGCGCTCGCTCCCTGGATGTCCTCGGCGCTGCCGACTGCCAGCGAGTGGCCGGCGTCTACGCGGCGCTTCTGGCGTCCGGCTCGGAGAGTGAGCGCAAGCGAGCCTTCGAGCGCCTCGCCAGCTGCGGGGGCTCGATCGACGAGCCGCTCGAGAAGGTGTTCCACGACGCTGCGGCAAACGGCTCGGTGGACATGCTGCTCACGATTGCCAAGCTTTCCCCGGGCCTTTCGGTTCGCCTGGCGCTGCCGCGGCTGGTCGCGCTCGCCTCCAGCGAATACGCCGCCTACCGCTCGGTGCTCCAGGAGGCCGCGAGCAGCGAAGCGGCCCGCGCCGCGCTGCGCGAAGCGCTGGGGCGCGCCGAAACGACTCAGCGCGCCCGCATCGAGCTATTGCGTGCGCTACAGCGGCAGCTGCGCGATTTCGCTCCGGAGTCGACGCGGGCGTTCGACGACGCGCGGGTCGGGGCCAGCAGTTTCGAGCACCGCTACTGGCTTTTGGGGCCCGCCGCGGAGCTTGCCGCGAGCCATCCACCGGCGCGCCGCTTTCTGCTGGAGAGCCTGCGCGACGCCGATCCCTACTTGCGCCAATCGGCGGCTCGGGTCGTCCCGCCGCTGCCGAGCTTGGTCCCGCCGCTCATCGAAGCCACTCGCGATGACGCCGTGCGCGTGCGCGAAGCTGCCACGGAGCGTTTGGCGGCCCTCGGGGGGGGCGGGGCCGCGTCGGTGTTCGTCGAGCGGCTCGCCGTCGACCCGTGGCCCATCGTGCGCGTGGCAGCCGCCCGAGGCCTCGCCGGCCTTCCCGCGTCGGCGGCCGTGGACGATCGGCTCGCCGAGGCACTGGGCCGCGACGACGCCGAGCGCGTGCGGGTGGTCGCCGCCGCCGCCCTGGGCCGCCGTGGCGCTCGGGTCCACACGGCGCTTTTGGAGGGACGCCTGCGCGACGCTCGCGAGTCGGACTTCGTTCGGGCCGCCGCCGCGCGCTCGCTGGGGCTGCTGTGCGCGGATCACGCCGTCGAGGCCCTCACGGCCGCGGCTTCCGTGTTGGCGGAGGCGCGCGTCGCGGAAGGGCCGCTGCGCGTCGGGCGCGCCGCGCTCGCCGCCCTGGGTCGCCTGGCGCCCCCGGATTTGACGAGCCGCCTCGCCCCGCTCTCGCGCGAGGAAATGCCCCCCGCCCTGCGGCGCGCCGTGGCCGAGGCGCTGCACCACCCCAGCCCCTGTCGCGGCTCCGGCCCGGGCTGAGGGAGCCGGCCGGGCCACCTTGCGCCGCCGCTGGGCGGTGTCTCGAATCGAGATGGTTTGTGCTCGCTTGCCGCTGATTATCTCCCGAGCGAGGTGGCGACCCGCTTCTGTCGCCGCGGCTGCTACATTGCACGCAGCCTCCGTTTGGGGGCTGCGGAAGGACGACCATGAGGAGATCGGTAGCGCTTGTGGAGGCGTGGCTCGGCCCCCTGTGTTTCACGCTGGCAGGGGTCGCGTGCTCGGCGAGCTCCCAGGGAGAGGGCTCGCAGGTCGGGGTGGAGCCCCCCCCACCGGCGGGCGGATCGGACGGCGAAGCGGCGCCCCCTGCGGATGCTCCTCCCATCGCGGGCGTCGATCCGGGTGTGACGTTCGGTACCGATCTGGGCTGCTCGGGCGGCTGCGCGTTTCCCTTGGAGCCGATTTTCGACGACTCGCTCGACCCGATCCAGGCCGACGAGGTGGCTCGCTTCGATGACCTCGGCCCGTTCGCGGATCCCGCCACCTCCGTCGTGGGAAGCGTCTGCGTGCTCGAGCCGCATCTCGGCCTCAGCGGCGAGCCCGGCGCGCTGTACCCCAAGAATTGGCTGCGGCCGCGGTTGCGCTGGGTGGGCGCTGGTGACGAGGAGCTGTGGGAGGTGCGTCTCTCGACCGAGAGCGAGCCGAGCGACCTCGTGCTGTACACGCGCGCGACGCAGTGGGTGATGCCCGACGAGATGTGGCGGCGCCTCACCGACGATCCGCTTCCAATCACGGTCGTCGTCCGGGGTATCTCTTCGACGGGTGTCGTGAGCGGTTATCGTGGCACGTTCTCGATCGCTCCCGTGGAGGCCCGCGGCAGCCTGGTGTTCTGGAGCACCGTTTCCTCCATCGTGAGCCCCACGTCCAGCCGGCTACAGGGCTTCGCGGTGGGGGACGAGGCCGTCGTGCAAACGCTGACGGCGACCGACGTGCTCACCGAGGACATCATCGGCGAGAACGGGGCCGTGCCCAGGGGGTTCTATCCGTACGTCCAGCAGGGCCAGGACAACGGGTTCGTTCCAGGGGAGGTGGAGTGTGTCGGGTGTCACGTTTCGACCCCCGACGGGGAGGCGGTCGTCTTCACGGACAACTGGCCGTGGAACAAGGTCGTGGCTTCGATCCAGCCGGGCTCCCGCGGGTCCGTTCCCGACTACATGACGGACGCGGCGGTCGCCGTGCTGAAACAACCGTGGCTCGGCATGCAGGCGCTCAGCCCCGCCCACTTCGCGCCTGGCGATCGCATCGTGCTGACGAGCTACGGCGTGCGCGCCGACACGGGCGAGCGAGGTGACCCGAACGATCAGAACCGCGGCTTCGATCCCTACGACCCCGCCTTTGCCGGGGGCACGGGGCCCACGCGGCACCGTTTGGCCTGGTTCGATCTGGAGGCGACCGTGGCGACCCCAATTCCCGACGATTTGCCGCCCTTCACGGACGAAGAGGGCGTCTACTACGGGGCGCCCGAGTGGGACCAACGGCGGCGGGCCATGGGTGCCGCGTTCGGTGTTGCCTATGGTTTCGTGGAAACGCGCGGGGAGCTGCGCAGCGCCGTGACGCCTTCGTGGACGCACGACGGCACGGAGATCGCCTACGTATCGACGGACCTCACCTCGAGCGACGGACACCCGGATTGGCGCTCGAACGTCGCCGACATCATGGTCGTTCCGTACGCCGGTCGCGCCGGCGGTGATGCGACTCCCCTCGCGGGGGCGTCCGACCCCGATTTTCTCGAGTACTACCCGGAGTACTCCTCCGACGATGCCTTCGTGGCGTTCACTCGCGCGCCGAACCCGTCCGTGGCGCAGCGCTGCGCTCCGACGCAGGCGCAGCCCGTGTGTGCGCCTCAGGACCTCGGAGCCAATCCGGATGGTCCCTACTACAACCGCAACGGCGAGATTTACGTGGTGCCCCGCGGCGGTGGGCAGCCCGAGCGCCTGGTCGCGAACGACCCCCCCGCCTGTTCGGGGCAGACCTCTTCCGGCATCATCAACAGCTGGCCCAAGTGGTCGCCTGACGTCTTCTCGGCAGGGGGGAAGAAGTACTACTTTCTGATCTTCTCTTCGGCTCGGGCGTTCGAAGGGCAGTTCGATCTGCCCGCGGATACCTATACGCCGCCCGTTTCCAACAAGAGCTCGCAGCTGTATCTGGCGGCGTTGACGGTGGATGAGCAGACGGGGGCCGTCACCACCTACCCGGCCATCTATCTGTGGAATCAGAATCTGCGAGTCGACGCCGAAGGCAACGCCCTCTACGAGCCCACGAGCAACCTGACACCAGCCTGGGACAACTTCTCGATTCCCGAGGTGCCTCCGCCCGTCAGGATTCCGTTTTGATGCCGAAACCAGCGCGGCTCGTGCGGCCGAGCCGGACCGCCCAGCGGGGAACCGGTGGCCGGTCGTAGGCGAGGGGCCCGGGAAGAAGCCCCGACACCCCCACCGGCCTCTGTTCCTCGCGGCGCGGGCGTCGCCGCCGAGCCTCGAGGTCGGCGAGCCTTCGGGCGCGCGTGGCGGGCGACCGCTCGAATCGCGAAGCCAGCGCTCCTGCCGTCGAGTTGGGCACCGGGCGCGGGTGCGGACCGTGGGTGCGGAGCCCGGCCGCTTTTCCGCACGGGGGCTGGCCGCCCTGCGCGGGCGCGCTCGGGGTGCCCGGCGACTAGCCGGTTTCCGTCGCACCCACCTCCGCTGCCGAGCCCGCAGCGGTCGTGAGGGTGTGCGGTGTGGTGGTGCACAGGGGCGTATGCGCGCGCCCTTTCGCGCTCGATCGTCGGAGCCTAGGGCCGGGGCCGTGCCCGATCGCAGCGAGAGGCGCGCGTCGTGTTTTCGCCGGCTTGCCTCGGAACGGCGCGCTCGAATGTGAAAGGGTGAGCAGTGGAAACGCGGCGAACGGCTCGCCCTTCGGCGCGTAGGGGAGGCTCGCCGGCCCGTTTTGCCGGCCCGGCCGCGGCCGCGCCGCTTCGCGCGGCGGAGCGCGTGTGGCTTGCGCCGCTCGGGGCGGCCTGGGCGCCGGCAGTTCCAGTTTCGTACGGGTGCCTCGGCACCTCGCGCCTTTCGGACGGGATTTTTGCCGTCGAGCCTCCGCTCGGCGACCTCGGGGGCGGGAAAAATTCCGTCTTCGCGCTACCCGAGCGGGCTCCGCGCAGCGCGTCGCCGCGTTGACAGAGCATGGCTCGTACTTAGTGTCTTGGGGTCGCCTGTGGGGCGGTTTCCTGCTTCACTTGAAGAACGGGTCGGAGTTGGCGTGAAGATGCAGCCAGTGGTCAGGTCAACCACCGCGCAGTGGTTGGCTAAAGCAAGGAAGGAAACCGTCGCGACTGGGCCAGCCGCCGTGGGGCGCAAGCGCGGCGCGGCGGCCACCTCGGGCCGTGCGAGCGCGCCCACCTTCCCCTGGCCACCGAAGCTCTGGCAGTGCGTTTGCGCGATCGCGATTGCCCTGGCGTTGTCCATCGTGGCGCCGCGCACCCGCGCGGCGACGGTGCTGACGGGGGCCGCCGCTACCGGCGCGTTTTCCGAGGCCGAGGGGGCCTCGCCCTCCCAGCCTCCCACCGAGCCAGCCATCATCGCGGCGGGTGGAGCGGGTGAAGAGGAGCAGGTCGCGGTCCGGAGCGAGGTCGCCGGGGATGCGCCGCTCGCCGGCGCAGGGGCGTCGCTGCCGCTTCCGCCGCCGGGGTTCAACACCTACGACGGGGGGTGGGTGCAGTTCTCGTTTCCCCCCGCGCAGCGCCACCTCGTTCAGCCGCTCATCGCCGAAGCCGACGAGTTTCGTTCCGAGCTGCAGGAGCTCTTCGGATACCCCGTGTTGCAGCAAGCGGACGCACGCCAGCGCGGCCAGCGATCCACCGCCGTGTCCGTGCGCGTGGCGCGTACGCCGGGCGAGATGGCGGCCTTCGCACCCCCCGGAGCGCCGTTCCCCGAAGGGGCTGCGGGGGTTGCCTACTCCTCGCTCGGGCTCGTGCTGCTGACCATCGAGCCACCGCACCCGGCTGCGGCTCACGACCTCTCCGAGGTGTTTCGGCACGAGCTCGCTCACGTGGCACTGTGGGACGCGCTGCGCGGGCGGCGGGTGCCCCGATGGCTCAACGAGGGCTTCGCGATCCACCTCTCGGGCGAGGGGGTCTTGCGGCGTATGCAGAGCCTCTCGGTGGCCTCGCTTTCGGGCAACCTCTTGCCGCTCTCCGACCTCGCGCAGAGCTTCCCGGCGGGAGAGGTGGAGGTACAGACGGCGTATGCTCAATCCGCCGACGTGGTGCGCCACCTGCTGCGCCGCGAGGATCTGGATCGGTTCATTCGAATGCTTCGGCGTATCCGCAGCGGGGACACGTTCGAGGCGGCGATGGCAGAGGTGTACGGGTTGATGCCCTACGGCATCGGTGCCAGTAGCATCGAAGACGAATGGCGCCGTGAGGTGGCCAAGCGCTACGGCTTTCTGCCCGCGCTCTTCAGCAGCGGCATGATGTGGGTCGGCGCGGTGGGGCTGGTCGTGTTGGCCTACCGTCGGCGCCGCAAGCGAGACCAGGTCACGCTGGACCGCTGGGCCATCGAAGAGGCCGCCGAAGACGACGCCTTGGCCCGAGTCGCGCAGGATCCCGCGAGAATGCACATCGTGCTGGCTCCTCGTGAGCCGGGTCAGCCCACGCTGCCCGCCCTTCAGCGAGGCAACCTCGACATCGACGTGCCGAAGGTCGAGCACGAAGGCAGCTGGCACACGCTTCACTGACGGCGAAAACATCGGGGCCGGGCCCCGGCGCTTCCAAGCCTCGGTGCGCTGGATCGAGCTCGCGAGATCCTCGGTCCCCCGGGGCGAGGCTCTCCGCGGCGCCGGGCGTTACGTTCGCGGCGCCGGGTTTTCCGGAGGGTGCACGCTGTGCTGCTCGATCGTGCGGCACTCGGCGATGATGAACGAGAAGACCTTCCTCACCGTGCTCTCGGGCAGGGGCGCACGCGTGGACTCGGCGAGCCGCTCCAGCATCTCCTCTTCCCGGGCGGGGTCGTAGATCGCCGTGCGAGCGCCCTTTTTCAGCTGCCCGACCTCGAGCACCAGCTCGAGCCGCTTCGACAGTAGCCCGAGTATCTCGTCATCGATGGCGTCGATCGAGCGCCGCAGCTCCGTGAGCCTGTCCTGCATCGGCGCGCATGGTAATGCCCCGGTGCCTCGGTCGCAATCGTTACACGGAGGTTCGGCTGCGCCCGCCCGAGCGAATCTCGTTCGCTCGGCGGCCGCCGCGGCGGTCCGTTCCGCGGAGCCCGAGACCCTCGCGTTGCCCGCCGTTCGGGCTCGGCCGAACCGGGCGCTGGTCTGTGGGCGGGCTGGCTCTCCCCCGGGCCCCCGCGCGGGGCGAGCCACCCCGCGGCGAGGGCGAAAAAGCCTCGACGCGCCGCGCGTTTTGTGGCCCCAATGACCCGTGGTCAGTGACGCGTGTTCGATCGCAAAGGTGCTTGCGGGAGCCGTCCCCGTCGGGGATCCGGTGGGTTTCCAGGGCTGGGTGAGAACCCGTCGAGATTCGAAGGCCGGCCTATCATTCATCCATCTCTCGGATGGCTCCGATCTCGATCTGCTGCAGCTGGTGGTGCCGAGCAGCCTCCCCAACTACGAAAGCGAGGTCCTCCACCTGACGGCGGGCTGCTCCGTTCGTGGCCGCGGCGTCGTCGCTCGGAGCCAGGGCAAGGGCCAGTCCCTGGAGGTGCAGGTCTCGGAGCTGGAGGTGCTCGGCCTCGTCGAGGAGCCGGAAAAGTATCCGCTCGCTCCGAAGCGCCACAGCAACGAGTTCTTGCGCGAGGTGGCGCATCTGCGGCCCCGCACGAACACGTTTGGGGCCATGGCTCGGGTCCGCCACTCGCTCAGCCAGGCCATTCACCGCTTCTTCAGCGAATCCGGCTTTCTGTGGGTGCATACCCCCATCATCACCTCCAGCGACTGCGAGGGGGCGGGGGAGATGTTTCGAGTCTCGACGCTCGACACCCTGCGCGGCGATACCCGGCAGAAGGAAGGGCCGGGTGCGCCGAAGGAATTCTTCGGCAAGCCGGCCTTCTTGACCGTTTCGGGGCAGTTGGCACTGGAGACCTACTGCTGCGCTCTCTCCAAGGTCTATACGTTCGGTCCCACCTTCCGCGCCGAGAACTCCAACACCAGTCGCCACCTGGCGGAGTTCTGGATGATTGAGCCGGAGGTG
Organism: Polyangiaceae bacterium; assembly: GCA_050299315.1. GTDB lineage: Bacteria > Myxococcota_A > Polyangia > Polyangiales > Polyangiaceae > SZUA-265. The sequence goes on from JBNKVS010000086.1 coordinate 171,929, forward strand.
GCGTTCGCCGACTTGCTGAGCAACGTGGATCTGGCGGAGGCGTTCCTCAAATACGTCTTGTCGGCGTTGCTCTCGGAGCGAGAGAAAGATCTCGCGTTCTTCAATGATCGCGTGGATTCGGGCGTGGTGAAGCGCTTGACCGACTTCGTCGAGAGCAGCTTCGAGCGCATCGACTACTCGGAGGCGATTTCCCTGCTCGAGCGCAAGGGGGCGAAGGCCAAGTTCGAGTTTCCGGTTCGGTGGGGTATCGACCTGCAAGCGGAGCACGAGCGCTTCTTGACCGAGAAAATCTTCCGGCGGCCGGTGGTCGTGCTCAACTACCCGAAGGAGATCAAGGCCTTCTACATGCGGCTCAACGACGATGGGCGCACGGTGGCGGCGATGGATGTGCTGGCTCCCGGCATCGGCGAGATCATCGGCGGGGCCCAGCGGGAGGAGAGGCTCTCCGTGCTCGACGCGCGCCTGGTCGAGCGAAACATGAAGCCCGAGGACCACGACTGGTATCGCGATTTGCGGCGCTACGGAACGGTTCCGCACGCGGGATTCGGCCTCGGGCTCGAGCGGACGCTCAGCTATGCGACGGGCCTGGCCAACGTGCGAGACGTAATTCCCTTTCCGCGCACGCCCGGGTCGGCCGAGTTCTGAGCCGTCGCCGGTGGGCGGGCCGTTTCAGCGAAGGACGCTGGGGCAACCGGACACGATGTCCGCCTGCAGTACTTGCCCCGTCTCGAGCAGCTCGCAAGCCGAGCCGACGAGCTGCAGCGTTTGCTCGTCGGCCCATCGCCAGCCGTCCACGGGGTCGCTTTCGACCAGTGTGCCGTCGAAGAAGACGTTCACCCGGTTCGGGTCGGGAGGGGGGCTGGCCAGCTCGATGCGGCAGGCCAGTGCGACTCGTTGGCCCAGTGCCCCGACCGTTTCGCTCAGCTCGGCGGCGTCCGCAGCCCGGTAGTAGCTCGGGGAGCCTTCGCGCGGCATCCCGCCGGCAATGGCGAGCGCGTCGAGCAGGTCCGCATAGGCTTCGCTACCGGGGATCCCGATCACGAATGTGACGATGCCCGCCTCGGAGAGGGCGGCCACAGCATCCAGCGCGCCCGTGTCGTCGAGGCAGCTCCGCGAGCCTGCCAGCCGCGGCGAACAGCAATTGACCGGCGCCGCACAGGCAACGGCCTCGCCCGTTCGCCCATCGGTGATCACCGCGCCTTCGAGGTTCGGCATACAGCGGTCGCTCCCGCAGCCCCCGTCGGGCGCGCAGTTGGGTCCGCCGTCGGTGAGCAGGAAGACGAACGTCTCCCCTGGCTCCTCGGAGAGCCGCGGGAGCAGCTCGCGAAGCGTGGACGCGATGGGCGTGCCTCCGCCGGGTGTGCGCCCGCGAATGCGCAGCATCATCGTAATCAGGGTCGGACCGGTCGTTCCGGTCAACGCGTAGCTCACGGTATCGCCTTCTGCGAGCTCGAGCACTTCGCGCCCGGGGTCACACGTATCCGACCCGGGAAAGAGCGTCGCCCCGTACCGAACCCGGTGACCCACGCGCTCGAGCACCTGCTGAACCGATTCGGCCAGAGCGTCGTAGCGGTTGCGGATCGGCCGCGTCGACGAAGACTCCGGCGCTTGCCCCGGGTCGATGCCCTCTAGCATGCTTCCCGAGGCGTCGATCACGAAGTACAGGTTGGGGCGCTGAAACTCCAGCCCTACGGCCGTCGCGCCGCATGGGCTATACGTACTGGGATGGAGCGCATCGCCTTCGAGCAGCCGCGCCGAGTCGGGCAGCGGCGAGGAGATCCCATCGGCGGGGTCGAGCTCGGCTGGTGGGGGGCGCGCCGATTCCGCACAGCCGACGAGGAAAGCCAGCGCCAGAGTGGCTCGCCGCTTCGGTGCGCGCATCTTTCCAAGCTAGCAGACGCGGGCGGGTGAGGCTCGGTGCATAGCTGGCATGTCATCGTTCGCTGGTTGTCGATCGCCGTTTCGGCGTTTGCCTGTGCCGTGTTTCTCGGCGCGCTTTCGCCCGAGCCGCTCTCTTCCCGGGCAGCGCTCGCGGCGCGCGTCTCGAAGGGCGCGGCGAGCGTTGCGGCCTCGTCGTCGGCGACCGCTGCCATCTTGCGGATCCGTGTGGAGGGCGTGTCGGGCGCTCTGCTGCCGGGGGCGCGGGTCACCGCCCACCGCACCGCGCACGGTGTGCCGCGGCGGGCAGCCCGCGGCTCGAGCAACGCCCGAGGCTATTTCGAGGCGTCCGTGCTTTCGGGCGACTACTGGGTGGTCGTCGAGGCCGAAGGGTGGGCGCGCGAGGTGCTCTTCGTGCAGGCGCAGCAGCTGGGGGGGAGGGCCATCGTCGTGGCCCTGGAGCGCGCCCATCCGCTTCGTGTTCTGGTCCGGGACGAGGACCGCGCGCCGGTCTCGGGAGCGCGGGTGCTCGCATACTCCTCGGACCCGATACCCTGCGCGGGGTCGACGGGGAAGAACGGCATCGCCTCGCTTGCAGCGTGTCCGAGCGGAGTCGACTCCTTCGTCGTCCAGGCCGCTGGCTACGAGCCCGTCGAGGTCCCCGCGGGTCCCGACGGGGCGGAGGTCGTGCTTCAGAGGCTGGGCCGCATCGAGGTCAGCGTGGTCGACGAAGCCGGCGGTGCCGCGGAGGGAGCCACGGTCTCCATCGCGGGGCTGTCGCTGTGGCCACCGCAGGAGGTACGGACCGACGAGCGGGGATCCGCGCTCATCCTCGGCCTCGAGCGGGGCAGCTATGACTTGCGGGCCGTGCGGGACGACGCCGTGTCCCTCTCTCGGCTCGGCCTCGTGCTGGGCAGTGGGCAACGGCGCAGTGTGACGCTTCACCTCGAGCGCGGTCGATTCGTCGAGGTGGTCGTCGTCGACGGGCGCGGTCCGAGCGCGGTCCCGGTGGAGGATGCGGAGGTCGTGGTGGTGGAAAATGGGGTCGGGCCGTTCCCCCTCCAGGGGCGCACGGACGACCAGGGGCGCGTCTCGCTCGGGCCCTTGCCTCTCGAGCCCGCCGTCGCCAACGTGCGTGCGGCCGGGTACGTGGAGCACGCCGGTGTCGAGGTCGCCGAGGACGCCGACCGCGTCGTCGTGGAGCTGCTGCGCGGAGGCACCCTGGTCGGCAGTGTCGTGGACGAAGCGGGCGAGCCTGTCGCTTCGGCGAGCCTCGAGGTCGTCGGAAACGATACATTCGGGCGGCCGGTTGCGGTCGTCGCGGGGTCGGCGGCGGCGCAGCAGGGCTTCTTCGATCGGGGCTCCGCGGAGCCCGGCGCGTTTTCGCCCGTGGGCGAGCTAGGGGTGATGGCGGGGCCTCTGCCGTCGCCGGGCAGCATCGGGGGCTACGCCCCTCCCGCCTCGGTGACGCCGTGGATGACCGACGAGGGAGGCCGCTTTCGCCTCGAGCAAATTCCCCCGGGGCGTCTGCGCGTCATCGCGCGCCACCCGCGCTACGTGGCGGCGCTGAGCGCCGCCGTGGCGCTCACGCCCGGTGGGGCTACGGAGCTGACGATCGTGCTCCCGCGGGGCGGCACGCTCGAAGGCGTGGTCGTCGACGAGCGGGGGGACGAGGTGGAAGGCGCGCGCGTCGACGCGGTCGATCAGCACGCCGGCGGGAGGCAATCCCAAGTCACGGACGAGCGCGGAGCGTTCCGCTTCGAGAGGGTGTCGAGCCTGGTCGAGCTGATGGTTGCGCGCCCGGAGGAGCCGCACCGGTTCGCGTTGCAGTCGCGCATCGAGCTCTTGCCGGGTCAGCTCCGGGAGGTCGTGCTGTCGCTGCCCGGGCCCCGCGCGCCCGCGACCGTTCGAGTGCTCGACGACCTCGGGCACCCGGTAGCGGACGCTCGAATCAGCCTCGTGTCCCTCGAGCCCGACGTGCCGTTGCGCAGCTCGGTGTTCTGTGACGAGGCCGGCTCCGCCGTGCTCGAGGACGCCGCCGGGTTACGGGCTCAGATTCGAGTCGTGGCCGACGGCTTTCGAGTCACGGAGCGGACGTTCGAAGCGCTTCCGGCAGAGGTGGTGGTCGAGCTTTCGCGAGGCGTCGTCGTAACGGGGCAGGTGACGCACGTTCGGGGCCGGCTGGGCCTGGAGGGGGCCACCGTGCGTCTCAGCCAGGGGGGCTGGCACGAGACGACCGTCACCGATCCGTACGGGGACTATCGTTTCGAAGAGGTCGGGCCGGGTGCCGCGGAGCTTTCGATATCCCACCCGGACTACGCGCCCCGCAGGCTGTCGATCATCGTGGGCGGCTCCGACGAGCGCGAGCCGGAAGCCCTGCCCGCGGTCGACTTGGTCGCCTCGGGGGCCGCCAGCGGCCTCGTGGTGGACGAACGGGGCGCAGCCGTGGCCAGCGCTCGGGTCGGCGTCGGCCTGATCCCCGCGTTTCTGCCGGTCGGCGAGGTGCCCTCCGGGTTCGTGCAGACGGATGCGCTTGGGCGCTTCGCGTTGCAAACGCTACCCTCCGGGCCGGTGACGCTCTCGGCCTATGCCGTGGGAGTCGGGCGCGGCCAGGTGGAGATCGAAGTTTCGGCCGGTGAGCGGCTCAGCGACGTGCGGATCGTTCTCGGAGGCGAACACCCGGACACAGAGCCGGACACGCTCGCCAATCTGGCCGTGACGTTGGGCGAGCGCAGCGCCGAACCGGGGCTTCCGGAGGTAGTGATCGTTCACGTGGCCCAGTTCAGCGAGGCCGAGGCGGCCGGTCTGCGGCCGGGCGATGTGATTCTGCGCGTCGACGGGCAGCCGGTGGCCGGCATGGGGGAGGCCAGGGTTTACCTCGGCGGGCCGGCGGGAAGTGACGTAGTGCTCGACTTGTTGCGCGATGAGCACGCGGTTTCGCTGCGCGTGCGGCGCGAGGCGGTCCGCCGCTGAGGCGCTGCCAACCCGGTATCCCATCGCAAACGGCTGACAGCTCGGGGGCCGGACGCGCGGGGGTCTCGGGCCAACGCCCCCTTTGGCCGTTTCCGATCCCAGCGAGCCTCCGGAATGGCTCCACTCTCCTCCAAGCTCGGAGAGCTTATTCTTGACTTTTCCGATGCATGTTTATAGAGATAATCTGCAGGACTTTCGCGGATGTAGCATATCCCCATGGGTTTATTGGTAAAATAATCTCGCTCGGGTCGTTCCGTCAGTGTACGTGAACGTTGTGGACGGGACTCAGCTCGCTTTCCTGGTTGCTGCTGGCGCCGTAGGCGGTGTCATCAACTCCATGGCTGGTGGTGGCACGCTCGTCACGTTTCCCGCCGCCATGGCGGTGGGCCTGTCGGGAGTGACGGCCAGCGCTACCAGCTCGATGTCTCTGATGCCCGGTGCGTGTGCGGCCCTGTGGGCGTACCGCCGCGAGCTCGCAGGCAAGGCGCCGATGATCGCGTGTCTGCTCGTGCCGTCGATGGCTGGCGGGCTGTTCGGTGCGAGCCTGCTGATTTCCAGCGAAGAGCGAGTCTTCACGATGGTCGTGCCGTGGATGGTGCTCGGCGCCACCTTGCTGATCGTCGCCAAAGATCTGATCTGGCGGCGCGCGTCCACGGGTCATCAGGCCCCGAGCGTGCTGCGTCGGGTTCTAGTCGGGGTGGCAATCTTCGGTGTGGCGATATACGCGGGCTACTTTGGCGCCGGGAAGAACATCATTTTGCTCGCCCTGCTCACGTTTCTTCAGCGCATGACCATTCACCAGGTCAACGCTCTCAAGAGCGCCGTCGTCGCCATGATGACGCTCGTCTCCTCCATCTTCTTTCTCCTCGAGTCGGCTGCCAACCTCGAGGTTGCGGCCGCCCTCTCGGTTGGTGCCGTGATGGGCAGCTACAGTGGTGCCAGCGTGGCCCGTCGCATGCCGCCCTCGATGGTTCGCTACGCAGTCGTCGGAATTGGGCTTACGTTGACGGGTACTTTGGCCTATCAACGCTGGCTGGCGTAGGAAGCCCCCGAATCCCGGGGGCGCCGCGAGCGGCAGCGCGATCATCAGAAGTGGCCCAGGAGTGCGGCAGAAGCGCGGATTCGTCTCCCCACGAGGCCCGGGGGGCGACTGCCCCTTGTCAACGCGGACGAGAGGGACGATGACGGCGAGGGCACCGCGGCGTGCCTCTTCGAAGCGCCCCCGGCTTGCTCACGGCGAGATGCCCGACGACCATGGATACACTTTCCCCCCCCTCTGGCGAGCGCCCCATCACCTCGCGGGACGAGTTGACGCGGCTCTTCTCGCAGTCCGAAAAGCCCGCGGCGCAGCACCGCATCGGCGCTGAGGCCGAGAAGTTCGCGATCGATGCGCGGTCGCTCGAGCCCATTCCCTACGAGGGCCCGCGCTCGATTCTGGCGGTGCTCTCCGCGTTGCAGCAGCGTTATGGGTGGGCTCCCATTTCGGAGCGCGAAGGCGGGCCCGTCGTCGCTCTCGGCCGCGGGCAGTCCGCCGTCACGCTGGAGCCCGGTGCCCAGCTCGAGCTCTCGGGCGCCCCGCAGTGGGATGTGCACGGCGTGGCCGCGGAGCTCGACGAGCACTTGGCTGAGCTCCGCTCGATTTCGGGCGAGCTCGATTTGGCTTGGCTGAGCGTGGGCTTTCACCCGATGGCTCGCGAGCGGGACCTGCCCTGGGTGCCCAAGGAGCGCTACGGCATCATGAAGGATTACCTCCCGCAGCGCGGCTCGCGCGGACGGGACATGATGCTTCGCACGGCGACCGTTCAAGCGAACTTCGACTACGAGAGCGCCGCCGATGCAATGCGAAAGCTGCGCACGATGCTGCGCCTGTCCCCTGTCTTCGGCGCGCTGTCGGCAAACGCTCCGTTCTACGAGGGGCGCGTTTCGGGGCGGCGCAGCGAGCGAGCCGACGTGTGGCTGAACATGGATCCGAAGCGCTCCGGCCTGGTGGAGCGAGTCTGGGCAGATGGTCCGCTCGGCTACGAGGATTACGTCGAGTGGGCTCTCGATGCGGGGATGTTCTTCTTCAAGCGCAACGGCAAGATCGTTCGCAACACGGGCCAGAGCTTTCGCAGCTTTCTGCGCGAAGGCTACGAGGGGCACTTCCCGACCGCATCGGACTGGAAGTGGCACCTGGGAACTCTCTTCCCGGAGGTGCGGCTCAAGAGCACGCTGGAGATCCGCTCGTGTGATGCCCTGCCGCCTGCGCTCAGCCTGTCCGTCGTGGCGTTGCTCACCGGGCTGTTGTGCGACGGCGAGGCACTGGGCCAGGCCGAGGCCCTCGCCGACACGATATCACTCGAAGCGGCGAGCGAAACGCGGCTCCAGGTGCCGTATCGGGCTCTCCACTCCGAGCTTTCCGGTCGCCCTCTCGGTGCGATCGCCGAGCAACTTTTCGAGATCGCCGAGCGGGGGCTCGCCGCTCGCGCGCGGCTGGACGCTCAGGGCCGGGACGAGCGCCACTTCTTGGGACCCCTGCAACAGCTGCTTACGGGCCGCCGCTGCCCCGCGGACCTGCTCCTCGAGGGCTTGACGCGGGGCGACGCGGTGCCCCGTTGCGCTCTCTGCCTGGCGGAGGTCGCTACGTCCGTGCTCTCGGAGAAAAAGTGAGCGGGCCATCCTTGACACCCTAGGGGGCATGGCTAAGTTCCGGCCAACCTCGTCAGCTGCCGGGTCGCACGGCCTGGAGCCGGTGGGGTTTTGCGGCTCGCGCCACCGCGGATGTGGTGCCGAAGCATATGAATTTGCAAGTTTTTTCCGCGGAGGGGCGTGCCCATCCGGGCCGAAGCAGCCTCTGCTCGAAAAAGGGAGACAAAACAGCCATGAAGATTCGACCTCTGCAAGACCGCGTGATCGTCAAGCGCGTGCAGGAAGAAGAGAAGACCAAGGGTGGGATCATCATCCCCGACACCGCCAAGGAGAAGCCCATCGAGGGTGAGGTTCTGGCGGTTGGCAACGGCAAGGTGCTGGAGGATGGCTCCGTGCGTGCCCTCGACGTCAAAGAGGGTGATCGCGTGCTGTTCGGGAAGTACGCCGGCACCGAGGTCAAGTTGGAAGGTGCGGAGCACCTGATTCTTCGTGAGGACGACATCCTCGGCGTGATCGAGAAGTAAGGGAGTTTACGAAAATGGCTGCAAAAGAGATTGCCTACCAAGAGAACGCCCGTGGCCTCATTCTCAATGGTGTAAACGCGCTGGCGAACGCCGTTCGCGTAACGCTCGGGCCCAAGGGGCGCAACGTCGTCATCGAGAAGAGCTTCGGTTCCCCGACCATCACCAAGGATGGTGTGACGGTGGCCAAAGAGATCGAGCTGGAAAACAAGTTCGAGAACATGGGCGCCCAGATGGTGCGCGAAGTCGCCTCGAAGACCAGCGACGTCGCTGGTGATGGCACCACCACGGCCACCGTGCTCGCCCAGGCCATCTTCCGCGAGGGCTCCAAGTTGGTCGCTGCGGGGCACAACCCGATGGAGATCAAGCGCGGCATCGACAAGGCGGTCGAGACCGTCGTTTCCTCGATGCGAAAGCTCGCCAAGTCGACGAAGGACCCGCAGGAGATCGCTCAGGTCGGAACCGTCAGCGCCAACGGCGACGAGACGGTGGGCCAGCTCCTCAGCGAGGCCATGGAAAAGGTCGGCAAGGAAGGCGTCATCACGGTCGAAGAGGCCAAGAGCGCCGAGACCACTCTCGAGGTCGTCGAGGGGATGCAGTTCGATCGCGGCTACCTGTCGCCGTACTTCGTTACGGATGCCGAGCGCATGGAGGCCTCCGTCGAGGATTGCTACATTCTTCTCAGCGAGAAGAAGATCAGCAACATGAAGGACCTCGTTCCGGTCCTGGAGGCGATTGCCCGTCAGCAGAAGCCGCTGCTCATCATCGCCGAGGACATCGAGGGTGAGGCGCTCGCCACTCTGGTGGTGAACAAGCTGCGCGGCACGCTGCACTGCATCGCGGTCAAGGCGCCGGGTTTTGGCGACCGACGCAAGGAGATGCTGAAGGACATCGCCACCCTCACGGGCGGGCAGGTCATCAGCGAGGATCTGGGTCTGAAGCTCGAGAACGTCACCATCAGTGACCTCGGCCAGGCCAAGACGGTCAAGGTGGACAAGGACAACACCACGATCGTCGACGGCGCGGGCAAGAAGGAGAAGATCAAGGCTCGTCAGGGCGAGATCCGCAGCCAGATCGAGAACACCACCAGCGACTACGACCGTGAGAAGCTCCAGGAGCGCCTGGCCAAGCTCGTGGGCGGCGTCGCGGTGATCAAGGTTGGAGCCGCGACGGAAACGGAGATGAAGGAGCGCAAGGCGCGCGTCGAGGACGCCCTGCACGCGACCCGTGCTGCCGTGGAAGAGGGCATCGTGCCCGGCGGCGGTGTGGCTCTGCTCCGCGGCCAGAAGGCGCTCGAGAAGCTCGAGGTCACTGACGAGGAGCGCTTTGGTGTTTCGATCATTCGCCGGGCCATCGAGGAGCCCTTGCGTCAGATCTGCGCCAACGCGGGCGAAGAGGGCTCGATCATCGTGCAGCAGGTTCGCGACGGCAAGGGCACCTACGGCTACAACGCGCGCACCGGCGAGTTCGGTGATCTCGTGGCCATGGGTGTGATCGATCCGGTCAAGGTCGTGCGCTCGGCTCTCCAGAACGCCGCGAGCGTGTCCGGCCTGCTCCTCACCACCGAGGCTCTCGTCGCTGAGAAGCCGAAGGACGAGAAGGCGCCGGCCGCAGGTGGCGGCGCCGGCATGGGCGGTCACGACTTCTGAGTCGCCCTCCCGGGGCGATTTCCAAGTCGCCCCTCCCCGGGGCGATTGCCCCGACAATCGACCGCCTCGATGACTCGGTCAGCCCCCCGCGGGTGGGCTGACCGAGCGGCGTTCGAAGCGATGATGCGTTTGCGGGCCCCGCAGAGCTTTGACTGCGGGGCCTGCGGCGTTTTGTGTCTCCTTCAGTGCAGGTACACCCAGCCTACGGTGAAGGCGAGCAGCGCGAAGCAGATGAGCAGCATCCACTTCAGTGCAGGGTCCGGTTCGGTGCGAGAGACGAGCTCCGCGATGGCGCGCTGGATTTCGGGGTCGAGGGAACCTGCGTCCACGTCGGCCGCGCGGCGCCTGAGTTCTCGGAAGTTGCCGGCCTCGAAAAGCTCGATGAACGGTTCGAGCGTTCGGTCGGCAGGAAGAGCGGCCAGAAAGGGTGCTCTCGCGCGCCGGAGGGCTCCCCGGGGCTCCTCGGCGGCGAGCGGCTCGTTCGTTTCGGTCATCACGGCGGAACGTACAACAACGAGCCGTCGTGGGCCGAGCTCATCACAACCCAGCTCCGCTCCGACCGTGATGCATCGGAGCGGACGGGGCCGCTTCGATTCGGGCGCTGGGGCGCCGCGGGGCTTCGGCCCGGGCGGTCGCTGGACGGGTTGCGTGCGCCGCCTGCCCGCGTCAGGCGTTCGGGGCGGGCGGTGCGGGGCCGTCCTCCGGGCGCGGCAGCTCGATCACGAAGCGGGCGCCACCGCCTTCCGCCGGCTCGAGCCAGAGAGTGCCTCCCGCAGCCGAGACGAGGCTCTCGCACACCGATAGGCCGAGCCCCGTGCCGTTGCCGACGTCCTTGGTCGTGAAGAAGGGGTCGAAAATTCTCGGGCGAAGCTCCTCGGAGACGCCGGGGCCATTGTCGTCCACGGTGATCCGTACTCGCGTCGAGCGCTTTTGCGCCCGCACCCAGATTCTCGGTTCGGGACTGCCCGCGAGCGCGTCCGCGGCGTTGAGCAGGAGATTCAACAGCACTTGCGTGAGGGCGGAGCCCGCCATCGCCACCGGGGGCAGGTCCGGGGGCATCTCGAGGCGGACGTCGACTCCCTTCATGGATGCTTGGTGCAACACGAGAGCGACCGTATCTCGGGCCGTAATTTCCACGTTTCCCCAGGCTGGCTCGGCAGGGGCGGAACGACCACTCGGCCTCGCGAACTGAAGCAGCTCACTGATGGTGTCGTGAATGCGATTCGTCTCCGCGCGCATTCGTCGCAGAAAATCCTTCTGCTCCTCGGGCGAGAGATTGCCCTCCAGCACCAGATCTTGCAGTCCGATGAGCGCGGCCAAGGGGTTGCCGATCTCGTGGGCCAGGCCGGCGGCGAGTCTGCCCACCGTGGCGAGGCGTTCCGCTCGGACGATCTGGCTCTGGGCCTCCGAAAGCTCGCGCGTCGTGCGTTGTAGCTCCGCTACCTTGGTCCTCGAGAGCTCCTCTTCCGCGAGCAACTTCTCCGTCATTCGCGTCAGGGATGTGCTCAGCTCCTCGAGCTCGCGAACCCCCGAAGCGGCGACCTCCAGCGGCTTGAGCCCGAGCGTTACGTTCTCGGCGGCTCGCGCCAAGGCGTCGAGTGGGCGAATCAGAACGCGCGTCATCGCGAAGTAGGCGAGTGTGAGCAGCGCACAGGCCACGACGAACGCGTACAGGGAGAACACTCTGACCAGGGAGGCGGCGCGGCCCAGAGCCGAGTCGGCGCGTAGCGCAACCCACAGCGCGGAGCTCGGCAAGCGAAAGTGGAACGCGCGCCCGCTCGATCCCTTGGCGCCGGCACTGTCCTGCGAGGTCCGCTCCGCCTGCTGCCTCAGCTCGCGGCGCAGGGCTTCGGGACCGAATCCGAGTGGCTCGTCAATGGCGGATTGAGCCGACAGTACGTGCCACTCCTCGGCCGACTCGCGGAGGCGTCGTAGCTTTTGCGAGTCATCGGGCGCGGTGGCGAGCTGGGCGGCGATCAGATCGGCCGCGCGCCGGGCGAAAGCGTCGTCGATCTGGCGAAGGGTGAGGCTCGTGTAGGCGGCGAGCGTCAGCTGGAGAGGCAAAAAGGTCAAAAGGAGCAGCCCCCCGAGCAGCAGCAGCCCTTGCAGTCTCAGTCCCGGCTTGCGCATTGCGTCCGCTACACTGGCTCGAATCTCGGAAAGTGGGCCAGCTAGCGGGGTTTCTGCTACCGACCCGGGGCGTGTTTCTCCGCCACCGCCTCCTGCACAGGGCTTCCGAGTTGGCACACCGGCTGTGCTCTGCCGGAGGTGTTGGGCTGGTAGCCGGAGCCGTTGGCGGCGTTGGAATTCTTCACGCCCAGGGGGCGATTCCCACGGGCGTCTGGGTGGCCTCCACGGTCGTGGCCGCAGCGGCGCTGGCGCTCTCGGCCTGGCGACTGCGGGAGCCGGGCACCGACTCGGCGGTCGAGGGAATTCGCCAGTGGGACCTCGCCTGCGTCAGCGGCGTGCTCTGCTTGCAGTTGCCGCGTCTCGTCCCCGCGCTCGAAAGCTCGCTGCAGGAGGTCATCTACGTCTGGATGGGGGCCGTGGCCGCGCTCCTCAGGCCTCGCGTTGCGGCCGGCGCCTGGCTCTTCGCCTCGAGCCTCTGGGTCGCCTCCGAGGTTCTCGTATTCGGGCGCGGCCTCGCCGGTGCGCTCGTGCAGACGGCGTGGATGGCCATGGTCGGTGGGCTGGGCCGATTCGCTCTCTCGGCGAAGATCGCGAGAGCCGAGAAGCGCATTCACCAACGATTGCAGGCACAGCTGTCCAACCTGCGCGATGAAGCGCGGGCGTTTCGTTTGACGACCGCCCGCGAGAGCCATCCGCCTCGCGCCCAGGAAGACGAGCTTCTGCTTCATTCGAGTGTGGACGAAATCCGCGCTTCGCTCAGCTCGAGCTTGTCGGTGTGCCGCGCGGCGCTCGCCGCCCGGGGCGCCGTGGTTCTGTGGCTCTCCGAGTCCGGTCGGCAGCTCGTACTGCGCGGTGCCGCGAGCGAGTTGCACCCGCTGGCCTCTGGCCCGTTTCCCGCGCGCGAAGGGATCTTCGGGGCGGCGCTGGAGAAAGCGGGCACCGTGGAGCTCGTCGGCGCTTCGGCGAGTCGCCCTCTGCCGTACTACCCCGAGGTGCAGGCTGCGGGCCACGTGGTGGTCGTCCCCTTACTCGAAAAGCACGAAGTGGTCGGGCTGCTGGTGCTCGACCGAGTCGAGCCCGAGCCGCTCACCGAAGCCGAGCAGGAGGTTTTGCGAGAGGCCGGCCGCTGGGTACTGCGCAGCGTGATGAACGAGCGCGTGATGCTCCAGCTCAATCACTCGCGGGCCGAGCAGGCCAAGCTCTACCGAGCCGTCGAGCGCCTCAGCGAGGTGCGGGGCGAATCCGAGGTCATTGGGGTGGGGGTCGACAGCGCCAGGCAGTTTGCCGCGTTTCACTTCGCCGCGGTCACGCTTCTGCGACCCGGCAGGGAGCACGAGATCCGTGCGGCCAGCGGCAAGGGCGCCGAGGGCTTGGTCGGCAAGCGTTTTCGAGATCGAGACGGGCTCGTGGCGATGACGGTCGAGAGCCGGCAGCCTTTGCCCTATCGAGGCGAATGCGACGCGGGGTTTCAGGTCGTCTTCACGCGCAGCCTGGAGATGCCCGCAATGAAATCGCTCCTCGTAGTGCCCATGCTGCTGCACGACGAGGTCTTGGGGACTCTGGTGCTGGGTTCCGAGAATCGCGGGGCATTCGGGGCCGAGGTCCGCATGACGTTGCAGGTTCTCGCCCGCCACGTGGCCGTCTCCCTCTCCAACGCGAGAATGGTCAAGCGCCTGGAGGCGCTGGCGACCACCGACGGCCTGACGGGTCTGTTCAACAAGCGGGCGGCGACGGAGACCGCAAAGGAGAAGCTGAGGTCGGCGCAGCGATTCGGAACGCCTCTGACCGTGCTCGTCTGCGACCTCGATCACTTCAAAGCCGTCAACGACACTCACGGCCACGACGTGGGGGATCGCGTCATCTCCGGCTTTGCGGACGTGCTGCGCCGCACGAAACGCGAAACCGACGTGGTGGGCCGCTTCGGGGGCGAGGAGTTCGTCGTCATCTGTGAGCAAACGGACATCGGCGGCGCGCAGCTGCTCGCGGAGCGGATCCGAGCGGAGCTATCCACGACCCGTTTCGTGACCGAGCAGGGCAGCTTGGACGTGACCTGCTCGGTAGGCATCGCGGCTCATCCGGCGGCGGGCGCCGACTGGGAGACGCTGTTCAAGGCCGCGGACGCTGCCCTGTACGCCTCGAAGCGCAATGGTCGGGACCGCGCCACCGTCTGGGAGCCCAAGCTGCGGGCTCCGGCAGCCTGACGCGTTGGGCGTTCGCTCGGTCGATTCGCTCGCCCGCCGCGGCGGGTCCGCGGGGTCTGCGGGGGCCGCTCTAGCGGCCCTGCGGGGCCGGATCCGTCGAGCGGGGTCTTACCCCACCCCGAGGTGCCACCCCGAGGCGCCTGTAGTGGCTTTGGGCTGCGCTCCGCAGCCCTCTCGGGAAGGGGTGCTCCCAGTCAGTTTTCGAGCAGCTCCGGGTCGAGCTCGGCGTCGTCCGCATTGGCGTCCACCAGGACGGTGTCCCCGCAGTCGCTCCACCGGCCATCCTCACACACCTGCTCACCGACGAAGCATGGCCGAATGTCGTTGTGGCTGGGAAGGTAGATCCGGCATTGCTTCGTCGCACCTGCCTCGCACGGGCCGTCTGCCACATCGTCTCCCGCCCCGGCCCCCTTGGGATCGCCGGGGTCGATTTGCGACGGGCCATTGTCCTCGGAGGGGGGAGGGCGTTCGCCGTCCGCCCCGCAGGCGAACGAGGAGAGTGCAAGAGCGAGGGCGGTTCGTTTCGCTGTGTTCATGTCGATGGGATGTCTCCACGGCGCGGGCCACTGCCCGGGTTGGCTCCCATGAAGTCTACGACGCGTTGCATGGTGGATCGAGCTTCGGCGAGTGATTGCATGGTGCAACACTCGATTTTTGAAGGGCCTTCTGCTACCGACGAGCCCGGTGTAGTAGCTGCCAGCGAGCTCGTCTGCCAGGGTCAGGCTCTCATCGGCTCGCCGTGCCCGGGAAGCCGAGCGCGGCACATTCCCGCAGGATCTCATCGACGCGGTGTTCGAGGCAGTGTGCGCCCAGCACCCACTCTTGGCCTCGCCGAGCGAGCTCTCGGGAGCGCTCCGGCGCCGAACGCAGGGCGTCGACGCGCTCGGCCAGATCCTCGACGTTCGCGTAGGTGCAGCATAGCTCCTCCCCCATCAGGCTTGCCAGCTCGCTCCGTTCGTCGGTGAGCAACAACCCACCGCTGGCGAGCACGTCGAAGGCCCTCAGCGTGATGGCGTCTCGCTGGTAGAGGCGCGGCACGTCGAGGTTGATCGCGGAGGCGCGGTAGATGAGGCTCAGCTGCTGCCCGTGGTCCGCCACACCGCGGTAGTGCGCGCACCAAGCGCGCCACGCGGCATCCCCCCACACGCAGATGCCGCGCGAGTCGAGACTGCGAACCAGGTCGCGACGGTGAAAGTGGCCGAGGCAGCCGTCGGCCAAGTCCGCCAGTTTTTCGTTTTCGCGGGGCGAGGCGCTTTCGCTCAGGTCGCGAGGCAGCTGGCCGATCTCGAGGCCGGTGAAGCCGGGGTCGTCGAACGCGCGCCGGTAGACGGCGGCAAGCCAGCCTTCCACCTCAGCGCGCTGGCTAGCGGGCAGGTCGGCGATTGCGTCGCGCAGAGCCTGTTCGTCTCGGCACAGCGAGTCGCCAACGAAGCTCAGCTCATTGCGATAGGCTTCGAGCGGCGGCGCGCCGAGCGTGTCCTCGTAGCGACGCTTGGCGGCCGCCAGGGGCAAGTAGCGCAGGTTTTCCAGCCCCCCCTGTCGAAGCCGGGCCATCAGGCCGCGGTGGTGGACGAACGCGAGCCCTTGGCCGGATGGCGATCCTGCGAGAGGTCGACAGCGCTCGACGGGCAGGGGGTCGATCGTCCAGCTGACGTAGGGTAGCTGGCATCGAGCTGCCAAGAAGGCGAGTTCGGGTGCGTAGTTGATCGACCAGAGCATGTTTGGCCGCTGCTCGCGCACGGCCTGCTCGAAGCGAAGTACGCTCAGTGCCCGCGGCTCGAGGAAGGTGACTCGCGCGCCACGCTCCTCGAGCAGCCTTCCCACGTCGGCGGCCAGCAGCCGGTAGCTGACGAGAAAGATTCGCGGCGCCTCCGCCCCCGCTCGGCCTACCATCGCCCAAGCGTAGCGCTCCGCACCGACGAAGCGATCGATGGGTCGCCTTTCGGCGCGGTTTCGATCGAAAGCCGCCGAGGCGGCTCAGCCCGGGATGTTGAACGTCTTGATGAACGTCGGGGCCCTGCCGTCGAATGCCGGGATCTTGGCCCGCCGAAAGACCTGCCGTACGCAGCTGCCGGTCAGAGTGCCCCGAAATCGCGCCGTCAGAATCTCGACGGACTTCACGCTGCCGCTCGGGTCGTAGACGACACGCACCTTCCCCGAACCCGAGGGCCCGCGGGCGGGCTGACACGACTGCGCGAACGTTGCCGAGCGCGCGAGAGCCTTGGCCGCGTTCTGTTCGACTTGCTTGCTCGCGAGGGGCGCGGGCTCGCGCTTCTGGCTGCTGGTGGAGGAGGGAGCCTCGTCGCGCGGCTCGCTCTTGGCGACCGGCGCGCGGGCGCGAGATTTGGCCTGGCGCCGAGCGCGGCGCTTGGCGGCCCTGGACTTGGTGCGCGACTTGCGTGAGGAGGAAACCGCAGATCGCTTTGGCTTGGCGACCTCCGCTTTGGCGCTCTTTTCTTCGTCCTCGTCCTCGTCCTCGTTCGCCTCCGCCTTTTCGACGGCCGCCTTCTTGCTGGCCGCCGTCTCGCCGCCCTCGGCTTTCTTTGCCGGAGCCTGGCCCTCGTTCGCTTCCTTGCTTTCGGGCAGGTCGGCGACGCTCGTCGCCGAGCGCACTTCGGCCTTCGCCAGCTGCGTGTTCCCGGCGGGAGCCTCGGGCTTCTCCGCCTCGGCCTTCGGGGGCTCGGGCTTCTCCGTCTCGGGCTTCGGGGGCTCGGGCTTCGGCGCCGCCGCGCTCGCCGATTTCGCGGAGCCACCGAACAGCGCCCCCCAATCTCCTCTCGCCGCGAAGACCGCGACGCCGAGCGCGATGAAGCCGACGAGGCCGACGACCAAGCTCACGCCGCCACTGCGGCGCGGCTCCGGCGCGCGAAAGGCCACGTTGGCCGTCGACGGGCGCGGTGTGGCGGCCTGGCCCAGCGCAGGGATCGGCACGGCGGCCCGCTGCGCCGCAGATATCGGCTGCGCCATCGGGGCGCCGACCGGTTGCTGCGGTGATGCCGAGTGCGAAGGGCTGGGGGCGGCAGGCCGCTGTGGGGGCGCGAGGGGTGCCGGGGGCATCGGCTGGGGCATGTGCGCCTGCCGCGGCATCGACTGCGGCGGCATCGACTGCGACGGCATCGACTGCGGCGGCATCGACTGCGGCGGCCGAGGCGCCGGCTGCACCGGGGCGCGGGGGGCCGGCGCGCTCGCCTGCGGCATGTCCATCATCATCGACGGGTCGTCCCCGCCCGTCCACATGCGGGTCGGGTCGTCCTCGTCCTCGTCGTACGAGGCCAGGTTGGCCGAGTGTTGCGGCGCGATTCCCGGCTGGGAGCGGAACTGTTCGAACGTGCCCAGCGCCTGCCACCCCGAGTTCCCCGGCGGCCACAGCGGAGTGCGCTCGTTCAACTGGCCCGCGCGGAACGCGTGCCCGATCTGTTCGGGCGTCATGTTCTGAACCCGATTGCCACCGACCGCGACCCGCCAGGGCCCGCTGGCGGCCGCACCGCTTCTGTAGTTCATCGACATACCTCTGCGCCCAGTGTGGTTATATGAGCACGTTTCTTCGGGGTAGAGAAGGCACCGGGCGCGCCGGCGCGGCTCTTTTGGCAGCGCGACCGCGCGCCAGAGCGGCTCTCGACCGGATTTCCATCATAGCTGAACCAGCCGCGGCGGGCTCGCCCTAGATGCGATCTTGGAGGGTGCGCCGAATTCCAAGGTTGCGAAATAATTACACGCGTAGGCCCGTTGCGCTGGACCCTACCTTCTTGCCACCGAGGAGATGCCGATCTCCTCGAGGAAGAAGCGAACGGTCATTCGTTGCATCTCGATACGGCGCTGTTCTTCGAAGCCCATCCATGTCTCGACGCAAACGCCCACACAACCGACCCGGTCTACGATCACCTCCGTGGAGGACGTTGCGACGGGATAGTAGTGGGGGGCCCACAGCTCGTACGGAGACTGTTTCGACTCATTCAGCCGGTCGACTACCTGCTGAATGATTTCGGGCATCGGATTGACCCCATAGACGACCGTCTGCCCAAAGGAGACGGGGACGGAAGGGTGAAACCGCTTCCAACTCTCGTGCAGGGTCATGACCAGGGCAGGCTGTTCGGCCTCGACGAGATCCATGAACTTCTTGGCCAGGTGATTTTCGAGCGCCGGGTCGTCGTGGCGTCCGGGAAAACACCGGTTCATGTCGAGCCCCGCGGGGGCGGTTCGCTGGCGGGCCCGGTAGGCTCCCGGGTTCATGAC
This sequence comes from Polyangiaceae bacterium, assembly GCA_050299315.1. GTDB lineage: Bacteria > Myxococcota_A > Polyangia > Polyangiales > Polyangiaceae > SZUA-265. The sequence continues at coordinate 190,142 of JBNKVS010000086.1, forward strand.
CGGAATGACGAGGACGCGGCCGCTGTCGGGTTGAAAGCCGGCCTCGAGCATCTCGCACAGGGCGTGAACCCCCGCCACCTCGTCTCCGTGGATACCCGCCTGCACGATGACGGTGGGCCCGGAGCGCTCCCCCTCGAAGACGTGTACCGGAATCGTCGGGTACAGGTGATGGGCCCCGCACGGGAGTTTTTTCATGCGCGCATGGTGCTCAGGGCACCGGAGTCCGGCAAGCGTCACAAGTCCAGACCGTCTGGACGTTCTGGGGCCCGCGAGTGCCCGTCTGCGGCCTATGTCCGACGTTTCGTCACTCGCGAATCATTACCGGCTTATTCATGCAACCGACCCTCTTCAGCGCGGCGGGACCCGTGCCGATCACAGCGGGTCAGAGGGCGGGCGCCGGGTGACGATGTTGACAGGCTCAAATCCCGCTTGTAACCGTGCCCCGCTGAACCCGAGGCATCTATCATCGTGACCGGACGCTCCCTCGTAATCGTCGAGTCACCGGCAAAGGCTAAGACCATCTCCGCCTTTCTGGGCCCAGACTTCGTCGTCGAGTCTTCCATCGGACACATTCGCGACCTGCCACGTCGAGCGAGTGACGTTCCAGCCAAATACAAGAAGGAAAGTTGGGCCCGTCTAGGTGTAGACGTGGACAGCGACTTCAAGCCCCTGTACGTCGTCGACGGGGAGAAGAAAGAACACATCAAGCGGCTCAAAGCGCTGCTCGCCGACGCCGACCGCCTGTATCTGGCAACCGACGAAGACCGCGAAGGAGAGTCGATCGCCTGGCATTTGCTCGAGGTGCTCAAGCCGAAGGTGCCCGTGCTTCGCATGGCCTTTCACGAGATCACCAAGAAGGCGATCTTGCAGGCGATCGACAGCCCGAGAGAAATCGACCAGCGCCTCGTCAACGCGCAGGAGGCCCGCCGCATCCTCGACCGCCTCTACGGTTACGAGGTATCGCCGGTGCTCTGGAAGAAGGTGATGCCGAAGCTGTCGGCGGGCCGCGTTCAGAGCGTGTCCACCCGCATGGTGGTGGACCGCGAGGCCGCTCGAATGCGCTTCGTCGTCGCAAGCTATTGGGACATCGAAGCGGAGTTTCACACCGAGAAGGGGGAGGGCTTCGCCGCCAACCTCGTGACGATCGACGGTCGAAAGGTCGCCACCGGCAAGGATTTCGACGAGGACGGCAAGCTCAAGGCCGAATCCGTATTGCTGGTCGGAGAGAAGCAGGCGAGAGAGATAGCCACCGCTCTGCCGGAGTGTAACTTCGCGGTTGCTTCCGTGGAGCAGAAGCCGAATCGGCGCAGCCCCGCGCCGCCGTTCATGACCTCCACCCTGCAGCAGGAAGCCAGCCGAAAGCTGCGCTTCTCCTCGGCGCGAACGATGCGTGCCGCGCAGGATCTCTACGAGGCGGGCTACATCACGTACATGCGTACGGACAGCACGACTCTGTCGGATACGGCCGTCAACGCCGCGCGCACGTTGATCGGTGAGCTGTATGGCCAAGAGTATCTGCCCGAGAAGCCGCGTCGATACGCGAACAAGGTGAAGAACGCGCAGGAGGCCCACGAAGCCATTCGCCCCGCAGGAGACGCTTTTCAGCATCCCTCGCAGGTCGCCGCCAAGATGACGGGGGACCGCGCGAAGCTCTACGAGCTGATCTGGAAGCGCACCGTGGCCTGCCAGATGGCGGATTCGCGGGGGCAGAGCGTCAAGCTGGTGGTCGCCACGGAGCACGCCGGCAAGCGTCTCGAATTCTCCGTGACCGGCAACACGATCATCTTCCCGGGGTTCTTGCGCGCCTACGTCGAGGGGAGCGACGATCCCAGCCAGGAGCTCGAGCAAAAGGAGCGGCACCTGCCCCGGGTGGACGAGGGCGAGGCTCTCGAGGGAAAGGCGTTCGAACCCAAGGGGCACGAGACTCAGCCCCCGGCGCGCTACACGGAGGCTTCCCTCGTGAAGCGCTTGGAAGAGATGGGCGTGGGGCGCCCGTCTACCTATGCTTCGATCCTCTCGACGATCCAACAGCGGGGCTACGTTTGGAAGAAGGGCTCGGCGCTCGTGCCCTCGTTCAAGGCGTTTGCCGTCGTTCAGCTTCTCGAGAAGCACTTCTCGGATCTCGTCGATTACGCATTCACCGCCCGAATGGAAGACGAGCTGGACGAGATCGCCGAAGGGCGTGAACAGGCCGTGCCCTGGCTGCGTCGCTTCTACTTCGGCGCCGAAAGTGACAACGGCGGCGACGGCGACGCGGCCAACTCCGGGTCCGCGTTGGTCGACGCCGGCCTGCGTACCCTCGTGGCCGAGCGGCTCGGGGAGATCGACGCGCGAGCCATCAATTCCTTGCCACTCGGCGAAGACGAGCAGGGGCGAGCCATCGTGGTGCGCGTGGGTCGGTACGGTCCGTATCTTCAGCGCGGCGAAGACACGGCTTCGCTGCCCGAGGACCTTCCGCCGGACGAGCTGACCATCGAAAGAGCGGTGGAGCTACTCGAGGCCCCCAGCGGAGATCGGGAGTTGGGCGTCGATCCGGAGACTGGATTGCCCGTCTACGTTCGTTCGGGCCGCTTCGGTGCCTACGTGCAGCTCGGAGAGGCTGGGGGCAAGGAGCGACCGCGGACGGGCTCGCTTCTCAGCTCGATGAATCCCTCCGAGGTCTCCCTCGAAGAAGCGCTGAAGATGCTCTCTCTGCCCCGGGTGATCGGGGAGCATCCCGAAAACAAGGCGCCCATCACGGCTCAGCTCGGGCGCTACGGGCCCTACATCAGCTGTGGCAAAGAGAGCCGCAGCCTCGAGAAGGAAGAGCAGGTATTCGAGCTCGATCTGGAGCAAGCGCTGGCCATCTTGGCTCAGCCCAAGACACGGGGGCGAAGGAAAGCGGCCGAGCCCATCAAGGAGCTCGGGGTGGACGGCTTCTCGGGTGAAACCATCACTTTGAGGGAAGGCCGGTTCGGGTTCTACGTGACGGACGGGGAAACGAACGCCTCGCTGCGCAAGGACGACTCGGTCGAGACGATCGACAACGAGCGGGCGCAGGAGTTGCTGGCGGTCCGGCGTGAGCGCGCCCCGGTGAAAAAGAAGAAGAAGGTCGCCAAGAAGGCGGCGAAGAAAGCGGCGAAGAAAGCGGCCAAGAAGGTCTCTACGTCGAAGAAGAAGGCGACGAAGAAGAAGGCCGCCAAGAAGAAGGCGAAGAAGAAGACCGAAGTGGCTTGAGCCGGCGCTGCCCGCGCTCGCTAGCCGGCGCCGACGCGCTCGCCTGGATCTCCGTCGACTGCAAGACCGAGGAGGCGAGGAGGAAGTGGATTCTCGGTCCCGATGCTCGGTCGGGCGCGCGCAGGCAGACTCAGAGCACCGGTCCGGCAGCCTGCCGCTCGCAGGCGCCCCGGAAAGCGCCTCCTCACCCTCGCTGGGGGGCGTTTTCCGGGGCGCCGTGGGCCCCGGCAACCTGATCGGTGCTCTAAGCGAAGCGATTGCGCACCAGGAGCTCGCCGAGCTCCCCGGCGGCCGTCACGCGCTTTACGGCCAAGGCCACGCGGTTTTCCTCGCTGAGGTGGCCCCAGTAGTGATCCAGAATGGATTGCGTGTCGCCGGGCAGCGGCAGCGTCATCGGCAGCCTCCGAAACGAGGGCACGGGGTTGCCGTCCCCCGCGTAGGTCGTCAGCGCCCGTCCCGTGCCCGGCCGTGGAGGCGCGGGGTGAAAGAAGCAGTAGTCCGTCTGCGTTGGGTCTTGCTCGTTGCCGAGCAGAAGGCTCATCGTCAGCGAGGGGCTCCCGCGGCGAAAATCCAGCACGGCACCGATGCGTGGGGTGTAGTTCGGAGCGTCCGGCTCGCGCTCCCGCTCGCGCATCGCGTCCGTGAACCTTCCCCCATTCTGCAGCGTATCGAAAACGCTGCGAGTCTGATCGCCATTGCTGACGAGCTGCACGCCGGGAAGCTCCAACATGGCCTCGTAGATGATCAGGCTCGGGTCCCCGAGCTTGTCCACGTCGACCGGTTCGGTTCGCAGGGATCCGCCCGTCGCGACGAAGCGGCGGTTTCGGCTGCCTTCGCTGCGCCCCATGATCCAGTAGACGATCGTCCACTCCCCGCTCGCGTCTCGGCCGACGACCAGGCCCCGCCCCGGATAAGGGTTTTCGGCAATGTGGCTTTGGAAGGCTTGCTCGGGGGTCATCGAGACGACCTACAGAAGCGGGCGCCGGGAAGCAAGTCCCCTGCCCAGCGCGGCGCCGTCCGAGCCCCACGACGGCGCGAGGTCGCAGCACCAAGGCGCCGTGAAACGGTTGCCTCTCGATGCCGGGCACGAGCGTTTCCCCCGGCCACCCCGATCGAGCCCAGCCCGCAGCGGAACGCCAGGGAGTGACTCAGTGCACCCGCTGGCCCACCTTGGCGCCGCTGTCCGGCGACAGCAGGAAGATGTCGGCGCCGCCCGGCCCGGCCGCGATCGCCATGCCCTCGCTCACGCCGCACTTCATCTTGCGCGGCGCCAGGTTGGCGACGACCACGATCAGCCTGCCCACCAACGCCTTGGGGTCGGCGTAGGCGGAGCGGATGCCCGCGAAGATGGTTCGCTGCTCCCAGCCCAGGTCGACTCGTAGCTCGACCAGCTTCTTCGAGCCGTCGACGGGGCGTGCGTCGAGGACTTGCGCCACTCGGAGATCGACCTTGCTGAAGTCTTCGAAGGTGCAGCGCTCGGCAAGCGGCTCGGCGGGGGCTTCGGACTTCGACGGGGCCGCTTGCGGGGGCGCCGCGGGGGAGGGCGCTGCCGTTTCCTTGCTTGCTGCCAGCACCGCCTGGACTTTCTTGGGATCCACCCGCGCCATCAGGTGCTTGAACGGGCGGATGGCAGAGCCCACGGTGGGCACCGCCGCTTCGTCGAAGCTGCCGATGGGCTTGTCGAAGAGCTCCTCGGTGCGCTTGGCCAGCCCCGGCAACACCGGCGCGAGGTAGATGGCGATCTGCCGGAAGGCGTTCAAGGCAACGGTGCAGGTGTCTTGCAGCTCCGCCGCACGGGACGGATCCTTGGCGATCTTCCAGGGCTGCATGCGGTCGACGTATTCGTTGGCGCGGTCGGCGAGGCGCATGATGCGCCGCATCGCGCGGCCGAACTCGAAGCCCTCGTACGCCTCGAGGATTTCCTCGCCGGCGGCGGCACCCTCCGCAAACAGCCCGTCGTCTTCGGGGTACTTCGCGCTGAGGCCCGTCTTCTGCAGGAAGCGCGCGCTGCGGCTGGCGAGGTTGACGACCTTGCCGACCAGATCCGAATTGACCCGCGCCGTGAAGTCCTCGAGATCCAGATCCAGGTCGTCGACCTTGGAGGTGAGGCGGCTGGCGTAGTAGTAGCGCAGCTGCTCTGGATCGAGGTGCTCGGCGAAGGTCGCCGCGCTGATCATCGTGCCTTTGCTCTTCGACATCTTCTCGCCGTTCACGGTCAAGAAGCCGTGAACCTGGACCCGCCGCGGCAGCGTGAATCCCCCCGCGTGCAGCATCGCAGGCCAGAACAGCGCGTGGAAGTACGTGATGTCCTTGCCGATGAAGTGGATGATCTCCGTATCTTCGCTACGCCAGTAGTCGTCGAAGTTGCGCCCGTTTTTCTGGCACCACTCCCAGGTGGAAGCCATGTACCCGATCGGCGCGTCGAACCAGACGTACCAGTAGTTGCCTGGCGCGTCGGGGATCTCGAACCCGAAGTAGGGGGCCGGGCGCGACACGTCCCAGTCCTGCAAGGGGGCCGAGAGGAAATGACCCTTGAGGTAATTGGCGATGCTGGGCTGCAGGTGGTCTCCGCTCGTCGCCCACTCCTCCAGGAACGCATGCTTGCTCTCGATGTTGACGAACAGGTGCTCGGCGCTTCGAATCTCCGGCTTCGCTCCCGATACCGTGCTCTGCGCGTCCTTCAGCTCGATCGGCGAGTAGGTCGCCCCGCAGGACTCACACGCGTCCCCGTGCTGTCCGGGCGTGTTGCAGCGCGGGCACGTGCCTCGCACGAAGCGGTCGGCCAAGAAGAGCCCCGCTTCCGGATCGTAGAGCTGCTCCACCGAGCGCCGCACGATCATCTTCGCTTCCCCGAGCTTGCCCCACAGCTCGTGGCACAACTTCTGGTTGGCGGCCGAGTTCGTGCTTCCGTAGTGATCGAAGCTCACGCTGAAATGAGCGAAATCCGTCTGGTGCGCCTGGCTCATCTCGGCGATCAGCTCCTTTTCGCTGCGCCCCTCCTGGCGAGCGCGCAACATGATCGGCGTGCCGTGCGTATCGTCCGCGCACATGTACGCCACGTCGCGGCCGCGCATTCGCTGGTAGCGCACCCAGATGTCCGTCTGGATGTATTCCACCAAATGCCCAACATGGATGTGGCCGTTGGCATAGGGCAGGGCGCTCGTGACCAAAATCCGGCGATTTTCGCTCATGCGCGCGATGCTGCCTCAGGGCCGGGGGAAGGGCAAGTCGGGCCGGCGGGCGCTGATGAGAGAGCGCCACCCTCGACTCTTGCGTCGTGGCGGTGCGCGGCGGCCAGCGGTGCCCATCTGCCGAGCGTTCCCGAACGTTTCCGGTTCGTGGTCCGGTCGTTGGGCGCGGGCTGCAGGCAAGACCCACCGAACGCCGTCCGCCGCGATTTGAGTCTGCGATCTGCGCGCAGCCTCGGGCGTATCACCCTGCAGCACCACGCCCCAACCGTCGAGAAATTCCTTGGCAATCCTTGCGGGCCAGGTCGCGATGCGTAGAGGTAGGACGCGAACTCTTGGGCCAGATCAGATCGCTGCCGGACTCGTATTGGCGCCCGATGAAGACCCAGGAGTAGCGACAGTTGGGGGCGTTTGAGCCTGGGGTTGCGAGCGCGCAGCCCCATGTCCTCCATGTTGATCGTGTCGGCGCTGAGCAAGGCGCGGCCGTGGGCCTCTGATTGGGGACTTGGAGCGGAATGTCCAGGTGATTGTGAGGGGCCGCCACACCCATCGTCGGCCCGTCCGCACGCTTCGAAGGAACGCCGGAGTGCGAGTTCCCGCCCCACCTGCGGTCTACCAAGTCGTGAAGTCGGCCGGATCTGGCGGAGCCCCTTTCGTCCACTCAGCCCCGTTCGGAGTGCCTGATGGACCGCGCCTCTCTACCGGGCGTCGCCCGAGCCCCGCCCGAGCCCTTGCGACGCGGTCAGGAGGACGTTTTCGACGGCCAAGAGCGCGTCTGCCAGATTTAGGCGGTGGCCCTTCCAAGGCCCTCGTCGCGCACGATTGGTAGCCAAGAGGCCCACCTCCAGGCTTGCAGGGCTGGCGAGCGCAGATGCAAACACGACAACAGATGGCCCACTCCGCCCCGCACCCACGCCGCAGGTCTGGGTAAGAGGCTCAGTAGCGCACACCGCATCCTCGGTCGGCGTCGGGTCGACCTTCTGTGCGTTGGCTGGCACGATGACGTCGTCGGCGCGGCCCAGGATTTGGCGGTACCTGGATGGGGAGGTAGCGCGCGTCGGGAAGCGACGCGCGCAGGGAAAACAACAGCGGCAGCTGGACCTCGGAGGCGGCGCGAGCATAGTAGCCATGACTGTTGCTGAACCGCTCGACTACTTCACATCCGGCAACGATCGGCCAGGCGCAGAAGGGATATTCATGGATCCACTCCACGACGAGCCCCGCGCCCGTGATGGCATTCACGATGTCGGCCATGGAGTGCTGCCACTCGTGCGTTCCCACGGCGTGTCGTCTGGATGGATCGGCGTAGTCCACGCCAGGGGGCTGGCGAATGCCCGCCGGGTCATGGAAGTAGGGAAAGCGAGGGTGAACGCTCTGTCCTGTTGGCATGTCGTCTTGCATCGCAAACATACGAGCCGTAGGGTGGGCCTCCACGATGTAAAAGAAGCCGCTGGGCGCGAGGTATTGTGCGATCAGCTCGCCCCAGGGAGTCAGATCAGGCAGCCAATTGAGCACGCCGTAGGAGGTGAAAACGATGTCGAACTTGCCAGTTGGTTGCCGCTGTGCCGGGAGGGAGTACAAATCACTACAGACGAATTCAGCTTCGATCTGGGTATTCACGGCCAGTGCGCGAGCCTGTTTGATTGCCTCAGGTGAAAAGTCGACTCCAGTGACGCGCGCACCACGCCGTGCCCAGGACAGAGTGTCAATCCCGAAGTGGCATTGCAGGTGTAGAAGTCTGCGATCGCGCACGTCTCCGACTTCCTCGACTTCCACGCGGTGCAGTCGGCAACATCCTGCCTTGAACTCCTCAATGCCATAGCAGTTGCTCGTAGTGTGCAATCGCGTGGCCTCATCCCAGTGTTCGCGGTTGAGCTTCATCTCGTCGCGCATCTAGTTCGTTTAGGGTGCTGTCTCGTTGCCCGTCAAGTCACCCCGTTGCCGCTCCCGCGACACGGACCGCAACCCCCCGCGTGTCATTTCGCTGCGGTTTGTGGCGCCGCCCAGGCCCCAAATTCTCGGCCCGATCTCTCAACGCGCAGGTCGTCGCGGAGCGGCTCACCGAGCGCAGCGAGCACTTCGTCTGCAACGGAAAGGGGTATCGCCCCATAGCACGACCCTGACCTCCGCCTCCGACCTCGAACCGACGAGGACCGCCAGCTCGGGACCTTGCGCCGCCCAACTTCCCCCCTCCGGCGCCCGGCACCGGTGCGAATACCGCCACCGAAGGGGGGTGCCCTGGGTCCCGGTGAAATCGGTGAAAGTGGGCCCCAGGCTCGCCGGTGGCTACACCGCGCCACCGCGCCCGCCGCCCAGGGACGCTCAGCACCGCGCCTGTCGACGAACAAAGCCCCCCCTCCCGACGCTCCCTCGACCTGAACCTCCCCCGCACCGACCCGGCCTTTGGCCGGGTCGCGCATAGAAGGGTCTTCGTGACGCTCGGTTCGGCGCGCCGCCCTCCCCGCCCTCGGCGCTTCATCGCTCTTTTCGACAGCTCGACTTGGAGGTCTCGAACGGTCCAGCGCTGACTATTGGCGAGGGTCAGAACCTTCTCTTGGTCCGAAGGAGCGAGTGATAGCACGACGCGAAGGTGGCTCGCTCCCAGATTGGTCCAACGAGCGGGGGCATTGAGCCGTTCGCAGAGCTCGTAGAGGGCGACACAGCGATACAGCGCGCCCGCGCTGAGGGGGAAGGTCGGGGTGCTGGGCCAAGCGACGAAAGGATGCGGTCTTGGGACCGCGAGAACGCCAAACTTCCGTGTCGCCGTCGTAGAAGTGATGGATGATGACGGATCCGATGCGAAGGGCAAATTCGAGATTGGCCGTTCTCGCTACCCGCCGGAGTTTGGCGACACATGACGAATCTCCTCTTCGTCGTCTACCGACGAGCTGCAATGGCTTTGAACCAAGTGCGCCATCTAGGTTCTCCTTGACAAAAGCCGCCACCTGCGACTGCTAGGCTTCTGCACTGTTCCCCCTTGTACGTGGCTGTAGGCGTACCATCGCCCTAGGGGCAAGTCACCTAGCTATGCACGCCGTTCGTGCGTTCGCGATTCACCAACCACCCGCGAACTGCCGTGTTGCTCTTGGCGGCGTGCCGAGTTTGTCGTCGTCCGTTGGAGCGGACAGGGCGAAGACAGGTGAGGCGAGCTTTGCTCGCCCGAAGAAGGCTCTCTCCGAACTTCGGATCACTTGCGGCTTCGTCTCGTTTCGTCGCGATGGGGCGATGGTCGAACGGTTCGCCTGTCGAAGGGGCCCTTGTACTGGCTGTTCTTGGCCTGTCTCGCGGTGGGCTCGTTTGGTGAAACACTTGGTGCCAAGTGCGCGGTCTCGACGCCGCGCACGCCTGCAATGTTTGCGGTTTCGGTGAAGCGGTGGAAAGGACAGGCGAATCATCGTCGGTTGGTGAGATTGCCCCGCTCTGGTGGACACCCCAAAAGGGAGTACTCTCCTGGGAGATCCACCAATGCAGAAAAGACAATCCCGTCCCAGCTCATTCAAGAAGGACGCAGTCCGGCGCCTGCTGGCTCGCGGCTCAAAGAGCGTTGCCGAAGTCGCCAAAGAGCTGGGAGTCAGCCCCAGCATGCTCCATCGTTGGCGAGAGCGCTTCGAGCCTGAACTCACCTCGGGGCCACGGCAGCGCCAAGGCGAGCGCGAGGAAGTCGAGCGCCTACGGCGCGAATTGCGTGAGCTTCAGGCCGAGAATGCGCTCCTAAGAAAAGCCGCAGCCCTCTTCGCGAAGGACGTGAAGTAGCCGTGTACGAGCTGATTCACGCGGAGAGGGAAACCATCCCGGTAGCTCGCGCCTGCCGAGTTCTGGAGGTCTCGCGCAGCGGCTACTACGAGTGGTTGCACAGGAAGCCGAGCGCCCGCGTCATCGACGACGCCATCCTGGCAGCAGAGATTCCGGAGATATTCCACGAACACCAAGGTCGCTATGGCGCACCACGGATTCGCCGAGCGCTCAGGAGACCTGGGGCCAGACCGAGCAAGAAGCGCGTCGCTCGTACGATGCGGCACCTTGGCCTTCGCGGCCATACTCCGCGCCGTTTCCGCAGGACGACGGACTCGCGACACACTTGCCGCATAGCGCCCAATCTGCTCGAGCGCGACTTCACTGCGGAGAGCCCCAACCAAGTACTGGCAGGTGACATAACGTACATCCCGACCACTGACGGATGGCTTTACCTGGCGGTTTGCTGGACCTATACTCACGGCGCGTCGTAGGCTGGGCCACCTCCGATCGTATCGACACGGGAGCTGGTTCTCTCAGCGCTACACATGGCCGCGTCAACGCGTGAACTGGAGCCATGCTGGATTCATCACACTGATCGCGACTGCCGCTACGGTAGTGATGAATACCTGGCCGAGCTCAAGCGCCTTGGGGCGCGCCCGAGCATGAGCCGCAAGGGCGACTGCTGGGACAATTCGGTTTCAGAATCCTTCTTCGC
>JBNKVS010000087.1:0-83356 GCA_050299315.1 Polyangiaceae bacterium
CGGCTCGCTCTTCGAACGCACGCTTTCGAGGCGTTCCCTGGGGCCTCCCCGCGAACTCGCGATGCGGCGGCGGTGGCGGCCGCGACAAGGCGCCGGCGAAGTCGCCGCGGACGGCCGCGCGCACCGCCCGGCGACTCAGCAGGGGTTCGAGGACTACCGCAGATGCTACCTCGAGTGACCAAGGCGGCCGTGGATCGGGGGGTGCTGCGGGTGTACTGGGACAACGGAGAGGTTTCCGTCCCGACGCGCTGGGGGCGATGCTGCGCGCCGCGAACAGCTCCCACCTCCTGACGGACGTGGCTCTCCCTTCCCCCGGAGAGGCGGCGCGACGGTGGGCTCAGGACTCCACGACGCCATTTTCGAGCCGCGCGTAGCTCGCCTCCATGCCGCGCTCCCTCCCGGTCTCCAACATGGCCGCGCGCGCCTCGGCCGAAGGTAGCGTCATCGTCATGCGCATCAGGGTGCCGGAGCCATTGGGCTCGAAGGTCGTGACGATGTGGTCGTCAGGCGTGGGAACGGGCAAATGCATGCGCTCCACGTGAACGATTTGGCTGAATGCAGCGGCCTCGAGGAGCTCTCCCGTGAGAGAGAAGCCACCGCCCTGTCCGTTCGACCATTCGTACCGGATTTTGCCGCCCGGCTTCGCATCGATGTGGCAGACGGGCGTGCTCCACCCGTCGGGACCGAGCAGTCACTGCTTGATGATTTCGGGCTCCGTATGCGCTCGGTAGACGGCTTCGGGCGCCGCGGCGAAGGGGCGGATCACGACGACTTGTGTGTCGCCTTCGGTGCGTAGTTCGAGAGTCACGTTGGGTCCTTTCGTTTCGATTGACGAGTTTGGGAAGGGCTCTTTGCCAGGAGCGCATCGAGCCGCGCGTAGTTGGTTTCGAGTGACCGCCGAACCGTCGAGAGCCAGTGCTCGAGCTCGCCCACCGCCTCTGCCCGCAAGCTGCAAAGGCGCTGCGCCCCGGCCACCCGGCGCCGAATCTAGCCGGCCTTCTCGAGTACCTTGATGTGGCGCGACATCGCGGGCTGACTCAGCGAGAAAGGCTCCGACAGCTCCGTGATGTTGGCTGCGTCCGACGTCAGTCGAGCCAGAATGGCGCGCCGAGTCGGGTTTCTCTTTGGGGCGGGACCATCGCAGCTGCCGTTCGGCGGGGAGGCGCTCAGCCCGCCACCCAAAATACCAGGCCGACGCCCCCAGCGAGCGGGCCGCGCCGCACAGCGCCTGCAGACCGAGCCCCTCTCGGTTGGTTTTCGCCGGCGCCTGCACGCTCGACATCTCGATCGAAGCTGCATCGCGGCGAGCGAATCATCGCGAGGCAGGCAAGCTTCTCGATGGCGGGGCCTCGGGGCAGCAGCCGCCGCCGCCCTGGAGTCGAGGTTCATCGAAAGCGTCGCGCGTCACCCAGGCCGCGCCCCCCGGGTCGCACCGTGACGGCGAGCGGAGGCGGCGCGCCACGCTGCCGCGGGTGTAGGCGACGGCCGGCACGCGCGGTGCTCCGGGGCTCGACCGGGGGGCGCTCGTCGCGCGCTCGGACGCGAAATAGCCGACGTGGGGGGCGACGCTGCGTGCTTGCTCCCCGGGGCCCGAGGCGCCGAAGGGCGGCGGCTCGGGTGCGATCGAGCCGGATGCCGGGGCGCGCGCGCCCCTCCGCCCCGTCCTGTTGGCGGACGAGGGCCGCGGTGCGGGTGCGATGCGACCGCGGCGTCGAGCTACCTCACGGCACGTACTCCGCGACCTGCGTGCCCTCGGCAATCGGCAGCCGCAGGCTCTGGAGGTACGCGAGGAGGCTCTCACGGTCCTTTTCGTCCAGCTTCTCGTAGGCTTCGGCTGCGGCCTTCGCCTCGCTGCCCTCCACGCCGTGCAGCTGGATCGCGTCCTTCAGCGTGCGTGCGCGACCGTCGTGCATGTAGGGGTCTGAATCCCCCACTCCCCAAAGCACCCGCGTCACGTAGTAGCCGGGCTGCGCTGCGTAGCCTGCGGTGTCCGTTCCCTGCGGGTATTCGTCCGATAGCTTCTCGCCCATGTAGTGCAACTTGAGATCGCTGTACAGCGGAACCTCGACACCATGGTTAGCGCTCGGCAGGCGAGGCCAAACATACGCGGGCACGTCCTTCTTGCGCACCTTGGTGAGACTCAGGTCGACCTGGTAGTTGCCCTCGCCAACCGCCTTCACGTCGCGGCTGTGCAGGGAACCGCGCATCGCCTGATAGAGTTGCGCCGGCGTTGCTTCCGGCTGACTCATCACCGCCGTGGCCGCTGAGCTCCGCAGGGCTGCCTGCACGCGCGTGTCTGCCTCGGTAACGACTTCGGACGGGTGCGCCAGCGAGTTGCCGAGCGTTGCCACCTCCTCTGGGCAGGCCGCCGATTCGGGTACGGTGGGTGGGGTCATCACGGTCAGGACGGCGTCCTCGATGTCGAGGCTTGCCCGGTGGCAGCTGGTACACCCCACGCTCTCGAGCAGCTTCGCGCCGCGGGAGACCACTCGCTCCTTGCCCTTCGGCGTGACTCGAGTCGGCGGGCGAAACATCGCCACATAGGCCGTGAGGGCGGTGACGTTCCCGACGGTGATTTCGTCCTTCAGCCCGTCGAGGTCGCAATCCTTGTGTCCCACCTTCTCGACGGCCTGGACGCTGAAGTGGAAGTCGAGCGCATCTCGAGCGAAGTGTCGAACGCTGGACGCGATCCCCCCCCACTGAAAGGGGCGCACTACGAGATCCGTCTGTACTCCCTGCACGGCGCTCGTATCGTCGGTGCAGCGATCCGCCGAGCTGCAGGTCGTGCTGAACGAGCCAAACTCGACACCCTTCGCCTGCAGCGCCATGGAGACTTTGGTGTTCGGCTGGCGCCGGCCGATCTCGCGAACGGCCTCGGCCTGCGCCCACAGCTCCGTGGTCATTTCGGTGGCCAGCCGCTGCGTGTAGCCCGTGCCGAACACGTGGGGTGGATTGCGCGCGAACTTGGTGAGCACTGCTTTGGTCTTTGGGTCGCTGATCAGCAGTTGCCCCAGCTCTTCCGGAAACTGATCGTTGATGAAGGCCGTGTTGCCGACCCCCGCCGGGCCGCCCTGCGCGCCCGGCTTTCGCACTTCGGCGGTCGTCTTTGCCCCCTTGGGGACGAACTGCCCGATACTGCTGTGGCATTCGTAGCAGCTCTGAGAATCCAGACCGTTGACGCGCAGGAAGGGCCATGCGGCCGGCGCCGAGGCCACGCCGCCTCGCGAGTTGAACACGGCCCGTTGGCGATGCCGCGGCCCCTGCGGCCCCTCGCCGTGGCCGTGGGCCTGGGTGAAGGGCAGATTGAACTGGTTTTGACCTGCCTCCAGCACGTGACCCAGGGTGTATTTGCCGGCCAGCAGGGCCTCCTGGTCGATGCTCGGCTCCCGTTGTGGAGTCGGCTTGCCCCCGGGCGGTCGAGCCACGTACACGCTGCTGGACACCTTGCGGCGCCCTGCCTCCGACAGCTCGAACCCCTTGCTCGAAGGCTGCTCCGCCTGGGCAGCCGGGATTGCGGCCCCGACGTTTTGCCGAACGCCGCCTGGGTGAGCCTGCTTCGAGCAGGCGGCAGCCACTCCGCCGAGCCCCAACGCAGCCATGAGCAGGGCCGCGCGGGCCCAACGCCGTCGACCCCCCGCCTGGAGTGCTGAGGAGTCGCCACCTCGGGTGCGGCTGGCTGGCTTCTGGTCTCGATCTTCTGCTGTGCTTTCAGTCGGATGAGGCATCGTCACGATCTCCGCTGGCGGGCGCTGGAAGAGGGCAGCTTGATTCGCCCCCTCCGGGAAGTGTGGGTAGGGAAAGTCGATCGCGCTCGCGCTCGCCCTCCATCCGGGCCGGCGAGCGCGCGGGAGCTACAGGCCGGTGACCTCGCGCAGATAATCCCGCGCGAGCTTGGCGTACTCGAGAGGCCAGGCTTTGGCGGGATCTTGCTCGGCCTCGACGACCAGCCAGCCCCCGTACCGCCTCTCGGCCAGCGCACGAAGAATCGCCTCGAAGTCGAGACACCCTTCGTTGTCACCGGGGACCGTGAACACGCCGGCCTCGATGGCCTGCTTGAAGGAGAGATTCTCCGCGAGCGCCCGATTCATCACGTTCTGACGGACGTTCTTCAAGTGCACGTGCTTGATCCGATCGCAGTAGAGCTCGATGAACTCCAGATTGTCGCCCTTCGCGAAGTGCAGGTGGCCGGTATCCAGGCAAAGAGCAACCACATTCGGGTCGGTCACCTCGGCAAGCCGCGCGATGTTCTCCATCGTCATCACCCCCGTGCCCATGTGATGGTGATAGCACATCTTGATGTTGGCCTTTTTGGCCTTCTCCCCCAATGTATTGAGCCCATCACCGAGCCGCTGCCACTGCTCGTCGGTGAACTTGGGCGAGTTGGGCACCAGAGCGATTGGCCGCTGGTGCGCCGAGCCGCCGAGCTCTGCCAGCACCATGTCTCCGCTACCCATACGGAGCAGAAAGTCGACCTCTTGTGCGAAGCTTGCCAAGGTCTGCTCGTACATCTCCTTGACGGTGAAGTAGGTGCTCACCCAAGGCTCGGATATCACGAGCCCTCGCATGGCCAACTCACGCTTCAGCACCTCGGGATCCTTCGGGTACTTGTGCCCGCGGCTACAGCCCACGTAGCCGGCGAGAGCCATCTCGCTCACGATCTGCCCGAACGGGATCCCGATGTCGATGTCGATGAAATCGTCATTGGACCAGAGGGTGGGAGTGACACCGAAGCGAACCTGGCCCGGTGGAAAGAGGGTTTCTTTTCGCATGTTTTCGTCCTGCGCTGTGGATGGGAAGATCGACGGGAGGCGGCGCGAGAGAGTAGCTCGCGCCGCCGGAGGCGGGTCGACCCGCAAGGCGAGCAGCTCCGCCAAGGGCGGGGAATCGGCACATTCCAACCGCGAAGCCGGGCGGATCCCCACCCCGCTTCGCGGCCACTAGGGCCGAGCTTGTCGCCCGCGAGCTCGGCGCGGGGCCCGCTGCTTCAGCGTGCCACCTGTTCGCGCCAGTTGGCCGCCAGCACCATGGCGACGTAGCTCCACGTCAAATCGCGTGCGCTCAACATCAACCCGTCGGTGCGTGAGAATTGCTCGGAAAGAGAGCCGTCAGCGCCCGCGTGTTGCCGAACCCGTCGCAGGTACGCGTCGCCCGCCGCGACCAACCCCTCCTGTAGGGCGCTGAACTGCCTGCTCCCCGCCATGACGTTCGAGCCCACCTGCACGCGCTCACGCGGGTTTGCGAGCGCAATCGCGAGGTTGAAGTAGCCGACGTTGCGCTCGTTGACGCTGATGTTCGTGCGCCCGCGCAGCAAGCTCGAGGCCTTGTAGCAGACCTCGGCGAGCGCCAACGTACATAGAAACCAAGGGTTTCCACCGTCCCGCACGGGGCCGCCGTTGTAGGTATCGCCCGGGTAGCGACCAATCGCCGGAAACAGTGGCTCGCCCTTTTTCGTTTCAGTCACTTCGTTGATTGGATACAGCTTACGAAACTGCTCGTGCAAGGCGTACGCGGTGGCCAACACGCGGTCCGAGTCGGGCGCGTAAAACGGCGACTCGAGTGAAAATGTCTCCGCCGAGGCGATTACCACGGCGGCGTCGAGATTCGTCGGCTTGAAGGAATCGATCGAGGGGCTCGTGCCGGTGCTCGAAAGGATGTAGTTGCGATCCGAGCTCCAGAACATGTCGATACCGTCTGCAATGGCCTGAGCTTGCTCTCGGTAGAAGCTCGCTGCCCCGCCGTCTCCGAGTGTTTGAGCCAGGGTCGCGCCCTCTGCGAGCGCGACGCGCTGCTGCAGGCGCGTAAAGAAGTGATTCCCGTGCAGCTCCTCCCACAGGTCGAAGCAAGGGCTCTGCCAGTTGTGGGCCACGAACTCGAGATCTGCCTTGATCACGCTGTACGTGTTTGGATAGCGACCGTCGTACAAGACGGCTCGGACGTAGTCCTCCCTTCCATCCTGCAGCAGGTGCTTCGCCCAGCGAGTCAGAACGAGGGCCCTTTGGGCGGGACCGTCGTTCTGGGGCCTGCCCCAGGGGCCGTCGAACGCCTCTCCGGTCACCTGGAACTTGGGCTCACCGAGCCCGGTGAGCGTGGGAGTGACCTGATTCAACCGCGAGAACAGGACGTAGCGCTCGAGCATCTCGAACAAGCCGTTTTTGACCGCCGCCCGTTGGCCTGCCTCCGCGGTGTCGTACAAGTGCACGAAAGCGCGCATGGTACGAGCTCCGTCGCGCACCCAATGATAGTAGTAGTCAGGGTCGCGTCGAGAAGGTGAGGCGAGAACCGCTCCTGGCTCTCCGTCGGGGGGAGAGATGTTTGCCTGGGCCTTGTCGAGTGCGATCGCTTTTGCGCTCTGCGCCCACTCTCCGAGGCTATCGCTGCGGCTAGATCCCTTGGGCGCCGTCGTGGCGAAGCGAATGGTTTCCGAGGCATGCGTGGTGCTCAGCATTGCAGTCTCTCCTGATGGGTGTTTGATGGGCGCGGCCTTGCGCCTCCCCTGCTGGTTTCGAAAACCGGCAATGGAGCCCTCCGTGGGCCTCGCGAGAGGCCCCTTCGCGCGCCATGGCAGTGCCTGCCGTGCCCTCCGCACGCAGAGTAACAGGCGGCGCCGGCTCTTCAACGACTTTGGCGAAGATGACCACGAGAAACCTTCGCGTCGACGAAATCGTCGTTAACGCATGCGTTCGTTCTGCGCTTCGTGCGGTGCTGTTCAGGCCCTTCCCTCCGCGCACTCCAGGGCGAAAAGGCCCGCCGGAGCGCGCGTGCCGAGGCTGCGTGGACGCGGAGCGTCGAAGCGGGTTCCTCGACACCCATCCGAACCGGAGTTTCGCCGCGCGAGGCCGATGCCTACAGTGAATCATCTATGCAACATGCGAGATGGCGGAGAACTTGCGGGAGCGGAGCCCGAGGCGTTCGGCGAGGAAGCGGTTCCTGCAAAAAGTTCGCCGCTAGCCGCGAAGGCGGGCGCCCGGGCTTGCTCCCCCCCCCCGGGGCAGCGACGTTTCTCTCATGTCGTGTCACCGCTTTGCCATCGGCCCATGTCCGCCAGTGGCATCGGGTGTCGTTCGCCCACTCGACTGTAAATCGGCTCGCGATTCATCTGGGAGGAGAGCCCGCGGACCGGTCATCGCTCGGCCCCTCCGCTCTGTCCTCGAGTGGCTGTGCGGCTTCCGGAAGAACGTCGACCGCCATGAAAATGTGTGGACATCGATCGCTTCAGGAGTCATTCAGTGAGACCGAGGTTCCGGTGCGCTGCCAGGCTGAGCGCACCGGTCTCCGGTGGAGCGGCAGGCGCGGGGCGTTGCCTCGTTGCTTCTTCGGGGAGGGCCTTCATTCGAACGAGTGGTGTGTGGGGTCGGCATGGCGGTGTCGAGCGAGAGCGAGGGAAAGGGTGCTCTGTCGAATCGGGGGAGCTGGCGGCGCGACCAAGTCGACTCGGCCGAGCAGGACCGTGCACGTTCGAAGGGATGGCACGCCGAGATGACGCGAAGGAGACCGCGTGCGGGCTCGGAGGGTCGTTCACGCACGATCTTTGATGGAGCGTCTCTCGGTAGCTGCGGCGGGGACGAATGAAACGAGGAGAGAACGGATGAGTCGCTTCCACGCAGGGCAAGTTCGCACCGTCGACCTTCGGACGGCGTGCAATAGCACGTACGACGCAGTGATCGTCGGCTCGGGGGTCGCCGGCTCGATCGTCGCGGACGAGCTGAGCAAGAGCAAGATGAGGGTGTTGGTGATCGAGGCCGGCCCGGGCAGGGACCTCTCGATTGCCGGCTATGGAGAATACTTGTCGCGCTTCTACCGCAGCGTTTCGAAAGGAACGAACTCGCCGTACCCCCGCAACGAAAATGCCCCGATGCCGAGGGGCGAGGACATTCGGCGGCTGACCTACGGTAGGCCTGACGCCTCCTCGTACATCGTGCAGAACGGCCCCACCGTCCTGGATGGAAACTACGCACGGGTTCTCGGAGGAACCACGATGCATTGGCAGGGCAATGTTCCGCGCATGCTCCCGGAGGACTTCGAGATCGAGAGTCGCTTCGGCCGCGGCAAAGACTGGCCCATTGGGTACAGCGAGCTGATGCCCTTCTATCGCAAGGCCGAATTCGAGCTCGGCGCCTCCGCGAACGTCGAGGAGCAGCGCTACGGAGGGATCGAGTTCGAGGAAGGGTACGTCTTTCCCATGCGAAAGATGCCACCCACGTATCTGGACCGGCTATTCGCCGCAGGTGTCGATGGCATGGAGGTGTCCCTCCGCGGCGAGCGGCGCTCTTTGAAGGTGCGGGGAATTCCCCAGGCGAGAAACGGCGTCCCCAACCCCAACTACGAGGGGGGGAAGGGCTTCGCTCCAGTCGGGGCCGTGAGCTCGCACCAGGCCGAGGTCGGCGACCGCTGCCAGGGCAACACGAACTGCACTCCCATCTGCCCCGTGCAGGCGAAGTACGACGCGCGCCGAACGCTCGCAAAAGCAATGAAAACGGGGCGGGTCGACCTGCTCGTGCAAACGGTGGCCTCGAAGGTCCTGACGGATTCCAAGACCAAGCGCGTCTCCGGCATCGAGTGCAAGAGTTACACGAGTCCGAGCCGGTCGGATTTCGTCGCCGGCGTCGTGCGAGGCCGGCTGTACGTGCTCGCGGCCAACGCCATCGAAACGCCTCGGCTCATGCTCGCCTCCGGCCTGGCCGGAAGCAGTGGTCTCGTGGGGCGCAACCTGATGAACCACGTCTACCTGTTCGCTTGGGGCTTGATGCCGAAGGTGGCGGGGGCCATGCGGGGCACGCAGGGAACGTCGGGGATCGAGGAGCTCCGGAGCGGCGCCTTCCGCCGGCGGCACGCGGCCTTCCACATCGACATCCTCAACAACGGTTGGACGTACGTAACGGGCGCGCCCTATTCGGACTTGCAACAGCTGGTCGACGGGGGGAACAAATACGGTGAGGCCCTCAGGAAGGCGCTCGTCGAGAGAGTTTCACGGCAAATCTTGTTGGCCTTCATCATCGAGCTATTGCCGGACCCGAACAACCGGGTGACCGTCGACCCTCGGTACGTGGACGGCCTGGGGAACATGAGACCCGTCGTGTCGTACGCGGTGCCGGAGTACAGCCTGAGCGGCGCCGTCGAGGCAAGGGCCGTCTCGCGCCAGCTCTTTCAGCGCCTGGGAGTGGAAGACCACACGAGCTACCACCCGCTGGATTACGGGTACGTGAACCATGAAGGAGAGGGAATCACGATCAACGGCGGGAACCATTTCTCGGGCACTCACATCATGGGGAACTCCAGGAAGAGCTCTGTCGTCAACAGTGAGCAGCGCTCGTGGGACCACGAGAACCTGTTTCTCGTCGGCTCCGGCAGCATGCCCACGATCGCGACTTCCAACCCGACCCTCACCTTGGCTGCCCTGTGCTACCGAACCACCGCGAGCATCGTGAGGGACTTTTCCTGAGGCCGCGTTCCGGCGCGACATGCGGATACAGATCATGAAATTCGGAGGCGCAGCATGAATCGCAAGGCAATGGACAATGTGATCGACCACCAGACGGCCGGTGCAAGAACGTACGATGCCGTCGTCGTCGGGGCTGGCGTCAGCGGCGCCATCATCGCCAAGCAGCTGAGCCTCCAGGGGTTCAGCGTCTTGGTCGTGGAGGCCGGGCAGGGTGGCGACCTCAGCGTGCAGGGGTACGAACGCTACCTGGATACCTTCTACTCGTCGGTCGCCAAGGACAACAACGCACCATTTCCCCGCAACCCGGATGCGCCAATGGTTCGCAGCACGGATGTCGAGCGGCTGGAGCTCGGCAAGCCGAATACGGGCAGCTACCTCGTCCAAAACGGCCCGTTCGTGACGGATAGCAGCTACACACGCGTCGTGGGCGGCACGACCATGCACTGGGAGGCGAAGACCCCGCGCATGCTCGCCGACGACTTTCAGATGAAGACGCGCTACGATCAAGGGTTGGACTGGCCAATCACCTACGAGGAGTTGATGCCCTTCTACCGAAAGGCGGAGGCCGAGCTGGGAGTCTCGGGTGACGTGGAGGGGCAGCGGCGCATCGGCGTCGAGTTCTCGACGGGCTACGTTTATCCGATGCAGGAGATGCCTCCCTCCTTTCTGGATCGGGCTGTCGCGCGCCGCGTGAACGGAACGCGGGTGGACCTCGAAGGCGAGACACACACACTCCACCTCGAGACCTATCCGCAGGCGAGGAACGGAATCCCGAACGAGAAGTATCGGGGGTTCAACGAGGGGGAGCTGTTCTCGCCGGTTGGAGCGGTCAGCCAGCATCAGGCCGACGGTGGTGGGCGATGCCAGGGCAACACGAACTGCACTCCACTTTGTCCGGTTCAGGCGAAGTACGATGCACGCCGCACGCTGGCGCAGGCGCTCGACACGGGGCGGGTGGACCTGCTCGGTCAGTCTGTCGCCTCCCGGGTGTGCGTCGATTCGGAGACGGGTCGCGTTACCGGGATCGAGTGCAAGACCTACTTCGACCCCAACGCCAGCGAGCACGTCACGACGACGGTGCGGGGTCGGGTCTTCGTTCTCGCCGCGCACGCCATCGAGAACGCGCGTCTGATGCTCGCTTCCGGGCTGAACGGGAGCGGCGACCTGATGGGGCGTTATCTGATGGACCATCCCTACCTGCTCGCCTGGGGGCTGATGCCCGAGGTCACCGGGACGATGCGGGGCACCATCTGCACCTCCGGCATCTCGAACCTGCGGCGGGGGGCCTTCCGCAGAACCCAGGCGGCCTTTGCCGTCGACATTCACAACGACGGCTGGGGGTGGGCCACGGGAGGTGCCGCCACCAATCTCGTGGACATCGTCGACAACCTGAACAAGTACGGCGCCGCCCTGCAGAAGGAGCTGGTGAGCCAAATCTCCCGCCAGCTGCTGCTGGCGTTCATGGTGGAGCTGCCGGCGATGGCGGGCAACCGGGTAACGGTCGACCCGCAGTACACCGACCAGCTCGGCAACATGAGGCCGGTGATTTCGTTTTCGATTCCCGACTACTCCATGAACGGCATCGCGTTTGCTCGGTCGCTCTCGAAGCGAATATTCCAGCGAATCGGGGTGGAAGACCACACCAGCTACGATCCACTCGACCCGGGTTACATCAGCTACGACGGCAAGGGCTACGCGATTCGTGGCGGAAACCACCTCGCGGGCACTCACGTGATGGGTACCAGCAAGGAAAACTCCGTGGTCGACAGCCACCAGCGCAGCTGGGAGCACGAGAATCTGTATCTCGCGGGCCCAGGGAGCATGCCGACGATCGGCACATCGAACACGACACTCACGTTGACCGCGCTATGCCTCAGGAGTGTGGAGAGCATCGGCGCAGCGATTCGAAAGGCAAGCGCGCCCGCCGCGTGCTGAACGCAGTAGCTGAGAAGGAGAGCACGAAATGGCTTTGAATCCGATCAGGTCCGTATGCGACGTCCGAGAGTACCTGTACGCGGCCATGCAGCTCGAGCATGCCACGATCCCAACCTACCTCACGACACTGTACTCGATTCACGCGGGAACCAACTCCGACGCCACGCAGATCATTCGAGTCGTGACCGTGGAGGAGATGCTCCACTTGACTCTCGCCGCGAACATCATGAATGCGGTCGACGGCAAGGTCGATCTCACCAAGGCCGACTTCGTGCCGGAGTTTCCCACGTACCTTCCGGACGGCGAAACGGATTTCGAGGTGAGCCGGGCGGCCCTGTCCGAGTCGGCGATCGACATGTTCTTGTCGATCGAGCGCCCCGCGAACACCAAGAAGGCTCGCCGGGGTCTGCTCAAGCGCAAGCAGGGAGTGAATCGGCTCGTGCCCGCCGTGAAATGCGAGGGGGAAGAGGACCTGCACTTCTACAGCATCGGCGAGTTCTACGCCGCCATCGAGGAGGGGCTGGAGAGGCTGTGCTACGAACAGGGAGAGAGCACGGTCTTCTCCGGCGACCGCGGCAAGCAGATCACTGCCGAGTACTACTATTCCGGAGGAGGGGAAATCATCCCGGTGTATGGGATGCAGGATGCCCGAGACGCCATCCGGCTGATCTCGGAGCAGGGTGAAGGGTTCGAGGGAGAGATAGCCGACTTCGAAGGCGAGATTTCCCACTACTATCGCTTCGACCAGCTGAAGCGCCGTCGCTATTACGTGCCCGGAGACACCGCGGGTTGCCCGAGCGGTCCCGAGTTTCCGATCGATTTCGACGCGGTCTACCCCGTGAGGACGAACGTCAAGCTGTCGGACCTCCAACCGCAATCGCAGGTCCACGCGGTCGCGGCGGAGTTCAACCGGGAGTACGGGGCATTTCTCGCGAAGCTGACCGACGCGTTCGGGGGCAGGCCCGAGCTGCTGCTGCCCGCCGTCGGCGAGATGTTTCAGATCAAGTACAAGGCGCTCGAGCTCATTCGCAACACGATTCCGGGCTCCCAGGAGCATGCCGCGCCCACCTTCGAGGTGGGCTCACCCAGGTAAAGGAGCTTTCAAATGCGCGCAAGTGAAGGTGATTTCGACGGTTTTCTGGCACTGTCCGCCGTACTTACGGATTTCTCGACGTTCCGCTTGAACGGTACGGGCGTGGCGACGCTCTACTTCGACACGGTCGTCAGCGTGGTGGGCGCGGAGACGACCGGGCAATTGATCCAGGCGTTTCGTGGCGTGGAACGAGAGGCGGGCGACAGCGCTCAGAAGCTCGACGAAGGGCTGCGCTCGGAGATCTTCAGCGATGACAAGCTGGGGCCGGTGGCGCGGAACATCATCAAGCTCTGGTTCATCGGGACCTGGTACCAACTCCCGCAGCAGTGGCGGAGCCGCTTCGGGACGAACGTCCGGGATCGGACCTTCATCCCCGCCCCCCAGGCGTACGTGGAGGGGCTCCTGTGGCCGGCCATCGGCGCGCACCCCCCGGGCGCGAAGGCGCCGGGATACGGGACCTGGAGCGAGGCGCCGGCCATTCCGAAGAATCGCCTCCCCACACTCTAGCCCCGGCTCGCGGAGAAGGAGAAAAGGCGGCGCTGGAAGCCCGAATCGCCCCCGGGCGCACGGGTCTCGGGCCCGCGCGCCGAGTATCGCGGGGAGCCGAAGGCTGCCGGTCCTGCCGGCTCCGCGCGATCGCGGTCCTGCGCCCGCCGCTTCGCAGCCAATCTCTTGTCATCGTCTCTGCATGCTCGGGGCCCACGGAGGAGCCCCTGGTCGTGGGCCGCGCCAGCGTGAGCGTCGAGCTCTCCGGCGCGGGTCACGCGTTCGTTCTCGCCACCACGCTCGGCGACCTGAGCGGAGCGGACGTGTACAGTCGAGAGGCCGCGTCGCTGGCCACGGGCGGCCTGCCCGCCCGCCTCACGAGCCGTCGAAGCCGGGGCTACCTCGGCTCGTCGCAAGCGCTGGACACTCTACCGTTGCCTTCGGCGGTGAACGAGCCGGTGTCGACGGCGGCAAGCGCTTGCCAGGCCGAGTCGGGCAGCGAGGCGTTGCAGTTGACCTCGAGCTCCCGGGTGACTCGCTCGAGAGAGGAGAGGTCGAGCGCACCGGATGGCCCGGCGCGCTTGGCTCGAGCACCGACAGACCGTCGGGGGCGTAGCGATCGGGGTCTCGGGGCGGTTGGCATTCGCCGCGCGTCGACGCGCCTTCGAGCGGTGTTGGCTCGCTTTCAGCGCCGGTTGCAGCAGCTCACCAGGAGCGACTTTAACCATGGGCGGACCGGGAACATGTGGACATTGTCGCCGCTGCGGGTCATTCACACTTTGGACTTCGTCGCTTGCTCTATGGCCACGTGGGCGTGCGAGCACGCCTGGCGACAGGGCGGGCAATGGCGCTGGGGGTGGCGCTGGGGGTGGCGCAGTCGAGGTTTCAGTAAACTCTCTTCCAAGAGAGTCGTTGCGGATTTCGACGCTGGGGCACTGCCAATGCCGCATTGCCCCGTTGGAGCAGATCAACATGAAAGTCGTCAACCGACGTGGGCCGTTCACTTCACTTGCAGGGTTGGTCGTCGCAACGGGCTGCGCCGTCGGCGGTCCTTCGCACCAGCCGTCGAGCGAATCGCCGGCGGCCGCCGGCGGGGCCCAGACCTGCTTCGAACAGATCGTCGTCGAGCCCAACTTCGAGGATGGCTACTGGGTGGACTCCTTCGACGTAGACGGAGACTTCGATACCGACGTCATCGCCTCCGGCCTGGCCCAGGGGAAGGTCGTTTGGTACGAGAACCCCGGCACCGCGTCGGGGAACTCCGGCGAGTGGAAGAAACGCCTGATCACCACCGTTTCGAAGCCCGTCGCGATGGTGCCGGTCGACCTCGACGGCGACGGCTTTCAGGATCTGGTGCTCTCCTACGACTACGGGGGTTGCTTCCGCGAATGCAAGCCCCAGGACGGTACGATTTCCTGGCTTCGAAACCCGGGTCGAGACGGCTACGAGAAAGACTGGAAGCAATTCCCCATCGGCGAGCTGGTGGCCACGCATCGTCTGCAGATTGGCAACTTCACCGGCGCCGAGGGACCCGAGCTGATGGCAATTCCCATCGTCGGAGGGGCCAAGATTCTCGGCCCCGTGGAGATCACCTTGTATCGGCCACCGAGCGAAGGCCTGCTCGACGGAAAGCCGTGGACGAAAGAGCTCGTCGACAATGAGCATTTTCGCGTCGTTCACGAAGACGTGAAGCGAAAATATGCCTTCTCGGAAGGTGGGAGCCCGCTGGATTCGCTCATTTTGGCCAGCGCGGAAGGAATTACGTGGCTCCGCTACGAGGAGGGCAAGTGGCAGCGGACGTCTCTGGGTACTGGGGACAAGACGGAGTTCCAGGAAACGGGTTTTCTCGGCTCGGGGGCGGTCGACATCGGCAAGAGCGGAGTCGATCCGTTCGCGCACATGTTGGCCCTGGAGCCCCTGCACGGAAACATCGTTGCCGCGTACCACAAGAGCGTCGTCGGGCACGTGGACCGCATCCAATGGACGCGCAAGGTCATCGATGTATTCGGCAAGCCCAACCTGCTCGGAGAGTCCTCCGGTCACGTCGTAAAGGCCGGGGATTTCGACGCGGACGGGGTGGATGAATTTCTCGCTGGTTTCCGCGGGCCCGATCCCTACCAGGGAGTCTATCTCTACCGCCTCGTTTCCGAGGAAAAGATGATCTACGAGAAGGCCCGTATCTCCGAGCCCTCCGTCTCGCTGATTACCCTCGCGGATTTCAACGGGGACAATCGCCAAGATTTCGCCTCCATCGGTTACCGCACTCCCGGCTACTTCCTGGCAGACATTCCCAAGGTGATCGTATTTCTCAACGCAAGTGGGGACAGCGGTTGCACTTCGAAAAAGGCGACTGCCGCGGAATTTACCACACTTCGCCCTCCGGAGATCAAGGAGTAGGCGCAGCCGACCGGCTCGCGCTCGGGCCGGGCTCTTCGAGATGACCCGGCTGCGGCGAGTACGCCATGCTTCTGCGGCATCGAGGATGCCCCGGTGCCTCACGCGCTGGAACTCGGGCGCATCCTGCCCAGTCGGCGGGGCATCGTGCTCGAGAGCGCCAACGGAGTTCCTTCGCATCTTTGCCCAAGCCTCTCGAGCGTTCGGAGGTTCTTGCGCTTGGCTGGGCATGCGGCCCACACTCTGGAGGCGATTCACGAGGGCAACGTCATTCACGAGGACATCAAGCCAGCCCACCTTTTCGCGAACGCGGACGATGGGGGCGCCATCTCGACAATGTGAGAGTTCTTGCTCGCCCTCCGCTCGAGAGGCTCCGGTGCCTCTGCCGTGCCGAAACCTCGAGGCGACAGGCGGACGCGCCCGCATCCCGGTGAGCATCTCGACCAGCTCGTCGAGTGCCGTGCCCGCCGCCCGGGTGAGCTCCTGGGCGCCGAGGCACACCGGTGCGCTGGACAGTTCTTGCTCCGCACGAGCAGACGCCAATCTTGCGCACTTCCGATGATTCCTAGTGGGTCGACGAGAGCCAGGCATCGTGATAGCGCGTGAAAGCGACCGAAGCCGTGCGCGCGGCGTCCGCTCGGCCGCTTTCCCGCCCAACCATGAAAGGGCCCGATGCAGCGAAGAAGTCCTTGGCAAGCCCTGGTTGCGATCCTCGTGGTGTCCTTCGGGGTGCTGCTTTACGCGGGGCACAGAATCCGCGAAGAGGCTCCTCCCATTCCCAACCGGGTGATCACGCCCGGTGGAATGGTTTTCATCGAGCCGGGCGAAATCCAGCGGGGGCAAAATGTCTGGCAGGCCCTGGGGGGCATGGAGATTGGGTCGGTCTGGGGCCACGGCAGCTACGTGGCGCCCGACTGGAGCGCGGACTATCTGCACCGAGAGCTCACGCACCTGCTCGACTGGCACGCGTCGCGGGAAGGGCACTCGCGCTACGAGGTGGCCCCGAAGGATCTGCAGGCTGCGCTGCGGGAGCGGGTTCGAAAGGAGGTGCGGAGCAACCGCTACGACCCGGCCACGGGAGATCTGGTCATCCCCGAGGATCGCGCTCGCGTGTTTCAAACCATGGTGGCTCACGTCAGCGACGTCTTCTCCAACGGGCGCGCCTTCTACGCGATTCCAGAGGGAGCCCAGGCGGATCACGACAAGCTTCACGCGCTGACGGCGTTCTTTTTTTGGACGGCCTGGGCCTCCTCGACGGATCGTCCCGGCACCCCCGGGGTTTCCTACACGAGCAACTGGCCGCACGAGCCCCTGGTGGGCAACACGGTTACGGGGGCCTCGCTTTTGTGGACGGGGGTCAGCATCATCGTCCTGCTGGGCGGTATCGCGGCGCTTGCTTGGTGGCGTCTGAGCAGTCGCGATCCGGAGGAGAAGCCGGTGACCCCTCCGCCCGACGACCCGTTGCTGGGCGCGCGGCTCACCCCCTCGCAGCGCGTGACCTTGCTCTACTTCGGCGTCGTCGTTCTGCTCTTCATCGGTCAAATCGCGATGGGCGTCGTGACGGCTCACTACGGGGTGGAGGGCAACGCGTTCTACGGCCTGCCGATCGCCGAGTTCGCTCCGTACGTCATCACGCGGACCTGGCACAATCAGATGGGCATCTTCTGGATCGCCACGGCATGGCTGGCGGCTGGCTTGTTCGTGGCTCCTTCGATTGGCAACGGCGATCCACCCTACCAGCGCGCGGGGGTGATGGTCCTGCTGGGGGCGTTGGTCGTCGTGGTGGTCGGGTCCCTGGCGGGGGAGTGGCTCAGCGTGAAGGATTTCTTCTCGGACGACTCGATCCGCTTCTACTTCGGGCACAGCGGCTACGAGTACCTGGACCTCGGGCGGGCCTTCCAGGTTGGCCTCTTCGCGGGGCTGCTGCTCTGGGTAATCTTGGTGCTGCGCGCGGTGTTGCCGGCGCTGCGGCGCGAGGGGGACGACACTCGCGGCTTGCTCCTGCTGTTCGTGCTCTCGGCCCTCGCCATCGCCGGGTTCTACGGAGCGGCCCTGGGCTACGGGCACCAAACGCATCTCTCCGTTGCGGAATACTGGCGTTGGTGGGTCGTGCACCTATGGGTGGAGGGTTTCTTCGAGGTCTTCGCGACCGTCGTGTTTGCCTTTCTTTTCGCACGGCTGGGCCTGCTGGAAGCGAAATCCACCGAGCGTGCGGTGGTCGCCGCCTCCGCGATCTTTCTGGTGGGCGGCATCATCGGCACCCTCCACCACCTGTACTACAGCGGGACTCCGCAAATGATCGCCGCGTGGGGTGCGGTGTTCAGCGCGCTCGAAGTCGTGCCGCTGGTCTTGATCGGCCAGGAAGCGTGGGGGCAGTTGCAGCTGTCGCGACGGTCCGGCTGGGTGCAGAAATACCGCTACCCCATCTATTTTTTCCTCGCGGTGGCCTTCTGGAACGCCGTGGGCGCCGGGTTGTTCGGTTTCATGATCAACCCACCGATTGCCCTCTACTACATGCAGGGCCTCAACACGACGCCCGTGCACGCCCAC
Organism: Polyangiaceae bacterium; assembly: GCA_050299315.1. GTDB lineage: Bacteria > Myxococcota_A > Polyangia > Polyangiales > Polyangiaceae > SZUA-265. The sequence continues at coordinate 17,898 of JBNKVS010000087.1, forward strand.
GCGGCCTTGTTCGGCGTATATGGCATGCTTGGCCTGGCGCTGATGCTGTTCTGCTTGCGAGCCGCCGCGCCCGATCGCGTCTGGGACGAGAGGCCACTGGGGCTCGCGTTCTGGTTGCTCAACGGGGGGCTGCTGGCCATGGTCGGGCTCAGCCTGCTGCCGGTGGGCCTGCTACAGGCGCAGGCCTCGGTCGAGGTGGGCTACTGGTATGCGCGCAGTGCGGAGTTTTTGCAGACCCCAGTCATGAATACGCTGCGCTGGCTCAGGGTCCTGGGGGACACGCTATTCGCCGCAGGCGCCGGCTGCTTCGTGTACTTCGCCCTGACCCTGTTGCGCCGCGGCAGGGTGGCCGCCGCAATGGTGGCACCCCAGGGTTGAGGCGCGCGTGCGTGGGTTGAGGCGCGCGTGCGTGGGTTGAGCCGAGCGCGGCGCTCGAGTCGGACCGGCACGCTTGCCCGTACGCTCGGGGCACCTGCCCAACCACCCCCAATCCGTGGTAACCCCGGATCGTCCTTTCACCGGGCGCGTGCAGCGAGTGTCTCCCGCGCCGCAACTCGGCCGGAGTACTCTTCATGACCGACGCTTCTCGCGCTTTCTTCGATCACGTCAATCACTTCGTCGACGTTGCCGCAGGTCATCTCGACCTATCGCAGGGCCTCCTCGAGCAGGTGCGGGCCTGCAATGCCGTCTACCGCGTGAACTTTCCCGTCGTGGCCGATGACGGCTCGATACGCGTAATCCGCGGCTATCGCGCCGAGCACAGCCACCACCGCTCGCCCTCGAAGGGAGGGCTTCGCTACGCCGAGGACGTTACGCAGCAGGACGTGATGGCGCTGGCCGCGCTGATGACGTACAAGTGTGCCATCGTGGACGTTCCCTTTGGGGGGGCCAAGGGCGGCGTGTGCATCGACCCCAAGCGCGCATCGCCCGCGCTGTTGGAGCGTATCACGCGCCGATATACTTACGAGCTGGTGCGCAAGCGGTTCATCGGTCCGAAGGTGGACGTGACGGCTCCCGACGTGGGAACCGGCCCGCGCGAGATGGGGTGGGTGGTCGACACCTACCGTGCGGTCTGCTCCGACGAGCTGAACTACCTGGCGGCGGCCACGGGCAAGCCACTCGCTCTGCATGGCATCCCCGGGCGAGCGGAGGCCACCGGAGTCGGCGTCAAGTACGCCACCCGCGAGGTGCTCGACCGGGCCGACCTGGCCCGCGGCATCGGCCTCGCTCGCGGGCTCGCCGGCAAACGCGTCATCGTGCAGGGCCTCGGCAAGGTCGGCCTCCACGCCGCCCGTTCGCTCGCGGCCGAAGGGGCCGTAATCGTCGGGGCGTCGGTGAGCAACTCAGCGGTGTACGCTCCCGACGGCCTCGATCTGGACGCGCTCGAAGCGCATCGGCGCGAGCACGGCACGCTCGCGGGCCTGCCCGGCAGCCAGAACGTGGCGCCGACGATTCGCCTGATCGAGATGCCCTGCGACGTGCTGGTCCTCGCCGCCCTCGAAGGTCAGGTGGACGAGCACAACGCGGGCCGCATCGAGGCGGCTCTGATCGTGGAAGGTGCCAATGGGCCGGTCACGCCCGCGGGCGACCGGGCCCTGCGCGAGCGCGGGCGACTGATCGTCCCCGATATCTACGCCAACGCCGGCGGAGTCGTCGTCTCGTACTTCGAATGGCTGAAGAACCTCTCCCATACGAGCTTCGAACGGTTGACGCGACGCTACCACCGAATCTCGAGTGAGCGCTTCGTCGAGGCCATCGAGCGCGCCAGCGGCACGCCCATCGAAGCGGGCGCTCGCCAAGTGCTCTCGCGGGCTCCGAACGAGATCGATTTCGTCTCGACGGCGCTCGAGGATACCCTGTGCCTGGCTTTCGAACACGTCTGCGATCGGTGGCAACGCGAAAGCCTGCCCGATCTGCGCACCGCGGCCTATTGGTTCGCCCTGTCGCGAGTGGGCGACGCGTATTCGACCATGGGCGTGTTCCCTTGAGCGAATGCCAAGCCGTGGCGACACGGGGCTCGAACTCACCCGGACCGACCCGAGCCGTGATGCGCGGAGGGCTGTGTCGACTCGGCCTCGGGCGTCAATGGGCGCTCCCGCCCCAGTCGCGTGGGGGACTTGGACCCCGAAGGCTGCGCGGTCTTCTCGGTCATGTCGCGGGCGTGTCGGAGTTGGAGCGGCGGGGTCGCGTTTTTTGCTCGTGGAGCAGCGGAGACAGCAAGTCGAGCGGCACGGGAAACACGATGGTCGAGTTGTTCTCGGAGCCTACCTCGACGAGCGTCTGAAGAAACCGCAGCTGCATCGCCAGCGGATGCTCCTCGAGGACGCGTGCTGCGTCCCGCAGTCGCGAGGCGGCCTGGTGCTCGCCCTCGGCGTGGATCACTTTGGCGCGTCGCTCCCGTTCGCTCTCGGCCTGCTTCGCCATGGCTCGCTGCATGACCTGAGGCAAATCGACGTGTTTGACTTCGACCAGCGACACTTTGACTCCCCAGGGGTCCGACTGTTGGTCGATGGCCGACTGAAGGCGTTGGTTGATTCTTTCTCGCTCGGCGAGCAGCTCGTCGAGCTCGGCTTGGCCCACGATGCTGCGCAGCGTGGTTTGCGAGAGTTGGCTGGTGGCATAGCGGTGATCTTCCACTTCCAGGATGGCCTTCATCGGGTCGAGTACGCGGAAGTAGACGACGGCGTTGACGACGACGGAGACGTTATCGCGCGTGATCACGTCCTGGGCGGGAACGTCCTGCACGAACGTGCGCAGGCTCACGCGATCCATGCGATCGACGGGCCAGAACAGCATCATGAAGCCCGGCCCCTGCGGCTCGGGGAGCGCGCGCCCGAGGCGAAACACGACGGCGCGCTCGTACTCCTTCAGCACGCGGATGCAGCTCACGAGGTACAGAAGCAGGACGGCGAGTGATGCGAACAAGGGGAATATGGCGCTCATAGGGGACTCTCCTCTCTCGTCTTCTGCTTGCGGGGGGCCACTTCGAGGGTGAGCCCTTCCAGCCCGGTCACTTCGAGCCGCTGACTGCTTTCCACGGGCACTGCGCACACGGCGTTCCACAGCTCCCCATGCACGTGCACCTTGCCCGCGTACTTCCCGCTGTCTGGCGAGAAATTCATGGTCGCTTGCGCCGTCTCGCCGAGCAGCCCCTCTCGACCCGTTTGCACGCGCCCGCGCTGGGCGCGCAGCGCCTGAACGACCAGGAAGAGTGTGACGAGACCCGTCGCGATCGCGATCGGCACGACTAGCTCGAGCGAAACGCGCAAGAACCCCACCGGAGAGTCCACGAGCAAAAGCCCCCCCAGCGCCACGCCGACGACGCCGCCTACGGTGAGCAGGCCAAAGCTCGGTACGAACGCCTCGGCCACGAACAGCACCAGGCCGATGAGCAGCAAGGAAAGCCCCGCCACGTTCATCGGAAGCACCGAAAGCCCCATGCCCCCGAGCACCAGCGCCATCGCGCCGACGACGCCTGCAACGCCGAAGCCGGGGTTGCTCAGTTCGAACACGAGCCCATAGAAGCCGACGATGATCAGCACGAAGGCGAGGTTCGGGTTGGCAAGGGTGGCGAGCAAGCGCTGTCCCCAGTCGAGCTCGAGGGTCTCCACGCGGGCCCCCTGGGCGCGCTCGAGAGTCGCGAGCAGCGCCTGCTCGTCAACGGCGATCCGATCGATGAGCCCTTGCTGCAGCGCCTCGGTGTCGGTGAGTGAGAGGCTCTCGGCCACGGCTCGTTCGGCAATGTCCGCGTTGCGACCGCGCAGCTGCGCGAGCGACCGCGCCCAAGCGCGCGTGTCGTTCTCGATCTTCTCGGCGATCGTCCGGGCCGCGTCGTCGGGGTCTCTTTCGCGAGGGCCGCTGGGCAGCCCTCCCACGGCCACGGGGTGTGCCGCGCCGATATGCGTCCCCGGCGCCATCGCAGCCACGTGCGCCGCGAGTGTCAAGAACAGCCCCGCCGAGGCCGCGCGCGCTCCGGAAGGCGCGACGTAGACGACAAGTGGAACTCGGCTCTCGAGCATGGCTCGCACGATCCCTTGGGTCGAGGAAACCAACCCGCCGGGCGTGTCGAGCTCGATCAGCAGGTAGCGCGCGCGTCGTTCCGCGGCTTCGTCGATGGCGCGGTGGACGAAGCGCTCGACCACCGGCGTGATTGCGACGTCTTCGAGGCCGATGCGCAAAACCAGCGCCTCCGCCGGCGCAGCCGGGGGCCCGGGAGGCGCCTGGGCGGCAGGACTTGCAGCGGAAAACAATAGCGAAGAGCACATCGCGACAACGACGCTCCAAACGCGAAGCGCAGGGAGCCGAGACGAGGCAATCTTGCCGACTGTCGGAGGGTGCATGGCAGGGAGCGACACGTCGCAGGGGCAAAAGGGTCTTCCCGAGCGCATAGCAAGCTTCGTGCCCACGACCCCACTGATCCTGATTTCGTCGGTGATTTCCCGGCGCGGGAGGCTGCGTGCCGCGCATGCCTCGACGCGCCGCCGTGCGACCCGGCAAAGTCTGCTTCTCTTGCTCGGGGTCGATGCGACGATGCAGCTCGAGCAACGACCACCAGCGGCGCCATCCGAACGACCTACGGCAACCCCGCTCGTCTTCGGATTGCAGTTGTGCCAGTCGGCCGAATTGGGGCGCGCAACGCGACCCGCGCACCGAGTCGGCGTCAGTTGGCGGTGAACCCACGGACCATCTCGAGCGCGGCGCTGCTTTCGTGCGTCGCCGGCTGCGGGAGCGACGACGATCCGCGGGAGGCTGGGGGGCAACGGCCAGCTGTCGCTCGGCGGGCTCGCGGAGCAAGCCCGCTTGCAACGTGCCCCGATGGCGGCGTTCCCGCCTCCATCGACGCTTCGGCTCGCGTCGCTGATGTCGTAGCGACCCGCCGAGGATGTCCGCTCGCCGTGGAATTCGAGATCGAGTAGTGGTATCGAGTCGCGGCTGCCCCTACGGCCCTGGTGTGCGACCAGCGACCACGTTCGGCGTCGCGTGGCCGACCGGGCATTCCAAGCGCGACGAGCGCCCTCTCTCGAGCGATCGGCTGCGGTGGCTTGTCCACCGATAGCACGATCCTGCTGCCGCTCTGGGAACGACCTCCCGCGGTGAACCCGGCGAACCGCGAAACCGCCTCGGCAAGCGCCGCGACGACGAAGCCGGGCAGCTCGTCGCGCATCAGGAGGAGGAAGCTCTGCTCGACGTCCCCATTGCGCCCCTCCTTCGCGCCCCTGACGAGGCGCCTACGGCGACCGACCGGCACGGTGCCGGATTGACGCGGGTCGTGCCGGCTCCCCGTCAAGCAGCCGACGTGCTGCTCGAGATCTGCGCGCGCAGGCGCTCGACCGCCGCAGCGACCCGCGCCTGGCTATCGGGCTCGAGCCCGAGGTATCGATAGGCGGCGTCGAGCTCCGCGGGCGAGAAGCACCGAATGCGGGGGTTGGCGAAGCTCATCACGGACGCCACGAATCGCAGCGCGGCCGAAGAGGACACGATCGCCACCCGCGGGGGTCGGGCTCCATAGCCCCCATTCGCCTCCGATTCCCCCTTCTCGGCGTTGAAGCGCTGCACTTGGCTCCGAGTCGGGTGCCCTCCCTCCGTCACCGCTAAGAGCCGAATCTCACCAGTGGTCTCCACCAATGCGTCCGCCGCGGAAATGTAGCGGTCCCACTCGACGTCGCTCGGATTCGCCGCCGGCTGGTACGAAACGACGAGCGCCAGGTCTTGCAGGACTTCGAATGTGAGACTGCGCGAGGTGTTTGTGCTCATGATTCGTGCGCTGGCGACGGCGCGTGCCAGCAGTCCGGCTATGCCGAACGCCTCCCCACGCGAAAGCAGACGGCGCACCGAGGGCAAGGCAACAGTACCCGGCAACGGTACCCGACGGCAGTGCCCCGCAATGGGACTCCCCGCGCCACGTCTTCGTCCCACCCCGCCTACTCGCCGGGCGGCGATGCGCGCCCCGGTAGAGCTCGAACCCGCGAGGTCGCACCTTGGCCTTCTCGGCGAATACATTGGCCACGCGGTCGACCAAGCGATTCCCGGGCGCGCCGCGCGTCGGCATTTCGTGTGCCCAGAAGCTTGGCATCTCCGTGCAGCACCTGAGCAATGTCGAAGACGGTCGCAAGCAGGTGAGTGTCGAACGAGCCGACGCCTGAGCACGTATGCTCGGCTTTCCAGAAGAAATGTCCGTGCTGCTCGCTTTGCAGGACCAATTCGAAAGAGTTGGACTGCGGGGATACTCGATCAGCGTCGAGAAGGCGTCCTAGCGGCGGTCGATCTTTCTCGGCTCTTGGAACGACGCTCCGGAGCACACCGCGCCGGTGGTCAGGCTGCTCGAGAGGGCAGCGCAGCGGCTCGCTTCCGGCGGATGGCGTGACGCTCCTCCGCAAGAGAGGTTTGCGCTACGAACCTTGCAGGCATCCTCGCGCCACCGGCCCTTTGGGCTCGGTCGTTCTACCAGCGCGGGGTTGCGGCCGCGGCGCTCAGTTGAGCCGCCACCTCGGTTTCACACGGAAAGGCCCGGGTTACTCCAGCGTGTCCGCCGAGCTACGAGAGTCGTGACTGAGAGCCTTTGGCGAGCGCGCATCTGGCCGCGGTGGCGGTGCAGCTTGCGCGCAGGAGGGAGGAAAGCGTGCCAGGCAGCCGGGGGATGCCAAAACCTTCGCGCTCAGCTTGCGCGCCAATTCCGGGCCACGCGCTTCGCGCAGCTCGAGGTCGGAGGCCGAAAGCGAAGCGGCCGCCAGCGAGGGCGCGGCGCCCACCGCGCCCTCAGCACCCGACGCCGGGCCGCCGATCGGCGGCGGGGAAGGTCCCTTCGCGGCATCCACGGCGGATCCCCCTTCTGCGCCTGCTGGCGGAGCCTCCGAGTGATGCCGCGCCACGCCGGTTGGGCGGAGTGGCCTGGCACACCCTGGCCCGTGCCGTTCCCTCGGGCCGCTCAGATTTCTGCGCTTTTCGGTGGCTGCCCACACCTGGACGCCTCGCTGGTCAACTCGCGGCTGCTGCGGATCACCCACCGGGGGCACGGCACCCTGACAGTAAGCAACGGCTGCGTGCTCCGATCCATCCGTTCGTACCTCGTCGACCGCGCCTTGCCAGGTTGCACGATCTGGAGTTGCGAGGGGAGTTTTTCGAGAGGCTTTTCAGCTGGGACGAGGCGATAGCCGAGCGGGTGGCGGCGGAGGGCTGCCGTCACTGCGGCGGACCGCAGCACCAGTCCAGCGACGAGCGCAAGCCGCGGGGAGGCCTGATCGCGGGGGCGGGGGAAGCATTTTCGATGCGGCACTCGTTGGGCTGCGGGCGAGAGGGGTGCCGGAAGCGCGCCCTGCCGCCGTCGCTGCGATTTTTGGGCCGTCGAGCGTACCTGGAGGCGGTGGTGCTGCTGGCAGTCAGAGCCCGGCCTCCCATCGAAGGCAGAAGCAGCGGCCGCGAACGTCGACTCGTTCCGTTCGGTGCAACGTTCCCTCAGGGCTTGGTCAGCGCGTTCGGCGAAAGAGCAGAGAGTGCCGAGTCCGCTCGGGCAACGAAGCCTCCAGCGCCGGTCCTCGTAGAAGCAGCTCGACGCACGCCCCACTTCGACTGACCAAAGAGCCGAGCTAGACGAAGCACGGGCGTGTCAACCCCATTTCTAGCTTCGCCGTGGCTGTACGGCAGGAGTGACTTCGGATCCCTGCAGCGGGCATGCTCACCGCATGACCATCGAGCTCGAAGTACGCGCCGCCACGCCGCGGCTCGGCGCGGGCAGCCGACGCGTGTTTCTTGTCGCCTTCTGCATGCTCGCCTCCGCGGCGTGCCTGCGCAACCCCGTGACGGGTCGTCGAGAGTTGGTCCTGCTCAGCGCCGAGCAGGAGCAGCAGATTGGGCAAGAGGCCGCGGCCCAGATCGAGGAGCGGGCGGGCTTGTTGCTCGACCCCGCCCTGACCCCCTACGTGCAGGCAGTGGGCATGCGCCTGGCCCAGCACTCCCCGCGGGAGGGGATGCGGCATCGGTTCGATATCGTCGACGTGGCATCGCCCAACGCCTTTGCCCTGCCCGACGGGCACGTGTACATTTCGCGAGGCCTGCTCGCCTTGCTCAACGGCGAAGACGAGCTCGCGGGGATCCTCAGTCACGAGATCGCCCACGTGGCCGCCCGTCACGCCAATCAGCGCTACTCGCGGGCCGCGCCCCTGCAAACCCTGACGGGGTTGGCCTCGGCCGTGGTCGGCGTCGTGAGCAGCCGCGCCGGGAGCATGGTCTCCGACGTGGGAGGGGGGCTCAACGCGGTTTTCTTGGCTCCCTACGGGCGAAGTCAAGAGCACGAGGCGGACCGCGTGGGGCAGAACATCGCGTTCGCGGCCGGCTGGGACCCCGAGGGCCTCACGAACACCCTCGCCTCGTTGGCCCGCTTCGAGGCCGTGCTGCGGCAGCCCGAGCAAACGTCGTGGCTGGATTCGCATCCCGCAACCCGGGAGCGCGTGTCCCTCACGAGAGAGCACGCCCAACGGCTGAAGCCGGTCCGCCGTGTCGACCCGGATCGCCGAGCCCAGTTCGTCCGGCGGCTCGACGGCCTCGTGGTTGGCCACGACCCGGCACACGGCGCCTTCGTGGCGGGCCGGTTCTTGCACCCGCTCCATCGGATCGCTCTGCAGTTTCCCGCTGGCTGGAAGACCATCGCCTCCAGGCGAGCCGCGTCGGGCGTCTCTCCCGAGGGGGACGCCCTCGGTCAGTTTCGCTTTCTGGGGCCGGGCCAGGATGCGATGACCGCCGCTCGGCAGTTCGCCCACGAGTTCGGCGTGACCTACACCAGCGGCCCCACGGAAGCCACGGTGGGTTCTGCACCAGCCGCACGGGCGCAGCTCGCCACGGAGCGCCTGCACTTCGAGTTCACCTTCGTGGCGCTTCGCGGGACCGTATACCAACTGCTGGCCGTCGCGCGCGCCGATCGCTTCGCTCTGCACGCGCCCGTCCTGCAGCAGTGGGTCTCCAGTTTCCGTGGAGCGGAAGAATCCGAGCTTTCGGCGATCCCGCTCGTTCGGCTTCGTGTGGTCCCGGTCGGCGAAGCCAATACGTTGGCGGAGCTCGTGGCGGAGCACCCGTCCAGCGCGCCCGCCGACATCGTCGCCGTTTTCAACGGCATGTCCTCGCCCGATGCGCGCCAGCCGCCGCTAGCCGTGAAGCTACTGGAGCGCGTCCCTTACCCGCTGCCACCGCCGTGACTCGACCGCGCCTCCGCGGTAGACGACACGGCCAAGATGGGCCATGCGTTCTCGGTGGACTGGGAGACCGAGTGCTCACGAGGGCACCGCTTGTGCTCACACCCTCGCTGGTCGCAGAAAATGGTCAGGATCCGGTCCGGCAGGCAGCAGAAGCTCATGCGACCGCTCGCCCCCCCTTTGCTCGACCTGGCAGTGCGCGTAGGGGATCTCGAAGCGCCTCCCCCCAGCCTCCGCGCTCAGCGAGCTAGCGGTCAGGCGGACGCGAGCGCCGGCGCGACCCGTGGGTAGCTCCTCACTGAAGACGCCGCGCGAGAATTCTGGTTCCTTCACGCCACGAGCGCAGCCCGGATTTCTCACGACCTGGCCGTCGAAGGCGTGCCACTCGTGTCTTTTTACTCGGGCCCCGGTGATTTCGGTGGAAGTGGGATCCGAGCTGATCGGTGGTTGCATGTTTCGCGAAAGGGGTGGTCGGAGGGGACAGGGAGAGGGACGGGTAGAGAAGCGGAGGGAGAAACTCTTGTCTTCGCTACCAAATCGTAGCAATGGTGGCGCTCGCTCCGCACGTGCCAGTAGGAGCGCAGCCACAGCGACTCTCGCCCGGCAGAGAATGCGCGAGCTTTCTGACATCGTCTTCCGAGGTGGACGAAGGTCCGTAGGCTCGTCGATCGAATCGAGCGCTGCGTCGACCTTGGAAGGCAACCGCGGAGGCGACTCGTAGAGGCCTCTAGTTCCGCGCTCTTGAGTGCCACCTTCGACGAGGGTGCTGCGCTCGGCGGCCGCGTGCGGGACGAGCTTTTCACCCGCCGTGCGCTACCGAAGTGAAACTCGCGGTTGCGCTGAAGCTTGAAACGAGCGGGTGCCTCCCCTACAGTTCTCTGCGGGGGAAGCGTTCGGCTGCATGGGCAGCCTGGAGAAGAACCTAGGTTGGGAAGCCGCGCGGCGAGCGCAGCAGGGGTGCACCTCGGGTCTGAAAAGCGAAGCACTTCACCGCGGCCTAGCTCACGGAACGAGGAGTCCTACGGGAAGAACCGGAGGATGCCAGCGTGCTCGAATGGGAGCCCAGGCAGGCGGCAAGCGCGCCGCCCACCTCTGACGCTTCGCACCTGCTGGAACGAACCGTGGAAGGCAAGTCGCGATGAAACTGGAAGAGCACGAGTGGAAGCTGGATCACCTGCACCTGCACCTGCAGGCAGCGGTCGAGCTGGAGTTCTGGACCATTCCCTTCTACATGTCGGCCATGTACTCGATCAAGGATCGCAGTGCAGCCGCCTACCAGCTCATTCGAACCGTCATCAACCAGGAGATGCTGCACCTGCAGAGCGCGGCCAACATTGCAAACGCCTATGGCCTTTCCCCGATCGTGCCGCCTCCCGTATACGAAGGCCAGCAGATCCCCCACCTCGACTTCGACCTGGATGACCCCTCGGTCATCGACGAATACAGGCCCTACACGGCAGAAATCGGCCCCCTCGACCTGGAGCACGTCAACGCTATGTGCCTGGTGGAGATTCCCAACTACGAGGCGAGCCAGCGCAATGTCGCGGTGCATAGCAGAATCGAGGAGTACGGAAGCATCGGCGCCTTCTACCGCGCGCTTCGCAGGCTGGCGCTCGCACGCCAGCGTGACGTTCGGGGAGGCGTGCGGCAGGTCGACTACTTCGCCCCCTTCTATCGGAACACACCGAGCCTGACGGTGACGGACGACGGCTCGCTGGGCTTTCGCCAGGTAGAGCTTCTGATCGACTTGATTACCAATCAGGGCGAAGGCGAATGCAAGAAGAAGCCGATCGTGCCCGCGTATTTCCAGAACACGGCGGATGACCAGGCCCCGGTCGACGACCACTTCGCCAAGTTCAGCCAGATCAAGAGCGACGCAAAGAATCTCCCCGATACCTTTTCAGCCAAGCAGCCATGCGACTACACGGAGGAGGACCGCCGCCTCGCCCGCCTTGTACTCGATCAGTTCACGAGCTTGAGGCAGCTTCTCGAGCAGCTCTTTCGCGGTGAGAGCCCTGCGCAATTCTTTCCGCGGATGGCGGCCGTGGGCGGAGCGATTCGCAACTGTTGGCAGCACGGGGTCACGCCGATTTACGCGGACCCCGAGGGGAACGAAAGCGGGAGGGCGAGCTGATGAAGAATGGAATCGTATTTCGGGTGCATCCAACCGTGAACTTCGCTCGCTTTGGCACGAGCGAAGACTACGTCTTGTCTCCAGAGACGAGCGCAGGCCTGCCCCAGGAGGGCACGAAGACGACGGGGGGGCTGCCCATCCGGCGAGGCACCGAAAGCGAGCCCATCACCAGCCGTGATTTGCGGGATGAGAGCGGCCACCTCAAGAGGCAAGCGGCCCGCTTCCGGATCTACGCCTACCCGAAGGCCACGAGCGCTCGCTACCCGGAAGGCGGTGGCACGGAGGTCGTCATCGGCACCAAGCTGGCCGATGGGCGCACGGTGACGGATTTGGTGTGGTCCAGCCACCTGGCAAACAAGAAGGCGGCCGCTTACAACGTGGTCAACAACAAGGGTATCTTGGCGTACGCCGATGGCCAAGTCCCACAGATGCGCAACCCCGAGGTGCACGGGACGATCGACTCCGCTTATCGCCTGAACCGGCTGATGATCGACGCCGGCCCTCGATCCATCGTCGCCACCGCGGGAGGATGCGTGCACTTCGACCGCTGCTCGGAAGCCACTCGGGTAGCAGAAGACGGAACCGTCAGTCCTCTTCCGAACTACCCCATTCGCTTTCCACGAGACACCAACGACGAGCTTTTCGAACCCAGTGGGCCCCTGGATACCCTGGGAGAGCTCCGGGTCGACGAGGCGGGCCGGCTTCTCGTGTTGGCCAGCACGGGCAACGCCGTGGGCCAGTACGACGAGTACGGGGTACCGATTCAAATGACCGGGGACCTGAACAACGTCGGATGGTTCGACTCGGCTGCCGATGGCCCCGTGAACGTCGCGATCTTGTTCGACGACGGCAGCGTAGAGCATGCTTTCGGCGCCTGGGTGGTGTGCGGGGACCCAGCGTATGCCCCACAGATCCGCAACGTGGTTTCCGTGTGGGACGACGTGTACGACATGTTCGTTCGGGAGCTGGAGCTTCAGCCCGACCTCTACTCGAATGCGGGCGGCACGTTCAACGCAGAGTACCGCCCAACCTTCTGTCAGGACATCTACCCCGTGTTCGTGGCCGCAAACCTGCAGCGTTGGACGGCGAATCTGCCGCCGCTCGCGCTGCGGGCGCACGACGCGGTGCAAGCAATTACCGAGCAGGACGATCCGAACGCCACGATCATGGCCGGGCTCAACTTCATTCGCAATCCGAACGCGAACGAGACCAACCTCGGAGCGCCGCTGATGCCCCTTTCGCTCGGGGCCGCCGGCACTTCCTTCCTGACCGTCACGAAGACGCAGTACTTCTTCCTCGAGCAGTGGAGCCGAGGGCGGTTCGACAAGGGGGGCGCCCAGAAGCTGGGCCCCGGGGAGGCACTGGACGTGGCCGCACTGGCCAACTGCTTGGGGGGGCGCTACGTGCCCGGCATCGAGGTCAGCTACACGATCATGGAGAAGGACATCTACCTTCGAGATTGGCGGTCTACCGGAGCCGGGCCGTTTCGCATCAAGCACTACCCGCTGGACTACGAGAACCTGCAGAAGGATACCCCCTATTTGACCATGGGATGGATCCCCCTTCACGAGATGACGGCGGGGTTGCAGCCGGGGGACCTCTCGAAGTTCATGGCGATCCCCTGGCAGACGGACTACAATTCGTGCTCCATCCACGCCACGGCCATCAACACGGATGGCGTCAACCAGAGCAACGGGGCAACCAGCACGCTCTATTGGTCTTGGCCATCGCAGAGGCCAGATGCCGTGTACGTGGCAGAGGAAGTGGTCAACAACGTTCTTCCCAAGCAGAAGTGGTCCATTCGTGGGCCCGGCACCTACGCCGTGAATCCCGCTTCCGCCGCCACATTTCAGGATCCCCTGCAGTCCGTGACGGACTGGAGCAGGATCGGCATCATCGTACAAGGCAACCAGGTGGACGGCGATGAGCCACACTCTTCGGATCTCTACCTCGAAGTCCAAAGCCAACTGACGGCTCCGGGGGATGCGACCGACCCCGTTCCCTCCTGGCCCTTCAACGCCAACCCGCCGAAGAAGAAGCGCGGTTGCCCCAACCATTGACGTTGGCGCCCAGCTACGACGTAGTCGTGCTCGGCGCGGGCCCGGCCGGCTTGGCTGCGTCCATCGCCATCCGCCTGCAGACGGAGGCCTCGGTGCTGGTGGTGGATGGCAGCAGCTTGGAGCAGGAGCGCCTCGGGGAGAATTGCCCCCCGGGCACGACGCTGCTCCTGCACCGGTTGGGGGTCGTCGGAGAGTTCCGGCGGGGTGGGCACGAGAGCTGCCCGGGCTACGCCTCGGTGTGGGGAAGCCCGCGCGTGGGCTACAACGATTGCATCGTGAGCCCGCTCGGCCCCAGCTTCCGGTTGTGCCGCGGCGAGTTCGACGAGATGCTGTGCCGAAGGGCCGAGCGGCTGGGAGTCCGGCTCGCCTGGGGTACGCACTTCTCTCGGGTGGCGAGGGGTGGGAGTCCCGAAAAGGGGTACGCGCTGCGGCTACGCGAAGGCCGGGCGCAGACCGAGAGCGAGGTCCGGGCGGGCTTCGTGGTGGACGCGACGGGGCCCGCGGCCCACTTCGCCCGCGCTCTCGGCGTGCGCCGAATCGTCGACGACTGCCTGTATGCCGTCTTCCGAATGGCGCGAGTGCACGAGCCGCAGGGCTCCCAGCAGATCTTGCTGGAGGCCGCCCCCACGGGGTGGTGGTACCATTCCCCGTTGCCACGGCGACGAGCGGTCGACATGGTCGTGGTCGAGAAGGAAAGCCTGGGAGCCTTGCTGGCGGACGGCTTTCGCGGATTCGAGGACGCGCTGGCGGCCACCACCCACGTCGGGCGCGCCAGCGAAACGCTCTCTTCGAGCGAGCCGCGGTACCTGACCCGAGCGATCCGCCCGGGGATCCTCGGGGAGCTGGAAGGCGATGGGTGGATGGCGATTGGCGATGCAGCTTCGACCTTCGACCCCATCGTGGCCCAAGGGATCTACAAGGGCTTGCACCACGGCTTGCTCGCGGGTGCCCGGGTCGCGGCGTGGAAGAGGGGCGCGCCCCTTACCCCCGACTTCTCGACACACGTGCGGGAGCAACATCAGCTGTACCGCCGCACCCGACAACACCTCTACGGCCTCGAGCGGCGCTGGGCAGAAGCGCCCTTCTGGCGGCGGCGGCAACGGTTGGAGGCCGGGTCGACCATGACGCGGGCTCGGATGACGCGCCCCGTCCAATCGGCGCCACCTGGCGGCGTGAAATCCACTTGCGTGCTTTCGCCGCTGCCGCTGAACGTGGCCGACAGCCGCATCACGCCGGGCGCCCCCCAGCTCGCGGCGCCCGTGACCGCGGCGAAGTCTGAAGCCTCGCCCGCCGCGGCGAAGAACCAGCGATCGCCGAAGCCCATGGGTTCGTAGCCGAGCCCGCCCCCGTCGACCCCGGCGTCATCGTGCGTGCCTGGGTTCCCGACGCTGGCGTCGATAGCTCCGGCGTCCACCCCACCGGCGTCCGGCGGCGGTGCCCCGGCGTCCTCGTCGTAGCCCATCCCGGCGTCGCTGCCAGCATCAGACGGGCAACACTGACCGCTTGCGGTGGCCAGTCTCGGTCTGCTGGCAGCGTCAGCGCTGCCAGAGCGCGCCCAAGTCGAGCACGATGGCGTCGAACGGTTCGGCCCGCACGGGCGCCTCGCCCGCGTGCGTCTCCACGAGGCGATACGTCTCGCCGTCCAGGCGCAGCACTTCCAGCGTCCGTGCTTCCGGATCCACCAGCCACACGTGCGAGACCTTCTGCGCTGCGTAGATCGGCAGCTTGACGGCGCGATCGTAGCCGCGGGTCGAGAGCGACAGCACTTCCGCGAGCCAATCCGGCGCGATGGAGAGATACGGCGCGTCGGGCAGCTCCGGCAGCGTCTCGCGGCGCCAGCCGGCCAAATCCGGAACGAGCACGTCCTCCCCCAGATGCACCTCCGGCTCGTATAGGAGGATCCACCCGCCGGGTCCTCCGCGGCCGCGCTTGAACGGGGGGCCTAGCTCCTCGCCGAGCACGCTGGCTGCTTGTGCATGGGGCAGCGCCGGGCGCGGGTGGGTGTGCAGCGTGCCATCGATCAGTTCCGCCACCTGGTGCGGTGGGGCATCCAGCACATCTTGGTAGGTGGCGCGAGGGCGGGCGGGGATCGACATGGTTCGAGGGGAAGTCTACCACACCGCGGGCCGGCAGGGTTCCGGGGCCCGAGAAGGTGCAGTCGAGGCCTCCGTGGCTTCGGCGGTGTCGGGCGCCTTCAGCGATTGCGGGCGGGATCGTGCTCGGTGGGGCATGGAAGGGGAGTGGTGGGGGCGATGTTCCCAACGGAAAGGCCCGAGTTGCTCCGGTCTCTCCGCCGAGCCACGAGAGTCGTGTCTGAGCGTCTTCGGCGAGCGCGCATCTGGTCGCCGTGCCGGTGCAGCTTGCGCGCAGGAGGCATGAAAGCGTGCCTGGGAAATCTCGCGAGCTACCTCACTGCCCCCTGGCGCACTGAGCATAGTCCTTCCGTGAGCAGCGGATTCCAACGCATTGCCTCCGGCCTTGGCGGCGTCGAGCAGGGTGTCTTCTGCCCGAGCCGACTCGATTGCGGCGTTGGCCGTTCGCGATGCGCGGATGGCTGCGGCTGCTCCGCCGGGGAGTAGGGGGACGAGCGTTGTGGCTCCGTCGAGCAACACGCCGACGGCGTCCACCGCCGCGTTGACAAAAACTACCGGGCCATCAAGACCCTATTGATGAGAGCCCTCGACTTGGAGCCGCTGCCGACGACCACGACTCAGCAAACGCTTTGGGCAGACGAACCACCGCGCTTCGCACGTGCTGCGGGCAGTTGGGCGTCGGCCACGATGGAGGACCTACTCATCATCGACGATCTGGTTCGCGGCCTCTGAAGAACGACGAACCCATCGACCTCTACGAGATCGTTCGACTGCGGTACGAGCGCGGAGCAATGGTCATCACGTCGAACCGAGACACGGACGAGGTCCATCATCTCTTCGGCGATCCACTCCTGGCCAGCGCGGCGATGGACCGGCTTCTCCACGACGCTCACGTGCTGCGCCTGGTCGGCGACACCTTTCGAAACCCACCCCCCCGAACGCCGCCGAAAGCGGCACAGCGGCAAGCCAACGGAGGCAACACCATGAAAAACACCAAGCGGCACTGCGATCCGCTTGGCCGATCCACGACCCTCTACCGGTGCAGGCTGAAAGTGCTCTGCCTGGCACTCGCGATCAGCGGATCCGCTTGGCTGATCCAAGCGCGGTCCATCAGGGCGGCCTTTGACACTCGACGACAGTGACCTCACCGTCCCGTCACCCGCGGGCGCTTTCCGACGTTTTGCTCGGGACGTTGCCGTCTATGGCAGCCTCGCTGCAGGGTCCGTAAGCGGATGGGGCTCGGTTCCTTTGTTCGAGTCCGACAACGTGACTCGGCTCACGTTGACGGGGCCGGAGTTGCTGGAGCTGGTGAAGGGCGGGGAACGGGTGGCGATGTCAGGATCGACGACGGCGTTTCGATTCTTTGCGCCGACGTTGGTGGAGCCGGTGAGCGTGGATTTCGGGCTGGGCTTGTAGCTTCCATTTCTCACCACCTCAGTGCGAACCACCGGTCTCGCCGAAGGCACACGGCCCCCTTGTGTCACGCTACCGGGTAGAGGTAGAGCTGCTGGCAGGACTCTGACAACGCCTCGGAGCGACTCAGGGTCCTTCACAAGACGACTCGAAGTTGGGGAGGTGACAGAGTGGCAGTGAAGCGCATTGTGTGGATTGCGTGCCTTGCGTTGGCCTGTAGCGCCGGCGGCGGGGGCTCGGCGGAAAACGAGACGACGCAGTTCGCCGCACAACCAAGCTTTGACGTGCGAGGTCGGTGGGAAGGGACGGCGAGCGACGACGACACCGTCGTGAACGTGGAACTCCTGCTCACCAACAACGGCGGGACCTTCGGCATGGAGCTCGCGGGGCAACTCGAGCTGGGAGGCTTGGGCACTTTTCCGTTCGCAAACAGCTACATCGCCCCCTTGCCGGGGGCGACCCGGCCGGCGGTGATCACGGCAGCGGATAGCAATGGATTTTCCTACGAGATCAGAGGCGAGTTCACGAATCTCCGTCTGAGCGGAGGGCAGTTCGCATCCTCCAACCCAGCCGCAGACATCGACGTCGTGTTCCTCGACGTCGAGCTGCTCAAGGTGGACTGAAGAGAGGCAGCCAACGAGCCGCCTGGTCAGACAAACCGTCCCAGCAAGGGCTAGTTTCGGCGTTTGAGTTGCAAGAACCACTGAGCTTACCCCGATTTGGTAATCTCCCAGGAGATCCACCAATGCAGAAAAGACAATCCCGGCCCACTTCATTCAAGAAAGACGCAGTTCGGCGCCTGCTGACACGCGGCTCCAAGAGCGTCGCCGAAGTTGCCCAGGAGTTGGGAGTCAGCCCCAGCATGCTCCATCGTTGGCGAGAGCGCTTCGAGTCTGAACTCACCGCGGGGCCTCAGCAGAGCCAGAAGGAGCGCGAGGAGGTCGAGCGCCTACGGCGCGAATTGCGTGACCTTCAGGCGGAGAACGCGCTGCTAAAAAAAGCCGCGGCCCTCTTCGCGAAGGACATGAACTAGCCGTGTACGAGCTGATTCACGCGGAGAGCATCGAACGCCTGCAGTCGGGCTGGGCCGTCCGGCTCCGCTGCGGCGCCCGTCAGCATCCGCGCTTCCGAATCCTTCTCGACGACAAGCGAGCGGCTTCGGAGCGCGCCGCGCGCATGGGTGCCCTGGCGCGGTTGCTGGTCGAAAGCGGCAAAGCAACCGAGGCGCCGCTCGTGCTGCGCAAGGCAGGTGAGCAAAGCACCGACGCCGGGATGGAGGAGGTGGAGGCGTTCGCGCGGGAGCTGTGCGGCGTGGCCCGCCCGGAGGACGCCGGCTCGGTCACCTTCCGCCAGCTCGCGGAGCGCTGGGCGAGCGGCGAGCTCTCGCGCCAGTACCCCGACCACGTGCGGAAGAAGAAGCAACCCGGAGACGACCACGGGCGCCTCGCGATTCTCTACCCGGCGATTGGAGACGTGCCTTTGCGCGAGTTCACGCTCGCGCACGCCAAGCGGGGGCTCGCCGCGATACCCGACGGAAGGCTCCCGGCGACGCGCCGGCACTACGCGCAGCTCATCTCTCGCGTGCTTTCGCTCGCTGCGTGGCCCTGCGAGATCGTCGAGCGCTCGCCGCTCCCCCGCGGCTTTCTCCCGCGCCCGGGCAAGCGCCCAGCGTTCGACTACCTGAGGCCGAGCGAAGATCGTCAGCTCCTCGCTTGCCAGGCTGTGCCGTTCGACGCACGGCTGCTCTACGGGGTGCTCGCTCGTGAGGGGCTCCGCCTCGGAGAAGCTGAGGGCTTGCTCTGGCGGCACGTGGATCTGGAGCACGGCGTGTTGCGCCTCGACGCGAACAAGACGGACACGCCCCGCGCGTGGGCGCTGTCCGAAGGGGTAGCACGCACGCTGCGTGTTCTCTCGACGGGCAAGAGCCCGGACGATCCCGTCTTCGTCAAAGTGCGCGGCAGCGCGCGCAACTCGGCACAGCTGTTTCGCGATCACCTCGAGGTTGCCGGCATCACGCGCCCCGCGCTGTTCGAGCGCAACGAGCACCGCCGACCGATTCGCATCCATGATCTGCGCGCAACGTTCATCACCGTGAGCCTCGCCATGGATCGCACCGAGGCATGGATCTGCGACCGCACCGGCCACCGCTCCAGCCAGATGGTCAACACGTACCGCCGCGCCGCTCGCACGGCCGCCGAGCTCGGCCTGGGCGACCTGCTTCCGCTCGATCAGTGCCTGCCGGAGCTTGCGAACGGCACACCCGGGGGTGTGCCCGGGGGTGTTCCATTCTGGCGGTGGGCCGAATTTCGGCCCCGGGGAAATCACCAACAATTCTCTATCTGTGCGCGAGAAAGGACTTGAACCTTCACGGGTTGCCCCGCCGGAACCTAAAGACCGGTCGGAGGGCCTTGAGGGCGCACGGAGCGAGGGAATCCGGGGTGGGGGTGCGCGGGGCGACATGGGGGCGCATGGCGGGGCGGGTTCGGCACGGGGCGGTGTGCAGGCGAGGGACGCTGTCGACGAGGCGCTGGCGTATGCGCTGCGGGGTGCGACGGACGCTGGGCGGTGGGATGTTGTTCTGCGGATTGCGGAGGAGTTGCAGGCGCGGCGGGAGACTTGCGAGCGCGCGCCCGGTGCTCGAGTGATCGCCTTGGCACGACGCGAGCCGGCTGGAGCGTAGGGAGTTTTCTGGAGCTGCCGCGCTGCAACCCTTTCATCGCCGACGATGTCGGACTCGGCAAGACGATCGAGGCCGGAGTGGTGATGCAGGAGCTGCAGACGCGCCAGGGCGCGCGGATCATGCTGGTGTGTGCCCCGCAGCAGAGAAGGGTAGCAGGCTGTGTTTCGAATGTTTCGCGTTTGCCGCAAGCTCCGGCTACTGGTGGCCCCCTGGCAAAGGCCCCAGATCGGAAGTGCACGGCGATGCTCGAGGCGCACACCACGCCGAGCTACGCACGGGAATGTCATCGCTCGCCACGTGCTCTGGCGAGCACCTTCAAGATCTCGCCGACGACCCGAGCAGGCTCTGGCGCCGCTGACACAACGTGTGTGCAGAGGCGCTGGTAGCCGACGAGGACTCGTCGCCGAAACGCGCGGTCACCAGCGAGGCGGCGCTCCTCGCCGGTTTTCGGCTCGCTCCGGCCCTGATGGCGCCGAAGACGCTCCCGCTCCGAGAGTTGCAGAAAGACGATGACATCGGGCAAGAGCTGTCTCGATGGCACGTCGCTCAGAGACGCGACTTCTCCGCGCTCAGCCGCGCGGAACGCGAGGGTACTCGCGACTGACCTGTCCAGCACGACAGCGGGCCCGTTGGCTGCGTGCGAGCGCGCCTCCTCCATCGCGATGCGGTTTGCCTCGAGGTACCACGCGCGCCGCTTGTCGGGAGCGAGGCGATCTGCGCGAGCTCGATCGGCGATCAGCCCATCCGGCGGGTTGTTCACGACCGCCGCAGCGAGCTCTTTGGCGAGCAGCTTGACCGTAGTCGACTTCCCCGTGCCATCGAGCCCTTCGATCGCAACCACGAGGGGTTTTGTCGTGTCACCGTCTGCGACGGGCAGACGACGATGCTGTGCGCTTGCGCTCCACTCATACTCGCCGCCGCGCTCTACGAGTTTCTCGCTGTCAAAGCCGACGGATGCGAGCGACTCCCTCGCGCCGACCTCGAGGATCGGAGGCCCGATACGGTGGATCCCGCCGGTGTTGCCGAAGAAGCGGCCTAGGGGGTCGATCATCGCATACGAGTCCGTCATGGAGTCGTTGTCTTCCGCGATGACGGGGATGTCGGCATCAGCGAGCCCGGCGTGTCGAGCGACGAATGCCCGGAACGCGGCTGCGTCGACCATCAGGTCGCTGATGGTGTCTTCGTTCTGGCCCCTGACACGAAGCACCTGAAACACCTTCCAGCGCTCCGGTGCGATCCTGAGCACGAGGTCGCTCAGGTCCTCGGTCGCGTTGAGGCGCGTGACGACGGTGTTGAGCTTGACCGCCGCGCCATTGGCGCGCGCCTGCTCTGCGTGCGCGAGCACCTGAGCGACATAGCCGGGCCGGCCGCGACCGACGAGCGCGTTGCCTTCGTCCGTGGTGGAGTCCACCGAGAGCCCTACCCAGTCGAGCAAGGCGCCACCGGGCGACGAGAGGAGTTGGGTGAGGCGGGCACCGTTGCTGACGATGCTGGTGGTGAAGCCCAACTCCTTGGCGGCAACGATGAGGCGCTCTATCTCGGGGTGCAAAGTCGGCTCGCCCCCAACGAAATTGATCTTCTCGCCCCCGGCCTCGCGAACGTGTCGCATGACCGCGATGGCTTCAGTCCCGGAGAGGCGCGTCGGCGTCTCGGGGAACCTGGCGAAGCAGTAGCGGCAGCGGGCGTTGCAGGGGCGGAGCAGATGGAAGTTGATTGAACGTGGAAACATAGGGGGTCCTGTGGCGGAGAAGCTGGGCTTCGCCCCTCAAGACGACGGAGGCCGTCAAGTTCGGACACGCCGAGGAGCGCTGTCCTGTGCCATACTGGTCCGCAATGTCGCGTTCCGGACAAGCGGCCGATGGGGAATGACACTGCCCTCAAAGAGGACCTCGCGCGCTGGTTTCGGTCCGGGGACGAACGGGCCCACCGTCGCGCCTACGAAGACCTGAGGCGACGTCTGAGGCCGCCCCGCGAGGTGGTCAAAGCGCTGGGCAACGGCGCAGTCGACGAGGTCCGCCAGGAGGTATTGGCGAAGCTCCTCGCGCCTGACCGCGGCAAGCTTCGTGACGCCACATCCCCAGTCGGCCTCGCGCTGAAGGCGTGGCAGAATGACCTCCGCACGGAGCTCCGGAAGTGGGGGCGGCGCGCGACGCCGAGCCCCGAAGTCGTTGGCCACTTCCGCCAAGCAGTTGAGCGCCCAGGGGCGGAAGCCGTCGAAGTGCGGATGGACGCAAAGCGAGCCGTCGAGGTCGCCGCCGAGCTGGAGGGCAAGGGCCGACTCGCGGTGCTGCTGACGACGCACCCGGACCGCATCGCCGACTCTGACTGGGCCGCGCTGGCGGCGAGCCTCCCTCCGCCACCTCCAACCCGACCTAGGACTGCGATGGATCGCGATGAGGCGAGCAAACTGCTTTATCCCCCAAGAGCTCCCGAGACCAACGCGGCGCGCTACCAGCGCCTCAACAGCTTCGACAAGGTGTATAGGCGCGCGATTGCTTCGATCCGCAAGAGGTTGGGGGTGGACCGATGACGCGCGCGTGGTCCGTCACGGACATTCGTTCCATGGAGGGCGAGCGCGAGCAGTTCGCGCACGTGGTCAAGCACCTCTACCGTCCGGCGGAACACTGGGAGCAGGTCGTTCCTGAGCTGGCGGAGTCTCGCGGCAAGGCGCTCGGCGCGGAATCGCCGACGTTCTTCCCGTCGAAGGGCCCGGACTGGTCCGCTGTTCCAGATGCGTACCGTCGATGCGTCCTCTCAGATCATGACCGACTGTACGCTCCTGCGTACCGGGAAGCGCTATGCGATGCTGAGGCCGCCGGACGTTTCGGACAGCTCGAGAGCAACGGGCCCGGGCCCGGCTGGGCGTTCGTCGACAGTCGCGGGGTCTACGTCATCGTTGGTGAACGCAAGATGCAGGCGCCGAAAGTGAGGACGGCCTACCGGGTTCTACCGCCGCACGCCAGCTCCCGGCGAACGGAGGATTTCTTCAAGGCTGCCGTGCGAAGGTTGAGAGACAAGTCGTCCTACCCGGAGAGAGGCAGCTGATGGACCCAGTGGCGTGGTTACAGAAGGCGTACGACGAGCTCGTCGAGCTTGGCGGAAGTACGGCGCCTGACCCGTCCGACGCCTGGCGCGCCGTGGCCCTCATCGCGCGTCTTGTCGGGAGCCCGAACGGCCCCGTGCCACCGGCAGATGTGTTGCAGCGGTTGCCTGAGTTCTTGGCGACCGCCGAGAGGCCCGACGTGCAGGGCCTCCTCGACCGCGTGGACGAGGGACTTGACGTGGACGAGGATGCTGGGGGGCCACTGCTCGACGGGTTGCTCGATGTCGACGATGCTGTTGGCCTGCTCCAACTGAATGGCAATGAGACAGTGGCCCTCGAACTGGCACGCCGCGTTGCGGGCCTCGTGGCACTGTGCCCCGAGCGCGTCCTCGCGCTCGGCTCGTTCGCCGAGATGCGCTTGGCGACGCTGCGCGATGACGCGGTCGTCGGAGCGGTTTGGCGCGCGGTCGAGGCGGCACCGGCGTATGTTCTGGCCGAGGCGCTTCCCGCAGTAGGCGAAGCGACTGACTTGATTGAGCCGCTTGCGGCTCGATTGACCTGGCTCGAGGATGCCTGGCACCAGGTTCAAGGCTCGACCGGAGATGTCGTACACGCCGTAGCCACTGGGGTGACGGCCTCCCAAGGGCCTGCCGGGGGCACTCACGTGGACTTTGCGGCCAATCTCGGAAAGCCGAGGGAGCCATCGGTTGAATTGGTTTGGGGTGAGGTTCGACGCTTCGATATTCCCTTGAAGACTACCGTAAAGCTGCGTGTGCCACCCGCGTGTCAACTCTGGTATCGGACCTCCGCCGGGTCGGCGCCACTCACGGAATCAGCATGGCAACTCGAGGCGGGGGAGTCGCCGGTGCTCATCACCGTAACGGAGTCGACGTCTGCCAAGAGCGCCGACGCAGCGGTGGCCAACGGTGCGCGCGCTGCGGGTGTTCTCCTCGTTCAGGTCGATGACGAGGGATCAAGTGCATCCTGAGGTAGGGGAGGGCTGCTTCGATGAAGAATGCGAAGCCGAGGAGGCGTGTCACCAACCTGTCGTTCGGCTCCGTCGACGGCAATCGCGCGATGGCCGCACTCGAAGCCAGCGAGTGGTATGAAGATCAGATTCGCTCGACGCCCGAGGGACGCCGAAGCGACGCCCTTCGAGGCGATGGCCACTACCTCGTGAGTCGCGACTACCGCGAACTCGCTCACGAGTTCTTTGTTCGGGCAGCCGCGACGCACCGCGCCGATGACGAGGGGGCTGCAGCTGCTGCGTCTTGGTTCGACCTTGCGATGTCGACCAAGGACTTGCGCACCGGCGTGCGTTCTCAGAACCTGCTGGAGGCGGAGCGCCTGTTTCGCCGCGCAGAGACCTCGCCGTTGCGACGAGCAGATGTTCGCCGTCACATCTTGTCGCTGGACGGCCTTGGACAGGTGCTGCGCGCCATCGCACTCGAACTCCCCGGCGAGGAGACGAGACGCGCGGAGGCCCTGCAGCACCTGCAGAGCGCCGTCAAGCTCGCTAGAGATCACGGAATCGTGACCATCGACTTGCTCACGAATGCACTGACAAACCTGGGGAACGCTCTCCGGCAGGCAGGCAGGGGCGACGAAGCCATCCACGCGCATCAGGAGAGCATTCGTGTGGCCCAGAGGATTGGCGGGCTCGAGCTCGCGCGCCTCCGCATGAATCTGGTCTTCGCTCTCGAGGATCGTGGTCGTCGAACGGACCTCGTCCGTGCGCTCGATATCATCGATTTGATAGCCGCTGGAGACGACGCGGAGACCACGGCAACCGCCAACCTGGTGGGCTACAGGATCGCTCGGCGCATCAAAGGGGCGCGAGCAGAGCGCGCAAGGAGCTACCTCGATCGCATTGACGTTGATCACCTTCAGACAGAGCCGCAACTGCATTTCGCGATGGCGCTCGCCAAAGAGGGTGAAGCTGATGGCGCGCTCGTCATGGCTCGACGCGGAGTAGGCGCCGCGCTCGAGCAGCGGCGCAACGCCAAGTCCGACGCTGATGCAGATCACTGCGCCGCGCGGGCACAACGCTTCGCGCGGCTGGCCGCCGAGCTGCTCGTCGCTGCGAACCGTCCGGTCCAGGCCTTTCTGGCCCTCGAGAGCGCGGGTGGGATGCGATACTTCGACAGCATTACCCGCTACGCGTGGGCGCCGACGACTCCACTTCTTCGTGCGCTCCAGGAGTTGCGCGAGCAAGCCAGCCACTTGTCCGCGCTGCTGGACGACGTCGCGATGCGCATTGCGGGCATCGCGTCGGTCGAGCACCACGAGGCTCTTCACCAAATCCTCTCGGCCCTGCCGGAGGAAGCGAAGAATTCACCCGCCGTCGACTTCGAGTGGGAGGGCTCCGCCCAACGACTCGACAAGGTTGTCAAACGAGCGCTCTCGAGTGTCACTCCGTGTGAGGTCTTGCGGGAGCAGAGCAGGATGTTGGAGCGTTGTGCGGCTGCTGCGGAAGCCGAGATGGCCAAGCGGGATCCGGCCTCCGCGAAGACGACGCACGCATGGTGTGGAGCCGCAACCGAAGCTTCGCTCGACGCGCTCTTCAAAGAATTTCTCGATATCGTGCTGCTTCGGCTCAGCGCAACCTCAGAGGACCTTCTCGCGGTTGCGGTTTGGAAGGACGAGGCGGGAGAGACGACTGGCAAGTCTGAGAGATTCCCCCTTCGCGCTGGCATCATCGAGGCCGCGTTCGCACTCACGCGCGACTCGCCTACGCGTCAGATACCCGAACTGGAGCGCGCTCGAGCAACTCTTGAAGGCTTCCTGGCCGAAGTCGACTTGAAGCGCGTACTGCCGCGTCGCGCAGCGCACGTCATCCTGCTGCCGTCGCTGGTTGCTTCACTCATCCCATGGGCCGCGAGTGGTCCGCCGGGAGCCACGTTGCTCGACGCGGCGGACGCGATCTCATATTTGCCCAACCTCACGCCGTTGCTGATGCGGCAGGCCCCGATGAGATTGCGTGGGGGAACGCTCGTGGTGTTGCCGGGCTCGGCGCCGGCCGCGGCTCCGACGCACTTCCATGAGTTGGCCTTCGCGCGGCTTCACGACAATGAGTCACGCTCGTGCAAGGCGGCGGCAACGAAGGAGGCCGTTTGTTCACGAGCCGCAGCCGCGGATGTCTTGGCATTCTTCGCCCATGGCCACTACGGCGAGGACGCCCCGGCAGGAGCCATCAAACTTGCAGACGGAGACTTCAACCCGGCCGAACATGCTGACACCTGGCACGGCATGGAGCGTGTGGAGCTTTGGGCATGCCGTTCGGGCGTGAACATCTCGTATGATCCGCTCACGCCGTGGGTCGACGAGGCGTTCGGGCTCGACGTCATCTTTCACCAACTGGGCGTGCGTAGCACCATCGGCACGTTCTGGGACGTGCCGGACCTCGTCACGGCGCTGCTCGTCCGCGCATATCGCCGAGCGATGTCTCAGGGCCGTAGCTCGCCCGCGGCGTTGGCCGATGCGATGCGCTGGTGGCGAGCCGAGGGACTCGCTCAGACGCGGCGCATCCTGGAGTCCGATGCCCCCGCACGACAGCTTCGAGAGCTCGCGTGCGAGCTCGGCATCGGTGACCAGCGTGCCGACGCCAGCGTCGCGGTTACCCTTGGCCCGGTTTCGACGAATGGCCAAGTGCCCCCCGAAAGGGTCGCGGAGCTGATTCGCGTGTGGGCCTCGCCGATCTCATGGGCTGGCTACCGCTTCCTGGGAGTGTGCGAACGGCGCGCCCAAGGCGTGGCGACACCGATGGAAGCGCGCCCTCTAACGCTAGACGAACGCGCGGTCCTCGAGAAGTGTCTCACCTGACGACCAACGGGAGCTGACGAGAGCTGAGCCTTTCATGCGCACGGGGTAGGTGCTCAACCTTGGCGCACGGACTCATGCGGTGCGTTCAACAATGGCTGGATCGGCAACTGGGCAAGCGTTGGCTGCGCGGTTAGGATTGCTGCCGTGCGCCGCGACACCGTCAGTCACTTGGTGAGCTTTGTGGTGGTGGCACAGAAGCGCTCCTTCACCCGCGCCGCGACCAAGCAGGCCAAGCCAGGCGTGTCGCAGTCGTCTCTCAGCCACAGCCTGCGCGGGCTGGAGGAGCGGCTCGGCCTGCCCTTGCTGATGCGCATGCTGTGCAGGCACGGCGCGAGGCAAAAAGTGTCCTGAACGACTGGGTGCGCCCCGCAGAGTGGTCCCAATCCAAGGCGGCGGAAGGGGCGACTAGTCGCCCCTGTCTTCTCTGCGCCACCCTCGCGGTCCGAGGGGGCGACGGCGTGGCGCCGGGAAGGTCGGGTCGCGGCTGAACTGAGCAGTCCGGCGAGCGACCGTTCACTCGCTTCATGTTTGGGCGGATCCTAGGCAGGGACTCGCTCCAGGGGAGAGCCGCACGCGGGGCAAAAACAAGCGCCTACGGGCGTATCGAACGAGCAAGTCTTGCACGTGACACCGCTTTCCGGGACGCTGGGGCCATCGCCCGAAGGGAACAGGCTCACAGGTCATGGGCAGGTTGGGCCCGTTCGATACGCACCACGCGTGGGATACGTGGCGCGCGCAGCCCCCAGGGCCAATACCTCCGCTCGGCGCGCCATCGCCCTGCCGAGCTCCGCTCCCACGGATCGTCAGGCGCTTTCGCTGCCATGTACGGGGCCGCACGTGGGGTCACCGGAGAGCTGCCGTCCGGGTGGGCCCGGGCGGGACGCAACGCATACGCCCCTCGTACGTGAGATTACAGTTCCAACGGACGGCTCCCTGGGTTTGGAGGTTCCGGCTGCCCGGCGATCTGGGGGCCGCCCAACGCTTGGGCGTCCCGGGAAAGGCGAGTTCTGGCTCTCGCGTCGGTTCAAGCGTGGTAGGCTTCTCACGTGAGCGCAGAAACGTCCCTCATCTCGACGGACCCGGCGGTACTAGGCGGAAAGCCGTGTATCTCGGAAACGCGCATCAGTGTTGAATTCATTCTCGAGCTGATTGCGAGCGGGGGGACAGAGGCCAGCATCGTGGAGGCTTATCCTCAGCTGTCGGTCGAGGCCGTTCGGGCAGCGGTAGGGTATGCGGCACGAGCAATGAAACACGAAGTGCTCTGGGATGTGAAAGTTCCGGCGTGAAGCCGCTTCAGCTTCCGCTCCTCGCCGACGAGAACATCCACCCTCGAGTCGTTCAGGCGTTGCGGGAGCAGGGCAAGGACATCGTCACCGTAGGGGATCTCGACCTCGCGGGTCATCCTGACGCCGAGATATTGTCCCGGGCGCAGGCTCTCACCCGCGTCGTATTGACTCATGACGCCGATTTCGGGCAGCTCGCGGTGAGGGCGGGACAGGGCCATTCGGGGATCATCTATTTGCGCCCCGGGCACATCGATCCAGCCGTCGTTCTTCGAAGCATTCAGGCCATCGAGGAATCGACTCCGTCGGTGCAGCCGCCTTTCATCCTGGTGGCAGAGCGGCGAGGAGACACGGTTCGGCTGCGGCTCCGAACCTCAGCCGCAGCACACTGAGCCCAAGCTCGCGCTCCTTGACCGCCGCAGGGTTGGCATGACATCTAGCACGTGGAGCGGGGTGCCCGGTGAGTGTCCCCGAGATAGCTGGCCACCAGAGGAATTGAACGGCTCTGATGGCCCGCTAGACCTGACCCGGGCCGCTCGCGCGTCTGCTTCGAGCGCTCTCCTCTGCAGCGATCTTCAGGAGCGCCAAGTCTTCCTTGAGGGGGTGGACCGCGTTCCGCGTCAGCAGCATCGCGTACACACCTAGGCCTCCGCTGAGCAGGTGGAGCCAATCCGGTGAAAGACCTTGGATGGTTGCTTCGAGCTGCGGATGTCGAGCAGCGGCTTGCAGCAGGGCCACCAGTATGATCAAGCCCGGGGGCATCTTTTCCAGTATGCGGGCTCTCGCCTCGAACTCCGCCGCCAGGGTTTTCAGCGCAATCGAACTGACGCAGCGGGCCAATTCGTGCACCACGGCAACTCGGAGACGCGCACCCCCGGCCAAGCCGGTTCGAGCGAGTTTTTCTGGTTGCGCGAAGAGCCACAGCCCTGGAGCCGTAATTGCCAGACCAAGCATGACGGCCAGCAGTGTAGAGACGGCCGCTGCAAGCCAAAGAGGGGCGGACTCCGTCGCCTGTGCCGCCACCTTGAGAGCCCAGGCCAGGCCCATGGTCGTCAAACCCAACGCTATCAAGCGTCTCAGTCCTCGAGGTAGCCGAGAATTGGCCCACCTGCGCCGAGCTTTCCCACTCCTCAGCGCGGCAACGGCCCGATCCATTTCGTCACTAGGCCGCGGATAGCCCGCTGATTGGGCTCTACTTCTTCGGAGGACATTGCCCAGTCTTGCTCGCCACCCGCTTGGTTCCGCGGCAGCGCAGCTTGGGGTGTCCTTGTCGGTCTGTTCGGTGAAGGTGTTCGTCACGTCGGGTGCGGATGCCATGCCAATGCGTCGGACAATACGCGCCGGAGTTGCGTGGAAAACTCTCGCCGAGCTCCGCTCGCTGCTGTCGTTTTTTCGACCGTCCTCGTGACTGGCCGACAGCCGAACCGTGTCGCCGAAGACGGGGCAGGTGGCGCCCTGCGCCCAAACCCGCGGGACTCGATCCGGGTTGCTCGAGGTTCCGCGGGGGGTTGATGTTCGACAACACCTGGGACGCGACGTTCATGGGTTCATTGACCCGAGCGTCGCGTCTGGCGCTGGCCCTGGAGCGCTCACCAGGGCCAGCTCCCCTCTGCCTAGGCGAGCTCCGGGTTGACGACGCGATTGGCGATCTCGAAGATCGCTTTCAGGCGGCTGTCGCGGAACTCGAGGTATGCGTCCTTGCTGAACTCGAGCTCGGACGGCGATTCGGTGTAGCGGGGGACCAACAGGTGAGGGCCCACGTCGACCTCTGCGGTCTTCAGTCGGCTGAAGTATCGATCCGGAAGCTCGGCGCGTTTGCGAATGTTGTCGGTAGCGCCGACGAAGCGGTAGTTTCCGATGTGGTTGATGTCCGCCGTTGACATGCCGAGCTTCGTTCTGAGTGCGCTTTGCGGGTAGATGTGGTCCACGTGCGGTTCATTGTCCTTGAAGCGAACATCGAAGGGGCTCGTGCCGTGCTTTTCGGCGTAGATCAGGTTCAGCACGATGAAGCGGAGCCTCATGTTGTGCAGGTGATCTTCCTTGAGCACGACCTCGGCTGAGCGTGACTTGGCGAAGTAGTCCTTGATCTCGTTCAGCGTAAAAATCCCCGGCGAGGGGCTTGCCCACGCGTAGGTGCAGGGTGTTGAACAGGTTGTCCGTCTGAGACCCGTACCAGGTGAATAGCTGTGACTTGTAGTAGTAGCCTCGCATCGCCACGCGGCTAGCTTCGGTGGGCCTCGGGTTGTGGTACATGTAGCTGAACAGAGGGACGAAGCTGCCGTAGCTGCGAATTGCCTTGTCCGCGTAGAGCTTGAGGTAGTGCTCGATGAAGTCGCGAAGCTCTTGGAACGTCTGCTCCGCACGGTCCCAGTTCTTTCGAATCGCTTCGAGTAGCTCACTTCCGCTGGCGGCGGTGAACTTTTCGGGGGAGAGCTCGGCCCCTTTTCCGTTGGCGGTTACGAGGCACTTCAAGCAGAAGCTCTTGTCGAAGGACAGTCGGTCGCCCTGGAGCATGCTCGCAACGTCCTCGACGTTCTGCTCCACTTCCGCCCACCCCTCTTTCATGGCCGCGAACATCAAGTCCGAAGCGTTGAGCTTGGTTCCGCCCGAGTTGACCCGCACGAAGATGTCGAGAATCTTGCTGTACGGGTATTCGTTGACGACACCGTCCACCTCTTCGACCCAGAAGTGCTTTTCCTCTCGAAGGAGAGAGACGAGTTGCGCAACGTTCTTGTGCACCATGCGATGGCGAGCGCTTCGTGTCTCCGGGTCCTCCTCGCGCACCTTGTCGAGTTGCTGGTTCAGGTGGTCGGCGAGGTCGAATGGATTTCGCTGCGCATCCTTGCCCAGAAGGTCGCGAACTCGGTAGTGCGGCAGAGGTAGGCAGGTGGCGCTGAAATCTAGCCGAAAAGCTAGCCCTTCCTCAGGGGGCGCGCCCCCGTTCGTCAGGTCCAGGTAGGCTTCCTGCTCTTGTTTCCCATCGTTGGCCTTGACTGCGCCGGAGAAGATCGCGAACAGCGACTGCAGCCGCTGCTGCCCGTCGAGCACGAACACCTTTTCGACGCCCTGGTCGCTCTTCGTCTTGTCGTAATACTCGTGCAGGTCGGGGTCCCACTCGAGATGCAGGGCATGAAGCGGCGCGCCATGATCTCGTCCTTCGTCCGCCAGAACAGGAGGTCTGGATGGGATAGTTGCGCATCAGGCTGTCGAAAAGCCGTCGGATCTGATCCTTGTCCCATACGAAGGGGCGCTGAATGTGGGGTAGGAAGAGCTCCGAGTTTACTTCCTGGATCAGCCGAAAAAGCGTGCGGGGTTTGTAGCTCACATTCTCTCCTGGGTCTCTTGCGGGTCACTCGCTTCGGGACTCTGCACGGCTTCGAGATTGGGCTCGGTCGCGACTCGGCGGAGCGCGTGAACCGCCGCCCGCGCCCCCACCTCATCCACCACCGTCTCCGCCAACAAATCGCACAGCAGCCCCTCCGGCAAACAAGGCTCGAACTTGCTCACCCGCGCTCGCGCCGCGCTCTGAGCGTGCCGACGCGCATCCTCTCGATTCGGCCTTCCCTCCTTCGCCAACCCCCGCAGCACGGCCTTGAGCGCAGCCTCGCTTTCGCCCGCCGCCTCTTTGCAGGTGATGCTGGTGTTGCGGACGGTGCACTTGCCGCCGAGCTCTTGTTCGATGAGTTTGGCGAGGAGGTTGTTGGCGCGGCCGCCGGCGAAGGTCCACCAGATGAGGTCTTGGTTGTCGTGGGTGATGGGGGAGGGGTGGTCGTGGAGGAAGGTGTGTTCGGCGCGGAGGGTTTGCATGGCGAGCTTGGCTCGCTCGGTCCATTCGGGGCGGGTTTCTTCGCTGAGGAGGAGGGCGCGCATGGCTTGGCAGAGGTCGTAGTGGAGGAATTGGGGGGTGCCTTGCCAGCGGGGGGCTTTGCCGGTGGGGGCGGGGAGGACGACGCAGGCGCCTTTTTCCCAGTCGATGTGTTGTACCTGCCAGGCGCGGCCGCCGAGCATGAAGGAGGGGGGGCCTTGGTTGCCGGCGTCGAGGGCTTCGAGGAAGTCGGCGCCGACGTTGCCGATTTCGGTTTGGTGGTGGGTGACGGTGATGACGCGGGGGACGCTGAAGACGGCGTAGAGCTCGCTGAAGTGCATGCGGCCGTAGAGGCGTTCGCCTTGGGTGCCGAGCCAGTACTTGCCGTCGTGGTCGACGAGGATGTCTTCGGCGAGCATGTGGCGGACGAGGGCTTGGCGTTGGTCGGGGGTGAGGTCGCGGAAGGCGGAGGCGCCTTCGACCCATGCCCACCAGTCGGCGGAGGGGACGCCGCCGGTTTGTACGGCGAGGGCGAGGATTTGGTGGGCGAGGATGTGGGCGGCGCGGTAGCGGGGGCGGACGGGCTCGACGTAGCCCTGGGCGCGGAGTTGGAGGATGGCGGCGGCCTGTAGGAGGCGCTCTTCTTTGGTGGCGAGGAAGAGGCAGTTGGGGCGGGTGCTGGCGCGGCGCCCGGTGCGGCCCATGCGCTGGAGGAAGCTGGCGACGGAGGGGGGGCTGTCGATCTGCAGGACGCGGTCGAGGTCGCCTACGTCGATGCCGAGCTCGAGGGCGCTGGTGGCGACGATGACGCAGTCGGAGCCCTGTTCGAAGGCTTGCTCGGATTCGCGGCGCTGGGCTGCGGAGAGGGAGCCGTGGGCGACGAAGGCTTGCAGGCCGTGGTCGAGCAGGTAGTTGCCGACTTGTTCGACTTCGCGGCGGGAGTCGGCGAAGACGAGGCGTTTTTCGCCTTTGTGGAGGCGGGTGATGACGTGGGCGGCGTTTTCGGTGGTCTGGACGAAGTCGAGGCGCACGTCGGGGTTGGAGGGCGGGATGGGGGGCTGGACGACGGAGCGCTGGCGCTGGGAGTTGCCGTGCAGCCAGGTGAGGATCTCTTCGGGGTTGCCGACGGTGGCGGACAGGCCGATGCGCTGCACGTCGCGGCTGCAGAAGCGCATCAGGCGCTCGAGCACGGCGCTGAGGTGGGCGCCGCGGTCGTCGTCGGCGAAGGCGTGGACTTCGTCGATGATCACTGCCTGCAGGCCCGCGAAGAGCGCGCGGGCGGGGACGCGGGCGCTCATCAGCATGGCTTCGAGGGACTCGGGCGTGGTGAGCAGAATGTCGGCCGGGTCCTCGAGGAAGCGCTTGCGCTGGCTCTGGGCGGTGTCGCCGTGCCACTTGAAGGCGCGCCGCCCGAGCATTTCGGCGTAGCCGCTGACGCGTTGCTCTTGGTTGTTGAGCAGGGCGCGGATCGGCGAGAGGTAGAGCACGCTGACGGGGCGCCAGTCCTCCGTGTCCATGCGCGAGAGGATGGGGAAGAAGGAGGCTTCCGTCTTGCCGCCCGCCGTGGGGGCGAGCACGACGCAGTTATGGCCGTCGAGGATGGCGTGGGCGCTCAGCTCCTGGACGGGGCGCAGCCCGGGCCACTTGAGGGTGTTGGCGATCTGGTACTGCAGGGCGGGGCAGAGCCGGTCGAAGGCGTCCATGCTGAGCCTGCTGTCAGCCTGCGCCGCCCGGGGGCTCGGGGGCGCCCCGTTCGATGTCGATGCCGAGGTCGATGTCGTCGATGGTGGCTTCGAGGCCCGCGGCGGCTTTTTCGCTGGCGCTGAGGTCGGCGGGGTCGAGGGCGAACTGGAAGTGTTCGCTGGGGTCGTAGTCGGCGTGCAGGTCGATGCGGTCGAGCTCGTCGACCAGCACCTTGAGGAAGATGCGGGGGGCGATGCCCACCCGCTTGCCGAAGGCGCCGGCGACCTCTTCGGCCAGGCGAGCGATGAAGCCATCGCCCGCGCGCGCTGCGACGCGGTCCGTGTGCTCGGTGGGGTAGATGTCGCGCACGTTGCGCCCCACGGCGTGCAGCTTCTCCATCGAAAACGGCATCAGGCGGATCTGGATGGCGCGCGGGTTGTCGAAGCGCGGGTCTGCCTGGAACTTGGTGTGCAGGCGCTGGGCGAGGGCGGGGGCGCGCTGCACGCCTTGCTGGCCGTCGAAGAACTGCGGCGTGCCCGTCATCAACACGTACAGGCCCGGGTAGCGGCTCTCGTCGAGCTCGTCGAGCAGTTGGCGGATGGCGTTGAGGCTCTTTTCGCGCACGTTGCTTTGCACGCGCTGGATGGTCTCGACCTCGTCCAGCACCAGTAGCAGGCCCTTGCGGCCCGTTTGGCGCAGCACGGAGAGCAGCCCGCGCAGAAAGCCCATGGCGCCGAAGTGGTCTAGGTCGCCCTTGAGGCCGGCTTTGGCTTTGACGTTGGCGGCCACGTGGGGTTGCCCCATCAGCCACGAGAGCAGGCCGTCGGCCGTGCGGTGGTCGGCGTGGGCGCGGGCCTCGTGGATGGCACGCAGGGCGGCAGCGAACTGCGGCTGGGTGGCGCTCACGTCGCGCAGCTTGGTCTCTAGCAGCTCCCCGACGGCTTTCGTGATCGAGGCCGGGTCGCTGTCGTCCACGCCGGCCTGGCCCAGCGCTTCCTCCTCGAGGTCGTAGAACCAGCCCTCGATCAGGGGGCGGAAGGCATTTTCGGCGGCGTCGCGCGTGCGCAGGTTTTCGATGGCGCGCCGGTAGACGGTCTCCATCTTGTGCAGGGGTGTGTCGCTGGCGTTGATTTGCACGACCGCCGAGGCGAAGCCGGCCTGCAGGGCGCGGTGCTCCAGCCAGCGGGAGAAGAACGTCTTGCCGGTGCCGTACTCGCCGCGCACGGCCTTGAACTCGCCCTGGCCGAGGGCGGCCTTCTGCAGCCCTTCGTCGATGGCTTGCTCGAAGGGCTCGAGCCCTACCGCGAACAGCTCCAGGCCCTGGCGGGGGACCGTGCCCCGGCGCAGGGCGTCGACGATCTGGCGGCGGCGCAACAGGCTCCTGTCCGTCGCGGCGGGCGGCTGGTTCGGGGAGCTCACGGTTTCACCCCGAAGGTTTGGACCAGTAGGTCGCGGTTGAAGTGGACCTGCTCGGCGCGGTGGTCGAAGCGCACCACGTCGAAGCCGTCGAGGTTGACCACGCGGCGAAGCTGCGCCACGAAGCCGCCCATGCGGTGCACGGGTTGGTCGATGGCGCTGGCCAAGCCCCGGGCGGGCGCCGTGGTTCCGCCCGCGTCCCACAGGTACTGCAGGGCACGCAGGATGCGGTCGCGGCGCGGGCCGCTGGGCAGCTGGGCCTTGAACGCTGCGTTGGCCAGCAGGGCCTCGGTGAGGGCCAGGGCGGCCTCGCTGACCGTGGAGGCCCCGGCGGCGCGGGTGGGCACCGCCAGCGGCTCGGGCGGCTGCAAGGGAGCCGGAGCCGAGCGGGGGCCGGCCTCGGGGGCGTCGAGCGGGGGCGGAGGCGCCGCCGTGTGGGGCAGCTCGAGCTGGGGCGTGGGCGCGGGCAGGCTGGCGGTGGCAGGGCGACCCGAGGGGCGCCGGGAGAGGCGCCGAGCGGGCTTGGGCGGCAGCTGATACAGCCACCACTCCGGCACGTAGGGGCCGCGAATGGCTCGGCCCGCGTCTTCCTCCAGCGCTGGGCTCTCGCTGGGCTCGGCGCCGAGCAGCACGCACGGCGCCATCACCTCGGCCAGGGTGGCGCCGCCGTGCTCGCCGGCGTGGCGCTGGGGGTTGTAGCGGTGCCGGTCGTCCGCGAGCAGCGCGATGGCCTCGGCCCCGGGGGGCGCCCACGCCTGGCTGGCGGCGACGCGCACCTCGAACTCGGGGTTGATCGCCTCCTGGTCGCTCAGCAGGGGCCGCCAGCGGGCGCCGCCGCTGTGCGGGGCCGACACGGTATCCGTCAGGCAGTCGCCCGGGACGTGGCCGTGGTCGCTGGCCAGCAGCACCGAGCGGCCCGCGTCGGCTGCGGCGTCGAGCAGGTCGCGCAGGCTGCGGATGTCCGCCGGGCTCCACTCGTTGTGCTCTTGGGCGTCGCCCTTGAGCGAGGCGTCGATGGCATTGATCACGACGGCCACGATGCGCTGCGAAGCGTCGGCGACGCGCTGCAGGGCGAGGTTGGTGGCGGAGCCGTCGGGGTTGTGGCCCTCGCCGCGCAGCAGCAAGCAGGGCTTGTTGTCGAAGCGCTTCGCCAGCGGGCTGGCGTTCCAGCGGTCCGGATCGTCGCTGGTGGGGCGGGTGGCCTTGCCGCTCGGCACGCGGGCCCCGGCGAAGAAGGCGGCCCGGCTCACGTCGGTCACGGTGGGCAGCGCTGCCACCACGGGCGGATACAGCGCCGCTGCGCCGCCGCGCCCCTTGCCGCCCTTCGCGCCCGCCGGGCCTTGCCACGGCCAGCGCAGCGGCCCCCAGGCGCTCTTCGCCAGCCCTTCGAGCAGCTGCACGGCCTGCGCCCAGGCCATGCCATCCATCAGCAGCACCAGCAGCCGCCGCTCGGGGTTCTCCGTCAGGAAGGGCTCGCCGATGCGCTGCACGGCTTGCTCGATGGGCAGCACGTCCGCGCGCGGTCGGCCCGCCTCCGCCCAGCGGGCGAGGGCGCGGGCGAAGCGCAGGTCGAGCGCGCGGCGCAGCTCGTCCACGCACGCGACCACCGCCTGCACGCCCTGGCCGAACGCGTCCGTCGAGGGGCCGCGCGCGGCGCGCCGGGCCCAGTCCACGTAGCCGCCGTCTTCAGTGTACCAGCGGCCCAGGGCTTCGGCGTCCGCATACGAGCTCTGGCCGCCCGCGTAGGCGTCGTGGGTGGGGGCACAGAGCCAGGCGCTCAGCCGCAGCGCCATCTCCGCGCGCCGCAGCCGGCGCCGCTCGTGCTCCTCCTCGAAGGCGCGGTGCCGCTCCAGCTGCTCGAAGGTCGCCCGCGCCGCCTCGAAGTGGCTTCGCGTGGGCTTGCCGGCGAACGCGCTCAGCTGCTCTCCGAGCCGATCGAGCAGCCGCCGCGCGGCGCTCGGCAGCCACACGCTCCTTTCCACGTGGCGGCCCAGCTCTTGCTGCAGGTCGCCGAGCAGCGCCTCGGCGCCCGCGATCACGGCTCGCACGCGGCTCGCACCCTCCGGGCCGCGGCGCAACAGCCGCAGGGTGGGCGCCACCAGCCCCCCCAGCTGTTTGACGAGCCCCTCCAGGCCCTCGTCGACGGGCAACCCGAGCGCCGGCGCGGCCACCATCTTCAGCCAGACCAGCACGCCTCGGTCGTCCGAGCCGGCCACGACCTCGAACAGCAGCGCGTGCTCCAGCAGCCGCTGCGCCTCGCCCCGCTCCCACGCCTGCCAAATCGTTGCCGCCAGCGGCCCGGGCGCTTGCGAGAGCAGCGCGAGCAGCTCTTGCCGCACGGGCTCGGCTTGGCGCTGCGCGAGCTCCTGGGCAAGAGCCGGGCCGCGTCCGTCGCGCACGGCCCAGGCGAGCAGGGAATCGAGCGCGAGCCCCCCCGAGAGCTCGACGTTCCAGGCCGAGGCCAGAAACCGCTCCCACAGCTGCCGCAGCCCCAGCGTGCCGGAAACGCGCTCGAACGAGTCATTGCCATGGTGGGCCACGAGGTAGGGGGCCAGGGCGCTGCGCTCCACCTCGAGGCTGGCGGAGTGGGCCCCGAGGGCGCGCACCAGCCGCTCGGAGAAGCCAATCTTGTACGGGCGCCCCTCGCGGCTGAACTCTCCCGCCAGGTCGGGCGGCAGCTTCTCCGTCCACGGCACCACGAACGCCAGGCGCCGCTCGAGCGGCTCGGCCAGGCTCGGCACCAGCGCGCGCAGCTCCAGCTCGCTGCCCACCTCGTGCACCTGGTAGGCGGCGCCCTCGACCTCCACCCGCTCGCCGCCGCAGCCGCGGCCGTAGATGGTCAACAGCTCCGTGTGGTCGTGCGAGGCGAGCCGCGCCAGCTTGCTGCGCAGGTCCGCCAGGTTGAGCTCGGGCGCGTCGAGCGGGGAGATTGGCTGGCTCATCCGTTCTCCCGCACGGTCACGTCCAGGCGAAGCTGGAACGAATCGGCGCTGCCGTGTTCCGCGAGGCGCGCCTTGGCTTGGGTGTAGAAGCCTTCCAGCTCCCGGCTCGCGGCCGAGCGGCCCCGCGCCTCGCAGTCCCCGTGGAAGACGACCTGAACGGGCTTCGGGACGTCTACTCCTATCCCCGGAGGTGGCGTCAATGCCGCGAGCGCCTGCCCCGCCAGGGCGTGAATCCTCGGGCTGAGCGACTCGACGACCTCATCCTGGCGCAGCACCTTGCGCACCTCGTCCAACAGCGCAGGGCCGTCCGGGTGCCCGGCGACCAAATCGAACTGCCCGAACGTCAAATCGTTTTCGAGCATCGCCAGGTTCTGCTGAGCGCTCGCCAGGCTCTTGCCAAGGGCCCGGGCGCTCGTCGCCGGCTCGAACTGCGCCAGGCGCCTGACCTGCTCCACGCCCGGCTGGCCCGCGAGCGCCGCGCACAGCTCGCGCGCGCTCAGGGCGGTGCGCAGCCGATCGGTCGCTTCCTTCTCTTCCAGCGCCTTGCCGCGTCGCTCCAGCTGCGCCGGGAGCCGTTCGCTCGGCGCAGCCACGACCTGCAGCTTGCCCGCCAGCTGGGTCTCGAAGCGCTTGACGTTGTCGGCGTTGATGGCGCGGCTGCCGAAGGTCAGGCCGAAGGCGGCGCCGGCCAGGCCCAGGGCCTTCTCCCAGTCGCTCGGGGTGGGGAGCTCGGGTTTCTCCAGCTCCACGTCGTCCGGCAGGGGGCGGCCTTCGGTTGCGCTGAAGGGCTGCCCGGCGGAGACGAGGGTGCGGCTGTCCCAGCGCGCGTAGGCGCGGATCAGCAAGCTCTCGGCCTCGTGGGTGAGCCCCATCAGGTTCTCTTCATCCATCCAGGCGCGCAGCTGCGCTACGCTGGGGGTGGCTTCGTTGTGCTGCAGGCGCTGGCGCTCCAGCCGC
Organism: Polyangiaceae bacterium; assembly: GCA_050299315.1. Lineage (GTDB taxonomy): Bacteria > Myxococcota_A > Polyangia > Polyangiales > Polyangiaceae > SZUA-265. Next base: position 56,411 of record JBNKVS010000087.1, read on the forward strand.
TGCAGCGCCTTATCTTCCACCGGCAGCACGGCGGTCTCGCTGGCGTGCACCACGCCCAGCTGGCCGAGCGTGCCCATCATCAGCGCGATCTTGTCTTTGGGCAGCGCCAGGCGCTTTTCCCCGCCGTCGATCATGCGCCCGAACAGCTCCAGCGCCTCGGCCACCGTCTTCTTGGTGAGCTTGCGATCGAAGTGGGGGTGGCGGGGGTAGCGCTTCTCGAGCAGGGCCGGGATGTAGGAGTCGATGGCGCGGTCGAGGCTGGCGGCCAGCTTGGGGCTGAGCGGCTCTTCGTCTGCCAACAGAAACAGATTGTTGGCCAGGCGCCGGTCCGCGTCGAGCCCCTCCTCCACGCCGTTGCGCAGCCCGTAGGCTTGCTCCAGCACCTTGCGGATGTAGGCTTCCTTCTGGGTCTGCAGGTTGCGCAAGTCCGTGACGGCGCGCTGCTGCTCGGTGGGGCTGAGATCCTGGGTGGCCTGGCGAGTGCTGGCGTTGTCCCGCAGGATGTGGTCGAGCACCACCAGCTGCCCGAGCTGCTTGTTGGCCACCTCGCTGAAGAAGCTCGGCAGCCAGCACAGCGTCCAGGTCGGGCCGTGCTTTTCCTTGAGCGCTTCGAGCGCGGCGATGTCGTCCTCGGGCCCGAAGCCCGGCTCGTCGAAGGGGTAGTCGATCACCAGCCGCCAGTCGTGCTCGGTGGGGCAGGTGAGCTGCTCGGAGCCGGCTTCGGCCAGCTTGCGGGCGTTGCCGAAGTGCACCTGGCCGGCCCGCGTGGTGCCGTACCAGGTCAGCTTGTAGTCGACCGTCGAGGCCTCGCCGTCGGCGGGCAGCCCGGCGGCTTCGAACAGCATGTCGCGAATGCGGCGCTGGCGCGCGCCGCGCGTGTCCGCTCCGGCGTGCTGGGCGAGAATGGGTTCCAGATCCACCCCGTCGAGCTGGACGCTCACGGTGGGGTCGTCCTGGCTGCCCAGGTGCAGCTGGCCGATCTCGCGGGCCCAGTCCTGCACCTTCTTGGCCGCCTGCGAGGCTTCGCTGCCCGGGATCATCACCTTGATCGCCCCGTGATTCAGCTTCACCAGGCGGCCGATGGTCAGCCCCTTCAGCGACGGTACCTCGGGCACCAGCGCGGCGAGCAGCAGCGTCTTCACCAGCCGGTTGTCGTTGCGGCAGGCCTTCTGGGGGCAGCGCGCGCAGCCCAGCTTCTGCGGGTGGCCGGGGCGCAGGCGCTGGCACTGCTCCGGGCTCGTCGCGCCGTGGCGCGCTTGCAGCAGCGGCAAGAGCTTCTGAGCGTAGAGGTGGCGGGCCGAGTCCAGGCGCGGCTTCATCACGCCGTCGGCGGAGCCGTCGCCCCCCGCGATCAGATCGAACAAGTCCCCTACCGGCACCACCTCGCCCAGCGGCAGATCCGGCACGTGCTCGACCAGCATCTCGGTCAGCAGGCGAATCGCCGTGCGGTTTCGCTGCAGCGTGTTGGAGAGTGCCACCAGCGCCTCCACCAGCGCCGGGCTGAACGGATAGAGCTTGCGAAACGCGTCCGCGTCGTCCTGGCCGAGCAGGGTGTTCCAGCTCTTGTGCGCGCTGCTCTTGAGCTTGGCGAAGGCGGCGTCGATGCGCTCCTCGGCGCCCGGGCGCGTCTGCAGAATGCGCTTGGAGACGATGGTGGGCAGGTTGGTGTCTTCGAGGTTCACGCGGTCGAAGCGCTCGTGGCTCCACTTCAGGCTCTGCTGCAGGGCCGCGGCCTCGCTGCCCGCGAACTGCTCGCCGACCATTTCGGCCAGGTCTCGCTGCCGCGCCACCAGGCTCACGATGGGCAACTCGCGCAGGTGCTGGGCCTCCACCAGCTTCACCACCTTCTGCGCCTCCTCGTGCAGCCAATCCGGGCGGCTCGCGCCCTGCGAGAGCCACAGCACCAGCTCGTCGAGAAACAGCACGATGCCCTGGTAGCCCAGCTTGCGCGCGTGCGCGCTCATCGCCGAGAGCCCCTGGTCGATGTCCACGAAGCCGCTGCCCTGCTGCTGAAAGGCGGAAAAGAGCGTACGCGTCAGCGCGGTGTAGAGCTGCGCGCGCTCCTCGGCGTCGCTGCTGGCCACGACTTGCTCGAAGCGGGCCCGATCCCAGCTGTTCTTGGCGCCGAAGCTGCCCCAGCCCTGCGCCGCCTCCGCGCTGCCCCCCAGGGCCGCGAAGAACTTCTCGTCCCCCATGGTCTGCAGCATGGTGCGCGCGTTTTCGAACAGCGGCTGATCGTCGAACAGCGCGGGCAGGGCGGCCTCGGGGTGCTTCTCCCGCACCAGCTCCGCGTAGGTGGAGAACACCGCCGACTCGAGGTTCTTCTGCCCCACCATGTGAAAGCGCAGCTGCAAGAGCTTCTTGCCCTCCAGGGCGCGGTGCTTCTCCTTGAGGCCGTGCAGCTCCGGCACCCGCCAAACCGCCTCCGTGCCCTGCAACATCAGGCTGTACATGGCCATGAAATGGCTCTTGCCGCTGCCGAAGCTGCCGTGCACGTACAGGCCCAGGCTGCGCCCATCTTGCAGGGCGCTGCGCGTCAGCCCCAGCACCGTGTCGAACGCCCGCACGATCGACGGCGTGACGACGTACTGCTGCACGGTTTGCTCCGGCGCCGCCACGCCCTCCGCCAGGCGCAGCACGAAATCCGCCTTCTTGACCTGCTCCGGCAGCTGAAAGAGCTCGCTGATGGTGGGTGTGCTCATGATCGCCTCTCCGCTCGCTTCCCGCGGCTCTCCCTCACGCGGCCCCCTTGGCGCGCTCGCCCGCCTTCGCCTTGGCGAGCCCCTTCTTGGTGCTCACCGGGGTTTCGCTCTTGCTCTTGCGGCCCGCCTTCTTGGCCTTCTTCTTGGCGCGGCCGCCACCCCCCTCCACCCAGGCCAGCACCGCCGCCTGGGCCTCCTCGGGCGTCTTCTTCAGAGTCTGCAACTCCGCCTGCACGAACGCCTCGAACTGCGCCGCCGGCCGCTCGCCGCCCAGCTCCTCGTCGGGCTCGTTGTGCCACTGCTTCAGCCAGGGCAGCAGCTCCAGCAGCCCGACCAGCATCGGCAGCAGGCGCTCGCCCTCCCAGCCTTCCTCGCGGCGCTGGTGGTAGAGGCCCGAGAGCGCCACGGCGCGCTGCAGGTGATTCCAGCCGGCCCAGCCGTAGACGGGGCTTTTGTCCTCGTCGCTTTCGCAGCCGGGGTAGGAGATGAAGCGTTCTTTGGGGACGTCGAGCTTTCCGCGGAGGCGCCAGTACGTGGGGCTGCGGAAGTCTTTTTGGGCGTACTTGGGAGGGACGGGGATCTTGGTGACTTCTTCGCCGGCGTCTTCACGGCGTTGGAGGTCCCAGGTGTGTTGCCAGGCGACGTGCTTTTCGAGGCCGGTTGCGGTGTAGCGGAGGGCAGAGAGGTATGGGGCGGATTCACCCTCGACCGAAAGCCCACTGGGCGCGAGCTGGCCTACGGAACGTGCTTGCGCCTCAACAAGCTGTCCTTCCACCTTCAGTAACGCCGCGTCGCGTTGTCTTCGCTTGAGAATTTCAGCCCAACTCCAGAGGCCCCAGCGGCGCTTGTGTTCGGGTTGCTCCAGCAGTGCCAGGTTGCGGTTGGTATGAATTACTTTCTCTATCGGCGTTTCTTCTGGGGAGTTTTCGACTCGAGCATAGTCGTTTCTCTTGAACCATGCGGAGTGGCCGCCGGCCTCGAGTCTTCGAGCCAATATTCGCTCGAATGGCCTGGCGCCGGGTGCGACCGTTTCACGGCGAAGCCAGGTGGTTGCTCTCGTGAACTCGGCATCGGAGACCAACTCGAACGCGTGGTAGACTTGCCAGTCGATCAGTTCTTGAATCCTGCACATTTGATGGAGAATGGTCCGTTCCTTCGCCACTAAGCGGTGTACTGGGTCGTTCGAGGATACTGCCAGCTCTGTGCGTTTGTCCGCGAGGGCGGCGATGTCTTTGCCCAGTGCTCGAAGCGAGTCGGTTCTTGGAACGGGTAACGATGCTACCAGGGCCCCGCTGTACTCCAGGAACTGCTCCCAGACTTCCGCCTTGTGCCCCTCATTTACTCCTTGTGCCCCTTTCGAGTGGCCGCACTGGCGAAAGTAGAACGCGGCCGTGGAGCTGTTGAGGTAGGCGAGGAGGGCGTAGTGGTCGTCTTCGGTGGCGCTCTCGGGGAGCTTGATGATGGGGGCGCTGCGGTTGAAGACTTTGCCGCCGCGGTCGAGCACGAAGTGGTTGTGCGTCGCGACGAAGGCGAAGGTGATCGTGAGCGGAGTCCGCATTCGGCTGGAGAAGAACATCGAGTACGCGGTCCAAGGCAGGCCGCGTTCGACTTGCGACTTGCCGAAGGCAACGCGTTTGCTGAGTTGAGCCTTCCAAGGCCAAAGGAGTTTCTCGATCTCGAGTGTCGCCTCCGGCTCGAGCGTTGCTTTGTTGTAGGGCCACAGCGCCAGTGGGGCATCTCCAACGGACCAGTCCCTAATGACCTCACCAGTCAGGAAAGCGCGACGGTGCACTTCGTCGATTCGAGCTCGCGAGAGTGCTCCCCGTCCAATGTTGAATACTTCATCTTCGCGTGTGACCGCTCCGGTGCCCAGTTCTGCACAGTCCCCGATTCGCGCAGAGCAACGCTCCTCCAGTAGCTGTTTCAGTTCGGCTGCGCCGCCCCCACCGAGGCTCCATGGGTGCCTGCTGAACAGCTCTCGTTCCGTCTCTACGACGGAGACGTAGTCATTCTCGAAGCCGATCTGGTGGTGGTGATCCGCAATAGCACTCCACACCTTTCCCTGAGCGGGCACTTGCGGAGTACTGGGCTCTCCGCGTCTTGCGAGGACGGCCCGGATTCTACTTCCGTTCGGTTGACGTCGCTGGCCGAAGAGAAGGACGGTTGGTGTCCCGTGACCGGGTATGTATGCGCCGGAAGTGTTGACCACTAGCTGTAGATCGAACTGTGGAAGAACGTCCTGAATCAATGCCTTGCCAAACTCCCGCTTCATGAACGAGTTGGCTGTGATCATCCCGGTGTATCCGTCAATCCGACACAGGTCGAAGAACCGTTCGGCGAAGGGGGCGGCTAGGCTGTAGGAGCGGTGACAGGCCTTATACAGTCGACGATACGCTACATTGAGGGCTTTGTCCTTGACCGTGATGTACGGTGGATTCCCAACGACCGCCGCGTGGCGGATGCCGAGCAGCAGGATGGTCTTCTCGGTCTCCTCGAGAGCGAAGGCCTCATTGGGCAGGTTGTGGGGCGCGGTGTTTGACGGGCTCCTCCGCGGTAGTGACGTTGACTCCGAGACTCGATGGTAGAGTGAGTCGCCCGTGGCCACCTGCAGCGGTGCGCGATGGGTTCCCTCCAACTTCTGGTAGCCACCCTTTTCGATGAACGCGAGCACCAATCGAAACTTGGATATCGTGACCGCGTAGCGGTTGATGTCGACGCCGTACACGCGCTGCAGGGCGCGCTCTGCTGCTTCGCGTGGGCTGAGATTGGGGCGTTCCGCAAGCTGGCGCTCGTACAGTCGTTGGAATGCCCCCAGAAGAAAGTGGCCGCTCCCGCACGTTGGATCGAGCAGAGTCGTAGCATCGATTCCGAACGTTTCGAGCGCCGTGTCGAGCGTGCGATCGAGAATGAACTCCTCGACGAAGTCCGGGGTCTGCAGCAAGGCGTACTTCTTGCGTACGTCTTCGCTGAGGTCCTGGTAGAGGTCGCCCAGAAAGCGTGTGTCGGCCTGCCCAAAGCGGAAAGCGGGGGTCTCGGAGCCACCTTGTCGAAACAGGGCGAGTAGCGCCTTGACGCCCTCGGCGCTCGGGGCTAGCCGCCACACCAGGTTGTGCTCTTGGTCGAACAGCTCTCGAGTCGCCTCGAAGTGGCAGAGCTCCCGAAACACCAACAGCAAGTAATCCCGCTCCGTCAGAAACGGCGCCAGCTTCATGAACTCCTGCTGGCTCCCCTCCGCGCCCGGTCCGGCAATCCGGTTCTGCGTCAAGAGCCCCCGGTCCTCCAGGATCCGCACGAACACGCAGCTGAGCACCCAGGCCGCCGCAACCTGCGTCACAATCCCGCGCCGCCAGACCTCGAAGCTATCCGCCGTTCGCTCCTCGCTGCACTCCGCCTCCCAGCGCTTCTGCAGCGCCTCGGTGACCTGCGGCGAGCCGTCGGCTCTTTGCAGCAGATCCTTTTCGAGCGCCTTGAGGGCGGGCACGAGGTGCTGCAGCAGGAGCTTGCTGTCGACCGGGGCCTTGGGGTCGGGCTGGGAGGTGAGGGGAGCGGTCTTCTTCGATTTGCGGCTGGCCATGGTTCATTCGCTCCCGGTGCGCTTCAAAGGGGCGGTGCCGGCGGCGTGGGGGGCTCGCTCGGCGCGGAGCCAGTCGGGGCTCACCGGGGTGCACTGGGCGGGGAGCACGCCGGGGATGGTGAGGGCGCCGTTGATGGCGAAGCCGGTGCTGGCGTTGCCGGCGACCAGGATCAGCACGGGCGCGGTTTCGGCGTGGACGCTGGTGGTGATGTTCTCCAGCAGCCGGCCGAGGGCGTAGCGGGCGAGCAGGCCCATCTGCGTGAACAGCACCGGGCCCTCGGGCGGCAATAGGCGGGTGGCGAGCTGCTTGGCTGCCTGGGTGGCGAGCTGCTTGAGCAGGCCCCACTGGGGGCTGGCCGGCCCCTGGCGGTCGGTGGCATAGATGGCGCCCAGCTCGATGCCTTCGCGGGCGGCGATGCCTTTCATCTCGGCGACGAGCTCGTGGTCCAGCGAGACGATGGCGAGCCCGAACTCCCCCGCGAGCCGCTGGGCGGCCGCGCGGGCGTAGCGGCTGCGCACCGAGAGCAGTCGCACTTCGCGGTGCTCGAGGGTGCTCCGGAGCTGCGAGCGGAACTCGGCCGCGGCCAGGTCCTGGTCGCTGAGCGGCGCGCGGTGCTCGGAGAGGCGCGTGCCGTGGGTGAGGAAGGTGCTGGTTCCGCCGCGGGCGTGGCGCATGAAGGCGGCGCCGTTCCAGGTCAGGTCCACGCCCTCCAGCAGCTTGTCGAGCGCGGGGCGGGGGGGCAGGGGGCTGGCCTCGGGGTAGCGGCCGCTCACGCGGCGCTGCACTTCTTCGGGGCTGAGCTCGCCCGTGAGAATCGCCGCGCTGTGCTGCAGGGCCCGTTGGGCGGGCATGTCGCGCGGGTAGAGCTCGAGGTGCGCCGAGGCCGCCGCGCTTTGGCTCGCTTCGGCGGCGAGCGGGACGAGGCGCTCGGCGGGCAGCTGCGCCAGGGGGGAGGCGAGGGGGCGCGCCTCTTCGGCGTCCGCGCCGGGCGCTGCGGGGAGGCCAGCGCCGGCGGGCGCCTCGCCGCCGGGCGACTCGCAGGCGGCGGTGAGCACCCGCACGACCTCCGCGGGGGAGGCCAGCACGTCGCGGCTCGCCAGCTCGTCGGCGGCGCTGCCCAGGCGGCGCACCGCGGCCGTGAGGGCTTCGTCCCGGGAGACCCACAGCACTTTGCGCTGTAGGCGCTCGAGCGCGGGCGCCTCTTCGGCGCCTTCCAGCTCGCTGGCGACGCGCAGCAGGGTGGCGGCCTGGGCCGTGAGCAGTGGGTCGGGCGTGGAAGCCGCGTGGGGCAGCGCGGCCAGCAGCCGACGGGCGGCTTCTGCGAGCGGGAGAATGCCGCCCGCTTCTTCCAGCACGGCGCCGCACAGCTCGAGCAGCGCCGGTTGGGCCTGCAGCTCGCCCCAGCGAGCGCGCTGCTTCGCCACGGCGACGTAGACGTTGACGGGGTTGACGCCGAAGTGGCCCCCCACCTGCACGCCCGTCACGTCGAGCTGGCCCTCGAAAGGGGCATCGAGGCCGTACAGCGCGCGCACGTAGCCGAGCGCCTTCGACTTGCCTCCCACCAGCAAGTGCATCCAGCTCTCCAGCGAGGTCGGCAGCTGGGCCTCGCGCGCCTGGCGCACCTCACGCTTCAGCACCTCGGCGAGCGTTTTGGGCTTGACCTCGGCGGCGAAGCACAGCGCCTCCACGCGCGGCCGCGGCGCCGCGGCGACCTGCAGCAGGGACTTGAGGCCGCCGTCGGCCAGCACCCGGGCAAGCTCTGGAGCGATGCCTTCGCAGCGCGCGACGGGCAGGTTGGCGCCGGAGTAGCCCGGGTAGAAGGGGTCGGCCTCGCGCGCCTGCACGCTGTGCACCTGCTGCCAGCGGTCGCGGAAGCTCAGCACCTCCTTGGCGACGCCGCGGCTGACGCCGCGCACCGCGCTCAGGTGGTTGGCGGGCAGCGAGAGCAGATCTTCGGCCTTCACCAGCCCAGCGCGTTCCAGGCCGTTGCGGGCGCGGGCGGAGAGCGGCAGCTGGGCGATGGGCGTCTCGGCCCCGATCGCCGCGTAGTCGATGGGCGCGGGCGGCAGCGGGCGCTCGCTCGACTCGGGCTCCTGCGCGCCGACTTCGGCTGTGGCCGCGCGCGGCGCGCGCTCGACGAAGCACGTGCTCCAGGCCCGCCTCATCGCCTCGGCGCTCGGGAACCGATCCTCGGCTTTGCGCGCCAGGGCCTTCTCGAAGAAAGCCACCAGCTCTTCGCGCGCGATTTCGAACCGCTGCGCGGAGAGGACTAGCTCGGAGCTCGGCTCCAGGGGCGCCCCGCGGAACTGCGGGCGCTCGCCCGTCAGCATCTCGTGCAGGGTCACGGCGGCGCTCCAGCGGTCCCCCGCGCTATCCCACCGGCCCCGTTCGATGAGGAACGGGTCGCGGTAGACGGCCGTGCCCACGTCGATGTCCTCGGGCGAAGCGCCCACCAGGCTGAAGTCGAACAGCACCAGGTGGTTGCCCCGGCGCCCCGGCGCGCTGCCCACGCCCAGGTTGGCGGGCTTGATGTCGCGGTGCGGGACGCTCTGCTCCTCGAGGTGCCACAGGCTGTCGAGCAGATCCTCGCCGTAGCGGCAGGCGAAGTCGAGGGAAACGGGGCCCTCGTCGGCCAGTTGGGCCTGCAGCGTCTTGCTGCCGGCGAGCGAAAGCAAAAGCGCCGTGCGATCGCCCAGCGTGAGCTTTTCCACCAGCTGCACGATGCGCCGATCATTCAGCTTCCCGAGCGCCTCCGCCTCGGCCTGCAGCCGCTCGTCGTGGCGCTCGCCGAGGCTCACCTTGAGCGCGAAGGAGCGGTCGGCGTTTTTGGTGTCGAGCACCTGCAGTACGTGGGAGGTGGCGCCGCGTCCCAGCACCCGCTCGACCAGGAAGCGGCCCTGGCCGAGAATCGACTCCTTGGTCGCCTCGTAGGGAGACACCTCCTCGGTGGGGGGCGCGTCGGGGGAGGTGGCGGCTTCCAGCAAGTCCCCGAGCCACTCGCCGACCGAGTCGGGTCGATAGGCGGCGGTGTACTGGGTGGCGGCTTCCACCGCCACGCCCACGTCTTTCGGGATCTCCTCACTCGCCACCTGCGGCTGCAGCCCCTGGTGCTCCAGCAGCCGCTTCTGCAGCTCGATCGGGCTCGACGCCGGGTCCACGCCCGTGAGCACGAAGTACGCCAGCGCCCCCAGGCTGAACAAATCGGCGGCAGGCGAGGTCGCCGAGGGATCGTGGAACAGCTCCGGCGCCTGGTACAGCTTGCCCACGTCGCCCTGCAGGATGGAGCGATGCTGCGTTCCGGTGACCTGCTCGCGGCGGCCGAGCTGAAAGCGAAACAGCCGCACCTCCGGGTTGCCGTCTTCGCCCGTTCGGGCGAGCACCGCCCGGGGGTGCACGTTGCCGTGCAGCACCTGCTTGTTGTGGCAATGCGTCAGCGCGTAGCCCACGTCGCGAATGATGCCGATGCGAGCGTCGAGCGAGAGGTCCGGGTGCTTGCGGAGGAAGGCATCCAGCAGCTCGCCCCGGTCGAAGGCGTCGTAGAGCAGGGTGGGGCCGAGCCGCCCATCTTCGACGTAGTCCTTGAAGGGCAGAATGTGCGGGTGCTCTCGCACGTCCTGCAGCAGATCCACCTCGCGCTCGGCGGCGCGGCGCAGGCTGCGGCGCTGCTCCACGTCCGCCTGCTCGGGCTCCAGGTACACGCGCGCGCGAGCGTGCACGTTCTTGGCGGAGCGGTGCCGGGCGCCCCACTCCTGGTAGTTGTCCCCGTCGTCCAGCAGCGCGGTGAGCTCGTACGAGCCCACGTACAGCTGCCCCTTGCTCTCCTTGATGCCGAGGTCGCGGATCGCCTGCACCACATCCCGCATCATCGGCGTGTTCACCGGATGGCGAACCTCGTCCTTGCGCGCTCCCGGAAACTCGTGGTGGGTAATCGCGCGGGCGAACGACTTGCGGGTCACGACCCCCAAGTCGCCGAAATGCTGCAGCTTCAGCTCGACGTTCTCGGCGCTCAGGAACACCAACGGCTGCACCCACGGCGCCCGCCGCAACCGATGGCGCAGCATCGAGCTCAGCACCTTGGCCTTGTGATTCGTCAGGCGGAAGGGATTCTCCATGTACGCCGGGCGATCCCGATCCGGCGAGTACACGTCCCAATCCTGATGGTCGCCGGTGTACACCCCCGGGCGCCCCTTCAGCTCCACCAGAAACAGGCCCGTTCGCGCCAGCACCAGCAGGTCGACTTCGTACAGGCGCCCCTGCTCCCGCTGCACCAGCTCGAACAGCCCCCAGGCGTGGTACGGGTCGGTGTTGGGCAGCGCATTCAGCGCGAAATCGATGCCCTCCTTCTCGTGGGCGTGCTCCGTCTTGCCCAGAAAAGGAATGCGCTGTCGGGGGAGAGCCACCTTCGCCTAACCCTTACGCTTTCTCGCCGCCGCGGCGTCCTCGGGTGCGGCGTCGTCGCTCACCAGCACGCGGTTCGCCGCGGGCAGCTCGCTGGCGCGCTCCGCCGAAGCCAGCCGGGCGGGGCCATCGGCGTTGAGCAGCGCGCCCGAGAGCAGCGCCAGCTGCCGGTGCCCGTAGGGCGTCGCGATGCAGAGCACCTGATCGCTCCAGGAAAGCCCGGCAACCTTCGAAAAATGCGCCATCGCGCTGGCCACCGCGCTCGGCCCCGCCAAGAGCAACTTCGTCGAAGCCGAAACGCGGCCCACGTCCACCGGCTGCAGGCGGATATCCCAGGCCGCCGCGCAGCGCAGAATCGCTTCGCTCGGATCGCCCGGCGGCGGCTTCTTCGCGATCTCGCGCCACAGCTCCTCCGCCGCCCGCGTCCGCAGGCTCTCCCACTGCGCCCCGAACGACTCATCCTCCGCCACGGCCGGCAGCGCGTACACCGAGCGCGCGCCAAACGCCGAACGCCACTGCACGTCTGCGTCGCGCAGCAGCAGATCGATCCGGTCGGCGGCCGTCAGGTGGCCCTTGAACGATCGCCAGGCGGCGTCCGCATCTTTGCCAAAGCGCCTGCCTGTGGGCTGTCGCTCCTCGACGAAGCGAAGAGCCGTGAGAGCGGCGGAGTAGTAGCTACGTTGGCCGTCCATGTCGGCTTGCGAACGGCCGGTGTTCGCTTGTTCCAAAGCAGAGCGACACCAGATTGGGTCGTTTGCCGAGCCATGCTCGGGGTGTGCATCGCCACCTGCTTCCCCGTCGGGGATAGTACATGCTTTCATCGCAACAGACCGGCGAACACCTGGTGTGGGCGACGCGGCATGCCGGACACGGTGTGCGACACCGGGGCCAGCCGGACTGGGTGTGTCCTTGGGCAACACCGGCGCGAGGCGTACCGACGGGTTTCCCTATGCGACTCCGTTTGGGTGAAACGGTGCGGCTTGCGATGTCGCAGCGGAGCTCGTTTGCATCGAAGAATCTCGAGGCGCAAAGTGGTCAGCGTCGTTCGCTGCGGTGAATGTCGTCCGCCATCAGGTATGCAGGGGCGCTTCCGGAGCTGCCTTCTCGCGCGTTCGGAGCTCGTCGAGTCCGGTGGATCAAAACCGATCCATGTATAGGTTGGCGAAAAAATGCTTTGGAAGATCGAAAGTGCGTTGCCTTATCGCGAGGCGTGCGGGACCATCGCGGTCATGAGGGAGGTACCACTGGCGTTGGCTGAGGGAGTGCGAAACCTCCGGCGTCGTCGAAGGCGGTTGCGCCGAGCGGCGCGGTGCGCTGCCGAGGACCTTCGCCTGCACGCCCACGCACTGCGCGGAGCTGGATTCTCGATTCGAGAGGTCGCGGTTGCTCTGGGAGTTGCCTACGGATCCGCTCAGAAGGCCCTCGATCGGCCGCCTCCCGCTATTGGGCTTTCGCGGGAATCCACCACCGGACCAGGCGCGACTGAAGCCGGAAGCGATTTCGCGGTCCTATCCTCGCGTACGCCTCGCCAGGTTTGCGGCGCGATGGCCAGAACAACAGGCAAACCGTGTCGAGCACCGGGCACGGGCAGAGGCGGTCGCTGCAAGTTGCATGGTGGTGCCTCGCTTGCGGGAGAGGCCTACCATCGAGTCAGGGCTGGTCCACCTTGGTGACTCCTCGTGCCCGTGTAAGTCCTCGCGCCGGTTCAGTCGGCGTGGGAGCGGTGCGTGTTGAAAGGCGTGTGTCAGGAGACACACGCTGCCATCCTCGGCTTACGCCGACAGTCTGAGAGGCGCCCCAGGCGCCCCTACTCTCCGGGCTCGCTACAGGGCGGGGCCGTTAACTCCTCAATCGATGAATCGTGGCAGCTACGTGCACCCTGGAAGGCGCTCCGGGTCGGCGTCAGGGCCTCGATTCGATCCGCTCGGGAACTCACCGAGGCCCTGAGCCAGTTCAAACAATTGAAGCGTTGGCGCCGTTTAGCTTGCAGGCAAGGTCGCTTCGCTTCTCACGGAGGCTCAAAATGAGCGTCAATCTTAGCGAAGAAGAGTTACGTTCGCAAGCGAACCATAGTCGGCCCACTCGCCGTGCGAAGCGAGAGAGTTGCGTGCGGTCCTCGCCGCCCCTCCGCGCGATCGAAACGAAGGTGTCGGACCAAGAGCGTGCGGACGCAGAAGGCGTGCCCGCGCGCATCTCTGCCGACGGAAGAATCCCGGAAATCTGTCTCAGAAACGGGGAGGGTAGCCGCTACCGGAAGCTCTGCGAGATCGCTGCCGACGCGGAACGCGTGCTGGGCCAGCGAACGGACGTGTACTGTCGAGATGGTGTGCTCGTCGACGTGGGGCCCGTGGATGCATACCTTGGTTCCGACCCCGATGCTCCGCGGAAGCGGCTCATTGCGAGCACCTGGGGCATCAGGCCTCTTCCGGTAACGGAGGTTCAACGTCAGCTTTCCAAGGCAGCCAACTGGGTGCGGTGTCGGTCAGCTCGGGAATCCCAGGAGGGGAGCAAGGTGTTCGCGGATCCACCGATTGCGCTTGCCAAGATGGTTGCAAACATGGGGCGGTGGCCCAACGTGCGCCCATTGGTTGGAATCTGCGACGCGCCTTCGATGCGTCCGGACGGCTCAGTAATGCAGCGACCGGGATGGGATGAAGCAACATCCTACGTGTACTCGCCTCAGAGGGCCTTTCCTGCAATTCCAACCGCGGCTTCTCGGGAGGATGCGCTGCGTGCACTGGCGGCCTTGCAGCACCTGTTCGCGCCTGCGTCAAACCGCGCGGAGGGATTTCCGTTCGCGAGCGAGGCACATCAGCTTATTCCAATCGCCGCGCTTATGACACTGCTTGCGCGACCCGCGATTGAGGGTTCCGTCCCTGCTTTCCTTTTTGACGCGAGCACGCCAAGTTCGGGCAAGACGCTGCTTGCCGATCTGATCTGTCTGGTTGCGACGGGGGAAGAGATGCCGAAGGGCACGTTTCCTGATCAGTCAGACGAGCTAGAGAAGATTCTCGGTGGCCTGGCGTTGCAGGCAGCTCGCGTGGCGGGATTCGACAACATTGACCCGCGAATTGCCTTTCGAGGGGCTCCGCTCGATAAGGTGCTCACAGGAACTCTCGTGCAGCTTCGAGTGCTTGGGCAGAGTCGGGTTCCTTCATTGTGCTGGCGTGCAGTGGTGATGGCGACCGGCAACAACGTTCAGGTGATGGGGGACACCATCCGTCGAACACTGCGGTGCCGATTAGAGCCTGGCGTCGAGCGCCCAGAGAACCGAGACGGTTTCAGCATCGCAGACCCCAAGGCGTATGCTGTGAAGCATCGACCGCGGCTCGTCGTTGCCGCGCTCACAATTCTCCGAGCTTACCACGCCGCTGGGTTGCCCCCTGTGGTGCAGAAGCCATTCGGGTCCTTTACTCAGTGGCAGGCCGCGGTTGCCAGGCCCCTGCAATGGCTCACTGGGGTTGACGTAGTGGAGGGAAGCCGCTGCGACGTCGCCGATGGAGACGACCACGAGCTTGAAGCGGCGGCAACGCTGTTCGACGCACTGGTCCGCCTCGGTAGGGGTGTGTCCGCTGGAGAGCTGGTTGCAATCGCCTATGGGGTCACGGGGAAATCTCCCGACGGGGGCCTTGCACGCGATCCTGAAGAGGCGCGTCGAGTGCGCGAGGTTCTCGAGGTTCTGGCACCATCCAAGACTCGTGGTGAGCCGACAGCCGCCAAGTCTGTCGGCTGGGCTTTGAGGCGACTCCGCGGCAGAGTGTTCCGTGGCTATCGCCTTGCGTCTCGGCCATCTGCCAAAGGCGGGAGCAACAATGAGTGGTTCGTAGTGCCGGTGGCTCAAGAATCTGGTTCCGTGGTTTCCCCGCTTTCTGTGGTTTCTCCGTTACCACCGGGGGGAGGTGTCGAAGGATTGAGACACGACAGGGACGTAGAGAAACCACCTGAGCCACGGAAACCACGTCACGACTCCTTCGCGAAAGCGGACGCTCTATCTGAGAATCTCGACGACAACCGAGGTCGGCCATGATTCCGGGGTGGGCTTTGGCCCATCGGTCGAGGGCGGAAGTGACAGTCAGCGCGCCTTGGCGACGGACCGTGTTGAGATTGAGCCCCTCATGCGCGCGCACGCGCGACATGGGCGAGGAACTGAGCGTGAGGGGACAAGCACGGCACCGCGAAGGGTTTCCTCCTCGGCGAGTGGCCTCGAAGGGGAACCATGCTGGACGTAGAGGCTCTCTTCGACCGGTTCGCAGACGCCGTCGCGGACCGCATCGCCAAGCGCCTCAGCCGAGTCTCCGCGGCGGATGTGATCGACCAACAATCGAGCCCCCTGGGCCCCCGAAGACACTGCGCGGCCGTGCGTCGTCGAATGGCGACCGGGGACAGTCGAGCGAGCCGCGTGGGCCGCCGCTTCCTGCTGACGCAGGAGGCGCTCGCCGAGGAGCTGTACGGGACCGGACCCGGTCCCGCCTCAGCGCCCCTCGCACACCGTGAAGCGACCTCAAATCGGGCGGGCGCCGGCCAGGCCCCGCCCTCCGAGCCCTCCGCTCACGTGCCCGGCCGCGTTCGTGCCGAATTGGAACGCGAGCTCCGGCTGCTTCAAGGAGGCAGGAGCCCCACAAAGCGATCGAAAAAGCCGCCTTCGCCCCGATAACCGCCTGGATCCCGGCTGACCCGATCCAGGACCTGGATCGGTCACTAGCTCTTCGATATCGCACGAGATATCCTGAATCGCTGTGCCCGCGTCGCCGCATCTTCCGCCCCACGAGCCCCTCCAAGTGAACCCCCCGCGCATCGAACGCCTGCAGTCGGGCTGGGCCGTCCGGCTCCGCTGCGGCGCCGGTCAGCATTCGCGCTTCCGAATCCACCTCGAAGACAAGTGGGCGGCTTCGGAGCGCGCCTCACGCATGGTTGCCCTGGCGCGATTGCTGGTCGAAAGCGGCAAAGCCACCGAGGCGCCGCTGGTGTTGCGCAAGGCGGGCGAGCAGAGCACCGACGCCGGGATGGAGGAGGTGGAGGCGTTCGCGCGGGAGCTGTGCGGCGTGGCCCGTCCGGAGGACGCCGACGCGGTCACCTTCCGCCAGCTCGCGGAGCGCTGGGCGAGCGGCGAGCTCTCGCGCCAGTACCCCGACCACGTGCGGAAGAAGAAGCAACCCGGAGACGACCACGGGCGCCTCGCCATTCTCTACCCGGCGATTGGAGACGTGCCCCTGCGCGAGTTCACGCTGGCGCACGCCAAGCGGGGGCTCGCCGCGATACCCGACGGAAGGCTCCCGGCGACGCGCCGGCATTACGCGCAGCTCATCTCGCGCGTGCTTTCGCTCGCCGCGTGGCCCTGCGAGATCATCGAGCGCTCTCCGCTCCCCCGCGGCTTTCTCCCGCGCCCCGGCAAGCGCCCGGCGTTCGACTACCTCCGGCCGAGTGAGGATCGCCAGCTCCTCGCCTGCCAAGCGGTGCCGTTCGACGCGCGGCTGCTCTACGGGGTGCTCGCTCGCGAGGGGCTCCGCCTCGGAGAAGCGGAGGGCTTGCTCTGGCGGCACGTGGATCTGGATCACGGCGTGCTGCGCCTGGACGCGAACAAGACGGACACGCCCCGCGCGTGGGCGCTGTCCGAAGGGGTAGCACGCACGCTGCGCGTTCTCTCGACGGGTAAGAGCCCGGACGATCCCGTCTTCGTCAAAGTGCGCGGCAGCGCGCGCAACTCGGCCCAGCTGTTTCGCGATCACCTCGAGGTTGCCGGCATCACGCGCCCCGCGCTGTTCGAGCGCAACGAGCACCGTCGACCAATTCGCATCCACGACCTGCGCGCGACGTTCATCACCGTGAGCCTGGCCATGGATCGCACCGAGGCGTGGATCTGCGACCGCACCGGGCACCGCTCGAGTCAGATGGTCAACACGTACCGCCGCGCCGCACGCACGGCCGGCGAGCTCGGCCTGGGCGACCTGCTTCCCCTCGATCAGTGCCTGCCGGAGCTTGCGAATTGCACACCCGGGGGTGTGCAGGGGGTGTGCAATTCTGGCGGTGGGCCGAACTTCGGCCCCGGAAAAATCACCAACAATTCTCTATCTGTGCGCGAGAAAGGACTTGAACCTTCACGGGTTGCCCCGCCGGAACCTAAATCCGGTGCGTCTGCCAATTCCGCCACTCGCGCGGGCTGCGGCGAGCGCCGTGGGCGCCGTCGCGGGGGGAGTACTAGCGCCGCCTCGGCGGTTTGTCAGCTTTTGTGGCCGGCGCTGCCGCTCGATGGCGGAGAGTCGCCCTGTGGCCGCGCGCGGCGTGTCGAGCAGGCCCGGGGTGAGGTCGCGGCGGGGGCCCGGCCGGGGCCGCTAGCGGCGTCCCGAGTTCGCGCGCCCCCGCGGTCACCGGCCGCTGAACGCACTGACCTCCCGTACAGATCCCCCCCCAGCGTTCGGTAGGCCGGCCTACTCTTTCAGGGCCTCGTATGGCGCGGGCGGTTGCTTGTTCGTGTCCCATCGGCCAAGACGCGCGAGCGGAATTGTTTTCGATTCCGCGTCGGCCCAGAGGCCCGTGAGCGTTGCGCTTTCCGAGGGCTGGGCTTTGCGAAACGTTTGTCGAGCGCCATGTCCCCCATCAGCTTCATGCCCCCCAGCACGACCAACCTGCGGCTCAGCGGGATTCGCCCGCTTCTTTCCCCGGCGATTCTCTATGAGGAGCTACCGATCCGGCCGGCCGCGGAGCGCACGATCGATTTGGCGCGCACGGGGGTGCGGCAGATTCTGAGCGAGCAGGACGATCGGCTGCTGGTGATCGTGGGGCCGTGCTCGATTCACGATCCGAAGGCGGCGCTGGAGTACGGGGAGAAGCTGCGCGGGGCGGTCGATCGGTACAAGGAAGATCTGCACATCGTGATGCGGGTGTACTTCGAGAAGCCGCGCACGACGGTGGGCTGGAAGGGGCTGATCAACGATCCGCATCTCGACGAGAGCTTCGAGATCAATACGGGGCTGCGGCGGGCGCGGAAGCTGCTCTGCGATCTGAACGAGAGCGGGGTGCCGTGCGGCTGTGAGTTCCTCGACCCGATCAGTCCGCAGTACATCTCGGGCTTGGTGAGCTGGGGCGCCATCGGGGCGCGCACGACGGAGAGTCAGGTGCACCGCGAGCTCGCCAGCGGGCTGAGCATGCCGGTGGGGTTCAAGAACGGCACGGATGGCACGGTCAAGATCGCGGTGGATGCCGTGCTCTCCAGCGCCCGGCCGCACCACTTTCTGGGGGTGACGGAGCAGGGGCTCGCGGGCGTGGTGTGCACCACGGGCAACCAGGATTGCCACGTGATTTTGCGCGGCGGGGCGACGGGCCCGAACTACGACGCCGAGAGTATCGAGAGAACGGTGGCCGCGCTGCACAAGGCCGGGCTGCGCGGTGGGTTGATGGTGGATTGTAGCCACGGCAACTCGAGCAAGGACTACAAGCGCCAGCCGATCGTGGCCGCCAACCTGGGCGAGCAGATCGCCGGCGGGCAGAAGAACATCATGGGGGTGATGCTGGAGAGCAACCTGGTGGAGGGCAATCAGAAGCTGGTCGCCGGCAAGGCACCGATCTACGGCCGCAGCATCACGGATGCGTGTGTGAGCTGGGAGATGACGGGGCCGATCCTCGAGGGGTTGGCCCAGGCCGTGCGGGCGCGGCGCAAGCGGGGCTGACGGCGGCTTCGTCGCGGCTCTCGCGGCGAGCCCGCCAGGCGCCGCCGGTTAGGTGCGGGGGTGTGCGAGCGCGCTCGGGGGGCGCCGTGCGAGCGCGCTCGGGCAGGGGGGCCGGGGCGGTGCGGCAGGCCCGCTCAAGGCTGGTTCATCGCGCGGGAGAGCTCGACGAAGTCTTTCGCCGTGGCGACGTAGAAGACTTCGGCGTAGGGCACGTAGGCGCGGATGCCGCGGTAGCGGTTGAGCCCCAGGGTCCCGTCCGTGTAGTGCACGTCGGCCACTTGTGAGGCATAGGCGTCGATGGCCGTTCGCTTGCGTTCGACCGCGCGGGTGATGTCGACGGCCGTGTTCGGCCACAGGGGGGACCAGATCTCGTAGGCCCAGACCTCGGGCGTGAGCCTCGTCTCTCGCAGGGCCTCGGCCAGCGCCATGGCCGCGGCCGTGTGGTCGCGGTGGTGGTCGGTGAAGAAGGGGCAGAAGACCTGCCGCGGGGCGAGTTTGCGGAGCAGGTCAGCCAGAGCCCTGGCCAGATCGGCCTCGCTCGGGCTGAGGTGCCCTTCGCGAAATCCCAGGAAATCGACCGAGCGGTAGCCGAGCAGCTCGGCCGCGTGGCGCGCCTCGGCTCGGCGCACGCGGTCGGCCTCGGGGGTGGCGCCAGCGGCGCAGAAGGCCACGTGCAGCTCGCTGCCGAGCTCCTGGTGGAGCGCCAAGGTGCCGCCGAGGCCAATGGCGTCGTCATCCATGTGCGGGGCCACGACCAACAAGGTGCTCTGCTCGAGCGCGCGCAGCTGCAGGGGCAGGCGGTGAAAAATCCGGTGCATGCGCCGCAAGAGACGCAGGGTGGCTCGATCGCGCAGGCGTATTACGGCCGGGTGGGAGAGAACCTTCACGAAACGCGAGCATACGTCACCGGGGGCCGAAAAACCGTCCGCGAGCGGGTTTGGCTCGTCCGGGGCGAGGCGGCGGGCATAATGGCATCCATGCGCGTGCTGCTGATGGCAGAACACTGCAACCCCGAGTGGCCGTCGTTGCCGATGGTGGGCTATCAGATGGCGAGGGCGTTGTCTCGGCGGGTCGAGCTGTGCCTTGCCACGCACGTTCGCAATCGAAAGGCCGTCGAGGGCCGGCTTTCGCGGGCGGAGGTCACCTTCGTGGATAACGAGTACGTCGCGGGGCCGCTGCACCGGCTCGCCGAGGTGATCCGCGGCCAGGCCCAGAACAACTGGAGCACGGCCACCGCCTCGTCGTACCCCTCGGTGCTGGCGTTCGACTACGAGGTGAAGCGGCTCTTCGGTCGCCGGCTGGCCGAGGGGGAGTTCGACGTGGTGCACCGGCTCACGCCCATGTCCCCTACGCTGCCGAGCCCGATGGCTTCGTGGTCGCCGGCGCCGTTCGTGCTCGGGCCGCTCAACGGGGGCCTCTCGTGGCCGGATCATTTCCACGAGGAGCGGCGCCGGGAGCGGGAGGCGCTGCATCACCTGCGGCGCGCCTACAAGTTGCTGCCCTACCACCGCTCGACCTTTCGCTGCGCCTCGGCCATCCTCACGAGCTTTGCGCACACGCTGGCGGACATGCCGGAGGAGGCGCTCGAGCGCTGCATCAACTTCCCCGAGGTCGGGGTGGATCCGGCGTTGTTCGAGAGCTCGGGGCCGAGGCCGGAGAAGTCGCAGCTGACGATCATCAGCGTCGGGCGGTTCGTGCCGATGAAGCTCTTCGACGTGGCCCTGAGCGTGATGGCGGAAAGCGAGCTGCTGCGTCGGCACAAGCTGGTGCTCGTCGGCGATGGGATGGAGCGCGCCCAGCTCGAGGCGCAGGTCCGGGCGCAGGGGCTCCAGGGCTGCGTGGAGTTCACGGGTTGGCTGCCCCAGGCCGAGGTGGCGCGCCGGCTGCGCGAGGCGGATATCTTCCTGTTCCCTTCGATCCGTGAGCTGGGCGGCGGGGTGGTGGTCGAGGCCATGGCCTGCGGCTGTGTGCCGGTGGTCGTGGACTACGGCGGGCCCGGGGGGCTCGTCGCGGGCCACGAGTGTGGGGCCGCCGTGCCGCTCGGGGATCGCGCCCAGCTCGTGCAGCGCTTCGCGATGGCTCTGGAAGATTACGCGGCGAGCCGCCCGCTGCGGCTCGCGCACGCGGCCGCCGCCTACCGCCGCGCGATGGAGACGCTCTCGTGGGATGCCAAGGCCGCCAAGCTCGTCGAGATCTACGAGTGGGTGCTGGGCCGCCGCAGCCGGCGGCCGCGTTTTGGTGTCGCCGTTCCGCCCCTTCCGCCCCAGCCCGAGTACACTCCACTCGTGTCCAACGGCGGTGGAATGTCTACGAAATGAGTCGAAGCAAGCTTGGCGCGTGGCGTGTGCCGGCGGTGGCGGGCGCGCTGTGCCTCCTCTCGGGCGCGCTGGTTCCGCAGTGCAACTTGGTGATGGGCGCGGCTTCGGCCGCGGTGATCGGTACGTCGGCCTTCTTGGCGTGGGAGTGCTACGACCACGTGCTGATCGACGTGCGCGACGCGTCGGGTCGCATCACCTGCGACGCGGAGGTGCTCGTCTCCCCGCTGGCAGAGGAGAGCTGGCGCAGCGTGCCGCAGTGCTACCACGTGGCGCTTGCGCCCGGGCAGTGGCGGCTGCGGGCGCAGGGGGAGGGGCAGAGCTCGCTGGTGGCGCCGCTGGCCGTGCCGGAGCGCACCGGCGAGTGCCCGCACTTCACGCACCTGGTCGAGCTGACGCTGCGCCCGCCGGCGTCTGCGCGCCGGCTGCGGCAGATCCAGCGCGAGCCGAAGCTCTGAGGGCCGCGTCCGGCGGGTAGGGCGAGCAAGCCGCGCGGCGGCCGGCGACGACAAAAGGAGAAAGGCGCCCCCAGCATCCGCTGGGAGCGCCTCGGGCCCGTCCGCGGGTCCCGCACCGTGGCCGAAGGCCGGCGGCGCGGCGCCGCTTTCAGGTGGCGGCGGGCTTCGGCGCGCCGAAGATGCTCGCCGGCCGCTTCTTCTCCTTCGTCTCCTTCTGCTGCGAGCTGTACGTCGGGATGATGACCTTCTCGCGCTGAGGCAGCTCGCGGTCGTCGAGCGCGGCCTGAATCTCTTCCGAGTCCAGCGTCTCCCGTTCCAGCAGCGCCTCGGCCAAACGGTTGAGCTTGTCCCGATTCTTCTCGAGGACCTTCACCGCCAGCTCGTACTGCGTGTCCACGATGCGGCGCACCTCTTGGTCGATCTCTCGCGCCGTGCTCTCGGAGTAGTTCTCGCGGCGGGAGCCCATCTCCCGACCGAGGAACACGCTGCCCTCGCTTTCCGAGTAGCAAACCGGGCCGAGCTTGTCGCTCATGCCCAGCTCACACACCATCGCTCGGGCCAGCTGGGTGGCGCGCTTGATGTCGTCGCTCGCGCCGCTGGTGATCTCGTTGAACACGATCGCCTCGGCGGCTCGGCCGCCCAGCGCCATCGCGATGCGCGCGAGGGTCTGTGCCCGCGTCATCGTGTGGCGATCCTCGGTCGGCAGGAACATGGTGACCCCGAGGGCGGCGCCGCGCGGAATGATCGAGACCTTGTGAACCGAGTCGTTGCCTTCGACGAGCTTGCCCACCAGGGTGTGACCGGACTCGTGCCAGGCCGAGATCCTGCGCTCGGACTCGCTCATCACCAGGCTGCGGCGCTCGGCACCCATCAGCACCTTGTCCTTCGCCAGCTCGAAGTCGTTCATCGTGACCATGTCTTTGTCCTGGCGCGCGGCCAGCAGGGCGGCCTCGTTGACGAGGTTCTCCAGGTCGGCCCCGACGAAGCCCGGCGTACCCGCCGCCAGAATGTCCAAGCTCACGTCGTTCGACAGCGGCACCTTCTTGGTGTGCACGCCGAGGATGCCCTCGCGGCCGCGGATGTCCGGGCGTGGCACGGTGATGCGCCGATCGAAACGCCCGGGCCGCAGAATGGCCGGGTCGAGCACGTCGGGGCGGTTGGTGGCCGCGATCATGATGACGCCCTCGTTGGATTCGAAGCCGTCCATCTCGACGAGCAGCTGGTTGAGCGTCTGCTCGCGCTCGTCGTGCCCGCCGCCGAGGCCCGCGCCGCGGTGGCGACCGACCGCGTCGATCTCGTCGATGAAGATGATGCAGGGGGCGTGCTTCTTGCCCTGCTCGAAGAGGTCGCGAACCCGGCTGGCGCCGACGCCCACGAACATCTCCACGAAATCGGAGCCGGAGATGCTGAAGAAGGGAACTCCCGCCTCGCCCGCGATGGCGCGAGCCAGAAGCGTCTTGCCCGTGCCGGGCGGGCCCATCATCAACACGCCCTTCGGGATGCGCCCGCCGAGCTTTTGAAACTTCTTCGGGTCTTTGAGGAACGCGATGATCTCCTCGAGATCATCCTTGGCCTCGTCCGCTCCGGCCACGTCCGCGAACGTGATCTTGTTCTGGGACTCGTTGAGCAGGCGCGCCCGGCTCTTGCCGAAGCTCATCGCCTTGCCGCCTCCGGCCTGCAGCTGGCGCATGAACAGGTAGAACATCACGAGCAGAAACACCATGGGCAGCAGGAAGGTCACCGTAGTGGCTAGATACGGGTTGCCGTCTTCCTGAAGAAAGTCGTGATCGACTTGATGCTCGTCGAGCAACTGCTCGAGCGGCGCTTTGTTCTCCGGAGCGCGCGCCGTGCCGCGCTCGGGGGCGCCCGCGGTGCCGGGCCGAACGATCTCGAAGGTGAGCTCGTCTTTGCCGATGTCGACGGACTCGACGTGCGGCTGATCCTTTGGCGCTCGTACCAACGACTTGAAGTCGCTGTACGTGTACTTGGGATGCGTGTTGTTGGGTGAAACGAACTGCCAGATCGCGAAGAACGCGACGATTAGCATTACCCAGATGAGAAGCGTCTTGTGCGGCTGCTTCACTAGTGACCTCGGGCGACCTGCACTCCCTCAGGCCTCGACGAGCGCGACCGGAAAACAAGCGAGTGGATGGAACAAGTCAAAATGTGGACTGTCGGTGGCGAGAAAAAGGGGCCAAGCCCCTTGGTAAAGTAAACGGCAGACCGGCTTTCTACCAATATTGCTTTGTCTGGTCAGTTAATCACTTTTGGAGGGTTTGGCACCCCTCGGCGCTCGCTTTTGTGATTCTGCAGCGGGTTTTGGGGGCCGGCTCCCGAGATGGGCCCGGGTGTCGGGTACCGCGTGACCCGTCTCGGGATCGACCCGAATCCGAAGGCCTCCGGGCAGCCAGATGCTTGCCGCGCGTTGCTTGAATTTTCTTGCTCGGCGAATTTGTGTTGCGTGCAGGGGCGCGAGCGGACCCGCCCCTGCATCCCCATGGGGGCCGGGCTGCTCTGCCGCCAGGGCCGCGCGCTCGAAGGCGTCGTCTGCGAGCCGGTTCAGCCGCTCCGAGCTGCCCCGGGCCAGCTCTTCCATCAGCGGCAGCAGCTCGTGGCGCACCCGGCTGCGCAGGAATCGTAAACTCTCGTTGGACGGATCGCTCGCGTGCTCGATTTCGTGGCGGCGGCAGTGGGCTGCGATGGCCGCGCGCGAGCTTCGGATCATCGGCCGTAGTTTCCAGGGGGCCGAGCCGGTGGGCGCGCACGCTGGCAGCACGCCGAGCCCGGCCACGCCCGTGCCGCGAAGCAGGCGGATCAGCACGGTCTCGGCGCGGTCGTCGGCGTGGTGCCCGGTCGCGACGAAGCGCGCTCCCTTTTGCCGAGCCACCTGCTCGAGTGCCTGGTAGCGAGCGACGCGCGCTCGGGCCTGCAGATTGCCGCCCTCGGCGAGCGCCAGCTCGCTGCGGCCGAAGGGGACGCGCAGGCGCTCGGCGAGCGCTTCCGCGCCATCGAGCTCGGCCGCGGCCTCGGGCCGCAGACCGTGATCCACGCCGTGTGCCCATAGAGCCAGCCTCCAGCGCTGCGCGATGATCGACATCACGTGCAGGAGCGCCATCGAATCCCCTCCGCCCGAGACGGCGAGCAGCACGCCGTCACCGGGCCGCAGCGGCGTCTCTTCGCGCAGGGTGCGCTCGGTGCGGCGCAGCAGCGCGGGAGGGTGGGAGCGTTTGTCTTCGAGGGGGGGCACGGATCCTTCGGGGGCGAGCCTCGGCGGGGCGAGGGGTTTCGAAGTCAGTGGGCGTCGGGCTCGAGTCCGGTGCGGCTCATGGGAAGGGCTGCGCGGGGGTGCCGCGGTGAAACACGAACCAGAATTCTCCCGAAAGCTCGCTCATCAGCTCCTCGGGAAAGCGGTACGAAGGCTCGCCGGGAGCGGCGTCGGGGTTGGGAGTCGCCTGCCGGGGATCGATCAGCTTGGCGTCGAACCAGCCGTGGGTGCGGCGGGCGGCAGCGCTGTCTTCGTTCGGGTCCCCGCTGAAGAGCTCGTCGAAGTACAGCGAGCCCTCCACGGCGGAGACGGTGGCGTTTTCGCCCCGGCAGGTGAAGTTCAGATAGAGGGTCAGGCTGGCGTCGACCGCGGCGGGGATGTCGGGCAGCGGGTAGCCGGAGGGCGCCACCCCGGGCGGAAGCCCGAGCGAGAGCGGCTGCCCCAACCGCTGCTCTCTCACCTCGCTGATGTCGCGCACCAACAGCGCGATGCCGTCGGACACGAGCGTGGGCTCCTCGCCGCGCTGAATGCGAATGGCCAGGTCGTCGTCGTAAGGGTTGGCGCCGAAAAAGGTGGGCCGCAGATCATAGAAGCCGTCCCAGCAGTCTTCGATGTGCACGTCGCCGGACACGTCGCCGGTCCCGTCGCCGACCGAGCAGGCCGCGCTGCCGAGCGCGAGCCCGGCTGCGGCGAGGGGCGCCACCCGCGGGCGGCGCCGCGGTTTCAGGCGCTGTGCGAACACCTCACACTCGCCTCCGCGGGGGCGGGCGTCGCGCGGGCGATGGTCCCCCCCCCGAGCACGCGCTCCCCTCGATAGAACACCGCTACCTGGCCGGGCACGACGGCCCGCACCGGCTCTTGGAACTGGACCTCCACACCGGCCGGCCCCGCCACGACCCGCGCCGCCACCGGCGTCGCTCGGTAGCGCACCGCCACCCCACAGGTCAGCGGCGTGGAGACGTCCGGCGCCAAGGTCACACCCGAGAGCAGGGCCCCCTGCGAGAGCAGGCGCTCGCCCGGCCCCAGCACGACGCGGTGGGAGCTGGCGTCGATGCCGACCACGTAGCTGCGCTTGCCCGTCGCCACGCCCAGGTTCCGCCGCTGGCCGATGGTGTAGCGGTGAATTCCTCCGTGGGTGCCGACGGGGGTTCCCTGTTCGTCGACGATCTCCCCCGGCCGCAGCCGCCCGTCCGCTCGGCTGGCGACCAGCTCGTCGTAGCGGCCGTGCGGCACGAAGCACAGCTCCTGGCTCTCGCTCTTCTCCGCGCCGCTCAGGCCGAGCGCGCGGGCGTGGGCGCGGACCTCCGACTTGGTGCTCTCGCCGAGCGGGAAGATCAGCCGGCGCAGGCTTTCGGGCCCCAGCATGTGCAAGAAGTAGCTTTGATCTTTGGCTGCGTCGACGGCGCGCAGCAGCGCGGGGGGATCGCGCTGCAGGTCCAGGCGCGCGTAGTGGCCCGTCGCGACGTGGCCGGCCTCCAGGTCGTCGGCGAGCTCGAGTAGCTCGCGAATCTTCACGCTGCGGTTGCACTGAACGCAGGGGCTGGGGGTCGTGCCCTGCAGATACGCGTCGACGAACGGGCGAACCACGCGGCGCTCGAACAGCTCTCGCCGGTCGAAGGTGTAGTGGGGGATGCCCAGGCGCGCGGCGACGCGCCCCGCGTCGTGGATGTCCTCGGGCGCACAGCAGCGGCCGCGCACCGTGCCGTCGTCGGGATAATCCCAAAGGTGCAGGGTCACGCCGATCACCTCGTGGCCCGACTCGACGAGGCGGGCTGCGGCGACCGACGAGTCGACCCCCCCACTCATGGCAACGACGACGCGAGACATCCACGTGACAGTAGACCGCATCGCGCCGCCTGGCCCTGGGAAATGTACCCGCCGCCACCCGGCAGCTCTGACGGCGCGCGCGCCGGGCCCTCGCGGGCGAGCTCGGGGGCCGGACCCCCCACCGGCCCCGGACCCCGGCGCGCCAGGGGTCCAGGCCTCGGCAAGTCTTCGAGCCCGCACGGGGCGCCGGCAGCCCCCTTCCGAGCGAGACGCCGGCCGAGCTGCAGGAAGAAGGCTCCGCCAGCGCCCGTCCGGTCCCCGCGGGATGGCCGAGACGGCTGCGCCCCTCGCGGAAAGGGCCTCGCCCGGGCGCCGGTGCCGTACCGGTGGAAGGCGCCGAGGGCGGCGGCGCTCGCGGGAGGACCCCCGCGGCGGAGCGCCGAGGCCAAGCCAGCTACCCGGGCAGGCGACCCCCCAGCGCCCGCGCAGGATGGGCGAGAGGGCGGCGAGGCGGTTCGGCGCTCGTGGTGGGAGGGAACCCTCGCATTCGAGCAAGCGAAGGCGAGCGAAGGCGAGCGAGCTCGGCGACGGACCCGCCCCCGTCGGGCAAGCAACATCGGCGAGCGGGCTGCGGCCAGCTCTCCGGGGAAAGGGGACCCCGCCCCGTCGGGCAAGCAACATCGGCGAGCGGGCTGCGCCAGCTCTCGGGAGAAAGGGACCCCGCCCCGTCGGGCAAGCAACATCGACGAGCGGGCTGCGGCCAGCTCTCCGGGGAAAGGGGACCCCGCCCCGTCGGGCCAGC
>JBNKVS010000088.1:0-402490 GCA_050299315.1 Polyangiaceae bacterium
CTCGCCGGGGCCCCGTGCGTTCGACGGGTCCGTACCTGCCGCCCCTGCGTGGGCGGCTCGGCCACAGGCTGAGCACCCGTGCCTCGGGCGCCGAGCCGCCCACCTCGGCGCCCGGAGTCCGCGTCGCGACCCGGAGCTGCAACCGCCGCCGTCGCGGACGCCGAGCGCCCACCGACCCCGGCTCAGCGCACCGGCAGCTCGCCCCGCGCCAGCATCGCGACGAACTGCTCGATGCGCCGGGCGCGGGTCTCGGGGCGCTTCGCCTCGAGCACGCGAAGCAAGATCGCGTAGCGCGCGGCTCCCTTCACTTGGGCGAAGAACTTTCGCGCCGGCGCATTGTCCCGCAGGGCGAGGAGCAGATCCGGATGCACCTCGATGTCGCGCGCCCCCGGGTAGGCCGCCTCCCAGCGGCCGTCCTTGCGGGCTGCCTCCACCTGCGCGAGCCCGGGGGGCTTCATTCGACCAGAAGCGATCAGCTCCTCCGCCACCCGGCGGTTGATCCGCGACCACTTGCTGCGCGGACGCCGCGGCGTGAAGCGAATGGCAAAGAAGCTCTCGTCGATCGCATTCTTGAGCCCGTCGATCCAGCCGTAGGCGATGGCGACGTCGCGCGCTTGCTCGTAGGTTATCGAAGAAACCGCGGCGCCCTTCTTCGCGAGCTTCACCCAGATCCCCTCGCAGGTGTCGTGGCGCTTGCCGAGCCAGGTCTCCCACCTTCGCACCGTCGAGAAACCAAAGATCGGCAACCCCTTGTGCATCGCGGGGGGCTGCTGCGCCTTGGCGGCGGGTCGAGGCGAGCGCTGGGTGGCGGCCATGGGGCCTCATCGTGGCACATCCCGCGGCGGACCGGGAGGGCCCCTGCGGGGCGCCCGCGCGACGGCGACCGCGGCGCGGTGGGCTTCTTCGCGCCGCGCGGCGATCCCCGCGCGCTTGCCGGGCGGCGCCCGCCCACACGCGCGCACCCGAGCTGCCGGAACGTGCGCGCACCCGAGCTGCCGAGACAATGGCTACCCCGCCGGCGCCGTTCGTGCGATGACCGCTGCGAAGCCCCGGAGTCGCGGAGGCGCTCGAGAAAGCGGAGGGACGATGCCAACCAAACGACGAAGCACAAGACCTGACCAGGCCGGGCGAGCCAGAGCCTTCGGGCTCGTGCTGGCCGCCCTGCTGCTGCTCGCGGGGCGCCCGGCGCAGGCCTTTTGCGGCTTCTACGTCGCGGGTGCGGACGCCAAGCTGTTCAACAACGCCAGCTTGGTCGTGATGATGCGCGAGGGCACGACGACCGTGCTCTCCATGCAGAACAACTACCAGGGCCCCGCCGAAGATTTCGCGATGGTGGTGCCCGTGCCGGTGGTGCTCGAAGAAAAGAACGTCAAGACCCTGCCGCGCGAGGTCTTCGAGCGGGTCGACCGGCTCGCCGCGCCCCGGCTGGTCGAGTACTGGGAGCAGGACCCCTGTGCCCCCCCGCCGCCGGTGCGCCGCATGGCGTTCAGCTCCCGCAGCCGGGGTATCGCAACCGAGAAGAGCACCGCCGCGGATCTCGGGGTGAAGGTGGAAGCGGAGTTCTCGGTCGGAGAGTACGACGTGGTGGTGCTGAGCGCCCGGGACTCGGCCGGCCTCGACACCTGGCTGCGGCAGGAGAAGTACCGCATTCCCGAGGGAGCCGGCGAAGTGCTGAGGCCCTACGTGGCGCAGGGGATGAAGTTCTTCGTCGCCAAGGTCGACAGCGGGAAGGTGCGGTTCGAGGGCGGGCAGGCGCTGCTCTCGCCGCTGCGCTTCCACTTCGACGCCAAGACCTTCTCCCTGCCCGTGCGGCTCGGGTTGCTCAACTCCCAGGGCACCCAGGACTTGATCGTGCACGTCCTGGCGCGGGGCCAGCGCTACGAAGTCGCCAACTACGACAACGTGACCATCCCCACCAACCTCGACGTCGAGACGACCGCCAAAGACGAGTTCGGGGCGTTCTACACCTCGCTGTTCGACGCGACGCTGGCCGAGCACCCGAAGGCCATCGTGACCGAATACTCCTGGGACGCGGGCAACTGCGACCCCTGCCCGACCCCACCGCTCGGAGCCGCCGACCTGCTGACACTCGGCGGGGACGTGCTCGAAGGCCTGGGTGGGCGCTCCGCGCCGCGCCGCCGCGGGCCCCGGCGCGGCGGCTTTGGCGGGCTGCCCGGGTCGCTCTCGGGCTTCGTGCTCACGCGCCTGCACGCGCGCTACTCGAAGCACATTCTGGGGGAGGATCTGGTGTTTCGGGCCGCGCCGCCGATCGCCGGCGGCCGGGAGACTCGCTCGGGCGCCGGCGAGCTCGAGCGAGGCGCCGTGCCGAGCGCGATCAACAACTTCCAGGGACGCTACGCCGTACGGCACCCGTGGACGGGGCCGATCGCCTGCGAAAACCCGCGCCGCGGCGTCTGGGGAGGTCCGCAGGGCGCGAAGCCGGAGCCGCAACCGGCGCTGGGCCTGGCGGTGTCGCCGCGCGGCAAACCGCTCAGCCGCTTCGTGTCGCAGCAGACCCTGGGCAGCCTCGCGACGTTGGTGAGCGCGGGCGTCCCCCTCGGCCGTCCCGTGCCGACGCTGGATCTCGCGGTCGAGCCGGCGCCTGCCGGCGTCCGCCAAACGCTCGCTGCCCCCAGCCGAGCCGAGGACGCGCCGCCGGCGGGTTCCGCCGGGGATTCCGCCGCCGGGGACTCGTCCGGCGCCACGCCCGAGCCGCAGAGCCCGCCGACGACGCCGCCGTCCGCCCGGGGGTGCGGCGCCTGCCGCGCGGCGCGCGGCTCGAGCACGCCGTGGGCCCTGGTGTGGGCCCCTGTGCTGCTGTTGCTCCCGATGCTGGGTCGGCGCGCGCAGCGGCGCGGCTTCGGTCGACGAAGCTGACTTCCCATCCACGAGGTAGCCGTGCCGAGCAATGCCGTGAGCGAAGCGCGCAGCGGCCGATCGCCCCCCGGCCCCGCCCGAGCGGGTCGGCGACGAACGGGCACCCTCTCGTCCGACAGCCGGCGAGGCCCCGAGTCGGTCGCCGTCGCTCGACGACCGACCTCGCTCGGGAAGCGCGCGGCGGTCGCGCGCCGCCTGTCGGCCGCGGCCTACCTGCTGTGGGCGTGCGCCGACCCCTCCCCTCGCCTCGAAGCGACCGGCGCCGCCCTCCGCGCGGGCGGCGAGCGGGCCTACCCACCCTCCGAGCTGAGGACCGAGGGGCGCGCCAGCGCGTGGCAGCAGGACGCGCAATGCGCGGATTGCCACCCCGGCATCGCGGCGGAGTGGCAGGCGAGCGCGCACGCGTTTTCGTCCTTCGACAACCCCATCTACGTGGCCTCCGTCGAGCGGCTGCGAAGCGAGGTCGGCTTCGGCGCGAGTCGGCTGTGTGGCGGCTGCCACGACCCCGTCCTGCTGACGGCTGGCGGCTTGGATTCGGCAGTCGACCCGGCGGACCCGCGCGCGCACGCGGGGGTGACGTGCACGACCTGCCACGGCCTTCAGCGGTTCGACCGCCGCGGCAACGCAAGCTACCTCCTGGCCGCGAGAGGCCCGCAGCGCCCCCGAGCCGGCGACGCGGCGAGCGTCGCCGCCCATCGACGAGCGATGGGGGCGCCGCTGCTGCGCGACGCCGGCTCGTGCATCGGCTGCCACCGCAGCTTCCT
Organism: Polyangiaceae bacterium; assembly: GCA_050299315.1. GTDB lineage: Bacteria > Myxococcota_A > Polyangia > Polyangiales > Polyangiaceae > SZUA-265. The sequence continues at coordinate 3,642 of JBNKVS010000088.1, forward strand.
CGATGAACGGGCCGGCAACCCCGCCCATCTGGGGGGGGTGGACGACGTGGCGCCGTGGCAGCGCTCGCCGTACGCGGGCAGCCGGACGGATCGCCTCGAGGCGGGACCGTCCCCGCAGAGCTGCCAGGGCTGCCACATGCCGCGGCGCCCGTCGACGCGCGGCGTGCAGGCGGGCAAGCGCGTGGCATCACACCGCTTCGCCGGGGGCCACACCTGGCTCGCCGCGATGCTCGGAGAGCCGGAGCTGGCCGCCGCCGCGCAGCGGCAGCTGCGGCGATCCATCCGGCTGGACATCGCCGTGGTGGACGCGGGCGCGGCCCGGCTGTTGGCGCCGACCGAGGTCCCCGGGCCGCTGCCGGAGCAGCTGGTGTTTCACGTGGTCCTCGAAAACGTCGGGGTGGGCCACGCATTCCCGGGAGGCACGCGGGACCTGCAAGACATCTGGCTGGAGGCGCTCGTCCAGGATGGATCGGGCAGAGTGCTCGCGGCATCGCGACCGTCGGGGGATTGGTCCGAAGCGGGCGTCCATCGCCTGCTCGCGGTCATGGCCGACGCTCGGGGCAACCCCGTGTTCGACCATCGCACCCACGATTTTCGCGCGCCCGTCGTCGACACCACGCTCGAGCCGCGCGGGCTGCAGCTCGTGCGCTATTCCGTTTCTCCCTCCGAGATCCGGCGCGCCTGGGGCTCGGAGCCCACGCCCCTGCCCTGGCGCCTGACGGTGGTCGCCCGCCACCGAAGCCGCAACCCGCGGATGCAAGCCGCGGCCTGCGCGTCGAGCCGGTCGGACCGAGGCAGAGCGCTCGCGGCGGCCGCCGTCGAGCACCGCGGCCGCGCCCTGGACCCCTGCGGGGATCAGCCCGTCACCGAGCTGCACCGCACGAGCCTGGATCTCGTCGGCGAAGGCCAGCCGGAGCTCACCGGGCAGAGCCTCGGCCGCGCCCGCCTCGCGAGGCTTTCCAACTACGTGCGCGCCCTGCAGCGCGAGCTCCCGGAGCGGCTCGGGCTGGGGCTGCGGGGTCTCGACGGAGCAGCGCGCGACGCGCTGCAAGGCGGGCGGCTGTCGCCGCTCGAGCGAGCGGACTGGGCGCTTTCGCTCTCGCGGCTGCACGCGGCGCAAGGGCGCACCGGGCCCGCGCTCGAGCTGATCGCCCAGGCCCGCGCCCTCGCGGGGCCCCACCCCGCGCTGGATGCGGCCGAAGGCCACACCCTGGCGAGCGTCTGGCAGTTCGAGCGGGCGGCCCGCGCCTACGCCGCCGCGGCGGCCGCGGCCCCCGCGGACGACCGCCAGTGGCTGGGCCTGAGTCGCTCGCTGCTCAGCCTCGGGGTCTATGCGCGAGCCCGGCGCGCGGCCGAGCAAGGGTTGGCCCGTGACCCGCGCAGCGAAGGGCTGCTGCTGGTGCTCGCGAAAAGCAGCCAAGCTCTCGATCCCGACAGCGAGCGCAGCGCGGCCGCGCTGGCCGACTATCTCGCCCACCGAACGCCCGACGCCGCGCCGCACATCGCCGCGAGCTGCCGTCGAGGAAACGCCCTCTGCCGGCTCGAGCACTTGCCCGTGCACGAACACCATCTCGCTCCCACCGCGCCGACGAGGGCCTCCCCCACGACAGCCCGATAGCGGCCCCGCGAGGCTGCCGTCCGCGGAGCCTGCCCGCATCTCGCAGTGCGGCCCCCTCGAAAGGCGCCCGTTCGGGCGAGTGAGCGGCCAACCGCGCCTCCTCCGCCTCCGGCCGCCATGTGTCCGATGCGTATCGTGAAACACGCAAACGGAGACGAGCAGGGCTCACGGGCCGCTCGTTACACGACGAACATTTCACATTGCATCGAATTGCCGGCTAGGGTCGTCGACCCCCGGCGCGACGACTGACCCCGACGCAAGCACCGGATGCCTGCTTCGATCTCGTCGCGAGGGCTCGGGCCCGCCCACCTCGGCCCGCCCACCTCGGGCCCGCCTGCCTCACTGCCCGGGCCGATGAGTTGCATTGCGGCCCACGCCGACGAGTTGCGTTGTGACGCTCGCGCGGAGCTGGCAAAGAAAAGGAATGATCGAAGTAGCTACGAAAGCGCTCGGGCGGGCTGCGGGGATGGTCGCGCTGCTTTCGTGTGGCGGTCCCGCCTCCCCGGCGTCGAGCCCCCGCGACGCTCCGGGGGCGGGCCAAGCCTCGCCGCCGAGCACCGGCCAACCCGCCCCGGCAAGCGACCAGACGACGGGGGAGATTCTGGCCGCCGCCCAGCCCGAAGACTTTCGCGCCCCCGACCCGGAGAGCACGCTGTACCTCGAGCTGCCCTCCGGGCGGGTCGTCGTGGAGCTCGCTGCCAGCTTTGCTCCGCGGCACGTCGACAACGTCAAGGCCCTCGTGCGCGAAGGGTACTTCGACGGCAGCGCGATCGTGCGCGTGCAGGACAACTACGTGGCTCAATTCGCCGCCCCCGACCCCGATCGCGAGGTTCGTACGGCGCAGCGCACGCTGCCCGCAGAGCTCGATCGACCGGCGGCGGGCATTCCCTTCACGGCCCTGCCCGACCGCGACACGTACGCGGACGAGGTCGGATTCAGCGGAGGGTTCCCCGCAGCCCGCGACTCGACCTCGAACGAGGCGTGGCTCGTTCATTGCTACGGAATGCTCGGCGCCGGGCGCGACACGGCGGCCGACAGCGGCGGGGGAACGGAGCTGTACGTCGTCATCGGCCATTCTCCGAGGCACCTGGACCGCAACGTCACGCTGCTCGGTCGCGTGCTTTCGGGCATCGAGCGGCTCTCTGCCCTCCCCCGCGGTGAGGCGCCGCTCGGCTTCTACGAGAGCCCGGCTCGGCACACCCCCATCGAGCGCATCCGCGTGGCCGCCGACCTGCCGCCCGCCGAGCGGACGCAGCTGGAGGTCCTGCGCACCGACACGGCCACGTTTCGGGCGCTCGTCGAATCCCGCCGCAATCGGCGCGAAGAGTGGTTCCTGCGCCCAGCGGGGCGCGTCGAGGTCTGCAACGTGCCCGTGGTCGTGCGGGCCGGGACAGCGGGAGGCCCCTGAAGCCCCCCCTCGAGAGCTGTGGCGCGCTTCTTCCCCGCGGGGCTCGGGGTTGTGGCGGTGCCCCCAGCCGGCGAAGCCGGCTCGGGGCCCGCGGCCCGGAGGGGACGGGCCGAACGAGCGAGCCGATCCGCTCCCCCCCACCCGATGCGCGTTCGATCACGCGCGCATCACAGCGGCAGGCAGTACTGCCCTTCGCTCACCAGGTCGAGCGCGTAGCCCGCCGGGCACGGCTCGTGATCGGGGTTGTTGGTGTACGGGATGGGGGTACACAGGCTCGCGCCCTCGGTCACGATGTAGACCTGCTCGTTCGGCGGGCAAGTCTCCCCGGGGTCGTTGGGCTCGTCGGGATTGCTGGAATCGCCGGGGTCGCCGGGGTCGCCGCCGCCTGGCGGAGAGCCAAAGCAATCGCCACCTTCGAGCAGAACGCTCGGAGGGCAGTAGGGCTCGTCCCACTCCGGCGGGCACGGCGACGGCTCGACCTGCAGCGTGTCCTCAGAGCCCTTCGCCGGCGAGGAATGCGTATACGTCACGAACGCCTGCCCGAAGCCCGCCTCGCCGAAGGCCGCCAGGTCGATCCACATCTCGTAGACCTGTCGATAGTCCCAGTCGGGGGTGGACGCGTTGGGCGTGAAATCCGCGTCCGTCGCCGGCGAGTGCTCCGTGCAGTCGCCCGAGGGTCCGCAGGCCTCGACCGCGCAGTAACCGCAGCCGTTGAGGTTGCGGTCGAGCGAGGTGGCGACGGCCAGGACGTGCGCGGCATCTCCCGTCAGCACATCGCCGTCGCCGCCGCTCACGCCGAGCGTGCCGTGGCCGCAGGCCGCGTCGGCGTCCTGCGTCAGCAGATCGATCTTGAAGCTCATGGCCACTTGCCCGTCGCCGCGGGTCAACTGAAGCTCGGTGTGATCGCTGCCGGTCAGGTCGCTGAAGCGGTGCCCCCGCACGGGGGACCAGCCCACGGAGCCTTCGCCGTAGGTGTTGTCCGTGAAGGACGGGTCGAAGGTCACGCGGATGTGCGCGTAGCTCTGCTCGCCCTTGCGCTCGAGGACCTGTTCGATCACGACCGACGGATCCTCGGGGGTCGCGTCGCCCTCGCCCGAAAAGCACAGGGTGGCGGGCGGCCGCAGAACGGTCGTTTCGCTGGCGCCCTGACCCTGCTCGCAAGCGCCGGTGCACATCGAAGCCGTTTCCGGTCCGCAGCCCGTCGTCAGGGGTCGGAAGCTGTCGCCGGTGCCGGCAAAGTGGGGCCCGCTGGTCGCGGGCGCGGGTGCGCCGCCGGAGCCGCCGCTGGAAGCCGACTCGCCGTCCGCTGGCTCGTCGCTCGCGGAAGGGCCCGCGCCTCCGCTGGCCGCGGCCTCGGCGCCCCCGCCCGCGGCCTCTTCCCCGGAGGGGCCGCCCTCGTGTGCCACGGCATCGGCCACGTCGAGCGGGTCGCAGGGAGCTTCGCTCGGGCAGTCGCCCGGGTCACCGCCGCGTGGGCTGCTGGCGCCGCAGCCGAGGCCGCTGAGGCAGAGCGCGAACAGAGGAGGAATCGTCTGAAAGGGTTTGTGCATCGTCACGAGAGCTGAAGTGGGGATCTGGGGATTGGGAGAGTCAACGAATGCGGTACTGCGTCGCGCAGCCCACGGCGTAGGAGAGTTGTCCGCCCGGGCCGCTGACGCGGTCGCAGCTTGCCGGGCACAGCTCGATGGCAGTTGGAGCGGTGGGGTCGTCGTAGTGCCAACCGTCTTCGCTCCCGCATTGATCGGCCCCCTCGACGGCCAGGAAGGTCACTTCCTGGCACGCCGAGTCGGCGTAGCGCACATTCACGCGATCGTAGGCGAGCGCGGCCGAGCCCTCGGGGGGCGGGAGCGCAAAGCGGCACGGAATGGCCGCATCACCGCGGATCTGATTGAGCGCTCGAAGAACCTTCTCGCCCACGTCACCTCCCTCGACCAGGTACGCATGCTCGGTTCCGCCCGCGCTGGCGATTTCGTCGAGGTTTTCCAGCAACGGCCCCACACCCAGCACGTACGTTCGGATGGGGTCGGGCCCGGCATTGCACTGCGCGGCAACGCTCACGGCATCATCGAGCGTGGGGCAACAGGCGCCGGCCCCATCGGCGCAGGTCAGCGGGGCCTCGGGCTTGCCGTCGGTGAGCAGCAGGATCACGACCTCTCTTTCGGGATGCTCCTGCTTGTGCGCCTTGGCGTAGTTGCACGACCCGCGCAGCGCTGCCCCGGTGGGCGTCTCTCCGGTGGGCAACACCGCCGAGAGCTCTTCGATCAGAGCGTTGGCGTGCCCCGGCAGCTCTCCGAGCGGCACCGCCGGGACTTCGTAGTCCTCCTCTCGGCAGCTCGCGGCTCCCAGGGGCTGCTTGCCGAACAGCCCGAGCCCGACGCCGATGCCCACGCTCTCGGGGTCCGTCAGGAAGCTCTCGGCCGCGGCGCGCACCGCGTCGAGCCGAGTCATCTCACACGTCTCATCGGGGCACGTCTGCTGCCCCACCCCGGACACACACGAGCACATCGAGCCCGATTGGTCGAACATCACGTAGATGTCGAGCGGGAGGCTCTCGCCCGCATACGTGCGCCCCACGCACCCGGCGAAGTCACCCGCGACGCTGCAGTCGCCCTCATCGACCGGGTCTGGTTCGTCGATCAGCGCCTCGTACGGAAAGCTCCCGGAGTGGGTCTCGAGCCCGCTCCCCGACTCGCCGGCCCCCGGCGCGAGGGCGTCCCCGCCGCTGGGGTCGGAGCCTTCGCCCCCACCTCCCGAAGAGGAACAAGCGAGGGCCAAGAACGCCCACCCCACACGCTGTCGCATCATCGCAATTCCTCCCCTGCAGCTGCCCCAGAGCAGCGCGATTCCAAAAGCCCCGGAGCCATCGGATCGACAGAGCGACCCAAGGGCGAGATCGGGTCGCGACTATTTCGGATTTTTTCCCGGCCGAGCCCCATCTGTTCCACGCGGAACCACCGTGCCCGGAGCCTGGCCGTCGCCGAGCTTCTCGTGCGCCGCTTTGGGGCACGCGCGAAGCTCCCGCCGCGCCGCGCCCTGGCCCGGTGAGGGATTGGCCCGCTGCTGAATTGATGTGCCGCGGCTAAAATGCGACCTGCCTCCCGGGTGGCGTCTCGCGAAATATCGCGTTGCGCTGCGCGGACGCGCTTCCCCCGCGAGGTGGGGGGGGTGGCCCGGGCGGCTCCGAGCGGCGGAGTTCGGGCGCGGTCTCGCTCGCGTCCCTTCGCCCGGAAGGCTCGCGCAGAGCGCTCGATCCCGAGCCGCCGCGGGCGGCGCCGCCGGCCAGATTTTCTGAGGCCGGCCCCGCGAAGGGATCGGTGAGCCATCGACGGCGGGGCCCGACCGAGCTAGCCTCGGGGCGTGGCGCTTCGGGCGGCGCGGTACGAGAAGTCACCGCCGCCGCGGCCGGCGGGCTTCCGCCCCGAGCCCACGGCGGCGCCTGCCCGAGCAGGCCCGCTTCGGATCGCGCAGCGATGCAGACACAGCCGAATCCCTACCCCGCGATCGACGAGTTGGTGGAGGCCATTTGCGCGCAGCGGCAAGCGACCCGTCGGCCGCCGGACAGCTTCCCCTTCGCGATCACCACCGCGGCGATGGGCATCGGCGCCGGCTGGTTGGTGGCTTTTTCCGCCTACTTTCTGGTCGGCGAGAGCGCAACGGATGGCACCCTCTCCCCTCTCGACCAGGTGACGCTGGTGGGGGATCTGGTGGTGGCCTTGTCCGTGGCGGTCCCGGGAATTCTCGTCGCCCGCGGGCACCCGTTGGGCCTGCGCTTCAGCCGCGCCGTTTCCGCCGTGTTCGCGCTGGCAGCGCTGGCGGCCTTCGCCGCGTCCGCCACGCGCTCGTGGGCCGCCCCGGCGTGGGTCACGGCGATCAGCCTCGCCTTGCTCGGGGGCGTCGCGTATCAGTACCGGGCACCGTCCTGCACGATGTACGCGGTCTTCCGCCAAAAGCTCCGCATCGGGCGCCGTCGCGCCAAAGCCAGGCGCGCGGCGATTCTGCGGCCGTTCGGCGACGGAGCTCGCCCGCGCCGCTAAACCGGAGCGTTCGACCCCGGGCCGCGGCGGCGCGGCAGCGGTCGCCAAAATCCGGCGCCGGCGCCGGCAGCACGACCGGTCCTTCGGCGGAAAATGTCGCCCCCGAGGTGGCGACGCGGCATGGCGCCGCTCGTCTTCCGAACGCCATGCGACCAGCCACCGGACATGGCGGGGCACGAGGACTTCGAAGGGAAGAGCCATCACGCCGCCGGTTGGCCCGCCGCCGGGGTCGACGGGCGCGATCGGCGCGTCGGCGTGATCGGCGCGGGTGCCAGCGGCGTTCGGGTCGTCCAGACCTTTCGCCGGCGAGGTCGCGCGGCTGACGGTCTTCCAGCGCCCGCCGACGGATTGCCTTCCCCCGCGCAACCGGACCCCGTCGGACACCGACCGCCAGACCATCGATCGCGACCTTCCCGCGATCCTGGCCAGGTGCAACGATTCCTTCTGGGGCCCGCTAGGCCGGATCTCTCACGCCGCACGGCCGAGGGTGCGAGCCACCGCGGGTCTGTCGCGCTTTTCCCCGATTGCCCTCGTGATCGATGTCTCCTGGGTGGGCCGCGTAGCGCTCCGCCAGATCGCGCATGGCCAGCAGGTTTCCGGCCACACAGGTCTGCACCAGATCCAGGTACCAGCGCAGCGAGCGCGTCGCGTCCTGGCGGGCGCGCAAGAACGCGACGGTATCGACGAGCGCGGCGACGGTTGCCTCGTGCTGCTCGCGAACGCGACGCCTCGCGGCGGCGTGCGCCTCCCCCAGCCAGTGGACCCTGAGCGCAACGCTGTTGAGCTGTCCGCGCTCCGCGTCGATGTGTTCGGAGGCGAGATCGTTCGCGAGGAAGATGACGCGCGCGGCAAGCCGCTCCAGGTGCGCCAGTACGACGCCCCACGGGCGGCTGGGAGCGCCCGCGAAGCCCTCGAGCAACTTCCACAGCTCGAGAAACGGCAGCGCGCCGATCGTCCGCAGGCGCATGCACTCGTATTCCTCGAGTGACCGCGGCCACGACCCGAGGTTTCGGGCCTCCCACACGCAGGCGTCCAGGGACTCGACCAGGGTGTGGCGAAAGCCTGCGGCGCTGGCGCCGCCGCTCGATTGCGCGAGCCGCCTGGCGAGCGCCCCGCCCGCATCGCGCAGCCCGCCCCGGCCCGGGCGCCCTTCGAGGCCGGCCTGGAAAGACTCGACGAGGTCCGAGAAGTCGGGGCGATCGGCGGCCCCGTTGAGATAGCAGAGGACGAGCATGAATAGGGCCGCTGCCTCGACGGCCTCCGCGCTGCAGCGCCGCGGGCCACACCGGCGCGTGAACGCCACGGCGAGGCGAGCCGCGCGCCGCGCCGGCTCGCGAGCTCCGCTGCCGGGGGTCGCGGGGGGCAACAGCCGAACCGAGTGATCCACGCAGCTCGCGAGCAGCCCGGCGTGCTCCGGCGACAGACCGTCCGATGAAAACGGGTAGTGGAGCAGGCCGCCCTGCATTTCAGAGCCCCGCCCCCGAGGCGCTCTGCCGCACCGCGCTCGGCCGCGGGCCCTCCGGCGGCGTCCCCCACGGCTCCGCACCCGATGCGGAGAGCTGTTGCGCGAACCCCATGTTTCTTCCCCCCCGTTGCTTCGCCGGCGGATCCTACGCCGGTCGCCGCGACAATGCATCTCCCAACGGCGGCCTGGGCGCGCCGCGCCCGCGCGCCGGCGCCTGGGGGCTTTGGCGGCCGCTGGTGAACGCGACGACGTCGCTGCGGGTTGCGCGGGGCTGCGAAGTTGCGGGCCGCGGGACCTCGCGACCATCGCGCTGCGAGGGCGTTGACGGCCGTTGCCTCGAGGGGCGCGAGCGCCGTCACGTCTGGCCCCGCGCGCGGCAGCGGCCGAGCCGTCGTTGCCAGGAGGGGCGAAGCGTGAGAGACCGAGTCCGGCGAACCGTCGGTGCCGCTTGCGGTCCGAAGGGCCAGCCTGGCAGCGAGTCCGAAATCGATGAATCAGCAGCAGCGGCAACGACCCCGTCGGCCCGACCGAGTAGGGGCCCTTTTGCGGGCGGCGGGTGCGCCCGCCTCCGAGCGCCAACCTCGGCGGCCCGGCGCGGGTCGCGCGAGCGGAACCCAGCAGCCGGAGCCGCGCACGAGGCTCCTGGTCGCGGCCGCGCTCAGCTGGCCACTCGTCGCGGGAAGCTGCCGGCCGCAGCCGGCCCCGGGCGCTCTCGATGTTGCGCGCCCTGCCCGCGGCTCGCTCGGGGGAGCCGCCGCGCCGCTCGGCGAGGGCGTGCCGAGCTCCGAGCGCTTGCCGATCGAGCCGGGCGCGCTCACCCTCTGGTACGACGAGCCCGCCAAAGCCTGGACGGAAGCTCTCCCCGTGGGCAACGGGCGCCTCGGAGGCATGGTCTACGGCAAGCCGGCGCGCGAGGTGCTGCCGCTGAACGAAAGTACGTTTTGGTCCGGAGGGCCCTCGCGCAACGACAACCCCCGCGCGCTCTCGGCGCTCGGAGCGGTTCGCCAGCACCTGTTCGCCGGTGAGTATGCCGCGGCCGAAGCGCTGATCAATCAGAACATGACGGCGGCGCAGCTGCACGGCTCGATGTATCAACCCGTGGGCAACCTGCGCCTCTCGTTTCCGGGGCACGAGCAACCCGCCTCGTACCACCGGGAGCTCGACCTACGGACGGCGATCGCCACCACCCGGTACGAGGTTGCCGGCGTGACGTACGTGCGCGAGATCTTCGCCTCGCTCCCCGACCAGGTCCTGGTCGTCCGGCTCTCCGCCAGCGAGCCCGAGAGCTTGAGCTTTTCCGTCGCCCTCGACGGACCTCTGCAGGCTTCCTCCCGGGCGCTTTCCGAGGACTCTCTGCAGTCGACCGGCACGAGCAGCACGCACGAAGGAGTCCCGGGCCAAGTTCGATTCGACGCCCGGGCAAGAGTGCAGTCCCGCGGCGGAGCCACCCGGGCAGACGGCGCTCGGATCACCGTGAGCCGCGCCGACGAAGCCGTCATCTTGATCTCCATTGCGACGAATTTCGTGGACTATCGCTCGCTCGCAGCCAACGAGTCCGAGCGGGCCCTTCGCTATCTATCCGCGGCTCAGGCCAAGCCGTACTCCGCGCTGCGAGCCGCTCACGTGGCGGCGTATCGGGAGTACTTCGATCGCGTGGCAATCCAGCTCGGCAGCTCCCCCCCGCAGCTGCCGACGGACGAGCGCCTGCGAGCCCTCGCCAGCCGCCCCGATCCCGAGCTGGTCGCCCTGTACTACCAATTCGGGCGCTACCTGCTGATCTCGAGCTCGCAGCCCGGGGGGCAGCCGGCCACGCTGCAGGGGATCTGGAACGACCAGGTGAGCCCGCCCTGGGATAGCAAGTACACGCTCAACATCAACGCCGAGATGAACTACTGGCCCGCGGAGAAGACGGGCCTCTCCGAGCTGCACGAGCCGCTCTTGCGGTTGACCCGGGAGCTGTCCGTCGCCGGTCGGCAGACGGCCCGAGCCATGTACGGCGCCGACGGCTGGGTGGCCCACCACAACACGGACATCTGGCGGATCAGCGGAGTCGTGGATGGCGCCTTTTGGGGGATGTGGCCGATGGGCGGCGCCTGGCTCGCACAGCACCTGTGGGAGCACTATCTCTACACCGGCGACCGAGCGTTCCTCGCCGACGCCTACCCCGTGCTTCGATCGGCCTGTGAGTTCTACCTCGGCTTCCTGATCGAAGAGCCGGGCCGAGGCGCCCTGGTCGTGAGCCCGTCCGTGTCTCCCGAAAACGCCCCTCCGGGTCGAGCCACCTCCGTCACCTACGGTACGACGATGGACACCCAGCTTCTGTTCGACCTATTCTCGAAGACGATCGAGGCGGCTTCACTTCTCGGGCGGGATCCGGAGCTGATCGACCGGCTGCGCTCGACATTGCGCCGGCTGCCGGCCATGCGCATCGGCCGCCACGGGCAGCTGCAGGAGTGGCTCGAAGATCTCGATGACCCGAGCGACCACCACCGCCACGTTTCGCACCTCTACGGCCTGTTTCCCAGCAACCAGATCACGGCCGATGGCTCTCCCGCCCTGCTATCCGCCGCTCGCACCAGCTTGCTTTCGCGGGGCGACGTTTCCACCGGCTGGTCCATGGGGTGGAAAGTCAACCTCTGGGCTCGTCTGCTCGACGGCAACCACGCCCTGCGCCTGATTCGAGATCAGCTTCACCTGGTCGAGCCCGGCGAGAGCGGAGGTGGCACCTACCCGAACCTGTTCGACGCCCATCCTCCCTTTCAGATCGATGGCAACTTCGGCTGCACCTCGGGCATCACCGAGATGCTGCTGCAGGCCCACGCGGGGGCGATCCATTTGTTGCCGGCGCTGCCGGATGAGTGGGCGAGCAGCGGGGGCATCGCGGGGGTGCACACCCCGGGTGGCTTCGAGGTCGAGCTCACCTGGGAGAAAGGTGAGGTCGAGCAGCTGCTGGTTCGCTCGAGCCTCGGCGGCAACGCCCGGATCCGCGCCCCCAACGCGTTGCGCTCGGAAGGGGAAGCCGCGCTGCGGGCCGCCGCGGGCGACAACCCGAACCCCTTCTTCCGTCGCCCCGTCGTCAAGCCGCCGCAGGTGGCAGCCGGAGTACGCCCCGCCGCCGTGCCCATCCCCCACACCTGGCTGTACGACCTACGGACGGAAGCCGGCGGGGTCTATCGGTTGGCAGCGGCGCGCTGATCGGGACCCCTGCGGCGACCCGCGATCGGACGCGGCTCGGGCCCCCGGGCCGCGGTGGGCCCCAGCGCCCCCAATACCGGCGATCGATCGCTCGCCGCTCCTCCCGATACGCCCTCCTGCCGAGCTCGCCGCGCCGATACCTGCGCTTGGCCGCCTCCAGGGCTCGTTCGCGGCGCTTCTTCAGGACCCAGATCGTGTCCTTGTAGCGATGCCGCGAAATCTGGCCGCGCTCGACGGCCGCCCGTGCCTGCGCGACGTTGGGGAACGGCGGCCCGACCTCGAGCAGGGCATGGCGCCGGATCCGGCGGTTCGGGCTCTCGAGGCGAGCCTTCAGCGCGTCGCTCGGGTCCTTCGGGGCGGGCTCCCGCCCTGCTGAGAGGACCGAGGGCTCCGCGGCCCGCTGCCGCTTCGGGCGTCCCGCGCTTCGCTCGGGACCCGGCGGGAGCGGGCGGCTCGCCACCGCAGGAGCTTGCGCGGGGCTCTCCCGGCTTTCGCCCGCCTCGGAGGCGCGCCTCTCCGGCGGCTCCTGCGAGCCCTCCGGACTGCGAGCCCCGCGTTCGGCCGTCGGCGCCGGCTCGCCGTCGTGCGCGGCGGGAGGCGGTGGGTCGGGCGGCGCGGCGAGTTGCTCCCCTACTGGGGTCGAGCCGGCGCCTCTCCAAGAAGAAGACCCGCGATACGGGTCTTGGACTCGCCATCGTGACGCGCCTTACGTGCCTGCGCGGCGCGCGTCTCCACCTCGTCGACGCACCGCGAGGCGGTGCCTCGATGCAGCGCTCGTGGAAGTGTACACGAGCGAAGCCCAGGCGACCCTTTCGCCTCAGCCCGCGCCACCGCACTCGAAACAGCCGGGCGCGTCCGGGGCGGGCCGCGAGCGCGCGCGCGGCCGGCGGCCGCGACTGATGGTGAGTATCATCACTGTCTTTCAGTGCGACGCAGCCCGGCACTCCTGGCAGGTTCCGTCATCCACCCGTGCAACGCCATCTCGACCTTCGGCGCGCAAGCGCTCCCGCCGGGGCTCGTGGCGTCCCCCCGCGCAGACCTCGTCAAATGACGTCATCGTCCATCAACGCCAGCGCGAAGTGTAAGTCGCATCGGTCAACTCGCCTTGCGCGAGGACAGCCCGTCGCGTAGGGCAAGCTCCATTGGGCAAAGGCGAGCCAACCGAGCGACCGCCGAGGCGCCGGTGCGCGCTCCGCACGCAGTATCTCGAACAGGGAGTCATCATGGAGAAAGCAAAGGTCACTTTCGTCGCCGGGCAGGCGCTGCTACTTTCGATTGCCGTCAGCGCGGCGTCCGCGCACGCGCGAGAAGGGCGAAGGCCCGAGAAAGAGCCGTCTTCCCGGCCGAGCGCGGCGGGGGCAGGCTACGAGAAAGCGCTGCTCGGCAGCTTCCTCTTCAACGATCCCGCCCTGTCCGCCTCCGGCACCCAATCCTGCGCCAGCTGCCACGAGATGAACCGCGCATTTTCCGGCAACAACGAGCCCGAAGATCCCCTGTTTCCCGTTTCCACGGGCGCCTTCCCGGAGCTGCTCGGAGGCCGCAACACTCCCACGGCGATGTACATGGCGTTCAGCCCGCCCTTCGCCTTCGTGGAGGACGAGGGCGAGTACATCCCGCTCGGCGGCCAGTTCTGGGACGGGCGCGCCGCCACGCTCGCGGAGCAGGCGAAGCAGCCCTTCCTCAACCCCCGGGAGATGGCCCTGCCGAGCGAGGCGGCCGTCGTCGAGAGAGTGGCCCGGGCGCACTACGCTCCGCTGTTCGAATCCGTCTACGGCCCCGGCGCCTTTCGTGACGTGCACCGAGCGTACGAAGACATGGTCGACGCGATTGCCGCCTTCGAAAGCACACCGGCCTTTGCCCCCTTCTCGTCGAAGTTCGACGCGGTGTTGCGCGGCGAGGCACATCTCTCGCGCACGGAGCAGCGCGGTTTCGAGCTCTTCAAAGATCCGGAGAAGGGCAACTGCATCGGCTGCCACGTGGGCGAGGAAAGCTCGAGCGACCCGAGGGACTGGCTCTTCACCGATTTCACCTACGACAACCTCGGCGTCCCGAGAAACGACCTCATCCCGGACAACGCCGATCCGAGCTTCTTCGATCTGGGCGTCTGCGCGCAAAGCGGGATCGAGCAAAAGGTGCCGCGGGCCGCCGGTGATGCGGAAGCGCTCGTCGAGAGCCTGTGCGGAGCATTCAAGGTTCCGACGTTGCGCAACGTCGCCGTGACGGCGCCGTATTTCCACAACGGTGTGCTGCAGTCGCTTCGCGACGTCGTCAGCTTCTACGCCACCCGCGACACCCACCCGGAGCGCTGGTATCCGGTCACCCGAAGAGGCCGGGTGAAGAAGTTCGACGACCTGCCTCCCCGGTACCACGGCAACGTGAACACCGGCGAAGCCCCCTACGATCGCGGTCCCGGCGAGCAGCCGAGGCTGAGCCCGGGGGAAATCGAAGCCGTGGTCGCCTTCCTACGGACGTTGACGGACGGCTATCGAGCGCAGCCCCAGGAGGAGGGGGCCCCGCGGCGCCACCGCCACTGACGGGGCAACCTGCGGGCGCCGAGGCCCCGCGCCCGAGAGCGCCACATGGCCCGGCGACGCGTCGCCTTCGAGTTGCTTCGGTCGCGGGGGGCCCGAAGCCCTCGAGCGCGACGTGGTCGACGGCCCGATCACTGGACGCGACGGCGCGTCCGTCGTCGCGGGCTCGGAGGTGTCGGCTGCCGCGCGGCCAAACGATGCCGTAGCGCTCGCGCCCCGAGAGGCGCGGGTCGGCCAGCCACCAACACTCGAGCACGCGAGAATTGTGGCGGGGCGCGAGGGCCTTTCGTTGTAGGGGCCGATTCAGATGCTCACGTTCCTCGGCCTCTGCCTGCTCGCCCGCTGCTGCTATTCCCTCAACGACATCCTGATCGGGCGGGCTGCGCGAGCCTATGGCCGCACCGAGGTCGCGGCGTTTCGCGGCGTTTCCCTGGGCGTCACGATGGCTCCGTGGCTGCTCTTCGTCCCCGGGTCGGCCTGGGCGCAGCTCGCCGCGCACCCCGCGCTCGTGCTCGCCACCGTCACGGCCACGGCCGCGGGCAACCTGCTGCAGTTCGAGGCGGCGCGCCACTTGCCCTTCGGGCTGCGCGCGGCGCTGATGATATCGACCATGGCGATCTGCAGCACCGTGCTCGGCTGGACGGTCCTCGGCGAGCGTCTCAGCCCCCTCGAGCTCGGCCTGTGTGCGCTGTTGCTCGGCAGCGCGGCCGCCGCCACGCTCGGCACCTACGCCCCACAGGAGATCCACCTCGACCTGCCCCGCGGCGCCCTGGCGACGGTGCTCTCGGCCGCTGTCATGGCCGGCGCCGTGCTCGGGGTCAAGACCCTCGCCGGCCACAGCCACCCGCTGCTGGCCGCGTGGACCTGGGAGTTCGGGGCGGGGGCGATTCTCCTGGCGCCCGTGTTGCTGCGTCGGCAAGGCTCGAGCGGGGCGGCGCGACTCTCGCGCCTGCTTCGCATCGGCGCGGCGGCCTTGCCCACCGCCCTGGCCTCTGGCGCCTCGGTGCTGGCGCTCGGCTATGGGGAGCTCGGGTTGTGGGCCGCGCTGGGCGGGACCCAAATCCTGATCACGGCGGGGCTGGGGGCCGCCTGGCACCGCGAAGCGCTGGGACTGCGGCGCTGGTTGTGCATGGCGGTGAGCGGTGCCGCCGTCGCCGGATTGGCCTTCGCGCAGGGCTGAGGGCGAGCCGCCTCTCGCATCGGCGTGTGAGCGAGGGCGCCGAGGCGCGGCGCGGCGATGAACCGCGGCGCGGCCGTGGCGCGACGGCCGCCCGTCACTCGAGCAGCCGCAGCGCCAGAAAAACGGTGCGCTGCCGCTCGTTGAAGTTGTCGTCACTGACGAGCAACACGCTGCGCTGCCCGCCCGGCAGCTGCGGGCCGAGCGCCAACCCCTCGAAGTTGTCGAGTCGCTGCAGGCCGGGCTCGAGGCTCGTCAGCACGTCGTCCAGGTCGAGCACGAGCCGCTTGCCGAGCGCGCGCGGACGGGATCCGCCGCCCGCGTCGTCCACGTGCACCTCGAACAAGCGGACCGTGTTGCGCCCCGCCTCGCGCCCGCTGCCGACGTAGGCGCGCTCCAGCACCAACAGCCGCTCGT
This sequence comes from Polyangiaceae bacterium, assembly GCA_050299315.1. Lineage (GTDB taxonomy): Bacteria > Myxococcota_A > Polyangia > Polyangiales > Polyangiaceae > SZUA-265. Next base: position 19,487 of record JBNKVS010000088.1, read on the forward strand.
CGTCGAGCGCGAGAAGCGCGGAGACGCCGTTGTGCCAAACGCTGGCCCCCGCCGGGCCGCGGACGACGGGCTCGGTGCGGTAGGTGAGCTGCTCCGGAGGCCTGGAGGTCTGGAGCTCCCAGCGCAGCAGACGCACGGTCGTTCCGTGCTCGAAGTTCGCCACCGGTCCATCCTGAACCAGCGCCGACTCGTGAACGGCGGTCAGAAAGCGGCCGCTCGGCGAAACCGTCAGCCCTTCGAAGCCGAGATTGGAGCGCCCGCCGACGGAGCCGTCGTCGCTCCAGAGCTCGGGGGGCAGCGGGAGGCGCCCCAGGACGTTGCCCTCCCGGTCGAGACGCAACACGCCGGGGGTAGGCTTGGCCACTCGCTCGTGGTGCCCCTCGGTGCCGAGGAACAGCGCGCCGCGGCCGTCCCCGGCGAGGCTCTCGGCGTCCAGGTCGCCCAGCGACTCCACGGAGGAAGCGAGGGTCAGCACCGCGCGCGGCACGATCTGCAGGTCGGAAGCCGACAGTTGCACCCCGAAGACGTACAGTCGCGGCGGCCAGCGCCGGGCGTCGTCCGAGGGCGCGTACAAGAGGCCGGACGCAGCTTCGTAGTAGAGCCCCGAAAGACCCCCCAGCGCCGCGTCCCAAGCCCCCTGCGGCGCGGCGCCCGCCACCACAGCACCGGGCCGCGGCGCGTTGAAATCATCCACGAAGCTCAGCGAGACGGCGGCGGGCTCCGCACGGCGCCGGGCGCCGGGCGGCCGGCAGCCGACGCCCGACGGCGACCCGACGAGAGCCAGAAGCCCCAGAAAAGGACCCCAAACGAATCGCCCCGGGGGCGGGGCGGGCCTTGCGAGCACCTTCCTCACGCCCGCGGAGCTTGCGCCAAAACGGGGCGAGTTGCGAGCCGGAACGCTTTCGAAGCCCGCCCCGCGGAGCGAGCTCGCTCCTGCGCACGGACCGTGCCGACGAGCGAATGCGTCGGCTCTGCGAGGCAGTGGCGCGCCGCCCGTGCGTCGGCTAGCCTGCGACCCGCAGCCCTCCTCGCCGGACGAAAACGCCACCCAGCCGACGAGCGGCGAAGGGTGCCAACCGCCGCTCGAGGCCAACGCTCGCCCGCGGCCGCCCACCCCGCGAGTCCCTCGCCGAAAGCCGCCCGCGACCTCGGCCCTGGCCCCCAACAAGCGACAGCCAAGCGTCGAAGCCCATGACCGAAGCCCGCACGGTGGCGTTGATCGCCCACGACAAAAAGAAGCTCGACTCGATCAGCTGGGCGAAGGATCACCGCGCCATTCTCGAGCAGTTCGTCCTCATCGCCACCGGCACCACGGGGGGTCTCCTGGGCGAGAAGGCCCAGTTGTCAGTCAGACGGCTGCTCTCGGGCCCGATGGGTGGAGACCAGCAAATCGGCGCGGCCGTCGCCGAGGGGCGCGTCCTCGCCGTCATCTTCTTTCGCGATCCCCTCACGGCACAGCCCCACGAGCCGGACGTGTCGGCGCTGATGCGCATTTGCGACGTGCACGAGGTGCCGCTGGCAACCAACCTGGCCACGGCCGACGCCGTGCTGGCGTGGCTGGCTCAGTCCCTGGGCGGCTGAGGCGCCCGCCTCGCGCGGCAACGGCCCTCGCGGGCTCGGCGCCCCCGGGGCGCGGAGCAGAAGAGGCTCAGCCGAGACGCACGCGAGCGGACAGCTCGGGAGTGTGCTTCAAGGTCTGCAACACGACGCAATAGCGCTCGGTGAGCTCCACGAGGCGATCGAGGTCCGCTCGAGCGGCGGGTGAATCGACCGCCACCTCCAGATCGATCGCGCCGAACCCAACCGGAGCCTCTCGGCTCACCCCCAGCGTGCCGCGGGCGTCCCACACGCCTTGCACACGAACCTCCGCCCCGCGAACGGGCAAGCGCATCGCCGTCGCCACGGCCGCCAACGTGACGCCGAAGCAGGCCACCAGCGACTCGAGCAGCAGCTCGCCGGAGCACGCGAACCCCTCGACTCCGCCGACTGCAGGATGCAGCCCCGCCGTCTGCAGGCCCCGCGAGCTCGTGATGCGGCACGTCACCGACTCCACGTCGACGCTTCCGGTCGCCGCGAGCAGGACGCGCGCTCGCTCCGGGTCCCGTTGATAGCTCTGCTTGAGGGGCACCTGGAGCGCTTTCAAGTCCATGGCGGGATCTTCCTCGCTTCGCCGCGACGAGTCACGCGCCAAACGCGTGAGCCGCCGCGTCGGACCGTGCCAGCGGATTTCCGCACACCGCCCGTCACGTTCGGCGGCACGCCCGACGGCAGTCGATCCCGCCGTGCCCTCGCTCATCCGGCGGCGGCGCTTTCGCCCGCCCGCGGCCCCCCGCGCGCCGCTCGAAAGCGCGCGCGGCTCAGGCGAAAGCAGAGAAAGCGCACGCCTCCATGCTGCACCTCGCCGCTCGCCTCGAAGCCCAGGCGCCGCACGGCGCGAAAGCTCACTCGACTCGGGGGCAGGCTGATGAAGATGGCATCGAAGCCTAGCTTCGTGAAGCCCTCGGCCGCCGCGGCGTGAAACGCGCGCGTGCCGATCCCCCAGTGCTCGGGCCTGAGGACGAGCACGAAGTCCGGCCCGTGCTTCTCCCGCTGGAAACCGCCCCAGCCGGCAAACGCCCCCCCCGCACGAATTGCCCACGGACCATAGCCGTGCGCGACCCACTGCGCTTGCTTGGCGCGCATCCACTCGAGCGTCGCCTCGGTGCTGAAATCCCGCGTCTTGAGCGGGAGGTGACGCGCGATTCTCGAATCGTTGAGCAAATCGCGTAGCTGCCCCACGGGCGCGCTTCGCAGTGGCTCGAAGGTCAGCTCCACGAGCGGCAGCGTAGGGCGGCGCCCGCGCCACGCTAGGGGAAATCGACACCCGGGCGCGCTCTGGAGCGGCACGCCGCCCGCTCCGTGACGGGGCCGCCCTCGCAGGGGCGCGCGAGGGGCCCCCTGCGCCGCGCCGTGGATCGGAGCTTCACCTGGCCAGCGAAGGGTCGAACGGCTTAGGCGCCGCGGGCGCGGCGTCCGGCCGCTCACCGGCGTGCGGCCGGCGCGGCGGCGCCCGATCCCCATTCGCGCGCGAAGCGCTCCGGCCGAGCTCCCGCGGCCGAATCGCTCGCGGGCGGGGAGCGCACGGCTGGACCTCGCCGCCCAAGCCGGCAAGCTGCCCCGGGCTCCGAATGCGCTGTCCTGCACCGGCCCCCGGCGCTACCCTGCCGCGATGCGTCCCGCCGCGCCCACATCTCTGCTCGGCTGCCTGGCAGCCTGCCTGGTAGCCCTTCCCGCCCGAGCGCACATCGACCTGCTCGAGCCCGAGCCGCGCGCCCACGGCACGGCCGCCTTCGGGGACACCGAGATCGACGACAACAGCAACCTCAAGAGCGCCCCTTGCGGTCAAATGATCAACGGTCGCACCGAGCGGGTCGCGACCTACGCGCCCGGGGAGACGATCGTCGTGCGGGTGCGCGAGGAAAACGCCCACGTCAGCTATTTGCGGGTGGCCCTCGACCTGGACGGGGACGAGTTCCCCTTGCGCGGAGAGTTTCCCGGCGGCCCGGAAACGCAGGAGCAAGCAGAAGCTGCGGAGGCCGCGCTCGGCGTCCCCGAGCTGCTGTTGGTGTACCGGGAAGAGAACGACACCGCCGGCTTCGTCCACGAGCTGGAGGTCACGCTGCCCGAGCAGAGCTGCGAAGCCTGTACGCTGCAGGTGCTGCAATACATGTACGACGATCCCGGCGCGCCGTACTACTTCCAGTGTGCCGACCTGGTCATCGCCGAGCCGAGCCCGGCTTTCGATGCGGGCGCGCCCGGCGCCGATGCCGGGCAGAGCGCCGGGGCCGATCGGGATGCCTCGGCCGGGGCAGATCCTGCCGGCCCCGCCCCGGCGAGGCCGGGCGGGGCGAACCAGCCCCGGCCCGCACGGGGCTCGGCCCCCACGAGCGAGGGGCAGCCGCCGGCCGCCACGGCCTCCCCTTCGGAGGCCCCTGGCACGGGGGAAGAGCCACCCCGCGCCGCCCGCACGAGCGAGAGCAGCGGGAGCTGCGCCGCCGGGGCTCGGCCCGCAGGCGCTGCGGGCGGCGCCTGGATGAGCCTGGCGCTGCTGGGGCTCGCCGCGCGCCGCCGGCGCCGCCTCGCTCGAAGCGCGTCGGGCCCCGCCCGGCCGAAGCGCATCGCGCGGAGTCGCCGAGCGCTCCTCCCCGCCCCGGTCGCCACAAGGCCACAGGCCGCTTTCGAACGCCCACGCCGCCCGGGCAATCCGGACTAGCCGCCTTGCGCGCCCCAAAGCTCGGCCGCACGAAAAGGCATGGGGCGACGCACCCGCGGGGCAAGGTCGCGAGGAATCCGGGCTAGGATGCGGGGGTGCTCCTGTTTCAAAAGCGATTTCACGAAGGTCTGGAGAGTGGCAGCATCACTTTGACTTTCCGCCGGTGGGAGCGCGCTCGCGTCAAGGCGGGTGGGCGCTATCGGTGCCACCCCATCGGCGTGCTGGAAGTGGACGCCCTCAGCCGAGTCAGAGTCTCCGACATCACCGACGCAGACGCCCGCGCGGCGGGCTTCGCGACGCGTCCCGAGCTCGTGGAATACCTCCAAGGCCGAGGGCCCCTCACGGACGAGACCGAGGTGTTCCGCATCGATTTGCACCACGCGGGGGACGGTGATCGGGTACCCGAAGCGCTCGACGACAGCCTTTCGGACCAAGACGTCACCTCCATCGCCCAGCGATTGGCACGCCTCGACCGCCCCACGCCCTGGACGCGCGAGACCCTGGAGCTGATCGAACGCCACCCGCGCGTCGCGGCGCGCATCCTCGCCAAGAAGCTGGGGCGGGAGCGCGATCCCTTCAAAGTGGATGTCCGCAAGCTCAAGCGGCTCGGGCTCACGCAGAGTTTCGAGGTGGGCTACGAGGTCTCCCCGCGGGGCCGGGCCTATCTTCGGGCGATCGGCGGCAAGTGAGCTGCCGTCTCCGCGCGCTTTCCGTGCCGACCGATCCCGCGGGGTAGCCCCTCCAAGCCGTCAGAACCGCCGCGCAGCGCCGGCAGCGCTCGCTCAGAGTAGATCCAGCTTGAAGAGCTGAGCCCCGTTGCGCTCCAGCACCAACAGACTGTCGTCGAGCGTAACGGCCATCCCGAAAATTGCCCCGCGCAGCTCGATCAACCCGGCCGGGTTGCCGTTGGACTCGAACACCTCGATGCCGTCGAAGTCGGCCGCAAAAACCCGCCCTCGCCCGTCGACCGCCACGGAATCCGGCCCCCCCGAGAACAGCCCGGGCCCATCGCCGACCCCGCCGAGGCGATCGACGAACGTGCCGGCAGAGTTGAACTTGAAGACGCCGGGCTCGAAGGTCTCGATGACGAACACGTTGCCCTCGCCGTCCACCGTCGCGCCGTCGATGAAGATCGTGCCGCCGAGCACGTCGCGGATCGAGCCGTTGTCGTACACGACCTGGCCGTCGTCATCGAAGCGCACGATGCGGCTGCCGTTGACGACCACCAGACCCCCATCCGGCGTAACCGCGAGGGCATCCAGCGACTCGCCCGCAGGCGCCGGCAGCGTTCCGATGGGCTCGCCGCCACGCCCCGCGTACTGCTCCACGCGGGTGCCTTCGAGCAGGGAAACGCTGCCCTGTAGAGAAACCGCCATCGCGGTGACGATGGCCTGGCTCTGGCTGAACCACTGCTCGACGAATGCCCCGCTTGCGTCGAACACCTGAACCCGAGCGGGGCCTCCGTACTCCGCGACGTAGATCGTCCCGGTGGCGTCGACGCCGACCATCCGAGCGTCGTCGAAAAACCCCGGGCCCGTTCCCTCGCTGCCCACCGCCCACACCAGGTCCACCAGGGGACTCGCGAGGACGAGATCTCCGCCGCCTTGCGGTGCGGGATCCGAATCCCCTGCGGCGGCTCCGGGCTCCATCGCCGAGCCGGGGCCCGGCGCGGAATCGCCATCTCCGCTCCCGCCACCCGACGAGCTTCCGCTCGGATCGTCCCCGGATGGATTCCCGACGCCTTCCGAAGGGCCGTCGCTCGACCCGCCAGCGGGCGGACTGGACTCGGGCGGCAGCCTACCTTCCGTGCCGGCCGAGCCGCTCTGGGTCGGAGCGCTCGGCATTCCTTCCGCGCTCGCACTCGAACCCGAGGCCGACGGATCGGCCTCGCCATTGCCCGGGGAGACGGAGACCTCGCGCGAATCCAGCCCCCCGCAGGCCATCAACAGACAAATCGAAGATAGGGCGAGGCGCCCACCGCGTTCAGTCATCCCAGTGGGCGCCAGCCTACCACGCTCCGCCGGCGTTCTCCCGTCGACTCGCCCGCCCCTCCCGAGCGGCCGCTGACAGGCGCTCCATCGCAACCGTTGTGGGTCGCTGCGGGAGGTCCTGCCAGCCCAACACGTTTCCCACTGAGACGCCGCGCCGCCCAGCGGCCGATCGCCACGGCGGGCCGTCGACGGCCGCGGCCTGCGGCGGCCCATCGAAGAAGAGCTCGAGCCGCCGCCGAAGGATTCCCCCCCCCGCGCGGGCTCTGAGAACTCGTCACCGCGACAAGGGAGCGCAGCCGGGCTCTGATCCTTTTCGCCTGCCCCGGGCGCGACCGCGCGGTGCGTGACGGCCGCATTGCGCGGCAGGCACGGAACCTCTCGTTGGGCGCTCGAAGCACGGCTTCGAGCGCCGAGGAGCAATCACGATGACAAAGACCTCCAGCCCCTTCTCCCACGGCGACTTCCTCGCCACGAACGCTCGCCGAGCCGCCCCCCCGCTCTCCTCGCCCGGCTCATGGCCGGCTGCGGAAGCGCCGTTTCGCTCTGGAAAATGACTATCATGGCTTTCGCAAAGCCCCCTCAGCCCCGGCAGTGAATTCCGGGGCTTTCACCCCAAGACGGTCGCCTTCGGCTCCACTGGCCCACAAGACGAGCGCCAGCGTGAGGTCAGCACTTGTTTGGGGTCTAGTCGACCGCACGGGACGCCCGCGCCGGCTTCGGGGGGGCGCTGCCGGGCTCCGGCAACCCGCGAGAAACCTGCGACTTCTTCATCGGCGCGGAGGCGAGAAGATCGGGCGGTGGCCTTGGCCCGGATCGCGGGAGGCCGGGTCCGTACTCGACGACGAGAGGGCTTCGTTGGATGATTGTCCCGCCTGCCCTCGGCATTCGACCGTTGGGCCCCAGGCGTCGCAGGATCCCATGCCAGCCAGCCACTCGCACGAACATGGGTGACGTTCCAGCCCACCTCGAGTTCCCGCCCGCGGGTAGCTGGCTGCGGCGTGAGCTGCAGGGGCTGGGCCTCGGTCCCCGTGCGCGATTGGCGTTGCTGCTACTTCCGGCAGTGGAAATCGCTTGGCAGAGCAAGACTGGTCCGTCGCCGTCCGCGCGAGCGCTGATCGCGGACGCGGCTGGCTACTTTCAGCTCGACGCCGCTTGCCGACGCGTGATCGAGCAGTGGCTGACGCGACGCCCCGCCGAGGCCTGGGGCCGGCGTGCCTACCGCACGATCCGGGCGTTGGCGCGCACCCCGGACGAGCTGCACCTGACCTGGGACGCCTTGTTCGTGGCTCTCGTGTGCGCGGAGAACATCGCGGCGCTGGAGACGGACACCGAGTTCGGGCTACCCCTCACGTCCACGCGGCCCTGCTGCCTGGAGCTGGGCATCGACATCGGGCAGCCCTGGGCGGACCTCGCCGTGGAGCTGGACGGCACGCCGCCGCTCGCCCCGGCGGGGAGCCTGCCCCGCATCCGGCAGGGAGAGCACGCCAACGCGCGCCGCCCCCCAGCCGGGCGATCGCGCCGCTGAGGCAGCCGCCCCCGTCGACCGTTCGCGCCTCGCCTCGAGGGGGTGGTTCGCCCGCCGCCTCGGCGACCCATGGGCGCCCCGCCCCCGCGGCGACGAGGAGTTGCAGGGCAATCGGTCGCGCCCCTCGAGCTCGTCCAACCGCTGCAGCCCGCACGGCCCCCGACCAGGCGGGTGGCGCTGGCCTCCCGGGCCTCTCGAGGCCGAATCAGGCGACGCCCCTCGTCGGCGCGGTCGCGCCAACCAACCCGGGCGGTCGCGCGCTGCCGTGCACTCGTTCATCCAAAGCGCGGGCCGGAGGCGCAGGTGCCTTGCGCTCGCGATCGACTTCGGTATCTTGAAACGCGTGCCCGAGCTCGATTTGGTCCTGTACGGAGCCACGGGCTTTGCCGGGCGCCTCGTGGCAGAGTACCTGGCCACCCGCGGCCCCGCCGGGCTCCGCTGGGCGGTGGCGGGCCGTAGCCCACAGCGGCTCGAGGCCCTCCTCTCGGAGATTGGAGCCAGCGTGCCGATCCTGCGGGCGGACAGCGGCGACCCGGCGAGCCTCACCGAAATGGTGCATCGCACGGCCGTCGTCTGCACCACGGTGGGTCCCTACGGAAGGTACGGAATGCCCCTGGTGAAGGCCTGCGTGGAGGCGGGAGCCGCCTACTGCGACCTCACGGGAGAGGTCCCCTTCATTGCCGCGACGATCGAGCACCACGAGCAGCGTGCCAAACGAACGGGCGCGCGAATCGTGCACGCGTGCGGCTTCGACTCCATCCCTTCCGATCTCGGCACGCTGATGCTCGCGCGGCACTTCGAGGCCCAGGGCAGGCGGCTCGAACGGGTCCGCTTCCGCCTCGCCGCAATTCGCGGCGGGCTCTCCGGGGGCACCGTCGCGACTCTGTTCGATCTCCTCGCGTCCGCGCGAGATCCCGCCGTGCGGCGGATTCTCGCCGACCCACACGCGCTCACCCCGGCGCAAGAGCCGCGAGCTCGAGTCGAACCCGACAGCCTTCGGCCCTCGCGAGACGCGGACACCGGCCAGTGGACAGCCCCCTTCTTGATGGCACCCTTCAATACACGGGTGGTGCGTCGCAGCGCGGCCATGCTCGGGTATGGCGCGCGGCTTTGCTACGAAGAGCGCGTCAACACCGGTCGCGGCCCGTTGGGCTGGGCGGCGGCGGCAGGCATGTCCTTGGGCCTGGGGGCTTTCGTATCGACCGCGGCCGTGCCAACGCTCGGGGGGCTGTACCGGCGGCTGCTGCCCGGCGCCGGAGAAGGCCCCTCGCGGGCTCGACGAGAGCGAGGAATGTTCGCAATCCATCTTCACGGCGAGAGCGACGACGGTCACCGCGCGCTGGCGACGGTAGTCGGCAACCAGGACCCCGGCTACGGAGAGACGGCGAAGATGGTCGCCGAGGCCGCCATCTGCCTGGCACGCGACATTCTGCCCAGCGAGGGGGGCATCCTCACGCCCGCCGTCGCGATGGGAATGAAGCTGGTCGAGCGCCTGCGGGCGGCGGGCATGACCTTCGACGTCTCCGTTCCCTGAAACCTTCGCCCGCGCGTGCTGATCGTCGGAGCGGGGCCCGCCGGGCTGCTCGCGCGCATGGCACTTGGGGCGGCTCGGGCACGCTGTCGAAACCCGGGATGCGAACCGCCAGCCCGGCGGCATGCTTCACCACGGAACCCCAGCGTATCGACTCCCCGGCGGCGACCTCGCGAAGGAAAGTGCAGCGGATCCTCGACATGGGTGTGAGTCTTTCGCTGGACACTCGCGTGAAACGAACTCTCGGCGGCAAGGGAATCCGGCGGCTTCGACGCGTGCTTCGTGGCCATTGGGCGAAAACGGGCTCCCGCGCGCGAGAGGGCTCAAGGCTCCAGTGTGACCGAGCCCGCGTCCAGCGCGATCTCGTAGTACCCGTGGGGATCGAAGGGAAGCTGCTGACCATTTTGGCTCAGCCGGCCCCCGCCCACGGTCGCGCGCAAGAACTTGCCCGGCGGAAACTGCCCGGGCAGATCCCACGACCAGGTCTTCGAGTCCCCGTTCTCGGTCGTCATCGCCCGGGTGAAAGCCCGCTGCCCGAGCCAGTAAGCGCCGATGTCGACCATCGTGCCGATCCACACGTCCTGCAGGGACTTGGCGTAGTTCACCGCGTTGACGAACTGACCGAGATTGAGGGGCTGGAACCCGTTCCCGTTGAAGCCGTGGATTACGTAGATGACCCACCCGCCCCGTGCCCGCCCGTCGTCGATGTTTGAATTGAAGACGTTCGCCGCTTGGTTCGTGGCGGGAATGTAGCAGTTGAGGTTCAGCGGGTTGCTGTTGCCGTTCGGCATCACCGGCTGAGCGGGCTGCACGCCCCGGTTGATGAAGAAAAGGCCGTTGGCCGCGTTGGCGTAGCACCCGTCTCCGTTGGGAGCCGCCATGGTGTAGGGTGTCGTCCGAACGTTGCCCTGAATGAACTGTGTGGCAGCGTTGATGTCGCCGGGCGTGCACGAGCCGGGGTTGTGGCTCATGGTGTGGTTGCCGATCTCGTGCCCGTCGGCCAGCGCGCGGCGCCAAACGGCGTCGTTTGCCGAGCCCTGGTTCGTCCACAAATAGAACGTGAACGGCACGCCCAGGCCCTGCAGGGTATCGTAGTTCTGAATCTGCGAGGTGTTGTTGTCGTCGAACGAATACGTCACCGCGCTCTGGAAGCCCGCCCAGTTCAGCACGCGGATGTCGCCCGGAGCGCCCGCTGGAGGAGCCAGGTCGTTCGGCCCCGGAGGGGCTGGCAGCCCGGAGGGACCCGGCGCCACCACCACCGGGTTGGGGTTGGGCTCGACGGAGTCCGGCTCGGTGGGCTCCGGCTCGGTGGGCTCCGGCTCGGCGGGCTCCGGCTCGCCCTCGGCGATCGGCTCCACGCTCTCCTCCTGCGCCGGCGCCATGCCTTCCTGTCCCGACTCGGCTGGCTCCGCGGGGCCCTCCTCGGAGAGGTCCGTCGCCATCGGGCCGAGCGACTCCGGTGGCGCGCCACCGGAGGGCTGCTCGGCTTGCTCCCCTGTCGGCGCTTGCACCGCCGGATCGACGCTCGCCGAGCCGCCCACGTCGGCTGCCTCGACGCCCCCGGGCCCGAACGCGGGCGGGAGGGTTCCCACCGCTTCATCCGAACCGCCCTCGCCCGAGCACGCCGCCAGGAGAAGAGAAATGGAACCAACCCAGGACTTGTGCCGCGACTTCAAGGGTGCCTCTTCAAAGATTGCGTTCGCTCAGCCGTCGGCCCGCCTGGGGCCCGAAAGAGAAGAGCAGACGAAGCCGCCGCCCACGAGGCAAAGGCTCGGAAGGATGGCCCCGGACAGTTACCCGGGGCGACGGCCATCGGACTTACCATGTTGCGGCAGCCTGTGTCGAAGCGTTTCCAGCGCGCCAACCGCCGAAAAAATGCCCCTCGGAAAGGCCCCCGCGAGAGTGCACGCCGGGAAGCGTTTCGCTCATGCTAGGCCCACTCCAGTCGCCATGTCGAGAGCTTGGAATCTTCGCGTGAAGCGGGCCCTGCGCACCGCCCTTCGTGAACCACTGATGCATTTTTTTTCTCTTGGAGCAATCCTGTTCGCGGCTCCGTCGCAGTGGGCCTCTAGCGAGCGTATCATCGTCGTCACGCCCGGAGTCGAAGCGGAGCTGGCACGGCACTTCGAGGACGCGACCGGCGCGAGACCCACCCGCGAGCAGCTCGACGGCGAAATCCAAACGTGGATGCGCAAGGAAGCTCTCTATCGCGAGGCGCTGCGCAGAGGCCTCGATCGAGACGACGCTTCCGTCCGCGACGTGCTCGTAGACAAGATGCGCGTGCTGGCCGAGTACCAGGTGCCCAAGGCCGAGCCCAGCGAAGCCGAGCTCCAGCGGTTCTTGTCCCGGCATCTCGACCGCTACGAAGAGCCCCGCCGCTACGACTTCCGGTTCATCGAGTTTCCCAAAGCGGATGCAAACGCTCGCGACGAGCGGGACCGCTTCGAGCGCCTGCTCGCCGCGGGGGCCCGCCCCGCGTCCCTCGGGCGCCCCGTGCGAGGCGGCAAGCTCACGGCGGAAGAAATGAAAGGCCGCTTGGCCCCCGCGCTCGCGGCCCGCCTCGTCGAGCTTCCTCCCGGGCAGTGGCACGGCGTCGAAACGGAGGGAGCCCTCTTGCTCGTGCGACTCGAAGGCATCGAGGGCGGCCTGCCCAGCCTCGCCGAGCTGCGGTCCCAGCTCACGGCAGACTGGGCCGCTGCCAACCGAGAGCAAGCGGTCGAGCGCGTCCTCTCCAAGACCGTGGCTCGCTACCACTTCGAAAGGCAGCGCCCGTGAAGAGCCGACCATCCCTGGCGGCCGTCGGCTCGGCCCTCGCTCGGCTATGCCTCGTACTCTCGGTCGCGATTCGGCCGGGGCCGGCCCTCGCCCACCCCGTCGACGCGGCTTCGCTGGTTCTCCGCGAAACCTCCGCCGGGCGCTTCTCCGTGCATTTCCGCGCGGGCTCGGGCGCGCTGCAGCGCGAGCTCGCCGCCCCGGCCCTCTTTCCCGCCGAGTGTCGTCTCGCGGCCGCCACCCTTCAGTGCGGCGCCTCCGGGCTTTCGGGCACCCTCCGGTTTCCGTGGCTGGAGGGCACCCTCACGCGACTGATGGTCGACATCCAGTGGCTCGATGGCTCGCGCATGCTCCGCGTGGTCACGGCGAGCTCCCCGCGGCTCTCCGTGTACGGGACATCGGGCTCGGGGCTCGCGGCTCTCGTGCCCATCCTGCGGGACTATGCCTGGCTCGGCGTCGAGCACATTGCTCTGGGGTTCGACCACTTGTTCTTCGTGGTGGCGCTCACCTTCCTGGTGAAACGGCGCGGGCGATTGCTCGCCACCGTCACGGCCTTCACGCTGGCGCACAGCGCGACCCTCGCCGCGACCGCCCTCCGCGCGATCGAGGTTCCCACGGCACCCGTCGAAACGATGATCGCCCTGTCAATCGTGCTGGTGTGTGCCGAGTGCCTGCGTCCCCACCCAACGCTGACGCGCCGCGCGCCCTGGCTCGTCGCGTTCGCCTTCGGTCTGCTCCACGGCCTGGGTTTCGCCTCGGCGCTGCTGGACATCGGCCTGCCCGAGCGCCACTTGCCGAGCGCGCTGTTCGGCTTCAACGTCGGCGTCGAGGTCGGACAGGTCGCCGTGATCGGCGGCGCCTCGGGCGCCCGGGCGCTGGCCGCCCGCGCGCCGGTGCGCCTGCCCTGGGCGGGGCGCGCGGCCCTGTACGCCATGGGGAGCGTCGCCGCCTTCTGGTCGCTCGATCGTGCGATCGGCATTTTCCACGGCTGAACAGGGCTAGCCCTGGCCCGGGACCTGCGGCGCGACGGGCTGCGCTGCTGGAAACGCCGCTGCCGGCGCTGCGGGTCGCCGGCGTCGCCTCGGCGACCGCGCTGCGGCGGGGCGACGCGAGCGTGCTGGCTCGGCCCGTGCTCCACCCGGGGGGCACCCGCCCAGTGGCCAGGGCCGGGCGCCGAAGCGTGACCGCGGCCGGGGGCCGCGCAAGGCCCGGCGGCGCCCTCCCGAAGGCAGGCCGCCGCCAGACGGAGTCGCCGGGGGATGGCCCCCCGCAGGCGGGCCGGCGCGCGCCGTGGGCGCCCGCCGCACCGGGCCCCCTGGAAGACGGCTCCTTCCGCCGGGTCTCGGACGGCTCCCGCCCCACCGATGGCCCGGGGCCCCGTCGAGCGGCCGCCCTCGGCCAATCCGCCTCCCCCAAAGCCCCTCGGCTGACCGCTCGCGCGGAGCGGCCGAGTCCCTCGAGATGTGCTTGACGCTTTTCGCCGCGGGAGAGATCGTGCCCGCCGAGGAAGTCCATGAAGGTTCTATACATCGGCGGAACGGGTGAAATTTCTTACTGTTGCGTGCTCGAGAGCTTGGCTCTCGGACACGAGGTGGCGGTGCTCAATCGCGGCCAAACCGCGCAAGATCTCCCCCCTGCCGTGCGGCAGATCCACGCCGACCTGAACTCGTCCTCGACCTACTCCGCCCTGGGCGGCGAGCAGTTCGATACGGTCTGCCAGTTCTTCGCCTTCGACGTGGCGAGAGTGGAGAGCGACATTCGAGCTCTCGCGGGCCGAGTGGGACAGTACGTGTTCATCTCCACGGCTTCGGCCTATGCCAAGCCGATCGACCGCTACTCGCGCATCACCGAGGCAACCCCCCTCGACAACCCGTTTTGGGAGTACAGCCAAAAGAAGACGCGGATGGAACAGCTGCTGTTCGACGCGCACCGCCGCGGAGATCTGCCGGTGACCGTCGTACGGCCCAGCCATACCTACCGCCGCCGCGTGCCGAGCGCCCTCGGCACGGGCGACTGGACGGTGCGGCGAATGCGCGAGGGGCTCCCCGTCATCGTGCACGGAGATGGGACGAGCCTGTGGACGCTGACACACGCCAGCGACTTCGCGCGCCCCTTCGCCCGCTTGCTCGGCAACCCCAAAGCCTTGGGCGAAGCGTTTCACATCACCGGCGAGAACGTGCACACCTGGGACGAGATCTTCGCCCAGCTGGGCCGCGCGTTCGGCGTGGAGCCGCGCGTCGTTCACGTGACGAGCGACACGCTGGTTCGCTACGAGCCCGCGTGGAGGGGCCCCCTGCACGGGGACAAGGCCCCGTCCACCGTGTTCGACAACGACAAGGTGGCGAGCGTCGCCGGGCCGTTTCCGACGCGCATGTCCATCGAGGACGGCTTCGCCGCGGCGGCTCCCGAGGTGCTCCGCCGCCTCGAGAACGGCTCGGGGGTCGACGTGGAAATGGACGCCAAGGTCGACCGTATCCTGCGCGAGCAAGTCCCGGCCTGAGCGGCGCGGTCCCGCCCGGGGCGGAGAGCCTGCGGCCCCAGGCGGCGTTCTGCAGCGGGTGTCGGCCATCACCCCGCGCGAAGAGCCGAAGCTCCCACGGCGCCGGCCCGCGGCCGTTGGCGGGGGGGACACGCGGGGGGGGCTTGCGTTCTCGCGCGCCCGCTCGACGATCGGCACCATGCAGTGTCTCGTCGTCTACGGCTCGGTTCGCAGCGCCCGGCAGGGCATCGCCGTCGCTCACTTCGCCGTCGAGCAACTGGAGCGGCGCGGCCACGGCGTCCACCTCTTCGATCCCCTCGAGCTCGGCTTGCCCTTGCTCGATAAAATGTACAAGGAATATGCCCCGGGGCAGGCACCCGCCCGCCTCGAGGCGATGGCCGACCCCGATTCGCAACAGTGATGCCGTGGTGCTCGTCACCGGGGAGTACAACCACAGTGTTCCGCCGGCGCTCACCAATCTGCTCGACCACTTCCTGGAGGAGTGGTCGTGGCGTCCCTCCGGCATCCTGAGCTATTCCGCAGGTTCCTTCGGCGGCGTGCGCGCCGTGGAGCACCTGCGCTCGATTGTGGCCGAGCTGGGCATGGTCGCGATCCCGTCCAGCGTGCCCGTGCCGCGGGTCGGCAGCGCTTTCTCGCGGGATGGCTCGGCCGCGGACGAACGCTTGCAAGCGCGCTTCGATCGTTTCGCCGCCGAACTCGAGTGGTACGCCGAGGCGATGGCGGCGCGCCGCGCCTCCGGCACGCCGTACTGAAGTCCGACGAGACGCAGAGCCCGCGGTGGCCTACGCGGCTCGCTCCGCTTCGCTACCAGCTCCCCACACGCGAGACGACCACGGCTCGTTCGTCGAGCGCGCCGTCCGCGCGATGCGCGGGAAATTCGCGCGGCTGCCGCGGTGTGCTTTTCCCTCCCGGCCCCCCTCGCGGTCTGCGCCACCGAGGCGGCGAGCTCCGTCACGCAGGACGAGGCGGGGGCTGTGTATTGGCACGAAAGCACTTTCATCAAGGCGTGGAGCCGTACGGGGAGGAGGACTTTGGGCCGAGCGGGCTCGGCGCGGCCGTCTGGCGGCGGTACGAATGGCGGCCCCGCGACCGGCCGGCCTCCTCCGCCGAGCAAGCGGGATCGGGCCGCGTTCGGCGCTGCTGCCGCGGTTGGGGGCCGCGCTGTGGATGCCAGGCTGCACCGTTTCCCTCGACTCGCGGCCCCTCACTTCCGCGCGGCGGTTTGCTCGCGCCGCGCCGCCGGGCTTGCGGGGGCCGCCTGCGCAGCTTCCACGCTGGCAAACGCCGCCGCGTAGCGCCTCCCGAACTCGCGCAGAGAGCGAGCGTCGAAGTGGATGCCGTCGGATTTGCTCTTCAGCGCTCTCGAGCTCACGAAGGCGGTGAACGGAACTTCGGCCGCCACGCGGCGCTGCGCCGCGTCCACCGCGCGGGTCGCCGTGTTCCAGGCTACGCCGAATTGACCGAGCTGCCCGATCACGAAGGGGAGGTTCGGGAGGCCGAGATCGCGTCGGAAACGCTCGATCAGCTCCTCTAGCGCAGGCTGGTAGCGCCGCGCGCGCTCGGCGGTCGCATCACTCTCGCCCTGGTGCCACAGAATACCTCGCAGCGTGCCGGTCTGCATGGCCAGGCGGGCTCGCTTCAGCGCATCGTCGTACGGGTGGCTGCGCGTCTGATCGAAGTACTCGCCCGGCGCCCACGCGGAGATGGGCGAGCCGCCGCACGCAGCGGGCACGAGCCCGACGGTAACGCCTGAGTTCCTTCTCAAATACTCGGTGGCAAACGAACGAGCGAGCCCCACCCCGGCGCTGGGCTTGTCCCAGTGGATGGGATCGCGAGCAGGAACCCAGCGGCCCTCCGCGTCGAGCGACAGCACGTTGGGGATCGCTCGGGCGTCCCGAGGCTCGACGTTCCCCCGACCCGCCATGTTGGATTGCCCGGCGAGGAGGAATACGTGCCGTTGCTCGCGCGCCGCCGCCTGCCCGTCGCGCGCTCGGGCTAGCGCGCCGCCCTTCGCTTCTTCCGCCGCCGCGCTGCCAGCGAGCAGACAACCCAGCAGCGCGAGGAGCAGCGAAAGCGCCCTCCGGCGCGGTCCGGCGGGAGCGGTGTGCCGGAGCGTGGGGCCTTCCGACTTGGCCGGCACCCGTGAGGGGAAGCCCCCGCCGAGCGCTCGACGGGGCCGGGCGGAAGCTTCGAGCGGAGACGTCCGTCCCCGGCCGCCGCAAACGACCTCGTCGCCGCGGCGAGAGCCCTGCCTCGCGGCGGGGTGGCTCGGCGGCGCGGGGTTCGCGAGTGCCACGCGGCATTCTTTCGGGAGGTTCGGGGGGTCGCCAAAATTCATCGTTTTCATACCCTTCGGGCGGTGCGTGCGGAGGAGGCCTCGGCTTCGCCCTACCGGGTTCTCGGACGCGCCGCAAGCTCCGGCTGGAGCTTGGGGTGCGTCGGCGCGCTCGTCGACGTTGCAGCCGCAGAGCGCAGCCGCAGAGCGCAGACGCAGAGCGCAGCCGCAGAGCGCAGACGCAGAGCGCAGCCGCAGAGCGCAGACGCAGAGCGCAGACGCAGAGCGCAGACGCAGAGCGCAGCTGCAGAGCGCAGCCACAGAGCGCAGCCGCAGAGCGCAGCCGCAGCGGCGAAACGCCCGCATTGATGGCAGACGCGGTCGCAGCCGCGTTGCTCCACACCTCCACTTCGAAACACAGCGAGCGCGTTCTCTCGTCGATTGTTGCCTGCGCTTCGTCGGCCGGCACAAACGACTGCAACTGGATTCAAACGAAGCCAACGGCCTCGCGGCTTCTCGCGCGAAAGAACAGACACTTCGCAAACTGCTGCGGCGCCGGGCTACTCTCGTGCGATGTACGAACATGGGCTTTTTCGACGATCGAGCTGGCAGCGTTTCATTGGGTCGCGGAGAGGCTTCCTCGGTGGGGGCACTGTGGCGATCGCCCTGGGCGTCGCCTGTGGGGACGAAGGCCGTGATACGGCGCCTGCGAACGAGACCGTGGTAGCCCCGAGCTGTGGCACCGGCACGGCACTGATCGGCGGGGCCTGCGTGGCGGTGGGCACTCTGAGCTGCGGAGAGGGAACCGCGGCCATCGACGGGGTTTGCACGCTCGCTCAAGCAACGGTCCCCCCGCTGGATTTCGAACTCGAGGACGAACCTAGCGGGTACGCGGAGCTCGTGCCCATCGTGCGATCGATGGATGCCGCCGACGCCCGCGGGCACCTCGATCAAGACGCCATTTTCGACTGGAACACGGCAGGCATCAGCGAGGACCAGCTGGAGTTTCTATTCGACCACGGGGACGAGCTGACGGAAATCGAGTTCAAGGTCGCCGACGGCGTGGGCTCGCTGCTCGCGCCCGACGGCAGCCCGCTCACTCGCTTCACCCGCGTGCCCACCGGTGGTCGGTTCACGGGTCCCAACGCGGAGTCTTGCCTGGCCTGCCACGGCGTGCCCATCGGCAACTCGGGCGGGCTCAACGTCGCCAACGTGATGCAGGATCCTCAACCCGACGTTCCGGGCTTGTTCAACGTTCGGCAAACGATCAGCATCAACGGCGGAGGGCTGATTCAGATCCTCGCCGAAGACATCACGGAAGAGCTGCAAGACCTCAAGGCCCAGGCGCTCGAGAACCCCGGTACGCCGGTCGCGTTGAGCGTCGAGGGCGGCGCGGTGAGCTACGGAACCCTCATTTGCAGCGCAGAGGGCGAGTGCGACTATCGGGGTGTGGAGGGCATCTCGCCGGACCTGGTC
This sequence comes from Polyangiaceae bacterium, assembly GCA_050299315.1. Classification (GTDB taxonomy): domain Bacteria; phylum Myxococcota_A; class Polyangia; order Polyangiales; family Polyangiaceae; genus SZUA-265. The sequence continues at coordinate 37,809 of JBNKVS010000088.1, forward strand.
GTGCGCCCCATGGGCTGGAAGGGCAACTTCCCGACGATTCGCGGCTTCTCGGCGGACGCCGCCTTCGGTGAGATGGGGATGCAGTCGGACGAAGTCCTGTGGAAGCAAACCACTCCGCCCTTCGCGGACCAGACTCCGGACTACGACGGGGACGGGGACTCCGTGCGGGGTGAGCTGTCGGTCGGCGACATCACCGCGCTCACCGTGTACCTGGCCATGCAGGAAATTCCCACGACCGTCCTCGACCTGGCCGAGGCCGGGCTCGCGGAGATCGATAGCGCGCGACGCACGGCGATCGGCAACGGCGAAGCGCTGTTCGGGAGCATCGGATGTGCAGACTGCCACGTCGCGTCGTTCGATCTCACGACGACGGACTTCATGGAACCCTCGCCGCGCGCGGCAGGAGCGTTCACGGATCTGGATCTGCAGGGTCGCGTGCCCAGCTACAGCTCCACTGCCCCCGTCGTCGCAGACCTGAGCGGCCCCCTGGTGGACGAGCCTCGAGTCACTCGCTCCACGGGTGGCGGAACGACCATTTACCCGTACACCGACTTGAAGCGGCACTTCATGGGAGCACACCTCGCCGACGACGCGAAGGCGTACTTCCCCAAGAACGCGAGCCAGTTCGACGTACTCGCGTTGCCCGCAGACGCGGATGCCGAGTCGTTGGACTCGCTGTCCGCGGCCATCCCCTTGGGCCAATTTCTGACCCCCGAGCTTTGGGGGGTCGGAAACACGGGGCCGTGGATGCACGACGGCCGAGCGGCGACGCTGCGCGAAGCCATCGCCCAGCACGGTGAGAGCTCGCCGGGCCCGGCGCGGAGCGAAGCCCAGCCCTCGCGGGACGCATTCTTGGCCCTGAGCGACTCGGAGCAGGCCGACGTGCTGTCCTTCCTACGCAATCTCGTCCTCGTCGACATGGCCGACGACGAAGAGGAGTAGCCCTAAACTCGACCTCCTTGCCCGTGCAGTCGCTGCCGGCACGCACGCTCTCGCCCCCTCGCCCCGCCGTCGCCGCCCCGCGAGGGGGATCCGCCCGTGCGCGATGGCGCCTCCGCCCAAACACCCAGCAGGATGAACGGGAGGACGCTGGCGAACACCCACAAGAAGATCTCCGCGCGGTATTGGAGCATGCACGCCCGGTACACTCGAAAGAGCGCGCGGGCCTTCAGCCAGGTGGCAACAGCCTGCCCTCTCCTACCCCCGTTGGTCGACCCGCGCTCGCTCACGGCTCGCCCGGCTCCACCTCGGTCGAGTCCTCGGGGGAGCGCACCGCCCCAGCGCAGCCTTCGCTTCTGCTTTCATTTTCCTCACGAGCTCCGAGGTGGGCACGCCCGGGGTGTCGACGAGGGCTCGACGGCGGACCCGCGCGACCCGAGCAGCCCTCGACGAGCTGCCCGCTCGGATGGCTCACCCGGCGCCATCGGGCGCGCGCGGACTCGCCGAGCCAAGGCGCTCCGCCCAATGCAACGCAACTCGAGCAACCTCTTCGCCAGCGCCAAGCTCGCAACGATCTTCCTCGACGAAAACCTGAACATCAGGCGCTTCACGCCAGCCGCCTCCGAGTTGCTCGGTCGAGAGCGTCGCAATCACGTTCCTCGCATCAGCGCGAGGTGAAAGCGGCTACCGAGCGCCTGGCCCGACGCGGCCGTGATCGCGCGTGTGGGTCTGCAGGCGCTGAAGGGGGCGAACTTGCCCGACTTCATGAACCGCATCCTCGAGGAGGTGCACCGCACTCTGGGCACCGAGTTCTGCAAGGTCCTCGAGGTCCAGCCCGAAGGGCAAAGCCTGCTCTTGCGCGCCGGCATCGGGTGGCGCGAGGGGCTGGTGGGCCACACCTTCGCCGCCCCCGGTCAGGACTCCCAAGCCGGATCCACGCCGCAGTCACCCATTCCCGTAGTCCTGACGGATTTGGCCGGGGAAAGGCGCCCTCGCGGCCCCCCCTGTTGGCCGAGCGCGGCTTCAGACCGGTCTTTCTTGCGCGATTCGCTACCGCGATCACGCGTACTGAGTGTTGGGCGTGCACAGCCGGCGGCGGCGGGAGTCCGACCCGCAAGACGCGCACTTGCTCCAAGCCGTGGCGACCACGATCGGGGCGGCCGTGGGTCGGCACCGAACCCGCCCTCACCTCGCCCTCGATGCGGCCGTGGCCGGATCGCCGGCGGAGGCCGCTACCTCGCAGGAAGGGCTCACCCGCGTTCTCGAGGGCTTCGATCGGGAGCTCTCGGCACCCGTCTGCAAGGTGTGGTGGAAGAGCCGCGACCGCCTTCGGCTGGACCGGCGCCTGAGCCACAGCAGCCTCAATTCCGCCGAGACCGACCTCGGAGTTGACCGAATGGATGCGACGGCCGGGGCTCGTCTGACCAAGCCCGTCGACGTGGCCGAGCTGGAGCGAGTGTTCGAACGGCTCACAGCCCAGAGAGCTAGACGGGCCCGCCGCGACGATGCGCGCAGGCGGACCCGTACAACCCGAGATGCCTCTTACAGCCCCTCATCGGCGGGTGCGCCGGCGCCAGCGTCCGCCCCGCCCCCCGCCGCGGGGGCCTCCGGCAACTCGGCAGGCACCTCGTCCGGCCCCGCGCTGACCAACACGTTCAGCTGCTCCGCGCTGAGCGCAGTACTGTAGATGCGAAACTCGTCGTATGCGCCCTGGTACTCATCGTCGAACGTCCATTGGGAGCGGCCGATGTAGTTGTCGACGTCGGCCAGGCGGGCCAGCGCGATTCCGGCGATGCTCTCCTGGCCCATGAACTCGCCCTGCAAGTACAAGCTCAGCGTCTCGGCCACGCCGTCCACCACCACCGCGACGTGCACCGGCTCCATCGCGGGAAGCGGAGCCGCGGTGGTCACGAAGCTCTCCGAGTTCAGGCCGTTGTTGGTGATGGCGGTGCGCAGCCCGAGATCCGTGCCGTTCGAAGGGGTCAGGAACAGGTACGTGGCACCGTTGCCCTGCAGGCCCGGTCCGGCGTCACTCGAGCCGAAGTCGAAGATCCGTTGCCAAGTCCCGCCGGCGCCCGTCCAGCTCACCCAGGCCTCGATGGTCGCGCTCGGTCCGAGCGCGGAAATGATGCCGCTCGGTAGCCGCACGTATTGCTCGCTGTCCATCCCCCCTTCGACCGCAAGCGTGCCCGTGCCGGTGAGCGTGGTGTTGACCAGCGTACCATCGGCGCCTCCGACCAGATCGACGAGAGTCTCTCCCTCCCCGTCGAAGCTGTAGCGATGGCGCAGGCACAGCGCCAGGTCGTCTGGGGCACCGCAGCCGCAGGCCCCCGCTTCGGTTCGCTCCGCGTCGAATGGGCACTCTTCCTGGCAATCGATCGCGCCGTCCTGGTCGCTGTCGGCCTCGTCACTGATGCCGCAGCCGCACACCCCGGGCTCCGTCTTGTCCCCGTCGAGGGGACAGCCGTCGTCACAATCGAGCGTGCCATCCACGTCGGAGTCCGCATCCACGACGCCGCAGCCGCACACTCCCGGCATCGTCTTGCCCGGATCCGCGGGGCACTCGTCCTCGCAGTCCCCCACCCCGTCGAAATCCGCGTCGAGGTCGCACGGGTCCGCTGGGACGTCCACCTCCGCTGGGACGCCCGCCTCCGCTGAGACCCCCGCGTCCGAACCCGCGGCGACGTTGTCCGGCTGAAGCCTCGTCACCCTGCCCGTGCTGTTGTCCGTGTCCTCGCTGCACGACACGAGCGTGATGAAACCAAGCACGATCGAAAATGACCGGCTCTTGCTCTGCTGTTGGCGACCCGAACGCATCTGCTCTCCTTCGCTGATACTACCGTCGAATGGGAAAACGCCCAGCGGCACTGCGCACACCGAGCTCCAATCGAAAACCATCCCATCACTGGAATGGCACGCGACCACCGCCTCCGCGACGCACCGCGACGCACGCGGCCTCACGCAAGCAAGTACGATCCCTATCTAGCGAATCCTCCTTCGCGGCGAAAGTGCCGTGCGTTGCCCGATGCCGTTGCATCGCGGAGCGCGATTGCACTTGCGTGCTCCTTCGCGGCGGGGCCCTTCGAATGGCACCGCTCGCGCCGCCGCCCGAACGTGCCGAAAGCGTCATGCGCCCGGAAGGCGGTCCGCGGCGGGTCGCCCTGCCGGGTCCGAGCAGCCCCGGCGGGCTGCGAATCCCGGCAAACCGCGCGGGTCAAGGGAGCTGCCGCAATCGCGGACAACTCGTTGATGCGTTCACGGCCATGGTCCCCTTTCGGGCCAGAGGTCGTGAGAAATCCGGGCTGGATCTGGGCTAGACCCGAGACCCATGCGCGCTTCGCCCCCCCCCACCAGCCCACGCAACGCCCTCGGGCCGAATCCTCGACGAGACAGCCGCGCCCGCGCGCGTCCGTGGAGCACGCTGTGTGTCGCGGCGTGGGCCCTCGCCTGTCAGAGCGGCGCCGGCCCGCGGGAGCCGCGATTCTCGGGGAGCCCGGGGAAGGCTTCCAGCGGGTCGCGAGGCGAGGCCGATCGCCTCTCTCCCGCTTCCGCCGAGCGCAGCCGGGGTGGCCCGCCGCGCCATGGCGAGCCCGTCGAGGCGGGGCAGCGGAGCGACACCCCGACCTCGTGGACACTCGTTTCCCCGAGCGCTCGCCTGCGCGCCACCGTCGAGCTCGCGGACCGCGGGGGTGAGGCCGACTATCCATCCAGCCAGCGACTCTACTACGCCGTCGAGGTGAAGGATGGCGAACGCTTCGCGACCGTCCTCGAGCCCTCCCCGCTGGGCATCGCGCGAGATGATCAGAGCCTGATCGACGGTCTGGCCTTGGTCGATGCGGGGAGCGCGACACGCGTCGATCGAGAGTACCGAATGGTGACTGGCAAGCGCCTGACCGCGCGCGACCTGGCCAACGAGCGAACGATCTCGCTGCGTGGCCGCGGCGGAGCCCGAGTCAATCTCCAGTTGCGCGCCTACGACGACGGCTTCGCGTTTCGCTACCGCTTTCCCGAGGCCAGCGCCGCCGAGCACACGGTGGTGGAGGAGATCAGCGGCTTTCGCGTCCCGCGCGGGAGCCGCGCGTGGTTGATGCCCTACGATGAGCCGGGCCTCTACACTCCAGCCTACGAGGGTTACTGGCAGCACGACGTGGCCGCCGGGGCTCCTTCTCCGAGCTCACCGGGGTGGGGCCTCCCTGCCTTGTTTCGCACGCCCAGCGGCCACTTCGCCCTTTTGATGGACACGAACGTCGGGCCCTCGTATTGCGCCATGCATCTTCGGCCCGAAGCAGAGGCCATGGTCTATCGGCTGGCGTTTCCCGAGGCTGGCGAAGCCAATGGCTTGGGCAGCGTGCTGCCCACCTCCACCCTGCCCTGGTCCACTCCGTGGCGCGTCGTGATGGCGGGCTCGACGGCAGCGGCGATCGTGGAATCCACACTGGCAACGGACCTCGCGGAGCCTTCAGTGCTCGCCGACACTTCGTGGATCCGTCCGGGACGAGCCGCGTGGTCGTGGTGGTCCTCCGACCCGAGCCCGAAGGACTTCCGAGCGCAGCTGGCGTTCGTCGACTTGGCGCGAGACATGACCTGGGAGTACACCCTCGTCGACGCCGGTTGGGAGCAAATGCAGGGGGGCGACTACGCGGCGCTCGCGAAGTATGCTCGAGCGCGCAACGTGGCTCCGATGCTTTGGTACAACAGCGGGGGCCCACACAACTCGGTGCTCGACATCACGCCGCGCGATCGCATGGACGACCCGGCCATCCGTCGCGCGGAGCTGCGGAAGATTGCCCAAGCCGGAGTCGCCGGTATCAAGGTGGATTTCTTTCACAGCGATAAGCAAGACATGATGCGCTACTACGCCGAGCTGATGCGCGACGCCGCCCAGGCCCACCTGATGATCAACTTTCACGGCGCCACGATCCCGCGCGGCTGGCAGCGAACCTACCCCAACCTGATGACGGCCGAGGCCGTTCGCGGCGCGGAGATGTACAAATTCGACCCTGGATACGCTGCGGACGCGCCGCGCCGAAACGTGATCCTCGCGTTCACCCGCAACGTGGTCGCTTCGATGGACTTCACGCCAGTCACCTTTTCCCATGCGGCGCGTCCCCACGTGACCACCTTCGGTCACGAGCTGGCGCTTTCCGTCGTATTCGAGTCGGGTTTGCAGCACTTCGCCGACCGCGTGGAGGCATACGCAACGCTGCCGCCCGGTCCGCGGCAGTTCCTCGCGCGGGTGCCCACGACGTGGGAAGAGACGCGCTTCGTGCAGGGCGCCCCGGGCGAATGGGTCGTTCTGGCTCGCCGCGCCGGGCAGGTCTGGTACCTCGGTGGCATCGAGGGACACGGCGCTGAGAGAGCACTCGAGCTGCCGCTCCAGTTTCTGGCTCCCGGCGGCTACGACGCTCACGTCATCGCGGACGGGGACAGCGACGACGCCTTCAGCGAGTCTTCGAAACAAGTCACACGCGCCGACGTGCTGCGCGTGCCGATCCGCGCACGGGGCGGGTTCGTGGCCACGCTCAGCCCACGCGTCGAGCCCTCGCCAACCCGCTGAGCGGCGTGCCGCAGCTCGCGCGCTGCCATGCCCCCGTCCGCTTGCCCGCCCGGTCTCTCGAAACGGCGGGCGCCGGAACACTCGCTCGGCAGCGGCAGCGCGCCTCGGCGGTCGGCGGAGCCTCGGTCGCCCCGCACCACGCCCGGAAACCCACCTGGATCTCCCCGACCTGGCGCCCCTGGTTGCGCCGTGGTGAGTCGCTACCGGTCGCGGTGCTGCCGTCCTCCCGAGCTCACCGCATGGTCCTGCGGGCGTCGCTCTGCTTCAGGGAATTGGACGGCCGGGTGTCCACCCTCGGAGTTCGGGCGCGCGATGCACCATTGGGTTCGACCGCGCTCCTCTTGGGCGACGCTCCGCGCGCAGGGGTGCGGGTCGAGCCGGGCCATCCAGGCACCTGGAGTCGAGGGCTCCTCCATCTCGACACCGCCGAGCCGGACGATCGTGTGGAGCCCTGGCCGGGCGGGTGAAGACGTCCGCGCGCCGCCCGATCGGGTCGGGCCACGGCGGACGAGCAACGGCATGCGCCCGCCGCAACGCCAGGCTTGGCTACTGCTGCTGCTCCTGCATGAAGTCCCGGATCGCCTGGTACTTGGGGTGCTCCCAGTCCGTCAAGGAGACGACGTTCGACCACAACTCGTCGGCCACCCAACCCCACACGTTCATCATCGAGCCGCCCGCCGCGCTGAACCCCCGGAAGTTGCGTAGATAGGCTTCGTGCATCCTCGGATCTTGGGTGACCTTCACCAGCAGCTGCTGCACCGCAGGATCGAAATCCTCGCGCTGCGAGGTGTACTCGAAGTGAGTACCGCTCTCGTAGATGTACAGGCCGAGGCCGCGCGCCTCCGCGGCGTCTCGATAGAACGTGTAGTTGGCAATCGTCTGGTCGAGGTTGTCCTCGTCGCAGTTCGAAAGCAGCCCACCGTGCAACAGTTGCTCGAAAGCCATGTCCACGGCGACCGCCTCCCCGCCACTCAACCACTCGAGCACCTCCTCGGTTCGGTCGGGCAGGCACCCCGAGAAATAGCCGTTGATGTTGATGGCGTCCACGTAGCGGTAGCAGTTCTCTCGCTCCGGCTGAGCGGCGACCAGATCGGGGCACTGTAGCCAGGTATCCGCCAGCGTCGTCCAGCTCGTTTGCGGAGAGATCACGCAGCGCACACGCTGCTCCTGGCCGGCAAACACCTCTTTGATGACTCGGCACATGTCGTCGGTACGACCTGCCACGTACTGCAGGTACCCCGTCTCGTTGCCCGGCATGACCAGCTCACCCTGCACGCGGCCGTACTCCGTCTGCGGAAAACCCCAGTTCCAGGCTTCGTTCGAGTACTCGAAGGTCGCCGTCAGGCTCTCGGCCAGGCCATCCCGAACCATCTCCGCGTAGTTGCGCAGGTATTCGTCGGTGTAGGCGGTCGGGATGTTGAAGTGAGCGTCCTTGCCCACCCGGTTGGCGAGCAGGATCATCAGCTCGATCGGGTACCCCCCCTGCCTGCTTCCGAGCGCGGGAGCCGCAGGATCGATGTACTGCCCCCAGCTGATCCAGCTGGAGCGATCCAGGGTCGGACGCTCCTGCCAGATGCCCGGTGTCACGCAGGTGCCAGCGCCGCAATCACCGAAGGCATCGCGATAACAATCCGCCCCGTGATTCTCGCCCCCGCTGCACTGACCCGGCACGTTGGAAAGAGCCCAATCCATGAAACGCAGGCCGCGAAACGGGGCCAGGTATTCGAGCAGCTCGGGGTTGAAGATATCGCCGTCTTGCAGCGCCGCCTCGTAATCCTCGCGATACACGCGAATGTTGCGCAGCGGGTCGGCCGGGTCGAAGTCGAAGAGCCGGAGGTAGATCGTGCCCTCGGGCAGCAGGAAGGTCAAACGGCGCGTGCTCCGGTCTCCCTCGAACTCGGAGAACTCTCCCAGGTCGAAATCGCCGTTGCCCTCCCAGGTGATGACGAACCGCTCGCCGATGTCGGAGCGGAAGTTCGTCGTCATCAGCACGCGCTGAATGCGGTCGTAACGGCGCGTGGGGTCATCCCGAAAAGCCATCGACCGCGGCCACCCAGCGGGGTCCAGATCGAGGTGGGCATTCTCGTCACACGGCTCACCGCCGTCGCATTCCCCGTAGAATAGCGGGGTGCTCTTCATCTGATCGATGAACGGGGGCGCGCTACTCCACTCCCCGGGGTACTCGAGGTTGTAGCCGAGCGTCGCAGTGCCGGAAGGACCCGCGGGCAGGTTCGCCTCGGCGCCCCCGCCCTCTTCCAGCATCGGGCTCGGGGGGCCCTCCCCCTCGCTGCCGACGGCGCCGTCGACCGGCTCCATCATCATCGACGCCACCGGATCGCTGGGGCCCTCGCCCTGCCCTCGACTTCCCCCGCCTCGCGACGGCTGCTCACGGGTCTCCAGCATCGGCTCCGGGACTTGGCCACATGCCAGTGCAGCGGCTCCCAGCCCGAACCACGCACCCACGCGACGCGCTCGAACGAACACACCACCATCCGCCTCGAAACGGGGGAGCTCGACTCGACCGGCCCCCTCGGCAACATCGAACCGCCAGAACATTGAATCCTCCAAGATCTCAGTGCGCTCGGAAAGCCGCGCCATGGCAAGCGTAGGGTCATGACATCTGGGGGAATGCGCAAGTAGCTCGAGCGACCAGCTCTAACTACTGGGAGGCCGGACTGAGCCGCAGCACGGTCCCTCGACGACCGGTCCTGGGCGGGGCTCGCCAAGGCCCCCCCCACGTCTTCCCGCTCGGAACCGGCGGATCGATCCCTTGCGGCCCATGCGGCGATGGACCCGCCATCGAGGAACACGCCGTGCGGGAGGGCCCTCGCGGCCGGTCGCCTCGACCGAGTACGCCTCCGCGCTCGGTGTCCGTTGGCCGCTCGTGCGCACGAGCCCTTGCAACACCGCGGCAACGTTACTCTGCCACCGGAGCACCGGCTCGCCCACCTCGGCAAAACCCGCTCGGTCGACGCCTCCCCCCTCGCCCTGGGTGGCCTCGAGCGCATGGCCCCGTCGCTCCCGCACCCGCTTCGTCCGCCCCCGAGAGGTGCGCCCCATGCCGCCGGGGCACCGCGCTAGCCCTGCGGCCGCAGAGACCCCGCGTCGAACAAGCCACGGATGCGGGCCACGGCTCGATCGATCTGCTCGAGCGACGCGGCGTAGCTGAACCTCAAGTACCCTTCCCCATGCTCGCCGAAATCCGTACCGGCGAGACACGCGACGCCGGCTTCGCTCAAGAGCCGCCGGGCAAGCTCTGCCGAAGGAACGCCGAGCGCCTTGACGTTCGGAAAAGCGTAGAAGGCGCCGCTCGGCTTGCGGCAGGAGACGCCAGGCAAGGAGCTCAGCCCCTCGACGATGCGATCCCGTCGCTCTCGGTAGATGGCGCGCTGCGCGCGGACGGCTTCCAGGCACTCCTCCAGAGCGACGATGCCCGCCACCTGCGTGAACCCCGCGGTGCAACCCACGGCGTGCATGGTGAGCAGCGCAACCTTGTCCGCGAGGGGCTTCGGCATCACGGCGAAGCCCAGGCGCCAACCCGTCATTGCGAACGACTTGGAAAAGCCGTCCACGAGGATCGTCCGATCGCGCGCCTCGGCGATGGAGTAGAAGCTGGGAGGCGCGCCACCGCCGACGGGTTCGTCGTAGACGAGATCTCCGTAGATTTCGTCCGTCATGACCCACACGTCGCGCTCGATGGCCAGCTCTGCAATGCGCTGCAGATCCTGCTGGGGGATGGTTCCGCCGGTGGGGTTCGAGGGGGAGTTGATGATGAGCAGCTTCGTCTTGCTCCCCATGTGCTCGGCCAAGAAATCGAGGTCGAACGAGAAATTGCGTGCCTCCACCAGCGGTGCGGCAACGGGCACCCCGCCTGCGAGCTCGATGTCCGCTCGATAGCTGGGAAACCCCGGATCAGGGTAGAGGACCTCGTCCCCGGGGTTGACGAGCGCCAGGATCGGAAACAGGAGGCCCGGCTTCGCCCCGGGCCCAACCACCACCTGGTCGGGCGAGCATTCGCCTTTCGTCGCCGAGATGCGCCGAGCGATGGCCTCTCGAAGCGGGCTCGTGCCGGCCGATGGCGTGTAGCGAGTGTGCCCGTCGTCGATGGCCTGCTTGCCGCCGCGACAGATCGGATCGAAGGTTTGGAAATCCGGCTGACCAATCTCGAGGTGAATGATGCTTCGCCCCTGACGTTCGAGCTCCTGGGCGCGCGCGAGCACCTCGTAGGCGCCCTCGGGCTCGATGTTCGCGATTCGGTCCGCAAAGGAGATCATCGTGTGGATTGCTCGGAATTGGCGAGGCTTCGACTTCGCGGCTACCGCCAGCCCTCGACGACCACTTTCCCCACGACGTGCCCGGCCTCGAGCAGGGCGTGGGCCTCGCGCAGCGTGCTGGCGCAGATAGGCGACAGCACGCGTTTGGCGGTACCCCGCAGCGTGCCCTGGTCGAGGAGCGTGGCCACGCGCTCCAGAATCTCTCCCTGAGCGGCGATGTCCGCCGTACCGTGCATCGAGCGGGTGAACATCAGCTCCCACACGAAGCCCGCGCTCTTGCCCATGAGCTGGCCGATGTTCACCGGCTCGGAGACCTCGACAATCGATGCGATCAGCCCCTGCGGAGCGATGCCGCGGCACATGGCATCCCAGTGCTGCGCCGTGCTGTTCATGCACAGGATGTAATCCACCTGACCGCCGGCAGTGACCTTGGCCAGACCCGCGTCGAGCGGCTCGCGGTGGTCGATCACCTCGTCTGCACCGAGCTCGCGCACCCACTTCGTCGACTCGGCGCGCGAGGCAGTCGCGATGACCCGCAGCTGTGCCCACTTGGCCAGCTGGATCGCGATGGACCCGACGCCCCCGGCCCCCCCGACGAGCAGGATCGAACGGCCGCGATGGCCGCCTTCGGCGGAGATCCGGAGGCGATCGAACAGGGCCTCCCAGGCCGTGAGGGCCGTCAGCGGAATGGCCGCGCTCTGGGCGGGGGACAGGCTCTTGGGAGCATGGCCGACGATGCGCGAGTCGACGGCTTGTAGCTCCGCGTTGCTGCCGGGACGAGTGATGTCTCCTGCGTAGTAAACCGCGTCGCCGACCGCGAATCCCTTCACTTCGGCGCCCACCTCCACGACAGTGCCGGCCGCGTCCCAGCCCAGAACGCGGGGCGCCTCCTCGACCTTCGCCTTGGGCGACCGCACCTTGGTGTCGACGGGGTTGACGGACACGGCCTGGACCTCGACCAGGAGATCGAGCGGCCCCGGAACGGGGCGCGCCAGCTCGACGTCCAAGAGCGAGCTCGGATCGGATATGGGTAGATACTTCTCGAGACCAACGGCTTTCATGAGGGCGCTACAGTGCGGCTGCTCGGGACGCGAAGCAAAGGCTTTTTTTCGCAGTGGTCCGGCCCGCGCTCGAGCCCGGAGCGCGCCGCTCGCCCTCCCCCCGCAGGTTCGCACGGCAGGTTGCGCGCCCGGCCGATCTCTGCAAAGGGCGCGTCGCGCAGGGCCGCCGCTCAGGGCCGGCTGAAGACCAAGCTGGCATTGTGCCCCCCGAACCCGAAGGAGTTCGACAGCACGTGATCGACGCGGGCGCTTCGCGCGACGAGCGGCACCAAATCCAGCTCCTTGTCCACGGGCTCGTGCAGGTTCAGCGTCGGGGGCAGCACCTGGCGGCTCAGCGCCAGAACGGAGAAAACGGCTTCGACGGCGCCCGCCGCACCGAGCAGATGGCCCGTCGCCGACTTGGTCGAGGAGATGGGGATGCGGTTGGCCGCGCTGCCCAGCACCGCTCGCAGGCCCAGCAGCTCGATCGGGTCCCCCAAGGGGGTGGACGTCGCGTGGGCGTTGACGTAGCCGAGCTGGCCCGGGTCGAGTCGGGCTCGACCGAGAGCCGCGCGCATCGCCCGTGCGATGCCCTCGCCCGTGGGCTCCGGCGCCGTGAGGTGATGCGCGTCGCCGGACAGCCCGTAGCCGGACAGCTCCGCGTGGATCGGTGCACCCCGTGCGCGAGCATGCTCCCGCTCTTCGAGCACCAGCACTCCCGCGCCTTCTCCGAGCACGAAGCCGTCTCGCTGCTCGTCCCAAGGGCGGGAAGCGGACTCGGGCGCCGCGTTGTACCCGGTGGACATGGCGCGCATGGCCCCGAAGCCCGCCAGCGCGAGCCGACCCGTCGCCGCCTCCGTGCCCCCCGCGAGCATCACGTCGGCATCCCCGAGCTGGATCGAGCGGGCGGCGTCGCCGATGGCGTTGGCGCCGCTGGCGCACGCCGTCACCACGGCGTGGCAGGGCCCGGACAGCCCAAAGTGAATCGACACGACGGCTGCGGCTTCGTTGATCAGCGAGCCCGGAATGAAGAACGGGGACACACGCCGGGGCCCCTTGTGCTCCAGCACGAGCGCGGTCTCGGCGATGCGCTCGAGCCCGCCGATCCCGGAGCCGAGCAGCACCCCGGCTCGCTCTCGGAGGCCGCTGGCCAGGAGCTCGGACAAGCCGGCGCCACGGACGGCCTCTTGGCTCGCCGCCAGGGCGAACAGCATGAAGGTTTCGAGCCGGCGGCGGTCGCGCGCCGACGCAAACGCCGCCGCGTCGAAATCGCCCGGGCCGGTTCCACACGGGACCTGCCCAGCGATCCGCGTCGGCAGATCGGACACGTCGAACGCCGTGATCGCTCGGATGCCGCTGTGCCCTTCGACCAGCCGCTGCCACACCCGGTCGACGCCGGTGCCGAGCGGTGTCACGAGCCCCATGCCCGTTACGACCACTCGCCTCACGGCGCGCTCCCCGCTCCGAGCACGAGCGGCCGCTGCAGGGCAGCCCGCAGGCGCCTGGACGCGCCGGGCCCGGCGCGCAGCGCGACGCGACCGGGAACGACCGGAGTCCGCGTGACGCGGTCCACGACCGCCAGGTCCAACTCCCGACCGCTCCCGGCATCGATGATCGACAGCGGCGCCCCCCGCGGCGCCAGCCAGCGGTTGCCCCAGGCCCCGAGCGCCAACAGAACGGGCAGCAACTCGAGTGCCTTGCCGGTCGGCTCGTACCGATCGCGCGGCGGGTTGCTCTGGTAGGCGTGCCGATCGAAGAAGCCGCGCGAGTGCAGCGCCTCGAGGCGGCGCGAGAGGGTGGTGGGCGCGATCGGCAGCTGCGCCTGAAAGTCACCGAACGTGCGGGCGCCCTTGTAGGACTCCCGCAGGATCAAGAGTGTCCACCCGTCCCCGACCTGCTCGACGGCGCGGGCGATCGGACACTCCATTTTCGCAAAGCTGCAGCGCTGCATGCGCCGGTCCTATCCGCATCACTATCATTATGCAAGTCTACCTTTTTTCGAGCTGGTGCCTCGAGGCGCGCACCCCTCCCGTGGCGCGCGGAGCGCGACGCTTGGGAGGGGCGCCCTGCGAAGGGCGGCGACAGCCGCCGAGCAGGGCGGGGGTGGGCACCTCTTCGACCCGGAGGCACTCGGCGCCTTTGAGGCCTTCGGCGAGGGAGCGAGCCGGCGCCGGCCCGGTCGAACGCAGCGAGGTCGATGTCCGTGCGAGAGCATGCCGCGACCTCGCGGCGCCTCGATGCGGCGAGCGAGCCGCCGGGATCGCGAGAGCCGGGCGCGCGAGGGCGTGCGGGGCAAGCGCTTGCCCCGTACCGGCGACGAAACGGCGCCGAGGGCAAAGCGCGGCCCCCGAGGCTCCGCCTCCCCGCGGGTGAAGAGCGTCGGGCCATCGAGCGCCCGGCGCAGCGTCGAAACGCCGCCGGCCCGCGGGCTCCCGCCCCCTGCCGATTCGCGAGGGGCCTGGCGCGCGCGGGGGCCGGCGCCCGAGCGGACCGACGCCGACTCGCGCGGGCCGGGCCCTGGCCCGCGGCCGGGCCGTCGGCGCTGGCGGGCGCCGGTGGGTCGGAGCAGCGCCCGTATCCATGGGGGGACTCGCCCGCCGACGACGACCGGGCACCGTTCGGCTGCGACCTCGGTCTCGACTGCACGCTGGACGACCGGCTCGGCGTCGGGTAGCAGCGCTCGAACGCCCCGTGATGCGACGCCGGACGTAGCTCGATGGCCTCGCCCGCCCGAAGCGCAGAGCCGTGCAACACGCCCCGGCACCGCAACAGGTCGCCCCTCGTTGCACGGAAGCGCTGGTGGTTCGGTCGGATCCGTTCGTCCTCCGATTGCATGTGGTTTGACGGGGTGTCGTTGCGCTTGCCTTCGAGGAAACGGCGCGGAGCCGTGGCCCGCGGACTGAGCGAGACCTGCACGAGAAAACTCCGACAGCGGCATAAGCCGTCAAAAACGCAAAGAAAGTCTGCCTTCCAAAACGGAACACCGGGGACTGGCCCTCCTGTCTGCGGCTCGTTTCCGCGAAGACGCGTGGGTGTTCGCGAGACCACGGTGGCTTGCTCGGTTCCGCCGAGGAGCTGGCTCGGTCGACGGGCACGGCAACGCCAGGCGGCAGAGAAACACATCGCTTCAAGGCTGAAGGAAAGCAGAGGTAAGCTCAGTGCAAGTAACGGGACGGCACTCTCGATCCCCGCGCATCGGCGACTCCACATTCGACCAGGTCAGCGCAGGCAAGGACGCTCGAAGCAATCCCCTCGGGCCCGAGTCAGCTCGGCCCTGGAGGAGGAATCTGCGGATGGGCTCGCCGCGCAGCGCGCGTATCTGGCTTCGTCTGTCCGGGCTCGCGCTCGCGCTCGCGCTCGGTTCGCGACCGGCCTTCTCCTCCCCGGTGCGCCTGGTCGTGCGGGACCACTCGGGCGCACCGGTCAGCGGGTTTCGCTGGCTCGCCGAGCAGGACCCGACCCAGCTCGTCGTGCCCGGTGTCGAGAGCCTCGACGTCCCGGCTCTCGGCTTCGAGCGCAGCCACGCCCCCACGGTGGCCAGTGGGGAGAGCGACTCCGACGGGGCACTGATCGATCTTCCCGCCGGGGGGCGCTTCTTTCTCTCCGTGCAGCCGTACTCGGGGCACGGAAACGGCGGCGTGGCCGTGCGGGCTCCCGACGCAGAGAGCGAAGCGCCGACCGACGTGGAGGCCATCGTCTCGCGCTTGCCCCTCGATGTGGCACGGATCTCGGTGCTCGCCTTCGAGGACCATCAGCCCATCAACGGCACGGTGGATCTACCCGAGGAGCCAGGCCTCCCGGGCTTCGAGGTGCTGCTCTTCGACGCGGCCGGCCAGTACGGTGCCGCGGGCGGGCAGCTCATGCAGGACGCGTTCGGCAACCCGCTGGGCACGACTTATTCGGCCGCGGGAGAGATCGCGACTCGCGGCGACGGCACTCTGCGCACCGGGCCGGACGGCACCCTCGTGATCGACAACCTCGCGCCGGCCAAGTACGGCGTGCAAATCGTGCCGCCTACGGGCGAGGACTGGCACCAGACCTCCACGATAGAAGGCACGAAGACGGTCGACGCCTGGGTCGAATCGGGGGAGCCCAGCTACTTCCGAGAGTTCGGTCCGCCGGGGCACCACGTGTCGATCGGCTTCGTCAACCGCGCCGCGCTGGACGAAGCCTCCGCGTCGGTTCTCGTCGGAGGCGCTTCCGTGAACGGCCGGATCGTCAACCTGCACATGTCTCGGCCGCCCGAATACACGTTTTTTCCCAGCGAGCCCTTCGACCACGTACGCTGCTGGGTCGGGCTCAACGAGCTCGCGCCGGGCGTCGCCCGCGGCCTCGCCGCCCGACCTTGCGCCGAAGATGGCAGCTTCGAGCTGGCCGGCCTCCCTCCGGGCGACTACGAGCTCGTCATCTGGGATGAGTTCCTGGACTTGCTGCTCGCACGCCATCCGATCCGCGTGGCGGACGGTGAGTCGCTCTCGCTCGGCCCAGTCCCCGTGTTCAACTGGTTCTCCCGCCTGGAGCACCAGGTCTTCGTCGACGAGAACGAAAACGGAGTGCGGGACCCGGGCGAGCCGGGTGTTCCGCAGCAGGCGATCAACCTTCGCTTCAAAGACGGCCGCATCTACGACAGCGCGGCGACCGACGGCAGCGGGGCAGCCCCCTTCGACCAGGTGTTTCCATTCTTCCATTGGCTCGTGGCCGAGGTGGATTTCACCCGCTTGAAGGCCACTGGCGTCACCGTCACCGTGGACGGTGGCGGCCGTGTCGACTCGGGCTCGGCATTTTCCCGGGGCGGGTTGCTCGCCCCCCAGCCCCAAGCCGAAGCCGGGGGCGGCCCCACCCGCACCGAGCTCGGACCGGTGCTGACGCAGGGCTTTCAGGGCTTCTTGGGCCAGACGAACGTGATCGAGTGGGGCAAGTCGGCGTATGAGGCGGGAGAAAACGGCGGCATCTCGGGCATGGTTCAATACGCGGTCACGCGCGCGGAAGACGACCCGGCCTACGCCGCCGCCGAAGAGTGGGAGCCCGGCATTCCCCGCGTGCAGGTCAGCCTGTATCAGGATTTCGACGCGGACGGCCAGATCGACGAGACCGACGGCCAGCCGGGGCTCTCGCGCTCCGACGTGGACAACCACCCGCTCGGCTGGCACTCGGGCGGAAGCCCCGGCCCCGAGGACCTCGACCGAGACGGCGACGGCGTATTCGACCGCGGTGACGCGATCCGTATCGCGTACACGGACAGCTGGGACGACCAGCTGCCCTCGGGCTGCCAAGGCGACAACGCGTCGCCGGGGCTGCTCGCCTCCGATGCGTGCTTCGACGGGTTGAGAAACTTCAACCAGATCCGCCCGGGTGTGTTCGACGGCGGCTTCGCGTTCGGCCCGGGCACGCTCCCGGCCAGCACGGAAAACCAAACTCGGCCGGAGGCCATCCTTCTGCCCGGAGACTACATCGTGGAGGCGGCGGTCCCGCCCGGCTACGAGCTCCTGAAGGAAGAGGACAAGAACGTCGACTTCGGAATCACCCTGCAGCCGAGCGCGCAACCGCTGGCTCTGCCGCCACCGTGCGTAGGCGACCTGCGGGAGGTCCCCCCCTACCTCAGCTGGCAGACGGACGCGGAGGGCAACCTGCTGCCCGGCGTACCGGAGCCCATCGCGGCCCCGTACGCCGGCAACTCCAGGCCGCTGTGCGACCGCAAGCAGGTCTCGCTCGGCTCGCGCCAAAACGCCGCCGTGACCTTCTTCCTTTTCACCGAGGCGCCCAAAGCCGCCAAGGTCGTCGGCGCGATCCTCGACGACACGGCCAACGAGTTCGACCCCAGCTCGCCGACGTTCGGGGAGAAATACGCTCCGCCGTGGCTGCCCGTGGCCTTCCGAGACTGGACGGGTCGGCAGATCGCTCGCACCTACGCCGACCAGTGGGGCAAGTACGCCGCGCTGCTGCCCTCGACATTCAGCGTGAATTTGCCCACTCCGTCCGGGGTCTCCCCCAACATGCTGACGGCGTGCATGAACGACGCCGGGCCGATCGACAACCCCGACTACGACCCCGGACTCGGTCCGGACGCGCCCGGCAACCCCGAAACCGTCGTCGACCCGCATCACGATCCGCGCTACTCGCAGTTCTGTTACACGTTCCAGTACATGCCGGGGGGTACGACGTATCTCGACACCCCGGTACTGCCGATCGCAGCGCATGCCGGGCCGGGTGAGTTCCCGCTCGACTGCGAGCAGCCCACCGGCACCCCGCTGATCGCAACAGCCACCACGACCCGTCACCCGGGCCCATACGTCGAGGTCGGCCCCGACGTGGGCGACGACACGCAGCTGTTGACGCTCTCCGCGGTGGGCACGATCTCGGTGCGCAACCCCGCCTTCGGGGCGCCGGGACAGCCCGCCACGATCGCTCGCGACTACGGGTTCGGCAACGCGGTGGGCACAGTGACCCTCGGCGGCGAGCCGCTCGAGGTGCTCGCCTGGACCGATTCGGCCGCCACGGTACGCGTCGACGACGACGCCCGTACCGGCCAGCTCTCGATTGCGCGCGCCGACGGGACATCCTCCCCTCTCGGGCTGACTCTGACGGTCGGGCCGCTCGCCGGCAGCGTCCGCGTGGTGCGGCCGGCCTCGAGCCCCGGGGCAACTCCCATCCAAGACGCGATCGACGCGGCCGACGGAGGCGACCTCGTGCTGATCGCCCCGGGCACGTACGACGAAATGCCGATCCTCCACAAGCCCATCGCCCTGCAGGGCGCGGGCGCATTCTCCGTCACGCTCCTGGCGAGAAAGACCCCTGCGGGCAAGCTCGCTCGCTGGCGAGCTCGCCTCGGGGATCTGCTCGCCCAGAGCGCGTTCGACTTGCTCCCAGGACAAGCGGCTGGCTTCGATGCGGTGGACAACGAACCCCTTCTCTTCGGTAGCGAGGAGGGGGCCGGAGTCACCGTGGTGGGATCCGCCGAGGGACCGCTGGCCTTCGGCCCAGAGCGCCCGGCGCGCATCGATGGACTCACGCTGACCGGAGCCGACCTGGGCGGAGGGATCTTCGTCAATGGGTTCGCGGCCGATCTGGCGATCCGCAACAACCGCATTCAGAACAATCAGGGCGTGGAGGGGGGCGGAATCCGCGTCGGGCATGCGAGCTTGGTCAGCTTCGACGGTCAGGGCAACCCGGTCCACACCAGCGCAGAGAACGCCCGCATCGAAATCTCCCGCAACCTCGTGCTGGAGAATGGCAGCCTGGCCGGCGCAGGCGGCGGCATCGCGCTGTACACGGGCAGCGACGGCTACCGCGTCGAAGAAAACTTCGTGTGCGGAAACTTCGCTCAGACGGACGGCGCCGGCATCGGCCATCTCGGGCTGAGCGATGGCGGGAGCATCACCGGCAACACCGTCGCATTCAACGAATCCTTCAACCAGGGGCAACCCGCCTCGGGCGGCGGCATCTTCATCGCCGGCAAGGCGGGCTTGGGAGGCCCCGGTAGCTTGTCTGCCGGGAGCGGAAGCGTGCTGGTCCGCGGCAACCTCGTGCAGGGAAACCAATCCGGCGCGGGCGACGGAGGAGGGGTCGCCCTCTTCAACGTAAACGGCCAGGACGTGCAGCAGAACCCGGATCGACCGGAAGCGTGGTTTTCCGTAGACCTGTTCGACAACATCATCGTCAACAACGTGGCCGGACTCGCGGGCGGCGCAATTTCATTGCAAGACGCCGCCGCCGTGCGGGTGGTGAGCAACACCATCGCCAACAACGACAGCACCGCCACGGCAGGTGCTGCCTTTGGCCCGGGCTCGCTCAACGCCAGCACGCCCCAGCCCGCGGGGATCGTCGCCCGGGCCCACAGCGCGGCGCTCGCGGCCAGCTTCGGCGACTCGGTCGTCGAAGCGCTCGGGCGCTTCTCCAACCCCACCTTGGAAAACGACATCATTTGGCACAATCGCTCCTTCGCCTGGGCTGCGGGGGGCGATCCGTCGGCGGCACCGGCCGGCGGCTTCGGACTGCTGCCAGACGTGAGCCAAGGCCAACCGCCCCGGTATTGGGACCTCGCCGTGCTGGGTGTGGCGACCCCGGCGGCCCTGTCCCCCCGATTTTGCATCTTGAGCGACGTGACCGACGCAGACCCTTCCAACCTGGACGCCGATCCGCTGTTCACGAGCGAGGTCGTCAACGGGCAACCCGGCCAGACGCTCGTCCAGCAGGAAGTCTCGACGGCGCTGCAAACGGCCGTCGCCGCGGACGAAGGCGGCAACTTCATCGACGTGCACTTCGGGCCGCTCACTCTCGCGGGCGACTACCACCTGCCCCCCGGCTCGCCCTCGGCGGCAATCGACACGGGCCTCGACTCGACCGATCCCGCGCTGGCCGCAGACATCGACGGCGAGCCGCGCCCTCTCGGCGCGGGCCGCGACATCGGCGCCGACGAGGCCCGATGAGCGGCTCGAGCGCCGACGAAGAAAGCCACCATGGTCACGACGAAAGGGTCCACATGAAGTTGAAGCGATTCGAAAGCTCGCTCTCGGGCGCTCCCCGCGAGCCTCGGCGGCGAGGGGCGCTCGGAAAACACGACCGAAGCCGGCGCCGCGCCCGGATCGGCATTCGGCCCGCCTCGGTGGCCTGGCTCGGCATGACCTTGGCGTACGCGCTCGGAAGCGAGGATTCCAGAGCCGAGGCTCTCGTACAATGCCCCGGAGACCGGGACGGCGACGCGGTGGTCGACGAGGTCGACCCAGCCCACCCCGCCGCGCGATGCATGCACCTCGGAGCGGGTGACGGATTCGTGCGAATGGGAGACGGACGTTCCCTGTACATGTTCGGCTTTTCGGACCTGACGGGCGTGCCTTCCGATCGGGCCATGGCCCACGGCATGCTCCGCGCTCAGTTTCCCGCTCCAACCATCGAGCTCGACGAGGGCCAGGAGTTGTTCCTCACCCTGACGAACGTGGGGATGATGCGGCGCCCGGATCTGTTCGACCCCCACACGGTGCACTTCCACGGGTTCCCTCAGGCCGCACCGATATTCGACGGCCTACCCGACGCCTCCCTCTCGGTGAACATGGGAGCCAGCCTGACCTATTACTACGGCATCGTGCACCCCGGGACGTACATGTACCACTGCCACGTGGAGGCAACCGAGCACATGCAAATGGGAATGCTCGGCAACCTCTACGTCAGACCTGCCCAGGACCAGCTGCCGGAAGGGACCCCCCTCGGGGCAACGACCCACCGGGCCGGGCAGCGCTATGCGTACAACGACGGCGACGGATCGACCGCCTACGACGTGGCTTACCCCGTTCAATTGGCCTCGTTCGACCCCCGCTTTCACGATGCCAGCCGCGACGTACAGCCGCTGCCTTTCGCACGGATGCGCGACACCTATCCCATGATCAACGGGCGCGGCTACCCCGATACGGCGCTCGACGGCCCTCTGCGAGCTCCCCCCGAAGCGGAGCTCGACCCGGGCGCTTCCACCCAACCCGTCAGCAGCCTGATCCGCGCGGAGGTCGGAGAGCGCATTTTGCTGCGCATCTCCAACCTGAACGTAACGCGCTTTTACACACTCGGCCTGCTCGGGCTCACGCTCCGCGTCGTCGGGCGCGGAGCTCGCGAGCTCCGCGGCCCGACCGGGGAGCGGCTGCACTACGAGGCCGCGTCGGTGACGTTGGGCGGGGGCGAATCGGTGGACGCCATCGTGGACACGCAGGGCGCGGCTCCGGGCACCTACTTCCTCTATACCACCAACCTCGCCTACCTCAGCAACGACGCCGAAGATTTCGGCGGAATGATGACCGAGATCGTTCTCGAGAGCCCCAACCCATGAGCAAGAAGCATCGTCAGCTAGCATCTGGATTGCGCGCGTTGGCCACGGGCGTCGCCGCCTCACGGCGTCTCCTGCCCCCGAGCTCCTCCGCCTGGGCCCGGGCCGCGCGGTCCTTCGTCCCGCTCGCCCTCGCGCTCGCAGGGTGGCTCGTGGGCTCGCCTGCCCGGGCCACCATCGACGGGGTCCAGGGGCCCAATTTCGATCTCTACGTCTCGGAAGGTCACATCGACACGCCCGATGGAAGCAGCCTGCTGGTGTGGGGCTACGCACCGGAAGGCCAGCCCATGCAATACCCGGGGCCCACGCTGCTCGTCGAGCAGGGGCAGACGGTGACCATTCGGTTGCGAAACGCGCTGCCGGTGCCGACTTCGATCATATTCCCGGGCCAGATCGACGTTGCGACGAGCGGGGGGGTTCCCGGGCCTTTGACACGGGAGGCCGAGGCAGGGGGCGGGTCGGTCGCGTACACATTTCTCGCCAGCGCGCCCGGCACGTTCCAGTATCACAGCGGAACACAGCCCGGCCTGCAGGTAGAGATGGGGTTGGTCGGCGCGCTCATCGTGCGGCCCACGGTCGCAGGCCAGGCCTACGCGCTGCCCGAGACGGCTTTCGACCGCGAGCATCTTCTGCTCTTGTCGGGTATGGATGCGTCCATCCACCAAGCGGTGGAGCGCGGTGGGCCCGAACGGGTGCCCTCGCGTCCTTACCGCCCGGTGTTGTGGTTCATGAACGGCCGCAACGCCCCCGACACGCTCTCGCCATCGCGCCGGGAGGCCCCTCAGCAGGCGCTGATTCATCCGCACCAGCCGTACAGCGCGCTGGTCCGCGCCCACCCCGGCGAGCGCGTTCTGCTGCGGGTCGTCAATGCCGGCCGCCAAATGCACCCACTGCACACGCACGGCAACCACATGCGTGTCGTGGCTCGCGACGCCCGCCCCCTGTCGAGCGCGCCCGGAGCGGGGCTCGACCTCTCGCGAGAGGACTTCACCGTGCAAACCATCCCGGGAGCGACGTACGATGCGCTGTGGAGCTGGACGGGCGAAAAGCTCGGCTGGGACGTGTACGGCAGCGCGGCGCAAGGCGGCGCGGATCACGTCTGTACCGATGGAGATGGGGACGATTTCGACGACGACACACGAGAATACTGCCCCGACCACGGCAAGCCGCTGCCGG
The DNA here is from genome assembly GCA_050299315.1 of Polyangiaceae bacterium. Classification (GTDB taxonomy): domain Bacteria; phylum Myxococcota_A; class Polyangia; order Polyangiales; family Polyangiaceae; genus SZUA-265. The sequence continues at coordinate 60,603 of JBNKVS010000088.1, forward strand.
TCGTGCTGCCCGAGGCGCAAAGTGTCTCCTTCGGAGGCTTCTATTCGGGAACCCCCTTCCTCGGCTCACTCGCCACGCCACCGCCGGGCCAGGGCGGCATGAACCTCCACGGAGGGCTGTTCTTCATGTGGCACTCGCACAACGAGAAGGAGATGGTCAACAACGACATCTTCCCGGGCGGCATGATGACGATGGTGATCATCGAGCCACCCGCCACACCAATCGAGTGAAACACGAGCCGTGAAAGATACGATGCCTGAAGAAGCCATGAGAACGATGTTGGGGAGACCGGTCGCCAGGCGGGCGCGGAGGCACAGCAGAGCGCGGTGGAGAGGAGCTCGGGCCAGCGGAGTCTGCCTTGCCCTGCTCGCCGCGGCCTCGAGCGTGCGCGCCGAAACCGTAGATGTCTTCCTGTGCGCGGGGGCGTTCGACAAGGCGATGCCCGACGGCACGGTCGTGCGCATGTGGGGCTTTGCCGAGCGGGCGGGCGCCCAAGATCTCCAACCGGGGTGCGCGTCCGGGGCCAGCAGCCCCGGACCCCGCCTGAGCATTCCCCCCCCCGAAAGCGACACCCCGACGCGACTCGACGTGCACCTGTTCAACGACGGCTTGAGCGAACCGGTCTCCTTCGTCGTTCCGGGCCAACACATGGCGCTCGAGCCGGTGCGCAACCCGGATGGCCGCGTTCGGTCCTTTGCCGCGGAGACCGCGGCGGGCGAAACCCACACGTATACGATCCCAGCTCTGACCTCGGGAACGTACGCCTATAGCAGCGGCAGCCACCCGGCGATCCAAGTGCAGATGGGCTTGTACGGCGCGCTGACGCACGATGTGGCCACCGGAGAGGCCTATCGAGGGGTCTCCTACGACCACGATCTGATTCTGCTGTACGCGGCCATCGACCCCGAGCTGCACGCGCAGGTCGCGTCCGGCACCTACGGCCGCCCCCCCTTCACGAGCGCGATCGACTACGCGCCCCAGTACTTTCTCGTCAATGGTGAGGTATGGTCCGAGGGAGCGCCCGAGCCGTATGCCGGCGAAGCGGGCCGACGAACGCTGCTGCGCCTGCTCAACCTGGGGCTCGAATCGCGGGCGCCGCTCTTGCTCGGGGCCCACGTGGATCTCGTCGCCGAGGACGGCCACCCCTACCCCCACCCCCGGCAGCAGTACTCACTCCTTCTCGCGGCTTCCAAGGCAACGGACGCGCTGTGGGTACCCGACCGGTCCGCGAGCTACCCGCTGCTGGACAGACGCTTGCCTTCCCACCAGCCCGAGAGCGGACAGTACACACGGTTGCGCGTCACCTCACCCGACTCCGCCCCGTCGGCGGCGGGTACCCCCGAAGAGCTCGGCGCCGCTGCGAGCGGCACTCCATGAGGCGCTACGCCGCCGTCGTGCTCGGCCTGGTCGTGGTCGCGGGCGCAGCGCTCGTCGCGGCGCTCGAGAGGGACGCCGAGGCCACCAGCGAGTGGGGCGTCGAGCCCGTCGGGCTGCGGCTGACGGGAGCCGGGTACCTGCTCGACTTGCGCTTCCGCGTCCTCGACGCGCAGAGAGCCGCTGGCTTGCTCGACCGTCGACGGGCGCTGTCGCTGCGCGTGGCAGGGGACGGCACCCTGCTGCGCGTGCCGAGCGGCGCCAAGGTGGGACCGCTTCGACAGACGGTGGAGCAGCCGCGCGAAGGCAAGGTCTACTATTCGCTGTTCGCCAACCCGGGTCGGCGCGTTCGCTCGGGGGAGGCGGTGGAGGTGCTCATGGACGGGCGCTTGGTGGCCGAGCTGGAAGTGAAATGACCCGCCCCCGCTCGCCTCGGCGCGCTCGGCTCGCCGCCGCGGCGCCGCTGCTGCTGGCCCTGGCGACGAGCTACGTCGAGCGCGGGCTGGCGATGGCCGGCCCCCGCCGCGAGGGCGGCAAAGCGCGGCCGTCGCCGGACGACGCCCCCCCCGCCGCACGCGAAGTCCGGCTCGAGGCACCGCCCGCGACCGGCCTCGAAGCGCCGCGCGTGAGGGGTGCCCTGCGCGAGCGCTTGGCGCGCTCGGCCCCCGACGCACGTTTGCCCGTCATCGTGCGCCTGCGGGAGGGCGGAGTGGGCCCCGCTCCGGTCGCGGCTCCTCTCACGACGAGAGCCCGGGCGCCCGTACGAAGGCTGCGGCACGCTCGCACCGCTCGACTGCAAAGGCAGGCTCGGCGGCTGCGCGCGCTCGGCGGGCGGCACCTGCGCCTTCTCTGGAGTATCGACGCGCTGTCCGGCGACCTACCGGCGCAGCTCGTCCGTGACCTCGCGGGCGACCCCCGAGTGCGCGACGTACGGCTGGACGACGCCATTTCTTTGCCGAGCTCGCAGCCCGCCTCGGAAGCCGCGCCGGGCTGGAATCTGCGGGCGATCGGCGCGCCGTCGATGTGGGATCGAGGCTTCTCGGGGCGCGGGGTCGTGGTGGCCAGCCTGGACACGGGCGTCGACCTGGACCACCCGGAGCTATACCGATCGTATCTCGGCGGCCCGGGGGCGTGGTTCGACGCGCACGGGCAGTATTCGTCGCCGGTCGACCCCGACGGCCACGGCACGCGCAGCCTGGGCGTGATCGTGGCGGGGAGCCCGCGGGGGCGCCCGCTCGGGGTCGCGCCCGGCGCGCGCTGGATGGCGGCCAGAATTTTCGACGACGCGGGGCAGGCACCACTCAGCGCGATTCACGCGGCGCTGCAGTGGCTGCTCGACCCCGACGGGGACGAGACCACGGCCGACACGCCCCCGCTCGTCACCTGTGCCTGGGGCCTACCCGCCTCGGTCAACGTGTGCGACTCCGAGTTCGACGAGGATCTGGCGTTGCTGCGGGAGGCGGGGGCGATCGTGTTGTTCGCCGCGGGCAACGCCGGCCCGGAGCCCCTGACGAGTGTGGCGCCGGCCAACGGCGTGGGGGTGCTATCGGTCGGCGCAGTCACGCCCACGCTGCAGGTGGCTCGCACGAGCAGCCGAGGCCCGGGCGCTTGCGACGGAGAGCCCTTCCCCACGCTGCTCGCGCCAGGCGAAACCGTCGAAACCCTCGACTCGAGCCTGGGTGGCTTGTTTGCCGACAGCGCGGTGACGGCTTCTGGAACGTCGCTGGCGGTCGGACATGCGGTGGGTGCGCTGGCCCTGCTGCGCGAGGCCTTCCCCACCGCCTCGCCGTGCGACCTCGGGGTCGCGCTAGTGCGCGGCGCGCGAAGCTTGCCGGGTGCGCGAGGCAGCGCGGACACCGCGCCCACCGTCCCGCTGCTCGACGTACCGGGCGCCGCGAGGTGGCTCGAGGAGCGCTTGGCGGCCAGCAGGGCGGGGTTCGAGTGCTCTTCGAGCTACCCGTGAGCCGACGAGCCTGCGGCTCGCGCTATCCAGCCCGCCGCCGCCGCGCGGTGAAGCACGCGCCCCACGCGAGCAGGCCCGACAGGCTGCCCCAGCCGAGCCGTGGCTCCCGCGGCGGGGCTGCCACGGAGCAACCGCGGCTTGCTCCCCCGGCGCTGGCCGGCGCCGGCTCGGGCACCTCGCCGACCTCGCCACCGGGGCCCTGCACCGGGGCGGAAGCGGTAGGCTCCACGGGAATGCTCGCCCAGCAGCTACTGGGCGCCACGAAGTCGCTCGCCGAGAGCCCGGGCGGAAAGACCACCGCAGAACCGCCGGGCGCCTCGAAAACGGCGGGTGCAGCGGGCCCCTCGCTTCCCCTCCCGCCGGCGTCCGAGGCCCAGCCCGCATCGGCGCGTTGCGGCGGCGCCCCTGCGTCGCCCGCTCCATTTCCGCGCGCCCGGCTTTCCCCGGCGGCCGGCGCCCCGGCGTCAGCCCCCCCCCCGCGACGCAGCATCAGGTCGGCACATTGAAAGTAGTAGGGCCGAGGGGCCCCGTACATGAACTGCACCAGCTGCAAGGTACAGTTTTCGCACTCCACGTCCGGCAGCTCGACCTGCAGCGTGTGCTCTCCGCGCAGGCGGTCGTCGAAATCGTAGGCGAGAATCACGCGACCGTCCACCGGACACAGGGTCAACGGGTCGTCCCCCTCGCGGGAAACGTTGCGGCCGCGGAAGACGGGAAAGTCATCGTGACCGTCGACGTCGAAGGCAACCCGATAGTAGCTGGTGTGGTTGACGTACTCGACAAAGCGCACCTCGATCGTCTCGCCCGGCTCGAACACGCTGACTCGACTCGTCCGCCCATCCCGTCGCTGCCCGCACGGCCCCCGCTTGAGGTTGGAGCCGACCGAGCGATCCCGGGCTCGCTCACGCGGCTGGGGCGCCTCGAGCTCCACGTGGGCAGCGGCCGTCGAGGCCCACCACCAGGCGAGCACCGCCACGAGCCAGGCGCGGCTCGACGGCGCGCGGGGGGCCTGGGACATGCGAGGGAGGGTCATGGGGTGTGAGCGCCGAGCAGCCGGCGAGATTGTACCCACCCAAGCGGCGAGAGGCCAGCGCCCGCCCCGCTCGCGAGCCGCGAGCCCTGGCTCCGGGCGGCTCCCCCGCGCGGTGCGGCGTACGAGGATGCCTCGGAGATGCCGGCCGCCGAAACGAGAGGGTTGTCGGCCGGGGGTTTCCACCCCGCCGCGTCCGGGCGCGGCAGCTCGAGCCGACCCTCGGCGCCCTCGCACGGCCCCCCCCCGCTGCGCAGCCGCCACACCGCAGGCGCCGGGCGCCCGCCGACGGCGGGGAGTCAGCGGCCGAGCAGGCCGCTCCGACTCGAAAACTCGCCGGGAGTTGAAAGCGGCTCCGTCTCCCCGGTCCGCGACCAAGCGGCCTTCGCCCCAGGTCGAGCCGGGCCGACGCGGGCGAGCCCGCAATGGGTTCGCGCGGCCTCCCCGGGGCCGATCGAGGCCACCTCGGCGGCGCTCGACGAGGCCCACTGCCCGACCCCCCGGGCTACTGCGGCCCGCGGCCGGGCAAATCGCAGCCGGACTGGGGTATGGACGCAGGGCATGAGCGAACGAGCAACGAGCGAACGAGTCGGCGTCATCGGCCTGGGCATCATCGGCAGCGTGTGGGCACGCCACTACGAGGCCGAAGGGCTGCTCGCATCGACCTGGAACCGCTCGCAGAAGGACGCGCCTAGACCCGCGCCGAGCGCAGCGGCGGCGGCCCGCGCCGCAACCGTGCTTCACGTCGTGGTGGCCGATCCCCCTGCCGTGCGGGAGGTGCTCGACCAGATCGAGGGCGAGCTTCACGAGGGCCACTTGCTGATTCAATCCACCACGATCGATCCGGACAGCGGCGCCGCGTTTGCCGACCGGGTTCGCCGGCGCGGCGCGGAGTACGTCGAGGTCCCGTTCATGGGCAGCCGGCCCGCGGCCGAGCAGAAACAGATCGTATTCCTCATGGGCGGAGCCGCCGCCCCCCTGGATCGCGCCGACGCCGTGCTGAGCCGGGTCTCTGGCAAGCGCCACCGTGTCGGCACGGAGCGGCAAGCCGCCTCGCTGAAGCTCGCTTACAACCTCCAGGTGGCGATCGTGATGGAAGCCATCTCCGAGAGCCTGCACGCCTCGCGGCAGGCGGGGGTTGCCGACGAGACGTTCTTCGGAATCTTGAAGGAGACGGCACTTTGGTCGGCGTTCCAGGGAATGAAACAGCCCAAGCTGAGCAGCTTGGATTTTTCTCCTCAGTTCTCGATCAAGCACATGCTCAAAGACGTGCGACTCGCCCTCGGGCTGGCCGGCGGCGAGCTCACGCCGGCGGCGGCCGCGGTGCACTCGCAGCTCGCCAAAGCGAGCGAGCAGGGCCACGACGAGGAGGACATCGCCGCGCTCATTCGCATTCTGTAGGCGGGGGCCGCCCTCGCGAGAAAGCGCGGCGCTCGGCTCGCGGGCAGGCGGGCGCGAGCTCGGCGCGCCGGCAGCGCGGCGGTCCCCATACATCCGCGCCGACGTGCTCCTTCGGCTCGACGCCGAGGACCAGCTGGAGGAGAACGGGCTTCGCGGCTTGCCATCAAAATCGCGCTTGCCAATGGCCCACTGCCGAGCCCCCGGGCGAGGGGGGTTTTGCCATCATCGAGTCGGCGAGAGACTCGCGAGCGGTAGCCCCGAAAGCACCGCGTCTGCGTACCAATCCAGCCGTAGCAACTGCTTCGCCAGGCGCTGCAGCTCGGAGCCGCCCGCGAGAGGTCGCAACGAGCGCAGGAGGCCGTCGGGGTCCTCGCCGCGCCGGTACGCGTTCACCAGCTCCTCCAACCAGAATTCCGGGTCGCGGAGCCGCGCGCGCTCGCTTTCGGCGCGCAAGCGCTCGAGCCCGGCGACCTCGGCCTGCGAGAGGCCCTCCGTGCGCAGCTCCGCAATGACCTGGAGCGCGGCTGCTCTCAGCTCCTCGACTCGACCTGGATCACAATCGAAACGAATGCCGAGGGTCTGCCCTCGTTCCGGCGGAAGGTGCTCCTCGACCCACGCCTGCACTCCGTACGTACCACCTCGCTTTTCGCGAAGCTCCTCGGCCATGCGAAGCCGCAGGATTTCCTCGAGCAGCGGAAGGAGCGCCCGCTGGCTTGCTTGCAGCGGAACATCGCCGAAGAGCTCGAGGTGTACCGTCGCCTTGTCCGCGGCGCCCTGGTGGACGCGCACGCGCGTCACCCCCTCGCGCCGCCGAATGACCGGGGCGGTTGTGCGCTCTCGCCGCGCGGTGCCCGGGAGCGAGCCGACGTATGTCTTGATGAGGCTCTCGAATCGCTCGGGGTCGGCGTTGCCGACGAACACGAACGTGAAGTCCCCCATGTCTCCGAAGCGCTCCCGGAAGAAGCGCCTCACCTGCTGAAAGTCGAGCGCCTCGACAGCCTGCAGCGGCAGAGGAGCACGCAATGGGTGCCCGTCCCATACGGAGGCGAGAATCTCGTCGCGAAACACGGCGTCGGGCGCCGAGCGTGCGTGCAGTCTCCACTCGCGCTGGCTGCGGCGAAACCTCTCGAAACCTCTCTCGTCCGCGCCCGGGCTCTGGACCATCAGGTGCAGTGCCTGCAGGAGCGTCTCCACGTGCTCACTGGGGGCGCTGCCGGAAAACCCCTCTTCGTAGCTCCCCACCCAGGGCGAGAGGCGCACGCCCTGCCTCTCGAGGAGGCGCGCCACGTCCACCGCCGCATGGTTCGCCAGCCCGGCGGCGGAGACCCCTTCCGCGGCCAAGCGGGCCGTCTCGCTGCGGTGGCTCCCCTGCCGAGCCAGGCCACCCGGGCTGAAAGCTCGCAGCCGCAGGACGCTGTCGCTCGGGTCGCGCTTGAAAACGACCGTCGCGCCATTCTCGAACCGCCAGGCGCGCGTATCGATCGAACCGAAGCGCTCGGCGAGCCTGACCCGCCCTGGCTGGGGGATGCGTTCGAGCAGCTCGCGAAGCTCGGGCGGGGGCACGTGCGCGCTCGGCGCCTCCAGAGGGTAGCCGCCCGCGAGCTCCACGAGCTGCTGCCGTTCCGGCAAGGCCGAGCTCGCGGACCCAAATACGAGCAGGTGGCGCTCGCTCTGCGACAGCCATCGACCCACGTGGCGCTCGACGTCTCGCTCGGAGAGATCCGACAGCAACTTCACCGCGAGCCGTCGACGGGCGCGCCCCTCCAGGATCGGCTCGCCGTCTACGAAGCCTTGCACGAGCTCGCGTCGAAATTCACTCACCGGGCGCGCGGAGGTCTGCGCGAGCAGCTCCTCTCGAAGGGCCGACACCAGGCGCGAGAGCTCCAGACCGCTCGGCGGGTGTAGCTCCAGCCGGCGCAGCTCGCGCAACAGCACCTGCGCCGCCTCGCGCACCCGATCCCGACGGGCGAGGGCCGACATTTGGAGCCCGCTCAGGCGCCGGGGCAGATTCCCCTCCAACCCGGCCGTGGCGCTGGCGAGGGGCGAGTCCGGCTCGCTCGAAACCAGCTCCAACCTGGCGCGGAGCGATCGACCGAGCAGCTCGTCGAGCAGGCGCCGCCGCTCATCGAGCGCCGACGACCCCGGGGGGCAGGCGCGTTTGAGAACCAGCTTCACCGCAGTAGGGAAATCACCCTCTTCGAGCAACGCAACGTGAAAGTCCGGCCCGGGCCGCACGGGCGGCTCGAGCTCGGGAAGGCGAGCTGGATCGGCGGGGCGCCGCATGGAGGAGAAGGTCGCCCTGATACGCTCGCGCATGCGGCTCTCGTCGAAGCTGCCCAGCGCCACTACGGCGAGGTTGTCGGGGTGGTACCAGCGCCGATAGAACGCGCGCAGCGCCTGCGGTGTGGCCACCGCAACGCTCTGGAGTGAGCCGAGCGTGGTTCGATGGGTGTAGGGGGAGCCTTCGAGCAGCGCTGCATGCGCCGCGTGGTACATCCGGGTGACCGGCGACGCGGTGGTGCGGTGTTCGGAGAGAATGATCTCCCGCTCGCGGTCCACGTCTCGGGGCTCGAACACGACCTCGCTCGCCCAATCCCGGAGCAAGCGCACCGCCCCGTCGATGGCTGCCACGTCGCTGGTGGGCACCATCAGGTGGTATACGGTGTGATCGTGAGCCGTGTGAGCGTTGGTGTCGGCACCCCAACCGTTCCCTGCGCCTTTCGGCAGAGCGCGCTGCTCAGAATGGGTGAAATTCTGCGTGTGCCGAAGCGCCAGGTGCTCGACGAAGTGCGCGTAACCCGATTCCGACTCGCGCTCTGCCCACGCGCCTGCGCGGACGGCGAGCGAAAGGCTGACCACGTCGTGCGACGTAGCGAACGCCTGTGATAGGTAGGTCACTCCGTTGTCGAGCACCGTCTGCTCGAGGCGCGGGTGCGGCGCTCGAGCCGCAGGGCTCGGCTGGAGCGAGCCGTGCCGTGAGACGATTTCGCTGGGCGTGGATGTGCACGCGCAGAGCAGCCAGGGCACGGCGGCGAGAGCCGCCCGGAGGATCCATGCCAGCGGCTCGGCTGCTGGCTGCCGCACCGCTGGCGGCCGCCGTTTTTTCCACTGGCGGTGACCCGGGTGGCCACCGGCGCCTGTCGATGTCGTGTGCAAGGGGGATCTCGTCGCTATCGTTCCCCCCCCGAAAGGATGCTCGACACTTCGCACTCTGGTGACGCGCTGTCCAGCGCTGCCGACCGTACACACGGCACGCTCACCGGATTTGTTGCCTTAGTGAAACATCTGAAAGTCGAATCGTCCCGGATTGAGGACTCAGGCTCTCGCGGTTGCCGCCTCGCCGCCGGTCGGCCCTCCCGTGCATGGCGCGAAGAGTCGGTCGCGTCGATCGCATCGGCGCTCCTCGCTCGCCGTGCCGCGACTGCGCCCCCTCCGGTCGCGGGAGCCGGAGCGCCTCCCGGAGCCTCGCGCGGCGCCGTCCATCGTCCAAGTGCAAAGAGCCGCCGCGGCGGCCTCCCCCACCCTGCCTGGCAGCCCACCGTGGAAGCCGCGGAGGGATCTCTTGGCCAAAGCCCCCCGGGGGGCCACGCGAGACTCTCACCGCCGTCGCGGGCTCCGCCTTTCGGCGAGCCTCGGCCTCCGCGAGCCTGCTTGGCCGCCGCTCTGCGAAATAGGACGAAAGATTCTGAAGTCCCAGCGAAGATGGACGAATGCAGTCCGAGACCTCGCGCGGCCTGTGCTGCGACTTGACCGAAGCCCAGCAGCGCCCAAGGATCCCCCGCGCGCGACCGCCCCCTTCCCACCGACTGCTCATGAAGCCCACTCGTCCGTTTTTCGTCCTCCCTCGGCGGCATCGCCGGGCAGCCGTCGGCGCAGGTCTCTCGACGAGCCCCGGCGCCCCCGGTGGCGTCCGGCAGGTGGCCTGGCTCGCCCTGGGCCTGCTGGCCCTCGGGCCCTCCTGCTCCGACGAGCCGGCCGCCAGTGGCCCCGGAGAGGGGGCTTTCGAGCGCCTGGCGGATCCATCGCGCTGGGAGTGGGTGCCACAGGGCGAGGATCCCTTCGTAGGCGAAGCAAGCGCCCGCCCGACCCGATGCGGTTGGGCGGACGTGCAGATCGAGAGCGGAGGGCTCGAGATCAGCACGGTCGACTGCAACTACGCCACGCTGGTGCAACCGCTCGATCGACACCTCGAACCGGGTGATCCGCTGCGGGTCGTGGTCTGGTGGCAGACCCTGGCCAGCGAGGCGCCGGCCCGCGCCCACCTCGAGCTACGTGCCGAGCAAGAGCCGTTGTGGCGAAGGGAGCTAGACATCCCGGCGGAGGCGGGCATCGCCGACGAGGTAGTGGTCGCCAGCGCCCGGCACACGGCGGGCTCCCCGCTCTACTTCCACCTGGACAACCACGGCTACAACACTTGGAACATCAACCGCATCGAGTCGAGGAAAACCCCATGAAGAGCTCGCCAAGCTGCCTCCCGCGCGGGGTCCGAACGGCCCACGCCCTCCCGTACCTTTTCGTCCCCGTGGCGTTCGCGCTCGCCGCTGGCTGCAGCGGCGACGACCAGACGACCGTCGAGCCACCCGCCGCCGTCGAGGACGCTCCGACCTACCACCAGGACATCGCACCTCTGCTCGAACGGCGCTGCGTGTCCTGCCACCGACCCGAGGGGATCGCTCCCTTTGCCTTGACCGACTACGAAGGCGCGCGTACCTGGGCTCCCGCAGCGGCTGCGGCGACGCAAGCGCGCGTCATGCCCCCCTGGTTGATGCTCGACGACGGCAGCTGCAACGACTTCGCAAGCTCCCGTTGGCTGAGCCCGGAGGAAATCCAAGCTCTGGTCGATTGGGCCGAAGCGGGGACCCCCGAGGGAGCCCCCACCGAGCGCCGACCCATGCCGCAGTCCCCCGCGCTGGCCGAGACCACCCCATTCCAAACGCCCACCTACGCGCCAACACCGCAAGGCGGGGAGCTCGCGCGCTTCGACGATTACCGATGCTTCCCGCTGGGGGAGCCTCTCCGCCAAGGCGCATTCCTCACGGGGTACGAGGTGCTTCCCGGCAGCCCACAGCTCGTCCACCACCTGCTCGTCATGCCCGTCGATCCCGATTTGGTCGTGAGCGAAGATGGCGCGACCAACCGTGACGTGATGGCGGCGCTCGACGCGAGGTCCCCGGAGGAGCCCGGTTGGCCGTGCTTCGGTGAAGCCGGGGACGGCGTCGCCATCCAGGGCATCCCCGTCACCTGGGCACCGGGCATGGGTCCCGTGGAGTTTCCCCCCGGCGTCGGGGCATTTCTCCCCGAAGGGACGGTTCTCGTCGCTCAGGTCCACTACAATCTCGCCGCGCCGGGGCGCTCGACCACCACCGACCAAACGCAGGTGGGCCTCCGCCTCGTGCAAGAGGTCGAGCGCCCGGGCTTCTTCATGCTCCCCGACGCCTTGCTCGAGAGCGCATTCTCGGGTGAGCCCGACCGCCTTCCGCCCGGCGACCCCGAGCTGAGCTACACCTGGGAGCGATCGTTCGATGACTTGTTCGAGGCCGTCGGAGCGGAGAGCCTCGACGTGTATGGGCTCTTCCCCCACATGCACGAGCTGGGGCGAAGCCAATCCACGAGCCTCATCGGCGCCGACGGCGACGAGCGGTGCCTGGGCGAGGTACCTCGCTGGGACTTCAACTGGCAACTGTTCTACTTCTATCAAACGCCCGTGGCCCTGCGCCGCGGGGATTCTCTGCGGGTAACCTGCAACTACGACACCACCAGTCGCACCGAGCCCACGCTGCCGGGCTGGGGCACGCAGAACGAGATGTGCCTCTCGGGTCTCTTGCTCGTGCCGTGAGCGCGCTCCGATTCGGGTAGAAGACGGGGTTGCCGAAATCGGGGCCCCGTCTGCGGGGCCGGCAGGCCCCCGCGCTCCCACCCCACCCTGGCATCCGCTCGCGAGGTGCTGGGCCGCTTCGGCCCCAACCCGAGGCACGCCCCCACCTCGTCCCGGCGCTTCGCCGTCGCTCGGCCTGCGACGTCGAAGCGGGCCTCGAAAGCGCGCTGCATGCGCGGGGGTTCGCGTCGACGCTCACCTGTGCGTCGTCCGCCGATTCCCTGGCGAGCCTGCCGAATCGAGCTCGGCACCGGGCCAGCCCGCCGCTTCTCTAAAGGGCCGCGCGCCCGGATGGGCGAGCGACGAGAGCCGACCTTCCGAGCCAACGGGCGGCTTCCAACCCGCCTCTCGGGCGCGCCGTGAGGGCGCTGCGCTCGAGCAGGACGAGCAGATGGCGCTCGTAGCAGCGGGCAAGCACGGACTTCGAAACCGGCTTCCCCGGCCTTTGGGCGCTCTCGTGCAACCCACGCACCAGGTTGCCGAGAACGTCTTCGTACAGGCGATTGTACTGACCCGCGAAGACCCCCGAGAGATCCGCCTTCTCCCCAGAGCGCAGAGTGTTTTCGAGAACGGCGAGCGTTCGCTGGTGGCGCGCGCGAAGCGCCTCCTGCACGGAAGGCTGAATCTGCCCGCCGCACGCCTCCGCCAGTCCCGAAGACCACAGAGTCTCCGCATCCAGGGCCTCGAGAATTCGGCACAGCCGCTGGGTTCGAAGTCGAGGCACGTTCCGGTAGGGGGCCAGCATTTCGTCGAGCAGGCCGAGCACGTTCGCCGCACGCGCGATCGCGAAGGCGATGCGGGTGAGCTTGCCGAGCCCTCGTGGAATGGAAAAGCTGGCCACCTCGTGCACCTCCGGCATCCGGATCTGCCCCCTGGGGTGGGCGCGGCTGAACTCGGCCGTGATGTCCGTGCCGGCCAGCATTCGCAGAATGGGTGTACCACCGTAGTGCAACGCCTGAAACTCGGTTAGATCGAGCACGCGCCCCGCGAGGACTACCCGGAGTGGATACTGGCGGGCCCCGATCACGTCCCACGGGTACATCACGGCCCCGTCCTCCCGCGCGCCGCCGCCCGCGTGCACGAGCGGCCGATAGCGCTTGCGCGCGCGCAGCTCCGAGAAGAAGGCCGTGGCGGGCTCGTGGGACTCGAGAAAGCTCTCGGCGAGCCAGGCATTCGCTCGCCGAACGAACCCGGGGCTGCCCGAAACGTAGATCAGGATCTCGTCCCGCAGTTCGCGCAGTCGCCCCGCGGCATGCCCGCACCCCTCGGAGACTCGGCTCGCAGACAGCTCCCGCAGCCGGGCTGCAGTGACGACGACCTCCGAAGGAACCCCCGCGGCGGCCAGGAAGTCGACCTCCGTCGAGTCCCCTTCCACGACCACGAACAGCTCCGAGAGGGCGTGAGGCGCGAGCGTGGAGGCCAGCGCCGAGTGGCGCCCCTCCGCCAGCACGAGGAGAGGCGCCCTCTTCGTGTCGCTCGCGTGTGCTCCCTGGCCAGGCCCGCGTGCAAACATCCCCCGCAGAACCTCCAAGCGGTGCAAGACTTCGACCGGCTCAACCGTTCGAATGGTAAACGGCGCCTGCAAATCACCCACGAAGTCTCCCTCCACCCGCCTGGCGCCCGCCTCGTCCAGCCAAAGGACGACCCGGTCTCCCGTCCGAGGCGGAATCGGCAGCGAGTCGACCACGATTCCCGCCGCCCCCGGAAGCTCACCCGCTCGCAGCGGCCGCCAACGCGGAAGCGCCATTTGCCCCGAGGCCCCCTGCGTGGCGAGCGAGCCGTCACCCCCCGACGGCCTCGCATGACTCGTGGCCACCTGCGTCGAGAAGTCGCGCGGCGCGGCCTCGGCGCGCCCGCCGCCCGAAAACGGACACCTCGCCTGGCCAGTGAGCGGCTCCAACGGCCGCTCCGTACCACTGTCCTGCAGAAGGTCGTCGATCTCGTTCCAGGTCGCCAAGCTGAAGACCGACTCGACGGTGCGATCCTTGATGTTGACCGCAATGCCGGCGTTCGTGGAGTTTCGCCCCGTGACGATTCCCTGGTACTCGAAAGCGAACACCTTCCGGCGGTGAATGAGGAAGAAGTGTTGGTAGGCGTCCTCCAGCCGCACGAGGCAGCCGCTCAGCGCTGGGTACTCCTGGCAGAAGGCGCTGCAGTAGGCTCGCAGGTCCGCCTCCGATATCGCGACGAACAACTCACGCCACGTCCGCGGAAGCTCTGCTCGTGCGTGTAAGATGAGCTCACCCATCACGGACTCGTAGCGAACGCGGCCGAGCAGCACGTCCAGAATGTGAAACGCAGGAAAGAACATGCCTGAGAACCCATCCCGACCAGGGAACGGCGAGGCGGTCCAAGTCCCGACCGTCGCCGCCCACTCCGCCGGGTCGATGCGAGTATCGAAACGCATGAAAACGTCCTCCACCACCTCGCCCCACAACGCCGTGACCTCGTCCGCCGCCTGAACGACCTGATCGTGCTGCCGACTCGCCATGGCACGCTGCATGCGAATCAGCGCGGGAATGCAGTTGAATCGCGCCGTCACTTCTTGCAGGCCGAGGAGAAATGTCTCCTCCGTCTCCGTTCCGAACAGGTGGAACAGCGTCTCACACCCATCCTGCGAGACCTCGCGACCCGTGGCATACGGCCCTCGCAGGAGCCGAAAATTCCTCGTGAAGAAATCCGCCTCGAAGCATGGCTGCCGGCGCCCCATCCGTGCACGCAGCGCACCCCAGGGACCGAGCACACTGCCACCGATCCGCGCAATGGTCCCGCCGGCGGGCACGAAAGGGTCCGAATCCGGCTGGGCCGGCACCTCCTCCCAGGCCCCTCCACCGTGGCGCAACCGCTCGCGGCCGTGCTCCCAGGCGTAGCGAAAGGAATAGGCGAAGAACCCGTAGGCCATGCTGAGGCGAAGCATCTCTTCCGGCTCGAGGCGACGAATGGATCCGCCGGAAACGACCGGGAGATCGACGAGGCGCTGACATACCAGGCCTTGCTGAAATGCCCACGGAAGCTCCTCCACGCATTCATCGACGAAGCGGAGGAAGGGAGGCAAGCTGGTGGCGGGTGGACTCTTCGGCATCAAGCCGAAGCCCTCCGATACGCTACCTTCAAGGACACCGGAAGACGAAGCGCGCTCGAGGGCACGCTCGATGGGGGTCGACGTCGACAAGCCGAAATTCTCCTGGAAAATGCGCGCCACCAGAAGGGGTGGGCACGCGTGGATCGACGGATGGAATTGCCGGCAAGGGAGCGAAAACACCCCAACCGGATTCGACGCGCGTTGCTCGTCGCGCGGCGTTCGTTCAATAGGAAGCGTTCGGCATGCGAGTGCCAACGGACCGGGGCTACCCCAAAGACCAGCAGGTGACCTACGGCTGGCCTACCTCTTCAACAACTGGGGTGTTTCCGAGCTCTTCGTGCGCCCCTCTCTCGCGGCGGGGCCGTTGGAAAGACGCCCTGCCGTGCCGGCCAAGGTCACATGAATGGAGCACTCAATGCAATACCTTTTGCGCGCCGAGCCTCGAGGTTGGCAAGAGTTTATTTAGCTCCAACCTGTTGCACCGGGCACACGTGGTCGTGGCGACGCCGCAGCGAGCGAGCCACCATCAGCAAGAGTCACGGCACCCCGAATTGCCCATGCCATGGTCATTTTCTGCTCCATCACCGCATGCACGTTGCACCGGTGCTCGATCAGTGGTCGGTGGGTAACCGACTCGATTCTCCACCTGCGAGCATGGCGGCAGCCCGGCGCGCCATCGGCGTTCTTCCTGCGTGGACACCCTGGCGCCTCGCAGGGCGCAAGGGCAGCGCCCAAAGGAGTGATTCACTCGCCTCTTGCGCTCGGCGTTCTGTCCAGAGGACACACGCTCTGCCACGAGCCTTCGCCGAAGCCCCTGCGAGGTGCGTCGATCCCGCCTTCGGGCTTCCCCCGGTGAGCCACCGCGAGCTCCCCGCCGCGCCCACGCACCGAGGCCCGGGTGCGGTGCCGAAGCCGCGAGCGCACGGGCCGCCTACCCGGAAGATGAGCTAGAACGAGCGGGCTATTCGTGCGAACGCGCTCCGCTCAGTGACCACAGTAGAGGACGAACCCGGTCCGCTCGATGCCTTTCCCTCAAGACGGCCCGAGCGCTGCCGTTCTAGCCTCCGTGTCGAGCGCAACTCTCGCTTGTGCCCCGAATCCTCTCTCTCGCTTCGAGATCGAGTCGCCGATGGGCAGCCGCTCGGGCCCCGTTGGCGGTCGGCCGGGAGCGCGGCCATGAGCCTGCCGGAGAAAGCGACCATCGCAGTCATCGACGATGACGAGGTCACGTTGACCAGCCTGCGCACATTGCTCGAAGGCGCGGGGCACTCCGTGATCGCACTGAACCGCGCCGCAGGCTCGGTCGCCGTGATACTCCAGAAGAAACCCCAGCTGGCGCTGATCGACGTCTGCTTGCCGAAGACCGCCGGCGATACGCTGGTGAAGATGATTCGCGCTGCGGCCCCCACCCTCGACTGCACTCTGATCCTTCACTCGGTTTTGGACGAGCCGCTGCTGCGCGCCAAGGCGCGCGCCGCGGGGGCCGACGGGCACCTCAAGAAAGGCTGCAGCCCTCGCACCCTCCTCGCCAACGTACGGCGGTGGCTCGCGTCCCGCGCGGCTTCGTCGGAGTCCTCCTCACGGCCCCTCGTGCCGGCGCGCGGGGTGCGGCGGGACAGCACGAGGATCCTGGAGCGGATGCAGCTCTCCCGGCTGGCTGCATCCTCCGACGCGAG
Organism: Polyangiaceae bacterium; assembly: GCA_050299315.1. Classification (GTDB taxonomy): domain Bacteria; phylum Myxococcota_A; class Polyangia; order Polyangiales; family Polyangiaceae; genus SZUA-265. The sequence goes on from JBNKVS010000088.1 coordinate 77,004, forward strand.
CGGCACACGGCGCGCGCTCCCCCGAGCGCCCGGGGGGGAAAACGCCCCGCCCGTCCACACCGCGACGCCCGCGTGCAGCGGCGTGCACGCGATGCCGCCCCCCGTCGTGCTGCTCGTCGACCACGACATGGCAGCTCTTTCCACGTACCGGAGCCTGCTTCAAGGTCAATGGTGCCAGCTCGATTTCGCGCTATCCGGAGCGCAAGCGCTTCGACTGATTCGTTCTGCCAGCCCGCCCTCCGTGGTCATCGCCGAGCTGGAGCTGCGCGACCTGACGGGGGCCGACCTTCTCGGCGAGGCGCTGGCGTGCGATTCGAGCTGGGGCTCGCGCTTCGTCTTCGTCAGCGACATGGACTTTCTGCCCGCCAGAAGGCTCCTTGGCGGCTCGTTCCCGGGGGTGCTGTTGCGCAAGCCCGTCGAAGGTCCCACCCTGCGCCAAACCCTCCGAACGTTGGTCAGCCAACCCAGGGGGCGTCCCCAGTGCGTCGACCACGCGAAACGCTGAGGGGCAGCGAGCCCATTCGCACCGGCCACCCCTCCTGCCGTTGGTGGCGGGGAGACGGCGCCGAGCCTCCGTTCACTCGACGCACCCCGAGGCGAAGGCACGGTGGCCAGCCGCGACTCGACGAGCCCCGACCCGTCAATGCCCGATGACCTGGCGCGGCGTCAGGAAGCGCTCGACGCGAATCTCCTTGCCCAGGTCCAAGGGTCGTACGCAGAAGGTGTGAGTCAATCGCTGCACGGCTCCCAGACCTCCTCCAATCCCCCGCCGTCTGAGCAAGAGGATCGGGTCCAGGGGGCCAGCATCGTCGCAGCCGTCCTGCAGGGCTAGCTCGAGGTTGCGAAATGGAGGCCCGACATCTCTCGCGACGAGAACCACTCCGGCCCCTCGAGCCGAGTCGACCGCCAGCGGCCCGTAGGCGAGCGCCCCCCGAACCCCATACTTCAGGATGTTCGAGCCGAGCTCCGAGGCTACGATGGATAGCTCGACTGCCTCCCGAGAGCGAAACCCGACGCCGGAGGCGAGCTCTCGGACGAGACGGCGCGCCACCATCACATCGAGCCATTCCCCAATTTCGACCTGTTGCACGGGCCCCCCATCGAGCTGCACCGCGGGACGCTCACGCCTCCAGGTGGGAGCGCGCCACGTATTGCTGCAGAGCGTCCCGCAGCGTACGCAGCGTACGCACGTCGCTCAAATCGAGCCCCATGTGCACGACCGTCTGAGCAATGTGGGGATTCATTCCCGTCAAGACGCACTCGGCTCCGAGTAGGCGCACGGCCTTCGCCATCCGAATGAAATGATCGACCGTCCGGGTATCCATCACGTCGATCCCGGTGATGTCGATGATGGCGCACTTCGCGTTTTTGTCGACCACCGCCTGAAGCAGCGAGGCCGTCATCTCGCTGCTTCGCGAGGTATCCATGAGCCCCACGACCGGCACGCACAAGACCCCGTCCCACACCTCCATGATGGGCGTCGAGAGTTCGGCAATCGCCAATCGCTGCCGCTCGATGGTGGCGAGCTTACCTTCCAACTCTCGCTGGTAGGTGCGGCTCCTCGCCTCCTCTTCGCCCAGCGCGGCGATCATGGAGTTGATACCGGCGAAAAGGCTAGCGAGAGGGCCGTCGTCTTTCTCGTCGAACTCGAGGCGGCTCTCGTAGTCTCCGAGACCCACGTTGGAGAGCACGAGCAGCGCGTCGGCTACGCTCTCGAGAATGCGTTCCTCGCCCGTGGAATCCGTTGGAAAGCTCATGCTCTTCTCTCTTCGCCGTGCAGAGGGGGGATGCTGACGAAGGGGTCACGCCCCTTCGAGGTGTCGTTCACCGGGCCCGCGCCCTCGGCCAGGCGAGGGATCGCGGCCCCGCCAAGCCGTCCCGGCCGACCGTCGATGAACCCTCTGAGCGCATCACTCATCGTCCGGTGCGTCTCGATTCCATCGAGAGGAATACCCATCTGAACGATGGTGCTGGAAACGTTGGGGTGCACTCCAGAAAGGGCGCAGTGCGCGCCGAGCATCCTCACGGCTCTCGCCATGCGCATGAAATGGTCCACGGATTGAGTGTCCATGACGACGATTCCGGTGATGTCTATCAGCGCGTAACGCGCTTTCCGTCGAACGATTTCCGTAAGCAACGACCGGGCCATGTCCGAGGTGCGCGCGTCGTCGATGGCACCCACGATCGGCAAGCACAGGATGCCCTCCCAGACTTCCATCACTGGCGTGGATAGCTCGGCGATGGCCGCTTGCTGCTTCTCGATGGCCAGAAGCTTCTCGCGGAGGTTGGTCGAGTACGCCTCCGAGCGCTGCCGCGCTTCCCCGAGGGAATCGATCATGGCGTTTACGGACTGGGTGAGCGCGCCCATCGGATGACTCTCTGGCAGCGTAGAGGAGAGCCTCTTGTCCAGGTCTCCCTGCGCCACACATCGAAGCACTTCGAGCACCTCGCCCATCGCCTCGGAGAGATCCGCGCGCGCGGTCGGCGGCGAGCCTGCTGCCGAGCTAGGCATGGAGCGAGCTCTCGCGCTTGTCGCGGCCGGGCTTGTCGACACCGAGGAGAGTCAGGGCCCCTTCCAGGTCCAGCGAGCTGTTGATCTTCCCCATCTCCACCCCCATCGTTTCGAGCGTCAAGGCAATGTCGGCCTTCATTCCACAGATGACGGTTCGTGCACCCATCAACGCGGCGGCGTCAGATATCTTCGACAGCACGGAGCAGAGATGGCTGTCGATGAGCCACAACCCCGTGATGTCGATGACCAGACCGGCGGATCCTTCCCGATAGATCCGCTCGAGAACCTCGTTCATGAGCTGACCCGCGACGCCATCCGTCATTTCACCCTGCAAGGGAACCAGCAGAAGGTGCCATAGCTTGATGATTGGGATTTGATTGTAGCCTTGGTCCATTGCTCTACTCGACGTCCGCCACGAGCACCGTCGCGTCATCGTACCCTCGAACGTAGCGGCGGAGAATTCCGTCGCAAGCCAGTTCGGGGGAAAGCGCGAGCAGGTCCTCGATGCTCGCAGGGTTCTTGATTCCGTCCGAAAACAACAAGAGGCGGCAGGGTACCTCCAGGTCGGCCTGGCAAACGCGAAACTTGCTGACGCGCGTGCCCAGAATGCCGGCCGAGGACACGAGCGGCACCTTCGCGTGGAACGGCCGCAGCTCGACGTTGCCGACCGAACAAGCCTCGAGTGTCCGCCCCGAGCCGAGGCAGACGGCACACGCGGCCCCGCGCGTGCCCCGCATGGCCGCGTGCACGCCGAGCATGATGTCGTGCAAACCGTTGGCGAGGGGGACCTCCCTCAAATAGTCCAGCCCGGCGAGCGTGGCCTCTTCCGCTTCGGGCCCGTGCCCGAGCCCGTCGATGACGGCCAATAGGCATCTCTCTTCCGCGTCGACTCGGTGAAGCGCCCCGTCCCCGTTGGCAACTTCCCCGAGCTTCGGAACCGAGACGTGTGCAACTGTCATTCTCAAAGTGCCACCTCCGCCGTCACCGACGTTCCACCGCGACTCGTATCGACGCGAAAATCCTCTGCCAAACGCTTGGTTCCGAGCAGCCCCTTCCCCAGGCCCGTCCGGCTTCGATACCGGCCGCTCAGGATCGTCTCCAAGTTCGGTATTCCTGGCCCATCGTCCACTGCCGAGATACGAACGCGACCGCGAACGCTCAGCGGCTGCTCGGAATGCTCGAGCTCGACCGCGCCTTTCGCAGCGTACAGCACGATGTTCCGCGCGAGCTCGCTGACGATCGTCGTAACCTTCTGCATGGCGAACGCGTTGGCTCCAACCTTCTCACACATGCGCCTGGCTTCGGCGCGGGCGGTACTGATATCCCGCTCGCTCTCGATCTGCACTCTGACCGCACCGGGCGATTCGCGCCTCCCGAAAAACTGATTGAGCCTCTCGAGTGCCTCCGAGCGCACGGCAGGAGGAACAAAGAGCTCGATGCCTCGACGCAGCGATTGTCGACAAGCGGTGAGCTCGGCTCGCGTCACGCGGGTGGGCGAGAGGCCCTTCTCCTGGAGCGACCGGGTGATGAGCGCCCTCGCGTTGACGTTCGACATGTAACCCTGGAGGATCAACGTTATGCCTTCCAGATCCCCTTGCACGGGTCCTCCAACGGTGATGCATCGAGCACGGTCGCCAATGTGCACGGCAGAGCTCCGCGTTCTCTTTAGGTAGGAGTCGAAGCCAAGCCATGAGCGCTGCGGCGCGAAGCGGTCGGCTCGCGCGCCTCAGCACGCATTGCAGCGCCGCAGCGGACTCCCCGAAGGGCTAGTGCCCCGTCCGATGAGTCGTAATCACCGATCGTCGGTTGCCGCGGGAAGAGAGTCGTCTTGCCTCGAGCGGCGGACGGGGCATCTCGGCACCGAAGGCGCCGCAGAGAAATCGGGGTGCCGTGTCCAAGACGAGCCCCCAGCGAAAACCACCGCGGGCCGCCACAGGCGGACCGGCCCGCGGTGGTTTGTGACTGCGACTTGGCGGACACAGCACTAGCAGTTGCTCCAGCGCAGCGTGAACGCCGCTCCATCGCTGCAGGGATCTTCGATTGACCAGCCGCTGAGCTCGACACCTTCGACGTTCTTGCCGATTGCGCCCAGGGCAAAGGAGACGAACCCGGCAGCCGTGCACACCGCGTGGCTGCAGCCGTGCATACCGGAGGTCGCAAAGCACAACGAGTCGCCGTCGAGGCTCTCGAGCACCAGCTTGCCTCCCGTGCAATCTCGCCGCCACAGATCGGGTACCTTCTTGGCAAGCAGCTGCGGCGACATGAGCTTCATGAAGAGCCGCAGAAACGTGTTCGTTGCTTCCTTGGCCACTTCGGCGCCGCAGTGAACGAGCAGATCACGAGCTCGTTCGTCGGTGCCGCCCATCTTCGCGATCGCTTCGGTCACCTCCGAGAACACCTCGACTGGACACCAATCGGCGGACTTGAGGGTGATGAGGTGTTCGCGCGCCTGCGCCGAAAGCTCGGCGAGAAGCGCCGCGGAGTCCCGATCCGAGGCTGCTTGTAGGTATTTCACGGCCGTGAGAAACATGTAGCCGCGCACCTGGAATTCTTGTGCTTCCTTCATTCTTTCTCCCGTGCAGAGTCAGTCACTGTTGCACAATCGGCGCAGAGTGGTTGCGTGGGGAGCGGTCCACATCGATTTCGGTGTGCTCGGGAACCACATGCACCCAAGCATGGAAGGCCGCCCGTGCCGGTCGAGATGGCGATGTCGGGCCCCGAGCGGCGGAGCCTGCCCGAGCGGATGCGCCGCGGGCTTCCTTTCCGTCCCCGAGCGTGGACGGTTGCTAGGCGGTTGGCTTGCGAAGGAATTGCCTGCTCGCCGTCGGCCCCTCGGGGGAGAGACGCCGGCGAGCGTCTCTTGCGGCACTCTTCGCTCGCAGCCCTCCTCGTTCTCGGTCCCCCTCCCCGTTCTCGGTTCCCCTCCCCGTTCGCGGATGGGGACCCGCTGCGCCGGCCAGTGTTGCAGCGTGGACCGTCGCTCGTGGCGCGGGTCCGCTCGTGGCGGAGGAGCTCCGCGAGGGCTGCCGCAAGGCGATGACACGCGGGTCGCCGGTCGGTGCCCAGTGCAGTGCTCGGGTCTTCCCCGCCAAGCGGCTCGCTCCACTGGCCAACCCAATGGATTCCAGCGAGGCACTGTCCGTCGTGCAGGTCGCGTCGACGTCCGAGTTTCTCCCCTACACTCGCCCACGCCTGCGGGGGCGCCTTTGGCGGGCGAGTTTTCCTGGCCGGCCGCCGGCGGCTCGGCGAGACCCCGAAGGCTGAGCCTCGAAGGCTGAACCCTCGAAGGCGGGGAGCCCCGCCCCGGCATCAGCCCTCGGCGCGCCGCCCACTTCCACGCGGCCGCACCACGAGAGCGCAGGAAACGGTCGAGAGACCCGAAGCCGCCCGGGGCTCAACCGGGCTTGAAGCCACTTCTCCGAAGCAGCCGCCAGTAGTCGCTCGGCCGGCTCAGCATCGGCTCGTGAAACGCCCAGCGGCGACGACCGAGCTCGTGGTCCAACCTCTGCTTGAGCTGGCCGAGCTCGCTCTGCTGCACGCGACAGCGCATGGCCGCCGGGTCCACGCCGTAGATCCGCGCGGCGTTGAGCCCGAGAATCTTCCGCTTGAGCTCGAGCGTGAGCGCGGGGTAGCCGAACTGCTCCTGAAACGCCTCGGAGATTTGAAACTGCAAGAACGACTCGATTTGGCTCTGGGGTGAGCCATACCAGATCGAATCCGTGCCCCAGACGACGTTGTCTTCGCCGACGTACTTGAGCAACTTGCCCAGCACGTGCGCGGCGGCCGTGGGTCCTCCAATCAGTGGGTTCGTGCTGACGAGCTGCCAGGTGGTACCCAGCTCGGCGTACACGTTCTCGTTGGGTCCGACGCCCGCGTCGAGTAGCGAGCTGACGAGGCTATCGGTACCCGTTCGGCTCCCCGCGCGGTAGGCGCTTTCGAAGTAACTGTTGCCGTTGCCGTAGCCCGAGTGGTAAACGACGAAATCGGCCTCTGGGTACGCTTTGGCGACGCGCCCGATATCGGCCGGATCCAGGTGGCGAGTCGAGAACGCGGGAATCGGCAGCCCCTTGTGAATGCAGAACAGCGGCACGCCGAGCGCGATGCCCTGCTCCACGAAACGCAGGCCCACCTCGGGGTCGTCCACGAACCACCCATCGTCGGCCACCGCTTCGGTGTTCTCCGGCGACCACGCCGGATAGCATTTCCAGGCTCCGATGCGACCGTAGGTCTCCAGCACACGCTGCATGGCCTCGAGCTGGCCGCCTACGGCCCCGGCGGAGGTGCCCGCCTGGTTCGGCAGTACCATGTGGTGGTTGACCAACCTCTGGGTGCCGTCGGCGAGCAGGTTGATGGCCTCCATGGACTGCGCGATCTCGTCGTTCGTGATCGGGTTGCCCTCTTCCGTGTCCGCCGGCAGCCCCGAGAGCACCGCCACGGTGGTATCGCTCTCGAGGAACATCAGCCGAGTGTATTCGTTGCGGCTGAAGCACTCGAGGCTCGACATCCCCTGAGGCCGACAGTAGCGCGCGAACTGGGCCTGGCTGCGGAGAAAACTCTCGTAGGTCGTATCCGCTCGGTTCACGTGGTGGGTCTGAATGTCGAAGATGAACTCCTCGCCCGGATCGAGCATCGCTTCGCACACCTGCTCGGGGTCGGTGGGATCCTCGGGAACCTGGAAGGAGCCACCCAGGCCGACCGCCGGCAGCCCTTCGCTCGGTCCCGCCGCGGAAAAATTCCCCATCGGCTCCACGTTCATGGGCGCCGCCGCGGGCGCGCTGGAGCCCGAGCCACCCGACCCTCGCGGCCCGCCGCCGGGCATTGGACCGCCCACGGAGCTGGGGCCGTCGTCACGGCTCGCGCAGGCCGCGACGAAGTTGACCGCCCACAGCGAAGTGGCCATCCCCATCGAGCTCGCGAGAAACTCCCGCCGGTCGATGCCGTGACGCCTGGCGCCCACCTCGGCCTTCTCCAGGATGAGCCGACGGATCTTGCGCTCGAGCGGGCCCGGGGTGAAGAAGACCTCTCCGTTGCTGAAGGGCGAAAGGTGAATGGGGGGCTGCAGTGGAAGCTCCGCATCGGTCTTCTTGCGGCGGCGAAGCCAGGGAAGCTTGTATCGGCTCATGACATCTCCCGAGGGGGGGCGAAGCGGTGCACGCACCTGGGCGCAGCGCCCGCGGGTGCTGCGGACGACACAAACCAGTAGCCACCGGCGCCGCGGAGGTCGCAGCCGATCGGCCCGACGGCGGAGCCAGCGGCGGGACCGCGCCCCCGAGGCCGGGGAACGTGAAGGCCGATGCCGACGCTGGCAGACCCGCTCCACAGGCCGGTTTCGGGCAGCTCGACCCCCGCCTCGGAGCGCAGCTTCACCGGGGGGGGTCAGCTGCCCCCCGACGCGGGCCAGCCAGTGAAGGCTGCCGCCTGGGTCGTATTGAGCCCTGCAAGAAAGGATTCGCCGGAGGTTCATGCGCCCATGACCGAAGCCGGACCGACCGATGATCACGGAAACGGCAAACACGTCTCGCATTGACCAACCAGCCGACCATTTCTGCGTCCGGTTCGGGTCAGCCTTCCGATCCACCGCGCCCCGGGCGCGCAGTTCAGGTCTCTCGAGGGACCACTGGCCGCTCCCCGATGAGGTCGATGCGTTGCCACCGCCCCGAGAGGAAGCGCAGCGCGAAGGACAGGGATAGGGCGCAAATGTACGCCACGACCAACAACATCACCGCCGTGGACCCTCCGCCGCGGGCGATGACGAAAAACCAGGCGGCGGGCATGAAGACGATCCACGCGAGCACGATGCGAACGACCATGCACCACGTCGTATCCCCGGCGGCGCGAAGCGACTCGCTGAGCGTGATGCCAGCGGCATCGAACAGCTGCCAAAAGGCGGAGAAACGCAGCATCAGCGTGCCCGTGGCCACGAACTGCAGGACCTCGGGGCCCGGCAGCGAAAAGGCGGCAATCAGCGGCCCCGGGAAGACGAAGTACACGACCCCGACGCTCACCATCCACAACGCCGACAGCCCGAGCGTCAGCCGAACGAAGCGTCTTGCGTCGCCGAAAGACCGCCGGCCGATGGCCTCGCCGACCAGGATCGACCCGGCAGACGCCAGACCGAACGCGGGCATGAAGGCGACCGAGTTGAGCTGAATCACGACGTTGAACGCCGCCAGAACGGTCGTGCCGAGATGCGCCACCATCACGTTGATGAAGGTGGCGAAGGCCGCGAACTCCAAAAACCAGTTGATCCCGTTCGGCAATCCGAAACGCAGAACGCGCCCGAGCTCGGCGAGGCGCAGCTCGAGCCGCCCCGAATCGCCTGCCGACTGGGCGCCCCGAGCAAACGGCCAGAGCATGACACACAGGCCCACCGAGGTGCCCAGCACGCTCGCCCAAGCGGCGCCCGCCACGCCGAAGCCGGGCAAGCCCAAGCGCGGCTCGATCAGCACGTAGTTGGCGAGCACGTTCGCAACCATGGCGACCACCCCGGCGATCATGGCGGGCCGCGTATTGCCCAGACCGCCGTACCAACTGCCCAGAGCTTCGATGGCCACCGCAAACCCGACCGACCCGAGTCGAATGCCGAGGTAGGTTTCGATCTGCTCGCGTACGACGGGCGAGTAGTCGAACAGCTCGAGCGCCGGACCGATCAGAGGCACCAAGGAGAGCGCCAGCAGCTCCGAGAGCAGCGACAGGAGCAGGCCGTACCACGCGTAGCGGCGCACTGCCGAGAGCTCCCCGCGCCCCCGCAGCTGCGCGGTGAAGCTCTGCAGGATGAGCACCGTGCCCATCGGCAGGATGATGAGCGCGAAAGCGTTCAACGAGGCGGTGGTCACGGCGGCGAGCGCGGCCTGCCCCAGGGGCGCAGACATGAGCGCATCGCTGAAGCCGATGACGGCTTGCGAGGCGCGCGCCAACACGATGGGCCACGCGAGGCGCCCGAGCTGGAGCAGCGCGCCCCGCGTCGAGGAAGGAGGCGTAGACACAAGTTCGCGCAATATGGTCCCGCCATCTGCCACGTGCCAGGGTGCGGGCGCCGAGGAGCGCGCCTGGAAGCATCCGAGCTCGCCGGCGGGGTGGCGCTCCCCGGGGGAACGGGCCCACGGCGGCGAAGCCTTCGGACGCGCTGCGCTGGCCCGTCGTGCGCGACGCGGCGAGCGTGACGCCGCGCGCTGCCCGCGGATTGGAAGCCGACGAGCCGACGACGGCGCGCGACGAGATGGGCGCGCGGGCGACCCCGTTGGGGCCCGCGGCGGGTCGTCCTACACCTTCCCCGCATCGGCAGTCCGAGCGGCGATGGGCCACGACGCCGACTCGGTCCCCGCCATGTCCGGCAGCCCGAGGTCGGCGACGTTCGGACGCGACCGTTTCATCCGCGCGAGAGGCTCGGGCCGCAGCGGTCGTGCGTCAGCAGCTGAGCGGGCAGGCGGCTCGAACGATTTGGGGTCGCGTTTGCGCGCTGTGCGGCCCCGCGCCCCGGCTCACCCCGGCGCGCCCCCTCGGGCCCAATCGAACGGCAAGCTCGTAGCGGCGGCATCCCCCCCGGGGCGCCGAGCCCCCTCCAGCGACAGCAGCCGCTCCTTGAGCTTCGCCCCGCCGGGAGCCGTGAAGCCGCCGAGCTTTCCCCCGGCAGCCAGCACCCGGTGGCAGGGCACCAACAGCGGCAGCGGGTTGCGCCCCAGCGCCCCGCCCACGGCGCGCGCCGCACCGGGTTTGCCGATCAAGCGTGCCAGCTCACCGTACCCGCGAGTTTGCCCCGGCGGAATCCGACGCGCGGCCTCGTACACCCGCCGCTGAAAGACGGTGACCGCTCCGAGCTCGACGGCGATGTCGTCGAGCGGCTCCCGCCCGCTCTGCAGCAGGCGAGCCACGCGAGCGATGACCGCGGCGACGCTCGGTGGCGGCCTTGCCTCGCGGGCGCCGGGGAATCGCTCGCGAATGCTGACGAGGGCGGCCTCTGGCCCCTCGTCGGGCAGCGCGGTCCCGACGATCCCGCGACCTTCCCAAAGCAGGCCGCAGGTGCCCAAGGCCGTTTCGAAGAGGGCGAACTGCGGGCTCATGCTGCGAGAGCCTCGCCGAAACGCCAGCTGGAGGCCCGAGAAAAACCTGCGCCGATCGTCCCCGACCGAAACGCACGTCCCCGGCCGAAAAAAGAGGCCCCGGCATCCCCCCGCCGCCGGCGGCTCCCGGCGCACTGCGGCGAGCGTTGCGCCGCCGGGATGCGGCCGGGCGCGCGCCGCCGCTCGGTACGATCCGTCCGGCAACCGCCGGGCCGCTGTCGAGCGGCTCGACGGCGGCGCGGATCACCTCGTCTCGATCGCGGCAGCCGCTCGCCGAAAGGGGGCACAGAAGCCCCCGCGGTCCCGCGGTCGTGACAACTCCGGGCTAGCTCCCCGGGCTAACTCCGGCGACGAGAGCGCTCGGCGGGCCAGCCACCGTGGGGTCTGCGCGGGAACCGACGGAGCCGGGCTCGAGCAGCCGCGCCGTTCATTCGCTCCGTGTGGCGACTCGGGTGTATCGGCCGCGTGCCGGGACGGTACCGGGGATGGACGGACCACCTCGGGCCACCTGGCCGCATCCCCCGGGGCGGCGCGGGCCACCAACGCTACGAGGTCCCGAACCCATGCCGATTCGAAGCCCAGAGGACTACGTCGAGAGCCTGCGCGGCCGCAAGCTGCGCGTCTTCGCCTTCGGGCAAGCCATCGAGGAGCCCGTCGATCACCCCCTCGTGCGGCCCTCGATCAACGCCGTGGCCGACACGTATCGGCTGGCGCAGGAGGAGCCGACCCTCGCCACCGCGCCGAGCCACCTCACGGGCGAGCGCGTGCACCGCTTCCTTCACGTCACGAGGAGCGCCGAGGACGTGGTCGCACAGAACCACATGCAGCGGCGGCTCGGGCAACGAACGGGCACGTGCTTTCAGCGCTGCGTGGGCATGGACGCAATCAACGCGCTGTACTCCGTCACCTACGACATCGACCGCGCCGCTTCTACCGACTACCACCGGCGCTTCACTCGATTCGTCGAGCACGTGCAGCGCGAGAACCTCGTCGTCGGCGGCGCCATGACGGACGCCAAGGGCGACCGCAGCCGGGCGCCCCACGAGCAGGAGGACCCGGACCTGTTCGTGCGCGTCGTTCAGCGGCGCCCGGACGGAGTCGTCGTGCGGGGCGCCAAGCTGCATCAAACCGGCTGCCTCAACTCGCACTGGCTCCTCGTGATGCCGACGCAGCGGCTGGCAGAGGCCGACCGGGACTACGCCATCTGCGGTGCCGTGCCGGTGGAGGATCCCGGGCTGACCTTCATCTACGGGCGGCAGAGCTGCGACACCCGGGCGCTCGAGCCAGGGGCCGGGGATGTCGGCAACGGCCGCTTTTCGGGGCAGGAGGCCCTGATCGTCTTCGACGACGTGTTCATTCCGCACGACCGCGTCTTCATGAACGGAGAGTGGCAGTTCGCCGGCAGCCTGGTCGAGCGCTTCACGGCGTACCACCGGCGCAGCTACGTGTGCAAAGCGGGCCTCGGCGACGTGCTCATCGGTGCCGCAGCCGCCATGGCGGATTACAACGGGGTCGCTCGAGCCTCCCACATCCGCGACAAGCTCGTCGAGATGACCCACCAAAACGAGACCATCTACGGCACCGGCATCGCGGCCTCGCACCAATCGCGGCGCACGGCCGCCGGCAACTACCAGTGCGACGAGATGCTCGCGAACGTGTGCAAGCACCACGTCACGCGGTCCCCGTTCGAGCTCGCTCGAATGGCGCAGGATCTGGCCGGGGGCTCGGTGGGCACGTTGCCTTCCGAGCCCGATTTCCAGAGCCCGGCCACCGCGCCCTGGCTGCGCAAATACCTGCGTGGACGCCCGGGCGCGTCGGCCGACAATCGCCGGCGCGTGCTGCGCCTGATCGAGAACATGACGCTCGGGCGCAACGCGGTCGGGTATCTGACGGAGTCACTGCACGGGGCCGGCTCGCCCCAGGCCCAGCGCGTGGTAATCGCGCGCCTCTCGCAGCTCGACGAAAAGAAGGCGATGGCCAAGCGGCTCGCGGGCATCGCCGAGGAGGAGCCCGGCGACCGCGGCGACCGTGCGAGCGACGAAGGGGGCGACGGCGCCCGCCCTGCCGCGGGCCGCGCCCGGCGCTGAGCTTCGGGGCCCGGCGCCGCGCCGCGGCGCCCTCCGGGCGAGCTCCCCTCAGGCGGCCGCCCCACCTCGCGGGCGGGTGGCCTCGGCCCACCCGATGCGCACGAGCAGCCAGGGGATGCCCCAGGCCAGCACCAACCCCGCCAGCGCGTAGCGCGCGAAACGCAGGGTCGCCTCCGCCCAGCCGGGCTCGGGCGCCAAGCGAACCGCGAGATACTTGCCGGCCGCGTACGTCGTGACGAACACCGCAATCCCGAGCCCATACGAGCGAACCCGCTGCCCCCGAGGCCCGCTGGGCAACAGTCCCACGCAGCTTGCCTCGATCGCCAAGCCGGCGCCGGTACCGAACAGAATGCCGGCCGCCGTGACGGGCACCTGGTAGCCCCCGTGCGCCCCGGGGCCCGTCAAGCCGGGACACAGGACGAGCGCCAGGGCGCTGGCCCCTGCCATGCAGAGGAGCCGTCTCGCAAGCGACAGGCGGGCGAGCCGCGGGCCCCAAGCCGGCCCGCTGCTTTCGCACGCCCAGAGCAAGCCGAGGCCGAGCCCCCAGCCCGCGGCCACGTCCACGGGGAAGTGCACCCCGTGAACCACTCGCGACAGCCCCACCGCCACGCTGAGCCCGGCCGCCCCCCACACCGCCCAGGCGCGCCGAGAGCCCTGGGCGAGCCCGCCCCAGAAGACGGCGCTCAGCAAGGCGTGCCCGCTCGGCATGCTGCCGCCCGGGGCGTGCACCATCGCCACGACGTCGGCCGAGACCTCGAACGGCCGCGGCGCATCGAACGAGGCTTTGAGCCACGAGGCCAGCCAGAACCCGACCACCACGAGCATCGCCTGACGCTGCCCGGCTCGCTTGTCGACGCACCAGTACAGCAGGGGAAGCGCCAGGAAGAAGAACCAGATCTCCCCGCTGTAGTGCAGCGGCAACAGCGCCGGCCCCAGCCAGGCGCCGACGGAAGACTGAATCCAATGAATCAGAAGTAATCCGGAATCGCCTGACATCAAAGAAACTTTTCGACTAGACCGCCCCCCCTCGACCCCCGCGCCCGACCCGACCCCCGCCGCTTGCCGCTCAGTCGACCGCGAAGCAGTAGAAGCGGCCTTCCCCGCCATCGGCGCCCAGCCCGGCGACCGAGCAGTCGACGGCGGCGTGAGCCGCCACCCAACCCTGATCCGGATCCTCGCCCTGGGCTCCGCCCCCGTCGGTGTGCCCCACCACCGTCGTGTCGAAGATCTCGCTGGAGGTCCACTCCTGGCAGTTGGCACCGATGATCAAATCACCGGCGTCCCCCGTGCCCGTGAGGACGTCGTGAACCCTGCTGGGGATGGGATCGCCGCGCTCGTCCACCATCGCCCGAGTGCGGGTGGCGCCGATCGGAATGCCGACGTTGAACAGCGCGTCCGCGCTGCGGGCGACCTGCACGCCATTGGCGTTCAGCCAGGGGCCCGCGCCGATGCGCGAGCGGGCCGACACCGAGTTGGTGCTCAACAGGGCGCGAAACGTCCGCGCGCCGGCGCCGGCCGCGTTGGCGAGCCGCTGACAGTGGCCGTCGGCACCCGCCAAGCCGCCCAGGTCGCCTCCCCGCCCCATGCCGACGCTGGTGACGAAAAAGCCGAGCGAGCCCTCGCGGTCCGCCGGCGAGGGCTCGATTGTCTCGGCCGGCTCCGGTTCGGCGCTCGACCCCCTCGCGGCTGCGGCGCCGTCGGCATCGGAGGTGCTCGGCTCGGCAGCTCCAGCACCGGCGCCGCCGGCCTCCCCGGGCCGCGGCTCCGATTGCGCCACCATCGTGCTCGGAGCACCGGGAGGCATCGAGCTGGGATCCGTTCCCCCCAACGCCCCTTGCTGGCCGTCGGGCTCCCCGCCGGGGCCACGGCTGCCCGACACGTCGCCCGAGCAGGCGGCAGTGGCCAGCGCAAACCAAAGACGGCCCACATGGGAAGACACACCGCAGACTAGCCAATGCGGGCCCCCCCCACCACCGCCGCGAGTTTTCTGCCGTTGCTCTGCGCGCACCGCCCGAGCCGGCGCGCCACGCCCGCAGCTCGGCCATGGGCGGAGGCGACGACGTGCGTGGCTAACCACGGAACGATCGGGGCGTTTTTCCCCCCGTCGCGGGGCCGCGACGCCCGGCTCCCCCCATGCCGCGGCCGCTCGACGACCGCGCTACGCCCCGCTCGGACCGCGCAGCAGCCGGCGAAGGGCGCCCCGCCGAGCAGCCCGGCGCCCGCCGAGCAGCAGCCCCCGCCCAGGCTGCATCACGGCGCCGCCGGCAGAGCGGCTCGCACGTGCGCCACACCTTGCAGCGGCTGCCCCCCGCCGACGCTCACCTCCACCGCGGCGCTGGGCAGATCCTCGCCGGAGAGCGAAAAGCTCAGCTCGCGCCGCTCACCGGCGCGCAGCGCCACGCGACGGAAGCCCCGCAGGCTGCGCACCGACTCGCCGGGCTGCCCCGCCACGTACAGCTGCGCCACTTCTTCTCCGTCGCGGCTCGAGACGTTCTCTACCGTCGCTCGGACGCGGGCCCCCTCGGGCGTGCGCTCGGCGACCAGGCCCGAGTAGGCGAAGCGCGAGTAACTCAGCCCGAATCCGAACGGAAACAGCGGCTTGCCCTCGAAGTAGCGGTAGGTTCGGCCACGCATCGCATAGTCGGAAAATGGCGGCAGCTGGTCGACTCCGCGGTAGAACGTGACCGGCAAGCGCCCCGCCGGGTTGCTCGCGCCGGAGAGGATCTCCGCCAGGGCGCTGCCCGCTTCTTCCCCCCCGTACCAGGCCGCGAGCAGCGCGCCGGCGCGCTCGGCGGCAAAGCTCGCCGCCAGGGCGCTGCCGCTCGCGAGCACGACCACCACCGGCTTGCCCGTGGCCACGGCCGCCTGCACCAGCTTCTCCTGGGGCGCGGGCAAATCGAGGCTCGTGCGATCGCCCCCGCGGAAGCCCGGGATGTCTACCTCCCGCAGCTCTTCGCCCTCCAACTCGGCGCTCAGGCCCACCAGCACGACCGCCACGTCCGAGCGCTCGATCAGCGCCAGCGCCTCCGAGAGGGCGGCCGCGGCCGGCGGCACCCAGCGCAGCTGCAGGCTCCCGCCGGCGCCCGGCTGACGGTACTCGACCCGCACCGCGTAGGCTTGCCCCTGCTGCAGCTTCAGCAGCGCTCGGACGCTTTCGCGGCGGCGCACCGGCAGCGCCTGAGCGGAGGTCATGCGCGTGGAGGGGGCGGCCGACAGCGAGATTTCCCGCTCGTCGACGAACAGGCGAGCCGTGGCGGTGCGGTTCCACATCCCGGTGCGCACCGTCAGCTCGTAGTCTCCCGTGGCCGGTGGCCGCAGCGTCGTCGCCCAGCGAATGGAGTAGCCGGATTGCCCCACCGCTTCGACCACGGCCGGGTCTCCCATGCCCATGTCGAAGTAGGGGCGCGACTCGGCGCGACGGAGCTTCGGCTCGCCGGAAAGCTCGGGGTTGTCGAAATATTCCGCCCACACGGCTTGCTCGCCGCCCCCCGCGGCGGAGAGGAAGGCCGTGGGGACGAACGCCGGCGTGGTGGTCGTGTACGTGGCGCCCAGCGAGTAGCTCACCCGCGAGGCCCGGAAGTGGTCCCGAATGCCTTCGAAGGGGGTCACCTGTTTGGAGGAGATGCCATGGTAGTTGCCCAGCACGGCCACCGGGTCGTCCGCGGCGGGGCCGACGACGGCAATCTTGCCCACGCTCGGATCGAGCGGCAACAGGCCCCCTGCGTTGGTCAGCAGCACGATCGCCTTGCGCGCCGCCTCCCGCGCGAGCTCGCGATGCGCGGCCGAATCTCGCACGGATATCGGGATCTGCGCGTACGCGACGCGCTCTGGCGGGTCGAACATGCCGAGCCGGAAGCGCGCGACGAACAGCCGCTCGAGCGAGCGATCGAGATCCGCTTCCCCGATGCGCCCGGCCGCCACCTCGGCCGGCAGCGTGCGGTACTCCGCACCACAAGTCAGATCGGTGCCGGCCTTCACGGCCGCGGCGGCCGCTTCGCCCAGCGTCGGCGTGTAGTGGTGATTTTCGGCGATGTCGTTTACCGCGCCGCAGTCGCTGACCACGTAGCCCCGAAAGCCCCACTCGTCGCGCAGGCGCGTTTGGAGCAGATCGGTGCTCGCGCAACCCGGTGTGCCGTTGACGGCGTTGTAGATGCACATCACCGATTCGGCCTTGCCCTCCACCACCGCCGCGCGAAACGCCGGGAGATACGTGTTCACCAGGTCGTATTCACTCACCTTCGCGTCGAAGCCGTGGCGCTCGGGCTCCGGCCCGCTGTGCACGGCGTAGTGCTTCGGCGTGGCCACGACCTTCAAGTACTCGGAGTCCGTGCCCTGCATGGCGGTGACGAAGGCCACGCCCAGGCGCCCGGCGAGGTATGGATCCTCGCCGTAGGTTTCCTGCCCGCGCCCCCAGCGCGGGTCTCGAAAGATATTGATGTTCGGGCTCCAGTAGGTGAGCCCCGCGGCGCGGCCCGGCAGCGTCGCTCCGTCCTCGGGCACCGAAGCCACGCCGCGCCGAAGCGCGTCGTGGTACTTCGCGCGCGCTTCGGTGGAGATCACGTCGGCGACGCGGGACATGAGCTCCGTGTCCCAGGTGGCGGCGAGCCCAATCGCCTGCGGGAACACCGTCGCCCGGCCTTGTACCACGCCGTGCAGCGCCTCGTTCCACCAGTTGTACTCGGGCACGCCCAACCGCTCGATGGCGGGCGCGGAGCTCTGCATCTGCAGGACCTTTTCCTCGAGCGTCATGCGAGAAACGAGATCGGCGGCGCGCGCTCGCGGCGCGAGGCTCAGATCCCGGTACGGCGCGACGGACCCCTCGGCGCCCGCCGCGGGCGACTCGGAAGGCGCGCGACTCTGGACCGAGGCACAACCAACCAAGGCCAAGCCGGCCACCAACCTGCGATACGGATTCAACTGGAACGGCAGCACGTGCGGTCGCCTTGTAGATCAGCCCGGCGCACCTGGCTAGGGGTCGCTCGAGAAGTCCACGTCGCGACCGCGAGGAGCCGCCAGCGAGGGCAGGCTACCGCCGATGGTTCCCGACTCGCCGACGGGACCGCGGAGCCAGCCGACGTGGGGGCCGCGCCCGGCCGGGGAAATCTCGCCGCCGCCGCGAGCGACAGCGCCCCCGGAGGAACCCGGCCTGCGGCGGCCGCGCGGACCACGACCCGGCGCGCAGGGCTCCCCCCCGGCGAGCTCTCCCTCTCCCGCGACCCCGCGCGGCTCAGGCCTTGAGCTCGTCGAACTCTCCCGCCGGACCGTCGCTGAAGCGCTCGGTCGGCACCCCCACGGCGTTCAAGATGGTGGCGAGCATCTTGTTGCTCTGCCCCTGCTCGGCGCCGCCGATATCTGCCGAAGAGCCCTGCACGACCAGCGACTGGCCAAGCTTGAAGTACCCGCCGCCTCCGAAGATCATGTAGGGCAAGTCGCCCGTCGTGTGGCCCTGGCCATGCGAGAATTCGTTGCTGTACAGGGTGACAGTGTTATCTAGCACGGTGCGCCCGCCGCCCTCGTCGTAGCCGTCCATCAGGTCGAGCAGCTTGCGCAGCTCCCCCACGTTCCAGCGGTCGATGTCCGCCAGCATGTCCAGGTAGCCTGCCACGGCTTCCTCGTTGAAATCGTCCGTCGTGCCGTGCGAGAGCGGATGGTGGCGGTAGCTGTGCATCATCCCGTCCCATCGGTACATGGGCGAGCCGGCAACCGCGGCACCCCACTGCAACACCACGGCGGGTGTGTACCCGCAGGCGAGCGCCAGAACGGCGAGCTGCCCGTGCAGGCGTGCGTTGCTCGGAAAATTCTCGTTCGCCTCCACACGCTCGCGGTCGAGCCCTTCGAGTTGCCCCACCGTCACCGCACTCGGGCCGCACTGCGCGAGATCCGGGTTCGCCGTCAGCTGGACCTCGACATCTCGAACCAGGGCAGCGTGGCGCTCCAGCTTTTCGCGATCGGCACGGCTGAGCCCGAGCGAGCGAAGCTCGGAGAACTCCGCCCGAACCAAGTCGATGACGCTTCGCCGGCGACGCCGAACCGCATCGAGCGCCTCGGCGGTGCTCTCGGTCGCCGGCCCCGTGCCCATGCCCATCATCGCGCGGTAGACGCGGAACGGGTCCGGCTCGGCCGCCACCAGCTGGCCCGGGCCCGAGTAGGAAATCGAGTTGAACGCCGCCACTCCGAGGTCGCGCCCCCCCGGCCTGAGCACCAACGGCTCTCGCCCCGCTTGGCGAGCGATGATCTGGTCGATGGACATCCCTTGCGCGAGATCGTTGGACACGGCCGCCGCCGTCAGCGCCTGCCCGGTTCCCTCCGAGTGGCCCGTCCAGGTGCCGACCGGGTAGCCGTGAATGCCGCGCGGCACGAGCATGCGCTCCGCGTACGCGGCGAGTGGCTCGATGGATAGACCCTCGAACGAAGCGTCGGTGAGAGCGCCGAGTGGGGGTCGAAAGCGATCGACCTCCACTCCGCTGCTGCAGTGAAAGCAAAAGAAGCGCCGCACGGGAGCGGCCTCTTGTGCCTGCAGCGGCCCGCTGCCGATGCTCTCGAGCAGCGGCAGGGCCAGGGTGGCACCGGCGGCGCCGCGGAGAAAGCCGCGCCGAGACAAAAACTTCGGGTCACGCATGATTCGTTCGTCGCTTTCGCGCTTCTATTCGGCGGGCGAGAGATGTGAAAAGGCAGTGCTCTCGGCGATCTCGATCAGGATGTCGCGCACCCCGAAGCTCGGATCGGCGAGGCCCTGTCGAAGCCGCGTGAGCGTGCGCAGGTCGGCCTCGGTGTCGGCTCGCCCCCACGCATAGCGCAGCCAGTTTCTGGCGTAGCACGCGCGAGCTTCAGGCAACTCGGCGAGAGCCAGCGCCGCCTCCTTGCCGCCCTCCACGGCCAGCTGCACACCCGGCAACCTCAGCACCGTGGCCGCATCGATCGGCACACCGGCCTCCATGTCGCGGTGGCGACCGAGGCCGTCGAAATCCTCGAACGCGAAGCCGACCGGGTTGATGAAGGAGTGACAGCCCTGGCAAGCATCCATGGAAGTCTTCCAGCGAAAGTAATCCCGCGTGGTCACCAGCGGCTCCTCGGGCGGCGGCGGCTCGGTGCTCTGCGCGTTGGGAGGCGGGTCGGGAATGTCCTGGCACAGCAGCCGGCGCAAGACGAAGACGCCGCGTAGAATCGGCGACGTGCGCCCGTTGGAGGAGCTGTGACCCGCCAGGAAGCCCGCCTGAGTCAGCAGGCCCGCGCGAGGATCCTCGGGCCCATAGTCCACGCGGACCAGCTCGTCGCCAAAATCCCCCGAAAGCCCATACACGGCGGCGAGCCGCGCGTCGACGAAGCCATACGGCGCGGAAAGCAGGCTGGTGAGCGCTCCGCCCTGCGCCAGGGCAACCTCCTCGACGAACCGCTCGACCTCCGCGCGCATGGAGGAGACGAGCTCTGGGCTGTACTCGGGAAAGACGGCCGTGTCCTTGCTCGCCCCGGCCAGAGCATCGAGCGCCAGCCAGCGCCCGTGAAAATCACTGACCCGATCTCGGGCCCGCAGGTCCATCACGAGGCGCCTCGCCTCGACCCCGATGCCCTCGGCGCTGGACAGCGCGCCGGATTCGGCGGCGTCGAGCAAGCGCGCGTCCGGACCGCTCCCCCAGATCAGGTAGGAGAGACGGCTCGCGACCTCGTAGCCGCCGATTCGTTCGCCCACCTCGTCGATCTCTCCGCTGCCACGCTCGATCCGGTACAGGAAGTTGGGCGACTGCAGCGCAGCCTCGACGACGAGCCGAACACCATCGCGAAAGGCGTCACCACTCGAAAGCAGCTCCGCGGCGGCCTCGAACAAAGCGACGAAGCGCGCCTGCTCGGCTTCGGTCAACGGGCGCCGGTACGCGCGCCGACCGAACGCTGCAATGAAACGCTCGCGACATCCGGCAACGGCGCCGTCGCAGCCGACCACGCTCCGATAGGCCTCTTCGTCACTCACGAAGCGCTCCGCCAGCGCCTCGGCGGACGCCCGCAGCTCGGACTCCAGCCGCTCGCCGATGCCGAGCGACCCCACGGCAAAGTATCCGTCGAGCGTCGCCAGCTCTTCGGGAAACTCGGCCGCCGCCCGACTCGCGTCGATTCCGAGCAAATCCGAGACGGTCCGCACGTATTCGCCCTGCGTCAGCCGCTGCGCACGGCTCGTGACGGGCACGCCGTCGGGGGCCTGGCTCGGATCGTCGATCCCCAGCACACGCGAGAAGCTCGGGCTCGCCTCGAGCCCCGGCACGGCGTCGGGTGGCGCCTCGGCCATCGCGGCTGGGGCAGGCACCTCGCGGCCTCCTGGTGGAGGGCCCGGAGGAACGAAGGGCACCGGCTCTTCCGGCCCGAGCCGCTCCGACGCGTCGGAGCCGCAGCCGTGTGCCACGAGCCCCATCAGAGCAAACCGCGGCACGGCGCGCCATTGCAGCGGGCACGTATTCCTTCGCATCAACTACTCCTCACGCAGACGACCCGCCACGCGGGGCGACCACCGCACTGCACCTCTGGCCTCGTGGCGCTCAGCCTTGCACCCCTTGCCAGCGCGGGTGTGACGCTAGCGCAAAGGATCGCCAGTGAAAATGCGTGATTGTCGCAATCGGACGGCACGCAATTCGACACGCGGCGCTGGCGCGCCGCATCGAGCCGCGCCTCGGAAGCGCTTTTCGTCGAGGGCAACGAACCCTGCAGGGCGAGGCGAGATCGGTTCCGGCACGATTCGCAGCCGCCGCCCTTTTTTCAGGAGCCAGCGCTGCCGTACGGGGGGGGGCGCTGTGTCGATGCGGTCGCGTCCGACGTCGAGAGGACGAGAGCGGGAATCGACAAAGCGGCCGAGGAGCGAAGCGCCACGCTCCAGCCTGCGCGACGACGCGTGGCACACCGCCTTCGTGGACGGAGGTTTCCGACTCGGCGAAACGGATCTCCGCGAGCTCGTGACCCGAGACGGAGCGACCGGCTTCCGCACGGAGCCGGGCCGCTGCCACCTCTACGTTTCCTGCGCGTCCCCGTGGGCTGACGCCGGGTCGCGGCGGCCTGGTCGGGCGGGGATGCTGCAGCGAGGGTGCTCGGCTCCCCGGAGCGAAGGCGGGCGCGAGTCCGCGTGCTTTGCTCTCCAGGCGCGTCTATGCTGGGAGCCGCGAGGAACCCGAATGAGCGCGCCCCCCTGCTTCGAACCCAGAGCCACCTTGGTGCTCGAGGCCATCGTGGATCGCCTGGTGCCCGCCGACGCCGACCCCGGAGCGTGCGCCGCCGGCGCGCTCGACTACGTGATCCGGCATTGCGAGGCGCACGGCGAGGCTCGGCAGGCGCTCGCGGCCGGCCTCGAGCACCTGGATCGGCTCGCGGCGCAACGGAGCGGCTGCGGTTTCGCAGAGCTGCCCGAGGCCGCTCGGGAGGCGCTGCTCGCCGAGCTCGAGCGGGAGCCTGCCGGGGGCGGCAGCCGCGGCTTCTTCGAGCGGGTCCTGGCGCTCACGATGGAAGGGTTCTACACCAACCCGGAAGGGGGCGGAAACCGGGGGGCCGTTTCCTGGAAGATGCTGGGTTACGATCCTCGCCGGCCACGGCAGCGAGCCGAGTCGTGAACGACTGTGACGTGCTCGTGATTGGCGCCGGAGCCGGCGGCGGCACCGTGGCGGGGGCGCTCGCCCGAGCCGGCAAGCGGGTGATCGTGCTGGAGCGGGGGGATTGGCTCGACTTCGAGGAGATCCCACGCGATCACCTGCGCAACCACCGCGTGGCCGTGCACGGCCACAACACCGGTCCGAAGCTCGCGGGCCACCCGCGCGTCTTCGAACCGGCCTCGGGGCTCGCACGTGTCGTGAATCCCCACGAAGGGCCCTACCAGAACAACGCCATGACGGTTGGAGGCGGCACGCGCGTGTGGGGAATGCAGGCGTGGCGCTTTCACCCCAGCGACTTCGAGATGGCGTCGAGATACGGCGTGCCCGCGGGTAGCTCGCTGGCGGACTGGCCCATCGCCCACGCCGATCTCGCGCCCTTCTACGCCCTGGCAGAGCGCGAACTGGGCGTCTCCGGCGTGGGCCGGCGCTCGGCCGAGGAGGCGTGCCTGGCGGAAGGCTACCCGATGCCGCCGCTCACCCGCTCGCCTCAGGGCGACTGGCTCGCGCACGGCGCGCGGCGCCTCGGGTGGCCTACCCTCACGCCGCCGCTGGCTCTCAACTCGGTTCCCTACGGAGGCCGACCGGCTTGCGTCCGGTGCGGCGAGTGCATCGGCTTCGCTTGCCCCGTCGATGCAAAGAACGGCTCCCACAACACGCACCTCGCGCGGGCCCTCGCGACGGGTCGCTGCGAGCTGCGCACTCGCTGTCACGTCTCCCGCATCGAGACGGACGGAGCGGGGCGCGTGGTCGGCGCCGCCTACTTCAGCGAAGGAGGGCAGCAGAAGCGCTTGCGCGCCCGGGTCGTCGTGCTGGCGGCGGGCGCCATCGAGACGGCGAGGCTCCTGCTGCTCTCGCGATCGGCGTCGCACCCCGACGGGCTCGGCAACGCCCGCGATCAGGTCGGTCGCCACCTGCAGGGCCACTACTATCCCGGCGCCCGGGGGCTGATGCCCGAGCCGCTGGAGAACGACGGGCTCGGGCCGGGCCCCTGCGTCGCGACGACGCGGTTCGCGCACGGAATTCCCGGCGTCGTGGGCGGAGCCATGCTCGCCAACGACTTCGTCACGCTGCCGATTCAATACTGGCGCGAGGGCCTTCCCCCCGGGGTGCCCCGCTGGGGGCTCGCCAACAAGCAGTACGTGCGGGCGACTTATCGAAGAATCGTACACGTCACCGGCCCTGTGCAGGAGATCCCGAGCCCGCTGGCGAGGGTGACGCTCGATCGCGACGTGCGAGACGAGTGGGGCCTGCCCGTCGCGCGGCTGTCGGGCACGACGCACCCCGAGACGGTTCGCACCGCCCGGTTCATCCGCGAGCGGGCCGCCGAGTGGCTGGCTGCCGCGGGCGCCCGCGAGGTTTGGTCGCAGGAGCCGGCGCTGCACCTCAGCGCCGGGCAGCATCAGGCGGGAACCTGTCGCATGGGCAACGATCCACGCTGCTCGGTGACCGACGCAACCGGTCGCGTTCACGGCCACGAGAACCTGCTGGTGGCGGATGGCTCGGTCCATGTCACCAACGGCGCCTTCAACCCCGCCCTGACGATCATGGCTCTCGCGCTGCGCACCGCGGCGCTGGTGCAACAGGGATCGTAGGGGGCGCTTCCCCCGCTCGCGGAGCGCCCGAGCTGGAGTGCGATCTCGCGGGGAAGGCCGGCCCCCTCGATGCGATCGAAAAGATCGCCGATCACCATCGCGCGGTCGCGGTCAGGCGAAAACTGTCTCGTGTTGCTGTACAGCTCCGCGCGGCGGGTCAGTTGACGCTTGCGATGCCCGCGAAATCAGCGCTGGATTGCCGGACACCGCAGTTTCCGCCGACTCCCGCGGCGCCGTCGCGGCCTCCCCCGGGAGGTCGACGTCGCGTCGTGGACGCCGCCTGGCAGCCGCGGCCCGTTTCCTTGCCCAGCGCCCGAATCGACCGAAAGGCTCTGGGCCCCGGCGCCGCGCCTGCGCCGCCAAACCCGATCAGGTGCCCCAACTCGCCATGACTCTCCGCCTCTCTCCCCTCTTCTTCACGTGTCTCTCCGCGCTGGCAGTCGCCTGCAGCAGCTCGACCTCGGGCCCGTCGAATCCGCCCGCGTTTTCGGGATCCGGCGCCTCGGCCGAGCCAACCGACCCTGGGGCCGGCGAGCCGACGCCGGCAAACGGCGCCCCCGCCGAGCCGGGCAGCGGCGAGGCGGCCCCGCCGCAAGCGGCAGCGGGCTCCGATACTCCCGTGGGTCGACACGGCGCGCTGCGCGTCGAAGGGACCCAGCTGGTCGACGAGGCCGGGGCCCCCGTCCAGCTCAAGGGCGTCAGCACGATGTGGCTGAACTGGGAGGACCGCTACTCGACGAACAAGGCGGGCCTGCAATGGATGCGTGACAACTGGGGAATCACCGTGATTCGGGCGGCAATGGGGGTCGAGGAGGAGAACTCCTACCTAGTCAACCCCACCGGCATGACGGAAATGGTGCGCCAGGTGGTCCGAAACGCGATCGATCTCGGGCTCTACGTCGTGATCGATTGGCACGCCCACGCCGCGCAGAACAACGTCACCCAGGCGCAGCAGTTCTTCCGGCAGATGGCCGAAGAGTTCGGCCAGTACCCGAACGTGCTGTACGAAACCTACAACGAGCCCCTTGGCAACACGGACTGGACGAGCACCATCAAGCCGTACCACGAGGCCGTGCTCTCGACCTTGCGGGCAGTCGATCCAGACAACGTGGTCATCCTCGGCTCCCGGCAGTGGTCCCAGCGTGTGGACGAGGCGGCCGCCGACCCCGTGGAGGGTACGAACCTCATGTACACCCTCCACTTCTACTCGTGCACCCACACCGGTTGGCTGCGGGATTTCGGCGACGCGGCCCTCGCCTCGGGAGCGGCCCTCTTCGTCACCGAGTGGGGTGCAACGCACGCCGACGGCGGCACCCCCAACAATCCCGGCGTGTGTGACGCGGAGGCACAGGCCTGGCACGATTGGATGAACGAACGAAAGATCAGCTGGGCGGCGTGGAAGCTCGACGGCTGCAACGACGAGTCCTGCTTCTTCGTCAGTGACGACGCCGCGGCGCCCGAAGGTGGCTGGACGGCGGACGTGCTCAACGGTCACGCGCAATTCGTGATCGATCGCCTCGCGGAGTAGCCGCGAAGGGTTGCAGGCCCTCCGGCTGCCGGAGGGCCGCACCGCATTCGGGCGCTCGGGGCCCGGCGAGGCTCGCCGCCCCCCGCGGCGCGGCATCCGCGAGATTCGAAGAGGGTGACGCTCGGTGGCTCCAGCGCCGTCAAAAAAACCGCCGCGGCCACTTCGTGTGTCGAGCCCGGAGACGCCGCCGCGCCGAAACCCCTCCAGCGGGTCGTCGGGCGTGTACACCGACGAACTCCGCGGCGAGCAGGTGACGGGCATGTGCCCGACCACCGCGGTTCACGTAGTCACCGAGGAAGACCAAGGTGTGCTCCGGGCCGAGCGGGGGCAGCCACCACCCCCTGGGACGGTCAGATCCGAGTCGAGAGGCCCCGCGGCCGCGCAGAGCCTCCCGAACAGCCCCTTGGGGGCGTCGAGTCCTCTCCGTCGGGGCACGGCGAGCGGTCCGGCGACGGTCGAGGAGAGAGCTCTTCTCCGGCCGCGCTCCCCCTCAGCCCCGAAGTCCGCCTGCGGAGCTCATTCGCTCGGCGCACCGTCGTCGATCCAGGCCCGCAGATCCGCGAGCAGCCCGGCGGGCAAGTCGCCCCCGAGCTTCAGCGTCTGGTCCGAGATGGAGTCCTCGTTGCAGTCGGGAAAGTCCGGGTTGTCGTAGGCGCGGCGGGCGTCTTGGTCGAAGGCTGCGAAGAGCAAGCTCTGCTCCGCGCTGGGGCCGAGGAAGGGAACGCCATTGCAGCCCGCAAAGTTCCCGATCAGCCCGGACGCCGTGCCCTGCAGCGAAATGTAGGCCGCGTCCCGCGTCGACCAGTCCTGCGTCTCTTCGGTGCCGTCCACGCGCCCAGGGGCACCCGGCGCGTGGCAGCCGGAGCACTCCTGGAACTCGTTGGATTCGTAGATTGCGGTAAACGCGTCGGGCTCACCGTCCAGGGCGTCTTCGACCCCGCAGCCCAAGGCCAGCGCGACGGCCGTCGCCGCCAGGGCACCGTGGAATTGCGACTTGCACTTCATTCCTCATCTCCGTTGCCTGCGGCGGTGCCGTGGGCCTCATCAAGCTCCAGCATGGTCAAGTAAATCTCGAGTACAATGCGCTGCCGCGTCAGACGCGGGTTGCGATATTTGGACAAGAAGGCGAGCACCCGCTCGAGCTCCCGCGCAACGGGGTAGGCGAAGGACTCACGCGGCCGCTGCCCCGAAAGGAACAGCTCGGCGTAGGCGCGCACCATGGCGAGCTCCGGATCGCTCACGGGTGTCCCCGTGTTCTGATCGTACACGCGAGATACGGCAAGGCCGTTCTCGAGGGCCCGCTGGGCTCCTGCCAGGTCCCCACCGCGCAGCCGCGCCTCGGCGAGCTGGCGATAGGCCTGCGCGAGGTCCAGCCGGTCTTCGTCGAGCTGACGCGCACGCACCTGCTCCCGGAGCAACTCGATACGCCGCTCGAGAGGAGGAATGCTCGCAGAGGTGTCCCCCTGGGCGCGATACGCCACGGCCTCGAGCCCGGACAGCAGGGTGTCGTAATCCAGGCGTGTATAGCGGTAGTCCCCGGAGAGCGCCTCCTGAAACGCGCGTGCCGGCGCCTCCAGCGAGCCCGCGTCGAGAATCTGTCGAGCGTGCTGCGCCGAGTCGAGAGCGAGCCCGGGCTCCCCCTGCTGCAGGGCGGTGGAGGCCAGCCCGATGCGCGCCTTGAGGCGATTGCGAGCGCTGGCCTCCGAGTTGCCTTGCTGCCAGGCGACGAGCGCGCTGTAGCTCTTCCAGGCGGCCTCGGCGTCTCCGGCTCCCGCTTGCGAGAGAGCCAACCAATCGAGCACGATCGGTCGAAACCGACTCAGCTCCGGGTGCCGATCGAGCAGCTCCTGGGCCCGCGCCATCTGCTGGCTGGCAATCTCCGCCGCTCCGGTGTGCCAGGCGCTGCGCGCGATGGCCACGCGGAGCCCGAGCTCGGCGACCGGGCGGGTCTGCGGCAGCTGCTCGCGCTCCATCAGATAGCTCAGCGCTGGGCCGTGGTTTCCGAGCGCTGCCTGAAGCACGCCGAGGCGCGAAAGCAGGCTGGCGCGCAGCCGATCGTCCTGGCGCGCCAGATCGAGCGCCAGGAGGTATTGCCGGTTCGCCGAGACGGCGGCCGGCCTCGAACGGCTCCGAAGCGCTCGCTGGTGCAGCGCGAATCCCCACAGCTGGTGCACCTGCGGCTCGCGCGGCCGCGCCCGATCGACCTGCCGCAGCAGCTCCACGATTCGACCCACCTGCTCGTCGTGCCTCTCGTCGTCGGGCTCCGTGGGCAACGCTCTCGCCAGCAGGTACGCGTCGACGAAGTGCCGCACGGGGCTGTCGGGCTCGCGCTCGAATCGACGCGCATAGACCTCCTCCAGCGGCTTCGTTCCGCCGCCGGTCGACTCCGCGAGCCGCGCTTCGATGAAGCCGATGTGAGCTTCGAGAGAGTCCGTGCTGACCGTCGTGCCGTAGAAGTAACCGCGAGCCTCCGAGATGTTTCCGGCGGCCTCCTCACCGTAGGCCCGGTCGAGGACGATCTGCTCGTAGAGGGACTCGGCATACTTGCGCTCTGCGTGCTCTTCGTCGAGCCAGCTCGCCCAAGACGTGGAAAATTGGTACTTCAGGTACTCGCTGCCCTGGCGTGCCGCCGCCTGCAACGTGGCAAATACGATGGCGCGGCGCCGCGCAACGCCCTTCGTCCGCTTGTACAGCTCGAAGACCTTGGCGCGCACGCCCTCTTCGCTGGCTTGCTCGAGGTTGAGCAGGATCCTCTCGAGATCGAGCAGCAGCGCCAGCTCCGTGCCCTCGCCGGCCTCCGCTCGCACCTGCGCAAGCGCCGCGCCGCGCGCCGCCTTCGAACGACCCCGCCCGAGCTCGGTCACGAAGCGCTGTGCCCACGGCAGCCGGTGCCACGTATCCAGCGCCTCCGATTGTGACAACAGGCGGTACACGTCCAGCAGCGCCGCTCGATCCCCGCGCAGCCTGTAGAGCCGCTCGGCGCGCCCGGCGACGAGAGGCACGATGAGCGGATCGCGCAGCGACGCGATGTCCAGGCGCCGAAAAGTGGCGAGCGAATCGGCCTTTTCGCCGATGTCGTCCTGGATTTCGCTCACGACGAGCAGGGCGAGCGCCTGCACGTCGGCAGGCGCCTCGGGGCTGAGCGCGGCGATGTGCGCCAGTCGGGCGCGCTCGCCGCGAATGTACCTCCGACTGAGTTGCCCCCGAATCAGGGCCAGATCCTCACGCCGGTGGCGCGCCAACTGCCCGATGAGGTTGGCCCAGGTCAGCGGCGCCGGGCGCGGTCGGTAGCCCGGGCCCAGGGCCTCCTCCGCGTAGTAGATCGTCGACTCGTGTTCGCCGAGCTGCAGGTGCAACGAAGCGATTTCCCGCAATGCGGTGCGTCTCGCCGCTTCGCTCGTCGCGATGGAAAGCCGCCGCGCCGAGAGCAAGAGCTGAGTCCACAAATCGCGCGCGACCTCGATTTCGGCGCGCAGGCGCGCATCACCCCAGCTCTGAGGGACTGAGCCCTCGAGCGGCAGGGAGTACACGTCGAGGCTGCCTTCGTGGCCGCAGGTCACGATCAACCGATCCGCGCCGGGCTCCGGATAGTGGCAATCCCAGCGCGCGCTCGTCAGCTGCTGCGGCTCGACCCCGGCGGCCAGGGGGCTCTTCTGCCCGGTTGCGAACGGCACGCGAAAGATGACGCCGTGATCGTCCCCGTTGATGACCCCGTCTCGATTGGTATCGTTCAGAAACTGCGAGAAGTACAGGTACTCGCCCCGACCGTCGAAAGCCAGATACCCGGTGACCCCCGGCAGGCCCGGCACGTACGTCAAGGGCTCGGCACTGCCGCCGAGCCGCTGGAGCCGCAGCCCGCGCGCGGTGCGGTTCGAGAAGGTCACCCCCACCTGCTCGGCCGACCTTTCCACCGGCACGTACGCCAGCCAGGCGCGATCGGGGGACAGCGCGGCACCCACCATGTTGCGGGCCAGCAGGCTCGAGCCGCCTCCCCCGTCGATCTCCACCCGGCGCAGCACGAAATCGGAGTGCACGCTGGGGCGGGACACCACTGCGAGCTGCGCATCGTCCCACCACAGCACCTGTAGCTGCGCCGCTCCCTCGTCCGCGATGCACGTCTCCGCGCCGGGCTCTGCCCCGGAAATCGACCGCACACAGACGTCTCCTCCGACGTCGCGCTCGAACGAGATGTAAGCGATGGATTTCCCGTCCGGAGAAACCCGTGGCCATGCGATGTCGCCGAGCCCGCTGGAGACGCGGCGAGGCCCGGCGTCGATCGGATGTTGCAGCATGAGGTCGAGCGTCCCGGAGGCATCGCTCACGAAGTACAGGCCCCCGCGGCCCGGGGTGGCCATGCCCATGAAGTCGCTCGAGGCTCCGGCCGTCAAGCGCACCGGCTCCCGAATGGCCGAATCGACCGACTCTCGCCCGGCCGCCGCCGAGGCGAACAGTGCCAGCGCCGAGCCCGTCGACAGCGCCAGGCTGCAGCGCAGGCCGTAGCGCCTGCGAGCCCGGGCGCTCACGGCTCCTCGCATGGCTTCGGCCCCCAGGAGGAATCCCGCTGTTGCAGCAAGCCCCCGCAGACCACCTGCTCGCGATGGACGCTTGCCCAACGCCGCTGCGCCTCGGCAACCGTGGCCCCGCGCTCGGAGGCGATCATCTGCCACAGCTGCCTACGGTGCAGGTTGGCCCGCCCCACCAGGCGAGCGAGCTCCGCCGTGTCCGTGCCTTTCCGACAGCTTTCAGCGCGCGGGACGAGGTAGCCCGAGAGCTCCTCGCCAACGCACTGCTCGAGCAGCAAGCCGTCGATTGCATCCGCGTCCGACTCCGCTCGCGCAACCAGCTCGGTCAGAGGCCCGAGAGAACCTTTCCCGGAGGCGCGTCCGATGTCTTGCCGGGCAAACGGCTCGGGATGGGGAACGAGCACCGCCTGCTGCAGCTCGCTGTCGAGCGTGGGGTACTCACCGGCTGCCTGCCTCTCGAGGGCGGTTTTCTGGTCCACGACGGAAACGGTGGGCGCCTGGACGCAGCTCGGGACCAGGGCCATCGCGCAAAGCCCAACGGCCAGGGCGCGAAGCCGAGAAGCTACGGCGCAGCCCCGAGAGGTTCCGGTGCAGCCCCCAAAAGAGGTTCCTCGATCGTCGCTCACTGCTTTCGTCCTCCTCGTGGGCCTTCCTCGGCGGCCAATTGCCGCTCCGCCGAACGGGCCCGGTCGGTCGCCGCGCGCCGGCCCACCGCCGGATCCCCGCCACCCATCGCCGCCGCGGACCCCGCAAGGCGTTGCGCGGGTCCCAGCAGCGGGGCGACGAATTTCTGCAACAAGGGCCCCAAGGGCACCGCCACGATTTCGTCGATGCGCACGATCCGAGAGACCCCTCCGAGCTGGACCTTGGTATCCACCACCCCGTCGTGCAATTTCAGCCGCACGAACTTCGGGTACCCCACTTGCAGGCCGAGACGCACTTTGTTGACGTTCACCGTTTCGTGGAAGGGGTCGAGCAGGTCGAGGAACTCGAGCAGGTGATCGCGCGAGATGCGAACGATCTGCATCTTGCCCTCGAGGCTCAGCGAGCCCGGCAGAAATCGGAGCGCCGCGTTGGCATCGAGCACGCCCTTGCCGCGCTTGGGTCGAATGCCCGTGAGATTCAAACGCAAATCCACGATCGGGTCGCCGCCGGCGTAATCCGCCCGAACTTGCCCGGTGATCTGGCCGCCGGCATACCCGGCCTGCAGCTGGTCGATGGCGAACAGCGAACGATCGAGGCGTACGTTCGCCGCCACCGGTCCGATCTGCTCCCCCCGGGCGGTGGCGGAACGCAGCGTGACGAAGCCCTCGGTTTCCAGGAACGGCTGCACGTCGAAGAAACGGGAGCGCGCCAGAGGATTCGAGGCAGGCCCCGCGGCAATCACCGGGCCGGTCGGCAGCAGGATCAATTCCTCCTGAAAAGGCACGCGCCCGCTCAGCTCCTCCACCGCCAAGCTTCCGTCTCCACTCTCGAAGCTGACGCGTTCGGCGTCGAGCGTGCCCTGCAAGCGATAGCTGAGCAGGTCGCCCGACTCGAGGCGAAACGGGATCGAAAGCTCCCCCGACGCCCTCGTTGCCGAGAGCGCGCTGCCGAGCGGCTCGAGCCGCTGCCGGAGCGTGCCCTCGAGCGTCAGCGCCTCGCGCCCCGACATGGTGGCATCCTCGTCGGCGCCGCGCCCGGTCTGCTCGACCGCACCGGCCATCGCCAGCGTCGTCCCCGTCGCAGGGCTCGCGAGCTCGAAGCCCCGCAGGAAGAAAGCGCTCAAACGATCGATCGCGAGGGTGCTCTCGACCCGCAGATCCCGCACCGGCAGCTCGGGGTGCGATGACTGTTCGATCGCCCCGACGGTCAGCAGCGAATCGATCTTCACCTCCCCGAGATGCGGCGGCCGCTGGAACTCGGCGTCGAAGCGCTGCTCCAGGGCCCGCAGCCGGGTCGACTCGCCTTCGGAGCGAAGCGCGATCATCGGGCTCTCGACGCTCAGACGAGCTCGACCCGCGCCGCCGCGGCGATGCACGCTGTCGAGCGCCACGCGCATCTTCGGCACCAGGAGCTCTTGACCATCGGCTCGGTAGTCCACCCCCAGCAGCTCGAGCTCGGCTTTCTGCCGCCCATGCGCCGAAGCCAGCGGATCGGCGGCGGGCACGAGCCCGCCCTCGGTGCGCGGCGAAAGCACGCCACCCCACTCCCCCCGCGCATGGCCTCGGACCCGAGCGCCCTTCAGCCTCAACCCGGTCACCTGGGGCAGCCACCGAGCCGCCGGGCCCGCGAACGCTTGCAGCGCCCGCAGGCCCAGGTGCGCTTCGTATCGGGCCTTCTCCGAGGCGCGGTCGAAGCCGGCGTCGAGGTCGAAGTCCAGGGCTGCGCCCCCGGTGCCCCGCACACGCGCCTCCAGCTGTAGATTCGGGGCGCCCGGGTCGACTTCTCCCCGCAGCTGCACCGACACCGCTCCGGGCAGCATTTGCTTTTCGACCAGCACCCGGGCGGCCTCCGCCGTCAGCTCGCCGTGAAAGCTCCCCCCCTGCCGGCGCTCGGCGCGCAGCGCGAGGTCGAGCGAACGCGCCTGATGCGGGCCGTTCGAGAGCCGATTCAGGCGCCCGTGCAGCTCGAGAGATGCGGGCTCGTTCGCTCGCTCGGATGCCAGCGACAGCGGGCGGCTCACCTGCCACGACAGCGACACGCCCTTCGCCGCGGCGCCGGCCCCTCGAGCCGAATCCCAGCTCAGTGAACCGTGAGCGCTGTCGGCAGTCAACGGCAGCGCCGCGAGCGCTTTGGCCCCCCGCAACGAAAATGCCTGACCGGCATCCAAGACCTGCACGGCCGGCAGGCTCAGCTCCACGTCCGCCGCGCCCTTCCAACCGAACGGCGCAGCCGCCGAGCGAGCGAGGTCGCCGAGCACCAGCTCTACGCTCGGCTCGTCGAGCGACACCTCGCGCCGAAGCGCGAGCTCGGCAAGCAGGCTCTTCGCTCCGAGCGTGGCGGTCGCCCGCTCCACCTGCGGGCTGCCATCGGCTGCGACCGACCCACGACCGCCGCCCTCGAGCGAAATTTGCTCGAGCCGCGCCGTGGGGCCGCCCTCCAGGCCGACGGCCACCGCAGCGACCCCCAGCTGGAGGTGGGCCGAAACGGACTGCTTTTCCAGCTTCGCTTGCCCGTGAAGGCGGGCCCCTTCGACCCCCAGCCGCGCGCCCTGCGCGATCACGTCGACCGCCTCCAGACTGGCGGCGAGATCCGCCGACCCCTGAAGGCCCTCGGGCGACCAGACCAGCCCGCGAGCGTTCGCCTGCAGCCGCAGCTCGCTCAGTTCGACCCCCTCGACCGGGAGCGGCAGACGGTGCAAAGTCAGCGTGGACTTTCCATCGACCCGAGCCCGCAGGGGCTCCCCGTCGGGAAGCCAGGCGCGCCCCTCGACGGTGATGCGATCGTCGACCGCGCTGAGGCGCTGGATCGAGAAACGGGTCTCGCCCTGGGCCGCAGACAGCTGGACCTCCGCCGCCATCTGCAGGAGCCGCCGCACCGGCACCCGCGTGGACACCAAGTCTTGATCGGCCAGGGTCACGTCTGCCCACAGCGAAAGAGTCTGCGCATCCACCGCGCGCAAGGCCAGCTCCGCGTCGAGGCTCGCCTGGCGCTCGGGCTCGCCGCTCGAGCCGAGCACCACCCGCAGGTCGGGGCTGCCGCCCAGCGACAGCTGGGTCCCCTTCAACCCTTGCTCGCCCGCTCGCAGCACGCCTTTCAACTCCAGCGCCTCCACCCGCACCTCGCCGCCACGGCCCTCGCCCGGCAACTGCAAGAGCGACAGCCGCACGTCCGAGATCGCGACGCGCTCGACGAACAGCTCCGGCAGGCCCGAAAGCGCGTGCGAAAGAGGCGGCCGTGGCTCGGGGGCGGGCTCGGACGACGACGGAAACAGCTCGTCGAGGGTGGTGCGGCCGCTCGCGTCGGCGACCACGGCGACCTGGACGCCGCCGACCGACAGCCGCTCGAGGGAAGCCCCCCGGAAGGGCAGCGCCCACAGCGCGCCGAGCACCTCCACATCCCGCACGACGAGGAAACGCGGGGCGTGTTCTCGAAAGACCGGCGGGGAATCGACGCTGAAGGAGCCTACGTGAATTCCGTGCAGGAGCGAAACTTCGACGGCCTGGTAGTCGATGCCGAGGCCGGAAGCCGACTTCACCAGCGCGACCACGCGCGGCTTGACGCGGGGATGATCGAGCTGCGTCAGCAGCGCCCATGCCGCGAGCCCTGCGGCCACTACCGAGGCGGCCAGGGCCGCGCAGGCGCCCAAGACGACGCGGCGCAGGCGCCGACGCGTCCGCGCGCGACCGGGGGGCACGGGCAGCAACGGCGGATCGGTGCGGCTCGGGCGGCTGCTTTGGGGGGCGACCATGGCGACCTAGCCCGTATAGAACGACGACTGCGCAACGGGCAGCCCGAACGAGGCGTCATTCGGCTCGGCCCGTAGTTTTGAAGCCTCGGCCCGGCCGCTGCCGTGGAGTGCGCGCGGCGACCGCGCGCCACGGCTACGCCGATGCGCCGGCCCGCCAACGGTGGGCCAAACGCGTCCGCAAGCGCTCTGTCGTCGGCGCTCTCCCGTGGCCCGCCTTCCGACAGGGCCACGTGCCACCCTCGCCTCCAAAGACGCACGCCCCGTTGCGCGTCGCGTCATTTCTCGTGAGGGCTCCCGGTCGACGCCGCCTCGGCCAGGTGCCTCCCCGCCCAGGCTCGCACACGCCGGCCCGGTGGCCCGCCCCGGCGGCGCCAACTCAGCCGAGCCTTCGACGGAGGACGATTCGACGGAGCCTCGCCCAACGCCTCGCCGTTGCGCATTGCGTCGCGGGCGGACACCAAACTGCGGAGACGCCGCGAGCACCTCGATGACTCGATCGCGAACACGGAGGCGACCGTATTCGAAGTTCGGACGCCAGTGCCGTGCCAAACGAAGCAATCGAGCACGC
Organism: Polyangiaceae bacterium; assembly: GCA_050299315.1. GTDB lineage: Bacteria > Myxococcota_A > Polyangia > Polyangiales > Polyangiaceae > SZUA-265. Next base: position 111,887 of record JBNKVS010000088.1, read on the forward strand.
CGAAAGCCGCTTCCCGAGCCAACCACACACGAAATCGATAAAGACCGCGACTTTCTTGATGGAACGCGCGGCCACTTGCAGGCAACCTCCGGACTGCGCGCTCTCGCCTACGCGCCCCTGACCCAACGGGAGAAGAATCGTCCAATGCAGCGAATTGCCTCTTTAGTGGCGCTCCTGCTCGCCGCCTCCGCGTGTTCGGAGAGCAGCATGAGCCCACTGCCCCACGAAGGGCCCATCGCCGGAGTCCCGGTCCCACCCGGCGCCGTGTCTGAGCCCGGCCAAAACGACCCAGTGCCGGCCGAGGAGGCTCCTTCGATCCCCGGGGTCGCACTGAACGGCAAGCCGGTCCACTCTCGCTTGGTGCGGCTCACGCACGAGCAGTGGGAGCATTCCGTCCGCGACTTGTTGCGGCTCGACGCCGACCCAGGCCTTTCGTCGTCCTTCACGTCGGATCCGCCCAACGGGACCTTCTCGAACAACGAGCGCGCGCTGATCGTCACGCCGAATCTGCGGCTCGATTACCAGCTTGCCTCCGAGGAGCTGAGCGAGCGCATCGCTCGCGACCCGGAGGCTTTGGCCCGGGTGTTTCCCCAAGAAGACAGCGCCGAGTTCATCTCCGCCTTCGGTCGCCGTGCCTACCGGCGCAACCTGACCGCCGAGGAGCTTGCCAACTATCAGGCGCTGTTCGATCAGGGCGCGAGCGTTTTCGAGAGCGGAGACGCCCGGGCCGACGGGGCGGAGCTCGTCATCGAGGCATTCCTGCAGTCTCCCTTCTTCGTGTACCGCACAGAGCTCGGGGACGACGGGGAGCGACTCTCCGGCTTCGAGATCGCCTCCAAGCTTTCCTTCCTTCTGCGCAACACCACGCCGGACGACGACCTGCTCGACGCAGCGGCCGCCGGAGATTTGGACGAGCCGGAGGCGGTCGTCGAGCTGGCGAGGCGCATGGTGGATGCCCCCGAGGCCGCCGCGGTCATCGCGCGCTACCACGGCGAGCTGTTCGGGATCGATCGATACTCTTCGATCGCCAAGGACGAGGAGCTGTTTCCAGAGCACGAAGAGCGGCTGAATGCAGCCCTGGCGAGCGCCGAGGAGCGCTTCCTGGACGACATCTTCCAGCAGGGACTCGGTCTCAAGGAGCTGCTTACTTCCACGACGGCTTACGCCAATGAGGAGCTCGCGCCGCTCTACGGAGCCGAGGTCACCGGCGAGGAGCTGCAGCCAATCGACGTTGGCGCCGATCGCCCCGGCCTGTTCACGCGGCTGGGCTTCCTAGCGTACAACGGAACGCTACGCGATCCGGACTCGATCCACCGCGGCGTCGAGATCAACCGCAACATCCTGTGCACCGAGCTCGAGCCGCCCGCCGGCGTGATTCCCGCCCTGCCCACCATCCAACCCGACCAGACGAATCGAGAGCGGGTCAATGCTCACACGGGCCCGGGCACTTGTGGCGAGGGGTGCCACGCCACGCTCATCAACCCAATCGGCTTCGCGTTCGAGAACTTCGACGCTCTGGGTCAGCTCCGCGATACGGACAACGGCAAGCCTGTCGACACGACGGGCGCGTACCGCTTCGCCGATGGACTGAAGGAGTTCGATGGAGCCGCAGAGCTGATGGGGCTCATCGCCGAGAGCCCGCAGGCTCACGCGTGCTACGCACGCCACGTCGCCGAGTTCGTCTTGGGGCGCGACGTCGAGCGGAGCGACGACGCGCTCGTCGACGAGGTCCAGCTCGCGAGCTGGTCCGACGAACAATCCATCAAAGAGCTTTTGATCGCCGTGGTCGCGAACCCGGCATTTGGGCGGCGAAGCCCGCTTGGAGGTACGCCATGAATAGTCGAAAGTCGCGCCCGAACCGGCGCGCGTTCCTGCGCACGGTCGGTGGCCTGGGGCTCTCTCTGCCCTTCCTCGAGAGTCTCCCGGAGCGGTCGGCATTTGCCCAAGAGGCGGGAGATGCGGCTCCCACGTTTGGTCTGTTCATCTGTACGGCGTGCGGCGTCGTGCAGCGCTCGGGTCGGGATCCGGAGCGCTTCTGGCCCACGGATATCGGTCCGCTGACCACGGCGGGCATGCAAGCGTTCGCGGCTGAGCGTTCCACCGGTCTGTTGGCGGACTACGCGGATCGGCTGCTCATCGTGCGCGGCATCAACTACCCCTTCAGCAATCGGGGCTGTGGGCATGCGCTCGGCCTCGCACACTGCCTGACGGCCGCCGAAGCCACTGGCAACGCCCAGCGGGCCGTTCCCACCGGTGTCTCGGCCGACACGCTGATTGCCAACGAGCTTCATGCACCGGGGGTAGAGCCGCTGACGCTCTACGCCGGGCGCAAGGGCGGCTACATCAACGAGAAGCTCTCGTTCCGCGCGCCGGAGCAGGTGCGGGCCGCCGAGGGCAACCCGTGGCGTGTGTATCAGCGCCTCGCCGGCCTGGCCGATCCGCAGACGGGGGCTGGCACGGGCGACGCTGAGCAGCTGGCTCTGCGCCGCAAGAGCGTGAACGACCTCGTGCTCGGAGAGCTCAACTCCCTGCTGAATCGGCCCCAGCTGAGCATGGACGACCGCAACCGGCTCGACCTGCACTTCTCGAGCCTGCGGGATCTCGAGCGGGACATCGTCTCGCTCGGCGTTTCCGGCTGTAGCGACGAGCGGCTCGACGTAGCCGCCATGCAGGCGCTCAGCGAAGGCGACGCGTTTCGGCGAACGGACAACACCATCGAAGACGTGGCAAAGCTGCAGATCGATCTGGCCGCGTTCTCCTTCGCCTGCAACACCGCTCGCGTGGGGACCTTGCAGGTGGGCGACGGTACCGATGGCACTCGGTACACGCTCAACGGCGTCCGGCAGGAGCGCTTCCACTGGATCAGCCATCGCCAGACGAGCGACGGCAACAGCGGCGACCCGATCGAAAACGCGGTTGAGATTCACGCGGAGATCGATCGCTTCCGAATGCTCACGTTTCGCCACTTGCTCGAGCGGTTCTCGTCGTACAGCACCCCGAACGGTAATCTGCTCGATTCCGCATTTGCGATGTGGACGAGCCACGTGGCGGCGGGCCCCTCTCACAGCTTCAACAACCTGCCGATCATCATTGCCGGCAGCGCCGGCGGGTATCTCCGTCAGGGGCAGTACATCGACGCTGGCGGAGTCGGAAACAACCGGCTGCTCAACACGCTCATCACCGCCAATGGGGTGCGCCGCGATGGCGGCCCGGTGACGGATTTCGGTGCGGCCGGCCTCGAGGGCGGTCTCATCGACGGGATGCTGGCCTGAGAAGCGTGAGGAGCTCGGCTCTGCATCGAGCCGAGCTCCGCTTCGCTCGTCGTCACCACTCCCTCGCCGGCGGACGAAGGCGCCGCGGTAGCCAGGGGCCGTTCCCGACGCGGAGCTCGTCCTTCCGGCGCGTTCGGTGAGGCATACCGAGGCGCCGCCGGTTGGTCGTTTCGCGGGATGCATCGCCAACGACCACAGCGAGGTTCGTCCGGGCCTGCTACCGGGGCTCCAAGCTCGCGGAGCGACCTCGCGAAGGAAGCTGCCGCTCGCGGATCACAGGCCGAGAGTAGCTCGAGCGGCGAGCGAGTGCGCAGGCGTCTTCGCCAGCCCAATGGGCCCGATGGTGGAGGCGCAGGTCGAGCGCGCGGGCGTGGTGATCCAACCCGAGCCGCGCGCGCCACTTGCTCACCTCGCGAGCCCCCGACAGGGCGCCGGACTCGAGGGAAGCCTCCAGCTCGGCAAAGGGGCGAGCCACGTCCGCGCGGCGCAGGTAGGCGTCCGAGCGCTGCCGAACGAGCGACCGCCGAGCCCCGACCCGCGCCACGGGGACCTGCCCCTGCCACAGGGTCGTTTCTCGCCGGCCGCAGGGGCGTGCGGTCCAGCTGCGGGCGCGCGTCCACGCGCACCGCGTGCCACTGCTTGGGGGCCCGTCGATGGGTGAGGCGATACCCGACGCCAACCGGAATCGATGCGAGGGTCGCAGGGTCGCCGACAGCCTGGCCATTGCACGCGCCAGGTGGGCCACGCGGCTGTCGGCTTGGCCTCCGCGCACAGCGGCGGTGGGCCAGTGTGTGGCGCGCCACTCGGCCGTCTCCCACGCGGCCGCGTGCTCCCACGACAACCCCACGGAGCCGGGAGCGGCCGGGCGCCACTTCAAGTCCGCTTCATCCAGCCCGATGGGCGCAGCCGTGCGTCCCGGAGTTGCGGCGAGGGCCGTGAAGGCGAGGATGACGATCAAGCGCCGGGGCACCTAGCCCGGGCTCGCGCGCACCCCGCGGGCAAAGAGGCCGGCAGGCGTTGGCCGTGCGCCGTCGACACGAAACCAGACGCCGCGGGAGCCATCGCGAGGCAGCATGCACCGCGTGGGCCGGCCGCCGGACGATGGGCCGCGCTGGGCGCAGCCCGGCGCAGACCTCCCGAAATCGGAGCCGCGAGGCTGATGCGGCGCCCCAAGGCGGAAGCGCGCCTGCCCGGCCCCGAGCGAATGTGACATGATCGGTCGCCGTGGCGCGGTGGGACGAGTCGATGACGGGGTGGGTGCGCGACGCGCTCGTGGAGCTCGACACCCGGCGGCTGGCCTTCATGGTCTTCGATGCGGCCCTACCGCGCCCCGAAGGGCTCGATGTGGGCGTCGGCAGCGCGCACGGTCGGGCGGGGCGCGAGCTGTTGGGGTTCCTGCAGCGGCTCGGCTTCTCGGGGCTGCAGTTGGGGCCGCGGGGGGCCGTGAGCCCGGCCAATCCCTCCCCTTACGACGCGACCACATTTTCGATCAACCCGCCGCTGCTCGATTTCGAGGAGCTCACCGAGTCGCCGCAGCGCGGCGGCCATGGCTTGCTTTCGGAGCGGGACGTGGCCCGCGCCCTGACGGGCGCCTCCGCCGACCTGGCGCGAAGCGCCGACTACGACCTGGCGTTTCGCGCGACCGCTTCGCTCGTGGACCAGGCGTTCCGCCGCGCGCGCGCCGGCGCCCCGGGCGGCAGCAGTCTGCTCGGCGAGGTGGAGGCGTTCCAACGCGGCGAGGCGTACTGGCTGCAGGCGGATGCTTTGTACGAGCCGCTTTGCGAGCAGCACGGGGCGGCAGACTTCACCGGCTGGGCCTTGCATTCACGCGACCCGGAACAGGCGGGCCAGGACGCCGCGCTGTGGGCCGCGAGCGAGCCTTTCTCGGCCCTCCCCGAAGGCGATGCCCGCCCCTCGTTGCTCGGTCTCTCGCTGCCAGCGGGAGCGGCCCAGCGCATCCGCGAGCTGTCGCAGCGCCACGAGGCGTCGGTTTCGCGCTACGCGTTCGTTCAGTATCTGCTGAGGCGGCAACAGTCCGCGCTGCGAGCCGAGGCCAACCGCCACGGAATCGAGGTCTACGGGGACCTCGCGATCGGATACTCCCGACGGGATCAGTGGCACTTCCGCGCGGCGTTCCTGCCCGGATATCGCTTGGGCGCGCCCCCGAGCAGGACCAACCCCAGCGGCCAGCCGTGGGGCTATCCGGTGTTGCACCCGGATCACCTCGCCAACCGGCCAGCGGGCGAGGCCACCTCGCCGGGTCCAGCAGGCCGACTGCTCGCCGCGCGCTCTGCAGCGTACTTCGAACAATTCGATCGGGTGCGTATCGACCACCCGCACGGTTTGGTTTGCCCGTGGGTCTACCGGGAGGGAACGGGGGACGACGTGACCGCGGTCCAAACGGGCGCCAGACTCTACAGCTCGCCCGACCTCCCCGACCACCCGGATCTCGCGCGGTTCAGTCTGATCGACGCCAGCCAGATCGACGTGGCCAGAGCACGCTACGAAGATCATCGCATTCGCGCCCTCTCCCCCGAGCAGGTTTCGAGCTTCTGCCGCGCCTTCGGCATCGTGGCGCGGCCCGCAGCGGCCGATCCCGAGCGGTTGATCTGCGAAGTGCTCAGCACGCAACCCCGCGAGCTGGGCTGCGTGCTATCGCGCTACGGCCTCGGCCGCTTTCGCGTGACGCAGAAGGCGAACCCACGGGACGAAGGCGATGTCTACCGGACGGAAAACGCGAAGCCAGAGGACTGGGTGCTGCTCGGCAATCACGACACGCCGACCATCTGGCAGTGCATCGAGCGCTGGCAGCGCGAGGGATCGGTGCGGGACCAGGCCGATTCTCTCGCCGCGCGGCTTTCGCCTTCCCCCGAACAGCGCGAGCCCCTCGCCGCAAGCCTGCGCGAGAGCCCGTTCGAGCTAGCCCACGCCAAGCTTGCGGATCTCTTCCTCTGCGACGCGCACAGCGTGTTGATCGCGTTCACCGACCTGCTCGGCTTTCGTCAACCCTACAACTTGCCGGGCGTCGTCTCCTCGGAGAATTGGCGGCTGCGGCTTCCGCGCGACTACGAGGATCGCTACGTCGAGGCGGTGAGGCAGCGAGCCGCGTTGTGGCTTCCGACGGCGCTCTCGATGGCTCTGCGCGCCCGTCGCCCGAGCACCTCGCTGCTCTCATCGGGCGCCCCACCTCTTCCCTGAGGGCTGTACCCGTCATCGGCGCGACTCGAAGCGCGGCGTTTCCGGCGGGCGTCGAGCATGCACACGGCTCGTGCCGCCCCGAAGCTCGTGCCCTCCCAACTCTCTCGCCGCCGGTCCCCCGCGCCCCATGCGTCGCGAAACGCCCCACACGAACGGGGCGACTCGGCGAAGAGCCCGCACGAACACAGCTGTCGCGACTCCACTCGCGGGAGGTTGCCGTCCGCGCGCGATACGCCGAGGGTAGCGCCAACAGACTAGACCGGTCAGGTGGTGGAGCCCTTGTCAGCTGCAGGGAGATCGCTTACCAACGATCATGGTGAGCGCAGATGATCATTCACCGTCGGATGGGGCAACCTTCGTAGCGGGCGGTCCAAACAATGGCCTGCGGGGATTTCCCGAAGGTCGAGCCCGCGTCTACGTGGAGAGCGTCGACCCAAGCGTAAACGGCGGTGATTTTGCCGCCAAGCGGGTCGTGGGGGACCAGGTCGAGGTCACCGCCGATTTGATATCGGACGGCCACGACGTGGTTCGCGCGGCCCTCCTCGTTCAGGCTCCTGCACGCGGCGAGCCTGGCGAGGCGCCCCCGGTCGATCGACTCGACTTCCTGCCGAAAGGCAACGATCGCTTCGCGGGCGGCTTCGCCGTCGGCATGGTGGGAAGGTGGCACTTCACCGTCGAGGCGTGGGTGGACGCGTTCGCCACGTGGCGTCGCGGCTTTCTCAAGAAGGTGGGCGTCGGGCAAGCCATCCAGCTCGAATTGCTCGAGGGAGCGGCGCTGGTGCGCGGAGCCTGCAGGCGGGCCGAAGCCAGCGAGTCGGCGTCCGCCGACGCGAGCGAGCTAGCGAAGGCCGTGGAGGCCCTCGAGGACGGGTCGCGCTCCCCCGAGGAGCGCACCCAGCTGGCGGCGAGCGAGGAGCTTTCCGCGCGCTGCGCCAAGTATCCGGACACGGCATTCGCCACCCGCGCCGGGCCATTCCCCCTCGTGGTCGACCCGGTGCACGCCCGCTTCAGCGCGTGGTACGAGATGTTCCCCCGTTCCACCGGTGAGTCCGGAGCCCACGGGACCTTCGACACGGCGCGCTCCTGGCTGCCAGCCATCGCGAAGATGGGCTTCGATACGCTGTATCTACCGCCCATTCACCCCATCGGTCACACGTTCCGGAAGGGAAAGAACAACAGCCCCGAGGCGGCACCCGGGGACGTCGGGAGCCCGTGGGCCATCGGTGCGAGCACGGGCGGGCACAAGAGCGTTCATCCGGACCTCGGCGGCATCGAGCAGTTCGATGGGTTCGTGGCAGCCGCGAGCGAGCATGGGCTGCGCATCGCGCTCGACGTAGCACTTCAGGCTTCACCCGATCACCCATATGTGCGGGAACATCCACAGTGGTTCCGCACGCGCCCGGACGGCACCATCCAGTACGCGGAGAACCCCCCGAAGAAGTACCAGGACATCTACCCATTCGATTTCGAAACCGAGGATTGGAGGAGCCTCTGGTCCGAGCTCAAGAGCATTTTCGAGTTCTGGATTGGGCACGGCGTACGCACCTTTCGGGTCGACAACCCGCACACCAAATCGCTGACCTTTTGGCATTGGTGCATCACCGAGCTCAAGAGTGCGCACCCCGATCTCGTGTTCCTCGCCGAGGCCTTCACGCGACCCAAGCTGATGTACCTGCTCGCCAAGGCGGGATTCACCCAGTCCTATACGTACTTCACCTGGCGAACGACGGCCTTCGAGATTCGCCAGTATCTCACCGAGCTCACGAGCTCCCCGGTCAAGGATTTCTTCCGGCCTAATTTCTGGCCCAATACTCCGGATATCCTGCCGGAACACCTGCAGTACGCTGGGCGCCCCGCGTTCGCCGTTCGCGTCGTGCTCGCGGCCACTCTATCGCCCAACTACGGAATCTACGGCCCGGCATTCGAGCTGATGGACAACGAGCCGCGCGAAGGAGCCGAGGAATACGTAGACAACGAGAAGTACGAGCTCAAGCCCTGGCCGAGCGTGGAGCTCTCCGAGGGGTTGCGGCCGCTGATCCGGCGAGTCAACGAGATTCGCCGAGCCAACCCCGCCCTGCAGCAGTTGGAAGGGCTTCACTTCCACGAGAGCGACAACGAAATGCTGCTCTGCTACAGCAAAGTGAGCGCGGATGGGAGCAACGTCGTTTTGACCATCGTCAACCTGGACGTGCACCACACCCAGTCCGGCTGGATGACGCTGGACTTGGCGAAGCTCCCGCTTCCCGGAGATCGCGCCTTGCAGTTGCACGATCTGCTCAGCGACTCCCGCTACCCCGCCCAGGGCCGGCGCGTCTACGTGTTGCTCGACCCGCAGGTGGCACCCGCGCACATCTTCCGCGTTCGCCGGCACGTACGGACGGAGCATGATTTCGATTACTTTGCTTGAGGAGAGAGCCAACCCCTGCCGGAGCTGCGTGAGGGCTTCGCCGGCCGCGCGTATCGCTCCCCGCGGCGCCCTTTCGCTGCCTCCCGAGGCCGCTTCGCCGATCTCGTCCGGCGTGGCCTCGCCCGTGCCGTCCCCTCGAGAAGATTTCGTCGCCCGCGTTTGACCTCCACCATCCCCAAAGATTCACGACGACACCATGACTCAGACAGCCACGGACGAGACGCTCACGGAAAGTGATCCCCTCTGGTACAAGGACGCCGTCATCTATGAGCTGCACGTCCGCGCCTTTGCCGACTCCAATGGCGATGGCATTGGAGATTTCGCCGGGCTGACGAGCAGGCTCGAGTACCTGCAAGGCCTGGGCGTCACGGCGCTGTGGCTGCTGCCGTTCTACCCCTCGCCCCTGCGGGACGACGGCTACGACATCTCGGACTACATGAACATCAACCCCGCCTACGGGACGCTGAAGGATTTCAAACGGTTCCTGAAGCGGGCGCACGAGCTCGGGATGCGCGTGATCACCGAGCTGGTGATCAACCACACCTCGGCGGAGCACGAGTGGTTCCAGCGGGCACGGCGTTCGCCGCCAGGCAGCGCGGCTCGGAACTTGTACGTCTGGAGCGAAACACCCGACCGCTACCAGGAGACCCGTATCATCTTCAAGGATTTCGAGACGTCGAACTGGAGCTGGGATCCGGTCGCCCAGGCCTACTACTGGCACCGCTTCTACTCCCATCAGCCCGATCTGAACTTCGACAACCCCGCCGTGCACAAGGCGCTGATCAAGGTGTTGGATTTTTGGCTCGGCATGGGGGTCGACGGGATGCGGCTCGACGCCGTGCCCTACCTCTACGAGCGCGACGGAACGAACTGCGAGAACCTGCCGGAGACGCACGCCTACCTCAAGAATCTGCGCGCCTACATCGATAAGCGTTACGAAGGCCGGATGCTCCTGGCCGAGGCCAACCAGTGGCCGGAAGACGCCGCCGCCTACTTCGGCGAGGGGGACGAATGTCACATGAACTTCCACTTCCCGCTCATGCCGCGCATGTTCATGGCGGTGCAGCTGGAGGACAGCTTCCCCATCCTCGATATTCTCGAGCAAACGCCAGAAATCCCCGAGACGTGCCAGTGGGCGACCTTTCTGCGCAACCACGACGAGCTGACGCTCGAGATGGTGACCGACGCGGACCGGGACTACATGTATCGAATGTACGCTTCGGAGCCGCGAGCGCGCATCAACCTGGGCATTCGGCGCCGGCTTGCCCCTCTGTCCGGCCTTCGGCAGAAAACGGAGCTGCTCAACACGTTGCTCTTTTCGCTCCCGGGCACTCCCGTCCTCTACTACGGCGACGAGATCGGCATGGGGGACAACATCTACCTCGGTGATCGCAACGGCGTCCGCACGCCCATGCAGTGGAGCGGAGACCGCAACGCTGGCTTCTCGCGCGCCAATCCCCAGAAGCTCTACTTCCCCGTCATCACCGACCCCGAGTACCACTACGAGGCGGTAAACGTCGAAGCACAGGAGAACAACCCCCACTCCTTGCTGTGGTGGATGAAGCGGTTGATCGACCTCCGCAAGCAGCACCCCGTGCTGGGGCGGGGCAAGCTCAGACCTTTGAACACGGAGAACAGCAAAGTCCTGGCGTTCCTCCGCGAGGGGGCGGGAGAGGTCTTGCTAATCGTCGCAAACCTTTCCCGCTCCGCGCAGTTCGCGGAGCTCGACTTGCGTGAATACGACGGCTATCGACCCGTCGAGCTCTTCGGTCGCAAAGACTTCCCCTTCGTGGGCAGGCTCCCCTACCTACTGACGCTGTCTCCCTACGGCTTCTTCTGGTTCGCTCTGGAAGCGGTCGAGGCGGAAGCACGTTCGAGCTGGCGCCCCACACAAGTCATCCCGCTGCCCGGTGGCGTGGAGACCCTGGTCGAGTCCAAGGCGGCGCGCAAGGCGCTGCTTCAGGTATTGCCGGGCTACTTGGCGGGGCGCAGGTGGTTTCGCAGCAAGGCACGCGTCGTCAAGTCCGTAAGCATCACGGAGTATGCGAGCCTGCGGAAGGAAGAACCGCATTTCCTCCTGTGTTTTTGCCAAGTGGCCTTCGCCGAAGGCCAACCGGAGACGTACTTTCTCCCGCTCTCCGTCGCCGATGGCGACGACGCAAGAACCATCGAGCAGAGCTCGCCTCACGCGGTCGTGGCCGCGGTGAAGCGCCCCAACACGGACGAGCGCGCGATTCTGTACGACGGGGTCTACAACCCGGCCTTCTCGCGGCAGCTGCTGGAGTTGTTCCACAAGCGCCGCCGCCTCACGACGCGCGAGGGCTCGATCACCTCCTCTTCTGCCAAGGTGCTGCGCGATGGAGCCGCTACGGCGATGGAGGGGACGTTGCTGGGCGTCGAACAGTCGAACACGAGCATCCTGTACGGGACGAGCTACATCTGCAAGATCTTCCGCCGCCTGGATCCGGGTCTGAATCCGGACGTGGAGATCGGCCAATTCCTGTCGGAGCGCTCGAGCTTTCGGCACACCCCTGCGCTGCTCGGAGCGCTCGAGTACGAAGGCCGGGGCGGGGCGAGCGCGCTGGCCATCTTGCAGGAGTATTGCCCCAACCAGGGCGATGCCTGGGCCATGACCAACACCAGCCTGGAGCTCTACTTCGAGCGCTGCCTCACGGAATCGATCGGGGAGGTGAAGGTCGAAGGGTCACTCCTCGAGCGTGCGCGAAACCCGCTTCCGGAACAAGCCCTCGAGCTGTGTGGTGTGTACCCCGACCTCGCGCGGCTGCTCGGCACTCGAACCGGTGAGATGCACCGCGCGCTCGCGGAAAGCGACACCGACGCGGCTTTCACCCCCGAGCCGTTCAACGCAATGTATCAGCGCTCGCTGTACGAATCGACCCGGACCCAGTTGAAGAGAACGGTGGGGCTCTTGACCCGCGAGCGCAGCAAGCTCGCACCATTCGCGACGGAGCTCGCCGAAGAGCTCCTCTCCCGCAAGAAGGACCTGGAGCTGCTACTCAAGAAAATCCTCTCGCGCAAGATTCTCGCGCAGCGGATTCGCATTCACGGCGACTACCACTTGGGCCAGGTCTTGTTCACCGGAAAGGACTTCATGATCATCGATTTCGAAGGAGAACCGGGTCGCAGCCTCTCCGAGCGCCGGTTCAAGGCGTGCCCCCTGCGGGACGTGGCTGGGATGATTCGCTCCTTCCACTATGCTTCCACCGTGGCGGCTCGCCAGGCATTGCGCGCGAGTGACATGGAGCGGGTCCGCACCTACGGCCAGGCCTGGTATCGCTGGATCAGCGCCGCGTTCCTCGGCGGATACTTCGAGGCGCTGAAGGATACGGGCATTCTCCCCGCTGAAGACGAGCCGAGGGGAGCCCTTCTCGATTTCTTCTTGTTGGATAAATGCCTGTACGAGCTCGACTATGAACTGAACAACAGACCCGATTGGGTCACCATTCCCTTGGTCGGCCTGGGCTCGCTGATCGAAGGCTTCGAGGCGGGCGCATGAGCGGCGGTGAAAAGCCCCAGGTTCCCCGAGGTTGGGGCGAAGTCGACCTGCACCTGTTTCGCGAGGGAACCCACACGCGGCTGTACGAGAAGCTCGGCGCTCGCTCGACTCCCGTTGGCGGCAAGCCGGCCACGACCTTTGCCGTGTGGGCACCAAACGCTCGGGCCGCCTCCGTGATTGGAGATTTCAACGAGTGGAAGCCCGACGCCCACCCCATGGAGAAAGCTGGAGATAGCGGCGTTTGGTTCGTGACCGTGGAGGGCTGTACGCCCGGGGTCAGATATCGGTATCGGCTCAGCCCACCGAACGGGGGGCCTCCGATCGAAAAATCCGACCCGTATGCGGATCACGGCGAGGTTGCGCCGAGCACGGCGAGCATCGTCTGGGGGTTGGACTACGAATGGGGTGATCGCGAATGGATGGAGTCGAGAGCGGAGAAGAACTCGAACTCTGCGCCCATTTCCATCTACGAGGTCCACCTCGGTTCGTGGATGCGTGTCCCCGAGGAGGGCTTTCGCTCCCTTTCCTATCGGGAAATCGCCCCAAAGCTCGCCGAGTACGTGCGGCGCTTGGGCTTTTCCCACGTCGAGCTGCTGCCCGTGATGGAGCACCCCTTCTTCGGTTCGTGGGGCTACCAGGTGACGGGGTACTTCGCCCCCACCTCCCGATACGGAACCCCGCAGGATTTCATGTTCCTCGTCGATACCCTGCACCAAGCGGGCATCGGCGTGATCCTCGACTGGGTACCAGCGCATTTTCCGCGGGATCCACACGGGCTCGCGGAGTTCGACGGCACCCACCTATACGAGCACGCCGACCCGCGCCGCGGCGAGCATCCGGAGTGGGGGACGAAGATCTTCAACTACGCGCGCAACGAAGTGAAGAACTTCCTCACCTCGAGCGCCGTTTGCTGGCTCGATCGATACCACGCGGACGGGCTGCGAGTAGACGGGGTGAGCTCCATGCTCTACCTGGACTACGGCAAGCAGCCGGGGGCGTGGGTGCCCAACCAATATGGCGGGCGTGAGAACCTAGAAGCCGCGGACTTCTTGCGCCACCTGAACGAGACCGTTCGCCGGGATCACCCGGGCACGCTCACGATCGCCGAAGAGTCGACGGCGTGGCCCCTGGTGACCGGCAGCGCGAGCGTCGGTGGCCTGAGCTTCGACCGCAAGTGGGACATGGGCTGGATGCACGACACGCTTCGCTACCTCGAGCGCGAGCCCATTCACCGAAGATATCACCACAACGAGCTGACCTTCCGCGGCATGTACGCCTACAGCGAGCGCTACGTGCTTTCCCTTTCACATGACGAGGTCGTCTACGGGAAGGGCTCGCTGATCGGTCGAATGCCGGGAGACGATTGGCAGAAACACGCCAACCTCCGGCTACTCTTCTCGTACATGTTCGCAATGCCCGGCAAGCCACTGCTCTTCATGGGAGGCGAGTTTGCCCAATACGCGGAGTGGAACCACGACGGAAGCCTCGATTGGCACCTGGCCGATCATCCCTTCGGCCGGGGGCACCAACGGCTATTTCAGCAGCTCCATCGAATTCAGAGGGAGCACCCTGCCCTGCACCGGCTCGACGACGATCCGCGCGGGTTCGAGTGGATTGACGCGAACGACAGCGAGCGATCCATCTTGTCGTTCATTCGGCTGGGAGAGCCCAGCGATGCACCCATCGTCGCAGCCTTCAACTTCACGCCCCAGCCGCGCCACAACCTGCGGCTCGGAGTACCGCGAGACGGCCGCTACGCCGAGCTGATCAACACCGACGCGAAGGAGTTCAGTGGCAGCGGCCAGGGGAATCTCGGGGGAGTGACCTCCGCCCCCATTCCGAGCCACTCGAAGCCTTTCTCCGTCAACATCACGCTGCCGCCGCTAGGCGCCGTTTTCCTCAGCCACCAGCCCACCTGACGAGGCCGAAACACGCGGGGGATCCGCCCGGACGACGGAAGCCTCGCGCCCGCGAGGAGCCATCCGCGGTCAATCGCTTCGGCACCTTGCGCCGCCGGAGCTCCCTTTCAATCCACTCGCTGGCGCCCGGGCGCCGGCATTTCCGTGCGGTGCGGAATGCTCGAGGACCTGCTGCGAACCCGGCTTTCGTGCTCCACGCGTAGCAGCATCAAGGAGCGCCCTTCGACCTCGATCGAATCGCCCACGACGAAGCGCTTGGGCGCGTAGGCCAAGACCTCGATATCCGGCAACGCCGTGTCCACGATGAGCCTCCACTCGGAGTACTCCGCGCACGCCGGCAAGACGAACGGGATCGCTTCGTGGTGCGCGTTGAGCAAGATCAGCAGCGGCACGTCGTGAACCAGAGAACCATCCTCGGCCCACTCGCGCATGGCTTCCCCGTTGAGCAACAATCCGAGGCAGCGGACGTAGCCCGCGCTCCACATTTGGTCCGCCATCGGCTCGCCGTTCGGCTGTAGCCAGATGATGTCCCGCACGTCGGCTCCATGAACACGGCGACCGAAGAAGAACCTGCGGCGCGACAGCGAAGGATGAGATTGGCGGATCTTGACCAACTCACGCGTGAACGCCAGCATGCGCTTGCTGGCCTCGTCCAAAGACCAATCGACCCAGCTGAGCTCGTTGTCCTGGCAATAGCTGTTGTTGTTGCCCTGCTGCGTTCGGCACCGCTCATCCCCCGCGAGGAGCATGGGAACCCCCTGGGACAAGAGAAGTAGGCCCATGATGTTGCGCATTTGCCTTTCGCGCAGCTCGTTGACCCCCGGATCGTCGGTGTCCCCCTCCACGCCACAGTTCCAGCTGTTGTTGTGCTCCTCGCCGTCCCGATTGCCGTCTCGATTGGCCTCGTTGTGCTTGTGGTTGTAGCTGACCAAGTCCCGCAGCGTGAATCCATCATGGCATGTGACGAAGTTGATGCTCGCCGACGGCTTGCGCCCGTTGTGCTGGTACAAGTCGCTCGAGCCGGATATGCGGTACGCGAGCTCGCCGACCTGACTCTCGTCACCCTTCCAGAACCGGCGCACCGTGTCCCGGTACTTGCCATTCCACTCCGACCACAGGTGCGGGAACTTTCCCACCTGGTACCCACCGGGGCCGACATCCCACG
Source organism: Polyangiaceae bacterium (assembly GCA_050299315.1). Classification (GTDB taxonomy): domain Bacteria; phylum Myxococcota_A; class Polyangia; order Polyangiales; family Polyangiaceae; genus SZUA-265. Next base: position 127,365 of record JBNKVS010000088.1, read on the forward strand.
GCTCCGCAATCAGCTTCACCTGCGACAAGACTGGATCCTGCGTGACCACGTCGAAGAACGCAGACAGGCGGTCCGCCTCGTGGAAACCGCGCATCAGCGCCGCGGCGAGGTCGAATCGGAACCCGTCCACGTGCATCTCGACCACCCAGTACCGCAGGCTATCCATCATCAGCTGCAGTGACCTCGAGCTGAGCGGGTTGAAGGTGTTGCCGCAACCCGTGTAATCCATGTAGTAGCGCGGGTTGTCAGGAACCGTTCGGTAGTACCCCAGGTTGTCGATGCCGCGGTAACACAGCGTCGGCCCGAGATGGTTGCCCTCGGCGGTGTGATTGTACACCACGTCCAGAATCACCTCGATACCGGCCGCGTGCAGGGCCTTGACCATCGCCTTGAATTCACGGACCTCGGCACCAGGGGACGAGTCCGCTCGGTAGCGCGTGTTGGGGGCGAAGAAGCTCAGCGTGTTATAACCCCAATAGTTGCACAGCCCGCGCTCGACCAAAAAGCGATCGTCCAGGTGCTGGTGAACGGGAAGGAGCTCAATGGCCGTCACTCCCAGGCTCTTGAGGTAGTCGATGACGACCTGGGAGCCCAGCGCCGCATACGTCCCTCGAATCCCTTCGGGAATTCCCGGATGCAGGCGCGTGAACCCCTTCACGTGCAGCTCGTAGATGATGGACCGATGCAGTGGCGTGCGGGGTGGCCTGTCGTCGTTCCACGGGAACGTGGTGTCGACCACCACGCATTTCGGCATGAAGCCCGCGTTGTTGCGCTCGTCGAAGCTGAGATCCTGGTCCTCGTGCCCGACGGTGTAGCCAAAGAGGGCATCGTCCCACTCGAGTGTGCCGGAGAGAGCCTTGGCATATGGGTCGAGCACCAACTTGTTCGGGTTGAAGCGCACACCCCGCTCCGGCCGATGCGGCCCGTAAACGCGATAGGCGTAGAGCTGCCCTGGCGCGAGGTTGGGCACGTACAAGTGCCAAATGCCATCCGTTTTTTCCGGCATCCTGATCCGCGCCGCAGCGCTTTCCGCGCCCGGGGCGTCGAACAAACACAACTCGACGTGGGTCGCCCCCTGAGCGAACAAGGCGAAGTTGACGCCAATGCCGTCCCACGTCGCCCCGAGCGGATACGGGCGCCCCGGCCGCAGCGTCATCAGGCTCGCGTCCAGCGTCTCCTCGGTGCTGTAGACCAACCCGTGGACCGTCAGATCGAAGCCCTCCGGCCAGCGCGTGCCTCGGTCGTAGCGCGCGCCGCGCAAATCCGTACGCATCAGGCTGGCGTTTCTCAGGTCGGCCCCTCGGAGATTCGCTCCCGAGAGATCCGCGTCGTTGAGGTTCGCGTCCCGCAAGACCGTGGACTCGAAATCCGCCCGAGTGGCGTTTGCCCCCATGAAAGAGGCCGCCGTAGCGTCGGCTTCGCTCACGTCGGCCCCGAGCAGACGCGCGCCCTCGAAGTTCGTGCCGATCAGAGAGGCGCCGATGAACGTCGCCTCGTTCAGAACGGCCCCGACGAACGTCGCCGACTCGAGGTATGCCGAGGAAAAGTCCGCCTCTGCCAGGGATCGCTCCGAGAAGTCGGCACCCCTCAAGTGCGCCGATTGATAGTCGCCTTCAAGCCTGCTGGAAGGGGTCTCGTTCTCCGCCGGGGCGTCTCCTTCGGAGGAGGCCTCGGCCTCGACCGGAGGCTCGTGTTTGCTGGCAGCTTCGCCTTCGGCCTCGCGTTGGGGGTCGGCTTCGCCCTGAGCCCCGGCTTCGCCCTGAGCCCCGGCTTCGCCCTGAGCCTCGGCTTCGCCCTGAGCCTCGGCTTCGCCCTGAGCCTCGGCTTCGCCCTGAGCCTCGGCTTCGCCCTGAGCCTCGGCTTCGCCGTCGGCAACTCGACTCTGCGCGAGGAGGTCGCTGTCGGCGTGATCGGGAGCGACGGGCCCCTTCACCTCTGGCATCGTTTCGGCAATCCCTTCACGCGAACGGAGTTCGCGGGTTCTCGTCTAGCGTTGATTGGCTGCGTCGTCGCTTCGCCACGATCACCGACGGCCCTTCGAGCTCGGAGCCACCTGCGACGGACCGCACGCGGGCCGAAGCCAGCACGACCCCGGAAGACGGCAGCGCCCACTTTCGGCTCCCGGCGCCAAAGTGGCAACCGATCACGAGGTCCCCACGCGTGAACGCAACCCAGCGACCGCTTTCATCGTAACTCACCTCGTTGCTTCTCAAAAGCCCTCCCACCGGACCTGGGGACGACCGCCGAAGCGCGATCAGCTGCTCGTGCCAACGCAACAGCTCCGCATGTTCCCCCTTTTCGCGATTCGGCCAATCGATCCGCGAGCCCTCGAAAGTCGAAACGGCCCCGGGGTCGGGGATCTTCGCGGGGTCCCATCCGAACGCGGCGAACTCGCGCCGGCGCCCTTCTCGCACGGCGGCCTGCAGCTCCGCTTCCGCGTGGTCGGTGAAGTATCGAAACGGCGCGCGGCAGCCCCACTCCTCTCCCATGAAGAGCAGCGGAACGAACGGGCCCAGCAACACCAACGCCGCTGCGACCTTCAGGCTCTCGGTGGAAAGCGCAGCCGCCAACCGATCGCCGGTGGCGCGGTTGCCTATTTGATCGTGATTTTGGGCAAAACAAACGAGCTGCCGGCTTCGCAGAGAGGAGGTGTCCCCGCCGAAACAGTGGTCCCGAAACTTCGAGTACTGCCCGTGATACACGAAGCCTCGCGACAGCGCCGCGGCGAGGTGCTCGAGCTTTCCGAAGTCGCAGTAGTATCCATCGTCCTCCCCCGTGAGCACCGTATGCAGCGCGTGATGAAAATCGTCCGACCACTGAGCGTGAACGCCGTAGCCCCCCACCTCGGGCGGGTCGACCACCCGAGCGTCGTTCAACCCGCTCTCGGCGATCAGCACGAGATGGCGCCCCAACTCGCCCGACAGAGTCTCCGTCTCGCTCGCCAGCTCGGCCAGAATGTGCGTTGCCGATTGATCGAAGATGGCGTGGATCGCGTCGAGCCGGAGCCCGTCGATGTGGTAGTCGCGAAACCACTGCTTGGCGTTGTCGATCACGAAACGCCGAACCTCGTCGCACCCGGAGTCGTCGAAATTGAGCGCGTCTCCCCAGGGCGTGCGGTACTTGGAAGTGAAGTACGGCCCGAACTCGCCGAGGTAGTTGCCGCTCGGGCCGAGGTGGTTGTAGACCACGTCCAAGATGACCGCCAGGCCGCGCTCGTGGCAGGCATTGACCAGCGCCTGAAGCCCGGCGGGCCCCCCGTAGGCCGTATGCGGCGCAAACAGCGCGACTCCGTCGTAGCCCCAGCCGCGCCCCCCGGGAAAATGGGCGACGGGCATGATCTCGAGGTGAGTGACCCCGAGTGAGGCCAGCGCCTCGAGCCGGGGAATGATCGCCGCGAACGTTCCCTCCGGCGTGAAGGTGCCCACGTGCAGCTCGTAGATTACGGCGGAGCCCAGTGGCTTGCCCTGAAAGCCCGCATCCGTCCACGGAAAGGCCTCCAGGTCGACCCATTGAGAAGGCCCGTGCACCCCCCGAGGCTGGCACCTGCTGCGCGGATCGGGCCGCGGCGGCCCGCCGTCGAGCGATAGGCTGTAAAGCTGACCCGGCGCAATGGCAGGGGCCTGGAGCCGGAAATACCCGCGCGCCTCGGCTACCATGGGCACTCGCTCACCCTCGGGCTCCCGAACGAAAGCAACGGATTGGGCCCTGGGCGCCCACACACGGCATTCCTTCATCACTCGACCTCGACCTCGGATCATTCCGCCTGAGCGCCCCATTGCCGGGCGTTGCATCGAACGAGACACACCCCGGCCAAGGCCATGCGTGACTGCGACTCACCCCCAGCTCGCTCTCTCACGCCTCTGCCTCGCCCCCGGGTCGCAGTGCAGCGCCCTCGGCCCCGGTTCGGGTGAGCAACGCACAAGGAAATGGTCCGAGCAAGGAGCTGAGCGACACCTCGCCCTCCCAGGGGGTCTGCGTGAAGCAATTCAGCCACGTACCCGGCGGCAGGGCGAACGTGGTCCCCTCGAAATCGTCCCCGTGAACCAACCACCACAGGGTGGTGACGGAGATGACGGCCTCCCCGCGCCGGAAAGCCAACACGCGACCGGCCCTCCCCCCCGACGCCGCAAGGGGGCGGTACGCCCCTCGTTCGCCGAAACAATCGGGCAATGAAGCACGCACCGAAAGGGCTCGGCGCAGGACGTAAAGCTTCGCCGCCCCGGAGGCTCGCCGCTCCCAGACCTCCATCGGCGATAGCCCCTCGAGGCCCTCGAGCAGCCGCTGGCGCAAGCCATAGTCGACCGGCCGGCGATTGTCCGGGTCGACCAGGCTAAAATCCCACAGCTCCGTTCCCTGGTAGATATCCGGCACGCCGGGACACGTCACCTTCAGGAGGGTTTGCGAAAGGGAGTTCGCTTCGAAGCCCGGCGCCAGCGCCTCGACGAGCTGCTCGAGCCGAGCGAGCAGATCCCGATCTTCGAAGATTTGGGCGATGTACGCCTGGAGCGCGCCCTCGTACGCTTCGTTCGGCGCGTGCCAGGACGTGTAGAGCTTGGCTTCTCGCGAGGCCTTGCGCGCGTACTCGATCAACCGCCGTGCGTCGATGGGCCAGGCACCCACCAGGTTCTGCCAGATTAGGTACTCCGTCGCGGCATCGATTTCCGCCTGCACCTCCGCCTCGAGCCCGGCTCGGACTGCGTGCCGGAACCCTTGCAGAGAAGCGCTCCAGCGCTCGGGGACCTCGCTCAAGGCCAGCAGCCGGGCGCGAACGTCTTCGCTGCGCTTGGTATCGTGGGTGGAAGTGGCGTTGAGCGCCTCCGGATGACGGAGCTGCCGCTGCTCCATCTTTTCGTGAAACTCGGAGACGGTCGTGTGAAAAACGGACGGGTCGCCGCCGACCTCGTTGAGTGCGACGAGCCTGACGTACCGATAGAACGTCGTGTCCTCGACCCCCTTGGCCATTACCGGCCCGGTCAGCTGTTGCAGCCGGAGAACGAACTCGACCTCTTTTTCACCGCGAAGTTCGAGCAGGAGCAAACGCTCGACGAAATCGATGAGCCGGGCGTCGAAGCGGGGGTTCTTCACCCGAATCCGCTGGCATGTTTCGCGCACGATACGCCCGTCCGTGCTGACGACGGGCCTCGATGGATGCACGTAGGTCCGATAGACGGGAAACTCGACGCAAAGCTCGACGAGCAGTTGCTCGAGCTGGTGCCGTGAGTAATCCCGCACCCGGCGGTGATTCGCCACGATATCCGAGAGGCGGCTCACCAGACGGTTGAGGTCGCTACCCAGCGCCTCGCGCAGAACCAACCGCTTCGCCCGCTCGACGGTGCCCGGGTAATCCTGCGGCCTGCCGAGCAGCTCGGCACAAAGCGCGTCGAGTGGGGCTTCCCCTTCCGGATGCGTAAGCACGCGTTGCGCGAGGTTGAGAAACTCGTAACCCGTGGTACCGGAGACTGGCCACCTCGGGAGCTCCTCGCCCTCCTCCAGGATCTTCTCGACGAGCAACCAAGCCGACGGGGATGCCTGGGTGAGTCGATTCAAGTAGCCCAGCGGATCGTACAACCCGTCGATGTGGTCGATGCGCAGCCCGTCCACGGTTCCGTCGGCGAGCCACCCCGCAACCAGCGCGTGCGTGGCCTCGAACACTTCCTGCTCCTCGACCCTCAGCCCGACCAGGGAATCGATGTCGAAGAACCGCCGGTAGTCGAGCTCGTGGTTTCCGATCCGCCAGAACGCGAGCCGATAATTTTGGCCCTCGAGGATCTCGTGCATGGCATCTGCAGAGGAGTTGGCCCAGGCGATTTGCGCATCGATCGCCTCCGCCACGGGAGGCTGCTCGCAGAGGCCGGCGAGCACGGTTCGCAGGACTTCTTTGTCGCGGTGGCGACGCCTTCGGCTCAGCCCGTCCGTAGCGTTCGGCGATGGCAGCTCCGCGAGCGCATCAGCGACGAACCCGAGCTCGGGGTGGCTCAGCCGCTCCGCGACGGGGCGAAGGAACTGGCCGAGCGCTCGCGGGGCCACGGGGCCTTCGTGCTCGAAATAGCCGATCACCATCGAGCCGTGCTTGCGCTGCAGCTTGATGTTCCCCGCCTCCAGTTCGACTCCGTATTGATCACCCAGAATCGGAAGCAACACGCGCTCGAACTCCGAGGAACGCCACTCCACGTCGAAATGTTGAGAAAAACGACTGGATGGACCGTTCTCGAGCACGTCCCACCACCATGCGTTGTGCCCACCCCGGATGGCCATGTGGTTCGGAACGATGTCGATCAGCTGGCGCAAATTGCAACGGGCGAGCGCCTCGCAGAAGGCCGTGCGCCCCGCCTCCCCGCCCAGCTCTTCGTTCACCTTTCCGGGATCTACCACGTCGTAGCCGTGGCTGCTGCCACGGGTCGCCTGCAGGTACGGCGAGCAGTAAATGTGACTGACGCCGAGCTTTTGCCAGTACTCGGTGAGTGCTCGAGCCTGCGTGAAGCCGAATTCGGGGCGGAGCTGAACCCGGTACGTGCCTCGTCGACTCACATTCATCAATTACCGGACTCTCCGGCGTCGGCCAAGCGGATTCGGTTCTTCCTCCCGGGGCCAAAGCGACCGCCGTAGCGAGGCGACCCTGCGCGCTGCGCGCGACTCGACGACGACGCGACCGACCCCGAGCCAGGCCAAAGTCCACGGCGCCGACGGCGCTCGCCATCTCGTCGAAACAATTCGAGTGTGGGCTGGGGCCACGCGGGCCAGCGCGCCGGGGCTCTCCGCGCCGCCACGCCACAGGCTCCCCGCGCCGCCACGCCACACCAGCGCGGCGCACACGGACGCCGCACCGGTGGCATTCGACGACGCCGGGGCAGCTGCGCCCGGCGCCTCGGGCCGCGCGGCGAGACGAACGGTGCTCCCCGCGCGCCGACGCGGTATATACGACGCGGCGGCAGGTCTGGACGCCGAGAGGAGAAGCCGATGTACCCGACTCTAGAGCACGCGGTTGCCGACCTTCTGGGCTTCGAAGTGCGACCCCTGAAGCTGATCAATACGTTCGGCTTTTTCGTGGCCCTCGCCTTCCTGGGGGGCGCGCTGGCGCTGCGCTCCGAGCTGACTCGCAAGCACGCCGAGGGCCTGCTCCCGAGCACGCGGGAGCCGTGGAGCCCGGCGCGTCCCCCTTCGTGGCTCTACGTCGGGCTCTGCGTGCTTTCGGCTTTCGTTTTCGGGTTCAAGGGGCTCGGCCTCGGCCTTGCCGACTACGACCTGCGCGGCGGAGCCGACGTGCGGCGCTACCTGCTCTCCGGGCGCGGGCATTGGCCAGCTGGCATCGCCTGCGGCCTGCTGTGGCTCGCATACGAATTGCGGCGGCGGCGCGCCCTTTCCCGGCAGGCGCTCCCCGAGGATCCTCCAGAATTCCTCGACGTAGCGCCCCGCGACCACCTGCTCGGCATCACGGGGTCCGTCGCGCTCGGCGGATTGATTGGCGCCAAGCTCTTTCACCTCTTGGAGCGTCCCGCGGCGATCGTCGAGCTGGTGCGGCACCCGAGCCTCGCCGCGCTCTTCTCGGGGCACACCGTGTACGGAGGGCTCATCTTGGGCGCCCTATCCGGCTACCTTTACTGCCGGCGCAACGGATTGCCTTTCACTCACTGTGTCGACGCGGCGGCACCGGGCCTGATGCTCGGGTACGCGATCGGGCGCGTCGGCTGCCAACTGGCCGGCGACGGAGATTGGGGGATCGCCAGCCCGGGTGCGCCGGCGGGGCTCGGCTGGCTGCCGACATGGTTTTGGAGCTACGATTTCCCCAACAACGTGCTGCGCGCCGGGGTGGCCATGCCGAGCGGCGGCTACGCCGGCTACGGGACTCACCTGGCAGTGCCGGTCTACCCCACCTCGCTCTACGAGTCCCTGGCGGCGCTGTCCGCATTCGGCGTTCTGTGGGCCCTCCGAAGGCGCATCGAGCGGCCTTTGATCATGTTCGGGCTCTACATGGTGCTCAACGGCACGGAGCGCTTCTGGATCGAGAAGATACGCGTCAACGCCACCTACGAGGTCCTGGGCCGAAGCGCCACCCAGGCCGAGATTCTGGCCGCTGTGAGCTTCGTGGCCGGCCTCTGCCTGATCTCCGTTCAGCTTCGCAGACCGCTGCCGCGTCTCCAGACGCGATCGTAGCTTCGGCGAGCGTTGGCTTCGGGCCGCGGCGAGGGCCACTGGCGCCTGCCCAATCGCCACTGCGGCCGCTACATCGGGGGGGGAGGCTCACGCGCATGCAAGCCCCTCGCCCACGGCCCGCCAGCGTCGCGGGTCGCTCGCTCCGGCACCTCGGCCAGCGCTGCAACTACGCTGGGGCCATTGCCGAGATCGAAGCCCGCAAGCTCCAGTCCGCGTGGTTTCCCGATCAGCAGGGCGTCCGGACTCCGCCGCTTGCGCTCGAACGCTACGCGTTCCCCGCAGACGAACGTGAGGAAAATGTTGAAACGTCCAAAAGAATGGACACGAGGCCGTGTCTCCGAGCGCATCGCCGGAGAACTCCCTCCAGCGGGGGTCGCCCTGCTCCCTATCGCTCGTGGCGGGACCTCACACCGGCTCGTCAGCTGGCCCCTGCCCGAGCGCTGCGGCCCTCCCGATTGGGGCGACCAGCGCGGGCCCCCACGGCCGCGGCGCTCGCCCCAGGCCGCGGTGCCCAAGCACGACACCCGCGCCACACGGAGGCGCCTGCGCGCAGCTCCGGCGAGTACGAAAGGCGACGATTTCGCGAGTATTTGGTGCCCGCGGGAGGATGGAACGGCTGGTGCAATCCAACACCCCACCCTCCAACACCGAGTGCTCGAGCTGTGATTCGACGCCGCCATGCACCTGAACCCGGCTCTGCGCGCGACCTCCGCGGCCGAGCTGGAACGAGCCCTCGCGAATGCGGCTCGAGCCCTCGGGGAACCGGCGCGCATCTCATTGGCCGAAGACGAGGACGATCACCGCGAGTTGCTGGCGCAGGCCCTGAGGCGCGAGTTCCCATCCATGACCGTGGAGGCAGTAGCGAAGGGGCGCGCAGCGCTCGAAGCGTTCCACCGCGAACACCCCTCGATCGCGTTGGTGGACCTCCTGATGCCGATCCTCGACGGCGTGTGCATGACCGCGACCCTCCGAAGCGATGCTGCCGCGCAGGACACGCCCATTCATCGAGGCGCCGCGCCCTCCACGGGGCGCGGCGTTCGCCCCGCACTGTCAGGCAGCTGCCGAGCTCTTGACGACCGGAAAGTCGATCTCGGTCCGCGCCACGTTATTCAGGAAGTTTGTGAAGACGTTCTCGGCGACGAGCGCGACGATCTCCACGATCTGTGCATCGCCGTAGCCTGCCGCTTTGACCGCCGCAATGTCCGCATCACTGACTTGCCCCCGCTTCCGCGCAACTTCGCGGGCGAAACGCACCGCGGGCGCCGCTCTGGCATCGGTCGACGAGCCTTGCCGACTCCGCTCCGCGTCCTCCAGGGTGATCTTGGCGAAATTCAGGCCAATGTAGGTGTGCGCGGAGAGGCAATAATCACAGCCGTTGACCTCGGCCACGGCGATCGCGATACGCTCTCGCGTCTTGGCATCCAACGACCGGGAAAGGGCCTGGGAGAGCGTCAACAGCCCCTCGAATGCTTCCGGGCTCTGCGAGGCGACGCGATACAGGTTGGGGACGACGCCCAGCTTCTTGGCGATGCCCTCCAAGAGCGGCTTGGACCGGGCGGGGGCCTCCTCGACGGAAGGCGTGAAAATTCGAGACATGGTGACTCCTTGTGGTTGTTCTTGGGTGATCATGGGTGTCGGCGCGACCCGACACGAAGCAACCTAGGTTCTTTCACTGAGAGCAATAACTTCGTAAGATCGAGAGAATAGTTCTCGAAATTTGGAAATCTCGTTGGATCGTCTCGACGCCATGGAAACACTGCTCGCGGTGGTGGAGGCCGGGAGCTTCTCCGCGGCGAGCCGGAAGCTCGGAACCCCTTTGCCCACGGTGAGTCGCCGGGTTTCGGAGCTCGAGGCACACGTCGGCACGCGCCTGTTGATCCGCTCCACGCGCCGCTTGAGGCTCACGGAGCCGGGCCAAGCGTACGTCGCCGCGGTGAAGCGAATCGTGCACGATGTCCACATGGCCGAGCGGGCTGCTTCCGGCGAGTACGTCGCCCCCCGGGGCGAGCTCGACGTCACCGCACCCGTGGTGTTCGGCAGGCTCCACCTACTGCCTCTTGTCAGCGATTTTCTCGCTCGCTACCCCGACATCGACGTCCGCTTGATCCTCTCCGACCGCAACGCCCACCTGATCGACGACCAGCTCGACGTCGCAGTGCGAATCGGCCCCCTCCCCGACAGCGCGCTCGTCGCCACGCCCGTCGGGCGCGTGCGCCGGGTGGTGTGCGCCAGCCCGCGGTTCCTGGCTGCCCATGGCACGCCGCGGCAGCCCGACGAGCTCAGCGGCCTGCCCTGCGTCACCTTCGACGTGCTGGGCGCGCCGACGGCGTGGAGCTTTCGAAGGGCGGGCGCTCGCACGGAGCAGGCCGTGGCGCTCAGGTCCCGCCTCGCAGTGAACACCGCCGAAGCCGCCATCGACGCGGCTCTCTCCGGCGTCGGGGTCACCCGGGTGCTCTCCTACCAAGTGGAAGAGGCCCTGGCCCGCGGCGAGCTGCGCATCGTTCTCTCGGAGTTCGAGTCCGAGCCCTTGCCCGTCCACCTCCTGCACGCGGGGCAGTTGCCCTTGCCACTCAAGACCCGCGCGTTCCTCGACTTCGTCGCGCCGAGCCTGCGCGCGAGGCTCGGGGGTGCTCGGGGCAGGCCGCGGAGCGGCGGCTCGGGCTCGAGGCGCGGCCCCCGCTGAGCCGCGGTCGTGAGCGCGGCCGACCAAAGAGCCGCGGTCGAGCACCACCCTCTCCAGGCCGAGCCGATGCTCTGGGGCGCACGGGTTCGTCGACCGTTCGCCGGCGTCACGGCCGGTCACGTCGACGACGAAAGGTCGCCGATGGGCGACGGGGGCACGCAAGCCCCCCTGCTGCCGCCGGTGAGCGGCGGCGGGAAGCAGAAGCCTGCGGTGCGAGGAGGCGTCGAGCGGCTCCGGGGATGCGCGGCGAATCCATCGAGCCCCCGTTGCGCCGAGGCTGGCCGGGAGGCGCTCGAACGCGCCGGAGCTCGCCACGAGTCGGGCGAAAAAATGCCGCCCGGGCCGGAGGCAGGATGCGCTACGAGCGAGACATCGTGGCACCGCCATCGCTTCACGACTCGTTTCGTCCGCGCCCCCGGCGATGGACCGAGGGTCGCTTCGACGCTCGCTGGTTGGCGGTAGCCCTCGCGCTGGCCTATGGCCTGCTGGCCCTCGGCGGTCGCCCGCAGCTCGACAACTCGGTGCTCGCCTTCGTCCCGAGCGACGACGCCCGCGCCCGCACGTACGGGGACTTTCGCGACGACTTCGGGGACGACGAGGTGCTGGTCACCCGGGTCACCGGCACCTCGCCGGCCCATGTGATCCAATCCGCCTGCGAGCTCGAGCAGGCGCTCGAGCGTGACCCCGACGTCGAGCGAGTCGTCTCACTCGGTTGCGCGCTCGAGCCAGAGTCTGCCGATGCCGACTTCGACACCCGTCGGACGGGTTGGCAGAAGACTGAGCGAGCTCACCCGCTGTCGAGGGACCTGGGGCTGCTCTCGGCCGCGGACCGACCAGGCGGTGAGTGGTCGCTGTCGGCGTACGCCTTCGCGCCGTTGCGCGCCCCCGAACGGGTGGAGCCAACGCGCGAGCGGCTGGAGGCGGCTCGCCAGCGCGCTTCCCAGCGTTCGGTGCGGGTCGCCATCGCCGGCAACCCGCTGCTGAACCTCGCGCTCGACGAGGCCGCTCGCCGCGTGGAGCGGATCAACCTACCCGCACTGGCCGCAGTGAGCGCCATTTTCGTGGCCGTTCTGTCGCGCTCCCTGGTGGTCACGTTGGCGCTGCTGACGCCGGTGGGGCTCGGGGTTACCCTGGTGGATTCTCTGCTGGCGCTGGCCGGCAAGAGCACCAACCTGATCGTGAACATCGCCAAGCCGCTGCAATTCGCACTGCTGTTGGCCAGCGGGATCCACCTGTGGTCGCACTGGGAGGCCGAGCTGCACCGGGGCGCGGGCCCGCTCGAGGCGAGCCGCAGAGCGAGCGCTGCCTGCTGGTTGCCGGTGGCCACGGCGCTGCTCACCACGGCCGTCGGCTTCGCCACTCTGCTCACCTCGGAGCTACCACCCATCCGGCGCTTCGGTTGGGTGGCGGCCGGCTCGGTGACGCTGGGGATGCCGTTGGTGCTGCTCGTCGTTCCCACTTTCTTGTCCTGGGCGCGCCCGCGTCCATCGGCCCGGCGCGCCCCCCCGCCGGGCTCGGACGAAGCCCGAACGAGGCCGAGCTTGCTCGCTCGGGGGGCCGAGCGACTGATGGTTGCAGGCAGCCGGCACGCCTGGCTCGCCACGGCCCTGGGCGTGCTCGGTCTCGGCGTGGGCGCTTGGTCCACGACCCAGCTCACGACCGACCCGCACGCCATTCACTACCTCGCCAAGGACCACGCGCTGCGGCGCGACCACGAGGCTCTCGAGCGTGCGGGCGTCGGCCTCGCCTCGCTCGAGCTGGTGGCACGGGGCCCGGAGCACGCGCTGGTCGAGCGAGCCGCCGCGCTCGGCGCGTTCGAGCGAGAGCTGCGGGAAATCGACGGGGTGCGAGCCGTCATCCGCGCCGACGCCGCGCGCGATGGCGCCCGACGGTTCACGCTCCTGCTGCCCACGGTGGGTGGCGAGGAGCTGGACCGATACGAGTCGGCGGCGCGACGCTCGTTCCGAAATTGGGTGCCGTCGCGCGACCCGGCCTCGGCGCGCGGCGCTCTGGCATCCGGGCCGGGCTCCGAGCCCGCGAGCGAAGCGCTGCGCCTCGACGCGACCGGCAACTATTCGCTGCTCCTGCACACACAGAGCCTGCTGCTCGGAACGCTCGCGCGGAGCATGCTGCTGGGCGTGCTTTGCATGCAGGGGATCCTGCTGCTGCTGGTGCGCGCCCCGATCGTGGCGCTCGCCGCCCTGGTGCCGAACCTGTTGCCGGTCGCCCTGGGCTTTCTACTGATGTTCCTGCTCGACATCCCGATCGACGTAGGGACCTCGATGACGGCCTCGGTCGCCCTGGGCATCGCGGTGGACGACACTCTGCACGTGCTGCATTCCTGGCAGGCTGGGGCCGTCGCGTCCACGGCGCGCCGCACCGGACGGGCCATCGTGGTGTCGTCACTGGTGATCGGCGCCGGCTTCGCCGCCATCGTCCCGAGCGACTTCTTGCCCGCCCGCCACTTCGGGCTGCTGTGTGCCTTCGCAATGGGAAGCGCCCTGCTGGCGGACCTCCTGCTCCTGCCGGCATTGCTTCGCATCACGCGCTATCGCGCCGCCCCGAGCGCGCCGCCGCAGCGCGCTTGAAAGGAAAGCCGCCGCCGCGACCCCGGCCGCGTGCGTGCGCCGGCGACGCCTGCCCCCCGGGCCCCCGCGCGCGGCCCTGGCATGGTATGAACCCGGATCCATGGAACCCGTGAAACGTGCCCGTCGGTGGGTGCTGATCGCCGCGACACTGGCCGCTTGCCGGCACCCGCCCGGAGCGGCGGAGCCCCAGCCCCCGGGCGCCCCTGCCGCCGGGCAGAGCGCCGCCGCGTCGGAGGCCGGCGCCCGCGAGGGCAGTTCCCATCCCCCGCACCAGGGGATGCACCACGACTTTTCCGATGTCGCCCGCCACGCCGAGCGCTTCGACGACCCATCGCGAGACGAGTGGCAGCGGCCCGAGCGAGTCCTCGCCCTGCTGGCGCTCCGCGCCGGCGACGTGGTTGCCGACGTGGGCACCGGCACCGGCTACTTCGTTCCCCACCTGTCGCGAGCGGTCGGCCCGCAGGGCGTGGTGTGGGCGCTGGACGTGGAGCCCGCCATGGTCGAGCACGTCGAGCGCCGCGCCCGCGAGGCGGGGCTCGACAACGTCCGAGCGCGCACCGTCGCCGCGCAGGACCCCGGCCTCGATCAGGAAAGTGTCGATTGCTTTCTGATCGTGAACACGTGGCACCACCTCGACGACCGCGGACAATACGCCGACAGGCTCCGGCGCCAGCTCGAGCCGGGCGGGTCGGTTTGGGTCGTCGACTACGCGGCCGACTCTCCCCACGGGCCCCCCCCCCGCTTCCGTTTGCCCGCGGAGCAGGTGCGCGATGAGCTCGCGGAGGGCGGCCTGCAAGCGGCCATCGTGGAAGACGAGGACCTCCCCCTGCAGTACGTCGTGCGCGCCACCCGCCCGCGCTGAGCCACCTCGCCCCCAGGCCGCGGCACGGCTTGCACCAAGCGACCCTGGCGGGGACCGCGTTCGGCCCGCCGGGCCCCGCCCGCCCGAACCGCCCTCGGCTCGAGCGGCACGACGGCCCTCGGCGCCGCCCTCACGGCGCGTCGGCGTCCGACGGCTGAGCAGGCGGCGGGGTCTGCCAGAAGTCGCAGTGGTGGCGCTCCTGGAAGTCGGTGACGACCCGCACGGCGTTCGGCTCGAGGCGCAGCACGCGCCGACTCTCCACGTCGTACTGCGGCCAGGCTTCGGCGCCCGGCACACTCGGATCCGCGCTGCGGACGAAGGCCCCCCAGGCGGCGACCATCTGGTCTGCCAGAGCCTGTTGCGCCGCGCCGAAGGGCTCGTTCAACTGCACGCCGACGGTGTCGAAGAGAAACGAGAGATCCGAGGAGTGGCTGGCCCCGCGGGGCAGCGGCGTCGGGCTCAGCGAGGTCGACCAGACGTATTCGAGATCCTCCAGCTCGTAGGCGTACGTCGCGGTGGAAGCCGATAGCATGCCGGCCAAAGCCGAGGTGACACAGCCGCCGAGCGAACCGAAATACCATCCGCTGTCGCTCAGTACGGCGCTGAACGCAGCGTAGGCGTCCGGATAAGCCCCGAGGGGGTAGCGCTCGACGATCTCGTCGACGGAGCGGCCCGGCAAGTAGATCGCCAGCGACTCTCGGTAGCTGTCGGGCTCGAGCGGGAATTCGGAGATGGCAAAGCCCTTCATTTCGTCCCGCACGCCGCCGACGAGCACGGGAACCGGCAGCTGCTGCCCCTCGAGCACGACTCGTGCGGGAGGACTGGGCAACAGCCCCCCTCCCACGACCGGACCGAACACCGCATTCGCCCCGGCGGCGACCAGCTGCGCCGCGGGGATCTCGCGCAAGCAGCTGCCCACGCTGGCCTCGTCCGTGCAGCCGAGGGCCTCGGCGAGCAGCGTGCCCTGGCTCTCCGCGGCCTCGAGCAACCCCGAAGCGCAGCTCCCACTCTGGATGATCGCGCCGGCGACGAGCCCTTCCGCACGGGGCGACGCCAGGAGCGCGCACACGGAGGCGCCGCCCGCCGACTGACCCGCCACGGTCACCCGCTCCGGGTCGCCGCCGAACGCTGCGATGTTCTCGCGCACCCAGCGAAGCGCCGCGAGCTGATCCATCAGGCCGTAGTCCCCCGAGAGCCCTTCGGGCGACTCGCTCGACAGGGCCGGCGCCGCCAGGAACCCCAGAGCTCCCAGCCGGTAGTTGACCGTGACGACGACGATGTCGTTTTGCGTGACGAGTCGCCTCGGGTCGTAGATCGAGCCCGCCCCGCTCCGAAAGGAGCCGCCGTGGATCCAGACCATCACCGGCAGGCTATCGGCCGCGCTGCGCCCGACGGGGCGATGCACGTTGAGCGTCAGACAATCCTCATCACCACCGATGCCGCCGACCACGGCGGCCGGCTGAAGGCAGGTCGGCCCCGCCTGCGTCGCATCCCGCTCCTGCTCCCATGGCTCGGGCGGCACGGGCGGAGCCAGGCGCAACGGCCCCAAAGGGGGGGCTGCATAGGGAATGGCGAGGAAGCGGTCGACGCCGCCAGCGGAGGCACCTCTCAACGCGCCGGCGTCGATGACCACCAACGGCGAACCTCGTTCCGAAGCCTCTTCCCCAGGCGCTTCCTCGCGCGGTCCGTCGAGGGCGGGGCCCGCGGGGCCTTCGACCGCCGCGGGCCCCCCGGGAGCAGCGCTCGGGTCCGAGCTCGGTTCATCGGCGGGCGGCCGTGCCTCGGGGCCAGGCGCCGCGTCGCTGGAGAACCCCATCGGCTGCGAGCCCTGCCCCGCGGGCTCGTCCCCACACGCGACCGCCAGCACCAGGGACCCGATGAGCCGCGCGAGCCAGCCCTCCCGCGGGGGGATCCGCCGCGCGCCGGCCGCGCGGCGCGCCAGCGCCGGGAGCAAGCCGGCAATCGAGCGCGAGTTCGTCGATGGGTCCATGAGTGTTCGCCTTCCCACGAGTGTTCGCCTTCCTTCGTTTCATCTCCCCCCTGCTACGAGCGCCGCGAGCATAGCCCGGCCGGGGCGAACGCTTCGAGCCCGCCGATCGATGGTTGCCGCAAAACACCGGGCGCCCGTGGACGGGCTGGTCGCGCGCCCCGCGCTCCGTTTGCCAAAAGTCCGGCTCCACGCTCCCAAACACCTGGCCACCGCGCAAAACCGCCCCATGGGGTCTTTCCTGCCGCCGGACCTGCCCCGGGCGACCCGCCGAAGCAACGCGGGCCGATTCCGCTCTCCCCCAGCGTCTCGAGCGCGCGGAGCGAGCAATCGCGCGCCGCGCAGCGATGGGCGATCGCTGCACTCCGCGGCTTCCCCCCTCTCGCGCGGTGGGCTCGAAGCCGACGACCGACGGGATCGAGCAGGCAGGAGTGGGGGCCCGGTGGCGTTTGGCTCGGCGGGCGTGCTGGGGGTGGAAAGGCCCGAACGGGTTTCGCCCCGAAAACTTGGCCCGCCGAGATCCGCGGGAGTACGGGCGGGCCAGCATGTCGAATCGCAACCGAAATCTCGCTGTTCTCGCCGCCGTACGCCAGTCCTCCGAGGCCGCCTCGCGGCTGCTCGATCGCCTCGAGCCGGCCGCGCGCGCGGAGCTACTCCGCCAGTGCACCCTGCCCGACCCGCTGACGGAGGGGGCAGCTCTTTCTCGCTCGCGGGCCGCTCGGGAAAATGGCCCCGGGCTCGCCAAATGCACCCCTCGCGCCACGCAACAGGCGCCGAGCCGCACTCCGCTCAGCTTGCAGCTCGCGGCGTTCTCGCGAACGATCGGGCGAGTCGGCTGAAGAAATGCCGCCTCAGCGCCGGAACTGCCAAAGCCAGCTCTCCAGGCAGGCGATCTGCTCGTCGGTGACTCCGCCGAACGGTGGCGGCATCAGGGTGCGGCAATCGTCCGGCTCGTAGGGGTAGTCCCCCGTGACCTTCGTCAGTATCAGGCTCTCGAGGGGATTGTCGGGGTCGATCATCTTGCCGCAGCCGGGGCTGTTGAGGTTCGGCAGCTTGCCGACGTACGCAAATGCCTGAGCGGACCCGACGGCGAAATCGCCGATTCCGGTGCCCACGTGGCAGTCCCCGCCCCGAGTGCAGCTGACCTGAAAAACTTTTGCGACGGCGTCACAAGGCGGCCCCTCCGGCCCCACGATGACGTCCCGCAGGGAATCGTCGCGACTCGGTACGGACGACTCGGCGGGCATGGCGCCCCGGTCGTCTTCGGCGGCGGTCGCGGCGCTGGGCGAAGAGCCTCCCGTCGAGGCCGGCTCGAGATCGCCTTCGGAGACGGCCGTCGGCTCCTTCGCCCCCCCTGGCTGCGCCCTGCCGGAGCGCGACGCACGAACCGCCTCGTCCGGGGGCACCGGCCTGCTGCCACAGGCTACCCCCAGGCCGACGAGAGCGAGGGCCCACGCCGCGCGCGAGGGCGAGCCGTCGTCGCTGCGAAGGCGTGCGCCCCCGCCAAACCGAGTCGGCACGGCGGAACTTTGAAGCGAGGCCGTCTCGTCGCAGCCCGAAGCGAGCCAATGATGAAACACCGCGCAGTGTAACACGCGGGCTCGAGGTCGGCACGCGGCGTCCTTCTCGGGTCTCGGGCTACCCAGGCTGCATGCGTACACGGTTGCCGCCCGCGCAGCACCCGGTGCGCACACGCGGCACGGACGCGCCCGGCTCCTGAGATACGCCGCCTTGCCTCCCCCGGGATCGCCCCCCATCCTGTTGATGGTGCTGGCTCTGCGAACCCTCGTTTCCAACAAGAGCCTGGCGAAGGTTGGCGAGGCGCGCGCCTCGGCGACGCGGAGCGTGTCGACCTGCTTGCTCTTGGCCGCGGTCGCTACCCTCGCCTGCGGGGAGAGCCCGGCTTCCATCGAGGTGGACGCCGACATCGAAGGAGGGCTGGAGCCGGTGAGCTTCGGCAACGACCTTCTCGACCAGAGCGACACTCCCGGGGAGGTGTGCGACGTGGCCCAAGCGCCCGCACGGCTACGGCCAGGGCCCATCGACATCGTCGTGGTGGTCGACAACTCCGGCAGTATGGGAGAGGAGCTCCAGGCGGTCGAGGCGAACATCAACGACAACTTCGCGAGCATTCTCGAGACTGGGCAGGGTGACTATCGCGTCATCTTGCTCTCCCGGCACCGCGAAAACCCGTTCGCAACCCCCGGACCAGACAGCACGTCGATCTGCGTCACGTCCCCGCTGAGCTCGCTCGCGAGCTGCCCGGCTGCCGAGCCCGGCCTATCGGAGCGGTTCTTTCACTACAGCGCGAGCATCGGCAGCAACGACGCGCTCGACCGGATCTTGCAGACCTACGCAGCTCCGGACACCACCTATGGACTGACGGACACCGGCTGGTCACGCTGGCTGCGGCAAGAATCCAAGAAGGTATTTCTGCTTCTCTCGGACGACGATGCCGCGATGCAGGCAGAGGCCTTCATCGAGCAACTCCACCGGCTCGCGCCGCTTCAGTTCGGAGCAGACCCGGGCGGTCCGGGCTTCGTCTTCCACAGCATCGTCGGCATCCGCGAGAAGCAGGGCGCCTGGGACGCGTACGCGCCAGACGAGCCCCGCACGGCGCTGCGCTGTCGCAGCGACTCGGCGCGAGTGCTCAACCCGGGCCTCGAGTATCAGCGCCTCAGCCGCCTGACGGGTGGGTTGCGGTTTCCGATTTGCCAAGTCGAGCTCTACGATACGGTCTTCGACCACATTGCGCGAGACGTGCTGCGTCGCTCCGGAGTCCACTGCCGCTTTCCGATCCCGGAGCCCCCCGCAAACCGCGTTCTGGAGCTCGACCACGTGGAGGTGGACTACCTGCTGCCCACCATGACGGAACCGAGCACGCTGCGGCAGGCGCCCACTCGAGCCGACTGCGGCGCGGATGCCTTCCTGGTGGAACAAGGCGCGATCGCCCTTTGCCCCGAAGCGTGCTCGGCGATCAACGCCGCCGGCGACGAGCCCGAGGTGTCCGTGCGCTTCACCTGCGAGCGATCCGTCGTGCTGCGCTGACGACGCGGCGCGAACGGCGCGTCACCTCGCCGCTGGCACGGCTTCCCCCGGGCCGTGCAGCGGGTCCGCGTGGGGGCGGCGCCACACGCTCGCCAACCAAGCTTGCTCGCCCGGCGGTCGACCGCTGGGGCGGCGAAAGCTCTCGACGAGCTCGAAGCCGGCGCGCCGTACACGTTCGCACCAGGTGTCATCGGCGTAGAAGACGCCATAGCGCTCGCCGACGTAGCCTTCCCGGTCGTCTCCCCTCGGGTTGGACGACATCAAAACGCCGCCTGGCTGGAGGCAGGCGCGGAGCTCCGAGAGCACGCGATCCAGCTCCTGGCGCGGGACGTGAAAGAGGCTCGCGTTGGCGAAGATGCCGTCGAAGGAGCTCGGCGGCAAGCGAAGGCGCAGGAGATCTTGATGAAGCACTTCAGCCCCGCTTTGACGCCTCGCCATTCGAACGAAGCGGGCGCACCCGTCGAGGCCGACGGGCACGTGCCCCCGGCGCCGCAGCTCCGCGAGGTCACGACCCGGGCCACACCCCAGATCCAAGATGCGCTGGGGCCCTTCGGGCAAAGCGGCGAGGAGCGCGTCGAGGTTTTGGGAAACATCGTGGTCGCGGGTACCCAACCAGAAATCCTCGGCGTGCTTTTCGTAGTGGCCGAGTGTTCGCGCGGTCACCTCGGTCAGTTGCTGGTCGCCCATTTTCGACATGGCGCCGAGGATGCCCCGAAAATGCGGGCAGCGGGGTCGCCCGCCGGGCGCGACGCATCGCGGGCCCGCCGCCGCGCCGCCTCACAGCGCGTAGGTCGCCCGGGCCCCTCTCATGATCGGTCACCCACCGGTAGCCGACCGCCCCCCCCGCCGGGAGCCATCGCATCGATCCCGGTCGGCAGGGGCCCCGACGCAGCCGACCCCACGCGCCCGCGGCTCGAGCGCCCGAAGGAGGGGCGGTACGTCGCACGGAAATGCCTGCGATGCGCCGCCGCGGCCCGTCAGCGCCAGGGAGCGACGCGCGCCACCGCCGGCAAGAAGGCCTCCGAGCCTTGCTCGATCAGGCCCTCGACGACCGCGGTGGCCTCGGCGTCGCCCGCCTCCGCCTGCTCGCCGGAGCCCGACGCTCCCGCAGCACCGGGCAGGCTGCCGCACAGGGCGCCCAGGCTCGTCTCGACGCAGAGCCGTCCGTCGTCCGCACAATCCTGGGAAACGAGCTCCCTTCGCCCCTCGGTGAGAGAGGTGTCACACACGCGACGCACCGTCCCCACGCAGATGCCTTCCGTCGGAACCTCTCCACAAGGATCCTCCCACGCGCTCTCTCGCTCGAGAAGATCGACCACGTCCGGGCCGAACGTGGCAAACACCGTCCCGAAATCGCAGGTCTGCCGAGCCGAAAACAGGCCGCCGGAGACGACGCCAAAGGTCGAGAAAACGCCGGAAGAGTCAATCAGCCCGAGCGGGCCCCCCGAATCTCCGTTGCAGCTCTGCGTATCACCCGGCCCCAGCCCGGTCACGGCCTCGTACTGCGGGAGCAACACTTGCGCGTCGAACTCCTCGGCCAAAAATTCCCGATCGACCGGGTCGATCTGCGCGAGAATGTCCTCGTCGGTGGTGCTGCCCGTGAAGAACCACTCCGCGAAGCTCTCGAAGTCCCCCATCATGGCCTCGAAGATACGCCCCTCGAGCGCCGAGACCGTTTCCCGACCAATCCGCCGCGTCTCGTCGGAGGCTCCGGCAGCCGAGAAGGCGCCGTAGCCGAGCGTGACCATGCGCTGCCCCAGAAGATCGCCGGTGAATGGCGCGAACCTCGCCGGCGCGAAGGAGGAGGGGCCCTCCAAGTGTAGAACGCCCACGTCCTGACCCCGCCCGATGAACCCGCCCTCGTCCGAAGGAGCTCGCTCGGCAGCGACGATTCGAACTTCTTCGACCGGCTCCTTCGCATCCGGACCAGCGGACCAGACGATCGAGCCATCCGAGAAGCCGGCCAAATCGATCAGCAGGTCGACACAGTGCTTGGCGGTGACGAGCGTCTCGGGCCCGACCAGCGTCGCGGTGCAGAAGGTGAAGCGGTCGCCGAACGCTTCGTCGAGGCGCGCCAGCGCGCCCGTGTGGTTCCAAAAAGGAGAAGCCGCGTCGAGCCCCCCGATGATCGGCTGCTCGGCAGCCCCCAAGGAAATATCCAGCTCGGTGGTGCTCTCCCCGCAAGCAGCGAGCAACAGCGCACAGGCACAGGAACGTGCGGTTTTCGTCAACATGGATCGCCTCCTGCCTTCAACCACTACAACCCACGTCGCACTGGCTCGTGGCGATCGCAGCGCAACTCTCATCGAACGATACCACACAGCAGTATGGATCGATGTCACACACACAGCTGGAGGCTTCCGGCACGGTACAACCGGGCGCCTCGCTGGCAGCACAGCAGTCACTCTCCGGCGGAGGCACGTCGCACTGGGCTCCGCAGCTCGCGATGGCCTGGGCAACACAGATCTCGTCGAAGCCGCTCACGCAGCAACCGAAGTCGATCTCACACAAGCAGGTGTGCACCTCGCTCACCGTGCACCCCGGCACGTCGCTGGCCTCACAGCAATTGCTTTCCGGGGGTGCGCCGCACGCGGCGCCACACACCACCGCTCGTTGAACACAAGATTCGTCGAACTGCGCCGCGCAGCAGAACGGGTCCTGCTCGCAGACGCACGCCGCCACTGCCTCGTCGCTGCATCCCGGCGTCGGCGCCGCTTCACAGCAAGAGTTGGCTCCGGCCGGTCCCGCCTCGGCAACCGCCACCGTGTAAGGTACTGGCTGGGAGCCGATCGAAAACGGAAACACCTGCAGAAGAAAGGCCTCGCCCGTCGCGACGCCGGTGAGAACCTCGTTGTCCGTCACCGAACTGCCGAACGCCACCGGCTGCAGATCCAACGTGGCCAGCACCGCGTCGATGTCCGCGCTGGCGTGCGAGAATCCCACGGTAACGGCGAACGCGTCTCCTTCCTCCACCCCGGGGTCGAAGACGTAGAAGTCCACGTCCGAGGCGCAGAGCAGAGCGGAGGCCCCTTGCGAAACGGTCAACGGGGCCGCCTCTTCCGGAGTGTCGTTCGGCTCGAACTCGTCGTCGCAGCCGCCGCCGGGCGGCTCCGGGACGACCTCGTCGAGGACCTCGATGCCGATACCGAGCGCGCCGGCGTTCGCCTCGAGCACGTCGCCAGCAGCCCGGAACAAGAAGCTCACCGTCTCCAACGCCTCCGGTTCGATCGTCACGGTGACGGGGTTGTCACTGATCAGCTCCGCGTCGACACGGCCCACGGGAGGCGGCGGCGGGGAGGAGCCCGCGTCCACGGCCAAAGCCCTCCCGCTCTCGAGCCCCTTGCGGGGAGCCACGGTTCGAGTGCGGCGGGCCGAAAACGGGACGGGGCCGTCGAGCACCCGAAGCACCCATCCCCCCTGGAGCTCGACGTCGTAGCGGTCCGCCTGCAGCTCGACGAGCAGCGTCCCCACCTCCGGGTTGTCGTCGGTGTCGACCGACACCTGCTCGCCCGTGGTGCGACTCGTGATGACGAACGTGGCATTCGTCAGCCGATAGATCACCTCGTTGGCCGAAACGGCCGTCAACGTGAGCTGCACCCGCCCGAGCGCCGCCTCCGCATCGACCTTCAACACGGTCTGCTGGTCGCGAGAGCAGCTGGATGCGGCTCCGAGCGCGCTGGCGCTCGCGACCAAGGCGAGCACAGGCAATGAGCGGCGGCGCCACGCGCCGCGACGTTGCTTCGACATTCGGTTGTTCCTTCCCTCACACGAGCCCGCCAGCCGCTGGCACGCGACTCCCCCCCCGGACGAGGCGGAAGATGAGCTCCGCCCGCCACGCGACCTCCACGTGGCGACCTCGACACTGTCACCACGGAGGAGATTCGCAAGCAGAAACTGACCCCGGCACCACACCGCTCACGCGCTCATCGAAGTGCCGACCGCAAGACCCTGCACCCCATCACCTCACGGCCCGGCCGTGCGAAGCGGATCGCCTTCGATCCGGATTGCGTCGAGCCGATGGAAGAGGGCGCGCCGCCGGGCGTGCTGTCGCCGTCGACGCCGCGCTCCTCTCGGCGAGCCCGGGCCCGCGCGCCGATGGCTCCTGCGGCGCAGGCTGACCCTGCGCGAGAGCCTCCATCCCCCTCGACGCCGAAGCGTTGCCGAGAGGGCAAGGCGCAGCGATTCGAGCAAGACGAGGCACGTGTGCTCTCGATTGCCCGGAGTTTTACTTGACGATCTCTTCGGCTCGCGCCTAGCGTGGCCACGAAGCCCTTCCTTATCGGCAATGAGAAGCAAAGCCTGCGCACCCGAGCCCTCCGGCAGATACTCCTCGAGCGGTGGCTCATCGATGACTCGCCCGCCACTCGGTAGCTCATCGACCCGAGTCCCGTCCGTCGGCGGGCTCTTGGCGTCCGACCCCGGAGGTGGCTCGCGCCCGGTCGGCACCACCAGAAAGCTCCGCGCCCCGAGCCCGCTCGCGCTCGGAGTCACGAGCCTTTCCCTTGCGCTACTGGTCGCCTGCCGGGCGGCGAAAGGGCCGGACGAGGCCCAGTCGACGAGCGCAGCTCGGGCCGCCACGCAGCCCTCGAGAGTTGCCAGCCGGGCCAGCGCTACGCCGGCCAGCAGCCAATCCACCCCGGGCCGAGCGCAGGGGAACGCCGCAGACCGGGGCCACGAGCCCGCCGCGCCCGAGCCCGCGCTCACGACCTCTGGCCCCGGCGCCTATTGGGTCGTCGGAGAGCCCACCGCGGGAACCGGACCTGCGGACGTGGTCGTCGACCTCGAGCACCCGCTGCAAACGTGGCACGGCTTCGGCGGCACGTTCAACGAGGCCGGCTGGGATGCGCTCCAGGCGCTCGGCGAGCCACAGCGCCAAGCGGCGCTGCGGCTGCTCTTCGACCGAACCGAAGGAATCGGTCTGACGTGGGGGCGCATCCCGATCGGCGCGAGCGACTTCGCCCTGCAGCGCTACACGCTCGACGACAGACCGGGCCCCGATGCGGAATCTCGCTTCAGCCTGGCTCGCGACGAAGCTCGCCTGATCCCCTACCTCAAGGCGGCTCAGGCCGTGAAAGGGGACATCAAATTTTGGGGATCCCCATGGACTCCGCCGCCCTGGATGAAGACGAACGGACAGTACGATCGGGGCCGCCTCGACCCCCGGTACATGCCCGAGATGGCCAGCTACCTGGTCGCGTGGATCCAAGGGTACGAGAGCCACCAGATCCCAATCGACCACGTCCAACCTCAGAACGAACCGGGTTACTCGCAAGCCTACCCCAGCTGCGCCTGGGGCCCTTCCACGGCGGATGGGGTGACGACGCAGGCCGCCGTCACGCTCGGAACCTTCGTCGAGCAGCACCTGGCGCCCGCCATTGCGGCGGCGGGGCTGAAGACCGGAATTTGGTACGGCACCCTCTCCAATGGAGGAACGTTCGATGCCTACTGGTCCGGACTTTCCGCGGGGGGGCGAGAGCTGATCCGCGGGGTGGGACTGCAATGGGGAACGCTATCGCGCGCCCGCGAGCTGGCCGACAGCGGCTTTCTCGTCATGCAAACGGAACACCGATGCGGCAACTACCCCTGGCTCCGAGAGCGAGCGACGAGCCCCGAGGACGCTCACCGAGGGAATTTCTTGGCAGATCGCGCCCCCAACAACCACGCCTACGCCGAAGAGTCGTGGAGCCTGATCAAGCAGTGGATCGAAGCCGGCGCCAACGCGTACAACGCCTGGAACATGGTCCTCGACACCCGGGGCTTCAACCTCGACGAGGAGCGGCCCTGGCCACAGAACGCGCTGCTCACCGTCGACAAGCAGGAAAGAAAACTTCGCGTCACACCGGCCTACTACGTATTTCGCCACGTCGGACAGTACGTAGATCCAGGAGCGGTGCGTCTGCCGACCCGTGGCGGCGACGCCCTCTCCTTTCGAAACCCCGACGGCAGCCTCGTTACGATCCTATTCAACGAAGGCGGCGAGTCCGCCCCCACGACACTTTCCCTCGGCGCAACGCTCGTGCACGTCGAGGTCCCCGCACGCGGCTGGGCAACCGTGAACTGGCAGGGCTAGTCAGGCGCCAGCAGCCGCTCTCTCGCCCCTCCTCGGGCAGCGCTCGCGGCATCGCCGGACGCGTCTGCAGGCGGGCGGACCCATACGGCGATCAGTCCCTTTCGCGGCAAGCCCCGAGGAGGCGAGCGAGCACCTCGAACGAGCGCGGCGGCTCGTCACGGGTCTCGTCGGCTCGCCGACGCGCAATCGCGGCCGCTGCGCGCGCACCCGGTTGCGAAAGCACGCGGGCCTGACGAGATCAGCGTTCATGCAACCCCGAGAGCGAACGCTCGTGCAGGAGCTTCGTCGAGCCCTCGCGGACGGCGCGCCGCGCACACTGGCAGAGCTCTCCGTCTCCATCTCGGCTTCCGAGAAGGAAGTGTCGATGGCGCTCGACAAGCTGATGCGAAGCCTCGCGCGAAGCCCGGAGAGGCTGCAGGTCGAGCCTTCGCGGTGCCTGGCGTGCGGGTTTGCCTTCGAAGGTCGGCAGCGCACCGCCCGCCCCGGGCGCTGCCCACGGTGCCGCGCAACGCGGATCAGCCGACCCCGCTTTTCGCTCGTCTCCTAGAGCGGCAATCAAGTTGATTGCCGCGACCGGGCTAGCCCTGCCGAGGGTGCCGCCGCCGCTACTTGCGCCGGGCCACGACGGCCACCAAATCACTGCTCGTCAAAATGCCCACGAGAGCATTGTGCTCGTCGACCACGGGCAGGCAGCCCAGACGGCGATCGAGCATGAGGCGCGCGGCCTCGATCAGCGGCGTCTTGGGCGACACGGTCGCGAGCTCGGTGACCATCACGTCGGCGACGCGAGTACGAGCCTGCAGCTGCTTGTCCTGCTCGTCCGCGTGCGGGAGCAAATTGCTCGCGGACAGCGCGAGAACGTCCCTCTCGCTGAGCAAGCCGATGAGGCGGTCCTCGTCGACCACGGGCATGTGCCGAAACTTCATGGCCTTCATGGTATCGAGCAGGTGAAGCACGAGGTCGCTCTCTTCGAGCGTCGCGACGTCGCGGCTCATGACTTCTTCGACGAGCTTGGAGGAATCGTGGGTCATCGTTTCATTATTCTCCCGAGGCGCTGCCGCCCCCGCGGCTCGACCCCGAGGGCGCGACGGCTGGCGACAACAATGGCAGCAAATGCCGGCTCGAGAGCGTTTTTCTAGCCCCCGAGCGGGGTCCTGCGCGCCATGCCGCGGCCCGAGCGATCTCCTCGCGAGCGTGCACATCGCCGTGGCGCACGAATTGCGCGAGCATTGCGCCGGCCCCCCCGACCCGAGTCGCTTGGGCGGCGAGGGCGCGGTGCCCGGCGGCAGCGGGAGAGCGTGGCGCCCTGGCAACGCAATTCCCGGGGCTGGCAAAGCCGCCCCGACGCAGCTGGTCACCTCACCGCCGTCGAGCCTCACTCGAACGACCCCATCGCCGCCGGGTGAGCTCTCCGCGGCCCGCTCGGGCCAGCGTCTGGTTGCATAGCGAACGCGTTGCGCAGACGTCCAGCGGGGCTCAGGCCGCCTGCTCGGGCTCGCAACGCCCGAGCTACGGGTGAACCGCTCCGCGCCTCGGCAGGTCATCTAGTCGGCCACACACGTGGCGACACCGCGACCCGCCGGCTGCGTCTCGCAAAGCACCGCGCTGCTGCGGGCCTCGACGGTCGGATAGCCCGCTGCGTCCACCGCGCAGCGCTGCTCGGCAGCCCCTTCCCAGCGCCTCTCGGCGCAGGCCAGAGCCCTGCGCTGATTGCGCCGGCGCCACCGCGGTAGGCGCGAGCGGCACGCCACCAGTCCGAGCGCAGACGACGAACAAGGCCCCCGACCGTGCGCGGAGCGAAAGGCGAGGGGGCGAGCGAGCGCGGCACGATCGACTCCGCGGTGGTTGCGCGGGCACCGGCGCCAGGCCCTCGGACCGGGCTAGTTACTGCCAGTCTGACTCGAAGAGTCAGGTGCGCTCCCGACCGCGACAGCGAGGTGGCTCAGCCTTGCTGGCCAACCGACCTTGGCGACCTCGAGGGCGGGGCGATTCGCGGAGTGGAAACGAGAGAGCGGCGGGCGGCCGGAACGCCCGCACCTCCGGGGCGAGACGCGAGGGCTGTCGGGCTTCGCGCGGCGCACGATCACGAGCGCGGCCGGTCGATTCGTCGCGGCCTGAATCGGAGGGCACCGGCAGAAATTCCGCGGGGCCTCGCTTCGGGCTGCACTCCCGGTCGCCCGCCGCTCCCGGACCCGGGCGACCGATGCCGAGAGCACCGTCTGCTCGGCCGCTTCGATCGGGTCGCCGCCCCTCCCGCCGCTCGATCCGTGCCGCCGCCCGACCCCGGCTCGCAGCACCCGCCGCGGAGCAGCCAGGCGCCGCGGGGCGCGCTACCCTGCAGGGTTCGATGGGGCGCACGAAACTGCCGTGGGTGCAATACACGTTCAACCCCTGGTGGGGGTGCGTGCAAGTTTCTCCCGCGTGCGACCACTGCTACGCGCTCTCGTTGGCACGCCGCCTCGGCACGCGCACGTTCGGTCATCCGGTGCAGTGGGGCCCCGACGGGCAGCGTGGGTACATGCCCGAAGCACGCTGGAACGAGCCTCGGCGCTGGAACGAGCGGGCCGCCCGCAAGGGCGAGCGCCATCGCGTGTTCTGTGGCTCGATGATGGACGTCTTCGAAGGTCGTGCCGAGCAGCGGCCCCATCTGCAAACGCTGTACGCCCTGATCGCCGAGACCCCCTGGCTCGACTGGCTGTTGCTCACCAAGCGGCCCAACAACGTCCGCAAGCTCGGCCCCCGTCGCTGGCCGGACAACGTGTGGATCGGTTGCACGATCGAAACCCAACACTGGGCAGAGCAGCGGCTGCCGCACCTGCTCGCGGTGGATTGCCAGCTGCGGTTCCTTTCGGTGGAGCCGCTGCTCGGTCCGCTGGATTTGCGACCACACCTCGGGCCCGGTGCCGGTCAGGTCAATTGGGTCGTGCTCGGAGGAGAGTCCGGCGCTGCGGCCCGCGGTCCCGCGCAGGCCGTCCGCTGGTATCGGGATCTGCGCGAGCAATGTGCGACGGCCGGCGTGCCCCTGTTCTTCAAACAGTGGGGGAGGTTTCGGCAGGAGGGGGATCGTTTGGTGCGCCTCGGGCCCCGCGAGAAGAGGGCGCCTGAGGCTCGTCTGGACGGGGTTCTGCAACACGACGTGCCTCGCACCCGCCCGCCGCAGCCGGGCCGCTGAAGAGCGGGCGGGCGCTGCGTCGAGCGTCGTCGAACGGAGGCTCGGCCCGAGCACGCGGGACCTGCTCTGAGAAAGAAAGCCCGACCCGTGAGGCGGTAAAAGCCCGAGGGCCGCAGCGCGTTTCGGGACCGTGTGCCGCGTTGCACCGGGGCGAGAGCCCGCTTCGTAAGCGCTAGACCTGTCGCGCTATTGGCTGGCCGCCGCGGATTCGACTAGAGTCGGCGCGATGGCCGAAGAGGGTCTTCCAGGAAGCAAGCCCCCCGACGCGCCGACCGTGCTGGGGCGGTATCGCCTCGAGAAGCGTCTCGGGGAAGGAGGCATGGGCTACGTGTACGAAGCGGTGCACGAGGAGCTCGGCAAGCGCGTCGCCATCAAAACACTGAAGCCGCACTACTCGCGGTCCGAGGAATCGCGCCAACGCTTCTTGCGAGAGGGTCGCGCCGCCGCCAAGATCCACCATCGCAACGTGGCGGACGTCTACGACGTCTCCATCGATGGCGATCCACCGTATCTCGTGCTGGAGCTCGTGGAGGGCGAGACGCTCGCGCAGCTGCTCTCGCGCAGCGCACCGCTCCCCGCGCAAAAGACCGCCGATCTGGTCGTGCCCGTGGTCGCCGCCCTCGCGGTGGCGCACGACCTGGGCGTCGTTCACCGCGACCTGAAGCCGGAGAACATCTACCTCTCTCAGGTAGGCAGCGCCATCGTGCCGAAGGTGCTCGACTTCGGCATCTCCAAGCTGACCCAGGACGACTCCCTCGAGAGCCTGACGGCCAGCGGCGCCGTGCTCGGCACCCCGCATTTCATGTCCCCCGAGCAAGTGCTCGCCATGTCGAGCTGCGACGCACGATCCGACCAGTACTCGCTCGGGGCGATTCTATACCAGTGTGTCACGGGGAGACGGCCGAACGAGGGAACGCCTCTGTACTCTCTCCTGCAGCGAACGGTGCTCGGCGAATTTCCCAAGCCGACGGAGCTCGAGCCGGGCGTGCCGAGCCAGTTCGAGGCGTTGGTTCTGCGTGCGATGGCCCTGCGCCCGGAGAACCGTTTCGCCAGCGCTCGCGAGCTCGGCATGGCGCTGCTGAGCTTCGCCAGCAGCCGTGTGCGCGAGGAATACGAAGCCGAGCTGCAGGCCGCTCCGCACCAGGCAGCGCGCTCCGCGCCGCTCGAGTCGGGGCGCAGCGAAGCACCGATGATGCTCTCGACCACCCTCGGGGAGTCCGTCGGCGTGCGCCTGCCGACGACGGTGACGGTGCCGCTCAGACACGTATCGGGGGCACTTGGCATCACCTTGCTGCTAGTCGTCGGCGTCACGGGCTTTTGGCTGCGCGGCGGCGAGCCGGGCCGGCCAGCGGCGCCGGCCGTCTCGGCGCTGTGCCGGCCGCCGGTGGGGCGCAAGGCGGACGACCCGGGAGCGCTCGCGTCCCGCTGGTCGTGCCTGGCGGCGGAGCCCGTGGGCGGCAAGCGCGAGCTCGACCCGAGCCAGATGGTCCAGTACAGACTGTGGATCCGCAACATGACCACCGGCAAAGGGCTGAGCGGCGTGAGCGTCCGGGTTTGCCACGCGCTCGACGTGGACTGCGCGGATCCGCACGTGGAACACACGACGCCCGACGCGCACGGCTACGTCACGCTCGAGCTGCCCGCCAACTTCGAAGGGGTAGCCGAGATCCAGCCCGGCGCGGACGACATCGTGCCGCAGCTCCAGGCCCTGCAGATCCCCCCCGATTCTGGGCCGACCTTGCAGGGGCAATGGAACCTGGTTCTGCGTCGGGATCTGCGGGCGTGGATGGGAGCGAACGGCGCGCATTGGCAGGAGGCCACCCACTGCCTGATGGCCATGGTCGTCTACAACTGCTGGGGCGAGCGAGCCGCCGGCGTTCGCTTCTTCAGCGACTCGGGAGGGTCGAGCTACTACTTCAGCAATGGATTTCCGAGCGCCACGGCGAAGGAAACCGACTGGCAAGGGTTGGGCGGGATCATCGATCTGCCCGCAGGGAAGGTCAGCGTCGAGGCGCGCGTCGCGGACGATGGCCGCTCGATCGTTCGCCGAGAATGGAGCTGCCGCGCGGGCTGGATCAATTCGCTCTCCCTCATGCCCCCCGCCTGCCCTCTGCAAAGCCTGTTCGGCGAGTCAGCGCCAGACCCCTGATCGACGCGGCAGCCCGCCGACCCAGTCCTCTCGCCCCCGCGCGAGGCACGGCCGGGGGGGGCGTGCGCGGGCGCTGTCCCCCGAACCTCGCGCCGCGCCGTGCCCCGAGCGGCCGAGCGCGGTCAGCGCCTACGGATCTCGATTCGTTCCAGCACGGCGTTGTCGTCCAGGCGAAAAACCTCGAGCGTGTGGCGCCCGGCGGCCACGGCCCCGAAGCGCGCGGACACCGTGTGGCGGTTCTCGATCACCGCCCGCACCCAAGCCCGTTGCTCCTCGCTGCGCGCGGCGCCCGCGGTCGGGATGAGGTGGGAGCGCAGCGTTTGCACGGCTCCCCCGTCCAGGGACAGGCCGATCCGAATGCCTCCCTCGCCCCGCGTATCCAGGGTCGGCGCCAGGTGGAGCAGCACCTCGTAGTCCCCCGGGGCTGCTGCGTCGAAGGCGTACTGCAGCCGCACGCCGTCCTCCGCGCTCGTCGGCGGTTGGCCCTGCGGCAGCGCCACCATGGCCGCGCCCGATTGGCCGAGGTTCTCAATGGCCTGAAAGTGCAGCCCTGCGCCATCGAACGCGCGCTCGAAGGCCGTGGCGGCGAGCTGCGTCGTCCCGGCGAGCGCCGGCTCGGCCGGCACGAACACGACCTCGGCGCTCTGCGCGGCAACGGCCTTGTCTGCTGCCACGTGCGTCCAGGCGGGCTTCACCTGCTCCGTCGGCTCGTTCCAGATCACGTAGCCCATGTGCACCTGGCTCATCATGCCGTCCCACTTGCCGCCCAGGAGGCTGTGGTAGCTCTCGGTGAGCTCGGCGTCCCGGGCGAAGGCGGCCTCCGCCCGCTGTAAGAAGTAGTTCGCGCGCGCATCGTGGCTCGAGGCGAGCCTTCGGTTCCAGGCCGTAGCGAAGTAGAGCTCGTACAGGTTCGCGAGGGCGGCAATGGGGAACTCGACCAGCTCGAAGTAGGCGGCTCGCTGATCGGGCCTCAAGCGCGACCGGACGCGCTCCATTCGCTCGACGAGCGCACGCCACTCGTCCACGAAGCCGCCCAGGGTGCCTCGGCGCAGACCCGCCGCCGTGACCTCGCCGATGGCAAACGTGCTCTCGTCGATCAGCTCGGGCTTTCGACGCGCCGCGAGCTGGGCGTAGCGCGAGACCAGCGCGGCGACCTCGCTCTCGAGCTCGGCCCCGAAGCTCTGCTCTGCCCAGCGCACTGGGTAGGTTTCGAGCGCCTCCGGGGTCATCGCTTCCGGGTCCCAGGCCATCTCCAGAAAGAAATCGAGCGGGATTTCCATCGGCTTGATGTCCCCGACGTTCGCGATCCAGATCTGGCGGGCGCCCCGCTGGTACGCGAGATTCATTTGCTGCCAGACTTTGCCGATCTGCACCGTGTTGAGCCACTTGTAATTGCGTGGCCCCCCGACGTAATCGAAGTGGTAGTACACGCCATAGCCCCCGGCCCGCTCACGGTCACCGGTCGGCAGCCGACGGATCTGCCCCCAGTTGTCGTCCGAGAACAGCAGGGTCACGTCCTCGGGGACCGTCATGCCCTGATCATAGTAGTCCTGCACCTCCTTGTAGAGAGCCCACACCTGGGGCGTCTGCGCCGCCGGCTTGCCCGTTACCTCCTCGAGGATGCGCCGCTGATCCGCCACGATGCGCTCCAGCAGCCGAATCGCGGTGCCTTCCGCCATCGGCTCGTCCCCGTCACCGCGCATGCCGATGGTGATCAGGCTCTCGTAGCTCCCCCCGCCGGGCTTGCTGATCATACGCTCGATGCCTCGGCGCCAGAACGCGCGCAGGTTTTCGGCGTTGGTCGCGTAGTTCCACGCCCCCCCCGTGGTGGGATCATCCGGGCTGCGGTGCCATTCGCTCTGCGCTCTCGTCAGCGGCTCGTGGTGTGAGGTACCCATGACCACGCCCATCTCGTCGGCGAGCGCGGTGCTCTTGGGGTCGTCCAGATGAAATGCCTTGGGCGCCCACATGGCAGGCCATAGGTAGTTCCCCTTGAGGCGCAGCAGCAGCTCGAAGACGTGCTCGTACATGGCCGCGTTGACCCCGCCGAAGCGCTTCTTCGCCCAGCCGCTCAGCGCCGGGTCCTCGTCATTGATGAAGAAGCCGCGATAGCGAACCTTGGGTCGATCCGTGCGCGCCGCCCCGGAGACATAGGCGCTCGAGCGCCTCTGAACCGGCACGTCGGCAAACCAGTGCCAGGGCGAGACGCCCAGCTCCTCGGAGAGGTCGTATGCGCCGAATACGGCGCCACGTCGATCCGAGCCCGCGACGACGAGCACCTGTGGGACCCCCGGCCAAGGATCCCGTACGACGCCGATGCGAAACGCTTCCCACTGGCCTTCGAGGTCCGCCACTTCGAGCTTGCCCGAGGCGACCAGGCCGGCGAGGGCCGCGCTTTGACCAACCACGCCGATCACCACTGCCGGCCCCTCGAGGCTGCCTGGATCGACCGCGACGGGCGGCCTCCTGCCGCTCACCCGCTCGAGGTCTCGCGCGAAGCTCTCTGCCACGCGCCGAACGGCGGGGTCGGCCTGCTCATCGACCAGCACGGCGACCGGCTGCCCCTGCTCCACCAGCGCAAAGGCTCCCGCCGGTATCGGCTGCGGGGCGGAAGCCGGCTGGGGGGAAGCCCGCTCGGGCGTGGAGGCGGGCGGGGGAGCCCCGCAGGCCGCGGCTACCACCACCCCGAGCCAGGTCGACCAGATCATCCACGCACACGAAGCCTTCATCGAATCGTTCTTTCCCGCGGTAGTTCGCCGCTCGCTTCCGACGGGGCCCGAGACGGCGCGCGTCGACGACGACGCTCCGCGGCGCGAGAGCGTCTCCACGGTAGCGCACTCGAGCGCGCCTCGTGCCACGGAAAATGCCCCGGCGCCGAAGGCTCCCCCCGCGGCGGGGGCTGGCGTCGGCCCGGGGCAACGGACGGCCCGCGACTGCCAGCGCCACGCGAGGCGGCGGGACGCTCGGACGCCCCGCGCCGGCGCGCTCAGAGCGACACGGGCCGACCCGATCGGGCCGCTTCGTAGATGGCCATCAGGATCTTCACGTCCTTGAGCCCCTCTTCGCCCGAGATGTGATTCGGCAGCGGATCGGGGCTCAGGAACAGCGGCCCCATGCCCTCCATTTGCTGCTGCTGATGATGATGGTTCGGCAAGTCGAGCTTCCCCTCGGGCTTGCCCCGCACCCCTCCCGAAAGGGGTCCGTACGAGAAGGCGGGCCCGAGCTCGTAGGAGCCATCGGCCGCACCGATGCGCAGCTCGTCGACGTAATGCTTGAAGGCCGCGAGCCCCGTCATGTAGGCGCCGCTGGGGAAGGTCATCTGCCACGAGATGGATTCCTCGACCTGGTCGAATTTCTTTTGGTCCGTGACGGGGCCGAGCTGCGCGGTGACTACCGTCGGTTCCTCGCCCGTGGCGTAGCGAGCCGCTTGCACACAGTAAATGCCCACATCCATCATTGGACCTCCGCCGGACAGCGCCTTGTCGAGCCGCCATTGACCTGGCTCGCCGACGTTGATGGTAAAGGTAGCATTCACGAAGCCAATCTTGCCGAAGGCCTTCTCCCTGCCCCACTGCATGATCTGCTGGTGATATGGGTTGAAGTGAAGCCGGTAGCCGATCGCGAGCTTGACTCCGGCTGCGCTGCAGGCCGCGATCATCTGCTCGGCTTCCGCCACGCTGGTGGCCATCGGCTTCTCGCAGATGACGTGTTTGCCGGCCTTGGCCGCGCGAATCGTGAAATCGGCGTGCATCGAGTTGGGCAAGCAGATGTAGACGGCGTCGATGTCCGGGCTGCTCGCGATCCGGTCGAAGCTCTCATAGTCGAAGACGTTGCGCTCTTCGATCGGCCACTTCTTCCTCCACTCCGGCACCTTCTCGGGGCTGCCGGTGACGAGACCGGTCAAGTTCCAATAGGCGGACTGCTCGAGGCCATCTCCGACACGCCGGGCGTAGCCGCCGAGCCCGACCAGCGCCAAGCCGAGCTTCTTGCCGGCCGGAGGTGGCGGTGCCGAGACGCTGAGCTGGCTGGCGCAGCCCAGCACGGGCGAGGTACCAGCGACCATCAAGAACTGGCGGCGATGCAGAGTCATGACTAGATTTTTTTCCTCTCGGCGGCGGCCCCCGAGGGGACCCTTCGGCTTCCGCGGCACCACGGCGGCACCACGGGGGCGCCACCCTGGCACAACGCAGCGCGGGACTGAAGGGGGGCCGAGCTCTGGCGGGCCGCACGCCGCGACGACGCGGCGCCCGACCGGGGTCGCGGCGCCTGCGACACGGCGGGCCATCCGATCGAACGCTGCGTGTGGCAGGAGCAACCGGGCGCTCGGGGCGAAGCGCTCAGAGGCCGAAGACCTCATCGCACAGCAAGCCACGAGAAATTTCGACGATGCTGATGATGTCGAAGTGGGTCCGCACCCACGGCGGCCGCTGCCACCGCGATTCTTCTCCGCGAGTGCGACCGCGTGGACGGCCCACGCTAGCCGAGACGGCTTGCGTGGATCATTCCGTGCTCACGGCTCGACCTGGATCCCGGTGGCGGCTCGCCGGGGGGGCCGTGACGGAGACGATTCGGCAAGGCATCGTCGACCTCGGGGCGCTGATGCAAAGCCCCAAGCTCCAAGCGCTCGACTTGGTGCTGATCATGATGTCTGCGCTGGTCGCAGCGGCGCTTCGGCTACCGGCGGCGACGCGGCAAGGCTGGCCCGGCTCGACCACCCACTCCATCGTCGGAAGCGCGGTCGCTCTGGGGGCGACCAAGGCGCGGCTCGGACTCGCTCAGCGGCGCGAGTAGGACTTCGAGGAGGAGCATCGCAGAGACTTCGGACGCATGCCGGAGCTGCAGCAGATCGCGGTCAGCGCGTGCATGGCTCGCGACGCGGCAACGCTGCCGATGCACGAGCAAGAGGAGGCCGACTCCGCGCTCGAATCGGAATACTACCGAGGACCGGGAGCGATCCGTCGGGAGCGAGACGATGTCGACGCGCACCGCGCACTGACCGTGTTCGTGCCCCTGTTGGCGGCCATGGCCTCGATGGTGATGACCGCCGTGCTGTCGTACAAGGGATTGCACAACGTCAAGCTGGCCCTCACGGATCTGCGGAGCTTCCTGATCAATTGGGCGTTGATGAAGCCGATCGGCGCCGCGTGGTCGATCACCGTCGCCGCCGCCGGCTCGAGCTCGCTCAGCTTCCGATTCCTGCGCGGCCCACTCGGAAGACCGGCCAACGGCAATGTCACCGCGCCCCTCGGCGGTGCCACGTGCGACGTTCGACGCGGCGCGTGCGCCGAAGATTGAGCGCTGTCGCGATCACGACCTGCCGCGTATGCTCGCCGCGGTGATGACGGAGCGGGTCGCGCGTTTCCTCCCCGTGGCGGTACGGAGGGTTTGGCCCGCGCTGGCCGCTGGCCTGCTCCTGCCACTTGCGACCGAGGCCCCGGCGGCGAGCCAAAGCGCCGCCGATCCCCAGTCGGCGGCGAGCACGGCCGAAAGTGACCGCAACGCCGACGCGGGCGACGTCCCGAACGCCGGCTCGAGCCGCGAGATGCCCCACGCGCGGCTCGGGCTGCCCGGCTGGCTGAAGCTGCAGGCCAGCTCGCTCAGCGAAGCGTGGGCAAACCCGGTCGGCGGCACTCGCCCAGCGGTCGTCTACACCGGAGCCGCCAAGCTCGGGGTCGTGCTGTCCACGGACGAATGGCTCGAGGGGGGCGAGATGGGAGCCGTAGGGCTGTGGCTTTCGGGCAAAAACCCTTCGACGGAAGCCGTCGGAGACGCCGGCGGCGTCAGCAACGCCGCGGGGCTCGCCACGGTCCGGCTGCTGTCGGCGTGGGTGGGAAAACGCTGGCTTCGAGGCGCGCTGGACCTCAAGCTCGGGCAGCTGGCGATCGACGACGACTTCATGGCGCTGCCCTGCTCGCAGCTGTTCATCAACAGCGGGTTCGGCACTACGCAGGTCTTCGCGCTGAACGTACCCGCCCCCATCTACCCGCTCGGCGCGCTGGGTGCGCGGCTGCGGGCACAGCTCTCGCAATCCGCCTGGCTGCTGGCCGGGCTCTACGACGCGGACGCGGGCAGCCAGACCCAGAGCCGCCACGCGGCGGATCTGAGGCTCGGCGCAGCGCAGGGGGTGATTGCCCTCGCCGAAGCCCGCTGGGTACCCGCCGCGAGCAGTCAGCTTTCCTTGAGCGGCTTTCACGAGCGTGTGCCGATTGCAGAGTTCTCCGAGCAAGGCGCGGCCCGAGGCATCAGCGGCGTCGTGGCCCAGGGCCAGCTCGCCCCCTGGACGGGTGCGGCTTCGACCGTGACACTGTTCGCGCAGGCTTCCCTCGCCCTGCCCGCTAGGCGCGCCACGGCGCTGGCCTACGCGGACCTGGGGGTCACCGTCGGGGGTCGAGCCTTGGGTCGCGAAGGCGACGCCGCGGGCCTCGGCGCCACGCTGACTCGCTTCGGCCAGAGCTATCTCGAGTGGCAAAGCGATCGAGGAAACCCGGCAACGCGGCACGAGGCGGCGCTCGAGCTCACGTACCGGGCGACTCTGCTCGCCTGGGCCCAGCTGCAGGCAACCGCTCAGTGGTTGCTTTCGCCGCACCTCTCCGGCAACGACAGCCTCGTGTTCGGCCTGCGGCTCGCGCTCGAGCTGTGAGCCTCTCGGTGCTGCCGGGAGGGCGCACCGACCCGGCAGGCTGCGGCGCCGACGCGCTCCTCGGCGTCGCGGGCGGGCCCGCCTCCGCGCGCCCGGCGCCGCGCGCTGACAATCCGAACGATGACGTGTTCGGTGAGCGCCTGGCGCT
This sequence comes from Polyangiaceae bacterium, assembly GCA_050299315.1. Lineage (GTDB taxonomy): Bacteria > Myxococcota_A > Polyangia > Polyangiales > Polyangiaceae > SZUA-265. The sequence continues at coordinate 164,863 of JBNKVS010000088.1, forward strand.
TCTCGAGCCGCTCTGCGCCACCGTGGCGGGCTCGACCCGCCCTGCGCCGCCTCGGGAGAATGCCTGAGCGGCCGCTGCGGAGCCGACGGCGCCTGCGCTCCGTGAGCGCGGCCTGCTCGCCCCGCGGGCTCCGATCACTCGGCGGGCCTCGGTGCCTGGCCGAGCGAGGAGTGAAACTCCCGAGCGAAATCCTCGACCTTGCCCCAGTCGGTGTACTGGTGGTCGCGGCTCGTGTCGGTGGATAGCCCGGCCTTGCTGGCTATCCGTTTCATCACGTGGCGCATGACGAATCCGTACTGCGAGTAGGCGATCGACCCTGCCACGGCGTGGGAGGCGGTGGGCGTCCACCCCGTGCGATCGAAGAAGCGCTGAATCTGAGTCTGCGCTTCGCGCGCGGCCCGCTCGCGCTCCGGCGCGGTGTGCGCGGCGTCTTCGACGACGGCCTCCGCCATGCACACCGAAAGAAACACCGAAGGCAGGCCCCCGAGCTCGCGCCGGTGGCCTTTGACGAAATCGACCATCTCGCGCTGATGCTCGCCGCGGTGGACGCTGGCCACGAGGATGCACCCGCCGTAGCTCTCCCAATGCAGGGGAGCTCGCACGTCCACCACGTCGCAGCACTCCACCGCGCGGCCGAGCCCGCCGAGGGTGGATACCAGATGTCCCGCCACGCGCCGGGCCTGCCCCTCGTGGGTGGCGTAGGCAATCAGGATTGGTTTCATGAGCACTCCTTCGAAGCCACGGGCTTCGTCGACACACCTCTCACCGCCCGCGACGCACGCATCCGTGGGGGCGCTCGAAAGAGCCGGGGCGACGACGCACTTTGCCGCAGGAGGGCAGGCGGGCGCGCGCGCAATCTTCGCGCAGCAGGACTCTCCTCGGGCGCCGTCGAGCCCCGGCGCCTCGGGGTCGCGCCGCTGGGGTCTCCCCGGCGCGAGCGGCGACCGCCAGAGCAGAGCGCGCCCCACCCAAAGTCGACGGTCGTCGCGGGCAATCGGCACATCGCGCCACGACCTTGCCAACGTGCCGAGTCGGCCGTCGGCTTTGCGCAACGACGCTCCCTCGCGCCGCGCCATTTGCGAACGGGCCAGGCGGCAACCCAGCGCGGCGCACACAGCGCTGCGCCTGCCTTCCCCCGAGCTGGCACTCCCTCATCGCACATGGTATCCCGGGCGATATCGGTATGGCACGCAGAATCCCTTTGACCCCCACCGCGCTGTGCGCCGTGGCTCTGGCCTGCGGCTGCGGGGGCAGCTCCGACGAACGCGCGGCTTCCCCGGCAAGGCAAGGCGCATCGGGAAGCGAGTCGAGCGCGGGCGGTGGCGAGTCGCCCCCCCGCGAGGACGGCGGGGCTTCCTCCAGCGGCTCGGTTTCTTCCGGTGGGCGCCCGGCGGGGGACGCCCCGGGGGGCGTTTCCGAGAGCCCGTCGGGGGGCGGCATCTCGCCGGGGAGGGGCGGAAGCTCGCCGGGGCGTGGCAGCTCGGGTTGCGGCGCCGAGGAGCCCCTCGAGAGCGGTCGGTTCACGATCGACATCGACGGCATCGAGCGCGAATACGTCCTCGACGTTCCCGATTCCTACGACGGAAATCACCCCTATCGGCTGATTTTCGCGTGGCATTGGGCAGACGCCTACGCTCAGGACGTGGTCACCGGCGAGCCGGGGCCATACGGGGGCTTGGGCCCCTACTACGGGCTGAAGGCACTCGCGGACGAATCGGCGATTTTCGTTTCGCCGGAGGGGATCGAAGAGGCCTGGTTCAACGAGGACGACACCGACATCGACTTTCTTCGCGGAATGCTGGAGCGCTTCAACGAAGGCTTGTGCATCGACCAGGATCGTATCTTCACCACGGGGTTCAGCTTCGGCGGGATGATGTCGGTCGCCGTCGGGTGCGAAATGGGCGATGTGTTTCGAGCCTTGGCGCCCATGGCCGGCGCGACGACCAGCGGCTGCAACGAGGCGAAAGACGATCCCATCGCCTTCCTGGGCATCCACGGATCCTCGGATGTGAACATCGACCTGGAGCTCGGATACCAACCGCGCGACATCTTCCTCCGCCGCAACCACTGCGAGCCGAGCACCGTTGCCACGGACCCGAGCCCGTGCGTCGCCTACGAAGGCTGTGACGAGGGCGAGCCCGTCCATTGGTGCGAGTTCGACGGCGACCACACCCAGTGGGATGGGGCTCCGCGAGCCATCTGGGATTTCTTCTCACAGTTCTGAAGCGGGGCAGCGGCGGGGAAGTCGACCTCCCTCGCTCGCGCCAAGAACGGCCAGCCGTCGTTGCCGGGGGGGCTCGACCCGCACGGGGCCGAAAGCGACCGGCAATTTTCGAGCGCCGGCCAGGGTCTCGCGTCCACGAGGCCGGGCCACACCATCCGGAAACACGGGAACCCTGCAGTCTTGCTGCATTCATGACCGTTGGCTGCAAGAAACTCGACGCCCTTCCCACGAGGCGGGGCGCGCCGAGACACCGCCCATTGAGCCGAGCCCCACCCCCGTGCCACTCTGCAGCCGCCGCGCCGCCTCCGCGATGTTTCGCCAGGAAACCTCCTCGGGGCCGTCCGCGGTAGCCACGGAGCGGCCGCCCCCGGCGCGCCGGCTCTTCGATCCTCACCGCCCCCAGGCCGAGTGAACGAGACTCATGACGACGACCGCACCCAGCATCACTGCACAGCCCAGCGAGCACCGCACCGTCCCCTACGACATCGAAACGATGCCCCCGGGGGTCCCCTACATCGTCTCCAACGAGGCTGCGGAGCGCTTCAGCTACTACGGGATGCGATCCATCCTCGTGGTGTTCATGACGAAGTATTTGCTCGACGACAGCGGCGCCCTGGCGACGATGAGCGAGGAGGACGCGAAAGGCTACTACCACCTGTTCACGATGAGCGTGTACCTCTTCCCGCTGATCGGCTCGGTCGTCGCCGACGCATTCTTCGGCAAATACCGAACCATCGTGTGGCTTTCGCTCGTCTACTGCCTGGGTCACCTGGCTCTCGCGCTCGACGAGACGCGCTTGGGCCTGTTGACGGGGCTGACCCTCATCGCCGTCGGCTCCGGTGGCATCAAGCCGTGCGTCTCGGCGCACGTGGGGGATCAGTTCGGGCCGAGAAATGAAGGCCTGCTCCCGCGCGTGTTCATGTGGTTCTACTGGTCGATCAACCTGGGGGCCTTCTTGTCGCAGCTGGCCACGCCGTGGCTCCTGGAGCACCACGGGCCGAGCTTGGCCTTCGGGGTGCCCGGCATCCTGATGGCGCTCGCTACGATCTCGTTCTGGATGGGTCGCAACCGCTTCGTGCACATTCCCGCCGGAGGGGTCAAGTTCGTGCGGGAAGTGTTCAGTGCCAAGGGCTTCAAGTCGATTGGCAAGCTCTTCGTGGTCTACGCCTTCGTGGCGGCGTTCTGGGCGCTGTTCGACCAGACGGGCTCCTCGTGGGTGCTGCAGGCCCAGAAGATGGACACGACCCTGCTGGGCTTCGAGCTGCTACCGGCCCAGGTGCAGGCAGCCAACCCGATCATGATCCTGGCGTTCATCCCGCTGTTCTCCTACGTCGTCTATCCCGCCATCGACCGCGTCTTCAGGCTGACACCGCTGCGCAAGGTCATGCTGGGGTTCTTCCTGACCGTCCCCTCCTTCTTGATCCCAGCCTACGTGGAGTCGCGCATCGCGCTGGGAGAGCAGCCGAACATCGGCTGGCACGTGCTGGCGTATGCCCTGATGACGGCCGCAGAGGTCATGGTGTCGATCACGTGCCTGGAGTTTTCCTACACGCAGGCGCCCAAGAACATGAAATCCTTGATCATGGGGATATTCCTCGTGAGCGTCTCGCTGGGAAATCTGTTCACGTCGATCGTCAACTTCGCGATCCAGAACGAGGACGGATCGAGCAAGCTGGAGGGCCCCAGCTACTATCTCTTCTTCACGGCCATGATGCTGGTCACCGCGGTGGCCTTCATTCCCGTCGCGCTGCGCTTCAAGGAGGAGCGCCACATCCACGGCGGCGAGGCCGAAGGCCCCGCCTAGAGCGGCAATCAGGGTGATTGCCGCGACAGGTCAACGACGCGGAGAGCACCGAGCGAGCAGCAGGCGTCGTCGTCGCGCAAGGGCCCCGGAAAAGCGCCCCTTGACTGGCTTTGACGGGCGTTTTCCGGGGCCCGTGGGTGGGAGGCAACCCGTTCGGTGCTCTCGAGCCCCCGGCGGGTTGCCCCGCGCCTCGGCACCCCGGAAGACAGCGCCCAACGAAGCGAGCGGGAGGCCCCTGCTCGGCGCTGGCCGCCCTTTGGAAGCTCTCGCCCATCGAGCTCGTCGGCGGCGGCGGTCGACCGGGTAACCGCGCCGGCGCCCCGTCGCCGTCCCTCGGCGGCCTTGGGCCCGAGCGCGGCTTGCGCCGAGCTGCGCGCCCGTTCGTGACGCTCCTTCCCCGTCCGAACACGGCACCGAGGGGCACGACCGCCCGCGACGAATCCGGCGCAGGCGCCGCGGTGCGCCTGCCCTGCGCCCCCCACTCCCCTGCAAAGCCGGGGGCCGCGGACGCGCGGGGTCCGCCGCCGCGCCGTGGTACCCAGGGGACCCATTCGAAGACGCCGAGCGGGGCGAACTGTCAACCTGGAGTAACACGATGCGCGCGAGCTGTCCGGGGACGTCCGCAGGGTGTCACACCCGGCGAAGCGGCGAGCGAAGCGCCGCCCCGAAGGGGCCCGCGCGGCTTCGAAATCGGCGCAAAATCGCGGTCGAAGCACCCGCCCCGAGGGCTCGTGAGGGGCGGCCGCGGCGCGTGCTCGAGCGCTGCGGCACAGCTTTTGCTCTCCGGGTGGGATGATGCCCACCTCTCCGTGTTTCGCCAAACCAGCCGATGGGGCAGCGAGCCATGTGCTCGGCGCGCCCCGCGGCGACGCGCGAACCCAGGCCCGCCGCAGAGCCTATTCCGAAGCCCTCGAAGCCTGGCCCAACGTGCGACTTTCCTTCGAAAGCTATTGTGAGCATCTCGACCGATTGGGACACTGGGAGGGCGCGCCCCCGCGCTCGAGCGAGCTGTATCTGTGCGCCGCGTGCCTTGCCGGCGATTGCGCGGCGATCCGGGCGCTGGAGCGGGCTCACTTCGCCGGGCTGCGCCGGTCTCTGCGCCGCTACACCCGAGACCCGGATCTCATCGAAGAAGTGCTGCAGCACGTACGAGAGAGGCTCCTCGTCGGGCCGCGCCCCCGCATCGGCGGCTACCGGGGCGGCGGCCCGCTGGGGGGCTGGCTCAAGACCGTGGCCAGCCGGGCGCTGCTCGATCACCTCAAGTCGATCCGTTCGCGGCAAATCCGCCTGGAGGACGACTCGGTGGTCGTCGATCCGGAAACGCAGCGCGACGAGTGGTTGGAGCGCAGCGGCGAAGAGGTCGACGGGCTGGGAGAGGCCGTGATGAAGGCCCTGCGCTCGCTCTCCCGCTCCGACCGCTCGCTCGTGCGAGCCTTCTACGTGGAGGAAAGCTCGGTGGCGGGCCTGTGTCAAAGTCACCAGGTGCACCGAGCGACTCTGTACCGGCGCCTACGGCGCTGCGAAGGGTTGCTGCGGCGGCAGCTCCGCGAGCACGTTCGGCGCTCGGTGCGCGCCCCCGAGGAAGACCTCCCCGGGCTGCTGGCGCGGCTGCTGGCCACGGGCGACACGACCAGCCTCGTGCGGGGCGCGCTGAGCGACTAGTGCCGTGTCCGGAACGTCGAAAGCGCAGCCCTGCGCGGGCCGGTCTGCCCACGGCGGCCCCCGCCGGAAGGCACCGGGGTGCGTTCGAGGAGGTAGCACCCCCGCTCCCGCGCGGCGCCGACGCGCCGGGTCAGCGCTCGACGATCGCCCATTCGCCTCTCGGAAGGACCCGAGATCGGTGATGACGGGTCACGGAACGGGGCGCTCGACACGATGCCGACGAAGCTTGCTCCGACTCGCCGACGGCCCTCCTGGGTGGGGGGTGCCGTCGGGCAGGCCTCGCGTCCCGCTTCGTCCTCGGGATTTTCTCGCGGTCGAATCGCCGCGAGCTCCCCGTCGCGAGCTACACTCGGCGCCGAGACCATGAAGGGGACCGGAGCGCCGCTCGAGCCAGGGCGAAACCGACTGCCGCAGCGGGCGTGGAAGCGTCGCGCTCGCCCTTGGGCGCTCGCGTGCCGCTCCCGCTGCGGCGCGGCGCTGCTGCTGCTCGTCGCGCGCGCCGCCGCGGCCGGGCCTCATCCCCCCCGGGCGACACCCCGCCCTGCCGACGCGGCGCAGCCAGCGAGCGCGCAGCCCGATCGCAGCGAACGGTCTTCTCGACGCAAAGCGGCCTTTCGAGCGTTCGAGGGGGGGCGCCAGCTTCAAGACGAGCAGCGGTTTGCAGAGGCGCTCGCGAAGTACGAGCGAGCCTACGAGCTCCTGCCCTCGCAGACCGTCCTGTATCGAATCGCCGCAATGCACGTCAAACTCGGCGAGTGGGCGAGCGCGCACGGCGCCTTCTCGACCTACCTGCGCCTGGACGATGGAAGCTTGTCCCCCGAGCGCCTGGCGCAGGTGGACAAATACCTGCGAGCGCTCGAAAAGAGAATCGCCACCCTCAACCTCGCGCTGAACGTGCCCGGCGCCCGCGTCTCGATCGACGGCGTCGAGCTGCAGCCGACCGAAGTATCCGGCGTCGTGGTCGACGCGGGGCTGCACACGCTGCGCGTGAGTAAGCCGGGGTTCCGACCACTCGAGCGAAAGCTGAACGCCCCGGCTGGGCAGATACTGCACGTGATCCTCCCGCTCGCCCCGACCGAGACGCTCGAGGCGGTGACGCCGCCGCCCCCGCCGGCGGACAGCCAGCAGCCCGATCCTCTGCCGGGTTGGGTCCCGTGGGCAATCACCGGGGCGTGCGCCGCGGCGTGGGGAACCCTGGCAGTCCTCGCGGTTCGAGCGGACCGAGCCCGCGACGAGATCGAGCAGCCTTCTTCCTCCACGCGGCGCATCGAGCGGGCCCGCAACCTGCACCTGGGCCTCGCCTTGGCGAGCGACGTGATGCTGCTCTCGACTCTGGTTTCGGCCGGTGTCAGCGCCAAGCTCACTTGGTGGAAAGGTCCAGAGGCGTCCCCCGCCGGCGGGGGACGCGTGCAGACGATGTCCCTGAGCCTCTCCGGTCGGTTCTGAGCCCCCGCGTCTTCGCCCCCGCAAACCCAAAGTCTCGTCTCGGCCGCCGCGAGCCCTCACCCGGCACGGGGCGGCCCGCGCGGCGCGGGTTCGCCGGGTTCGCCGGTACCGGGCGCTCGCCCGGGCTCCACGGCTGGCGCCCCTCCATAGGGGTTCGCCTCGTCGAAATCAAAGTCGAACACGTCCTCGACCGGCTCGGTGGGCTGGGGCGACGACCCGGCCCTCGCGGCCTTCTGGGGCGCCCGCTTCCGGGGCGCCCGCTTCTGGGGTACCCGCTTGTTGGGCACCCGCTTCCGCGTACCGGACGGCTTCGCGGCGCCCGTCTCCGCAACCCGCCCCGTCTCTTTCTCCGATCGCGACCCGGCTCCCTCGCGCGCGGCGGCCGAGCCGGCGCCGGAAGAGCCGCCTTCGACGGGCGGGGGGGCCGACGGCGCCGGGCCCGAGCGGGGGTGCGCGGAAGGCTCGCCCCGCGTCGGCGGACCTCCCGCCGCGGGGCCACTCGGCGCCGGCGTGCCGCCGGGACGCGACCCTCGCTCGACGAGCGCGCCTGCATCGGGGTGAGCCTGCGCCTGGCGGCGGCGGTCGGTCCGCGGCGCGCCGCGGCCTCGCCCACTGGCCCGCGCCGGGCGCGCGGGGGGAGGGGCGAGCTCGCCCGGCGCCGCCTCGGAGCGGGACGCGCCGTCATCGCGGCGCGACCCGAGCGGGCCGAGCGTGACGACCATCGTCGCGAGCACGAGAAGCAGGAGGAAGGCCGGGACGCTGGAGCGGCGCACGAGGGTTCGCTTGGCCGCCACCGGGGGCCAGGAGGAGGCCGCCTCCGTCGAGCTCAACAGCGGCGTGGCACTGCCGAGCGCAGGGCGCACGGGCAGTGTTTCGGTGAACCCCGAAGCCGGCGCGTGCCGCTGAAAGCTCTCGTGCAGGTAGCGCTCTCGGCGCCGCAGGCGCGCGCCCAAGGCCTCCTCGATCGCGTCGGCCGTCCGCCGCTCCAGAGCAAACGCGCTGTGCTCGGCGAGGCAGGCCGCGAGCGCGGCCCCCATGGCCCGCGCGCTCTCGAAGCGCTCGTCGACCTCTCGCCGCAGGGCTCGCTGGACCACGGCACGGACGGCCTGTGGGATGCTGCTCTCGCGGATCTCCGGAGACGGCCCTTCGAGAATTTGGTAGAGCAGCGACGCCTCGCTGTCGGCCTCGAACGCCGGCTCCCCGACGAGAGCCTCGTACAGCACGGCCCCCAGGGAGAAGAGGTCGGCTCGAGCGTCGAGCGCCTGTTCCCGCAGCGCCTCCGGGGCGGCGTAGCCGAGGCTCCCGAAGAAGTGACCCGCCGGCGCGCTTCGCCGAGAGCGGCTCGCCTCGCGACGCTCGATGGCTGCCCCGAGGTCGGAAAGCAGCACGTGACCGTCCGTCGTGAGCAGGAGATTTCCAGGCGACACGTCGCCGTGCACGATGGGGCTCGGGCTCCCGCGCGGATCGGCGTTTTCGTGCGCCGCCGAAAGGCCGGCGCAACACTGCAGCGAAAGCCAACACGCGATCTCCCAGTCGACGCGATGACCCGGCGCGTGCTGGAGCAGCTCGCTCAACGAGGTATCCACCCAGCGCATCGCCATGTAGGGGCGCCCCTGCAGCTCGCCCAACTCGTGCACCTCACGGACATGGGGGTGGCGCAGCGTGGCGGCGAGCCGCGCGTCGCGCTCGAATCGCTGGCGAGCGCGGAGGCTCTGCAGCTTGTCTCGGCGCATCACCTTGAGCGCCATCCGCTTGGTGAACCCCAGCTGCCCGACGCGGGCCACGGCCCAGACGCGCCCACTGCCCCCCGTGCCCATCGGGGCCAATAGCACGAAGGGCCCCACGCGGTGACCCGGCGCAAACGCCTCGGGAGAGCCTAGCGGTAGCACGATTCGCCTGTTTCGACCTTCCAGATGGTAGTGTCCCCCTTCGCCATGCCTGAGGAGTCCGCCTCACGACACTTCCACCCCGGGGACTCCCTCGGCTCGTATACCCTACTATCACCGCTGGCGCGGGGTGGGATGGGCACCGTGTGGGCAGCGGCCCTGCGTTCTACCCGCGGTTTTACCCGGATCGTGGCCATCAAGACCATTTTGAGCGATCTTGCCGAGGATCCGGAGTACGCGCGAGCGCTGCGCGACGAAGCCCAACTGGCCGCGTCCATCACCCACCCAAATCTTTGTGACGTGACGGAGTTCGGGCAGGCCGCCGGCTTTCCCTACCTCGTGATGGAGTGGGTGGACGGCGCGTCACTGGCCGAGCTGCTGACGTTCGAGCCTTCCGGCAGCTCGTGGGACCGGCTCGAGCCATTCGTCGCCACGCGCATCGTGGCCGACGCCTGTGGCGGGCTGCACGCGCTTCACGAAGCGAAAGATCCGACCGGAGTGCCTCTCGGCGCCATCCACCGGGACGTGTCACCGCAAAACCTGATGATCACGCGGCACGGCCAGGTCAAAGTCAGCGACCTGGGGGTCGCCAAGGCGCGCGGCCAGTGGCGAGCCCGCACGCGCTCCGGCGAGCTACGGGGGAAGCTGGGGTTCCTCTCGCCCGAGCAGCTCGGCAAGGGGCCGCTCGACCGTCGCGCAGACGTGCACGCCCTGGGCTGCGTGCTCTACCTGTGCCTCAGCGGCGAGCTGCCGTACCCGCCCGTGACGGATGCATTCGATCTGGTGTTGACGGGTGCGCACCGCCCGCTCGACCGCGCGCGCCCCGAGTTGTGCCCCGAGCTGGTCGCCATCGTCTCCAAGGCCCTGCACCCCAAGCCGGAGCAGCGCTACCAAAGCGCCCATGCGCTGCGCGAAGCGCTCGAAGGCTGGCGGGCCCGAAAGCACATCGACCACGACCGCTCCCTCATCGCCGAATGCCTCCGAGCGCGGCAGGGCGCGCTGGTGCAGGAGCGGCACCGGCGCATCTGGAGCGCCTACGAGCGCTTCGCGGCCGGCCCCGAGATGTCGCTCGCCGGGCCGTGAAGCCTTGCGGCGCACGGCACCGCGGCCGCCGCCGCGCTCGACTCGCGCTCGCACGAGCCGCCGCTCGGTCGCACATTCCTCGTCGGCGATGGTTGCCGTCTTTGCAAAAGAAGCTCGCGGCGAGCGCGAGGGCACCGGGCGCGCTCGCCGCTCGCGAGCCAGCGCCGTGTCGGCTCGGCGGGCCCGGGGGTCGGCGGTGAATGGGCCGAGGCTCTAGAAAATCGCGTCCAGTCCGCCCTAGCATGGGAAAATGTCACGTTTCTTCGGTCGCGAGTCGCCCGGCGCCGGGCCGGCGCCGGGCTCGCGCGCGGCCGACGCCACCGAGCCCCTCGTGGGCAGCGGCGAGCGCCCCAGCGCGCGCGCCAAGCTCGTCGTCCTCGCTGGGCCCAACGAGGGACTCGAGCGCGCCCTGACCCACGCGGTACGTGTCGGCTCGGACGCGGCCTCCGATCTGTGCCTCGACGACCGCGGTGTGTCGCGCGCGCACGCAACCTTCTTCGTCCGCGATGGCAGCGTTTGGGTGCGAGACGACGGCAGCCGCAATGGGACGTTCTTCCAGGGTAGCCAGGTGCGGGAGGCGGAACTGCCCTTGGGAGCCGTCGTCACGCTGGGGGCCACCCCGGTTGCGATCTATCCGCGCTGGCACGTGCAAGAGGTGCCCCCCTCGCGCGCCGACCGCTTCGGGCGATTGTACGGCGCTTCCCTGGCGATGCGCGCCGTCTTCGCCGTGCTCGAACGCGTGGCTCCCACAGACACCACCGTGCTCATCGAGGGAGAGAGCGGCACGGGCAAAGAGCTCGCGGCCCGCTCCCTACACGACGCCTCCGGCCGCGCCGACAAGCCCTACGTCGTCGTCGACTGCACGACGATCGCCAAGGAGCTGGCGGAGAGCGAGCTGTTCGGCCATCGGCGGGGCGCGTTTTCGGGAGCCGTGGCGGACCGGAGCGGGGCCTTTCAACAAGCGGACGGTGGCACGATCTTTCTCGACGAGCTCGGCGAGCTACCGCTCGACGTGCAGCCCAAGCTGCTGCGCGTGCTCGAAGCGGGCGAGGTGCGGCGCGTCGGGGATTCCGCGCACGCCCCGATAAACGTCCGAATCGTCGCCGCCACCAACCGCAACCTGGACGCAGAGGCTCGGCGGGGGCGATTTCGCGAAGATCTGCTCTACCGCCTCGGCGTCGTGCGCGTGCGCCTGCCTCCACTGCGCCTGCGGCCGGAGGACATCGCGGGCATCGCGGCCCTGTTGCTCGACGGGAGGCTCGAGCCGGGCGACCGCGTCGCGGGTGAGCCTCTGCAGCAACTGATTCGCTATTCGTGGCCGGGCAACGTGCGCGAGCTGCGCAACGTGCTCGAGCGCGCCTGGGCGCTCGCCCCTCGCCACGGGGGCCGCGTCCGATTCGAGGAGCTCATCTTCAACCTCGCCTCCAACCGCACCGAGCCCGCGACGCTCGGCTTCTCCTTCCCGGGAGTGGACAGCCCCCTGCCCTACAAGGAAGCCAAGGCGCAGCTGCTCGCCCAATTCGACGACGAGTACGTACAGGCCCTGATGCGCCGCCACGACGGCAACGTGAGCCGCGCCGCGCGCGAAGCCGGCATCAGCCGCAAGCACCTCTACGAGCTGCTTCGGCGAGTGGAAGAGGACGACAGCCCGCCGTAGCAGTTTCGCGCCGCCGCGGTCCCCGGCGGCAGGGGGTGTTGCCCGGCGCCCCCCGCCCCCGGGCCTGCCGAGCTCCCTCGAGCCGCGCCCCGCGCGGCCGCGCCTCGACGGGTTCGACCGGCGCCCGTTCGCGCGCACGGGCGCGAAGCCATTGCGCGGCTCCGAGCCTCTCCGCCGCAAGCTTGCGCGCTTCGGCCGCAAATCGGAGCGAAAGGACCACTTGCCGGCTTGGCCCGCCGCTTGCTCGTCGGAATCGTGGACCTTCGACGCCTCGGCCCGGTCGGCGGCGAGCGCCACCCCTCCAGCGGTTTGGGAGTCACACCATGTGGAAGTCGATTGCACCGAGACCCGCGTCGCCCGCCTCGAGAGAGCTCGCCCCGAGCGCGCCGAGCCGCAGCGGCAGCCCTTGCTTCACGCTGTCCGGCGGCGCTGGCGCCCGCCGCTGGGCCACCGCGGTCGCGGCCCTGCTCTGGCTGCTCGCCCCCCTGGCCCAAGGGACGGAATCGCTCGAGCGCAGCGCGGGCAAGGACCGCTTCGCCGCCGGCGAGCGCGTGAGCTTCACCGGTGAGGTCGCGGGCGACGCCCTGCTCGCCGGCAGCGAGGTCACGCTGGGCGGTCGCGTGAAGGGCGACGCCCTCGCCGCCGGGGGCCACGTGGAAGTACACGGGATCATCGAGCGCGACCTCTACGCCGCGGCCGGGGAGCTGCACGTCGCGGGCGTCGTCATGGGCAACGCACGCCTCGCCGCCGGCCACCTGGTGATCGAGCGCGAAGCCAGCCTGCTGGGCTCCTCGAGCCTGGTGGGCGGCACCGTTCGAGTCGAGAGCCCGGTCGAGGGCTACCTGCAGGTCGCCGCGGGCGAGGTCACTCTCGACTCGCGCGTCGGAGGGGATGCCGAGATCTGGGCCGAGCGCCTGGCGGTCGGTCCGAACGCACTGCTCGGCGGCCGCCTGCTCTTCCACGGGTCCGAACCGCCGGACCTCGCGCCCGGGGCGATCATCGCCGGCGATCTCCAGTACATTCCCACCACCGAAGCGACCGGGGCGCCGGCGGCCGCCGCCCTCGGCGCGGTGGCACTGCTTTCTTGGCTCGGCGCCGCGCTGCTCGCGGCCAGCTTGCTGCGGCTGTGGCCTGGCTTCTTCGGCGCCGTGGCGCACACGGGCCGTCACGAGCCCGGGCGCAGCGCGCTCGTAGGCCTCGGTGTGGCGGGGGGGGTACCCATCGCGATCGGGCTGTGCCTCGTGAGCCTCGTCGGCGCCCCCGTCGGGCTCGGTCTGCTCTACGTCTACATCGCCCTGTTTCCGCTCGGGCACCTTTGCGCCGCGCTCAGTGTGGTTCAGTGGGCCCGCCCGAGGTGGTTGCCCTCGACCCGGCCGAGCTTCGCTCGCCACTTCCTAGCGGTCGCCGGCGTGCTGCTCGGCTTCTTCGCCCTGGCCGCCATTCCCTTCCTCGGCGGCGCGCTCGCTGCGCTGATCACCCTCGCCGGCACGGGCGCGCTCGTGTTGACGGCATACGAGCGGCGACGCGCAAGCGCAGCGGCAGCCGCCGGGGAGGCCACAGGAGGCGCAGCCGAGCATTGGACCTCCCGCACCGGCTCCCCCAGCCCCTCGTGACGGCCGGCGGCCGCGCTGCCGCGGCGCGCGACGGCATCGAGGCAAAGTCCCCCGCGCCCCCCACCCGAACCGCGCGGCCCACGGGCCCCGCTCCTGCGGCGGCGGGTCTGGCGCACCGAGCTGCTTGCCCGAGGCGGCCCCGGTGCACGCTCGGCGCGTGGGGGCTCCTTCGACGCCCTGGCTCGTCGATTGCTCGCGGCCATCGGCCGGGTCTTGCCGCTCTAGCGCGTTACGAGCACCGGGCAGGGCGCGTGGTGCACCACGTAGCCCGAGACCGACCCGAGCACCACCCGCGCCAGAGCGCCCAGACCCCGGCTCCCGACCACGATCAGGTCACTGCCCAGCTCGTTCGCAACGCGGCATATCGTCTCCGGCGGGCTGCCTTCGACGACCCGCCGCACCCAGGGCACGCCTTGATTCTCGACGCCCCTCACCGGCTCGAAGCGCTTGCGCGCCAGATATTCCGTCCGAGTTTCGCCCGGCGGCGGGAGCTCGGTTCGCGTCGGCAGCGGACCTTGCTCCTCGATCACCTCGAGCAGCGTCAACCGCCCCCCCAGGGCCTTCGCCAACTCCACCGCGGCCCCCAACGCGTGCAGCGACCCTTCGGACCCATCCACCGCAACCAGAATCTCTTTGCGAAAGGTCGGCTGCCCCCGGGGCTCCGCCGGGGCCGGCTCGGAGCCCGAGCCCCCCGGTGCGCTGGACTCGGTGCCGTGGACCATCCGAGAGACGTAGCAAAGTCACCGCCGTCTGCCATCCCTCATCGGAGGTTGCGCTGCCGAGGCGCAAACGTTGCAGGCGGGGCGCCGCCACACGACCCCGGCGCGCCCCGTTGATAAACGGCCCGCTGAGCGCCCCCGCGGCCCCGCAAGCAGCGGAGCCCCGGCTCGCGCCAGGAGGCGGGCCGGGGGGACGACGCCCAGACCGGGTCGGCCCCGCCGCCCTCGACGCGCCCGGAGCTGTCACGCGCTCGTCCGGAGGGCTTCCCCACTCGCGTCGCGTGGCGCGGCGGGGCCCCGGTCGGAAGCGATCCGGCTATCGGGAGAGGCGCTCCAAGTCCCGATCCCGAAAGCCCATCAGATACAGAATGCCGTCCAAGCCGCTGCTGCTGATCGAGTGATCGGCCGAGGCCCGCACCGTCGGCTTGGCGTGAAACGCGATGCCGAGCCCGGATGCCGCCAGCATCGGCAAGTCGTTGGCGCCATCTCCCACGGCCACGACTTGCTGCGGCGAGATGCTCTCGCGACGTGCCAGCTCTTCGAGCAGCGCCGCTTTGCGCGCACCGTCGACGATGTCTCCGACCACTCGCCCCGTCAACTTACCCTGTTCGAGCTCCAGCTCGTTGGCGAACATGTAGTCGACGCCCAGCTGCTCCTGCAAGCGGCGAGCGAAGTACGTGAAGCCACCGGAGAGGATGGCCGTCTTGTACCCGAGGCTGCGCAGCGCACCGAACACCCGGCGCGCTCCGTCCGTGAGCGGCAAGCGCTGCGCCACTCGTGACAGAGCCTCCTCTGGCAGCCCGCGAAGTAGCGCGAGCCGTCGTTCGAGGCTCTCGTTGAAGTTGAGCTCGCCGTTCATCGCAGCTTCGGTCACGGCCGCCACGCGATCGCCCACGCCGGCCTCGGCGGCGAGCTCGTCGATACACTCGGCCTGGATCAGGGTCGAATCCATGTCGAAGCAGACCAAGCGGCGGTTGCGGCGAAACACGTCGTCCACCTGCACGGCGACGTCGATGCCCAAGCGCTGAGCCACCAGGAAGAGGTCGCGCCGCAGGGCGTGCCGATCCGTGACCCCGCGCACGGACCACTCGATGCTGGCCCGAGGCACTTCGGACTTGTCCAGTGGTTGCCGACCCGACAAACGCGTGATCACGGCCACGTTCAAGCGATGCTCGTGCAAGATGCGCGACACCTCGCTGAGGTGCTCGGCTTCGATGGCACGACCGAGCGTGGTGACGATGTGGCGCGGCTTGCCCTCGCGCTCCACCCACTGCACGTAGTCCTGCTCCGAAACGGGCTCGAAATCGACGTGCAACCCCATCTCGTGGCCGGCGAAGAGCACGTCCTTGATGACGGCCGACGCGTCGGCTCCCTCGGGCAACTGCACCAAGATGCCGAGGGCCAAGGAGCTGTGAACCGTGGCCTGGCCGACATCCAGAATCCGCGCGCGATGGGCAGACATCGTGGCAGCCAGTTGGTGAGTGATGCCGGGCCGGTCTCGGCCGCTTACCCGAACCAGCACAATCTCGGACATCGCTTGGCCTCTTCCTGCATTCGCGCGGTGCTGTCAACCAATCCACCCGCCCGGAAAACCAAGCCACCGCGACTCGATGGCAAGCCCGCTGCGCGCGCGATTCCTCCGTGAAGAGCTCGCCGCCGTGCCCGGGGCAGGGCGCTCGCGGTCGCCCCCCCATCACGGCCGACAGACCGCGAGCCCGGCGGAGGCCGCCCCCCCGAACCGGTGAGCAAAACCATTGAGTTCTAGATTTAAAGCAATTCGCAATCTGTTGATTTATTTGATTTAAATTCACACACTCAATCCTTCCACCAGCTACCGGGAGCGGTGCGAAACGCGCGCTCCGTCGGCCGCGAGCGGGCGCCGCCGCGCAGCCCTGTCCTGGCCACCGCTCCGCACGGGACGCTCCCGCCGCCGAGCGTCGACCCGGCGAGCGCAGCCCCCCGCTCGACGCGTGGACCGAGCTGCGCACGCCGCGTACACGGGGCCAGGCCGCGGCTCCTTCGCGCGGCGCGCTCGCTTCAGACTCGGCGGAAAAGGCCCGGTCGACCGAGCCCCGACCCGCGCACGGCGGCCCTCGTCTCGAGTTTGCGACACGAGGCCGCGGCGCAACGCACACAACCGACACGGCGGCGGCGGGGATCCCTCGTCCGGGCACGCCCGCGGAGGGCTACGACTTCCCGAGCTCCAAGGCCCGGCGGGGCGACGCCTTCGTCGGGCTCGTGCTCGACCAGGACAACCAGGGGCGGCAAACCCCCGCGCGGATCAAAGGGTGCGTCGAGACCGTCGCCACTCCGCTCGGCGCCCCGGGCGTCGCCCCCTGACGCGCGAGAAGGCGCGCGCGGAGCGGCGCGCACTTCACGGCTCGACCGAGTCGGCCAGGCGTCGCCCGAGCTCCCCGGAGCGACGCAGCGCGAGCAACTCGGTGTACCCGCCCACCGGGTCACCCCCGAGGAAGACCTGAGGGACCGTATGCCGCCCGGTGCGGCGGGCGAGCCAGGCCCGATGCGGGAGGCTGCTCGACACGTCGACGCGAACCGGCTCAGCCCCTTCGTCGGCCAGCAGGGCGAGCGCCGCGTGGCAGAAGCCGCAGGTCGGCGTGAAGTAGACGACCACGGGGTGGCGCCGGATGCGCGTCTCTTCGGTTTGTTCGAAATCGGGGGGGGTCGCTCGGTTACTCGACATGGCAAGGAACTCTACGGACATTTCGTCGCTGTGCGTGTGGTCGCCGCGCGGCGCGCGGAAACTGCCGTGCCTTGCCCGCGTGCGCTCCTTCCACGGCTGGACTCGACCCATGCAACCAGGGGCCGCCCTCACCGAACGCAGCCGGACGCCGGGCTGCAAAACCCACCCACCTGCTCGCAGTCCGTCGCGGCTCCCCGCACCCCATTTTCGCACGCCACGAACACGTTGCCGACGCACACGTTCCCCTCGCAGGGTACGCAGGCCGCGCGTCGCGCCTGCACGCACCCCTGCGCCGGGTCGCACACGGCGTTCGTGCAGGGGTCGTCGTCTTCCGCGCAGGTCGGCGGCACGGCCGCGAGGCAGCGGCCCCCGCCACAGATCTCCACACCGTTGCACGGATTTCCATCGGAGCAGCTCGCCTCGTTGGCCTCGTGGGCGCAGCCGGAGAGAGGGTCGCAGCGATCGTCGGTGCAGGGGTCGTCGTCGTCACAGTCCGGCCCAGCCCCCGCGATGCAGGCCCCTTCGAAGCACCCTTCGACGCCGTTGCACACGTCGCCGTCCGAGCAGTCCGTCGAGGGCTGAAGCTGCCCGTCGACGCAGGCGCGGCGCCGAGCGCCGTCCACACACTGCGAAGCAGTGCAGTTGGCGCAGCGCCCGGCGACGCAGCCGAGCGTGCAGCTGACGGCGGTGAGCCGACCCGCGACACAGAGCTCCTCTGTGGTCGCATCGAGACAGCGGCTCGCGCCTTCCCGACAAGCGCGGCACTCGCTCGCCCCCGCGTCGCACCCGAGCTCACAGGGCTCCTCGCGCAGCAGGCCTTCGATGCAGCGTCGAATCGAGCGGCCAGCGAAACACGGGTCGTGTTCGGCAGCGGGCGCGAAGCCGCCCCCGTCGCTAGAGCATTCGAGGACTTCCGCCCCTTCGCAGCGAATCTCCCCCGGAGCGCAGGCGCTGCACTGCCCGGTGGAGGCATTGCACAGCGCGGCCGAATCGCACGTAGCCACACTCTCGAAACCGGTGAGGCCCGCGTTGCATCGCTGCAGCTCGGCCCCTTCGCAGCGAAGCTCTCCGGTGCGACACGCGGCTTGCGCGCACTGGCAATCGCTGCCCTCGCTGGCCGGCGCGCACGCGGCGAGCGTCTGCTCGCACAGCTCGCGCGTCTCACAACGGCTCCGGATCTCGAGCTCGGCCCCCGCACGGACGGTGCACACCGAGAGCTCGGGCCCCCGGCATCGCGCGGGCCCGTCGGGGTCGCACGGAAGGCACCGCCGAGCCGACGCCGAGCAGAGCCCACTGCCGCAGACCTCGCGCTCCTCGCGCTGACCGCGGGCATCGCAGCGCACCAGCGTATCGCCTTCGCAGCGCGCCGCGCCCGGCGCGCACACGTCGCACTCGCCACCCGCCGCGTCGCACGTCTGCCCCGGACCGCACACCGCGACCACATCGAATCCGCCGCGACCTGCCGAACATGCGGTGAGCACGACCATTCCCTGTCGGAGCTCACACCGGTGCTCGCCAGCCGCACACGCAGGCGCCCCGCAGCGCTCACGCTGCGCCTCGCACAGCGCCGAAATTTCACAGCCACGCAGCGCTTCGAAGCCCGTCCGACCCTCGTCGCACACCTGCAGCCGCTCGCCCTCGCACCGCACCTCGCCCGCCGAGCAGCGCGGTTGGCGGCACAGCGAGAGCCGACCGGGCGAAGGCTCCAGCCCCAACGCCGCGGGCGACGCCGGCAAGAGCTCTGCCGAAAGCGGCGCGCGAAGGGTCCAGTCGCACAGCGCGCGGGTGACGCAGGCGGAGAGCAGCCTCCAGCCCTCGCCCTCCCCTCGGCACTCCTCGAGCACCGCAGACGCGTCGTCATCGTCGCGGTCACAGCGGCGCTCACCGGCCGTGCACGGCGCGTCGCTGCACTGGCCCAGGCCCGGGTTGCAGTGAGCGGGCGAGCGGCAGGTCGCGATGAGCTCGAAGCCGTCCCGGTCGGCGTTGCAGCGCTCGAGCCGCGCGCCTCGGCAGGCCAGCTCCTCGGCGGCGCACGCCGCGGCTCGGCATAGGCCGGCCTCGGCGTCGCAGAGCGCGGCCGAGGCGCACCGCTCGACCGAGACGAAGCCCGGCCCGTCGTCGCGGCAGGCCTGCAGCAGGGCTCCCCGGCATCGGTACCGACCCGGCTCACAGTCGAGGCTCTGGGCAGCCCGCAGGTCGCGCGAGTCGATGGCCGTCGGGCCCGCGTCGGCCAGCGAGAGCTCCCGCGAATCGATGCCGCAAGCGAGCAGAGCCGCGAGCGCCGCAGCGCCCCGCGCGGGCGAACTAGCGCGGGCACGGCGCCCTGCCCGCGACAGGCGCCCCGCCAACGCTCGGATCGCTCGAAGAACACCCGCCCGGATCAGCACCAGCGTTCAGTCACCATGCCGCGAACGGAAGATCAAGAGAACGGACCGCTCGCAGCTGCGCGGTGACGCGCTGGCGCGACGTGCGTTTGGCTCGGCCGCCGGCTCGTGGGCAACTCATCGCGCGGCGCGCCCGCGCGCGCCCCAACCCGCAGCAGCACACGCTTTTGCTCGAGCGCGGAGAGTCAGGCCCCGCGCCCTCGCACGGCAGGGTCGCGCGGCGAGCGCGCGTTTCGGCCGATCCGCCGGGGACGGACACCCCCGCGCAGGGGCTCGGCGGCGACCGGCTGGTGCGCCCATTTGCTCTCTCCGCCGGGCTGCCTTATGTGTCCGCAGCCGCGGCCGCTTCCGCAAGTCGGCCGTGGCTTTCGAAGGCCGCCACTCCCATGACCCCCTGGCTGTCTCGTCTGTTGTTCTCGGCCGTTTTCTTCGGCGCCCTGGCGGGGCTGCACGTCTATGTCTGGCGCCGGCTGATCGTCGCGCCGGCGCTGGGCGTGCGCGCGCGCCGCGTGGGCGCCGGCTTGCTCGCCCTGCTCTTCTCGGCCACCGTCGCCGGGCTGCTGCTGCCGCGCTGGCTCGGGCCCCGCGGCATGGGCCCCGTCGCCCTCACCGGGGGCGTGTGGCTCGGGGCGCTCTTGATGTTGCTCGTGCCGCTATCTGCCCTCGACACGTTGAGCTGGATCGGCCGCGCGGCGCACCGCACCTGGTGCCGCCTGGCTGCATCGGCCTCCGATCCCGAGCCGCAACAGCCCGCGGATCCGGGGCGCCGCCTGGCCATGTCGCGGCTCCTCGCCGCGGCAGTGGCGGTGCTCGGCGCCGCGCTGGGCACCACGGCGCTGCGCTCCGGCCTGCGGCGCGTGCAGGTGAAACGCGTGACCGCGGTGGTGCCCCAGCTGCCGCCGGCATGGGAAGGCGCGCGTGTCGTGCAGCTGACGGACGTCCACGTCGGACCCACCCTCGGTCGAGATTTCATCGAAGAGATCGTCTCGGAGGTCAACGCACTCGGGCCGGACCTCGTCGTCATCACCGGCGACCTGGTGG
Source organism: Polyangiaceae bacterium (assembly GCA_050299315.1). Lineage (GTDB taxonomy): Bacteria > Myxococcota_A > Polyangia > Polyangiales > Polyangiaceae > SZUA-265. Next base: position 185,083 of record JBNKVS010000088.1, read on the forward strand.
ATGGCAGCGTCGAGCAGCTGCGCCATCACGTCGCGCCGCTCGCGGGCCTGCGGTCGAAGCACGGAACGTTCTTCGTCACCGGCAACCACGAGTTCTATTCGGGCCACGCCGACTGGTGCGAGCACCTCGGCGCGCTCGGGCTCCAGGTCCTGCGCAACCGGCGCGTATCGCTGGGCGAAGCCGAAGCGCAGATCGACATCGCGGGCGTGGAGGACTTTCAGTCGCGGCACTATCCCGGAGCGCCAGGTCCCGACCTGCGCGCGGCGCTGGCGGATCGAGAGCCGGGCCGCCTCTGCATTCTGCTCGCCCACCAGCCGCGGGCGGTGCGCGAGGCCGCCGAGCTCGGCGTGCAACTGCAGCTCTCGGGGCACACGCACGGCGGGCAGCTGTGGCCCTGGGGCAAGCTGCTCGCGCGGCTGCAGCAGCCGGTGATCTCCGGCCTGGCGAGATTCGGCGAAACGCTGGTGTACGTGAGCAATGGCACGGGCTACACGGGAACGCCGATGCGGCTCGGGGCGCCCGCGGAGATCACCCTGATCCGCCTGGAGAATGGCGCCCCGGAGAGCCCCACGGCGTAATCGGCAAGGCGATTGTCGCCGCGGCGAGCGAAGTCGGCGCCTTTCTGCGCCACCCGCCCACCGGGCGACGGCCGCGGGCGGCCCAGGGCCCGCACGGGCCGAAACGGAAGACCGCCGGCTCGATCGCCGCGAGCACGCGGGCCAGACACCATTCCGCACTCGGCGCTTGGGGCTCCCGCACACCGTTCAGCGGACGATGCACCGAAAGGTCACGTTGATCCTCGGCCCGACCGCGCGCTTCGTCTTGGGCAAGCAGTGCTCCCACCATCGCTGCGTCTCACCCGCCATCACGAGCAGCGACCCAGGCGGCAGGGAAAGAGAAACGCGCTGCCCGGGATCGTCGCGGCGCCGCAGCGTGAAGCGCCGCTCGGCCCCGAGGCTCAAGCTCGCGATGACGGGCCGTGGCCCGAGCTCGGGCTCATCGTCCGCATGCCACGCGACGCTGTCGCGCCCGTCTCGGTACAGGTTGCCGAGGCCCGTGTTCAGTTCGACTCCGGCGGCCCGCGAGGCGCGCCGCCGCACTGGCTCGAGGCAGGGCGGAAAGGGCTCGGGGTTCATCGTCAGCCCCGACCAGCAGTACACCTGCCGGTCGATCGCGAACCAGCGATGCAGCCGAGGGATGGAGCGCATGCGACCGAAGATCCGAATTTCATCGCACCGCCACCCCGGTAGGTCCAACAGCGCCTCGAACAGCTCGCCCGCGCGGCGCTCCGACAAGAAACACGGGTGCAACACCAACTCCGCGCCGCCCTGCTCGTAGCGCCGCGCGCCCTCGGTCGGTAGCGGGAAGAGACTCATGGCAAAATCCGGGGCCCGCACCTCGCGGCGCCTGCGGCCGGAGGCCAGGGTAGCGCACTTTTACCGCCGCGCAGCCGGGCGGCATTGAGCGCGGCCGCGGGGAGGCATCGAGCGGCGAGGCGCCTGGGCTCGCTCCGGCCGAGTGGCGGAGCGTGGTCCGAGCCGCGCGTTGCGCTCGCGACGAGGCTTGCGCCCGCGAAGCCGGCATCACCGGCCGCGCCGGGTGCGTCCGCCGGTGGTCGGACGCGACACACGCCGACATCGCCGCGTGCTGGGGCTTGCAACCCATCCGCGTAGAGCGGCCCGCAAAGGCCGGCACGTCGTCCGGCGGAACACTCGAATCGCTGGGCAAGGGGTGATGGCTGAAGCAAGATGTGTCGTGTACGGTGCAATGGGCAATCGGGAGCGAGGTTTGAGCAGCGGGTTGCGCGCAGTGGCTTGCCTGCTCCTGCTCGGGGTGGGCTGCGGAGACGAGGATGCGGAGGTCTGCATGCGGCGCAACCCTCTCGACAGCGAGCTCGACGCGATGGGCGACCAGGTGTTCGTCACCTGTGACGCAGCGGCGAGCCAGGGTGATGGCAACGAGGCTCCGTCGTGCGATGCCTCCACCATCGCCAGCGCCAAGCGCGCCTGCACCGCGGCGGGCATCCCCTGCGACGTAGCCGTCAGCCGAAACGCGGCCATGTGCATCGCGACCACCGATCGAGATCTCTCCACGCTCGAGGGCCCGTACATGGAGCTCGTCTACCACGCGGGCTACCAGCGTCCGGTGTGGAACGTGGTGACGGTGCGCCGGCACATCGTCGGCGGGGGTCGGGGCGGCGACGTATACACCGTCGACGCATCCGACGGAGCGTTCCTCGGCGTGTACTACTGGGAAGAGCGGCCCTAGAGCGGCAACCCGATCGCTCGCGGCGACGGCCCGACGAGCGCGAGCGTCGCAGGCGCAGCGCGCGTCGCGCAGGCGCCCGGGAAGAGGCCCGCTCCCATCGTCTGGCGGGCGGGGGCCGGGGTGCTCCGAGCCCAGGGCAAACGGTTCGGCGCTCTCGCGAGGCCGCGAGCCCCGCTCGCTGCCTTCGAGTCTCAGTCGCGGCCGGAGCCGGTGCACCACGGCCCCCGCCCGCCGGGCGCCGCGCCTCCAATCCGACGCCCGCCGGGGCTCGCAGGGCGCTCGGGAGGGATCCGCCGAGCCACGGGCTGGGAGGCGCGGCCGCCGGGAGCGACCTCCGAGCGCGGCGCGCGAGACGCGGGCGCCGACCCGCCCCGGCTGTTACCGGCCCCGCGGAGACGCCGCCCGCCGAGAGCCGCCTGCCGGGCAGCAGACGCCGGCGGATCCCGCGTTCGCCTGCGCGGCGACGAGCCCGGGCCACACCCGCGCCCGCCCCGGACGGCCCCCCCGCGCTCGACGCCACGACGAGGACCCGGCGTCGGCCGGGATCCAAAAGGACCCGGGCACCGGACGGCCCTTGACGCCCCCCCTGACCCGTCTAAAGATATATCTCAAGACATATCGAAATGGGAGGTCTCATTCCATGAGTGAAGCAGTTTTTGGCCCGCGAGGCTGGGTCTGGCGCATGCGCTTCGGGGGGCGCCGCGGGGGGCGCTGCGGGCCCAGAGGGTCAGGTCGCCCGTGGTGGGCGGAGATGGTCGAGGGCCCTCCGCCCCGGGCCGAGCGCGGGGAGATCCGCTTCGTGGTGCTCGATGCCATCGCCGAGCAGCCCCGCCACGGCTACGAGATCATCCAGCACGTCGAATCGCGCACCGGTGGCTCGTATCGACCGAGCCCGGGCGTGGTGTATCCCACGCTGCAGCTGCTCGACGAGCTGGGCCACGCCGAGGCGCAGGAGGAAGGCGGCCGCAAATCGTACGCGATCACCGAGGCCGGAAGAACGGAGCTCGAGGACAACCGGCGAGCCGTGGAGAACTTCTACGAGCGGTTCGGCGAGGAGTCCTGGGAGGCGCACGTGGACGACTTCGGCGAGTTGATGCAGGCCTTTGGTCGGCTCGTTCGTTCGTTCAAGCGCGCCCACCGCCGCGGCAGACTCCGAGGAAAGGCCAAGCGCGAGATTCGAGCGATCCTCGAGCGCGCGCTCCAAGACGTCGAAAAGGTCCTCGAAGGCGAGCCATGAACGAAGCCAGTGAGGCCCAATCCGGGGCCGCCGAGAGCTTGCCCGAAGACGGGCAGACCGCACCCGGCTTCGACGCGAAGCGGGCCCGTCGGGCGGCGCGCGATCCGAAGCGGCCGGGAGAGCTGTGCCGGGCCGAGCCGGGCAGCTGGGTGCCCCGGGTGAATCGCGGGCGCTGCGAGGGCAAGGGAGATTGTGTCGCGGTATGTCCGTACGGGGTGTTCGAGGTTCGCCGGATGGACGAGGAGGACTTTCGAGCGCTGTCGCTGTTCGGGCGCCTGAAGAGTCGCGCCCACCGCCGCCTCACGGCCTACACCCCCCAGCGAGACGCCTGTCGCGCCTGCGGGCTGTGCGTGGTGGCGTGCCCGGAGCGAGCCATCGAGCTGCAGCGCGCGCCACCGCCGTGATCGTTCGAGGCGGCTCCCGAAAGCTCCGCACCGGGCGCTGCTGGGCGGATTCCGGGATCAGCAGATCTCACCGCGCCCGGGTGCACCCGACCCAGCGGCTCCGCCCGGCACCGGAGCGGGCTGGAATGAGGCGCCAATTCGGTCGATTGCCGTGTCGAAACAACGGGCTAGCCCGTCGACGGGGCACCGCGCGCCGAGCTGGCGCCCCAGCCAGCACCCGCTCGCTCGTCTGGGGGTGCTCGCCGGAGCACCGAGGCCCCAGGCAGCGGGTTCGGCGCCCGGGCGCCGCTGCCAGCAGAACAAGCACGATCAAGCCACGGGGAGGAAGCGCAACCCGTTTCGAATGGCGCGGATCGCGACGCGGGCGAGCCCTTGCCCTGGGGAGGCCAAAGCGGGGCCGAATCGCGGACATACTCGACCGGGATACGTCGACCGGGAGACGGCCGATCAGATACGGCGACCGGGAGACGGCCGATCAGATACGGCGGCGGCGCGACGACGCGCCCCCGCCCGAGCCGAACGGTGCGGGGAGGCACGGAGCCCCGGTGGCACCGAGACACCGAGACGCCGAGGCGCCGAGACACCGAGGCGCCGAGACACCGAGGCGCCGTCGGCGCCGCGCTCGCTTTGTGTCATCGCTACGCGAAGCGCGGCCTTGCCGCCGCTGGACACTGCCGTGTGGGGCCGAGATAATCGATGCTGGTGTCTACTGTGCTGGCAAACAAGACACTCGGGGGCAAGTACCGCCTGACCGAGCTTCTGGGGCAGGGAGCGATGGCCGAGGTCTGGCGGGCGCAGCACTTGACGCTCGGCTCCCCGGTTGCCGTCAAGGTGCTCTCGAGCGAGCTGGCCTCCACTCGGGACGGCCAACGGCGCTTCCTGCAGGAAGCCAAAGTGGTCGCTTCCCTGCGCGGCCCGAACATCGTTCAAATCCTGGATCTGGGCGTCGAAGGCGACCGGCCCTACCTGGTCATGGAGTTGCTCGACGGCGAATCGCTCGAGCAGCGCTTGCAGCGCCAAGGGCGCCTTCCGCCACAGCTCACCTGCGGCATCGTCGGGCAGATCGCCTCCGCCGTAGAGCGCGCGCACGTGCAGGGGGTCGTCCACCGCGACTTGAAGCCGGCCAACGTCTTCCTCACACCGAGCGACGAGGGCGGCGGGATCCAGGTGAAGTTGCTCGATTTCGGCATCGCCCGGGCCAGTGCCCGGGGAAACGCGAGGTCACAGCTCACGACCCAGGGCCTGTTCATCGGCACCCCCGAGTACTCGAGCCCCGAGCAGGCCCAGGGGCTGCGCGGCGTCGACCACCGCACGGACATCTGGTCACTCGGCATCATCACCTACGAATGCCTGATCGGCAGCGTTCCATTTCACGGAGAGACGCCGACACAGGTGCTGGTGCAAGTCTGTGCCGGGCACATCCCCATTCCCTCTCGGGTGGCCGAGGTACCCGCGGGCTTCGACGAGTGGTTCGCGCAGACCTGCAGCCGAGACAAGGCCCATCGCTTCCACTCCGCCAAGGCGGCGTCCCACGCCTTGACGCAGGTGCTCTCCGGCACGGGGAAAGCACGCTCCCGCGAGGGGCCAACGCACCCCTCGGCGGCAACCCGCGCGGCAGCCGATGCCCCGACGGCCCCCCCCGCCCCGCGAGCTCACCCTTCGAGTCATCCTCCCGTCGCCTCCGAGCCCGCGACGCGAGAGCCGCCCGCGTCCCGGGGCTGGCCGGGGCCGTCGTCGCGGTCGGGCAAGCCGCGCGGCGGCGCGCGCGACACCCCGCCGAAAGCCCGCGCGGCCAGCCTCACGCGCCTCGGCCGCCGCATCGCAACGGTGCCGACGAGCCTGCGGCAGTGGGCGCGCCCGCTGCCGGGGCCGGGCCTGCGGCAGTGGGTGTCCGCGCGGCGCGCGCTGCCCCCGCCGTCGCACGCGGGCCAGCCCCCCTGGCCTCGCGCGCCGGGCTGGCTCCGCGCGCGGCTCGATTGCCTTCCTCGCTCTCCACGTCTGCGCCCGGCGGTCGCGATGGCGGTCGCGATGCTCGGGTTGGCTGCCGGGGCCGCGGCGCTGCTCTTGCTCGGCAACGGCCTCGGCCCGCTCCACGGCGGCGTCGACTCGCTCGCCAGCGCTGCGGCGGCAGCGGGCGGCGCGTCGCCGCCAGCCGGCTCGGCCCATCCCAGCGAGCCGTCGCCCTCACCCGTTGCGGGCGACCCGCCCCTCGGTCCTTCGGGCGTGGGGGGCCACACCATCACCGCGGTGCGGCGCCTGAGCCCGCGCCCGGCGCCCCCGGTCCGAGCCCGCGCCAGCCTGTCGGCGGACGGCGACCCGAACGCCGTCCTGTACGTGGACGACGAGCCCATCGGCCCCCTGCCGGCAAGCGCCGACAACCTCGAGCCCGGCGAACACGTGGTCACCGTGCGCGCGGGAGAGAGCCGCATCCCTTTCGAAAAGTCCCTCACGCTCGAGGCGGGGCAACGCACCGAGCTCGGGCGAATCGAGCTCGCGCCGCGCGCTGCCCCCGAGCCCGCGCCCAGCGCCCCGTCCGCAGCCCGACCCGCCAATCCGGCGGCAGCCCCGCACCAGTCCACCAGTCCGGCGGCGGCACGGCCGGCGATCAGAGCACGGCGCACGCGCCCAGCCGCGGCCGCGCCCAAGCCCCCGAGAGCCGCCCCTTCGCGCGAACCAGCCGGAGGCAGGCCGGAATGCCGCAAGCCCTACTGGGTGGACGAGCGCGGGATCAAGCGCGTCAAGCTCGCTTGCCTGTAGCTCGGGCGGAGCGGGCCCTTCCGGCGCACACGCGCGGGTCGTCCTTCGTGTGATCGCGTCGCTCGTTTTTCGCACTGCGCCACCGACAGGGCGCGAGCGGCGCGCCCGAGCGCCCGACGACCGGACGCGCCGCATTCGACGTCGGGGGGTCCACCTCGCGGGTGCGGCGGACGCGCCCGGCCATCCGCGCCCCCGCAGCGGCCGGCGGGTGACCTCCCCCTACCCCGCACCGACCCTCGGCGACGCGCCTCGAGACCCCGCGCGAGCCCACCGGACGGTGTACGATGTGCCCCCTGTGGCCGTTGTGGTGGGCGAAAGGACGGTGGGACGGTGCTTATGAACCCAGTGCGCGCTGCGGCGATCCACGCCGCGACCGGCGCGGCGGCGCGAACGGAGGTCGACGCCGGCGACTGCCGAGCGCGCGGGCGGTGGGGCCCGGGCCCGACCTGCCGACGGGCGCGCCGAGCGCCGGGCGGGGCGTCTGCTGCGCGGCCCCCGGCGGCGCGGAGCCCGTGGCGCGACCGCGGCCCGAGTGGGCCGCCTCCGAGCTCGCGAGCAAGCGCCCGGCGGGTGGCGCGCTGGGCGGCGGTGCTGCTGTGCGTGTGCTGGGGGTGGGCGGGCCCGGTTGCCTCGGCGGCACCGCTCTCCGACGAGGCGCTCGAGACGATTCCCGAGGCGCTGCGGCCTTGGATCCCCTGGGTGCTGCAGACGGTGCCAGAGGCGCGCTGCGTGCGCGTGGGCATCGCCCGGCAGTGCGTGTGGTCCGGCCCGCTGCGTTTGCGCGTGACCGAGCGAGGGGCGAGCTTCGAGCAGGAGCTGGTCGCCGAGGAGCCCACCTGGCTTTCGCTGCCGGGCGACGCCTCGCATTTTCCGCGCAAGGCCGAGCTCGACGGGCGCGCCGTCGCCATCGTCGAGCGAGGCTCCGAGCCCGCGGTGCGCGTGCCCTCGGGTCGCCACCGGCTGCGCGGGTCCTTCTCCTGGTCGAGCCCCCCGGAGCTGCTGGGCTTGCCGGCTCGGCTGGGCTGGGTCGAGCTCGAAGTCGAGGGGCGTTCCACACCCAACCCCCAGCGGGATGCCGACAACCGGCTGCGGCTGCGCAACCAGGCCATCGCACGGACGGGGCAACCCCAGTCGCTGCGCCTGGAGGTTTCGCGGCACGTGGCCGACGGCGTCCCGCTGGCGGTCACCACCCGGCTGATCCTGCAGGTGTCGGGCGGCGTCCGGGAGGCGCGCCTGCCCCGTCCGCTGTTGGCCGGCACCGAGCCCCACGCCATCGAGGGAGACCTGCCGGCAAAATTGACCCCGGAGGGCGACCTGAGGGTGCGGCTCAGCCCCGGGGAGCACTGGCTCGAGGTCTTGGCCCACTCCTCCGAAGCGCTCGACCGGCTGGCTTCGGACCAGCGCCCCGCTCCCTGGCCCGAGACGGAGATCTGGGTCTTTCGAGCGGCTCCGGAGCTGCGCGAGGTCGATCTGCTCGGCCCACCGCGCGTCGATCCGAGTCGCACGACGTTGCCCGCCGCCTGGCGAACGTTGCCCGCGTTTCGCCTAACCCCGGGGGCAGCGCTCGAGCTGAAGACGCTGCGCCGGGGCCAGCCCCACGCGCCGCCTCACCGCATCGAGCTGCACCGCAACCTCTGGCTCGATCTCGACGGCGGCGCGTTCACCGTGGAAGATCGGTTCTCGGGCACGATCGAAAGCGAGCTGCGCCTCGACCGCGAAGAGGGAGAGCTCGGCTCGGCGCAAGTCGACGGGAGCTGGGTCGCCTTCAGCCAGAGCCCGCAGTCAGAACGCCTCGGCGTCGAGCTGCGCCGCACCGAACTCGACCTCGTGGCGCGATCCCGCCAGCCGCGCCGGGTGACGTGGCAGGCCGTCGGCTGGTCGCAGGACGTCTCCTCGCTCAGCGCTCGGCTGCACTTGCCACCGGGCTGGGACATCCTGGCGGCTCGGGGCGTGGACGCGCTGCACGGAACCTGGATCGAGCGATGGGACCTGTGGGGGCTCTTCTTCGTGCTGGTCGTTTCACTGGCGGTTGCCCGCCTCGCGACGCCGGCGTGGGGCGCGCTGGCGGCGGGGACCCTGGCCTTGACCCACCACGAAGCGGACGCGCCGCGCTACCTCTGGGCGGCGCTGGTGCTCGGCTGGGCGCTGCTGTCGGTCGTCGGCTCCGGGCGGCTGCGGACGCTCGTCCGCGTGGGGTGGTGGGTCACGTGGGGAGCCTTCGCCGCGACCGCCGTGCCGTTCGCGATCGCCCAGCTGGAGGCCAGCCTATTTCCGGTCCTGAAGGGTCGAGGCGAGGCGGAGCCGCACGCGCTGCTGTCGGCGAGTGCCCCGAAGGCCCGCTTCGACCGGCCGATGGCGCCGCCGGCACCGGCCAAGCGCGAGGCGGGCCCGGTGGGCAGGGGTTCTTCCATGGGCGCTCTGGGGCTCGCCGCGCCCGCGGAAGAGGAGTCGCCCAGCCTCGCCGAGGTCCTGGGCGACTCCGAAGGGGACGCCAGCTACGGCTCCACTCCGACCATCCCTGCGCCGCCCGAGCCGGCAGTCGAGCCGGACCCGGATGCGGTCGTGCAGTCAGGGCCCGCCCTGCCGGTGTGGCAGCACCGCGCGTGGTCGCTGACCTGGTCGGGCCCGGTCGCCCGCGACCAGCGCGTGCATCTGTATTTTCTACCCCCTTGGCTCAACCGCCTCCTGGGCGCGACGCGCGTCGGGCTCGTGCTGCTGCTGGCGGCCGGCATCTGGCGGTCGGCTCCGCGCGGCCCGACTCCCGGCGCGCCGGCACCGGGGCGCACGGCACCGGGGGCTCCCGGGGAGCCTGCTCCCCGGCCCGCAGCCGCGAGGGGGCGTGCGGCGCGGCGAGCGACGAGCGCGGTGCTCGGGCTCTTGTTCGGCTCGCTCGGAGGCCCCGGGGCGGCACGCGCCGCGGAGCCGCAGGCATTCCCTCCCCCGGGGCTGCTCGAGGAGCTGGGCAAGCGCATCAACCAAGCCCCCCCCTGCGAGCCCCGCTGCGTGAGCGTGCCGTGGGCCGCGCTGGCGGCGCGCGGAGACCAGCTGCGGGTCGAGCTGGAAGCGCATGCGGCGACCTGGACGAGCCTGCCGCTGCCTGGGCCCGCGAGTGCGTGGCAATTCGATCGCCTGACCGTCGATGGACGACAGAGCGCGGAGGTCGCGCTGCTCTCCGACGGCCACTTGCATCTGCGGCTCGCGCCCGGTCCGCACCGGGTCGTCGTCGAGGGCCGACTGGGCTCGAGCTCGCAGAGCCTTTCGCTCTCGCCCCTGCCCCGACAACTGATCCCATCCGTCGACGGCTGGGAGCTCTCGGGTCTATCCCCCGACGGCCGCGTCCAGGGTCCCGTCGTGCTGCACCGCACCGCCCTGAGTCGCACGGCATCGCCCGGGCCGCCGAGCGAAGCCCGCGGAGAGGAGCTCGGCGCGGCGTCCAGCCCGCTGCCCGAATGGCTATCGCTGGAGCGACGGCTGGAGCTGGGCGTCCGCTGGAAGATCGTGTCCACGTTGCGCCGCAAGAGTCAGCGGACCGAGCCCACGGTGGTGCGAATCCCACTGCTGCCCGGGGAATCCGTCACGGAGGCGGCGATCGGAGTCGAACGCGGAGCGGTGGCGGTCAGCTTCGAGGGCCACAACCGCGAGCGCCGGTGGGTGTCGACGATCGAGGGGGGCGAGGGCGAGAGCGGACGAGTCGAACTGATCGCCGCGCGGGGCGAGCCGTGGACCGAGACTTGGTCCGTTCACTGCTCGGCGCTGTGGCAGTGCCACCCCGAGGGGCTCGTGCCTCTCTCCCGCCACCGGGGCGGCGCGACGGTGTGGCAGTTCGCGCCCTGGCCCGCGGAGCGGTTGGTGGTGGTGGCGCAGCGGTTGAAGCCCGCGGCCGGCCCGGCCCGCACGATCGAGCACGTGCGCCTGACCGCGACGCCGGGCTCGCGCCTGCTGGAGGCTACCGTCGAGCTGACGGTGCGAACCACGGCGACCGAGGTGCAAAGCGTCGAGCTTCCCGAGGGCTCCAGCATACGGGCGCTCGAGGTGGACGGCGCACCGCGGGCCCTGGGGGACACGCGGGGGCCCATCTCGGTGTCGCTCCAGCCAGGCGACCATCAGCTGCGCGTCGAGTGGCGCCAGCCCGGCGGTTTGTCGGGGTGGCAGCGGGTGCCGCAGGTCGAGCTCGGAGCCACCGCACACAACATCGCGATGACGCTCGAGCTTCCCGACGATCGCTGGCTCCTGTGGACCACCGGGCCCGCGTGGGGCCCGGCCGTGCTGCTCTGGCCAAGGCTCCTGCTGGTGCTCGCACTCGCCTGGCTCCTTTCGCGCTCGCCCCTCAGCCCGCTGGGCGCCACCGATTGGGGGCTGCTCGGGCTGGGGCTGTTCACGCTGCCCGCCGCGGGCGGCGTCGGCGTGGTCGCGTGGCTGTTTCTCGTGCGCTATCGCCGCGACCACCGCACCGAGCGCCCCTGGCTCCACAACGGGCTCCAGCTCGCCTGCGTGGTAGCCACCGGCGCCGCCCTGCTACTGCTGGTGGCTGCGGTGTACCGGGGGCTCGTCCTGCGGCCCGACATGCAGGTCGAAGGCGCCGACAGCTCCAATACGGTGCTTCGTTGGTTCGTCGATCGCGCCGAAAACCTGCCGACCCCTGCCGCGCTCAGCGCCCCGCTGTGGGTGTGGCGCGTGGCGATGCTGCTATGGGCGCTGTGGCTCGCGTCCCGGCTGATCGGGTGGCTGCGGGAGACCTGGCGGGCCCTGAGCAGCGGGCCGTGGTGGATGAGGGGGCCGAAGAAGGCCGCCCCGCCAGCGCCCACACCCTAGCCCGGCGCTCGGTTCCCCGAGCCCACCCAGCCCGCGAGCGCGGTGAGACACTTCTACCGAGATTGCCCGCCCCGCACACTCGTGCGCATTCACTGGCCCGTGGCTGGGCAGTGAGGCCCGGCGCGAAGAGCGCTCGCGCCGCGCGCCGGCTCGGCCCCTTCAGAAGTTGCCGGGGAGCGCGAACGGAAGCGCGTCGCCGGCCGAGCTGGCGACGTCCACGGCGGCCGTACCGTCGGGCTCTTCGCGAGTCGGCAGAACGTAGGCCGTCGTCGCCCCGACCACCGCGCTTCCCGCGAGCGGAGATCACCTGCGCATTGCCGTAGCAGTCCTCCACCCGGGCGCAGAAGGGATGTCGGCCCTCGCGCTCGTCCGTCACCGTGAAGCCGTAGCGGCAGGTGGTGGGTCCGCCACCGCCCGAGCGAGCTGAATGGTGCGCGCACCTCGCGGGGCTCCATCCACCCGGCGCAGGCGCAGCGAGAAATCGCCCGCCTCCGGCTGGCACGCGGCCCAAATCGCCACCGTGACCGGCAGCGCCAGCCGAGGCCGCCCAGCACCCGGAGGGGCGGGGCGCACGCTTGATTGCTTGCTACGCACCCAATCGCCGAGGGCAGCCGGCGGGCAGGAGTGCGGCCACGCGAGCGCACCGCCCTGGCGATCCCTTTCGCCCGGGGCGCGCCATGGCCGCCAGGTTGCCTCTCGGGGTCTAGGGAAAACACTCGAACTCGTCGGACGAAGGAAGACGCGCAGACGGGCGCGCCGTCGCGCTTCTGCGGTGATTCAGCCCTGCCACGAAGCAATCGCCGTGCCGATTCGCGCAGAGCGGCGCGCGCCGGCCCCCGCTGGGGCCACGCGCAGCCGCCCTGCTCGGCGGCGCCACGATGTCGCACCGGCTGGGGCTGGCGCCACGCCGCAGCGCCGACGTGTCCCACGCGGGTGCCGGCGCGCCACGCCGCGGGCCCGCGGCCGGCGCCCCCCGACGGGGGCTTGGAAAGACAGGCCGCGGACGGTCCGCGACCCGCAGGCGCCGATGGCGCCCCCCAGCCGGGGAGCACACCGCCAGCTCCCGCTACTTCTTGACGCAGAAGAGGTGGCGAAGCTGCGCAGACCCGGCCAGATCGGCTGGGGAGACGTACGCTTCGGGGTGCTCGTCGGCCAGCAGAGGAGCGCCGGCTTCGTGGTAGGCGGCCGCCACGAGCTCGGAGCAGTACCACAGCTCGTCGCGCCGCAGCGGCTCCATGTGCTTGGTAACGAGAGCCCAGAAGAACCGCGCGATTCCCGGCTTGTCATACAGCTTGCCGAGCTGCGGGAAAGCGAACTCGATGGCCTTCTTGCGCTGCGCTTCGGTCGCGGCGACGTGCTGGAAGTAGTCGATGCCCCCCTCGTAGTGGTCCACCAGCACCGACATGAGCACGAGCCGCACTCCGCTGCCGACCGCCTCGAGGCAGTAGACGCGACCCTCGTAGATGTGCGTCAGCCCGGCGTGGGAATACCGCGAGTCGGTGATCCAGCGGATGCCGTGGCTGAACAGGCCTTTGCCGCGAAAGAGCAACACGTCCCCCTCTCGAAATCGGGAGCGGGCGTCGCCTCCTGCCGCGCCGCTCGGCTCGTTGTAGTGGAGCTCGGGGCCCGCGGGCCCCCCACGGCTGCCCCCGGCGCTCGAGTCTCCGGCCCGGGCACCGGAACTGGGAGGCGCGCTGGCGGCCTGGTTGGGATTCGGAGGGGGCTCGGCGGTTTTCGCCACATCGTCGGATGAAGAGGACTGCACGGTTTTTTCTCGGTTCTTCCAGGGTGCGGGGAGCTGCTCAGGTACGACGCCGGCCCGCCGGGCATGTCGCACGCGGAGGTGCCTGGGCCGCCGACCCCCTCGCGGCGCGTGAGCCGGCAGCGCGCGGCCCCGAGACGCCGCCCGCTCACGGGCACCAACCCTCCGGCCACGAGCCTGCGCGCCGCCGCGTTGCATCGCGGCGGCCTCACACGCGCGGGAAAGCCCGCCGCCCGGCGGCGGACGCTCGACGACGCAACGAGCGCCAACTCGACGGCATCTCCGACAACCTGCCGCCGCCGGCGGCCACGCCGACGAGCCACTGCGGCGGCCCGCTCGGCGGGGCGAGGCGCCGGAGCGCGCCCCGGCGGCCCCGCGCGACCGATGCCCCGGCGGAAAAGCGCCCCGACTCTGCTACAAGCGGCGCCATGGATCTCGCGGGCGATCTGGATCGCATCAAACACCAAGAACGAACCCTGTGTTTCGAACGCTTCGACGCCGACGCGGCCTGGCGAATCGGCAGCGCGCTGCGCGAGGCGGCGCTCGTTCGCGGCCGACCCATCGCCATCGACGTGACGGTCAACGGCGCGCTCCTCTTCTACGCGGCCTTGCCCGGCGCCACCCCCGACAACGCCGACTGGATTCGGCGCAAGAAGAATTCCATGGCGCGATTCCACCGCAGCACGTATGCGCTGTCGCTCGAGTCCCAGGGCAGCAGCACGACCCTCACGCAGCGTACCGGCGCCCCCCTCGCAGACTACGCCACCGCGGGCGGCTGCTTTCCGATTCGAATGCGGGGCAGCGAGGCCGTGATCGGCAGCATCACCGTCTCCGGCCTACCCGAGCGGGAGGACCACGAGCTGGTGGTACGCTGCGTGGCCGAGCACCTCGGGGTGGATCCGGGTGGCGTTGCGCTGCCGGGCTGAGGGGCGCGGGCGATGAGCACGGTCGGGATTCTCCACCCAGGGGCGATGGGCGCGTCCGTGGCCGCGGCTGCCCGAGAGCGCGGAGCGCGCGTCTTGTGGTGCTCCGCCGGGCGGAGCGAGGCGAGCCGCGCGCGCGCGGCCGCCGCGGGGCTCGAGGACGCGGAAACGATTCCGAATCTGCTCCGGCAAAGTGACGTGGTGATATCCGTCTGCCCTCCCGCCGCGGCTCGGCAGCTCGCCGAGCAGGTCGCGCGCGCCGGCTATTCGGAGCTGTACGTGGACGCCAATGCCGTGAGCCCGCAGGTGGCCCGCGCCATCGGGCGGGAGCTTTCGTCGGCAGGCGCGAGCTTCGTGGACGGCTCGATCGTGGGCCCGCCCGCCCAGCCGGGGTGCAAGACGCTTCTGTATCTCTCCGGCGAAGGCGCCGAGCGCGTCGCTGGGCTGTTCGTCGGCTCGTCGCTCACGCCTCACGGGGTCGGCGACCGGATTGGCTCCGCCTCGGCGCTGAAGATGGCGTTCGCCGGCTGGACCAAGGGCACGGCCGCGCTGCTGCTTTCGATTCGGGCCCTGGCCGAGGCCGAGGGAGTCACCGAGGGCCTGGATCACGCCTGGCGCGAAATGTCGCCGGAGCTGCTCGAGCGCTGGCGCTCCCGCGCCCGAGCCGTCGCGCCGAAAGCCTGGCGTTGGGTCGCAGAGATGGAGGAAATCTCCGCGACCTTCGACTCCGTGGGGCTGCCCGGGGAGTTTCACCGAGCCGCCGCGGAAACCTACGCGCGGCTCGAGCACTTTCAGGCGAGCGCGCCGGCGCCCGAGGAGGTGCTCGCGGCGCTGTCGAGGAAACGCGAGCCGAAACCCGGGACCTCGGTATGAATCGCACACTGCGGTGGCACGCGGGGCTCGGCGCGCTGCCCCTCGCGCCCGACCTGGGCCTGCTGCTCTTTCGAACCGCGCTCTCGTTCGTGATGGTCCGCTACCACGGCTGGGGAAAGCTCGCCGGGTGGGCTCAGGAAAGCACGCGCACGCCCCATCTCTTCTCGCTGGCGGGCGCGCGCGCGGAGTTGCACACGTTCCCGGACTACCTCGGCCTCTCGAGCGAGCTGAGCTACGTGCTGGTGACCTGGCTGGAGACGTTCGGGTCCTTGGCGATTGCCCTGGGGCTGCTCACGCGGCTGCACGCCGCCGGGTTGGTGGTCGCCATGAGTGTCGCCTTTCTGTTTCACCACCACGCGGACTTCAACGGCGGAGAAACGGCCTTCTGTTTCGCGTTCTCCTACCTGCTGCTCCTGCTCGCGGGCCCCGGCCGGTTGTCGCTCGACCACCGATGGGGGATGGGGAGGCGCTAGCGCGCCGTCGCTCGCAGCGGGCGCGGCCGCACGACGCCCTCGCCGGCGCGGAGTCGGCGACGGATCGCCGCCGCACGGAACAGCCGGAGGCTGCTCCCGTCGACCCGATGCCAACGAAGCCGGTGCACCGCGGACGCGGGGCCGCTGCGCCCCCGCGCCACGGCAGGGTCCGTCCGAGCCCGCTCAGCACACGGGCGCGGCGCCCGTACGGTTCATCGGTGGCCCGCCCCCAGCCTGTCGGGCCCGCACGCACGGCTGGCCGCGGCCCCCGCGCAGCGGGCCGAGGCAAGTTTTCGCATCGGCCGCACCAACCCCGACGGGCCGCTCAGCGTCGGGGCCGACCCATCACGATGCGCGTGCGCTCCAGCCGCTCAGCCTCCTCCCCTCGCCACCCGTACGCCACCGGCATGCCCTTCTCGGGGTCGGCGACCAACAGGAGCGTTCCAACGCCGAATCCATCGCGGTCGGTTCGATCGCGCGTGTCGTCTTGATGGCGGTACTTCGACGAGTCCGCGAAGCGGACCAGATACCCACCCTCCACGAGGGTGCTGCGCCGCGGCCGAGCCACGGCGAATCCGACGTGCCCGGTCACGCGGTCCTGTTGCCCGTCTGGCTTGAGCCAGGCGACGAGGTCGCCCCCGCGAAGGTCCTCGACGCGGGCAATTCGCTTCCACCCGCGGGTCGTCTTTCCCGGGCGCATGTGCCACAGCTGGCGGACGAAATCACGCGCCACGGGCCGGCTCGTCCAGGCTTGGCTGAGCACGTCCCGGAGGGCCAGCGGAGCGACTCGACGCAGAATCCACGTCGCCATCCCCGAGCAGTCGAACTGATAGCGCCCCTCGGTTTCGTCGACCCGGGTGACGGGGTGGTAGCGCCCATCCACCATCGAAAGGTGAATCTTGCCCAGCAGCTCGAGAACGCGCTCTCTCGCCGCCGGCCGCTCGCGGGCGCTGGCCACGCCCAGCAGGCAAAGCAAGCCGATCGCCGCAGCGACCCACCCTGCCGAGACCACGCGACGGCGGCGTCGGGGGACGGCTCTCACTCGGCTCATGCCGCGCGAAGCTAACCGACTCGCGAGGATTCGTGAAGGCTGCGCGCGAGCCCGCGGGGCTAGCGACTGGCTGAAAGGCAGGGCGGCGGGTGGCACACGACTGGCACGCTCCTTGCCCCAAAACACGTCCCAAAGCACCTTCCCACGCGACTCCTGACGGCAAACCACCTTGCCGCGAAAGGGGAGCGACGGTCGGGGCTGCCGATACGGCGCGCGGCCGGCACGACTCCCCCGAGCACACGCGGGAGGGCACGTCCCCGAGATGTCCGAGCCGTCACGAAACGATCGGAGATTCGCCGAATCGAAGCAAAAAGAAGCGACCGGTGAACGACCCCCTCGCGCGGCGCGCTGGTGGAGGGCATATCATCTGCGCGATCACTCGGACGACATCCAGGCCGAGCAAAGCGAACGATGAGCCCGTCCAGCGGAAAAAGGCGCGTGCGCTCCACCGTTTCGTCACAAGTGCCATTCGTAGCCCAGCAAGGCCTCGACATGAGCACAGACGTCCTCGCCCAGGGCCTGCGGCTCGTAGCCGCCCTCGAGCAACGACACGAGCCGCCCCCCGCACGCCGCGTCGGCGAATCGGGCGATCTCCCGGGTGAGCCGGTAGTAGCCACGCGGGTCGATCCGCAGCTCGGCCATCGTATCCCGATAGTCCCCGTCGAATCCGGCCGACACCACCAGCAGCCGAGGCCGAAATGCCTGCAGCGCAGGCAGCACCCGCTCTCGCCACGACTCGAGCAGGTCGCTCGAGCCCGCGCCGGCGCCGAGCGGGCAATTCACGATCACGCCGGGGCCGGTGCCTCCGTCCTCGGGCCCGCCCGTGCCGGGGTACAGGGGCCACTGATGCCAGCTGGCATACAGAAGCTCCCCGCGGCCCTCGACGAGCTCCTGGGTTCCGTCCCCGTGGTGGACGTCGAAGTCGACAATCGCCACCCTCCCGGAGCCTCCGCCCGGCGACTCGCCCATCGCCACGAGCGCGGCCTCGGCGGCGATCACGGCGTTGTTGAGCAGGCAAAAGCCCGCGCCCCGTGCTCGACCCGCGTGGTGGCCCGGTGGCCTCACGGAGCAGAAGGCCCGGCTCCACTCCCCCGCGAGCACCCGACGCACCGCGAGGGCACCCGCTCCCGCCGCGTACCGCGCAGCCTCGAAGCTGCCGGAGGAGACGAGGGTGTCGGAGTCCAGCCAATGCCGCTCGAGCGGGCCCAGCTTCTGCAACCGCGCCAGATATTCGGAGTCGTGAACTCGCTCGAGCAGGGCGCGCTCGACCGGCTGGGCCTCCGCGGGGCAAAGGGCCACGTCGAGATCGCGCAGCCGCAGCGACTCGCGAATTGCGCGCAAGCGCCGCGAGCTGTCGGGGTGGTGCGGTCCCGTGTCGTGGCCGTCGAAGCGGCGACTGTCCACCCAGCCAACCACCGGCGGGTCCGAAGCCCCGGTGCGGTCGAAATCACTCATCGCTCGGCCTGCCTCCACCGCTCGACGCGCCCGCGCAGAGGGGTCGCGCCGCGCGCGGGCCGGCCGCTGCGCGGAGTGCAGACGAAGGGCGTCCAGGCCGTGCCACGGGCCGATTGTACCCCGACCTCGCCGAGGGGATGCTCCGAGAAAATTGCGCGGCGATCCAGTGGGCCGGTGTGCGGCACTCGCCCCCGTGGCTCCGTAGGGGTCGAGGCGCTCGGGTTGGTTCGTTGGCGGCCTCCCCGCCCCCGTCGAGCGCGCCCCAAAGGAGAGCGCCTGCCGCGCGACTCGATCTCGAGCGCCGCTCGCCTTCCCCGGAGCGGCCCTTGGGACTGGTCCCACATCCCGCTCCCCGCTGCACCACCGGCGAGCCAATGCGGGGCGCCGCGGCCTGCCGCACGACCCCGAGCGGGGCCTCGCGAGCGCTTCGCTCAAGTTTCGACCGCTCGGGGCGATGCTGGAGTGAGAGCCTTTGCAGCGCTGCGAGGCATATCGCAGCGCCGCGCCCTGGCAACGCCGGTGACCCACTCGCGAAAGGACTTCCGATGCAACCATCCAACCATTCCACTGCCGCGTGGCTGCGCCTCTTGCCGTGGCTCGGCGTCGCGGCGCTCACGGCGTGCGGCAACGGAGGGAGCGGTCCCACCTTCGGAGCCGTCACGACGACGGGGCCGAATGGGCGGATCCGATTGCCGCTCACGACCACCGCGGAGGGCGCTGATTATCGCCTCGAGGGGACCTTCGTGATCTCGGGCGACGATTCGCTGACGCTGAGCACGACCGAAAACCCGAGCGCTTCGACGATCACCCGCACCCTTTCCGTGGGCACCTACAGCGTCGAGCTGATGGACCCGTTCACCCTGCTGCGCGCGGACGCCGGCGAGTCGGAAGTCGAGGTGCCCGCAGAGTTGATTTCGGACAACCCCCTCGGCTTCTCCATTTCGGACGGTGCAACGACGCCGGTCGGGTTCGTGTTGTCGACTCAGGGAATCGTCGTCGAGCTGGGCGAAGGCGACGTGGAAATCGGCTTCTCCGTCGTAGTGGACGCTGGCGCCGCTCCGGCGCCCATCGCAGTCGACATCAGCTCGCCCCTTTCGGGTACGCTCATCACGTCGGCTTCGCCGGACTGCAGCACCGACCCGGGTATGCAAGTGCAGGTCGAGGCCACCACCGACGCCAGCGCGGGCGCCCCCGTCACGGTGACACTCGGGGGTGGGTCGTCCCCCGTGGGACTCACAGTCGGCCCGAGCGGCACCATCAGCGCCTGCGTCGACGCCCCGGAGGGGTTGTCCCAGACGTTGACGGTCGCCGTGGGAGCCTTCGACGGCAAGGACGCAGGCTCCGACAGCATCAGCGTGTCCGTACATACCAGGGCGTCGGACTCGGCCATCGCGGTGACCTCGACCTCGATCGTCGATCGGCGCGGGGGCTCGGTCCAGTTCGACTGGACTGCCGTCGCGGACCAGAGCGGGAGCGCGCTGCAATCGTATCAGCTGCGCTGCTCGAGCTCCGACATCATCGACGAGGAGACGTGGGACGCGGCTCCGCAGTTCACCATCACCAGCACCCCGGCCGCGGGGGGGCAGGCCGAGTCGGAAACCATCGCGACGGACGACCCCCTCGCGCAACAGGGCGGTTTCCGGCGCATGGGCGCGACCAAGTTCTGTTTGATCCGCGGGTTCGACGCCGCCGGCGAAAAAACGCCGATCGGCGCGAGCACCCAGGTGACCCCGCCATTTCTGACCCAAGAGTACACGACCGTCACCGACACCGGCACCGGCCTCTTCGTGGACGCCGTGCCGCTCGGAGACATCGACGGCGACGGGATCGACGACATGGGCTACGGCGGCACCACGGCCCCCCCTGGCGCCACGGCAGGCAATGCGGAGATTTTATTTGGCGACGACACGGGCAGCGGACCCGGCGGCGGACCCGACGTGGGCGTCGACATCACGCTTTCGGGCCCCCACGGAAGCTTCGGCGGGCAGGTCGCGGCGCTCGGCGACGTGAACGCCGACGGCAAGCCCGATTTCGCGGTGTCGGCGCGAGCCGACAACGGAGTGGTCGGCAGTGTGTACGTCTTCTACGGGCGGAACGTGCCCGGGGGAGACGCGGCGTGGCCCTCGACCATCTCGGTGAGCGCCTCGCCGGGGTGCGGCGCGGACCTGTGTCTGCGGGGCGAAACGACCGCCGGCTTCTTCGGTGTGGAGGTGACGGGAGGCGACTTCGACGGCGATGGCGACAGCGACATCGTGGTGGGCGCCTCGGGCGAGGGCCAGGGGCGTGTGTACGTAATCCGCGGGGGAGCCCAACTGGCGGCGCTCGCCGCGGGCACCGAGCTGTCAGTTCCTTCCGACGACCCCGAGGGCTTCGTCATCGAGCCACCCGCGCTCAGCGCCAAGGAGTTCGGGACGAGCGCCTCGGCGCTCGGCCCCGTCGACTTGCTGGTCACGGGCGGCTCGGATCTCGCCATCGGCTCGGTGGCGGACAACGCCAATGGCATCCTGCGGACGCTGTGGCTGATGGAGTCGACCGCCTACCCCGTGGCTCCGGCGACGAAGCTGGTCGGCTTGGCGCCCACCATCATCGATTCGACCCTGCTGGCGATTCCGACGGTGCGAGCGATCGGCGACTTCGATGGCGACGGACTCACGGATCTGGCCGCAGGCCACGAGCTGACGGATCGCCTGCAAGTGTATCTGCGAGATTCGCTCTCGAGCTCGTTCGACGAGAGCCAGGCCCTGCATTTCGTCGACGACGCTCCGATCGGGGACGACTTCGGTCGCTTCATCGCCGAGGGCTTCGTCGAGGGTCTCGGTCAAGTGGGGGACTTGGATGGGGACGGCATCGCCGAGCTACTCGCTGGCGGGCAGGCGGGGGCCCAGGTGAACCTGTTCTATGGGGGCACGGCCACCGGCCGACAACGCACGGCGAGCGACTTCGCCTACGACACCGCCAACACCCAAGGCTTCGCCAACTTCGTCGGCGACATCAACGGCGACGGACACAACGACTTCGTCGTGCTCGATTCCGGAACGGGAGCGAACAAGCTGGTGCTGCACTACTGAGGGGCCGGAGCCGGAGCCCCGCGTCCGTCGCTACCGCTCTCCGTACGGCGGACCCGGCCGTCGACTCCTCCCGAACGGGTATCGCGCCAGGCCGCAGTCCCGTGAGACAGCTCCGACGGGGGGACCCGGCCTGGCCGCTTTCGCGCGTCCCCAGCGAGCCATTCCACTCGATTCGGGCCATAGTGAGCAAGGTGTCCGCAAGGCTGAAAGCACGCGTCGCTCTGCCCGAGCATCTTCCCTGCTCCCCCGGACCGTGCCGCCACGGACCGTGCCGCCACGGACCGTCCCGCCATGGGCCGTGCTCGCTCCGGGTGTGCCTCATCGGAGCGTGCCTCACCGGGTGGCTCGCCTGCACGCCCCTGCGCGAGCTGTCCGAGTACTCCGCGGGAGGCGGCGCCGGAAGCCCGCAAGGCGGGTCGGCCTCCGCCGGGCTCGGCGGGGATTCGGGCTCGGGGGGGGCCGCCGCGGGGGGCAACGGGGGCGCGGCGAGCGCCGCCCCACCCGACGCAGGCCCGTTCGGCGTCGACTCGCGACGCGTCGACGCCTCCGGGGAGCCGTGCGCGGACGCCGGCGCCGGCTCGAACAGCGGGTGCTGACGCGCTCCGCCGGCGCACTCCGGCAGGGGCCCAGGCACCCGGCGCCCTGCTCAGCCCCCCGAGGCCCGCGCCTCGCGTGGGCACGGCTCCGCGTCGCTCGCCCGATGAGCTCGCACGACCGTCCCCGCCAGGCCGACCCACTCGTGGACCGCAATCGGATCGAAACCGACCCGTCGCTGGCCGTCTGCCAACATCAGGGGCCGGCGGATCAGCAACGGCTCGGCAATCAAGCGGGCGGCGCCGCTGCTCCGTCGAGCGCCTCGGAGAGGACCCCACCTGGTTGGACGGCGGGCGCGGAACGGGCCTCGCGCGTTCGGAGAACGAAGACGCGCCCCGGTCGTGGGCTCTCGGGGCTCGGGAGGAATCAGAAAAGCCGCTGCGTAGGTACGAGCCCCGAGAGCCGACGACGGGCGGCCCGTTTGGGACGGCCCCTTTCTTTCGAGTCACACCACGGAGAGCTCGGCGAGCCGGTCTCGAGTCCGCAACCGCTGCTTCTTCAGTTGCTTCACGAGCGCCTGCTCGGAGGGAGCCAACCCTACGCGGCGACTCAGGTCCCCGACCCGTGCATCCAGCTCGTGGTGCTGCCGCCGTAGATGGGTGATGAGCGGGGCCGTCTTGTCCTTCATGCGAACCTTCCTTTCATCAGGGCCGGACCAGGCCTGGAACGTCGCCTCGACCCGCCTCGAATCAAGACACCCTAACGGGGCGCGGTGCGCCGGCGATGCGCCCCAAGTTCGCAAATGTACGCGGCGCGGCAGCGTGGAGTCCTCGTGCCGCCGCAGGTGGCCGGATCAAGCCACTCTGGCTCACGGCCACGGCGCGGCGGCGCGGCCGCTCGCGCCCGCCGGATCGGATTGGATTGGATTGGATTGGAGAATCAGCAAGCCCCCCCAACCCCGCAACCGATTGCGCCGCCGGGTCCGCTCGGCGCAGCGGTAGCGAGGCCGCGACGAGCCCTCCGAGGCGTGTGTCGGGTGTCGACCCTTGCCCTCGGCTCCTCCCGGAGACGCCCCGGCCCGCCGTCGCCCCGCGGCTCAGTCGACCGGAATCGTCTGCGTATCCCAGTGCTCGACCAGCATTCCCCCGTCGACGCGAAACATGTCGAACCAAGTCGACGTGTACGAAACGCCTCCATCCGTCGTGTAGGGCCGCAGCGTGGCCAGTACGACGAGATCCTTTTCGGCGATGATCTCGATGAAATTGTTCAGCGTCGGCTGGACTTCGGTCGGTTGCGCGAACTGTCGGAAGAACGCCATGAAACCCGCCAATCCCGTGTTCGCGAGGGGGTTGTGTTGAATGTAACCCTCGGCCAAAAATCGCGGAGCCTCTTCGACCTGCTGCGCGTCCAGCAGCGTTCGCCACATGTCGTAGACGAGCTGTTTGCTTTCCCGCAGCGCTTCGTCCGAGGCTGCGAGGGAAGCTTGTTGATCGAGTCCCTCGCTCGGAGGAACGTAGCCACGCGGCGCGCCTCCGGCCGGCACGGTCGCTGGGTCCCAGTGCTCGGCGATGACTCCCGCCTCGAGCCGAAACATGTCGAACCAAGTGGTGGTGTACGGGTTGGGCTCCGACCGCGCATCCACGCGCACCACAGCCACCAGGTCGCGCTCGGCCACGATCGCCACCAAACCGGCCTGCACTCGCTCTTGGATCTCGAGGGGAGGACCCAGACTGGAAAAAAACGCCATCACCCCATCACGCCCCGTATCCGCGTTGGGGTTGTGTTGAATGTAGCCCGGGTCGAAGTATTGCTCGGCGGCCGCGGTGTCCCGAGCCTCGAGCAGCGTCCGCCACATGTCGTAGACGACTCGCTTGTTGGCCGCGAGCTGCGGGTCGCTGCTGCTCAGCAAGGCCTCGTGATCCGGGTTCTCGACCACGGGCAGTGCCGGCTCGAGCATCGGCTCTTCGTCCATCGGCTCTTCGTCCATGCTCGACCCGTCGTCCGCGTCGGGGCTCGGACTCGCCGGATTGACCTCGCGTACCTCTTCGGGCGGGTCCCCCGCGGGGTCGTCCGCTGGCGCGTCGGTGCCGTTCTCGCCTGACTGCGGCTCCGCCTCTTCGTCTTCGTCCGAGCACGAGGCCAGGACGGCCAACGGGGCGATGAGGACTAGGTGGCCGGCAAATGCCGAGACGCGCGAGATGGAGAGTTTCATGGTGCTGGGCTCACGAGAGTTCGAGAAGCGGGCGAACGAACTCGCCCGAAAGCAGAGGCGCCGCACGTTACTCCGACGCCGACCGACGAAACAAGGCGGCAGTGCGGAGAGGCCGGGACCCGCACTACCCTGTCCCTTGGGAATTGTCCGCCCTTGCGCTCTCGGTGGAGCACTCTTCCCGCCGGGAAGGGCAAAATCGCTCGTGAGCCGGCGCACCGACTGCGCCCTCGACCCAGTCGTCCCCTTCCGTCGCAGGTCCGTACTCCACGCCCGTGAGGGGCGTACGGCACCTCTCCCGAAGGGGGATGCGGTCCCGAGGGGGATGCGGTCCCGAACGGCGGCGTGCGCCCGCGAGGGCGGCGCGACGGTGCCCCGCAGCATTGGCGCAGCGGGCTCGACAGCCCTCGCCACCCCCGTCGACGCAACCACGGTGCCAGAACCACACGAATGACACGGAACGGGGCTACTTCTCCGCCATCTCGCAAAGCCGCGTCCGATCTCGAAGCGGGGCCTTCCCGTCCTCGCTGAGTCAGCTCGCCCCACAGTGGCAGGTCGGCCGCCAAGCGCATCGCAGCTCGCCATACGGGGCTTGCCCGCGCCGCGCTTCGCAGCAAGTGCACGGGCGCCGCGCGACGGGCGGCTCGCACATGGCGCGCGCCACCGACCTCTTCGCTTCGAAAGGGCCGCTCGCCGACCCGCGGGCTCAGCTCAGCAGCGCCGCGTAGCCCGGGAGCGTAGGGGCAAAAAGGTAGGCCCCGCCGCTCGTGTAGACGAACTCCCGGAGCGGAAACGCAACCCCGCCGATCTCGAACGAGCGCACCGTCGGATAGGGTGCCTTGCGGCTGCGTCCAAGGAGCGTATCCAGTGGGCCGCGCCCCCGGGCGTCCACCCCCTTCGCCAACCAACGCATCACGGCTTCGTACTGCTCGCCGATCGACGACTGATAGCAGAGAAAGTGAAGGCCTTCCTCTGCCCGACCGACAGCCGCATCGGAGAAGAACCTGAGTGAGCGCCGGTACAGCGGCACGGGGGCATCGCTTTCCAAGCGGGGGTTCGCCCGGCGAATGTGTGCGAACGCAGGGCAGCCGCCCGCGCCGAAGTCGAAAGCGTCGCACTCGTGATTCCTCAGCTCTTGCGGCGAGCTCTCACTTTCACGATGCCGTACGTAGCGGTGGCAGATCGGCGCGCCGTCGAAGGTTCTGCCCATGACGTAGGCGGCCATCTGCTCCACGCTCACGCGCAGCTGGCGGGCCGCCTCGGCGAGGGACTCTCGAAACGCTTGGCGGTCCTGATTCAGCCGCTGGTAGACCAGGAAGGACCCGTTCTCCCACCAGTCCCCCTGGTCCGCTCGGGCCGCGACGAGAAGCGTCTCTGGCGAGTGAACCGAGGTCGCGTCGCGCGGGACGAGGCTCGATGCCTCCCCGCTGGAAGCCCCGAGCCGCGCGGCAATTCCCGGCTTGGCGAGCCCGTCGACGAAGCCGAAGGCTTCCCGCTTTTCGTGGGGCCGATACCCGGTCTCCACGTGCCACGAGAGCGCCGGCGCCGCGCTGCACACACGCTGAATCTCCCCACCCAGCAAAGAGGCGTCGGGAACGCCGACGATGACGAGCCCGTGCGGCTCGCTCGGAAATGAGTTTCCGAAGCGCCATTGGGAGGTGGAGCCGACGCCCTGCCTCGGGTTGTTCGTCACCGTGTCCGAGCGACGCCGCGCCCCCACCTCGAAGGCCTTCTCGGGACCCAACGCGGCGGGGATCGTGCCGCCGAAGCGCTCGGCGACATCGGCTCGGTAGCGCGGCTCGGCGTCGCCCTGGGGCAAGCGGTGGAGATCCGGCGCGCCGAGTTCCTGCAGCCCTCGGTACGTAAAGGATACGCCGTAGGCCACGCGAAGCCCTGCGCTCTCGGACCTCACAATCGAATCGCTGGTGGGGGCGATCCCGAGGCCGCGAATGGATTCCTTGAGGGACGCGCCGGGTTCCGCGCGAAAGAACAGCAGCCCGTAATGGCTGAAGCGAGGTAGGTCGGAAAGAACGTGAGCCTGTATGGACCCGTTTTCTATCGCGCGAGGGGCCACGCCGAGCGAAACCATCGCATCGACTCCGCTCTCGGGATGGGCCCGGGAAATCAGCCTGCGCCCCGTCCGCGCTTTGAATCGCTCCTCGAGCGCGCGGCTCAGCTGCCCAAATGGCGCGGGACCCGGCAGGGCCTCCACGCATTCGACGAACTCCACCGTGAAATGACTCCCTTCGTCTCCCCACGTCGTATCGGAGCGACCCACCCCGGAAGAAGCGACCAGATGCACGGGTGGAGCGTGCTTCGGCCGTACGCCTCCAAGCCCGTCCGGCTCGCTCCACATGCCCTCGCTGGAGCAGGCGTCGAGCACGAGCAGAAGCCGCAGGGAGAAAAGCGGGGCAAGCAGCGCTGCGAGCTGTCGATTCGTGAGCCGCTCCGTTCCATGCAGCCCCAGGTATTGGCTCAGTCGACGAGCCCCGACTCCCGGTATCGGCTCCTGCCCACCATGACCGGAGAAGTAGAAGATCAACTGTTCACCCGGGTTCGCTTCGCGACCGATTCGGTGAATCGTGGAGGCAATCTTCTCCTTGCAGGCGCGTGGTCCGACCAGCAGGTGGCTGCGTACCCCGCGAGCGAGCAGCCGCCTGTGGAGCCGCGCCGCGTCAGCCTCGGCAGACGCTACCGGATGAGCCGGCTCGAAGTTGAGAACCCCCACGCAGATGGCGTGGGCTCGGCTCGCTGGCCCCGTCATCGTCAGGCCTTCTGGAGCATCCGCTCCGGAAAATCGAGCTCGGGCGGAATCTGATCGGGAAATACGGCGGGCAACACGAAGTCGAATTGCACTCCGCGACCCCGGGAAGGCTCGGTGACGGCAAGCCACCCACCCCACCGAACGACGAGTGCTTTGGTGAGCAGCAGACCGATTCCGTATCCGTCGTATTCGCTGGCTCGAGTGAGGTTCGTCTCGTCCCCCTGAAGGGACATGTGAGCCTCGACTCGATTGATGGTCGCCAGCCGCACGTCGGGCAGCACGCCATGATCCCGGACGGACAGCTTGCAAAAATGGTCCGATGCCAGGCTAGCAGAAATCTCGAGGGGCTCGGCCGGGTTCTGCAGCACGCCGTTGACGATCACCCCTGCGACGGCGGCCGCGTGGTCCGAGGTCACGACGACCTGAAGCGGCTCCAGCGAGAGCTTCGGGTGCTTGAGCGCAATGGCATGCCTCTGCAGCCCCAGCTCGGCCTCCCGCAGACTATCCTGCACGAAGTCCACCAAGGAGTGTTGCTGCAACTCGACGGACTCACGCAGGGAGCGGGCCAGCGAGCGCGCCAGCCGGGCCGCCACTTCCGAGGCCTTCGAGATCCGCCGCAGACACTCCTCCTCATCCGCGCTCAGCGGGCCCCGGGCCCGCATCAAGCCTTCGAGGCGCTCGACCTCGAAATCCAGAATCGAAATGGGCGACGAGACATCGTGCGAAAACCGACCCGCCGAAAGCCCTCGGATCAGAAAGTCGCAGCTGCGGCTCAGCACTCCCCGCTGTGCCTGAATCGCGGCGAGCTTCGCCTCGAGCTCGCGGGCATGCTGACCCGCCTCGTCGGTCGCGCGGTGGCCCCGCCCCACGACCTCGATGATTGCAAAGCTCAACGCCGCGACACAAGCCTCGGTGAGGAGCAGGATCCCCGTGGCGCTCGGAGCTACTCGAAGTGCGTGCAAGAGCCCAGGCCCCCCGACCGCGTCCACCCCGAGCAAGAGCACCAGCTGCGCCAGCCAGACCGAGAGATAGAGCGCCTTCAGCGTCCCATCGGCATAAAAGTACCGTGAGTCGTTGAACAGCAGGACGCACAGGATGAAAAATATGACGGGCAGAAACAGCGGCGTCGACGACCAAACCAGCAAAGTGAGCCACAGCAGCTGTACCCCTGACTGAACCCAATACACTCCCGGGGGCCGCTCCGACGCGCCACCCAGCGCTCGCTTCGTGAGCCACAACAAGGGAACGGCCAGGGCTGCGAAGAGCCAGCTCAGGCCAAAGCCCCACACCCGCAGCGGGCTCAACTCGGCTTGGGCGTCGGCATACCACGTGACCAGCTCGGCGGCAGCCGTGATCCCAAGCGGCACGATGGCGGCCAGGAGAACGGCCCCGGTGGCATAGCCTCGACGAAACTCCTCGAGCTTTTCCTTGCCGAAGGAAGGGCTTGCGTCGACCACGCGAGCGCTCAACATACCGGTCGGAGATTCCTCGAGGCGGAGAGTGCCTCCCGGGCGGCGAACGGACCGTACCTCGGCCAATTGCGGTGCGCCTGGCGCACCGATTCGATCCACGCGCGCCGACTCTCCGCGCAGCCACTCGAGCGATGGAGCGTCTCGAGCTCCCAGGTGGTGCCCCACGCCTGCGCCCAGCGCTCCAGCTCGGCGACGCGTTGCGACGAAAGCTGCGGGTGGCTGGGGCTGAGCCAAGCCGGCAGGCACAGCAGGCGCCCCTGCGAGCCGCTCACGAGCCCGGCCTTCTGCACGCCGCTGGGCAGTGATTGACCCACGATCATCTCCGAAAGAACCGCGTGGACCTTGGGGACGGCGGCCCTTCCGCCCTCGGGAAACCCGCCCAACAGGTTCGCGTAGCAGGCGGAGATCAAGTACGCGGGCAGGGAGAAGCGCACGGCGTGCGGGATACCATGATAGGCGCTGGAGTAGGCGCGCCCCTCGAGGGCATCCGACTCCTCGTCCGCCAGATTGTCCGCCAGGTCGAACGCGATCTGGATCAAATCCAGGCTGTGCCCCAGGCGCGCCCGTTGCTCGGCAGCCCAGCCCAACCACTCGCACAGCGGCTCCACGACGCTGCGGTGCGTGGTGCCGCCCACGTCTCGCAGCTGAGCCTCGAAGCCCTCCGCCGCCCGACAAATCCAGCGGCCGAGACCTTCCTCCCCCTGGAGCGCCAGATCTCGCGCGACCCGGGCGCTCAGTGTTTCAGCGTAGGCTCCGCGGCTCGAGGCCCCTGGCCTGGCGAATCGCGGCCCAGGGAGCTGAACCCCGGAGGGGGGCGCCCCGGACGAACCTTGGTGGCTGGATGGCGGCTCCCGGGACTCGGACGGTCGGAGCGCGAGGGCGTTCCCGCAACCCGAGACCGGATCCACGCCGTCCCGGTCAACGGCGTCCGGCTCTGCGGAGTCCGAATCTGCGCCTCTTTCGCCTGCGGGGTCCGAGCTGGCAGCGCCTCGCGCAGGCGAACGCCCCGCATCGAAGGCGGATGCCGTCCCAGCGCACCTCGTCCCAGCGCACCTCGTCGCGGAGGCCGCACCCTCAGGGCAAGCAGATTCCGGCATCACGGGACCGGCTTGTTTCGAGGCGCCGCCTCCATTTCCAAATATCGAGCGTAACATTCATTGATAGCGTCCACCAACACCTGCGTTTGCGCGGGGTTGTTGTTCGTGAGGATGTTGCAGACGTCTTCGCCCGTCGAGCTGACGACGAACCTCGGGCCATCCTGCGTGAAGAGGTAGGTGCCCAACAGGCCGAGTAGATCTCTCATGGCCCCGGTGATGGGCATTTCCACGCGATCCGTGAAATCTTCACCGTAGAGCTTGAGGTCGCCGATCTGGTACTTGGGCTCTTCCATCGTGGCTCCTTTTTCCTTTCGTTGAGACTCTTGCCGCCCGCGGGGCTTTGGGCTAATCGAACAGGCCGTGAATACGGTGGGGTACGACCTCAGGGCTTTGATCGTCGAGGACGACGCTGGACTATCGGAGTCCCTGCAAACCCAGCTGGCCACATGGGGATTTTCGACGGGTCGGCGGGCGAGCGTGGGGGGGGCTCTCGAAGCCCTGCAACGACAACCGTGGGATCTCCTGCTGTTGGATCTCGGCCTGCCCGGGGGCTCGGGAATGAGCATTGCGGAGGCGTTGCCCGCCCTGGGGGCTCCTCCCCTCGCGGTCGTCATCTCCGGCACGGCCTCCGTTGCAGAAGGCTTTCGCCTGGCACAAATCGGCGTCAACGCGTACCTGCCGAAGCCCCTGCGCGTCGCGGATCTGCGCGAAACAATCCGTGTACTCTTCGAGCAATCCGCCTCGGACACGCACCGGCTGACGCTCATGGCGCGAGCGAGCGTGGGGCGCGTGGCCTATCAGGATGCAACGGACGCCATTCGAAGGGCCATGGTCGCTCAAGCGCTCCGCATGGCGGGCGGCAACAAGGCGGGCGCGGCGCGCATCCTCCAGGTCAGTCGCCAAGCGGTGCAGCAATTGGTGCGATCCTTCGAGTTGGAGTGAGGCGCGCATGCGGGGGCTTCGCCTTCTCGACCTTCTCGACCTTCCAGACGAATCCAGACCTTCCAGACGGGCGCCCGAGACGTGCGTACTCAGGCTCAACCCATTGCCTAATCGCTCCTATCGATCGCCGACAACGCAAGTGTTCTTGCGGCGAGCAGGCGGCTCGTCTCAGCTGTGGCATCGCCGCCGCAAGCCGCGAACAACACGGAAAAACTCGTCACCTTCTCCGGCGCGCTCGCCGCGTGCTGGGGGTTAGCCACCCGTCCGAGAGCGCCCCCGATGCTCCGCGGGGCACGCCCTCCCGGCCCCGTGCGGGCTTCCGCAGCCTCTGCGGGCCCAGGCCGATCGGGTGAGACCCCGCGCGCCACGGCTTGGCGCCGGCGTCGCGACCCTTCGGGCCGAGGCTCGACGATATTGACCGAACCCGACACTCGACGCACGCGCGCACGTCGTCACCAGAGTCCTACGGCCGCGCTGCACGGCGCGCGCCGCCGCGCCATCGCCATCTCACACGTGCGAGGGCCCGATACTCCATGCGGGTCCCTCACCTGGTCGAGCAAACAGCGCCTCCGCGACATCGGCGTCACCGAGCAAATCTCGGCGGCGCACGGGCGGTCCTCCCGTCTCGCGCCCTTCGCGCTCGGGAGCGACCCGCGGGGCGCGGAGGAGAGCGCGCCGGGGGCTCCGGAGCGTGAGTCGCCTCGACCGGCAGTCGGTGGCCCTCGGCGCGACGGCCCGCGACATCTCCGGTCGATTCCGCTGCACCCGCGAGCCCCACGGCCCGCAACCTGCGGGCAGGCGCAGCGGACCACGCTGGGCGCGCGCGCCTGCACGTTGCATCGACGCCCACGATCACGAGATCGTTCGACGAGCTTCGACGCCCCCGACTGAACGGATAGCCGGACCGCTCGAGCCCAACTCTGGCCGCCGTGTTGCAACTGTGCGTCATCTCCGGCGCAGGAGCCGAGCCCCCCGCGCCCCTCGCCCGAGAGGCCTGGCTCGAACCGCACGCGCTCGGTCCACCAGGCCCGCGCGGCCCCGCCGCCGCTGCGCCGCGCTCGACGCCGAGGCAACCCGCCCGGGGGGCCGACCCCCGACGCGCCCCGAGCGCCGGAGGGCACGAGCGAGCGCGAATCCGGCGGGCCCTCGACCGACGCGGGCTCCCAACCGTGCGCGACCAGCCTCGTTACCCCTCGCGTGAAGGAAGCGGCCACCGAGGTCCCGCGGCGCTGGAGGCCGCGTGCCGCGCGAGTCGGCGACGGCCAGCCCTGCCCTGGCTCGCGCGGTCCGGCCCGCAATACGTAGGTCGGGATCGCCCTCCTGAATCGATCTCGATGGCCCCCGCAAGGGGCCGGGCGCCGCAGGACGCGACGGCGGCGGCCCGGCGCCCGCGCGCGACGGCCATCGGCACCGGGACGCGCCCGCGACGGCACGGCACGGCACCGGGCGCGACCTCGCCGCCTTGCGGCAACGCGCCGTGCAACGCCAAGCGCACGGCAACGCAATTCCTGCAGGCCCCGACTCCCGGCAGCCCGGGCGACTCGGTGCGGGCGACTCGGTGCGGGCGACTCGGTGGCGGCGCAGCTACCCCGTCCCGATGCGCCGGCAGCCCCCCCTCGCCTCACGGCTCGCTCGAGCCTCGGCCGGGCGCGCGCTGCAGCGCCTGCGTCCGCGCCGGCCCCCCAAAAACGTGACCCACGCCCCGCATCGTCGCGTTCCACCGAGCGACACGGCGTGCCCTCCGGGGCGAGGCCGAAACTCGCTAGCAGGCATGCAGGCACGCGGCCGAAGCGGGCGAGAAGCAACACCGAGTTTCATCTCGGTGCCGAGCCAACCGGCCGCGAGCGCAACGGGCCGCGAGCGCAACGGGCCGCGAGCGCAACGGGCCGCGAGCGCAACGGGCCGCGAGCGCAACGGGCCGCGAGCGCAACGGGCCGCGAGCGCAACGGGCCGCGAGCGCAATGGGCCGCGAGCGCAATGGGCCGCGAGCGCAAGCAGCCACCGCCGCGCCGGCTGCAGCAGCAATCGCGCAAACGAGAAAGCAGCCAGCAATGCGCCTGCTCCGCGGCAATGGCCGAGCGCTCGAGACAAGCAAACTTGCGTTGTTGGCAGCGGTCCACGCCGGCAACTCTGAAGTGATGGGTCTTGCGGGCGGTTTCTCCCGTCCTACCAATGATTGTCCAGTGACCGCGCCACCACTCCCACGCGGCCCCGTGCCGGCGTCGGTTGAAGAGCTGCGAAGAAAGGCTTTCGAGGCGGCGCGCAGCACCTGGCCGTCCGCCGAGCTCTCGTAC
Source organism: Polyangiaceae bacterium (assembly GCA_050299315.1). GTDB lineage: Bacteria > Myxococcota_A > Polyangia > Polyangiales > Polyangiaceae > SZUA-265. The sequence continues at coordinate 217,478 of JBNKVS010000088.1, forward strand.
GAGGATTTCTGCCAACACCTCGTGCAGCTGGGATACGGGGCCGCGCTGCCAGCACATCCGGGCGAAGTCTTCCTGTGTGCCGCCTGCGGCAACGGTGATTCACGAGCCTGCGAGCTCCTCGAGCGCACCCACTTTCCTGGCCTGGTACGCATCATCGCCAGGTACGACTCTCGAGAAGACTGGATTGGCGACGTCCTTCAAGTCATTCGGGAGCGCTTGTTCTCGCCGCCGAGGCCGCGCATCAACGGCTACCGAGGCTCCGCGCCGCTGAGGGCGTGGCTGCGCTCCGTGGCGCGGAGCGCAGCCTTGGACGGGCTCCGCGCGGACCGCCGAGCGCGCATCCACGTCTCGCTGGAGGAGCTGGGCGAAGCTCCGTTCGAGCGCAGCTCGTTCGGCCACGCCCCCCTCCGCGGTGGGTATCCGGGTGGTCGCCCGCCGGGCAGTCGCTCGCCGGGCAGTCGCTCGCCAGGCAGTCGCCCGCCAGGCAGTCGCTCGCCAGGCAGTCGCGCGCCAGGCAGTCGCTCGCCAAGCAGTCGCCCGCCAGGCAGTCGCGCGGGCGGTGGCTCGCTCGGCAGTCGCTCCGGCGCTGACTCGGCCCGCTGTGACTCGAACGGCCATCACTCGAACGGCCATCACTCGAACGGCCGGCACTCGAACGGCTGCCGCCCGAGCGACGACTCGAACGGCCCTCAATCGAGCGGCCGTCAATCGAACGGCTGTCGCCCGAGCGACGACTCGAACGGCCGGCACTCGAACGGCCGTGACTCGAACGACAATCGCCCAAGCCGTGATTCGCCCTGCGGGGATTCGTCGCCCGGGGATTCGCCCCGCGGTGGTTCCCCCCGCGGTGGCTGGTCAGGCAGTGATTCAGCGCGCGGGGTTTCCGCACGCGGCAGCTGGCTCGGCAGTGACCCCGGTCGCTTTCCCAGCGGACCGATCGGCGAGGGCTCGATCAGCACATCCATCGAAGAAGATGTGTTGGAACGCGAGTGCTTCGACTTCCTTCGGCTCGCCATCGTCCGCGCCGTATCGCGCATGTCGGAAGAAGACCGCTTGCTCTTGCGCAAGCGTTTCGTGTCGGGCGCGGGAATCGACGACCTGGCTCGAATCTACTCCGTGGACCGTTCGACGGCCGCGCGCCGGGTCGCACGGCGAGTGCGAGAACTGCGCTCCGAGCTCAATGCCGCCTTGCGATTGCACTTCGGCCCGCTGGACGTCTGCGAGGTGACGCGCTTCCTGTTGGGCCGCCGCATCGCAATGGCGTTCGACGCGAGCGCGCTGCTCGACGGGCAAACCGAACCGAACCCCGTCCCTCCCTCTCCGGCCGGCTGAGTCGCTCTCTGCCTGGAGCCGCCGCTCGCGCCAGAGCGTCCTCTTCCGAGGACGCTCACTCCAATCGTCGCGGGGCTCGCGACATCTCGTGTCGCCTTTGCCTCGGCCGACCGCTGCCCACACCATGGACGAGCCAAGCTCCGCGACGCCAGGTCGTCTGCTGGGATGCGCTTCCTGAGATCCGCGAATAGCGACCCGCCCAGCACGCCCCGTCCGAGGCCGGGCGCGGCCGACCCTCCGCGACCCAGCGTGCGCCGCGCGCCTCCCCGCCACGCCGCCCAGCCCTCCGTGTCTCACCGGTCGAGAGTACGCCGCTCCACCGGCCCCCCGCGTCGCCCGCGGCTCCTCCCCACCGTTCGCGAAACGGGCTCGTATCGAGCTTGCAGCCACCCGCGCTGGTAGCCCCGCGATGCACGGACCCGCCAAGCGCCGCTCTTCGCCCGGGCGCGCTCATCGCCGGTGAGACGACGACCTTCGCACGCGCCATGATCAGCGAAAGCTCGACATGGCTCCGCTTTTCGCCCGCTCGCACTTCCGGTGAGACAAGCTCGCTCCCACATCGAAGCCCATGCCCGAGCTACCCGGCGATAGCGGTGAGACAGACCCAATCCACACAGGCCCACCAAACCAAAAACTCGGTGAGACAGACCAGTCCAACTCGACGAATCCGGCTAAGGAAAGACCGCCGAATAGCCCCAGGCGCCCATGAGACTCGGTGAGACAATACCATCAGACGTTCTCATGAAACGCGCGACAGAGAATTGTCACCGAGAAACCTCAGGAACAAATCAACACTCGGTTCAGAACGTGTTACACCCTGGCGTATGTGGGGGAACACACCGGGGAGACACCTCGGCCACGGTGCTCGAAAGAGCCATTCGAATGTCAACTCGCAGACCGTCAGCCGCTACGTGCGGCGAGCGGCTCGGTCGAATCGCCTCGAGGGCGACGAGAACGGGGGGTTTCTCTCGATGGAACATGGGTTCTTGCCCGTCGAGCCGCCTGCCTCGAAACTCTCACCGGCCTTCTCTCGGTGGGACGAAGTCGCGGAGGATCTACCGCGCCTCTACTCGAGCCTGAAGCTTCGGCGCACCCTCGACTCGTTGCCCACCCTCGACGCTCACGACTTGCCTCGCCGCGACTTGCGGCGAGCTGCCACGCTTCTCTCCCTGCTCGCTCACGCCTATCGCCAGATTCATCCCGGCTCTCGCGTCGCCGCTCCAGCTTCGGTCGCGGAGCCATGGCAAGTCGTGTGCCATCGGCTCGGGCGCCCGAGCGCCGTCATGACGTACGACGACTTGATCCTCAACAACTGGCGCTTTCGTCTCGGTCACCCGCGTGAGCGGCGGGTCGAGCACCTCGAGCTGCTGGTACCCACGGTGGGCACCAAAGAGGAGCAGGTATTCTACCTGACGCAGGTGGAGATCGCCGCGCGTCTTGCCCCGCTGCTCGCAGGGTACGTACGCGTCGCCGCCGCGCTCGAGCGTGACGACCCGCGCGGTGCGCTGGCGGCAGTGGATTCGATGCGCCTCGCGGTCGAGGGCGCCGTGCGGAGGGGGCTCGCTACCCTGAGCGCCGCGCGCACCTCCGCGCGAAGGCTCGACCCGGTGGTATGGGCGCGTACCGTGGCACCGCTGGCCGTGTGGGAAGGCGGAAACTTGCCGGGGCCCTCCGGCACGAGTAGCCCGGCGCTGGCATTGCTCGACGAGTTGCTGGGTCGCCAACGCTTCGAGAGTCAACTGGGTCGCGAGAGCCTCGCATTGCGGCAGCTCTACTCCCGGCACGCGCGCGGGCTGTTCAGCCTGATCCGCGGCCGAGTGGACCTCACGCAGCGCGTCGAGGCCACTGGCTGCCCGCGCCTCGAGCGAGCGTGGCAAGAGCTGCGGGCTCAGCACCTGGGCGCTCATGGCTTCTTGACCCGCCACCGAATCAAGGTATTCGGGTTCATCGAGGTTGCCTTCAAGGTGGGCCGCTCGGTGACGATCGGCGGCTTTGCTGGCCCCTTCGCCGACCGCACGTGGCTCGAGGTGGATGACGCGCTCGTCGAGGCCGCCGCCGAGCGGCCGCCGCTCGGCCTCTGCCCAGTCGCTGGTCACTCCGGTGGCCCTCCAGACCGTCCCGTTCGTTCGGCGAGCCTGCCCCGCTGCTGCGCCAGCCCAGGGCTGGCAGCAGCCGAGCGCTCCGCACCCTCGAGCGACCGCTGGGAGCGAGTGGATCGGCGTCTCACGGAGCTCGTGAGCCCTTCCCTGCCACGTTGGTCGTGGGTCGACTTCTATCGAAGGGCACTCTCCTCACGCAAACCTCTGATTCGGCTCGGGCGCTGGGTGGTGGACGTCGAAGGGATCCTCACCTGGCACCCGGGCGGCCCGGAATCGCTGTTGCTCTACGTGGGTCGAGATGCCCGCGAAGGCTTTCTGCGAGTAGCGCACGACTCGTCGAAGTCTCTCGTTCGAACCCTCGCGTCGTTCGTGCGAGCGCAGTTACCCGGCGATTGGCCGGTGAGCGCCAGCGCTTCGCAGCTCGGCGCCTCCCTCTGCCCCACGATAGAAACGCTCTTCGAGGTCCGCCAAGCATTTCTAGTAGAGCGTGGGATTCTGAATCAGCCGCTTACCGCGACGGAAGTCGGAGCTGGCGGCCCCTCTCCCCTCGCCCGCTGGCACGCAGGGCAAAGCGCAGTGAGGGTAGGTCACACGTTGCTCGAGGGAAGCGCGTGGCACCGACTCGCGCGCGAGCTTTCGCGGCGGCTGGGCAGTGACCAATCGGTAGTTTTCGAGGGCTGCCGCGAGCTCGCGGCGGCCCTCGCCCTCGCATGCGACCCAGCCAGCTCGACCAACGGGCTGCGGCGTGCCTTGCGAGGTCTGGAGCTGGCAACCCGGCTGCTCGTCTCCGCGCCGGTTCGCTTGCTCGCGTCTGCCGACGACGACGGCGCCCTCAGCCGCGTCGCCCTGGCAACGTGCCTCGAGCGGATGGCTTTGGCGCTGCGGCTGAGCGCGCGGTCGCTGCGGGTGCTCGCGGCCTCGCCGGCTCTGGCCACCTCACCGCGTCACGTCCCGGTTCGTCCCATCGAGTCGAGCGCGCGCCCTGCGCTCGAGGATCGGAGGCAGCCCTCCCATCCCCGGCGATGAGAGGCCCACTGGGCGCCGGCACCAGGTCGCGGAGTCAGCCGTCCGCGACCCCTTTGCCAACCCGCGGGGCGATTGGGGCGCGCAAGAACGTCGGGTCACCGTAAAAATCTCGAGATGCCCGCTGCTGGTGCGTCGCAGCAATGGCATCGAGGGAGGCGTTCTAGCGCTAGCGCAACTCGACCTCGAACAGGCGGTAGTGCGTTTCCTGCATGCCGATGGCGCCATAGATCGATCGAGCACGTGCGTTGTCCCGCTCGACGTACAGCCTCAGCCCACACACGTCGGGGTCGCGCAGCGCGTCACCCCGCACGTGCTCGTACAAGGCTCGAAAAACCCCTCTTCCGCGAGCCGCGGGTTGAACGTAAACACTCTGGATCCACCAGAACCAGCTCGCTCTCCAATCGCTCCACTCGGTCGTGAGCATCAGGCCCCCTTGGCTGCCGGAGGGCCCCTCCGCCACGTAGTAGCGACCCTTGGCGCTATCCTCGAGGGCTCGCCCGACCCCCACCATCACGACCGACGGGTCCAGCCGACGGGCCTCCGTTTCCCACGCCATCTCGCATTGCCATCGCACGAGCTGGCTTGCATCACTCGCCTTTGCACGCCGCACCGCGACGGAGCCCGCTTGCATCACGCAGAGCATCTCCCGATAGTCTCGCGCTCCCGTCAAGCCTCGCGGGCACGTGAGCCCGCTGGCGAGCCCGGCACCCCACCCGCCGAGCCGACGACCAAACAGCCGATACCCTCCCGACGACAGACCTCGCCGTGACTCGAATCCGGAGCGGGCAGCGCTCTCCCACCTCGCCCTACCCCCTGCCCGCGCTCCCGCGAATCACCGACTCGGCCATGGGCCGGGAGCACCTTGCGTCGCCGCGGCGCGAGCGCTCCGAGTCGGCTCGCCCGCACCCTGCTCCCAGAACCGCCGGCGTGCACGCAGCCACGCGGCGTCGGCCCTCGCGTCGCCCCCCCCCGCTCGGACGGGTACGCCCGCCGACGCGATTGCCGTGAGGGCTGCAATCCGGTTGGCTGCCGAAATCCCGCGGGCTGGAACGCCGAAAGGGCAGCACGGGCCGAACAGGCGCCAGCAGACTCCGTTCGGCGCGCGTTTCCGGGCTGCCGCGACCCCCGACGGCCGATTTTTCGCTAGGCGGCCTGGACGATTTCCAGAAGCTCGATGTCGAAAACCAAGTCTTGCCCTGCCAGAGGATGGTTTCCATCCACCGTCACGTCCTGCTCGTCCACGTCGACGACGGTCAACGCGATGGTACGACCATCTCCGGTTTTCGCTTGCAGCTTCATTCCAGTCTCGAGACTGAGCCCGGGTTGGATGCGCGCTCGAGAAACGCGCTGGATCTTCGCAGGGTCCGGGTCCCCGTACGCGTCCTTGCAGGCAACCATCACGGTTGCCGTCTGACCCACCTCCATGCCAACGACCTCGCGCTCGAGGCCTTCGATGATTTCGTGCGCGCCCAAGCGAAACTCGAGGGGGGCACGCTCCGCGGAGGAATCGAACGGAGTGCCGTCCGTGAGCTTTCCGGTGTAGTTGATGCGAACGGTGTCGCCATTCTTGGCTCGAGGCATGACTTCTCCTTCTTTGGCTGGGTGCTGACGAGCCCCGCAACCGATGCTGCCGGGGGCTCCAAAAGAGGCCGCGCTTTCCACCCGGAAGCCTGCCATCCAGGCGGTGGGTAGCACGACGCGCGGACTTCTCCGCACGGCCACGCTACTTCGGAAAATCCGAACTTCAGGAGCAATGGGGAATCGAGCGACTCACGCGAGCCATCGCAGCTGTGCAACACTGCCGAAACGTTGCCCCCGTTCGACACCTTCAGTGTATGCCATCAGCGAGGCATGTAAACCTTCCAGCCTGATTTTCCCAACCCGCAGGCTGAATCTCACGGGGCGCTGCCGAGCTTTCCTGCCTTCGCTCCCCATGGCACTTCGCTTGCATCGCACGCTCCTGCTGGCGTCGGCCCGAAGGAGCACCGAAACCCACACGCAGCGAACTAGCCGGAGAGCCGCCGCATCGTCGGCAAAACTCGAGGGGATCGCGCCCGGCGCCGTGTGACGCCGTCGAAGCACGCACGGGGTCGCCGCCCAGCGACTTGCAAAACGTACCCCTTACCGAGGCGCGGCGTCAAACTCCATGTAAGGCATACGATTGTCCAGCGGCGCTCCGAAGAGAAAGCCCTGCTCGGCCCGGCGAACGTCGCACGCGTAGCAAGCCTCGAGCCCACCCGTGCGGGCCTGGCCAGTGGTCTCATCCAAGGCGCGCACGCCGCTGCCATCCACCACGCCGAACCGGAAGTCGCCGAGATCCGGGTTGTAGGCGGGCGGACCCTTCCCCATCAACGTGATGGCTCGGAGAGGACCTCGCGAACGATGGTCGTTCCGGAGGCATGTAGGAAGGCGCGTTCGAGGCGTCTGGCGCCACCTCGACACAGGAGGCCGCCCCCGGCCCGGACACCCACACATTGGTGCGGCCGTCGGCCACCGCGGAAGGGAATGGAGTGCAGTGGAGTGGATATCGACCCACGGAAACCCCTCGCGATGCACGACTCGGTGTAGGAAACACGGGCTATGGACCAAGTCACGAATGCAGCCAACGCATTGTTCGACATGGAGCGACTTCGCCAATGGCTGAGCAGCTTCCTCCCGGGCCTGATTGCCGCCGCGGCCACACTCGTCGCGTTCCACGTCGGCTGGAGGGTGGCCCGGCGGCTCGCCACGGAGGTCATGCAACGCTCCGACACGGATGCCACCGCGCAAAGCTTCGTCCAGACCGTGCTGAAAGCGGTGCTGATGACGATGGGAGTCGTGTCCGCTCTTTCCCAGGTCGGCATCGACACGGCATCCATCTTGGCGAGCTTGGGCGTGGCGGGCCTCACCATCGGCTTTGCCGCAAAAGACACCCTGTCCAACGTCATCTCGGGAATCTTCATTTTTTGGGACAGGCCGTTCGTGCTGGGCGACCTCGTCGAGATCGAAGGCCAATACGGGCGAGTCGACCGAATCACCATGCGCTCGACCCGCGTCGTGACGGCCGACGGCAAGATGCTGGCGATCCCAAACAGCGTGATCGTCAACACCACGGTCACCTCCTACACCAACTTTCCCCACCTGCGCCTGGACATCCCCCTCACCGTCGGTCTCGGCGAGAGCTACGACAAGGTCTTCGACATCATGCTCGACGTGGCGCGGGCGCATCCCCAATTTCTCTCCGAGCCCTCGCCGCAGGTAGTCGTCAAATCCGTGGGCGACTACAACGTGGAGGTCGAGCTGCAGGTCTGGATCGACGACGAAACGAAGCACGTCGTCACCCGCCACGAGCTGCGCCGGGCGCTGTACGAAGCCCTTCGGGAGGCAAGCATCGACATGCCGCTGCAAACTCTGCAACTCGCACCCGTCGAGGTCGTCCCGCGAGCCGCCGAAACCTCCGCGGCTCCTCACTCCCCCGGCTCGTGAGAGCCAGGAGGACCGCTCGAATGGAGGAGCGACGGAATGGCAACGGCGTCACGAGTGGTCGAGAAGGCCAACCGAGCTGCGTTGACGGGGCTCCTGCTTTCGACACCGTGGCTCGTCGAGACCCGCCACACCGCTCGAGGGGCGGGGCCCCCCGAGGAATCGATTGCCGCGAGCGCGGTGCGCGACACCGTTTGGGACGCGCCGTCGGGTCACCGATGGAGCCGCCGGGGCATCGGGCGGTTCGCCGCCGCGGCCCACCCCTTCGGCGGGCCGCGCCCGCGGCCATCAAGTCGACACGGCCGCGCTCTCGCGCAAGTGCTGGTTGAAGAAAGCCAGGATGCGGCGGCGTGCATCCCGCGTGGCATCCTGGTCGTAGCGCGTGTTCGAGAGCCAGGCAAACAGGCGAAAGATCCGATTGCCGTCGCCGGGAGGGTGGTCGTTCATGAAGCCGTGGCCGACACCGGGGTACTCCTTGATGTCGTGGGGCACCCCATGCTCCGAGAGCACCCGCTCGAGGCGGGCCGCCTCCCCGCGCAGGGACGGGTCGCGGCCCCCGTAGCTCGCCACGATCGGGCAGGCACGCGGCATCCGTGCCCACGTGCGCTGGGTCATCGCACCGTAGCTAGCGCCGCAGGCGTCGAAATCGCCGCCCGGCGCCAGGGCCAGGGCGAAGCCACCGCCGAGGCAAAACCCCAGGGCGGCAACCTTCCCCGTGCAGCGACGATGACGTGCGAGCCAATGGCGTACGGCCGTCAGCTCCTCGAAGCTCCGCCCCCCCGAGCCTCGCGACAGATCGCGCATCACCGCAAAGAGGCATCGGCCGCGAGAGTCACCGTGAAACAAGTCCGGTGCCGCCGCGAGGTAGCCGGCTTCGGCCAGCCACCGCGTCTGCTGGCGCAGATCTTCCGTCATGCCCAGTGCGTCGTGCACGACGACGACCCCGGGCCACGCGCTGCCCGCCGAGGGCTCCTCCACCTGGCAGGGGACGAATCCCTGACGGGTCGAAATGTTGGTCATCATGGCTCGTCTGGCTCCGGTTCTCCTCCCCCGAGAGCGGCTCGCGAACGAGCGGGCCCGGCGGGGTGCGCTCACGCCGAAGCGCGGTCTGTTCGGGCGCCCGCATCCCGTCCGCCCTCGGTGAGGAGCCCCCGGATATGCACGGAGCATGCCAAAAGCTACCGGCCGCGCGGGTTCGCCCACACGCACGTCCCCTCGGGGAGCTCGAGCGCCCAGCCCGGAACCAACCGCGCCGGCCGTGCGTCACGCCGTTGCGGGCAGTGCAATCCTTACGGCGCTCGCGCCTCGGAGTAGGTGCCCCTGCGCCCCCCACGAGGGCTCGGCGCGCCCGAGCGTCGGCCGGGGGTGTGGCGCTTGCGAAGCGGCGCCGCTAATGGAAGCTGGGGCCGCTCGCGCCGCCGCCCCCCTCTGCCGAAACGCACGAGCCGACCCGTGACCAGCCTTCGCCCTTCCGCTCCCAGCTCCTGCGCCGACGGCCCGCCGCAGGAGCACGAGCCGAAGCCCCAGCCGGCGGACCAGGCGCGCCACCCCGAGGAGAGCCGAGATGCCCGCGGCGTCCTCCGCCGCGTCGTGCGAGTTCGCCGCGCCCTGCCGTGGCTGTCGCTGTGCAGCGGCGTCGCCGGCGCACTCTGGATGGACAGAGGCCCCGACCGGGCCCCCTGGATCGCCGCGGCCTCGCTCGGGCTGTGGGGCATGCTCTTCCTGCTGCAGTGGCTCACGCGGCGCACCGTCGCGGAGGGAGGTGAGCTCCTGGGCAAGCAGCGATCGATGAAGGTGGCCCGCTTCGCCAGCGCTACGGCCGCGCAGGCAACCGTGCAGCTGTGCCTCTTCTTCGCCTTCCCCTTCTACTATCAGGCGTCCGCGCTCCCCCCCCATGGCGACTGGGGGCACATGTCCTTTCTGGCCGCGCTCGCGCTCGCGTGCGGCGTTTCGCTCTGGGATCCGTGGACGGAGCGCATGTTCTCGGAGCGCTGGCTGGCGCCCTGGCTGCCGGGCGCGGCGAGCTTTCTCGCCCTCGACGTGGTGCTGCCCGGCTTCGGCATCTCTACCCGAGCCTCGCTCTGGATCTCCGCGGCCCTCGCCACCGCGGCCTCGGCGGTGCTCGTCGGCCTCTCCGCGCCACCGCGCAGGCGAGTCGCAGAAACCGTCAGAGCTCTGCTCGTCCTCTCCACGATCCCCCTCGCCCTCGGCATGGGCGCGGCCCGACTGCTCCCCCCCGCCCCGCTTCGGCTGGTGCAGGCCGCCTTCGGCACCGAGCAAGTCGGCAAATGGATCGCCGAGCCCCTCACCGCGCTCGACGTGCCGCCCGAGCGGCTGATCTGCGCTACGGCCATCGCGTCGCCCGTCGGAGTTCACGATCGGCTGTACCACGTTTGGCAGGTCGACGGGCAGCAGGTTGCCCGGATGGAGCTCGAGATCGTCGGTGGCCGCAAGCGTGGCTATCGCACGCGCTCGTGGCTGCGCGGCTTCCGCCCCGATTCGCGGGGCGTGTACCGCTGCAGCGTCGTGACGGCCAGCGGCCAACACCTGGGCAGCCGCCAAATCCGGCTCGGCGCGGGGCACCCCTAGCCCGGGGCTAGGCCCAGCGCACGGCTTGCTTCGGTCCGGTCGATCGGGCGCGGCGCCGAAGGTCTTCGCCGTGCGCTACCGAACACCTCACGACGAGCACCCCCACTTCGGCTGGGATCGCAGCCTTCCCCCCGCGCTCCCGGTGGCCCCGGGAGATGCATCGGAGTTTCGAGCCCAGGACGCCTCCGCCGGGCAGCTCACCGAGCGCTCCACGGCAGAAGAGGTCGCGAGCCTCGACGCAGCGCGGATCAACCGCGTGCTCGGGCCGATCGTCGTGGAGGGTGCCGAGCCCGGGGATGCGATCGAGATCGAGCTGTTGGACCTCGAGCTCGGCCGTTGGCAGTGGACCGCCCTCATCCCGGGCTTCGGGCCGCTGGCGCAAGACTTCCCCGACCCCCACTTTCACGTCAGCCGCTGCGACGCGGAGCGCGTCCACCTCACGCTCCGCGCTCGCAGGCTAGCCCGGCACGGGTCTCGACCCCCGCCGACCCGCCCGGACGACCCAACCGAAGCGCCCGTCCTGGCGTCCCGGGAGTGCGCGGGCACTCGCTGGGCGGAACGGAGGCCGCTTCCAGCGACGACGGCACCACCCGCCTTGCTGATTGGCCGAATGCGCACGCTCGAGTCGATCGGCGAGGGGGGCGCCCGACCTCCCGAAGGCGCCGCGGAGCCCGCACCGCGGCCCTCCGGAAGCTTCTCCCCCGCCTACGTGCTAGGCTGCGGCTCGCCCACACGCCCGACCGATGCGAATCCATCGCAGAACCTCCCTCGGCCTCGCTCTCGCCGCGCTCGTCGGCGCGCTCCCTCGTCGTGCGGAGCCGCGGGAGCCACCCAAACGAGCCGCCCCGGTGACGCTCGGCTTGGCCCTGCACGTCGCCCGAGAAGAGGCCGGCCCCGTGATGGAAGAGGCCTTCATCGAGCAGCAAGTGGTCACCGCCAACCGCATCTTCGAGCCGTACGGCGTGCAGTTCGCGCGCAAGGAGCGCCACGAGCGTGCGCCCCGCCACGCGCGCATGGAGAGCCGGGCCGATCGCGATGCCCTCGGCGCGTTCGTGCAGCCCCACCTGATCAACGTTTTCGCGGTCGCCTCGCTGCGGGACGTCGACGAGCCCGAGCGCATGCGGCGCGGAGTGCACTGGCACTGCCGCTCCCACCCTCCTGCTCACTACGTGATCTTGTCTCGGCTCGCCTTCCCGGCGGTGCTCGCGCACGAGCTGGGGCATTTCCTCGGCAACCGGCAGCACAGCAAGACCCCCGGCAACCTGATGAGCTACCAGCACACGGACGTGCTGCCCTTTCTCGACGAGGCGCAGCAGCGCCGCCTGCGCAGGAGCGTGGAGCAATTCCTGCGAACCGGAGAGCTGCGGGCCGTCGGCGCCAGCTCCTCCTGAGCCTGCGCACCGCGGGACGGCGCGCCGGGCTGTGCGCTTGGGCCGCCGCGGGTCGGGACCCCTCCCGCACGGCGTTCCGCGACGACGTAGACCCGCTCGGGCGACGGGAGATTGCGATAGGCGATGGCTCGCCCCACCCGGCTGGGCGTCAGCCCCGTGCGGCCCCACGATCCCTTCCGGACCCACAACTAACTAGAAATAATCCAGAAACAACCATGACACGGCGCACCGTCAGGCTTCCGAGGGGAGCCGGCTCCCCGGAACCACCTCTCGTCCCCGAAGACGCCGCGGGGGCGCGTAGAAGGCCGACCGCTCTCCCGATGACCCATGTCGAAAACTCTCGTGCTCGCCACCTTTCTCGCGCTCGGCGGCGCGCCTTTCGGGTGCACCAAGTCCCGACCGGAGCGGGTCCCAGAGAGCTTGCAGCCAGCCCCGAGCCAAGCCGAAAAGCCCCTGAAGATCGGCTTCGTCCATTCGGCTCCCTGACGAAGACGAACACGCCCGGTTTCATCGCTTCCCACCCGATTTCGGAGGTGCTTCGCAACATCGACGCGTTCACGGGCGGTGCTCGCAGCGTCGACGCCGCAGCAAAGGCCAAGGTCGTTTGGCTCAACACGGGGTATGATCCGGCGCGAGAGCGCGAAGCCGCCACCGCCTCGACGGCAGAGAACGTGGACGTCTTCTACCGGAACACCGATTCGCCGGTGGTCGTCCAAGTTGCAGAAGCCAAAGGGCCTTACGCGTTTGGGCAGGACTCGGACATGTCCCCGATACGGTGCGTCTGCTACGCGGACATGCTGGCGGGCAGGTGGGTTGCCGACGACACCCAGTGGGGCATGGCCGAAGACAGGATCCAGCTCTCTCCGCTGAGTGAAGCCTTGCCCCCCGACGCAGCGGAGGGGTCTCGGGCCGCGGCCGAAAAGATCCGGGAGCGGGCGTTTCATCCCTTCGCCGGCCCTTTGACGGGTCCGGGGGGGCAGCTCCTCGCGGCCGGCGGCCAGGTGATCTCGGAGGACGACTCGTGGCGCATGAAATGGCGCGTGGAAGGCGTCAAGGGCAAGGTTCCGAGCCGGGGGTACGGTGTCTCCATGGAGATAGACTTTCGAAGGCTCGGCGAGTACGAGGGGGATGAGCTGATGGAGAGCCTGATCGTCCCGCACCCCATCGCCCTGGTCACCACCTCCAGCCCCGGGGGTTTCGTCAACGCCGCCCCGTTCAGCATGTTCAACCTGGTGGGAGAGGAGCCTCCCTCTTGATGGCGAGCATCAATCGCCTCGCCGGCAGCGCCCTGAAGGACGCCCCCGCAAACATCCTCGACAGCGAGGAGTTCGTCGTACACCTGGCGGATGAGGCCATCGCGGAACGGCTGAACGCCTGCGCCGAGGCGCTGCCGCGCAACGTGAGCGCGGTCGAGGTCGTGGAACTGTCCACCCTGGCGAGCGTCGTCGCGCCCCCGAGGCTCCGCGAGGCCCCGGTCGCATTCGCGTGCCGCTCGCACGAGAGACTCCAGACGGACGGCTACTGCGTTTTCTTCGGCAGCATCGAGAGGCGGCACGTTCGGGAGGGCCTGGTGGATACGAAGCGCGGGCGCGCACGCCTGCAGCGGTACTTTCCCGTCGGGCGCTTCGGAGCGAACTCCCCCGTTCGCACGCTCGACCGTTTCGCCATCCAGGCCGCGAGCGAAGCCCTCCACCGGACTTCCATCGACGAAATTTAGGCGGGGGCTCCGTCGCAGCCCGGCGGCGACACGATGGCTCCCGCAGAGAAGCACCGGCCGCGCCGCCGCGGTCCTCACAGGGAGGGCCGAAAGCGAGCGTCGGCCCCGCCCAACACGCCACCGAGATCGAACCGCCATGTGGAAACAAGACGACGGATACCTGCGCCTCGCCATCGAGCTGTCGGAGAAAGCGCTCCAGGCCGGCAATTTGCCCTTTGGGGCAATCGCCGTGCGGGGAGAGGAGGAAGTGGGGCGCGCTCAAAACACCCAGAGGACCCAGCGCGACCCGACGGCTCACGCGGAGCTGGTCTTGGTGCGCGAGCTGGTCGCCTCGCGCGGCCCCGAGGCGCTGGCTGGCGCCACCGTCTACGTCAGCGGCGAGCCATGCCCGATGTGCGCCGGAGCGCTTTTCTGGGCCGGAGTCGCGCGCATCGTATTTGCGGCGACCAGCGAGGACATTCAGCAGGCGCTCGGGTTGCCCGCCCTGCCGATGCGCGCGGCCGGGACTCTGGCGGGCTGCGACCCGCCGATCTCAGTGGTCTCCTCGTCGCTGCGCGGCGAGGCCGCGTCGGTGCTGCAGCGGTTCGCGGGCGGCGGGCGCGCCGCCCGCCGCCGCTGAGCGCCGCGCGAACGCTGCGCGGTGACCGCCCGAGCTGGGTCCAGTCGGCGCCCCACGAGCCGTGGAGCGATTGGCTCGAGGCGCCGCTCAGCGAGCGCCCCGGGGGCCCAGCCCTGGGCTGGTGGCGGCGATCGGGTCGCTCGCCGCGCCCATTCGAGCGCGTGATCGTCGAGAGAGCAGCGCGCGTCGAGCCGACGCGAAGCCCGCTCGGCGGGCGCCGCGGCCGAGCGCCACGGCTTCCGCGCTCCAGCCCGAATTTCTCTCGACCTGGTCCCGAGGGTGCGATGAGTCGTGTCTCTTCGCCCGGCTGCCCACCAGTCGTGCGGGGCAAACAGCAAGTTTGCCTGCGCGCACCCGACGGGCAGCTGGACTGAAAGTCCACCTCCTCCTCGCACCCTCGGTCCTGCGGTCGTGAGAAATCCGGGCTAGTGCCCCGTCCGATGAGTCGTAATCACTGATCGTCGGTCGCCGCGGGTAGAGAGTCGACTTGCCTCGAGCGGCGGACGGGGCACGTCGGCGCCGAAGGCGCCGCAGAGAAAAAGGGGTGCCGTGTCCAAGACGAGCCCCCAGCGCAAACCACCGCGGGCCGCTACAGGCGGACCGGCCCGCGGTGGTTTGTGATCGCGACTCAGCGGACACAGCACTAGCGGGATACCCGTGCGACCGCCCCCGGATCGCGGCTTCGCCGCCGCTCCGACTGCGGCCGCGAAGCCGGCGCTTCCCGCCGGGACGAATCCGCGGCGGGCACGCGGCGGCCCTGAGTCCAATCCTCCAGAAGAAGATAGACGCTCGGCACCAGCAGCAGGATGATGGCGGTGGCGAAAAGGATGCCAAAGCCGAGCGAGATGGCCATCGGGATCAGGTGGCGAGCCTGGTTGGATGTTTCGACGATGATGGGAGCCAGCCCCCCGAAGGTCGTCAGGGTCGTGAGCAGGATGGGGCGGAAGCGCCGCTGGCCGGCCTCGAAAATGGCTTCGAAGGCCGAGGCGCCCCCTCGGCGGCGCCCGTTGGCGTAGTCGACCATGATGAGCGCATCATTGACGACGACACCGGAGAGCGCAATCACGCCCATGAGGCTCACCAGGGAGAGATCGGTGTCGAGCAGGATGTGGCCGATCACCGCGCCAACGATTCCGAACGGGATGGCTCCCATCACGATCAGGGGCTGGAGGTAGCTCTTGAACGTCACGGCCAGCAGCGAGTAAATCACGGCCATTGCAAGAGCAAAGCCCCCCCAAAGGGCGCGCGTCGACTCGCGCATCTCGGCTTGAGCGCCCTCGAAGCTCCAGGTGAGCCCGGGAAAATCGGCCCGAAGCAGGGGCAGCTCATGCTCCTCGAGCTCGCGGAGCACCCGCGTGATGGCGCTCTTGGGCTCCACGTCCGTACCCACCGACACGACGCGACGCCCGTCGCGGCGAGTGATGCGTGCAAACGCCTCGCTTCGCTCGACCTCCGCGACCTCCGAGAGCGGCACTTCGCCCCCACTCGGGGTGCGGATCACGAACTGGTCGAACGTGTGCATGTCCTGGCGCTCCGCCTCCGGCAGCTTGACGCGCAGCTCGACCTCGTTGGTGCCACGCAGCTGCCGCGTGGCCAGCGCTCCGAAGAATGCATGGCGCAGCTGCCGCCCGATCTCCGCGGACGTGAGCCCGAGGTGAGCGGCCGCGGGGCGCAGCCGCAAGTCGAAGCGCGCCTTTCCCTTGGCGTAGTTGTCACTCACGTCCCGCGTCGACGCCAGCGCCTCGAGGCGCTCCACGAGAGCCCGCGTCGCCTTCGACAGCACATCGATGTCGGAGTGGCTCAGGTCGATGCTCAGGTCCTGGGCGGCACCGCCCGGCCCCCGTTCGGCCTCGAAGGTGATCTGGCTGACGCCGGCGATATCGCCGATCTCGTCTCGCCACAGCGCGATCACGTCCTCGGCGCTCATGTCTCGCTCGTTCGGCGGCTTCATCACGATCTCCACGTCGATGAAGTTCTCGCGCCGAACGTTCGTCTTGATGCCCACGGCAGCCCGATACAGATCGTGCTCCTCGAACATGCGCTGAGTAGCGAGTGTGACCTCCGCCGCCACGCGCGCCGCCTGGGCGCGCGTGGTGCCCACCGGCAAGCGCACCCCGGCCTCGATCTCGTCGGCCGCCACCTGGGGCATCAAGATGATGCCCATGTGGCCACTGTAGCCGAAGCCTCCCACCACGATCAGCAGAGAGAGAGCCGCGCAGACGGTGATGTATCGATGTCGCAGGCTCGCGCGCAGCAGCGGGCGATAGTACCGATCGACCCCGCGGCGCAGCGCCCCCGCGATCGACTCCTGATGGCGCCGCACCCACGCCTCCAACGCCGAGGGGCGGCGCCGCGAGGTGTGCGCCAGGTGGCACGGCAACAGGAACAGAGCCTCGAAGACCGAAGCGAACAGCACCACGATCACCACCGCCGGCAGCGGCTTCCAATACTTGCCCGTCGTCCCCGGAATCACGAGCAGCGGCACGAATGCGAGGATCGTGGTCAGCACGCTGAGCACCACGGGTCGAGCCATCTCCCAGGTGCCGTTCACCGCGGCCCCCAGGCGCCCCTCCCCTCGCAGGCGCCGCTCGTAGACGTTCTCTCCCACCACGATCGCGTCGTCGACGACGATCCCCAACACCACCAGGAAGCCGAACATCGAGATCATGTTCACGCTCACCCCGACGAACGGCAGGAAAACCAGCCCCCCGACGAACGAAGTCGTCATGCCCATCATCACCCAGAAAGCCAGGCGAAAGTCGAGGAAGAGCGCCAGGATCCCCAACACGATCACGATGGCGAGCACGCCATTTTCGATCAGCAGCGAGAGCCTGTCCTCGTAATCGCGAGCGCTGCTGCTGTCGAGGCGCACTCGCACCCCCTCGGGCAACGTGGGCTCGAAGCCCCGAACGACCCTCGCCGCGGCCTCCGCAATCTCGAGCGGCGACTGCCGCCCGACGCGGAATATCTGCACCTCCACCGACGGCTGCCCGTTGAACTGACCGTGAAAGCCGACCTCTTCGAACCCATCTCGGATCGTGGCTATGTCGCCGAGCCGCAGCGCCGCGCCCGTGTCTGCCGTCGCCAGGACGATCTGGCGAAGCTGGTCCGCCCACTGCTTGCGTTCCTGCACGCGCAGCAGGATTTCTCCGGCCGTCGTTTCGAGCGTACCCGCCGGGATGTCGTCGCTCGACCGCTCGATCCGGCTCGCCACTTGGCCGAGCGTCAACCCGTACTCCCTGAGCCGAGCGAGCGGGATCTCGACGTGGGTCATGTACTCGGGCACTCGGCGCAGCTCGACCTGCGTGATGGTCGCGTCGGCGAGCAGCTCGTCGCGCAGCCGCTCGGCCACCCGCCGCAAGGTCCATACGTCGACCGGCCCGTACACGCCCAATTCCACGACCCGGCGTCGCCGGACCCGCAGTTGGACCTCGGGCTCCTCGCTCTCCTCGGGGAACGTTCGGATGCGTTGTACTGCCTGATCGATGTCCTGGTAGGCGCGCATGCGGTCCTCGCCCACGACGAGCTCGATGTTCACGGTGCCCGCGCCTTCTCGAGCGATCGACGTGACTTCCGCGATGCCCTGCACCCCACGCACGGCCTCCTCGACCGGCAGCAAAATTCCCTGCTCCACCTCGGCCGGCGCGGCCCCCGGGTAGTCGACCCGCACCTCCACCACGTCCAACTCGAAGTCCGGCAGCACCTCCTTCTGCATGGTCAGTGCGCTCCAGATGCCCCCGAGAAGCAGCAGGAGCATCAGAAGATTGACCGCGATGGGATTGTTCGCCATCCAGCCGATCGGGCCGTGTCGGGACGCGCCGGGCTCGGTCGCGGAGGGAGCGTCGGAGCTCACTCGCCCCCCGGTTGCGTTTGGAGCCGCAGCGCCGCCCCCTCGGCCACGGTGGCCAGATCGGTGCGCACCACGAGATCGCCCGTGGCGAGGCCTCGCGAGACGTAGACGTGCTGCGCGTCCCGTGCGGCAACGACCACGTCGGCGATCCGCAGCTTGCCCTGATCCATCAACCACACCGTGTCCGCGCTGCGCAAAAGCGCCCGGTCGAGCCGCACCACGTCCGGCAGCTCCACCCCTTCGATGCGGACTTCGAGGAACTGGCCCACCACCAGAGGCGGCTCCAGGGGGTCGTCGGTCGCGCGCGCCAGCGGGTCGTCCACGCCCACGACGATTCGTGCCATGCGCGTGCCGCCGTCCAGCGCGCCGACGAACCGCAGCACCCGCCCTCGCCGTACCGCGCCCGGTGGCCACGCGGAGCGATCGCGGAGCTCGACGCGCGACCCCTGCGCGCCGACCGTCGAGTCTTCGAACTGCACGAGCCGCCGCTGCGAAAGCGGCAGCGAGACCCGCACCCAATACGTCTCGATCCCCACCAGCCGCCCCAGCGCGTCGCCGGGCGAAACCTGCGACCCGACGTCCACCGAGCGCTCCAGCACGTGCGCGGCGAGCGGCGCCGCGAGCTTGCTGCGGCGCAGATCCAACTCGGCCTGGTCGACCGCCGCTTGCGCCGCCTCGACCCGGCCCTGGGCCGCAGCCAGCTGGGGCTTTCTCAGCAGCAGGGCTGCCTGCTCGGGGCTGGTTCCGTCCCCGAGCAGCGCAAAGTCTTGCTCCGCCACGCCCTGACGGCCGCGTTCCAGCGCGAGCTCCGTTCGAGCGAGCCGCAGCTCGCTCCGGCGTCGCAGCAGGGTGTGCTCGAAATCGGCGGGGTCGATCTCGACCAGCACCTGCCCGCGCTCGACGAACCCGCCCGCGGTAAACTCCGGGGCCCGCGCGATGATCTGCCCGGCGACGCGCGGGCGAAAAACGATGTCGCGCGCCGGCACCACCGTGCCCGCGGCGACGAGGGTGGGACGAAATCGCCCTCGCTCGACGCGCTCCACGTCGACGAGCATGGCCGTGCGCTTGACGGCGCCGCCGCGCTGCGCCGTCGGCGCGGTGTTGAACATCGCCACCAACGCCCCCGCCGCGGCGACCAGAAGCAAGGTGCATGCGAGCAGCGTGCGGCGGGGATTGGGCTGGGCCTCGGCGGTCATCGCGGGCCCCCGCCCCTCCGGGGTCTCCGATCGCCGAGGAATTTCACGCGGGTCGTCATATCGCATCACGGTACCCCGCGAAGCGCCCGACGACCCAGTGCGCAGCCGCTGCGCCCGGCCCCGTTTCACCAGCCATTCCGGCTGACTGAACGGTCATCGAGGGCGGCACCGCGGCCGCTCGGGCCATCACCCTTCCGGCATCGCCACCCAGGGCCTGGGCGCCTGCAGAAAATCGAAATCGCAGCCCCCGTCGGCCTGTAGCACGGAGCGAAGGTACAGACTGCGATAGCCGCGAGCATCCTCGGGACGGAGCGGCCGGGCCTGCCACGTGGCCCGACGCCGCGCCAGCTCGGCTTCGCTCACCAGGAGCTCGAGCGAGGCACGCGACGCGCTCAGGCGAATTTCGTCGCCGCTCGAAACGAGCGAAAGGGGGCCACCGACCGCCGCCTCCGGCGCCACGTGCAGCACTACGGTGCCCGAGGCCGTGCCGCTCATTCGCCCGTCGGAGATCCGCACCATGTCCTCGACCCCCTGACGCGCCAGCTTCTTGGGAACCGGAAACCCGCCCGCCTCGGGCATTCCCGGTGCGCCGACAGGGCCGATGTTGCGCAGCACCAAGATGTCGCTCGGGGTCACGTCCAGGTCCGGGTCGTCGAGCCTTCGCGAGAGATCCTCCAAATCCTCGAACACCACGGCGCGACCGGTGTGCTCGAGCAGGCGCTCGCTGGCGGCGGAGCGCTTGAGCACGGCGCCGCTCGGCGCTAGGTTTCCGCTCAGCGCGACCAGGCCGCCCTGGCCGTACACCGGGTCGCGCAGTGGCCGAATGATCTGCTGGGCATGCCCGGCGGGCAGAGCTTCCAGCTCCCGACCCAAGCTGCGCCCGGTGATGGTCGGGGCATCCAGGTGGAGCAGGGGCTTGAGGTGTCGAAGCAGCATGGGCACGCCGCCGGCGGCGTGAAAGTCGGTCATGTAGTGCTGCCCGGAGGGCTTCAGATCCACCAGGACGGGGGTTTCCCCGCACAGGCGATTCAACCGCTCCGGCCGCAGATCGATCCCCACGCGCCCCGCGAGAGCGCACAGGTGCACGAGGGCGTTGGTGGAGCCGCCCAGGGCCAGCAGCACGCGCAGCGCGTTGTCGAACGCTTGGGGCGTGAGCAGCCGCTGCAAGCGCCTCCCCGCACTGGCCGCTTCCACGGCCAAGCGCCCCGTTCGCTCCGCCACCCGCACTCGATCCGCGCTGACGGCGGGCGCGCTCGCGCTGCCGAGCGGCGCCACCCCCAGCGCTTCCGTCAAGCACGCCAGCGTGCTCGCGGTACCCATCACGCTGCACGTTCCGACGCCGGGCACCAACTGGTCACCGACCGCGGCGATCGCCTGGGCGTCGATCTTGCCCGCTCGGTGCTCCCCCCAGTACCGGCGGCAGTCGGTGCAGGCGCCGACGACCGCACCGCGAAACGAGCCCGTCAGCATGGGCCCCGTCACCAACGGCACGGCGACGACCCCCGCGCTGGCAGCCCCCATCAGCTGGGCCGGCACCGTCTTGTCGCACCCGCCGATCAGCACCACCGCGTCCATCGGCTGGGCCCGCAGCATCTCTTCGGTGTCCATGGCCATCAGATTCCGCAGAAACATGCTGGTGGGCGACGCGAAGCTCTCGTGAATCGAGATGGTCGGAAAACGCAGGGGCAACGCCCCTGCAAGCAGCACGCCTCGCTCGACGGCCTCCACCAGCGCCGCCGCATTGCCGTGGCACGGGTTGTAATCGCTGCGCGTGTCCGCGATCGCCACGATGGGACGCTCGAGCGCCTCGTCGGAAAGGCCCGCCCCCTTGATGAACGCCTTGCGGTGAAAGAGCGAGAACTCCGGGTCCCCGTACTGCGTCAATCCTCGCCGTAAGCCGCGAACCCGCTTGGGCTGGGGGGAGCTCTCGCTCTCTTCGTCTGACATCTTCGTGCACTCCTTTGCGAATGGCTGGCTGCCGGCCGCGCATGGGGATGGTAGTCAAGGTAGCGGAAAGCGGAGAGCAAGCCTCGCTGCGAGGGCTGACTCGCCGCGGCCCTCATCCCACGGGGGGGGCGAGGCGCCCACGGGGTCGACCAGACCGTCGAGGCGGTCGTGACGCGAGGCAAGTTCCGTTGCCATCTTTCGCAGACCCTGGCCGTTGCAACGGTCCACCTCGATCCACTCGGCGCCCGGCGGCGCAGCGTCTCCGGGAAAATCGACCGCCACGACGCTGCCTCGCTGCCGCGTGATCCCCTCGGCCGCAGCGCGCCCAATCCCCTCGGCGCCTGCCGTGATCAAGACCAATCGATGACGCGTCGGTCCCTCCGTTGGCTCTTCGGACATGTCCGAGACCGAGTACAACGCTTTCCGGATCGGGCTCAAGCCGCACGACCGCCGCCTTCGCCGATCTCCCGCCGCTCGGCGACTGTGACCCGGGTCGAAAATTCCGCGCGAGCCGGGTCGCTCTGCGACGGCTGCGGTGCGCGCTTGTCACGGGGCAATCCTCCGGCTATCGGTGTGGCACGGTGTTTGACTTGGCGTGGGGCTCGGGCGAGGTGAATTGCGGCCCACGAACGCTTTGCCGGCAGCGGTCGGCGCCGACCTGGGCGCGGCCGAGCGCGCCCAGCCAGCTCGGGCGGCCCCGATCGGCCCAAAAGGCAATTCGCGGTGGGTAGCGCGCTCTCGCGCGCCACGGGGGCGCGGCGACCGAGTGCCTCGCGATTCACTGCTCCGTGGTGGCTTCCCGCCGGAGGCCCGCGAAAAGAGCGCGGGCGCGTTGCTCCGCATCCGAGGCGCTCGTGGTCCTGCTGATCACGCTCGCGGGGGTCGCGGTCGTCCTGGCCGCGATCCTGGTGCTGCGCTTGCACGCCCTGGTCGCGATGATCTTGGGCACGCTCTCGATTCTGGCGCTCACGCCCGAAGGGCTCTACGTGCAACAGGCCACGCGAGCGCAGTCGCTCCAGGTCGTCGCCACCGGGGGGGACGGGGCGAGCGCGCTCTCTTCGGCGCCAACCGGCGACACGGCCTCGATGCGGCTCTCGCTGAGCGGATCGGCGCAGCCCGAGCCGTACTTGCTGTGGCGCGCGGGAGCCAGCGAGCCGGAGCCTCGCCCCGTCGAGCTCGTCCCGACCGCCGCCCGCGGGTTGACCGGGGGCGGCTTTTCGCACCGCGTGGTGTCGCTGCTCGAGCCCGAGTCGCGCGCGCCGAAGGCGCCGCAGCGGCCGGAGCCTCTGTTCGCCGACCGACCGCTGCGAACCGCCGTCCCGTGGGCCGCGCAGCCCGCCACGGGCGACCGATTCGTGCCCGTCGCAGCGCTGCAATCCGCGCGCGCGAGCCGCTGGAGCGGCCTCGCGCGCCGCTTGAGCGAGGGCCTCGGAGGCACCTTCGGCCGGATCGGTGTCGCCATCATGATGGCCGCGGTGATCGGCGCCTGCCTGCTCGAAAGCGGCGCCGCCAACGTGGTGGCCCAGGCCATCGCCCGCGCGCTCGGCCCGCGGCGCACCATCCCCGCGCTGAGCGTCAGCGCCTTCGTGCTCGGGGTGCCCGTCTACTTCGATACGGTATTCTACCTATTGCTGCCGCTTGCCAAGGCGCACGGCGCCCGCCGAGGCGGCGAGTACCTGGCCGCGGTGATGGCGGTCATCGTCGGCGCCTCCATGGCCCACTCACTGGTGCCGCCCACACCGGGACCTCTCTTCGTCGCCTCGGAGCTTGGCGTTTCCATCGGCTCGATGATGCTCGGCGGCGTAATCATCGGCGGCGCGGCGGCGAGCTGCGGGCTCGCCTACGGCCTGTGGTGCAACCGCGTCATGCCCCTGCCCGCGCCGGCGCCCAGCCCACCGCAGCCCGCGGCGCCCCCCGCGCCGGCGCCGGGCTCCGAGCGGCTCGCTTCTCCGGCGTCCGTGCTCTTCTCCGCCGCGCCGATCGCCGTTCCCCTGTTTCTCCTCGGTGCAGCGGAGGCGCGCAAGGCCTGGGTCGAGGCGAAGCTGCCTGGCAGCGAGGGCTTGACGGACGGGCGCTGGGAATTGCTCGGAGAGCCGTCCCTGGTGCTCTTGATCGCGGCACTCGTCGCCGTGGCGCAGCTGCGGCGCGGGCGGACGGCCGGCGCCGTCAACCGCACCGTCGCGCTGGCCCTGGCGGACGCCGGGGTGATCCTGCTTCTCACGTGCGCCGGCGGTGCCTTCGGCGCGGCCATCAAGGGGCTGCAAATCAGCTCCGCGATCGTCGACCTGTTTCCTGCCTCCGCCTCCCCCTTCGGGCTGCTGACCGTGGCATTCGTGCTCACGGCGTTGATCCGCGGAGCGCAGGGCTCGGCGACGGTCGCGATGATCACGGCCGTCAGCATCGTCGGCCCGGTGGCGAGCACGATGAGGCTGCCCTACCACCCGGTGTACCTCGCCCTCGCCGTGGGCTGCGGCTCCAAGCCGCTGGCCTGGATGAACGACAGCGGCTTTTGGCAGATCGGCACGATGACGGGCATGACCCCGCTACAAACCCTGAAAACCTCCTCCGCAGCGCTGACGATCATGGCTGTGGTCGGGTTTCTCCTCTGTATACTCGGAGCGTGGTTGATCCCGTTGACGAGCTGAGGCGCCCCCGCGGCACCGTCCGCAAGGCGCCCGAAGAGCTGCGCAGCCACCGGTGGTACGGCGCGCAGAACCTGCGCGCATTCGGGCACCGCTCCCGCACCGCACAAATGGGGCTCGCGCGCGAAGACTACGCCGGCAAGCCGGTCATCGCCATCCTCAACACCTGGAGCGAGATCATGCCGTGCCACGCGCATTTTCGCACCCGTGCCGAGGAGGTGAAGCGCGGGGTGTGGCAAGCTGGCGGCTACCCGGTAGAGCTTCCGGCCATGGCGCTGTCGGAGAATTTTCAGAAGCCGACGACCATGCTCTACCGCAACCTGCTCGCGATGGAGGTGGAGGAGTTGCTCCGTTCTTACCCCGCGGACGGAGCGGTGCTGATGGGCGGCTGCGACAAGACGACCCCGGCGCTGCTGATGGGCGCCATCAGCATGAATCTCCCGGCGATCTACCTGCCCGCCGGGGCCATGCTGCGGGGGGACTACCGGGGCCAGGTCCTCGGCAGTGGCAGCGACGTGTGGAAATACTGGGACGAAATGCGCGCTGGCAAGGTCTCCGAGGCCGAGATGGCCGAGGTCGAAGCCGGCATCGCGCGCTCGGTGGGCACGTGCATGACGATGGGCACCGCGGCGACCCTGATGAGCGCTGCCGAGGCGCTCGGGTTCTGTCTGCCCGGCGCCTCCTCCATTCCCGCGCCGGATTCGCGCCACGCGCAGCTCGCCACCCGCACGGGGCGCCGAGCCGTGGAGATGGTCTGGGAGGATTTGAAGCCGAGCGACATCCTCAGCGCCCGGGCTTTGGACAACGCCATCACGGCGGTGCTCGCCCTCGGCGGCTCGACGAACGCGGTCATTCACCTGGTGGCCATCGCGCGCCGCGCGGGCATCCCCCTGCAGCTCGATCGGTTCGACGAGCTCTCCGCGCAGGTCCCGGTAATCGCCAACCTGCGGCCCGCCGGAAAGTACCTGATGGAGGATCTTTACTATGCCGGAGGGCTCCCCGCCGTCCTGTCGCAAATCGAGAGCCTGCTGAATCTGGAGGAGCACACCGTCAGCGGCAGGAGCCTGGGGGAAAACATCGCGGGCGCTCGAGTGTACGACGGGGACGTGATCCGCAGCCTCGAGGGGCCCGTGGCCAGCTCCGGCGGTCTGGTCGTGCTGCGGGGCAACCTGGCTCCGGACGGCGCCGTGATGAAGCCAATCGCGGCCGAGCCGCGCTTGCACGAGCACAGCGGGCGCGCCGTGGTCTTCGACAGCTACCCGGAGCTGCGAGCCCGCATCGATCACCCCGACTTGCAGGTCGACGAGAGCAGCATTCTCGTCTTGAGAAACGCCGGGCCAAAGGGGGGGCCCGGCATGCCCGAGTGGGGCGCGCTGCCGATTCCACAAAAGCTCTTGAAGCGAGGCGTGCGCGACATGGTGCGCATCTCCGACGCGCGGATGAGCGGCACGAGCTACGGGGCTTGCGTGCTGCACGTCGCGCCCGAGGCTTACGTCGGCGGTCCGCTCTCGCTCTTGCGGGAAGGCGATTCGGTAGAGCTGAGCGTGTCGGCACGACGCCTCGACATGCGCGTCTCGCCCGAGGAGCTGGCGCGACGCGAGGCGAGCGCCCCGCCCCCGGGGGGCCAGCGCTACGAGCGCGGCTACGGGCGCATGTTCTTCGAGCACATCCAACAAGCAAACGACGGCTGCGATTTCGACTTTCTACAGCGCAGCGGTCGCATCGAGGAACCGGAGATTTTCTGAATGCCTGATCACCATTGGCCCAACGTATTTCGTCAGCGGGTGCTCGAGGGGCGCCGCCAGATCGGCTGCTGGGCAGCGCTCGCGAGCCCCATCAGCACGGAGCTGCTTGGTTACGTCGGCTTCGACTGGCTGCTCCTGGACGGCGAGCACGCGCCCAACGAAATCGGGTCCATCGCCCTGCAACTCATGGCCCTGAAAGATAGCGTGAGCGCGGCCGTCGTACGGCCCCAGTGGGCCGAGCCGATCATCATCAAGCGGCTGCTCGACGTGGGTACGCACAACTTCTTGATGCCCTTCGTGCAGACGGTGGAAGAGGCGCAGAGGGCGGTTGCGGCGACTCGCTACCCGCCGCACGGCATTCGGGGGGTAGCCGTGGCCCACCGAAGCAACCGATACGGATTGCGCGAAGACTACTTCGAGAAGATCAACGACAACATCTGCGTGATGGTGCAGATCGAAACGGGGCTGGCCGTGCAAAACGCGTCGGACATCGCGGCGGTGGATGGCGTCGACGCACTGTTCGTCGGCCCTTCGGATCTCTCCGCTTCCCTCGGGCACTTCATGCAGCCCCAGCACCCGGACGTGCAAGCCGCGATCGCTCACGTGGTCGAGGCCGGGCGCGAGCGCGGAAAGGCGGTGGGCATTTTGGCCCCCGTACCCGAGCAGGCCGACCGCTACCTGGAGATGGGAATGAACGTCGTCGCCGTCGGCGCCGATACGGCACTCTTGCGCAACGCGAGCCGCGCGCTCCGCGAGCGCTTCCGCGAGCGCTCCTGAAGCCCGCCCGGGGGGCTGCCCCCGCCGCGCCCGGAGCCCTCCAAAGAGGGGGGCTACTCGCCCGCGGGCCAGCCTCGCGTCGCTCGCGAGGCCCGGGGCGCCCCCCGGGCGCCGGCCCTGTCTCCTGCCGGCGCCCGAGCCGCGATCACCGATCGAGATCGAATCGATCGAGGTTCATCACCTTCGTCCAGACGGCAGCGAACTCTTCGACGAACTTCTTCTGCGCGTCGTCGGCGGCGTACACCTCGGAGAGAGCCCGCAGCTGTGAGTTCGAGCCGAACAGCAGATCGACGGGGCTGGCCGTCCACTGCACTTCGCCGGTGTCCCGGTTCACGCCTTCGTACACCGGCTCGTCGCCGGCCGTCTTGCGCCACTCGATGCCCATGTCGAGGAGGTTGACGAAGAAGTCGTTCGTCAACGTCCCGGGGCGGGTCGTGAGCACGCCGCTCGTGGAGTGGCCGAAGGTCGTATCCAGGGCCCGCATCCCACCCAAGAGTACGGTCATTTCCGGCGCCGTCAGGGTCAGCATGTCCGCCCGTTCGACGAGCTGCTCGGCGGCCTTCTGCTCGGGCAAGCTGCCCAAGTAATTGCGAAAGCCGTCCGAGGTCGGCTCGAGCACGGCGAACGCGTTCGCGTCGGTCATCTCCGCGGTGGCGTCCGTACGGCCCGGTCGAAAGGCGACTTGGACCGCATAGCCTCCGCGCTTGGCCGCTTCTTCGATGGCCGCAACGCCGCCGAGCACGATGAGGTCGGCGAGCGACACCTTCTTGCCGCCGCCCGCGCTTTCGTTGAATTTCGTCTGAACCTTCTCCAGGGCCGTGAGCACCTTCTCGAGGTCGGCAGGCTGGTTCACCTTCCAATCCTTCTGGGGCGCCAGCCGCAACCGTGCACCGTTCGCACCACCGCGCATGTCGGTGGCTCGGTAGGTGGATGCCGATGCCCAAGCAACGCCCACGAGCTCACGCACGGAAAGGCCGGTATCGAGGATCTGTCGCTTCAGCTTGGCAATGTCTTTCTTGCCGATCAGCTCGTAGTCTGCCTTTGGCACCGGGTCTTGCCAGATCTGAGGCTCGGGGACCTCCGGCCCGAGCAGGCGGGCGTGCGGGCCCATGTCGCGGTGCGTGAGTTTGTACCAGGCCTTCGCGAAGGCGGCTTCGAACTCCTCGGGGTGCTCGTAGAAGCGCTTCGATATCTTTCCGTACTCCGGATCCATCCGCAGCGCGAGATCCGTGGTGAACATGATCGGCTTGTGACCCTTGGACGGGTCGTGCGCGTCGGGAACCTTTCGCCCCGTGTCCCCCTTCGGGATCCACTGCTGCGCGCCCCCGGGGCTCGTCGTCAGCTCCCACTCGTACTCGTACATGTTGGAAAAGTAGTCGTGGGACCACTTGACCGGGGTGTACGTCCACGCGCCTTCCAGGCCGCTCGTGATCGTGTCAGCCCCCTTGCCCGTCTTGTAGCTGTTCTTCCAGCCCATTCCCTGCTCTTCGAGCGGCGCCGCCTCGGGCTCGGGCCCGACGTGCTCGCTGGCTTTGGCGGCGCCGTGGGCCTTACCCAAGGTGTGGCCCCCCGCAATCAGCGCCACCGTCTCCTCGTCGTTCATGCTCATTCGCCCGAAGGTCAGCCGAATGTGCTTGGCGGCGAGCAGCGGGTCCGGCTTGCCGTTGGGGCCCTCCGGGTTGACGTAGATGAGCCCCATCTGAGTGGCCCCGAGCGGACGCTTCAGCTGCCCGCCCTCGCCCGTGAAGCGCTCGTCCGCGAGCCACTTCGTCTCCGGCCCCCAGTTGATGTCGGTGGGCTCGTACACGTCCTCGCGGCCCCCGCCGAAGCCGAGCGTCTTGAAGCCCATGGACTCGAGCGCCACGTTTCCCGTCAAAACCATCAGATCGGCCCAGGAAAGGCTGCGCCCGTACTTCTTCTTGAGCGGCCACAGCAGACGTCGCGCCTTGTCGAGGTTGGCGTTGTCCGGCCAACTGTTGAGCGGCGCGAAGCGGATCGTCCCAGAGGCGGCTCCGCCGCGTCCGTCCATCGTGCGATAGGTGCCCGAGCTGTGCCAGGCCAGCCGGATCATCAATCCGCCGTAGTGGCCATAGTCCGCGGGCCACCAGTCTTGAGAGGTCGTCAGCAGCTTCTCGATGTCCTTCTTCACCGCCGCGACATCGAGCTTCGAAAATGCCTTGGCGTAATCGAAGCTCGGGTCCATCGGATCGCTGGCGGGAGCGTTTTCCCGCAGCACCCGCAGGTCGACCCGATTGGGCCACCAATCGTCGACCTTGTAGGGCGAGGCGTTCTTGGCCCGGGCGGCAGCCGACTCGGCGGCAGCCACGGGCGGTTGGGGCGGGGGCTTGGGTGCCGAGGGCGAGCACGCGAGCATCGCCGCAGACAAGCCGAGGCCGGCCGCCACGGGCCTGAGCGCCAAGGCCACGGACGCGAGGGGGCCCGCGGTCCTGATTCGTATCTTGCTGTTCGTTCGGAGTGTGTGATGCACTGTGTTCCTACCTGGTGATGCGTTGCAAATCGCGCTCGAAGCCAATCGACGCGAGAGCGCCCGGCCGGCAAAAGCGGCACCTGTGGCGCGGGGGCGATGGAAACGAGCCTTCGTTCCAAATCGCACTCGACTCGAAATGAGGCTCCTGGGTCGCAGAGTGCTGGGGGTCAGTCGACCTGCGCTCCACGCTTGTTATCTCCGAGGCGAAAGGTCAGTCCCAATACTTTGTACCTATGGGACGATAGCCCCGCGCTTTCAGCATGGATCGCCCGGCCAAGCAAGCCCGCAGCGCGAAGTCCACATGGAAAAGTGCGCTTCTCCTTGAAGACGGGCAGCGATCGCCGGCCCCGGTGATCCCGGCAATCCCGGCTCGCACGACGAGGCCGCGGGCGGCCTTCCCACCGGCGGCCTCAGCCTGCGGCGGCTCGGGTCCGGATTTGGCCGAGCTGGGCGTGGACTGCCCGCAGGAGCCGGTCCGGCTCGCACGGCTTGGTGATCAGCACGTCGCGAGGTCCGAGCGCGATGCGCTCCTCCACGAAGTCGCGTGGGTAGCCGGACAAGTACAACACGTGCAGCTCGCGTTGGACGCTTCGCAGTTTCGCGGCGAGCTCGCGCCCGCCCAACGAGGGAAGCACGACATCCGTCAAGAGCAGGTCGAACGAGGCGGAGCGCGCCACCTCGAGCGCCTGCTCCGCGTCACCGCACAGGAGCACGTCGAGCCCGTCCCCCTCGAGAATCCTTCGCGTGAGCTCGCGGACCATCGCCTCGTCCTCGACCAGCAGGACCGTACCGGGGTATCGGACCCGCACCTCGCTCGGTCGGGCCCGGAGCGCGGGCGCAGCCTCCTCTTCGACCGCTGGAAGCGACACTTGGAACTGCGCGCCGCCGGCTTCGGGGCACTCGACGCGGACGTGCCCACCGTGGCGCTCCACAATCTCCTTGACGACGCTCAACCCCAAGCCGCTGCCGCCGCGCCGGGCCTTCGTCGTGAAAAACGGTTCGAAGATTCTGCCGCGCACGCTCTCGTCGATACCGGGCCCGCTGTCGCGAACGATCCACTGAACGAAGGGCGCCGCGTCGCCCGCTGGCCCGGCGGGCTCCTGCCCGACGCGCGAGAGAATCCACACGTCCCCGCCCCGGCGCATCGCCTGGGCCGAATTGAGCACCAGGTTGCAAATCACCTGGTGCAACTGCGTCTCGTCGGCCCGGACGGTCGCCGTCGCACAGGCTGCCTGAAGATGAATGCGGGTCTCCTCGGGGACCATCCTGCGCAGCAGCGCCACGGCGCTCTGCAGCACGGCGTCGGGCTCGATGGCTCGTGGCAGGGTGGCCTGGCGCCGTCCGAAGGCCACGACCTGGCGAGTCATCTCGGTGGCTCGCAGCGCGGCGCTCTGAATGTAGCCCACATCGCGCCTCTGCTCACTGGAGAGCGCCCCGCGGGAGATGAACTCGGCGCTGGACAGCACGATCGAAAGCAGGTTGTTGAAATCGTGCGCGATTCCCGCCACCAGCCGACCCACCATATCCGAGCGTTGGGCGGCGTGCAGCTGATCCTCGAGCTCGGCCACCCGCCGGGCGAGCCTCCGCTCGCGCGAGATGTCGAGCACGCCCCCCACTCCGATCATCATCGCGCCGTGATCGTCGCAGCCGGCGACGCCGAACACGCGCAGATCGCGGTAGTCGCCGCGCGTGTCCTTGAAACGGTACTCGCCGAGCAACGGGCAGTGCTCGACCACGGTGCGTTGGATGTCTCGAGCGAAGCGCGCCGCGTCGTCGGGATGAACGGCTTCGAACAGGGCCGCGTGGCTCGGCGCGCCCCCCCGACCGACTCCCCACAGCTCGCACGCACGCTCGGACCACAGCTGCTCGTCGGTGATGCCATCGTCGAGATACAACCCGACCCCTCCTGCCGCCAAGCCCTCGGCGAGCGGCGCCCAGAAGGCGCCCGGGTCGATCCCCATCACACGAAAGCCGCTCGACGGCTGGCAGCACAGCACGGCGCCCCCCTCTTCCTCGCGTAGCCGAGCCTCCACCCACACGCGAACACCGGCGCACGAGCGGTGCGCCATCGTCTGCGCCCAGTCGCGCCCCGTTCGCACCCGCTCCCAGAAGGCGGCCCACGGAAGCGGGCCGGCGTCTCCCAGGAGAACCTGCGCGAGGTGGCGCCCGACGACGCGGCGCGGGTCGAGCCCATAGAGGTCGGCCGCGCCCGCGTCGATCCCCGTGACGATCAGCTCCCCCGTCAGCTGGATTCGCGCTCCGCGACGCTTCCCACCGCGCTCGACGTCCGTCTGTTCTTCCGCCATCTCGGATCCCCCCTCGCCGCGCCCCACAATTGGCCGAACGCGCCAAACGATGGCACGAATCCATGGCCGTCTGATGGGGATTCTTTCAGTGCCCCGCGCCGCTCTCCCGCGAGCGCGCCCAGGCTCGAGGCAGGACGCCGCAGCGGCCCGCCGCAGCGGGTCGACTCGCACGTCGCGGCGGCGCGCCAAAGCGCGCGCCGAGGGGACGCCTCACGGCTCCGGTGCGCTTTCCTCGGCCTCGCTCTCGGCGGCGATGCAGGCCTTGGACTGCACGTAGGACGGTTGGCCTTCCTCCCGCTTGGGGCACTTCGGCTTGGCCGGCTCATGCGATCGGTGCCCGCCGTGACGAGACTCGGGATCCGGCACCAGCTTGCCATTTTCGACCTTCCAGCCGGGCGCAGGGCGCTCCGGTGTGGCCGAACCCGCCAGCGTGTCCTCCGCGGACTGCCGGTGCGCCCCTTCGGGATAGTCCGCGCCCGCGGTGCGAAGCGCCTCCGGCTCGGCGACGTCCGAGCCGCGCTGGCCGACCGCGGGACTGCACGCCAGCGCCGCCACGAGAAGGGACCGGCGGATCCAGCTCGACCGGGATGGCGTTTCGCCCCCGAGGCTTCTTGCCCTACGACTCTTGCTCATGGCTGCGCCTCCAATTCTTGCTCGTATCCGCTTGTTGCCGCCCCGACAACCTAAGGCCGCTCGCGCCGTTGACAACCGGCGGCCGGAGCACGAAGGGCAACCGCCTCTCGATTGGGGTCGTTGCGACCTCATTCGACACGATCCCTCCGTCGGCAGCCCGGCGCGGACGCGACTGCGTCGTGGCGCGACGCAGCCGGCGCGGCCCGCGCCGCCCACCAAACGCCGACCCCGCCGCCGAAGCGGGGCGGCTCGGCCGGGCCCTTGCGCGCTGCTCCTGGCGGGGCTCAGCGCTGCGCTGGCTGGAGCGGGAGATCCCCGAGAGTCGGCGGTGGCCCGTGGTGCTCGCGCGGTTCTGGCGGAGCCAAGGTCAGCCAGTCGCTGGCGGCCGGTCTCACGGTGGGGGGTCGCGAAGTCGCGGGAATCTTCCTGGGGGGGTGCAACGAGCAATCCTGGCAGCCGCTGCTGGCGCGATACCCACGGGCCCGCCATCGAATGCTCTCGATCCCGCTCTGCTTCAGCGTGGGTGCGTTCGACCACGTGGCGCCGCCGGGGGTCGTGAAGAATTTGGCCACGGCGCTGCGCCCCGCGGGCGCGAAACACGTCGAGGTCAGCGTCTACCGGGGCGGCCACCGCCTCGACCCGAGCGAGCTGGAAAGGGCGCTGCGCTGGTTCGAGGCGCGAGCCGCCGCCGAGCGCCCTTCCGACCTCCCGCCGCCAGGGGATTGAGCGTCGGGGCAGCCGCGCCGTGACCCGTGCTGGCGCGAAGCTTGCGCCGGGCTCGCCGCGGACGAAGCTCACGGCGCAGGGAGATCGGCTTCACCCTTCCGCCGGGCCTCGACGGGGCCGGCACGAAATACGCCTGCGCGCGCGGCGGCTCCACTTCGCCGCCACCTGGGCCGAGCAGGCGCTCGCGCTCGACCCGGCTCGACCTCGAGAAGACGTTGCCGGCGAACCCGACATGCGAGACACCGCCCACGTTCGGATGAAGCACCGAGAGGAAACGAAACGTGGCGACCGTGTCGCAGAGGTACACGTCGTATGGTTCGAGTGGATCGACGAGCGCCGGAGACGAGCGCGCACCTCCACGAGCAGCGAGGTGGATTGCTCGACCAGAGGCTGCCGTGCGTGCAGAACCAGATTGTCGACCGCCGATTCGTAGGCGAACAGCGGATCGGGATGAATCGATAGCGCTGCGTATACGGCACGCAGCCCAACCGTGCCGAGGCGGCCTGCGCCCAGCACAGCGGCCGCAGCCGACCACGCGGCGTTTTCGACATCGTCGCCCGTGTGGCAGCGGTTACTCGGGCTCGCCAGAATCGTTTCGGATCACGGCAGACGCCGCCGCGGGGTCGGTCCGCAGCGACCGACTCACGCGACCGCGCGAAGCCCCGGGGCGCGCGGCTCCCTGGCTCCGGGCCATCCGCGCAGCCCCGAGCAACCGGGAGCCGCGAGCCGCGAGCCATGGAGCAGCGATCTCACCCCTTTTGGGTCAACCCCGAGCCTCTCGGTTTTTCTCCGGGTCCGAGGCAGGGAAATGTGCTCGACTTGCGCCATGCGAGCGTCGAGTGGGCGAGTTGCTGCGCGGCTCTGCCTCGCGGCCGTCGGGCTCTTGCTATGCGGCTGCGCCTCCACTGCCAAAAGCCGGGCTTGGCTCGAGGTGAACACCGCGCACTATCAGATCTACACCGATTTGAAGCAGCCATTGGCGCGCGAAATGGCTTCCACCCTCGAGGAGGTGCGCCGCGCCCTTCTGATGACCGCCTGGCCCGGTGCCGCTCCCACGGCGAACCGGACCCAAGCCGTGGTGTTCTCCGAGGAGGAGGATTTTCGAGGCACCACCGGCTCGCCCAACGTCTCCGGGCAGCTCTCCTGCCCGCCGGGGCTGGTCCCGCTGCTTTCCCTGGCGTGGGATGCCCAGCGCCCTTCGGGCCTTCCCGAGGACGCCGTGCACGAGGTCGCGCACGACCTCGACCGGTGGTTTTCACCGCTTCGGCCGCCGTGGCTGCGCGAAGGGATGGCGACTTACCTCGAGGGGATATCCTACGAGGCGAAGGAGCAGCGCCTCATCGCGGGGGGGCTCCCCTCCCAGATGGAGCGCGAGCTGCGGTCCGACGCGCGCCAGCTGCTGCCGATGGCCGAGTTGCTTTCGGCCCCGACGACACGCCACACGCAGAGCGGCGACGTCTGGCGCTTTTACTTCACCAGCTGGCTTCTGACCCTGTGGCTCCAAAATCGCGACGAGGAGGCCTTCTCCGAGTTCCGGCGCGAGCTCGCGGCAACCTACGATTGGCGCCGCGCTTTCGAGCACACCTACCCCGCCCTCGACGAAGAGCGGCTCGATCGGCTCTTGGCCGAGTACATGGCGGGCGGTCGTTTCCGGCGCACTTCGCGCCCGATGCCGCCTCGGTCGCACCGAGTCGGCGTCCGCGTCCTCTCCGAAGCGCAGAGCCGGGGCGTGCAGGCGTGGGCTGCGCTTCGCATCGGCAACGATCGGCTCGCCCGCATCCGCGCCGCGCAGGCACGTGGGCTGGAGCAGGACGACTTTCATGCCCTGCTGACCCTCTTTCACCTCGAGGGGCGCGCGCCGCTGCGCCAAGAGCCGCTCGGCGAAGCTCGTCGCCGCGCCCAGCGTCGGCTCGAGCTCGCCCGGCATCTGGTTCGCAGCCACCCCCACCAAGGAGAGGCCTGGTTGGCGCTTTCACAATCCACCGCGGAGCCGTGGCAGCGCGAGCGTGCCCTTCGGCGGGCGCGCGCGCTTTCGCCCGACCACCCCGGGCTGCGCGAGGAGCTGGCTCGCGTCGCGCTGGCCGCAGAGCGTCCCGGCGAAGCGCTGCAGCAGACGGATTGGCTCCTGCGCCGCGTCGCCGCCACGCCGAGCATCGCCGCCCTGCGCGTGCGAGCGCTCGGCCTCGCGGGCCAGTGCCCGCGCGGAGCCCGCTTTGCGGAGGCGTGGCTGAGCCTGCACAGCGACGAGTCGCGAGACGGGCGCGTAATGCCCGGCTTTCTCGCCGAGACCCTGCGCGAGAGCGGCTGCGAGGTTTCCGAGCAGCAGCGTCAGCGCCTCGATCGCAGCCTGATCGCGAGCCGCGGCGACGGTCGGCGCACGGGAAAGGCGCGGCCGTGATGAGCGCCCGTTGCCGCGCGAGCTCGAGCCGCCACCGGTCGAACGGGGCACGGCGCCGGACCTTTCCCGATGGAAACGAGACATCGGGCCATTTTGGCAGACAGAGTCGCGCATCCTGCTCGGCGAGCTGCGGCGCCACGATCGCGCGCGGCGCGCCTGCGAGCGCGCCCGGTGGCTTGCCGAGCAGGGCGAGGGCCGCGGCAATCGGTGGCGCATCGCGCTCGGGTCGGCCGAGGTGAAGGCCCAGCAGGGCGAGCTCGACGAGGCGCGGGCGTCGTTCGCACGCGCCCACCAGCTGGTGGCGCTCGGGTGCCGGCCGCCTGGGGTGCTGCCCGCGGCGACGGCGACGGCGACGGCGACGCGGCGCGGGGCCACTTCGAGCGAGCGCAGAGGAGCGCTGAACGAAGCGAGCGAGCGGCCCCCGCCCGGCCCCCGCGACGCACCACTCGGCCAATCCGGCGACCGAACAGCCCGGGGGTCTGCTGATCCTCCGCTCAGGGTCCTTCCGCCGCGCCGCCGCCGACCCCCGAGTCCGTCTCCGACGCCTCGCCCAGCACCGCGCCGACGGCCTCGGGGCGCCGATCCAGCTCCACGCCGCGGGACGTGAAGGCGACGTGCCCACTGCCCAGGTGCCCGAGCATCACGGCCTCCGTGAGCAGCGAGTGCGCGTCCGAGGGCCCTTCCCAGTACACCAGGAAGTTGGCCCCGGAGCCTCCGGACCGGTCGTACGTGTCCACCGCGAACTCCGCCGTCTCCAACGGGCGCAAGGGCCGAGGGCTCTCCAAGTAGCGCCGCACCCGATGCCCGGAGGTGTCGAAGTAGTCCACGTGCGTGAGCGTGACCACCGAAGTCGAATCCATGTTGCGAACACTCAGCAAGATGGAAAGGAGCGCTGGCTTGCTCTCCTGCGTGCCGAGCGGGAGCTGCGAGTAGGCGGGCACGTACACGGCTCGCAGGCGCATCTCGCCGCGCGGCGCGCGCTCGGGTGGCGGCTCCGGAGCAGCCGGCGAAAGAGCCAGGGCGTCGCTCCCGCCCACGGGCTGCTCGCGGCAGCCCCCCGCGCTCCCCGCCAAACCCGCCGCCAAGACCACGCTGACCCACCGCATCGGCACAGCCACGGGTAGCATGCTCGGCGGCTCGACGCGAACGGCGAACGCCCGCCGAGGACCGGCGACCGGGGCTCGATACGGCAATCGGGCCAGACGAGAAAGACCGCACGAGGCGCGCCCGCTCCCGCCGCCCACGCTTCGGGAGGAACGAAAAATCGGCCTTGCCCCGCCGGACGGAAGTGTGAAACCCCGAGGACACGACGCACGGTCAGACTCGTAGCCGCATCGCGACCTCGGAGCATGGCGCCCCGAGGCTCGCAGGTGCCGGTCGGATCCATGTATCGGTCGGAGCTCAGCGATATCACCACGCTACCCTGGCATCGTCGCCAACGATGGCGTTTCGGTGCAGCTACGCCCAAGCGAGATCCACCCCATGCTGGGGGAAAGCGGCGCGGGCAAGTCGACCCTGATGAAGCTCATCCTCGGCGCGGTGCCACCGAACGAGGACAGCGTGCACTTCGATGGCTCCTCCGTGCGCATCACGAGCCCTCAGGTGGCTCGCGCGCGGCATCGCCATGGTGTTCCAGCAATCCGTTGCCAACCTCAACTTCGAGGGCTTCGCCGTTCGGGCCATCTTTCACACCTCGCGCGACGTGTATGCCGTCACGTTCGAGCGTGTCGGTGAATGTCCGACGGGCCGCCGAAGATGGAGGTCAGGTCGGGCTCGAACTTGTGCATCAACCTGCACCTGTCCGACCCCAAAGAGCTCGACCAACGCTTCGACGCCCTGGCGGAAGGCGGGACGATCATCACGCCCCCCGGAGAACGTGTTCTGGGGCGCCCGCTCCGGCAAGCTGACCGATCGCTTCGGCATCAGCGGGTCGCTGCACTGCCAGCTGGAGGGCTGACCCGCAGCGCCGCCCTCGAGCCGAGTTGAACGCCAAGGAATACGAGCACGCTCGACCCAGCATCGAGGTCATGCCGTGGGGAAACCGAGAGCTGTCCGCTTGGGATCCGTTCGGAATTCGGCTCACCTTCACCAACCGATGGTGTGAGCCCCGGCGCTACGCGTCGGACGTGGAGAGATCCGCGGGGCATCCGAACGTCACCGCAGGCACCATCGCGACGGGTGTGGTCGATAGGAGCACCCTGCCAGGCGTTCCTTCCAGAGAGGTCCGACGAGCTCGCCTCGCGGTCGTTTGCCCGGCGACGAGTTCAGTCGTCGTCGGCTCCCGAGTCCTGGGGCCCCGCCGCAGCGACGCGGTCGCCTCCGTTTCGCACGGCGTTCACCAGCCTCTGGTGTGCGAGAAGGCGCAAGGCGCCGGGAGAGCGCACGCCCGGTTCGCCGAGCGAAGCGCAGGCAATACTCAGAGACGCGGCCTGACGCGACCCCCACTGCACCTTGTGCCGGGCCTCCATCAGAATGCGGCGAGCCAGGCGGGCGGCTCGCTCCACACCCACCGAGGGAAGGAGCAGCGCCAGTTGTCGAGGGCCATACTGACCAATGTCGTCCACCGACGTGAGAGAGCGGGCGCAGATTTCCCGCAACTCGTTCAGGAGCCGTAGAAGCTCCGCTCGGCCCTGATGGACCTCGATGGCGTCTGCGTGGTCCAATTCGACCAGGATGAAAGAGAACCCGACGCCATTGGCCTGAGCTCGCGCAACCTTCTCGTAGAGCCGAACCAGGAGCGCACCCGTCGCCAGCACACCGGGCAGCACATCGCCGCTTCGGTCGAGGGCGGAGAGCGAGCCCGTGGGGGCCTGGGAGATCGAGAGCCGCCCATCCGTGCCGGTCGTCGGATTCATTCGCGGAACCACCTGACTGATGGCACCCAGATCCCAGCGCAAGCGTTGCGGAAGGCCCGCCTCTCGCGACTCGGGTTGCGCGGTCGGTGTGTCTGCACTCGGCAGCTCGCCGGTACCAGCCTCGGAATCGTCTACTTCGACCCTTCTGCATGTCGAGCTGATCCGAACGGTGCCTGTCTCTTTCGCCTCGTTCCAGTTCTTCGTGGCCGACTCGTCGCGTCGATGGCGCGTGTTCTTCACGGGTCTGAAAGAACGACCTGCGCGCCTCGTGGAAGGAGGGCTCGTTCGTACTAGCCCCGCGAAATTTGTCAGTCTCCCGCGGGAAGTACGGCAGGAGGTAGGCGCCCACCGCACCTTCCACCCCGCGCTACGGAGGGGGGCGCGTCACTCGCTTCGTGCGTCAGATGTATGACTTCCGAGAACGTTGCATGGGGCGATCGTGAGGCGCTCACTCGACGCCGCTCGCGGTTGGCAGGCCATCCCAATACGCCCCGCGCGGGCTCCCCACCGCCCGCGGCTCATCGCGAGACAGCCACTTCGCCGTCCCATGGTTCGCTTTTTGGCGTCAGCGCTTCCGCGCCGCGGGCGGCAGGACGGAGGTCCGTTGCCTTTTTTCGTCTTCCCCTCGTCGGGCTATCGCTCTCGAGCGGAGCCGCGGCTCGACCGAGCGGTCATTGGCTCAGGCGCGCTCGATCGTGCCGCTCGTGCAAGTCGAAGTCGGGGCCGACCGGAACGATCCCCCTCGGGTTCAGGCTTTCATGGCTCGTGTAGTAGTGGGTCTTGATGTGATCCATGCGGATCGTGCCCATCACCCCCGGCGTCTGCGCCACGTCGAGCACGTAGCCCCAGAGCGTCTCGGACTCGCGAAGCTTGCGGCGGTTGCAGCGGAAGTGATTGTGGTAGACGGGGTCGAACCGCACGAGCGTGGTGAACAGCCGCACGTCCGCCTCGGTCAGCTGGGAGCCGGTGAGAAAGCGTCGCTCGCGCAAGATCCCTTCCACTCGGTCGAGGCCCCAGAAAAGGCGCTCGTACGCCTTCTCGTACGCTGCCTGCGTGCGGGCGAAGCCACATCGATACACGCCGTTGTTGATGCTGTCGTAGATCCAGTCGTTGAGCTCGTCGATCTCGGCGCGCAGCGGCTCGGGGTACAGGCGAACCTCTGGCTTTTCGCACACGGCATCGAGCGCGGAGTCGAACATGCGAATGATCTCCGCGCTCTCGTTGTTGACGATCGTCTCTCGCTTGCGGTCCCACAAGACCGGCACGGTGATGCGGCCCGCGTACTTTCCACTAGCAGCCGCTCGGTCGTACAAGTTGCGCAACAAGGGAGACTCGTAGAGCCGGTCGACCGTCTTCGGATCTCCGTAGTCCGCGTCGAAGTGCCAGCCGCGCGAGTCGAGGTATGGGTGTACGACGCTCACGTCGATTGCGGCCTCGAGCCCCTTGAGCGCGCGCACGATCAGGGTGCGATGGGCCCAGGGGCACGCATAGGAAACATACAAATGGTAGCGGCCGGGCTCGGCGCGGTAGCCGCTCGTACCGTCTCGGGTCACCAAATCCCGGAACTCCGTGGGGCTGCGCTGGAACTCCCCATCGACGATGTCGGTATCCCACGTGTTGCCGTGACCGTCGGAGCTCTGTGCCTGGTCCGCGCGCCGTGTGCTCGTTTGCGTGCTTTTTCGTTGGTGGGTCATGACGCCCACGTAAGACGCGAACGCATCGACACAACGCCCGCCGTGTGGTTCGGAGTTCGTGAAACCCCACTTTCAAGAGAATCGGAGGGTCGAGGTCGTGCGCCCTGGCACGAGTGGTGGCCAAGGCCCACGGCGCCCGACACGGCGGCGTGTACGCACACTGCGTCGGAGACTCCGGGCACCCACCGGCTCCTGGCTCGTGGGCACCACGGTGCCAGAAGCCGCTGCCTCGCTGCTCTACTTCCTGGGAGCCACCGCCGAGCCGGCGCACCTGCCCGCGCGGGTGCTCTCGGGGAAGCCGAAGGTCGCCCTCGAGCCGGCCTACGCATTGAGCGCGCCCTCGCCGGCTGCGGAAAAGCTGGCTCGGAGCAGTCTGTCGCACCACCTGGAGCCCCAGAACGGCGCCGTCACCGCCAAGAAGGGGTTCGCCTCGGTGCAGTTTCCTTTCGTGGACTCCAGCCGGGCCCTTCGGCCGAGGAGGACTTCCGGGTCAACGAGGTGCACCTGCCGCACGGCCTGACCCTGTCGGGCGCCCCCGAGTTGCTGCACCTTTCCCGGCGCTTGGATGTCGTGGTGTGGTCGCCGACGGTGGTCGCCGCTTGCGGGCCCCTTTCGAGGGCCTTGCCGGGGCGTTGCCCGAGCCCTCGTCGGCTCAGTCCGGCCTCAGCATGACGGGAAACACCACCGTCGTTTCCTCGGCGCCGGGGGGCGGCGGCTCGAACACCGCCGTGTACAGCGATTCCCGCATGCACAGCTGAAACTCGGGATCCTCGATGGCGTCTTCGTCTTCGCGGATCGCCACGCGATCCACCACGCCGGCGTCGGCGGTGCCGACGATCGCAAACTCCAACACCACCTTTCCTTCGGCGTTCGGCTGGCGCTCGAGCAGCTCCGCATAGCAGTCGCGGGCCACCGGAAAGTACTGCTCGTGCACGGTGCGGTTGATGTACTCGCGCCGCCGGATCTGCTCCGGGTCCGTCGGGGGATCCGAAGCTCCCGAGGGGGAGGGCCCGAAGGTGTGCTGCTCCGCGGGCACGGCGGGCCCGGGGGGCGCTGCCGGTGAAGCCGAAGCCGGCGACTCTTCGGCCCGCTTTGCCGCCAGGGCTGCGGCCCGCAGTTGTGCTGCTCGGCGCCGCACGGAGTCAGCCAGCTGCCGCTTGAGAGCCCGCTTCGCATCGGGGGCCGCCGACGACTTCGCTGCCGAAGCGGCCTGCGGGGCCGACTCCCGCCGGACGATTCCGTCCGCCTGGACCGAAGCCGCCTGCCCCGCACCGAGGACCAGCTCTCGGTCGCTGCTCGACAGGCGCACACGGCCTTCGTCGACGCTGACCCAGAGCAGCGCGCCCATCGCTCCTGCAGCTCCGGCAATGGCCCATCGTTTCTTCATCGGCTCTTCCTTCCCTGTTTCGCGGTCACCCACGACGACCCGAAATTCCGTGCCCATCGCGGTGACGCTGCCATGCGGCGTTTGCACTCGAAAGGCGGCTCCGGGCTCTACCCGGTAGTTCACCGCCCCGCGCTCCTGCTTCACCGAGTGCGGCGACTCCTCGCCAGACCAGCGCAGTCGTGCTCCTGCCGACACTTCGGCCACCGCCCTGTGCCCGATCGGCAAGACACGCGGCTCCGCCGCGACGACGAGGATTTCCCGCTCACGTCCAGCGGGCCACAGCAGCATCGCGGCCCCGAGAGCGAGGGCAACGGCCGGCAGCGCCAGCCACCGAACGCGTTGCCGCCGCAGCAACGGGAGCGGCTCGATCGGTCGCGCCGCGGGCTCGACCGACGCGGGGCGCAGCTGCAAACGCTCGAGCACGCGTTCGGAGAAGTCCGGCGGAGGCTCGGTCGCGGGCCAGGCTCTTTCGAGGTCGGTGCGCTTCATTCTCCATCTCCAAGGTGGCGGGCGAGCGCCCGTGAAAGCTTCGAGCGCGCGCGAAACAGCCGCGTCTTGATGGTGGCTTTGGGGGCCTTCAGCGCCGTGGCGATGTCTTCGAGGGGGAACCCGTGGAACTCGGCGAGCACGAACGCCGCTCGCTGATCGGCGGGAAGCTCGTCGATTGCTCGCCCAATCGCGCCACGCAGCTCGGAGCGTTGGGTTTCCTTTTCGGGAGTGGCCACGCCATCCGGCTCCTCCGTGAAGACGTTGCGCCGCTCGCGGGATTGCCTCCGGAGCGTGTCGAGCGCGAGGCGGGTGGCGATCGTCAGCAGCCAGGTCGAAAGCTTTGCTCGACGGTCGGCATCGAAGGCCGGCAGAGCGCGAATCGCTCGCAGGAAGGTTTCCTGAGCCAGATCTTCGACCTCGGCGCGACCGCCGACGGTTCGCGAGAGCAGCGCGAACACGCTGCGCTGGTAAAACTCCACGAACGCTCCCAGGGCCGCCGGCTCCCCCGCCCGACAGCGCTCGAGCAGCCCGGGGCTGATCTCGCCGTCGTCCCAGGGCTCCGTCATCACGAGCATCGCTGGCATCATTGCTTTCACGCTGGCGGGCGCGAAAGGTTCCCCGTCCCAGGGCTCCTGTTGAAAATAGGCTCTTGGGCCGCTCGGGCGGGGGCGCGCCAGCTTCCGAGAAGGCCGCCGCGGACGGGCGACCGTCCGGGCATCGAGGACGGGTACGAGACGCCGTCGCTCGACGACCCCAACGTGGACTACTGCGGTCCGTTTGGCGAGCCCTTCCCGCAGATCGACGCGCAGCTCGACGCCTGGCAGGACCGTACGATCCGGGCGATCCGCGCCACGGACGTGGGGGACTGGCTGCCGCTGGAGTTCGAGGCTCAGGGTGGGCAGCTCGTGGAGCTGACCCCCGCGCTGCACCGACTACGAGCTCTCCTGGCAATGCAACCACGACGGGCGGCGCTTGCGCCGAGCATCCCTGGCTTGCGCGCGAGGGGTCGGAATTTCCCCCCACCCAATGGAAACCGAGCCCCCCGTATCGTTTTCGAGGCGCGCGCCGGACGGTGCTCGCAATCGAAGGCCAGCGGCATCACGTGGCCCATCTCACGACTGGGCGCAACCGCTCGTCGAAGTGCGGGCCCATCGAGTCGACGAGTCATCGTCTCACCGCCGCGGTGTGCGTTGGCGGCTGGCGAAGCCGGCCGCAATGGCAAAGGCTCCCCGCGCTCGCCGTAGTGAGAGACGTTTTCGTCGCATCGACGAGAGGCGCTTGCTGGCGCCACGAGCAGAGGATGGCGCAGACAGAGTACGAGCCGTGCACACAGCGCGAGTGAGCGCGGTATCGAGCCCTTCGGCGACACGGCAGCTTGCCTTCGGACACCTGCCCCTGATAGCGTGCGCGATGAAAGGGGTTGTGGAGGAGAGTCCGCGAGCCGGCGCGGCGCCGAACCGCTCAGCGCGCTTCGCCTTTCAGGCGAATGGGCCCCGAGCGCTCGCTGCGAGAACGCTCACTCGTAGAAACCGCGCTGGTGCCCGAGCCCGCCTTGGCGCAACACGGAGGCGAGGCGTCTGCGGCGATCAGGCGCGCTCCAAAAAGCTCCGCCTGCAACAACTCCTCAGGGGTCAGCTCCCAAAAAGGCCCCAGCCCCCGATAGGTTGCCGAACCTTCACCTGCGGCGCGGTCCAGGATCGCCTAAAACCTCCGGTACGGAGTTTCGAGCGGTTCGTTGAACATTCTCTACCTCCCGAGGAACGGCAATTGGAACGACTGCAATCGCGCAAGCGCTCGTCGTATTCTACGGCTGGTCGTATCAGCGCGTCAGTTGCATCGACCCCCGTCGAAGCATTGGCGGCCATGCCCCTTCGAGACAAGCGCCGCCGAAGCTTCGAACGTGTCCCGAGAAGGCGATGTCCTATGCGTGAAGCACCCATCGCGTGTTGTCTTCGCACCTTGTTGGCAACATAAGCGCTGTGATTCGGCAGACTCTGCTGCGGCGAGCGAGAAGCCCAATTTTCACTGTGAGTCCGCGTCTACCCGTGATAGCGTCTAGCCTTCGGGGGAGGTGAGTCATCCTCGTTCGCATGGCTGGACCCGTGCCGTCGCATGCCCAGGGAGGAGCGATGTCGAGTATTCAAGGGGCGTTTCGTGCTTCGTCGTCGATGTGGCTTTCGGCGATCGTGTTGGTCGGTGCGGTGCATTTGGTGGCCTCGGCCCTCGAGGGTTGTGGCCCCGCGCCGCGGCCACAGTCTCCGAGCGAAGGAACGCGCAGCGGCCGAGCCCCGCTGAACGGCGAAAGTGACCGGGCGCAGCCCCCAGGAGTCGCGGCGCCGAGCGGAGCGCGGCAGGCGGGGAGCTCCAAAGGGGTCCCGATGCCCGCGCACGCGGCCTTTCTCACCAAGCTCGAACAGCTCAACGATGGCCCGTGCCGGCCGGGTCGAAAGTACGCCCAGGAGCGGCTGCGGCACCCGGTCAAGGTCGCACCGCGAGACGGCATGATCGAAACACAGCTGGTAGTGAGGATTCGAGAGCGCTGCGTGCCGGTCTGGGTGCAGCCGCCGCCGTCTCCGGTGGGCGGGCAAACCACGCCTCCGCCGCCGCACTGGGAAATGCAGACGCTGAATCTGCGCACATACGGCTTTCCGAAAGATCCGGATGTCGGCATCACGGATGCCGACGCGGACGATCCGCACAGCGACAAGATTGCCTGGAGTGCGCCCGGACCCACCTTCGTCATGCACCCCGCCAGTCGCCCCGGAGCGGAGGACGGAACGCAGTTCAAGATGCGGCTGTACAATCGCATGCCGCACGATCCGGATCCTCACGCTTGTCAGACCAACATCAAGTGCAACACGGTCGAGCCTGGCGCCGGCGTGGACCCCGTCACGGGGCTCTGCAA
Source organism: Polyangiaceae bacterium (assembly GCA_050299315.1). Taxonomy (GTDB): domain Bacteria; phylum Myxococcota_A; class Polyangia; order Polyangiales; family Polyangiaceae; genus SZUA-265. The sequence continues at coordinate 261,751 of JBNKVS010000088.1, forward strand.
GCACCCACCGTCCACCGATTACAACGGGCACCCACCGTTCACGCCCGCCCAAAAACTCGGCAATCAAACGGTGGAGCCACCCAACTGCTTTCACGGGCCGAACTCCACCAACTTCCACTTCCACGGCTTCCACGTCTCGCCCCAGGTCCGTCTGGACGACGCCGGGCATTATGTGGGGCAGGACTACGTCGGCCTGGAGCTGCGACCCCCGAAGCCGGCCGGTGCCGTCATGCCCGAGCACGGCTCCCACGGGGAGCACGGCATCGTCGCCTACGGTCACTTCGATTATCTGCTGGACCCGCTGCGTTATACTCAGCCGCCCGGAACCCATTGGTACCACGCGCACAAGCACGGCTCCACGGCGCTGCACGTGCTCAACGGGCAGGTCGGCACGTTCGAAGTCCGGGGGGAATTCGATCGTCACCTGGACGAGTACTTCGAAAAGAAGGGAGGCGGCAAGTTGGAGGACCGCCTAATGGTCATTCAGCAACTCCAGGAGCGTCCGCCGGGTCTGGGCGGGGCGGACCAAAACGCGTCGGTGCTCGTCAATGGCCAGGCCAATCCGATCGTCACCATGAAGAAGGGGGAGATCCAACGCTGGCGCTTCGTCGGTGCGACGATGCAGGCTTCGGCGGCGCTACGCGTCGGCTTTCCCGATGCGGCGGGTCGCGAGAGCCCCGTGCTGCGCCAGATCGCCATGGACGGCGTGCAGTTTTCGCCTGAGAACTATCAATGTCAGCCAATCTTGAACGAGCCGGACTGCTCTCTGGAAGACAGAAAGTCCAGGCCCTTCAATGAGTTGACGGATTTCGATCTCTCGCCGGGCAACCGGGTCGACGTATTGGTTCAAGCTCCAATGGTGGCGGGCAAGCACTGCATGCAGCACGGGGTCACCACCGTGCTCGATGCCAAAGCGGGCAAGCCGATCCTCGCGGCCCTGGCGGAGCAGGGGGGGGAGAGCGCATCCACGTGCGGCGTGAACAACGGCCTCGGGCCCCTGTTCACGTTAGTGGTCACGGAGGACGAGAGGGTCATGAAGTTCCCCGACGCCAAGCAGGACTACCCACCGATGGCCACGTATTTGGCGCCGATTCCGAAGGCTCGCAAACGCAAGACGATTCACTACGAGATGCAGAACCGAACGCAGCTGAAAAAGGTGCAGTTCTGGATCAATCAAACCAAGTACGACCCGAGCTGCATGAACGAAACGCTCACCATCGACGCGCCCGAGCAGTGGACGCTGTACAACAACAGCGGCGCCATTTCGCATCCGTTCCACATCCACCAGAACCCGTTTCAGCTGCTCTCGCAGTCCGATCGGGCAAGCGCGAAGAACCCCCAGGGCCGCTACACCCATCCGCTGTGGAGAGATACCATCGCGCTGCCCAAGGCCACCGGGAACCCGGCGCCCAACTCCAATCCCGAGGGCAAGAAGGAGCCGTGGGGAAAGGCCGAGGTTCGTATCGTGGCCAAGGAATTCACCGGGGCGTTCGTCAACCACTGTCACATCCTCGGTCACGAGGATCGCGGCATGATGCACAATACGCAGGCAAGCTGCGCGGACGGAAAATGGGCCACGACGGGACCGGTGCCTCCGGAAGCCAAGTGCGATGCCGAGGGGTTTTGCCCGGGGGATTGCCAGACGGGCAAGGCGATCGCGGCGGGCCAAGCCTGCTCCGAGCCTCCGAGGCAGCGGGGGGATTGGGTCGAGGCGTACCAGGTGTCGCCTTGAGACGCCCCTCGGGAAACGGTCAGCGACTCGTCGCGGGCGGCGCGAGCAGCCCCGAAAGCTCGTAGTGCTCACGGCTGGGCTGGAGGGTGTCCAGGTCTCCGAAGTGGCTCTGGGCCCAGCTCTCGAGGCGATCGAGTACGCGTTCTTTGACTCTCGCGTCCAGGGCGACGCCGGCCAAGCCGGGCTTGGCTCGCCACGCTTCGAGCGCGCTCCTCGCGCAGTGCTCGACCGACCACTCGTCGACCACTCGTCGAAAAGCGCTGGAGCCGCCCTGCGTCAGGAGAGCGGAAATCAGCTGGTCGGGAGCGGTCGCGCGGCGAAACGGACGACCTTCTTCGGACAGTAGCCGGTGCAGCTCGCGGCGCAACACGGCGCGCAGGCTTCGCCGCTCGCGTCCCCGACGCCCGAATACCAACCAGCTTCCGTGCGGCGCCGCCGTGCGGCGGGTTTCCGCCCAGAGGTGATTCGGCTCGAGCAGGTGCGCGACGCGCGAAAGGAACACGGCGCCGAGGCTGGCGTCCGCAACGGGCCAGGGACGATTCGCGTCGCCGACCCGCAGGCGTTGGCGTTCCTCCGGCGGCACCCGTGTCGCGAACCCTTCTAGCATGGCGGCCGACGCGTCCAGAGCCCAATAGTCGAGCGCCGAGTCCTGATGGCCTCGGGCAATCAGGTGCTGGCCAATCTCGCCCGTGCCCGCGCCGATCTCGAGCAGCCGAGCGGACCTCTCCAAGCCGGGCAGGGCCTCGAGGGCGCGCGCTACGCGCGCGGTGCACCTCGCGGGTAGCCCCGCGCGTTTGTCGAAGCTCTTGGCCTGGGCATCGAAGCTCCACGTATCGCTCATCGCCGAAGCCTCACGGCAGAGAGCGCAAACGTCGCCGCGAGGAAGGTGCTCACCGCCATCAACAGCGGCAGCACGAGGACGTGGCCGGGGGGGATCGGCGTTCCCACCCAGGCGGCGCGCCACGCATCGACCGCGGCGCTGAGTGGATTGACGCGAGACAGGCTCTCCAGCCACGGGACCATGCGGGCGCGTGGTACGAGTGCCGTGCTCGTGAACAGCAGTGGCATGTTGGCCAAATGCACGTAGACGCCCATGGGCTCCGGCGCTCGAGCGAGCAGCGCCAGGAGGCATGAAATGGAGGTCAGTGCGATGGAAAGCAAGCCGACGGCTCCGAGCGCAAGGGGCAACCCCCGCGGCTGTAGTTGCAGCTTGGCGCCCAAGGCCGCCCCCATCAACAGCACCCCGAGCGCCTGGGCGAACAGGCGCGCGCAGTCGGCGGCGAGCTTGCCGGCGAGTAGGGCGGCAGGAGTGGTGGGGGTCCGCGCCATTCGCTGCAGGTAGCCGGTCTGGTAGTCGCGAATCAGCGGGACGCCGCTCTGCGAGGCGCCGAAGAGCACACTCATCAGGCTGACGCCCGGCGCCACGAAGGTCAGGTAGCTGAGACCTTGCAGCTGTCGCTCGTCCGTCATTCGCTCGAACAAGAAACCGAACAGGAGCATCCAGAGCAAGGGTTGCAAGAAGCCGAAGGTCAGCGTGACCGGTCGACGCGCAATGCCGAGCAGGCCGCGGCGAAACAAGAACCAGAAGATTCGCGTCATGTCAGCGCTGCCTGGCCCCACAGCGCGCTCCACTCTTCCGACCGAGGTCCCGCTGCCGTCGTGCGGGTCTGCCGGGGGTCCGCGCGGGCTGGAGGGACTCAACGTCTCGCCCCGTGGCCTGCGCGAAAGCCGCCGCCAAGCTGCCCCCCCCCGCTTGGGCAATCTGGTCGGGGGTGCCCTCCGCCACCAGGCGCCCCCGCTCGAGCATGACGATGCGAGACGCGTGCCGCGAGGCCGCTTCCAGATCGTGGCTCACCACCAGGCTCGTCTGTCCGCGCTCGGTCCGGGCTCTCAGCACCGACCAGAGGTGCTGGCGCCCCGGCATGTCGAGGCCCGCGGTCGGCTCGTCGAGCAGGAGCAACTCCGGCTCGGTCAAGAGCCCCAGCGCCAGGTGCAAACGCTTGCGCATCCCGCCGGAGTGGCCAGACACCAGTCGCCCCATTGCGTCGCCCAGCTCGAACGCCTCCGCCAGCCGCGCAACTCGCTCGCGCGCCAGCTTGGCGGGCACCTTCATCAGCGCGGCTTGCAGCTCCAGGTGCTCTCGAGCGGTCATCTCCGGATCCAGGGCAGGCTCCTGGGTGAGCCACTGCAGGCGTGATGCGACGCGCCGCGGGGTGGCCTGCGAGAGCCCGAAGAGCTGCACCTCACCCGAAGTGGGAGGCAAGTCGAGGGCGACCACGCGCAAGAGCGTGCTCTTGCCGGAGCCATTGGCGCCGACCGCGACGCACAGCTCACCTGCAGTCAGCTCGAAATCGAAATTCAAAAGGGCCCGGGTCCCGTCGGGATAGACGCAGGTGGCGCCGCGGACGGTCGCGAGGCTCGGCAGTTTTCCCGCCACCGTGCTCATGAGGCTCACACCGGACCTCGCGCCTCGCTCAGTCTCGATGGACGATCGTGCCGACGTGCTCCCCGCGCATGGCGGCCGCGACCCGCTCGGGGCGCAGCCCATTGACGATCTGGAAACGATCCACGAGCCGCGCTTTGTGCAGGAGGTCGAGCAGCACTCGATCGAAGGGCAGGCTGGGCAGGGCTCGCCGCTGCAGCTCGAGGGCACCGATTTCTCGAATCAGCCCGCCTTGGGGCAAGGGACCGCCGCCAGCCGAGCGCGGATCTTCGTCGTACACCCCGTCCACGTCCTTGACGTAGGTGAGCGTCTTGCAGCCAAAGCACTCGGCCACCAAGAACGTGCCCGCGTCGGTGCGATGCGGCGGGAGCCGACCGAGCTCCGGGGGGTGTTCCCACAGGGAGTACGGCGGATCGCCATTGAAGATGACGCCGGGCACCGCCTTGGCGAACAGCGGCAGCAGGTGACCGAACATCTCCGGCGGAATGGCCACCACGCCCCAGGGCGCCAGCAGCGTCCCGAGCATGTGGGCGTTGCCCAGGGCGTCGGCGATCGAGAGCTGGGCCAGCACTCCCACCGGTAGGCCCAGGTCGATGCCAATCGACAGCACGTGCCGGGTGCGGGCTCCCCCGCCCGTGGAAAGCAGCAGTTGGTGCTTTTCGTCGAGCAGCGCTCCGAGCGTGTCCACCAGCGGAAACGTTGCTTCGCGGCCTCGATCGAGAATCGACGAGCCGCCGATCTTGATCACGTGGGCACTCGGGAGCATGCGCCGCACCTCCCGCTTGCGGTGGGTGGCCGCCATCAAGTCCTTGTCCAGCAGGCTCTCCCGCATCAGCATCGAGCGGAGGTGATGCCGCTGATCCGTGTTTTCGTGGGAGGCGCTCATCGGGCCCCTCCCGCGAAGATGCGCGTGCCCACGGATTCGCCATCGAGAGCCCGCGTGAGGTTGCCGGGGCGCAGGCCGTTGATGATGCGTATCGAGCGACTGTGACGCGCGTTCTTCATCAACTCGAGCACGGGCCGCTCCACCACCAGGTCCTTGAGGTCCCGCGCGATCAGCTCTTCGACGCTGATTTCGGGGATGAACTTGGCGTGCTTTTCTTTCTTCGGGTCGGCGGTGTACAGCCCGTCCTCGTCCTTGACGTAGATCATCGAGCGGGCGCCGAATACCTCGCTCACCAGGTACGCCCCGGTGTCGGTGCGATGAGGCGGAATGCGACCCACGGCGGGGTTCTGCTGCCAGAACGTGTACGGCGGCATGCCGAAGAAGATCACGGCGCCGCGCTCGGCCAGGTAGTGCGGCAACTGCGGAAATTGCGCGGGTTCGATGAACGGAATGCCGCGGCTTGCCAGTAGGTAGTGAAGCATGCGCGCGTTTTGCATGCTGACGAAGGTGCCGAGCACGCCCAGGACACCCGTCGGCAGGTCCAGGTCCATCCCGACGCTGTAGGCGTGGCGCGCCCGCGTACCCGCCCCGGTGCCGATCACCATCGGGTGCTTGCCCAGGTTGGCGGCGATCTCCTCCACGATCGGAAATACGGCGGAGCGCCCTCGGTCCATCGCGCTCTGCCCCCCGATCTTGATCACGTTGGCGTCGGGCAGGATCCGCACGTGGGGCCCTTCCCCGGTAGCGGCCATCAAGGCCTCGTCGGTGAGAGATTGGACCACCAATCTCGATCCGAGTTCGGTAAGCAGTTCCCCATTCAAGGTGACGTCCCCCCTTTTTCCAGCGAACGAGCGCTCGCTGATTCGGGGGAGCATACTCCGCGCGCCGCCCGCCTGACAATCATAGCATGACCGCATTGCACGGATCGACGGCCTGCGGAGGCAGCGTGCCGTGTGTGGTGACTCGCGCGTCAGGGCCGCCGTCCACCTTGGCGGGCACGAAGGTGGCCTTCGTGAAGTTCGACTACGAAAGCCTGCACGTCAGCGAAAGGCAGAGCAGGAGCGGGTCGACGAACACGACAACGACGAGCCCGAGTACGCCAGCAAGACGTGGCCGGATCGGAAGCACGCGTTCGAGCAGAATTGCATGGACGGGCTGGTGCACGAGTGGGGGGCGGAGCTCGTCGGCTCGAGGGTGAACACGCTCCGCCCGAGGGCAGCGCGGTGGGCTCGAGCCCGAGCCCGGTGCTCCCCTCGCTGTTCCAGCCTTAGCCGCATTCTCGAGCACGCAGGAGGTCACCGAGATCTCCGCCGGAGCCCCCCAAGGGGAGAGGTTGGGACGATGCTCGGACTTCACCGGCTTCGCGCCGTTCTCTGCGCAGCGACGGAGCCCGGGCGCGCCGGCCGCGGGCGTTGCCGTCCGAGCGAGCGCCGGGCTCGGCGTGCCGGGAGCGCCTCCCGCCGCTGCCAGACAAGCCGCTCATTCGCGATTTTCGGCCCCGACGGGGGGTGGGCGAGAGCGACCCACCTCGAGCCCCGGCAAGTCTTCCCAGCGAGACAGCAGCCGCTGCAGCACCAGGGGCGAGGCGATGGAAGCCAGGGCGGAAGCGAACACGATGCCGCCGTAGAGCGCGTCCGGCACGGCCCATTGTCCGAGCTGGTTGCCAGTGCGGGCGACCAGCAGCGCGATCTCGGCTCGCGGTACCATGCTCAACCCCACCAGCGCTCCCGCGCGCAGCCCGAGCAAGGCGGCCACGGGACCTCCCGCTCCCACCAGCTTCCCCAACGCGGCAGCGACAAAAATCGCCGCGCCCAGAGCAAACGACGAACCGATGACGGCGAGGTCCAGCGCGAATCCCACGTCGATGAAGAAAAGTGGCGTGAAGAAGGCGTAGATGGCCTCGAAGCTCGCCTCGTCCCGAACGGCAACGGGGTCGCGACTGAACATCAGCCCCGCAAACAGCGCACCGACCGCCGAAGAAAAGCCGGCCACACCGGCGATGCCGGCGACGGCAAAGCCGGCTCCGACGATCGTGAGCACTCGGTCCGGCGGGCGCTCCGCCCGCGTCACCCAGCGGGTGAAGGGTTGCTCGAGGTGGCGGGCAAAGAGCCAACAAGCGATCGCGAAGGCCGCGAGCTTCACCAGTAGCAGCCCGATGGACTCGGCTGCGGAGATCAGCACGTTCCCGGTGACCCCGGAGCCTCTCAGATGGGGAGTCATGCCCAGCAGCACGAGAAGCAACAGCACCGCCGAGAGGTCGTCGAGCTCCGCGATGTCCAGCAGCAGCGCGCCGAGTCGCGAGCGGGTCTTGCGAGCATCTTCCCACACGGCAATGGACACCCCCACGCTGGTGGCCGAGAGAGACACGGCCACGAACAGCGCCGGGATCCATGCGAAGCCCAGGAGCAGCGCGGCCGCCAGCCCTACTCCGGCGGCGACGCAAACGTCCGATACCCAGACGCGCACGGCGCGTGGCAGCTCGCTCACCAGGCTGCCCAGGTCGCTGCGCAGACCGACGCGGAACAGCAACGCGGCCACTCCCACCTGCGCGAGGAAGTCCAGGGTCCAGGCGCCGGCCGAAGGCAGGAAGTCGAAGCGATCCTCCAGCGCTCGCAGCAGCGCGCCCAGCGCGATGTAGCCCACCACCGGGGGGATTCTGGCGAGCCGGTGGGAGAGCGCCTTGACCAGGATGGCTGAGACGATCAGCGCGCTGATGACCAGCAGGAACAGTGGCTGACCGAGGATTTCGTCATTCACGCTTCACCGTCCGGATCTCTCGCACACCGCCTCACGCTGCCCGACGCAGCGCGAGCTGTCCACCGCTTCGGGCTCCGATGTGGCCACGTGAGCCCTCCCGGCCGCTTCCCCGCGAGGCGGGCAGCCGCCCGCGCCTCGTCGGCAGGTCCCGCGCGTTGCCGACGAGCGTTACGGAGCCGGGCGATGAGGCGCGGCGCGTGCCGTTTCACGCCCAATACCAGTCCTCGAAGCCCAGCGTCTCGCAGCGCTGGGCGCGGCTGCGCAGGGTGCCATCATGCGAACCAGGTTGTATTCGTGCCCGGGGGTGGTTGTGGATCTCCAGTGCCACCTCGTTCCAAGTGCTTCTCTTCACGCGGTAGCGGGCGGACAGAATGCCGTAGAAATTCCGCATCGGCCCATCTGCGGCGTAGTGAAAGTAGCGTCGCCCCGGCGCCTCCCACTCGCTCACCAGCTGACCCGAGGTGACCGCGCTCTGATCCGCGGAGGTGCTCAGGATGGCGTCGAAGCGCACCCGCCGTTCTCATCGGGGAGGACTTCCCAGAGCCGTTGGGGCCGAGCAGGCCGAACATGCCCGCGTCGATACTGAGGGAAACGCCGTCCAGTGCCTTTACGCCGTTGGGGCAGCACTTGGTCAGCTTCTCGATTGCGAGTTGGATCTGCATTGGTATCGTCACGCGGCGTTGCCCCGGCTCAAGATGCCAAGGCATCGGACCGGCCGCAACCGCCCGGCAAGCTGCGGCATGGCAGCTTTGGGGGGTCACCGTGCGGCGAGCCGTTGCGCGGCTTTCGGGGCCGGCGCGGGTCGCAGGGCCAAAGTGTCCCCGGTATTGGATTTCCTCGAAGACGGACGGCTGCCTCCGCCCGATAGGTTCGTATCGAGACGCTCGTGAAGCTGATTGTGAGCGACCTCGCCGTTCTTCCTCTCGAGCCCGGTCCGTTCGAAGGCCTCGCGGGGGCACTCCTCCACCAATCGAGACCCGCCGGCGCTCATTGCACGGGGGCAGTACCGTTCGGCGCGGGATCGTATCGAGGGGACTCGTCCCAACGACACGACCCGAGTGCTCGACCCCGTCGCCCCGGGTTGGGGTACGGACGACGAGATGTGCCTCGCGGGGCTCATCGTCTCCGAGTGAGCCAAGTTGGCTCCCCTCGTTCGGAGCAAGATTTTTTGCTGCGTTTGTAACCAAAGCAGATCTCATCAGTAAGTACGGGTATGTGTCCGGGGTGTGCCGTGGCGGCCGCTGTGTGGTCGGGAATGTGGGTGGCCGGGAAGGCGACGAGCTGGGTGAGCCAGCGCCGCCGACAGCGAGCCATGCGTCTGTGCGCCGCAGAGGTGGATCGCGAAGGGCCGCAGCATGTCGCGCTCGGAGCGTCCTCGTCTCCGCCGCCGCAGTCTGGTTGAAATTGGGCCGGAGCCGACACGACCTCGCTCTTCCCGCCGGCTGGACGCCGGGGCCGTCGCTTCCGTGCCTGCGGAATCAGCCGGGCAAGAGGGGCCGACGCAAGACCATCGACACAACCAAAACGCTCAACGCCGCGCGGTGAACGTCGCGTAGCCAACGCCGCCCGAGCGGACGAAATCTCGAGCAGCACGCAGCGTCGAGCCGGCGCCTCGAAGCTCGGTGGGCAAGGCCTCCCCCTGGCGCTCGGCCTCTGCTCCCAGGCGCCGCAGCCGCAGCTCGATCTGATCGATGAGCTGGTGCAAGGTCCGGCTCTCGTCGCGGTGGCGCACGTTGCGAAAACCAGCCACCGACAGCTCGTCGAGCGCGCGAGGCACCGACAGAGCGCCGGAGATGCACAAAACATGCCCCATCACGGTGTCGAGCTCGGCGGGCACCGGAGCGTTCAGAACCACGTCCGAGAGCGCGAGCACGCCCCGGGCTCTCAGAACCCGGCGTACCTCCTCCAGAGCGCGCGGGCGATTGGGAAACGTACACAGGGCGCACTCGGAGACCACGAAATCGAAGGAAGCATCGGAGAAGGGCAGCTCCTGGGCGTTTCCCTGCACGAAGCGCACGGCATCCGTCAAGCCCAGGGAACTGGCGGCCTCCGAGGCTCTCGCGACCTGCTGCGCCGAGAAATCCAGACCGGTCACCCTCGCGCCGACTTCACGAGCGAGCAGCAGCGCCGTAGCCCCGACCCCACTCGCGACGTCCAGCACCCGATCGCCTGGGCCGATGGCGGCCGCGCGAGCCAGCCTCCGGGTCAGAGCTGGACCGCCCGGGTGGTAGCTGCTGCCCAAGAGCAGCTGCGTGACGGGAAGCTCGTACAGATTGGCGCAACAGCTCGCCGAGGCGAAAGCCCCGGGGGGGGGCTCGGCGACGCCCTTCACGGGGCGGCTCCGGCTCGAGCTTCCCCCTCGCGACTCTCGTTGAGCGCCCAATCGTAGTCTCGGAAGACCACACGGTAGCCCCGCGCCGCGCGCAGCCGCGCGGCGAGAGGCGCCGGGGCGATCGCCGCGACGTAGCCCACGACCCCACCCTCGACAGGCAGCCCGCGCCGCCGCAAGTCACCGACGAAGTCGCCTTCGTACCAATCGAAGATCTTCGAAAGAGTGACGGTTCGCGCCGCGTCGTCGACGGCAACGTGGCTCGGATCGGCGACGAACTCCTCGGCCGCCCGCTGGAGAAACGGCTCGAGCTCATCCCCGGTCGGGAGCTCCGGCCGCATTACCGGGCAGCTTTCGCTCCCGCAATTGAGCACGAAGTGCGCGCGCGGGTCTTTCGCTCGCGCGAGAATGCGTTCGTGCTCGAGGGAGTACAAGCTCAAGACCTCTCCCCCCGCCACGAAGCGCAGATTGTAGAAGAACCCCAGGCCTCGCACGACCTCCAGGGGAGCCTTCACGTCCGTTACGCTATGCAATGGCCAGCGCTGCAACACGGCCTGCACGACGAAGGCGTTGTACGCGTACATCCAATAGGCGAGCGCATCGCTCGATCGCGGAAATCGACTCGGTTGCGTGTCGGGGCTGTAGGCGGCGACGGCCGCCAAGTAGCTCTCGAGCGCCGCGCGATCGGGCGGGCTTCGGTGCCACGCTTCGTAGTCGACGCGGCCCGTCGCGTCGACGTGGCGCCGCAGGAGCCGCTCGAAGCTCTCGTGGGAAAACCCCTCCGCAGGAAAGCCCCGCGGCAACTCCGCCTCGACACGCACCAGGGTGGGACGGGTCGTGACGTAGCCCAATACGGCCAGGGCCACGAAGACCCCGACCGCGCTCGCAATCGCCCAGATCAACCCTCGCCCCTCCAAGAGGTTCACGCCCCCCCCGAAGAGGGCGAAGCCGAGCTGTCGAGCCCCGAGCTATCGAGCCCCACAGCCCGCCCGAGCACCGGCAGCGCTCCGGCACGCTGCCCTGGAGAACGCTCGGCGCGCAGAGGCGCCAGCACGCGCTCCTCGAGCTCGCCGCGATACAGAAGGTTGTAGGTGTCGAAGGGGATCGCGCGTTGCCCATCAGGATGGAGAATGTGCACGCAGCTCTTGCGGATCGAGCGCAAGTCGAAAGAGTGCGCGTCCATGAATTGAATGATCAGCACTCGAAAAATGTCTTCCTTGGTGAGCGGAGGGGCCTCCCCTCCACCCGCCGCCCGCAAAAAGTCCTGCAGCGCCGTCGCTTGCGTGGCGGAGGAGTGCCGAGTGGAAAACAGATCGAAGAGCCGCCCGCGAACCCCCTGGTCGCTTTCGTAGCTGATCGTATTGCGGCCGGCGCTGATCAGCACCTCTGGGTCGACCATCCCGGTGAGCGGCATGAGCTTCCCCCCGCGCTTGAGCGCATAGGCCATGGCTACACTGTCGGCGTGGCACGGCACGGGGATGATGTCTTCCGGCTCGAAAGCGTCCGTCTGGCGCAGCAAGCGGCGGCGCACCTCCGTCAACGTGAGACGATCTCGGTCGGGAGAGAATCCATCTTCGTAGCGCTCCAAGCGCCCAGCGGCTTGCACGGGCTGGAAGGTGACCCCGCGAACGCAGGGCTGGCTCACGGCGAAGTCGACGATCGCCCCGAGCTCGTCGTCGTTGACACCCCGGCGAACCGTCACCACGAGGGTCGTGGACAAATTCAGCTCGTTGAGCCGCTCCAGCGCTCGCGCGTGCACGCCGCGCAAGTCGGCCGCGCGCAGAGTCATCAAGGCGGTGCGCTGAAAAGAGTCGAACTGGAGGTAGAGCTCGAAGTGCGGCTCGTATGCTTTGAGGCGCTCGGCGAAGCCGGGCTCGTTGGCAATGCGCAGCCCGTTGGTGTTCACCATCAGGTGGCGAATGGGTCGCGCCTTGGCCCGGTCGAGTACCTCGAAGAACTGCGGGTGCAGCGTCGGCTCGCCACCGGAAACCTGCACGATCTCCGGCTCTCCTTCGTTGCGCACGGCACAATCGAGCATGGCCTCGATCTCCTCCAGACGGCGAAATATTTGCCGCTTGGGTCCGCTGTCCGCGTAGCACGTCGGGCACTCGAGATTGCACGCGTCGGTGATCTCCAGCAGGAGATTGCAGCCGTGCTGTTCGTGATCGGGGCAGATGCCACAATCGTACGGGCAGCCGTAGCGCGCCTCGGTGTTGTAGCGGAGCACCTGCTCCGGCTCCTTGACGAACACCTCTCGGCACAACTTGTAGTACTCGACATCATCCGCAATCAGCACGCTCTCGGCGCCGTGCCGAGAGCAGCGCTTGTGCATCCATACCCGCCCCTGAGAAAAAACGATCTTCGCGTCCACACGGCGATAGCACCGGGAGCAAATTGAAACGGCAGTGTCGTAGTACTGATAGGGGCGTGTGCGAGGTGGCATAGGCATTCGATCCGAGGGTGCCCTACTCTACGCGAGCGGGCTGGAATGGTTTCGACAAAGCGGCCGAGCTCGCGGTGCACGGCGCCGCGAGCTCCCCCGTACCTCTACAGCCAGCGAAAATCGTCGCCGTCGGCCCCTCGATGGCAGCCGCGACAGGCCGCCCCGGGCTCCGGCTCCATGGCGCCGGCCAAAGGCATGCCGCCCGGCGTCTCATCGACCGTCCCGTCCAGGAGGTACTTGACGTAGAACCAGTCCGCGTTCGCAGAATCGAAACCATCGACCTTCATCATCACGGTGAGCGCCACCGGGTCCTCCTCTCCCTCCACGAGGTTCTCTTTGACGATGATGTAGACATCGCCGCCGTCGGCGGCCGGTCGATTGTGACGCACAGTGGCCAGATCGCCGTGGGGGGCGGCGCTGTCCTGGCGCTCCGTCGTGCCCTCCACGAGGGGCCACGTCGTGTAGTCGTCTTCCACTGTGATCTTCTGCCAAAGGGCCTCCGCGACGGGCAGTGCCGTGTCGCCGGCGCTTTCGGCCTCCAGCTCCAGACCGAGCACGGCCACCTGACTCGAGGCATTGCCTTCGGTCGGCTCGGAGCGGCCTGCCTCGCCATCCGAACAAGCTGCCAAGGCAGCCAGAGTGAAAGAGTAGGCAACTAGCGATCGCAACAACATGTTTGGTATTTCTCCTGTTGGATGAGCCGCCCCGAAATTGGCGCGGCGAGAGAAACGAACCCGAAGCCGGAGCTCCAACGCCCCACACGGCCTCCCCTCGTAGGTCCCGACCTCGCGAGCCCCGAAGCGATGAGCGCACTGGAATCCATTCCAAGGGCGACCCCAGCGGTCACCGATGAGTCCAGCTACGCCCGCGCTCGCCCCCGGTTACACCGAGGATCAAAAAAGAGAGAATGGCAGCCCCCGGACGCCCCCCCGCTCGGCCCCGACGTGACAAGCCCCCCTCGGTCGCGATGCGCCGATGGAGCTCCGCGAGGTATCAGTTCGCGACGCACCTCGAACGGTTACGAAAAAGGGGACCCACCGAGGCGTGCACCCGACTGTCGACCCCTTCCCCTTTCGAAGATGCCGCTTCGAACGAGAGACCGAGCCGGAGGACAGGAGGCTGGCCACGCCCCCAGGCGATTGCTACCCTACCCCTCCGATGGCCTCGGCCCCTCGCTCCCGCGCAAGCGTCGCAATGGATGCCTACGCGGAAGGCGAGGAAGAAGCATTCGCCGTCGTATACGACGAGCTCGCCCCCAGGCTTCACGCCTACTTGCGCAGGCTCTGCGGCTCGCACACAACTAGTCAAGACATCTTGCAGCAAGTGTTTCTCAACATCCACCAGGCTCGCAGCACATTTGCCCGAGGAGCCGCCGTCGAGCCCTGGGCATACGCGATCGCCCGCCGCCGAGCGATCGACTGGGCCCGCCGCACACGGCGAGAGCCGTGGTCCGAGATGGTGGAGCGGGCGCTGCAGAGCCCGGAAGAGACGCCGGAGCAAGCCGCCGTCGGGCGCCAGCTCGCGGAGCACGCGCAGCAGGAGCTCGCGCGCGTCCCGGAGCTACTGCGAGAAGCCTTTCTATTGACGCGGCTCGAAGGGTTGTCGACGGCAGAGGCCGCCGACGTGCTCGGCACGACCCGAACCAACGTCAAGGTCCGAGCTCACAGGGCGAGCCTCCTGCTGCGTGAGCGCCTGAGCCGCTTGCGCTTCGGCAAGGAGTCCGGATGAGCTCGTCGGCCCAGGGCGACTCGCCCTCGCGAGGCTTGCCACCCGAGCTCCGGCGCAGCGTCCTGTCGCAGGCGGGCAGCGCCTCGTCTCCAACGCGGCAGCAGCGGCGCCGAGCCCTTTGGGGTGGACACGCCCTGGCAGCGCTCGTGATCGTGGCCAGCGTGATGCTTCCCGGGGGGCTGGGGGGGCTGACCGGACCCGACGGCGAGCTGCGGCTGTGGCCGCCCCTGCTCAGCGGAGCCATCGCCCTCGTGGCGACGCTCGCGCTCTTGTTTCCAGAAACGGAGCTCTCGAAACGCGGCCGCCCCTCGGTGTGGGTGGCCGCTGCGCTGACGGTCGCAAGCCTCTTGCTCGCTCCCTGGCTCACCGCCGATACCTGGTCGTGGCCGAGCCTCCGCGATTTCGAGCAGGCACTGACAGCGCCCTGCCTCATGGGCTACGCAGTGTTCGCAACGCTCGCCCTGCTCACCAGCTGGCGGGGGCTGAGGCGCACGGATCTGACGCGCTCTCGCGAAACGGGCATGGCGATGGGAGCCCTCGTCGGTGCCTGGGCGGCGCTCGTCCTGAGCCTGCGCTGTCCCGACCACGACCTCTGGCACCTGCTGCTCACCCATGCCCTTCCCGTGCTGCTGTTGATGCTCGTATCCGGCTGGCTGCGCCAGCGCATCATGGCGAATCGCTTCGACCTGTAGGAGCGAGGAAGGCCAGAAAGAGCCGGCGTCAGCGGAACCGCTGCCGTAGCTCCCGTTGCGAGCCGAGCCAAGGCGGCCGGGAGCTTGCCCGCCGTCGCGCGAGGCAGTGCACGCGCTCGAGAGCAGCAAGCCGAGTCCCACGAGGGACCCACGACGGACGCACGCTCTTCTGGACGGAGTGACGGGTCGATATCGAGTTGCCCAATTCATCCTCGACCTCCTTGGTCTCGACATCCCTAGTGAGGCAACGCCCGGCACCCGGGTTGCGATAGAAGGCGGCGCTTCGAGGGGGACCACGAGCACCACCATCAGCCGCTGCTCCGGATGATTCCGGGCCCTCATTCCTCCCCGTGGGACAGGACCGCCTGCTCGGTGATGGCAAGGGCCAGGCCGCTGCCGCCCGTGTTGCGCGCCCGGTCCTCGCCGACGCGACGAAATGGCCCGAAGAAATGGCTCGAAGAGATGGCTCAACGCCTCCTGCGGCACCCCCGGCCCAAGGTCACGAACCCGCACGAGCGCCAAAGCGCTGAGGCGCCGCCGCGGGCCCGATCTTCCGCTGGAGCTTGCCGCTCGGTCCGCCTTCGGGCATGGGTATTCCAATGAGCCTTGCAACTGCGCCAAAGCCGCGCTTCGCCTACCGCTCGCCGTTCAGGCCTTCGGCGCTCAATCGGCTCGCTCGCCGCTTGTTCTTTCGCGGAACGGCTCGCTATTGTTGCCTCTGCGATACTCATACCCGCCGTTTCGGGCCCTATGGGCACCGCGTCCGGCAAGACGCACGGTGTTTGATCTGCGGAAGCGTCGAACGTCATCGCCTCACTTGGAGATTCTTCGAGCAGCGAACGGACCTACTCGTTCCGCCGGTGACGCGATTTCTCCACGTCGCTCCAGAACCCGCGTTGGAAAAGCGGCTCCGTACCAGCGACAGCATCGACTACCTCAGCGTGGACGCCCAGGACCCAAACGCCGATCAGGCCGTGGACTTGATGAACCTTCCCTTTGCTGACGGCTCTTTCGACGCAATTCATTGCAGCCACGTGCTGGAGCACGTAGACGATGATTCCCAGGCAATGAGGGAGCTGCGGCGGGTGCTCAGTCCCCGGGGCTGGGCAACGATTCTGGTGCCCATTTGGTCGCCAGACGTTACCGTAGAGGATCCGAGCGTTCGCACGCCCGAAGAGCGTGACCGGGTATTTGGCCAGTGGGATCACGTGCGGAAGTACGGCCCCGACTTCACAGACCGCCTAGAGCAGACCGGCTTTTCCGTCGATGTCGTCCATGCCAAGGACCTCGTTGCAGACGAATCGCAGCGCATTCGAGAAAGCCTGGCGGACGAAGAAATCTTCTTCTGCCGTCCCCGAGGGTGAGCGTGCGCCGTCGGCGGTGACCGCGACGAACAGCTTGCTCCTCGGTGTCGAGCACGCTGGCGCAATGCGGCGTGATCGAAAAATGAACGGGACCGATTGAGTTCGGCGGGACGCGCAGTGCACTGCGCGCCGCATGAGCGAGCCGCCGCACCCAACGGGTGAGCGCGTCGCGCGCTCGGAGAGCAGCGGCGGATGCGGAACCGCCCCGCGCCGTCCGTGCGACAGACTCTCGGTGGCTCTGCCGGCAGCGGCGAGTTACGCTCGCGCCATGGGCTCAGTCGCGAACGGTGGTCGTGTCCGACAGGCATTGGATTGCGTGGCTGCACCGTGCCGAAGACTGCCGAACGAGTCTGCATTGCCTTCCAGCGGCTCGCTTGATCGTCCCGGTCGGCGCAGTCGTTCGAGTGAAAACTCCCGAGGCGGCCGTTCAGTCGCGACAGCGCCTCGTCATCGCGCCCAACCAGCCGACCGTTGCGGAGTGCGAAGGAGCCGCGGTGACGGCTTTCGTCGGTCTGCGCAGCCCGCTCGCCGCTTGGTGTGAGCAGGCGTGCGTGGTGCTCGAGCCCGTGCGCAAAGGCGGCATCCATGGCGCCGTCCACCTCGTCCTGAACGACGACGGCTCATCACCATCGGCGCCCTCCGCCGCCGGCTCGAATGCCGCCCAGGAGGTCAGCCCCGCCTCGGGCGGCATGGGGCTGCCGTCGACGCTCACCGCCGCAACGGTCGAGGGTTGGTCACGCGGAGCACCACGACGCCCCCCTCGCCCGGCGCCTGACTGACTTCGCGCTGAAACTGGGCTGGGTCGAGCGGCTTCGGCGGCTTGGGCACGTCGAGAGCCCCCTTCACTTCGGGGCCCGCCGGGCCCGCACCCGCCGACGAGGACGCCGCCTCTTCGCTCGGTGCGCCCGCCCGACAGCCAGCCACGACGGCGACGAGATGCTCGCGCCGGCCAACCAGCACTCCATGGCCCGCGAGGATACGACTCGCATGGCGCTCAGGTAACACAACCCCCGATCGAACCCACGCAAAATCTCGAGTCGTCGGTAGGTCTCCAGGCCCACCGGCGCCGCAATCCGCTGCCGGGGCCCGGGCTCGAGTCGGCGCGACTGGACCACGCGAAGCGTTTCGACAGAGCCCGACCACGGGGCTCCGTCTCGACCGTTGGCGCTTCGCGGCTCCCCCTTCGGCCGCGTGACGAGCTCGGCAGCGGCTTGCCTCGGGGCGCAGCCGCAGTCGGCCGCACGCCCTTCCATCGCGGGACCTTCGCCGGAGCGCTGCCATTTTCGCGGCGCGTGTGCCTTTCTCGCGACATCGCGGCGCCATGTTGCAGCGGTGCTGGCACTTGCCGGACCCACGCGTCGAAGGCTGCACTACGGTCGAAGGATCGCATTCAGAACGGACACCAAATGGGCTATACGCGTTGGGCGCAGGCTTCGAGCCGAGGTGGTGCAGCAGCTTGAACGAATGAACACCGCGACGAAACACCATCTTCACGTTCAACGTCCAGCGAATCGGACGCAAACGAGGACGCCGAAGGGCTACGTGACGTCGATGGCCCCCGGCCTCTGACATGGACTTTCCTGCATCATCTGTAATGGCCATACGCCAGTGGTGCTGGACATCGTGCGTTCTCACACTACTGTGGAGTCAGTGATTCGATTTGCCGGGGAGGGACGAGGGGAACGACCAGCCATGCCAACGTGTAGTAGCCGTTTCGACGGTGAATCTTTCGACGTGCGGAGGGGCAACCGTCCGGGCGCAAGCGGAAAGCGAGCGGCTCACGTCGCACCACCGAGGCCAGTCGGCAACGCGGCGAGCAAGGGCAGGGGTGCCCGGCAGACGCTGACCCTGCGTGCGGGTTCCCTGCTCTTTGGCGCCCTCTGCATGGCGCTAGCGTGCGGCGGGGAGGTCGGGGAGGCGCCAGCATCGCCGCTGGGTAGCACGACCCAAGCCCTCGTCACCGAGCGCCTCGCGAAGCCGCCGGCGAGCCCCAGCGAGCCCGTCGATCCAGCTACCGACTACACGTTGTTCGAGGCCGATCCCGTCCGGCCGCTGGCCGTGTCGCGCGAATCCGATCTGGTGTTGGCGACCAACACGTTCGACGACTATCTCGAACTTCTGAGACCGACGCGCCGAGGGCTTCACCGTTGCGGCCAAGTGAAGGTGGGCATGCGCCCGGTCGCGGTAGCGGTGGTTCACGACCGCGCCGATCGAGTGGAGGCGTGGGTGGTCAACCACCTGTCCGACAGCATCAGCCGCACCATCGTCGATCCAGCACGCTGTGCGGGCAGCGTCGTCGAGACGCTGGCTGTCGGGGACGAACCGCGCGACATCGTCGTTTGGAATGGCGAAGCGGGCGTGAGGGTTTTCGTGGGCAGTGCCCACCGCGGCCAGCACCACCCGGACGCGTCGGCTCGCTCCGGCGCGGATCTCGTCACCGCTGCAGGCCAAAAAGAGCACCCCGGCCTCGGCGACGTGTTCGCGTTCTCGGCGGACGACGAGCCTCGGTTGCTCTCCGTCGTGAATCTGTTCACGGAGCCCGTGCGGGCCCTGGCCGTCGGAGGCGGGCGAGTCTACGCGGCCGGTTTTCGCACGGGCAATCGGACCAGCGCCGTGCCGACTCAAGTGGTCATTGCCCGCGGCATCGAGAGCTTGCGCCCGCTACTCGCCCGTGACTCGCGGGGAGCGGCGATCGAGCAAGAGGGCAAGCTCCTGCTCCGTCCCGACGCAGTCGGGCACGAACGCATCGCTGGCGGCATGCCCGCCGTGCTCGGCCAAGGGCGGTGCATGCCCGACCCCCGCCCGGACATCAGCGATCGGACGCTGGCACAGGTGTGCGTGCAGACGGACGATGACCATCGCGTCCAAGCGGTGCGGCTGCAAACGCCGGGCGAGCCTTCCCCGGGCTGCGAATGCAAGAGCGGCGACGCCACGATGCAGCCGATCACGGCGGTCGTGGTGCGCTTCTTCGACTCGGAGCATGCCTGCGGGAGCGCTCTACGCTCATTTCCGGATGGGACCAGCGGTTGTTGGTTGGACGCGGACCCAGGCGGTTCTGACACACCAGCGCAGGGGGTCAGCCCGCCGCAGGCACCCATGGCGTGGAACGACTCGATCCGGTTCTCGCTACCGGACGAGGACGTGTTCGCCATCGACCCGGAATCGCTCGAAGTGCAACGAGCGTTCTCGGGGGTGGGGACGGTGCTATTCAATCTGGCCGTCCAGCCCGGCACGGGCAAGGTGGTGGCGACGAACACGGAGGCCAAGAACCTGACTCGATTCGAAGGGCCGGCGCAGCACGCGCGCTCGAGCGTGGTCGGGCACCTGCACGAGAGTCAGCTCACCGTGATCGACCCAGCGGCGGGCGCGGCGGACGAGGTCCTGCCGATCCATCTGAACAACCACATCGACTACTCGAGATGCTGCGAGAAGGACCCCCGGGAGAACGCCCGAAGCCTCGCATTTCCCTTGGGCGCTCAGTTCTCCGCGGACGGCTCTTCGCTGTTCTTCGTCGCGCTCGGCTCGGACAAGCTCGCTCGATTGGATGCTTCCTCGTTGCGGCGCGAGTTCGACAACGCCGAAGCGCGCCGGCGTGGCGAGCTGCGCGAGGTGGATCTGCGCGCACGGCCAGCAACGCCCGTCGGCCCGGTGGGCCTCGTCCTCGACGAGCCGCGAGGGCGGCTGTACGTCAAGACACACTTCACCAACGAGGTCCTCACCTTGGAGGCGGGTCGCGTTCGGCATCGCCTGGCCCTGCAGACACCCGAGCCACCTTCGATCTCACGCGGGCGGCACGTGCTATACGACGCGCGCGGCACGTCGGCGCACGGCGACTCAGCATGCGCGAGCTGCCACGTCTTCGGCGACTTCGATGGCCTCGCTTGGGACCTCGGCGATCCGGATCGAGCGACGATCGACAATCCGGGGCCCTTCTTCTTTTCCCCGTCCCCATTCTCTCTCGCGGGCGTCGTCCGCTACCCGCTGAGCAATCTCCAACCCACGGTCACCGAGCTCGGCTTCCGCGCGAACAAGGGGCCGATGACGACCCAGACCCTACGGGGTTTGGCCAATCACGGACCGATGCACTGGCGGGGAGATCGAATCCGGCGGTTTCAAGACGCCCCCGGCAAGCAACCGGGCTTCGGCTCTCTCAACGAGTTCAACTCGTTCACCGAGTTCGACACCGCCATCGTGGGTCTCAACGGCAACGACCGGCAGCTTCCACCAGAACGCTTCGACGACTTCGCCAACTTCGCCCTCCAGCTGACCCTGCCACCGAACCCCGTGCGCGCGCTGGACGATTCTCTCGACGCGGGCCAGCGGCGAGCTCGCGCCAACTACTTCGGGTGCCAGAGCATCAGCGAAGAACAGATGGCCCGCCGGGCCTGCACGGTCGTCGAAGACGGAATGGAGATCGAGGTCGACGTGGACACGGAGGCGTTCGAGTGCCGCTGCGTCGGTAGCGCAGTTGCCGTCGTCCTGCGTCGCACCGATGCCGCGCGGAGCGCGGTACGAGCCCTCTTCGAATCACTTTCCTGTTCGGGCCTCCAGCCGCTGCGGGCGAAGCTCGACGGAGCCGCCGAGCGCGCTCCGAGCCCAGAGCTCGCGAGCGAAGCCGCCAGCAGGTTCCTCCAAGCGGTGAGCGCCCTGCCCGCCCACGACTGGTCGCTCGATCCAGCTGGCAAGTGGACGGAGGACAGCGCTTGGCGCGCGGTCGAGCTGACGACCTCACTAGAGCAGCTCCTCGACGCGCTGTTGCCCAGCGACGCAGCCGCCCTGGAGGAGCAACTCGCGCAGGCCTTGGCCGACGGCGAAGAGCCGCTGACCGAGGAAGATCTGCGCTACCAGTTGACCACGATAGCCGAAGTCGGGCGGCTCACGCTGGAAGTGATCGCCGACGATGAGCTGGCCGGGACCCCTTCCCACCGCAATCTGCTCGACGGCTGCTCGCTGGTGGCCCCGCCTCGGTGCCGCTTGCGACGGCTGGATCTGGCCACCACGTGCAACGGTTGCCACCGGCTCGACCGAGACGGCAACGCCGAGTTCGGCGTGTACAGGCCGGGGTTCTTCGGCACCTCGGGGCTGTATACGGTCGAGGGCTTCGAGCAAATCGCCAAGGTCCCTCACCTCCGCAACGCCTACCAGAAGACGGGCATGGCCGGCTTTGCCACGAACTTTCAGTTCGTCGCCCCGTCGGTCCTGGGCGAGCGCCGTGGGGGATTCTTCGCCCCGGAGGCGCCGCACCTGGGCCCACAAGTGCGCGGGTTCGGTTTCATGCGCGACGGAACGGTCGACACGACGCATCGGTTCTTCGGCTTGTTCACCTTTGCAAACACCCCGGCGGGGTTTCTCTTCGCGCACGCGGGGCAGCCTGGCTTCGACACCGTGCTGCCACGGCCGAGCGATCGGCAGGCGTGCGTGGCCCAATTTCGAGCGACCCCTCCCACCGCTCTCGAGGGGGCACCGGAGCCCCTCCGGCTCTGCCTCGCAAGCAGCGGCCTGCCCGCGACCTGCTACCTGGCCCCCGAGGAGCCAACTTGCCAGAGTGCCCTGCGGGCGCTCGGCGAGCGGCTCGGGCAAGCGGATCTCCCCGAGGTGTTCCCTTCGGCAATCCCCGGGTGCTTTCAACTGGGAGCCATGCTGCAAGGGGGTGTCGAGAGCGGCAGCTGCTACCCATCGGGGCTGCGCGAGCGGGCAGAAATGGAATCCTTCATGATGGCGTTCGACTCCAATCTGAAGCCCATCGTGGGGCAGCAAGTAACGATCGCCACGGCATCGGACCCGGTCCCGGAGCTGCTTTCGACGATGGTCGCTCAGGCGGAGCAGGCTCACTGTGACATCGCCGCGTTCACTCGCTCGCAGGGCTACTTGATGACGAGCCCCGACCCGCGAAAGCCGCTGCAGAGCGTGCTCGAGAGCAGCAGCGGGCGGCAGTGGTCGCTTCGCCGCCTGCTGCGCGAGGCTCCGCTCACCCTCACCTGCTACCCGCCCCAAGTCGGCTTGGCCGAAGCGCGCCGCTCGGCGTTTTCGAGGATGTGACCTGCGGCCTCGATCTCGCGCGGCAAGCGGGCCGAGGGTGCGAGCGACTCGCGCCCGCGCAAGTGCCACTCACCGCGGCCCGACGGCAAAGTGGCGAATTTGTATGATGCTGAGCCAGCCCGCTCGCGGCAGGACCGAGCGACGACCGATCAACCGCCCATCGCCCGCGACCCGCCCTTCCACTTCGAGGAGCCGCAGCGGCACGTTGACGAACCCGCCGAGGCCGTCTGGGTCGGTCGAGTCCGCAGAGACGCTAGGCAGCCCGTCGGCAAAGTAGAAGCCGCGCCCTCCGAGGTCGTTGGCGAAAGCAACGCCGGGCGCACGGGCCCCGGCGCAATCCACCACCGCAACCGCGACCAGCCCCAGCTCGGCGACGAACTGGGTGACCAGCACTTGCGCGAGCTGCTCGACCCCCTCGGCCGGAATCGGTGTCAGCGGCCGTGCCTCGTCGGTGTCCTCCAAGACCGGCTGGCGCATGTAGAACACCGTAGGCAGGTGCCCCGCCGCCCGCAGCTCGAAGAAACCATTGAAGCCCGTCGGAACGTCGACGTTCACGCGCCCGTCCTCGTCCAGCCCCGACAGGCTGGCGATCGGCGTTGCGCAGCTCGGATCGGCGGGAAGACAGACGTTGACGGCAACGTCCACCAGCGGCGCACCGAACAGGCTGACGACCGGTACGGACAGCCTCACCGCCCCGGCGAAGTTCGTGCCGGCCGGTGCGGGGGGCTCCGGTTCGTCCAGGCACCCCCAGTCGGCCCCGCTCACTTGCCCTTCGCCGGGCATGCTGCTCCCGATGGCTTCGTCGGTCGAGGGCAGCTCCCCCTCTTCCAGCAGCTGGCTGCCGCTGGCAAAGGGAGTGCAGGCCGCGGCGCTCAGCACTGCAAGAAACGCCCCGCACACTCGCAGCATCAAGCCACGGGACGGCGAGCTTCCCCCCACGGCGCCGCCTCGGTCCATCATGGCGTGACCGTATTCGATGGAAGCCGAACGGAGCAAGACCACCATGGTACACCCGGCTGGGCCGGGCGAACACTAGGCTCGATCGGCTCGAAGACGTGCCGCTGCGAGCTGCGTCTCTGGGAGTTGAGGCCCCGAAACGTCCCAATCCGAGCCGAGTCGCGACGGGCCCGCCGGGGACAGACGCCCGAGGCCCGCCGAGACGGGCGGGTGGCCCCAGGTCGAGGAGGCAGCCGGGTGCGCCCCCCGGAGCTTCGCGCGTTGGGGTAGCCGGGCAAGCCCCGATGGCCAGCCAAACCAAGCGGTGCGGAAGGCTGCGCGGAGCGACGCGCCGGCGTCGACAGGCGCGAAGGGGTTCCAAAGCGATCCGGGGCGGCGCCCCGAGGGGGAGTTGACATGACGCTTCAACCACGAGCCAATCGCTCGTGCAGTCTGGGCGGATTCTGGCCGGCTTGGCGCGGGCCGTTCGCGGACCAGGGCTCAAAGTGCGGACGCGGACCCTTCGCGGCCCAGTCTCGGATCGGTCATGAAATGTTCCAGGGGATCGGTCGAGGTGACGACCCTTCAGCAGCTCGCCAGTCGCGTCGTAGCGGTCGTCCAGGTCGGGGCCGTGCCACACCACACCGTGATCGAGAGATTTCGCGGCTTGGCCGAGCGCCAACAGAGCTGGCCGAAGGTTCTCTGCGAAGGGGACGCGTGGTTCGCATACCCTGGCTCGAACATCGTCTACGAAACCGAAAGGCTCGCACATCACCGGCCCGTGACCCCGAAGCTTCAGAGCAATGTGCGTTCGAGCGCCACGCTGATCGTCCGCGCATCGCCGAGACGATGGCCCGCCTGGGGTTGCGATCTCGGCCGTCCGCGCCGTTGCCACCAGCTGCGGGCGTCGCTCTCCGTCCAGGGCTCGACGCAGCAGCGGAGCAGCCCTCGACGAAAGCTCTCCGCGCTCGCCGGTCGATCGTCGGGAGCCTTCGAGAGGCCCTGGAGCAGGAGGCGCTCGAGATCGGCGGGCAGCTCTCGGCCGAGCCGTTCGCCCGGGGGCACGGGAGCGCGATGCCGATGCGCCTCGCACACGGCGACGAGAGTCCGCTCCTCGAACACGGGTCGGCCAGTGAGCAGCCGATAGCCCATGGCGGCCACTGCGTAGAGGTCGGCGCGCGCGTCCACGCTCTGTGGCCGCTCGAGGCATTCGGGCGCCGCGTACAGCGGCGTGCCTGCGAACCCGTGCGGTTCCGCGGAGCTGGCCGCGTGCGGGTTCATGCTCTTGACGAGCCCGAAGTCGAGCACCTTGACCAGGTCGAACGCCGCCACGTGACCCGTCACCATGACGTTCTGCGGCTTTATGTCGCGATGGACGAGCCCGAGGCCGTGCGCTTCTTCGAGCGAAGCGCAGACCTGGGAGAGCAGCCACACGACGCGACCGGGAGGCAGCGGCCCCTCGAGGACGACGAGCTCGTCGAGGGTGTAGCCGTCGAGGTACTCCATCGCATAGTAGAAGACGCCATCGGGCGTGCGCCCATAGTCGAAGATGGCGACGGTGTTGGGGTGGCGCAGCCGCGCCGTGTGCACGACCTCGCGCTCGAACTGGTCGATCGACGCGGCGTCGACGCTCCCGGGCAAGAGCAGCTTGATGGCCGTGTCCCTGCGCAACAGCGCGTGCGTCGCCCGGTAGACGATGCCCATGCCGCCTTGTCCGAGCTGCTCGCCCAGCACGTATTGCCCGAGCCGTCGCACGGCGCGCACCTCGCGCCGCAGGCCGTAGATGACGCTCGACGCCACGGTCGCGACGGCGACGCAGGCGCCGATCCAGAAGATCAGGTCGAGCAGCTGAAAGGCGGGGGGCCAGTCCGCCGGCACGCGCTGCGCGACGGGCCACGCCGACCATGACGCCGAAAGCGCGAAGACACCAAGGGCCAGGCTACCGGCGAGCAGGCCGAGCACCAGCGTGCGTCGGGCCGTGCTCGGGATGAGCACCGAGCGAAGCATCACGGCCAGGCCGGTCGTGAGGATTAGGTTGAAGATCGCCACGGTGCGAATCTCGAACAGGCCCGCGTTGAGATTGAAGAGCAGCGTGAGCAGGAGCAGGCCGGCGGCGTCGAGCGCCTCCAGGGTCTCCGCAGAGGGCGCGCGGCGCGAGAGGGCGCGCCACAGCCCTCCGGCAATGGCGGTGGCTAGCAGGTGAAACCAGCGAGAAGGCGACTGGAGCTCGCGCAGGACGGAGCCGCCGATGAGACCGCGCACGCCCACCATGCCCACGACGAAAGCGGCACTGATCAGGAAGCCGACGCGATACATCATCGTCAGCCGTTCCTGCAGCAGCCGCCTCGACTCCTCCGATCGCGACGTCCTCACCAGCGCCGCCCAATCTGCGCCGAGGACGCCCGTGCGTCCAGTCGCGCGCGGGCGCAAGAATTTCCGGTCCCGCACGCGCCCTGCCCGCAGCCGAGGCATTCGCGGCCGCTCCGGGCTAGACTAGTCCGGCCACCGGCGGGTGGCCCGATCAAGCAACGACGACCACTCTGACGACCAGACCCGTCGCCCCGGGGGCGCAGCGGCTGGCCCTCACCCCGCTGGGGCCAGCTGCGGAGCCTCCGGCGTGGGGGAGTTCCAGGTCAGGATCGGCCCCCGGGAACGAGCGATGTCGGGCGACGCAGGCAAACCGGAGTCCAATCCACCCTCGGCGTACGGGTCGCCCGACGCGCGCGCACGCGGCGGGGCCCTGGCAACCCTGGCGGCAGGCCTGCTGGTGGGACAGCAGGTGGTGGCCAAGGCCGTGCGCGACACGCTGTTCTTGACGTGGGTGGGCATCGCTTGGCTGCCCGAGGCCATCGTGGCCGGCGCGCTGCTTTCGGCATGCGCGGCGCTCGTCGTGTCGCGCAGAGCCCCGTCGATCGGCGCCCGCCGTACCGTGCGCGGCTGTCTGGTCGCGTCGGCCTCGTTCTTCGCGCTGTCCTGGGTGGCGTTCGCGGCTTCCGAGCGAGCCGGGGCACTGCTCGCCTACTTCCACAGCGTCTCGCTCACCGCCGCCTGCGTCTCGGCGTTCTGGATGCAGGTGACCGAGTCGTTCGATCCCCACGCCGCTCGAAAGGCCGTCCTGCGCATCACGAGCGGTGCCACGCTCGGGGGCGTGCTCGGCGGGCTCGTCACCTGGCACGCCGCCACGCTCGCCAGACCGCATCAGCTGCTACTCGCTTGCGCGGCTCTCAACCTCCTCGCCCTCGCCTGCACGACTCGCATGGCGGGCAACGTGCGTCCGCCACACCCGCTGACGCGAGCCCCGAGCCTTCGAAACTTCGGACGCGAGCTCCCCTACCTGTGGACCCTCGCCGGCCTCGTCGTCCTCGCCTCGTGCAGCCAGGCCATCCTCGACTACCTGCTTTCTTCCACGGCGGTCACCGCCCTCGGCCGGGGCCCCGGGCTGCTGTCGTTCTTCGCGCTGTTCCAGACCGTCGTCGGCATGCTGTCATTTCTGCTCCAGGTGAGCGTGGGCGCGGCCGCCCTCGAGCGACTGGGAGTCGGTGGCGCGCTGACTGTTCGCTCGTCGATTCTGGTGGCGGGTAGCCTGGCCACGCCCCTCGTCGCTCCGCTCACTGCAGCCACGGCCTTGCGCGGCGCCGACGGCGTGCTCGGCGGCTCGCTCGAGCGCTCGGCCTACGAGGCGCTATTTTCGCCTCTTCGAGGCGCAAGCCGCCGCGCCTCGAAGGCGCTCGTCGACGTCGTCGCCGACCGACTGGGAACGCTGGCGGGCGGAGCCCTGGTCACGCTGGTCGTGGCGGTGGGCGTCGGCAGCTTCGGCACGCTGACCGCCTTCGTCGTCGCGCTCGGCGTCGGCCACGCCCTGGTCGCCTGCAGGCTGCAGGCCCGCTACCGGCAGCTGCTCGGCGAAAGCCTTCGCAAGGCGCGACCGGGCGGTTCGAGCGTCGTCGGGCTCGACGACCGTTCGCTCGCGCAAAGCTCGCACATCGGACCCGACCCCGCGCTCGGGGCGAAGGCCGCCGCACGGGAAGCTCCCGCGCCATCGCCCGGTGTCTCGCTCGCCGCCTTCGACCTTCCCGCGGGTCTCGACCTCGACGGCGAGCCGGACGACGACGCGCCCGCGGACGGGGATCGAGCGGAGCCGGCCGACGTGGCGCTGACCGACTTCGCGGCGTTGCGCAGCGGAGAGCTCGGGCCCATGCTGACGGTGCTCGAACGGGGCGCCTCGGACCAGCTGCTCGCGCCACAGGCGATCGCACTGCTGGGAGACGACCGCGTCGCGCAGGCAGCCGCCGATTGGCTTTCGGCGCTCCGTCCGCCCGCGGTCGGGCTGCTCCAGGACGCACTGCTCGCTCCCGACTTGCCGGCCTCCTCGCGCCGCCGCGTGGCTCGGATTTTGGGCAAGCTCGACGACACGCGCGCCGCCGAGGCCCTGCTCGGGGCGCTCGCCCCCGTGCCGGCGTCGGTGCGGCTCGGCGTCGCGCAGGCCCTGGCGCGCCTCGCCCGCACACGCCCGCTGCCCCGCGCGCGCCTGCTCCACGCCCTCGTCGAGCACGCCTCGATGGAGCCGACGGACGGCGACGATCGCCTCGAGACCCTGTTCAGCCTGCTCTCCGCTGCCTACCCGACGGAGCCCATCCAGGCCGCCTACTACGGCCTGCTGCGCGGCGGAGAGTTGCGCGGCACGGCGCTCGAATGGCTCGACGCACTCTTGCCGCGCGACGTCAAGGTCGCGCTCTGGCCGAGGCTCGTCCGCGTCGGCGAGGGCCTGCGCCGGACCACTCGCAGCCTGGGCGAGCTCGGGCGGACGTTGGCGGACGCCGCACCCGCGGATGTCGGCCACGCGGCTCCAACGAGCTGCCTCCGCGTACCAGGCCGGTAGTGGTCCTTCCGCCAAGGCGGGCCCGCTCTCCCAGAAGGCTCCGAGTGCCGACAACGCCACGGTCCTCACTCCCGCGCAACGGTCCCACAGTGGGACCATGTCGAGCCGAATGAGGACCCAACGTCGCCGACGGCGGCCGCCCGCCCAACTGCGCGCATCGCGGTGGCGAATTCGCTGAACGTCTGGGAAGGTCCAAGTCGCTCTGTCAGACGTGAGTCGCTCAGTGCCGTGATCGCGAGCTCGATGCCAGCAGTGAAGTCGCGAGCATCCATCGCCTCGCTCGCTTTCCGAAGGCCCGTTGCCACGGGTGCGACGAGCGTTGCAGCTGCGGAAGGGACCTGCTCGAAGTCCTGTGCCGCTGCCTCGAACCGCGCGCTGAGCGCGTCGCTGCCTTCGGCCGCATCGAGCTGACGAGGGCAGCAAACCGCGTCGCCGATCAACTGCCCTCCCGACGAGCTCGCGCCCCCTGCGCTCGTGACTCCCTCGGAGCCTGGGAGCTTCGGGGCGAAGCCAACTTCCCTCACGATCTCGGCGCGAGGAGCGAAATAGACTCGGCTCGAGTCGCTCTGAAAAGGCCTCCGCCGCAGGGCGACCCCCTCGACCCTTGCCTGGGCGAGGTCGCCCTCGACGGGCCGGGCCACGAGACGGGCGCCTCGTCTCAATCCACGAGGCAGCTCGAGATCGCGCTTCGCGCCGGGGAGTTGCCGGGCGACGTTGATCGCGTCGTCGGGGAAGCCACCGGTGCGGAGCTGCTGCAACTGGCGCGCAAGCGGCTGTGGCAGCGGCTCTTTCGTCGAGCTCCTCGAAGCAAGGGCAGCTTGGAAGCGTTGAGCAGGCGCTGAACGCGCGCGACCGTGGCGATGCGCTCGCCGCTCACCTTCCCGTTGAGCGCCCGCACGCCAGCTCGACCGGCATGAGTGGCTTCGTACTCGAAGGGACCGCCCCCCGCCCGACGAGGCCAGCGCCCCGTTGGGTGCGGGCGCGCGGCGTACGGCCGGCTTCACGCCTCGTCGGCCTCGTCGGCCGGTAGCTCAGCTCCCCAATGCCCCGAGCGGGCGGGGTGGCGGAGAGCTTCGCGGCTACTAGGATTGTTTCGCCTCTTCGAGCTCGTGCGCTACAGCGAGGCGATCCAACCTCGTCTACGTGTGCTCCGGGAAATGGAGGCTCATCCGTGTTCCCCGCCCCGGCTCGCTTTCGAGGGACAAGAAGCCACCGGACTGGAGCACGAAGCCATGGACGGTGCTGAGC
Source organism: Polyangiaceae bacterium (assembly GCA_050299315.1). Lineage (GTDB taxonomy): Bacteria > Myxococcota_A > Polyangia > Polyangiales > Polyangiaceae > SZUA-265. The sequence continues at coordinate 291,227 of JBNKVS010000088.1, forward strand.
CCCAGACCCGTACCGGCCCCTACTCCCTTGGTGGTGAAAAACGGCTCCCAGATCTTGTCCTGGATATCCTTCGAGATGCCCAGGCCCGTGTCGGCCACGTGCACCACACCGAAGCGACCTGGTCGCACCCCGCGACGATGGGCTTCGGCCGGGGAGAGCTCACGGAGCTCGACCGCGAAGCTCAGACGCCCACCCTTTGGCATGGCATCCATCGCATTCAAGGTCAGGTTGAGCAGCGCCCCATCGAGTTCGTTGGGGTCCGCTCTCACTCGGCACGACGAATGCTGCGGCGGCGCCCACTCGAGCTCCACTCGAGAGTGCCGCACCCGGCGGGCCGTATCCTGGAAGCGATCGACCCGCTCCGTCAGGTCGAACACTTCGGGTTCCAGGGCCTGCTTTCGGGAGAAGGCCAGCAGCTTGCGCGTGATGGCCGCCGCCTGCAGGCCTGCCCGTTCGATGTCTCCCACGGCGCGGGCGATTTCCCCGTGTTCCATCCCGTGGCCCATGCCTTCGCGCAGATCATCGGCCGCACCGAGAATCACGCTCAGCGCGTTGTTCACGTCGTGAGCCACTCCACCCGACAGACGTCCGATCGCCTCCTGCTTTTGCGCGTGCTGAAGCCGGTCCAAGAGCTCCCGTTCACGCTCGGCGGCGCGCACCTGATCGCTGACGTTTTGCACGACGCCCGCGAGCTTCAGGCACTGCCCCAGCCCGTCGACCACGACGTCGCAGCGAATCCGCATCCACCACGGCTCGCCCGCGGGCGACACCGCCAGCGTCTGCAAGGAGTGCTCCCCTTCCATTCGACAGATCCGCTCCACCGCCAGGTCGAACTCTTCGCGGCGGGACTCGGCGACGTGGCTCCCCAGCACGGCGAAGACCGGCTGCACGGGATTGGGCGGGCGACCCAGGACGCCCTGGGCATGCTCCGACCAGTGCGTGATCCCCGAGAGCGAGTCCCAGTCGAAGCTGCAGAGACCCGCGATTCGTTGGGCCGCATCGAGCTGGTGACGCGCGCGCTCGGCTTGCCGGTGCTCGACGAATCGCAACAGGGGCTGAGCGATGCCCCTCCCCACCAAGGAAAAGATCCGGCTATCCCGTTCCGAGTAGACCCTGGCCTCCGCGCAGTGGTGAGTGCCCAGGAACCACGGCGTGACGTTGTGGGGCGTCGGCACCCGCATCATCATCTGGCTGCGAATCGAGAAGCGCTGTACCCCGGGGGCGCGAGAATCCAGCTGCAGATGCTGCGAGTCGTAGCGGCGCACGCCTGGATGCGCGAGAGCGTCGTCGAAACATTGCCGAAGGTTGGCGGTCAGGGGCAAAACCACCGGGAGCAGGTGCTGCCAATCCGGGTGCATGCGCTCCAGGGCGACCGTCACACCGCGAGCCCCCGGATGCGGGTTGGGCATGACCCAGGCGCGGTCGCACTCGAGCTCTCGCAGAAGCACATCCAGAGCCTGACCGAGGATATCTTCGGCGGAGCGACCTCTGAGACGGATGTCGTCGAGCTCGAGCGCGATCCCCTCCTCGGAAGTGCGAGGGCGCCTCGCACTTTCTCGCCGCTCGTCGTCGCCGACCCCTTCCAGCTCTGGCATCAAACCCTCCGCGTCACCTGAGATGCATGCCGGACATAGAGTTCCCCTCGACCCCCTCGCCCCGGCCGTTGGCCCCACCCCGGCGCGCGCCGCCGCCCAGCCTACTCATGAACCCTCGGCTGCGCCAGCCTCCGCGGACGCTTCCCCAGACTTCTTGCTCGCCGAGGCCACCCCCTATCCGCGACTCGCTCCAGCGCGTCAGCTCGCCTCCGCTGCCGCGATCGCCCCGGAAACATCAGCCGCGAGGTGCTGGAGGCGCGAAGCGCCTGATTCGCCGCGTCGCCAAGCGGGATCTCGACGTCCGCGTCCAGACGCTCCAGTCGCGGCTGATCGCGCCCAACGGCGATCCGTCTGCGTGCTCCCGAGTGGCGCGCGGTCTGCAAGGCCATCTCTCCGGCGTTCCCGGTTGCCCCAACCAACCGGCACCGTTTCGCCTCCTTCCGAGCTTCGCTTGGCGCGAGAGCGCGATCCATGAGGCGAGGCCCGCCTCGAGCGCGTCATGGGGACTTCACCCCGAGGCTATGCGAGTGAGCTCAGTGAATGGGGACGCGCGCCGTCTTTGGGTATCGGGCCGGAGGCCGGCGTGGGAGCGTTGCGCCGGAGGCCGGCGTGGGAGCGTTGCGCCTGAGGCGCATCAGCGGCGACAGCCGGCCACCGCAGGATCTGCGGGATCGGGTGATCCATGTCAGCAACGCGTTCTCACGGATCGCCTCTCGACACAGGGACGCCTCGGCGGGCATCAAACAGGAGGAACGGCGCGGGACTATCGGCGTCGAGGCTACCGAACCGTCACCGTGAACACGTGCATGCCATCGGCTGGGTGCCGCAGAGTTGAGCGTTTGCGCCACTCCCTTTGCATGGCCCGGGGGCGTCGCTACGGGCGGAGTCCGGCCTCGACGAGCCGAGCCCTGGCAGAATTCTGGCATGGAAGAGCCAGCACCGGCTGTCGTCAGGAGCCCAGTCGTCGCCGCGCGGGGCCCCCGCCGAAAGGGGCTCGCGGCGGGGCGGGCGGGTCGACGCGGCCGAGTCGCGGCCTAGGTGAAGGGCGATGACGACGAACGGAAAAAGGATGGGTCGGGATTGGACTGGCAAGCGTCGTGTCTTGTGCACGACGGGCACCCGCGGCGCGGCTGTCGCGACGGTGTTGGGCCTCGTCGGGGTTGCACCGCAGGGTGCGCTCGCGCAGAGCCCAGAGGTGCTCGCGCCGAGCGAGGCGGGCCCAGCGCGCCACACGCGGGTCGTGCCCATTTTTCGGGGAGGAGAGGCGCCGGGATGGTCCGGCAGTTGGAAAAACGCCGTCGCGCGCGGGGGGCGCCGGCGTACTCGAGACCGCGGACGTGGCTTCCGAGGTGGGCTCGCCGCGTTTCTTGCCTGCCGAGCTGGTCGCTTCGCCGTAGCCGCTCGGCGCGGCACGGCGGTTGCAATGGACGGGGCAAGGCCCAGCGCAGTACGTGTTCGAGAGTGAGGGCCCGGCGTTCGCCTCCGATGAGGAGGCCCACGCGTTCGCCACCAACGGCTACCTGTGTTCGATCTCGAGTGGTTGGACGGCGCCGCAGCGGGACGGCGACTCGGGGTTGGCTGTGCGGCGCGCGGCGCTGCCGCCCCGCGCGCCGCACGCCCTTCGCACCGGTGGCGGGGCGCCCGCGGGCGCTGCCCAACGACCTACTCGCTGCCGGGGGACACGCTCTCGACCCCCGCCGCGTGGCGCACGGTGCGCGTGCCACTGTCCGCTCTCGCCCGCGTGACCGATACCGCAGCCCGTAGACGCCTTCGTTCTCTGGCGAAGCCGGCGGCGGTCTTCGAGCTCGCCGAGGCGGCTCCCGCGACCCTGCTGATTGCCGACGTGCGCTGGGAAGCATACCCCCCGGGGTGGAGCTTCGCGGAAAGCCTCGCCGCGGACTTGGTTGCCGAGCTCCCTCTCGAGGACAAGATTGGCCAACTCGCGATCGTTTCGCACCGAACGGGAGAAGATCCGCTACTGCCCAGCGAAGCCGCGGACCTGGGCCTCGGCGCCATCTTCGGGGACTCGACAGCCCCTCCCCACGACGCCGAGGGCAACCCACGGCCCGACTCGCCCGAGGTGTGGGCCGAGTTCCTCCGCGCCTGCCAGCAGAAGGCCCTGGCCGCGGACCAGGCTCTGCCCGTGCTGTTCGGGATGGACGCGGTGCACGGTTTGGCCCTGATCCCCGGGGCGACGGTGTTTCCCCACGCCATCGGGCTGGGTGCCAGCGGGCACGAGGCGCTCGTGCGCGACGTGGCACGGGCGACGGCGCGGGAAGCTGCGGCCCTCGGTTTTCGCCTGACCTTTTCCCCAACGCTGGCCGTGGCGCGGGACGAGCGCTGGGGCGGCACGTACGAGAGTTTTTCCGAAATGCCCGAGGTCGTGGGTCGCGAAAACGGGAACGGCTAGACGGAAACCGGCCGAACGAGCTGCGCGCCGAGCTGGCCTACCGACCGCGCCCTCTCAACGGCATCTGGGCGACCCCGCCCTTTCTGCACGATGCGTCAGTACCCTCGCTCTACGACCTGCTCTCACCAGTTTCGGAGCGACCAGCGAAGTTCTACTTGGGCAGCCGCAAGTTCGATCCGAAGAAGCTCGGCTTCGAAGCGGGCCCGGGGAAAGGGCTGTTCGAAGTCGATACGACCAGACCCGGCAACCTCAACACGGGCCATGAATTCGCTGATGGACAGCGCCCGGGCGTCATCGGCCCGAAGCTGAGTCGAGATGAGCGGTTGGCCCTGATCGAGTACATCAAGACCCTTTGACGCGCGAACGGCCGGAGAGCTCGGTCGGCTGTCGAGCACAACCAGTCTGGTGCCGCTGGTGTTTCAGGGGTCACCGCATCTCTGATTCGGCTGGTGCTGGGACGGCTCATCTCCCTGCAGCGGCCGCAAATCGCGACGCTCCAGGCGGTCGGCTACTCCAACCGGGAGGTGGGGTGGCTCCTACGAACGGCCAACCCCTTGCAGGAATTCATCCACGACGGTGTTGAATTCATCCGGCCTCTCCCAAAACATCATGTGCTTGCCCATGTAAACCTAGGCCAATTGCTCCGTCGCTCCGTGAACCCCTCGTCCAGACGCGCCAGCCTTCGGCGACGCAGGCACTGCGTTTCGCGCCCTGAGGTCCCCCAGCAATGAAAGCAATGCCCACCAGTAGCGAACATGGTCGAAGCCTGCGCCGCCGACCACGGGCTGGGCGTGATCCACTTGCGGCAACAAGACGTGGCGCAACCCCGGCCAAATTAGATCGCGCAGGAAGAACTGACCGTCATGTGCTTGGCCAGGGGAGAGTTCACCCAGGCGTTCGTGAAAGGAATCGAGCCAAGCTGTCGGTCGCGTGGACCAGGAGGCGGTCTGCAGCACCGGAAAGCGCCATTGAAGATGCGAGAGATGAGCAGCGATCTCTGCCACGTCCGTGCCCGCCATTTCCCGCCCTCCGTGGCCAGCTCCCATCATCAAGAGCCCGCTGCGCAGCGTTCGATCCGCAGCTCTTCGGCGCAGTGTCTTGGCAGCTTGATTCGACGTTCCGCGCAGCAAGATCTTCAAGACCGGCGAGGCTGCTCGAGGCGTCTGTGACAGAAGCACTCCCTGGCAGCGCGACTCGAGTGCCGGGTGGCGATCCAGCATCAAGAGCGATTCGAGCCCGCCGCGACTGTGACCACACAAGATGAACGGTCCTCTACAGTGCCTCGCCAGCTGTGGTACCATGGCTGCCACGTTTTCTGCACAGGTGCGCCCACTGGAGTTTGGAAGAATCAGGGCGTGCATTCCCGCGCGGCGCAAGGCCCGCATGGGCGCGACCAGATTCTTCGGCATCCAGTTGCCCAGAAAACCCCGCACGAATACCACCGTAGTGTTTGGAAATCTCGCGCACACGGACGCTGTGGTGGTCGCATCCACGAGCTGCTCCCAACACTGGATGAATCGCTGCGTGACGTCGGCGCTCGGGCTGATTGGAAGATGGCCCGTTTCGGGGAACAGCCGCTCGTACGCGCCAAAGCCAACGGGGCTCCAGCTCTCCTTCGTGAAGCTGGGTATCGTCACCATGAATGAGTGGCTCCCACCTGCCGAGGTTAACACGAGATGAGCAAGGATCCAGTGAGAGAGGAATTCGTGGAGAATCAAAGCCTACCACCGGTGGAACCGGATTTCCCCAACCGGGGTCGCTACGGCAGCGCCAACTTGCGCGTTCTACTCCTTCAAGTAGCGGGCTGGGCGCTGCTATTGACTGGGGTCGAGTCGCTGCCGGGGCCTTGGCCCCTACGCGTGGCTCTCGTGCTCGCGTTTTGCCTCGTCATGCAAGGTGTGTTCTCGATGATGCACGAACACTTCCACAGAAACGCGCATAGGAACCGAGCCGTCAACTACCTGATCGGTTCTTGTGGTAGCTTGATCTTCGGCACGTCGGCCACCCTGCATCGCGTGCAACACTGGGGACATCACCTGCGCAACCGCAGCGTCGCGGAACGAGGTGAGTTCATTCACCCGGGAGAGTCCGCTTGGCTCAAGGTCTTTCTCTACTACTTTGCCGTGTTGGGTGGGCTCTGGGTGGCCGGACTCATCTTCCCCTACGTGGCGTTGTGTTTGCCGTACCGCAGCGCAGCGTTGCTGGCGAGAACACGGCGCTTCAATACGTACGCTGCGGCCTTCGACCAATTCGGTCCCCGGGACTGGCACGCCGTGCAACTGGAGGCCATCGCTCTGGCTGGCTTTTGGAGCGTGCTCATCTGGCTGAGAGTTTGGAGCTGGCAGACGCTGCTCGTGTGTTACGGCGGCTTCGCCGTGAGTTGGTCATCTTTGCAGTGGGTGTACCATGTCCGCACGCCGCTGCATGTCGTCGAGGGCGCCTACAACTTGCGCACGGGCAGGCTCATTGGCGCGTTGCTTCTCAACTTCAACTACAACTTGACCCACCATCGAGATCCCTCCCTTGCTTGGCAGGAGCTCCCTGGCCGGACGGAGCTGCGGGAGACTCAGCCGCTGTGGTTTCGCTGGATCCGGATCCTGCTGCCACCGGTCCGTATCCCTTCCGACCCGGCCGTATTGGAGCAGCGGCTGCGGAAGAGCTACTTCTGAAGGCCCTCGACGCAGGGCACATGCATGGATCTTCCCATCGATTTCGATAGGCAGCACGAGCCCGTCGTGTTCCGCGAGGCCGCCCGGGAGTGGCCTGCCTGGTCCCGCTGGAACATGGCTTGGCTCAGCGCTCGCTGCGGCTCGCATCTGAGTCCGGTGCACACCGGTCGCTATCGCCGCGGTCCGGCAGCGCGGCGCGCGCAGCGTGATGGATCCACCGTCCGCATGAGCGTGGGCGCTTGGGTGGAAGCAGTGCAGCGTGGTGAGGCGCCGGGCTATCTAGCCGGCTGCGAGCTGCTCCACGCAGTGCCAGCCCTGGGTAAGGACCTGCTCTTCCCGGCTCGGTCGCGCTCGCCCCTTTCGGTGGACGTCTTGTGGCTCGGCATTTCGGGGCAAGTCACGCCGCTACACTTCGACCGCGCCTTGAACTTGAACGCCCAGCTCCGCGGAAGAAAGCGCTTCTTCTTCTTTGCTCCGACCCGGGCCCTGAGTCCGCTGCGCGTAACTTGGACGCACAGCCATAGTGCTCTCGACTTGGGGCCACCCCTGCCCTTCGATGCCCTGGGGCTGCGTCCGGACCTGGAGCTCTACCTCGGCCCCGGCGACGTTTTGTTCATCCCCTACGGCTGGTGGCACAGAGTGGAGACCATCGAGGATTCCATCGCCGTCAACCGGTGGTGGTGGAGCGCAGGGACGGTAAGGCGTCGCATGGGCGACGCCTTGGCGGCAATGGCAGGGATTCGTCTGGGACCTCCTACCGATCGGCGCTACCGATCGGAACGAGGGTTGCGCGGACCACGTGGGTGCCGGGGGCGACGGTGACGAACCCTCCACTACCGAACGCCGTCGTTTCCCCAGCTCGATCGCCTCAATCCTCGACGGGCGTTCCCGGCCGGCGTGCCAACGAGCGGGTGATCAAGAGTGACCACGCGGTGAGTCCCATTCCGAAGACGCCCGCGTGCAGCGCGCTCCGCAGCTCGAAGTCTCCCACGCGCGAGATCAGGACGTAGGCGAGGACGAGGTTGCACAGCCCATACAGAACGTTCGCGCGCGACGAAGACAGCCCGCGGAAGGGGGGCGAAGCGAACGGAGTCGGAAACCTGCGCCCCAGCACACCCGAGACGAAGTGCGGCACGAAGTTTGCGAAAAAGACTCCCCCGAAGAAGTACGCGACGAAGTGAGACCAGAGCATGGAACCTCCGCAAAGGCAACCATGTGTTGCCAACTGCTCGTGTACCCGCACCGCACGAAGATGGCAACTGGCGATTGCCATCTCTCCGAGCGTGGGGATACCCTCACCCCTCGAGAGCTCCCGGAGAACCTTGAACGAGCGGACGCAGACACGTCGGACGAGGGGCGTGCTCGGCGGGCGCAGCCAGCGGGTCGTCGAGCAGGTGCTCGTGGCCACCGTGGCCGAGCTGGCCGAGTCCGGCTACCGGGCATTTCGCATGGACGCCGTCAGCGCATCGGCCGGCGTCAACAAGACCACCATCTACCGGCGCTGGCCCCGCAAGGCGGTGCTCGTTGCCGCCGCCCTCGAGTGGATGCGCCAGTTCGTGCACGACGTGCCGCTGCCCGACACCGGCGCGCTCGAGCGCGACCTCGCAGACGCCTTTCGGCGCCGAGTGACCTTCCGGGGCCGCGTCGAGGGGCAGGCCTGGGCGCGGCTGCTCGCCGAAAAACACGACCCCGAGGTCGGCGCCCTCATCGGAGGCGCCGTCGAGGAACGCAGCGCCGCCTGGTACGCGATGGTCACGCGGGCGGTCGCCCGCGGCGAGCTCCCCGAGGGCACCAACCCGCGGCTCCTGCTGAGCATGCTCGGAGCGGTCGTCGACGCTTGGCACGCCAGCTCGTCGGGTCCGCTGAAAGCCGAGCTCCTCCAGGCCGCCGTGCGCACCATCGTCGCCGGCGCCCGCTCCGGTTCTCTGGTTCGCTCCCGCAAGGGGCGCGCCTCCGCTCGCACGCCGCCGTGAGCCCCTCGGGGCCAAAGTAGCGCCAAGAAGCGCGCGCTCAAAGAAACGTCCCCGAGCCCGACAGAAGCGGCTCCAGTTCGGACAGCTTCGTGACGACGCGCACGCCAGCCGGTATGCCGAGCTCCAGCTCACCGGGCTGGTACGCGAACACCCTCATGCCGGCGGCTACGCCAGCACGAATCCCCAGCAAGCTGTCCTCGACGACGTTGCATTCCTCGGGCGAGGCGCCCATGCAGCGAGCGGCGTGGAGAAAGATCTCCGGATCGGGCTTCCACGATCCGATGTCGTAGCTGCTGAAGATGCCGTCACCGAAGAACTCACTCAACCCCGTCGTCTGCAGGCTGTGGCGAATCTTCTCGCTCGGCCCGCTCGAGGCGACGCACATCGGGCCGGTCATCGAGCGGAGCAGGTCATGAGCTCCCGCGATGGGTCGCAGACGCTCGCCGAAGGCCTCCGTCATTCGTTTGCGCAGCCGGGGAACGAAGCTCTCGGGCAACGGCTCACCCAGGCGGCGATCGAGCACGGCAACACACTCCGCCATTTTCATGCCGCGGAACAGGCGAACGGCCTCCTCGAGCCCGAGCGCGATGCCATGCTCGCCGGCGAGCTCGACGAGGACCTCGTTTCCGAGACCCTCGCTGTCGACCAACGTTCCATCACAGTCGAATATCGTCAGCCGCGTTCTCGATTTCGCTTCCCACATTACTTGCCGCTATCACTTGCCACTGTACGCCACGGCAAGCCGGAACACCGCCCATAGCACTCCAGTCGCTGCGCTCGCGATCCTGGTGAGGCCAAAATCGGGCTGGAACGTGCGAATCGTGCCGAGCGGGGCTCCGAACAGCCCGGGCGCCAACCCCAGAAGCACCCACGCCGCCCCCAGCGTCGTGAGCCACGGAAACCACAGGCTGAACAAGCCGAAGAGGCCCGACTTGGCGCGGCGCATCGCGCCGACCCACGCCCAGGCCATGCTGAGCACGAACCCCACGGGGGAGCAGCGCCATTGCGATGAACGGGGCCTTCCGTAACCACCGGGTCCCCTCGCCTTCGCAGTCGAGGCCGAGCGCCCCGGCGGTGATGCCATTGCGGATCTGGGTCGTTTCGCCAAACCCGATTCCGCTGCCCGCATTGACCAGCACGGCGACTCCCCTCCTCTCGGTCGGAATCATCGTCGGAGAAGAAGTATTCCGAACGGGGTGACGCTAACGCTCGGGTAGCGCCGGTACGGATGCTAGAGTCGGCGACGCCGGCTGGATCGGTTGGACGAGATCGACGACCATCTGTAGAAGATCACCGAAATCCGCAGAAATCTGAGCAGCTCGGTTTGCCAGCGTAGTCGGCCCAGCCGGTCGAGAGATCGGACGATCAGGGCAACCGCAGAAGAGAATCGGTCCCACAGATACCAGCTCCGAGCCCGGGGTCGCGCGAGTGGACGCGTTCGACAGCGCCGTCGTCGCGCGAGTCGAGTTCTCTGCGGCCGTGGTGTCGAGTGGACAATTTGCGGCAGGTTCAGTGCGTTTGGGACACGTGCCGGGGGGTGTTCTTCCTGTGCCGGTTGTGTGATCGGGGGCACGTGCATTGCGGAAGGTCGACGTGGACTTTCAGGACCCCGGACGCCCTGACCTGGGGCGCTTCGGTGTCGCGCGGGGTCGACGTCTCCGGGGCCAGGGCATCGGACGTGCTGGAGCCGGTGCAGGCCAAAAGGGTCAGGGTGGCCGGCGGGCTTTCGGGTGGAGGCTGGCTGCGCTGCGGACACGTTCCCCACAACGCCTCCTGCTGGCCATCCCGAGGCTGTCGGGCGATCAATGCCCCGGCCTCGGTGCTCCGTGCCATGCGGGGGCCCCGCTCCGCAACCTGGCTAGACCCGGCACTCTCCCGCCGCGAGGGGCCGTTTGCCTCGGGCGTCGTCGCATCGTGCGGGCTCCGCCCGCCGAGCGTCACCCCTCGTCCGCGAACCGTCCGTCGCCGAAGCTCACTCCGACCGCGACGCACCACACGCTCACGCCATCGAAGTCGTCGAGCGTGGTGCCTTCGGGAAGCGTCACGTACAGCTCCTCTCCCGCGTAGGGCGTGCCCCGCACCAGGTCGTCGCTCAGCGACGGACCGAGGGTGTAGTTGCCCTCGAGGCCGCCGTACAGGCGCACTTCGATGCCGGTCGCGTCGTAGGTGAAGCCTTCGAGCAGCAGCGTGCAGTCGTCGATCACGCGAACCGTCCCGCCCACGCCGTGAAATCGCTCGACGAGGGCCGCCACCTGACCCACGCGCGGGTGCGTGCTCTCGCACTGCCGCCGGGGCTGGTTCGTCGTCGAGTCGGCGCCAGCGTTCGCATCGGACGCGATGTCGCCGCGGCTCAGCGCCGCGACGAAGGCGACGACGTCGCGCAGCTCGGCATCGGAGAGACGGTCTGCCGACCAGAACGGCATGATCCCTCCCGTCAGCCCCGGATAGGCGGTGCTGTCTGCGCGTCCGCTGCGTCGCACGCGCCGCGCGACGTACTCCGGCTCGAGCGGGGTCTGCCCGAGGGAGGGCGCGCGTTGGGTTCCCGAGGCGTCCGCGCCGTGGCAAACCGCGCAGGCTCCGTTGAAGAAGTCTCGACCGGCGTTCGAGTCGCCGCCGGTCGGGTCGTCGGGGGGCTGGACGATCTCGAAACGGAGCGGCGCTGCGCTCTCTGGTGCGCGAGCGCCGAGAAACGCCTCCAGATCCAGCCAGGTGGGGTCGTCGGCGGCGAACGCCCCGGCGTTCATCCACTCGACCGCGCAGGTGTTGACCGCTCCTCGAAGCTCACCGACCGTGCCGTTTTTCCAGCTTCCCCGAGCGGCCGCGTCGCCGATGGGATGTCCGGGTCGACGAAAGTCCGGGGCCGGCTCGCTGAGTGCATGGCAGGTAGCGCAGGCGAAGGAGTTGCCGGTCGGCAGCGGATCCATGTAGATCAGCGCGCCCCGCTGTGCCGCAGCGCCCTCTTTCGAGTCGCTTCCGCAGCCCGCCAGGGCGAGGGCCACGAAAATGATCGCTCGGTGCATGCCGGGAGTACGGTCGAGTCCTCGTTTGGTTTCGAAAAAGCGGCGACCCGCGGCGTGGCGAGGTCGGGATGGGCTTTGACGCGGCAAGCCCGCGACACCGAGTTGAAACGGTTTCTCGCACACGTGCCCACCTGTACGAAGCGCCGACCGTCACGGCGACACGTCATTCGCGCTGGGGTGCCCTCCCGGGTCGTTCGGGCCTCACCCGGCGCGGCCGAGCCGCCGAGCCCGTGGTAGTCCCTCGACCACCAGCAGCCCTATTTTGCAGCGAATGTGAAGGTTGCCGCTCTGCTTGCCACCCTTTTCTCTCCCAACCTCCTCCGACGACACGTTCCCGCTTCGCTCTTCCTTCGCCCCCCCGACAGCGCTACGCCAACATCATCGAGCTCGCTCGAGGCAAGCTCGGCATGACCGGTGTCAAGCTCGAGGCCGGCGGCAGAAAGCGGGCGCCATCGCGCTCGAGCGCCTCTCGGAGCAGGTGCCCGCGGAGCTGAAGGCCCGAGTCGCCGCGGTGACGGCGGGCCTGAAGGACGGGTCGTTCTCCGTCTGGAAGGGTCCCGTCGTCGATCGGGCGGGCACCACCGTCCTCGCCGGCCCCGAAATCGCGCGGCCCTCGACCTCGGCCCGGTGCAGCACCTCGCCGTTTCGCGCGTCGACGGCGTACGAGCAAGCTCCCCGGTTCGCCGATTCAGCGCGTACACGCGAGCATTCATGTCCGCCGCGATGACCAGAGGTCCCCGGCTGGGAAGCGCCGCGGAGGCGACGATGGGCGTGTGCCGTGGCAGCGGGCCGCCGCCAGCGAGCAAGGCCGCTCGCTCCGGGGGCGGCGCATCCGTCTGCGCCTCCCACCGCGGCGCCCGGCAGCTTGGAGTCCCAGCGCGGTTGGTCTACGACGCGTAGATGCTCCGTCCATGGCGCAAGAGGCCCGTTTCACGCTCCCCGCGGCTGGGCCACTCGGAGGCCCGCCGGCCGCAGCTTGCGCGAGGCCTCTTCCCCGCGGAGGCGCAGCGCCCGGGCGGGTCGCTTCCCGCGGGGGCCCCGTGTTGCTCGGCCGGAGCACGCCTGTCCGCCTGGGTGCTGGCCGCCTCCCTCGCCTCTTGCAGCAAGCCCGGCGACGTGACGAGCATCGTTTCGAATCGCACCGCGCCCCCTCCAGCCCCCGCGACGACCCAGCCGATCACCCAGGCCGAGTGCCCCGCGCGGGCCACCCTGCGACCCGGCCAAAGTGAGCACCGCCTCGAGTCCGCGGGTCGGCAGCGGCGCTTCGTTCTGGTCGTGCCCGAGCGGCTGCCCCCCGGCCGCAGCGCCCTCGTCCTGAATCTGCACGGCTCCGGGGGCTCGCCGGTGGGTCAGCTCGAAACCAGTCGGCTCGGCCGGATGTCCATCGGGGGGGCGGGGGCAGCCGTCGTCGCGGCCCCGGCCGGGCTCGGCGCGGTCTGGAACGTGCCCGTCGACGCGGATGGCCCCGACGACGTGCGCTTCGCCAGCGACGTAATCGACGCGGTCGACAGGCTGCTCTGCATCGACCGCCGGCGCGTCTACGCCACCGGCTTCTCGGGGGGTGGGCGGATGGTCTCCCAGCTGGCCTGCGACCTATCGAGTCGGATCGCGGCCATCGCATCGGTGGGCGGCATCCGCTTCCCCGGCCCGTGCCGCGAAGCTCGCGCGCTGCCCATCCTCGCCATTCACGGGGATGCCGACCCGGTCAACCCGTACTCGGGAGGGGGCCGCCCGTACTGGGGCACGGGCGTGGAGCCGGCCGTCGAGGGCTGGGCAGCGCACCACGGTTGCCCGGAGCGCAGGCTCGAGCAGGTCGCCGCGGGTGTCGAGCGGATCGCGTACGGCGGCAAGGGCTGCGGCGCACCCGTACTTCTGTACCGCATCGCGGGCTTCGGCCACACCTGGCCGCGCGAGGTGAGCTTCGGCCCCGACGCTGCGCGGCGAGGCACCACGCAACTGCTCGCCTCGTTCTTCCGCGCGCATCCCGGGCCGGTCGAGGCCGCGTCCCCGTGAAGCCCCAAAGCGGTTTGCCTCGGCGCACGGCCCCCGCGCGCCGGGAGCCAAACCCGGGGCCGCGCGGGCGGTGTCGAAAGACGCCGGCCGGGGCTGCTCGGGACCCGTCCCCTCGAGGAGCGAGCGCACGCGGGAGCGAGGGCACTCGCTGGGCCACCGCAGCCGGCTCGGAGGCGAGGGAGCTTCCGCTGCGGGCCGCAGCGATCTCTGCGGCCGCGGGCGGGCGCCGGAGCGACGCCCTCGGCCCCGGTCAGCTCACGGGCGACGAAAGCCGATCCACACGACGCCGGGCCGCGACGCGTTCGTTGCGACGTTGCCGACGAAACCGTTGGCTCGCAACAGCTCGATGAATCGATCCGTCGTCATGCCGTACTCCCCGGCTGCCGTGACGGTGACCTCCGCCTCGGCGACGGTTGCGACATCCCCGGTGTTGGCGGACGCTGCCTCTGCCATGCTCGAATCTCCCTTCCCGTGAAAGCGCCGAGGAAGGGAAGCGAGCTTCCCCCCCGGCTCTTCATACGGTGGCGCGCATCGCTGCATAAGCGCTCGAGACGCAAGTCACGGCGTCACCAGTGGAAAACTCCGCATCGAAGCCCGCGCAACGGGCCGGCGCACGAGCCCTCCGGGAGGGGAGCCGTCCCCGATCGAGCGCTCGCCTCCTACAGTCCAAGCACCGTCGCGCCGCAGCCGGCGAAGTCTCCTCGGCGCTGGCTCGCGAGCGCCCGTCCCCAGCGGGGTCGACGGCTGTCGTTTTCTGCGCGATCAACGCCGCGGCCCCGCGTCCCGAGCCAGAACGTATCCGGCGCGACGCGACGGACGCGGACCTGGCGCGAGGGCTCTACGATCGGGCCATCGAGAAAATGAAGGAACGGGACTTTCCCAAGGCCCTCGAGCTGCTGCGCGCCAGCGACCGCGCCACGCGCACGGAGCTGACGCTGGCAGCCACGGCCGAAGTCCTGGAGCGCCTGGACCGGTTGCAGAGCGCCCACGAGACATGGGCGCTGGTGATCGAGCGCGCGCGCGAGGAGCGGCAGCTCGACTGGATAGAGACCGCTCGTCTGCGCATGGCGGCGATCGAGCCATCGATTCCGACGATCCGTTTCGTGCCGGACCCCGACCTGCCCGCGAGCGCACGCGTCTGGTTGGAAGGTCGGCTCATCGAGCGATCCACGTGGAACACGCCGCGCCCGGTGGACTGCTGCTACCTACGCCTGCGCGTGGAGGTGCCCGGGAGGCCACCCTGGACGGACCAGGCTCTCGTGCACAATGGCTACCCCACCGTCCAGGTCATCCCGATCCACACGCCAACGGCCAACAATCCACGCCCGATCGGTCGCCCGAGACGGCGGGGGGCATGCGGGCGTCGCACTGCCAACACGCCTTCGGCAACGGGGACGACCCGGCTGACCAACCCCATTGCCCCTGAGATGCGTTCGAGACGGAGCCCGGCCGCTTCGTTCACTTTCCCGCAAGAACTTCGACCCGCACGGGGACCACGCCGGCGCGAATCATTTTCAACGACTCGGCCGCCCTGCGAGAGAGGTCGATGATCCGCCTTTTGTCGCCGAAGGGGCCTCGATCGTTGACGGTGACGCACACCGCGACCGGCGGAGAAACATCCAGACGAGTGACGCGCACGCGGGTCCCGAAAGGAAGTCGGCGGTGCGCCGCGCTGAGCCGATTCGGTCGATAGATCGCCCCACTCGCGGTGCGATTGCCCGCGAGCGAGTCGTGGTAGTAGCTCGCCTTGCCTTCGAGTCGAGCCCGAACGGGCGCTGCGCGATCCCCCGCGGCGCAGCCCACCATCTGCCGAGCGGAGGCCCTGCGCTCCGCGCCGGGGGCCCCGGGGGGAGGCGAGGCCGCGGAGCGAGGCGCCTCCGCTGCGTCGTTCGCGACGGACGAAGCGCACCCCGAGGCGACGGCGCCGAGCCAGAACGCGAGCCAAGCGCCCCCCCTGCGGCGCACGCGAGCCTCCGCCGACCCCACCGACGCGGCGCCGCTACCGGGCACCCGCGCGCTCGTGGCCCGGGCGACGCGCAGCGGCCACGTCGAGGGCGCTCACCACGCCCGACACGGGATGTTCACTGGCGGCCGACCCCCCTCGTCGCGCGCTCGCGGTCAACTTCCGCACCACGATCAAATCCTTGGCGCGGGCCACCGGCTGGTACTCTGCGGGAGGCAGCTCGTCCACGAACGCCATCACACCGGAAAAATAGCTCGAGTAGTCGTGGAAGGCGATCAGCGCACCCTCGACCAACCACGGCTCGAACTGAAGAAAATCCCGAGCCACGTTGGGGTAGTCGTGCAAGCCATCGATCCACAAGAGGGCAATCGGCTTCGTCCAGTGGACCTCGCGGGAGTGGGCCTTCACCACCTCGACGTGACCGTCGAGCCCCGCAGCCTGCAGCGTCTCGAGCAGCGCAGGCAGGCTGGGGTCGAACAGCTCCAGGCCGTGGTCGAGGGCCCCGAGGAACCCGTCGTGTGGATCGATGGACCAAACGCGAGCCGCCGGGCGTATCTCTTTGACCATTCGGCCAAGCACCGACGTGCCTCGGCCTCGGTAGCTCCCGATCTCCACGATGGCCTCGGAGGAGGGGCACTCGTGAAGCGCCGTCTGCGTCGCGCAGGCCAGAAGCCTCGCTTCGGACCGAGTCAACCAACCCTCCACTTGGCTGGTCGTCTCCCACAGGCTGCCGAAGATCTCGTCCCCCGGGTAGATGAGCTCCTCGGGCTCGGCAGGCAGGGGCTCGGCCGCGCCGACTCGTCGGTAGTTCGAGTAGTGCCGACGCAGCGCCGAGCGCTCCGGATCCCCGTAGCGCGCCGGCACGGGGTAGAGCCACTGCGCGCCGCGGCTGGCCAGGGCGGCGGCCACCGTGGGCGGCTCGCCCGAATCCCCGGCGACGATGTGCTCCCCCGCCTCCGCGCTCGAAACCAACTCGAAGCCGAGCAGGCCAACCAGCGTGGGAAAGAGCACTTCTCCGAGCGACCACAGCCGCGACTGAGCGAGAATTTCACCGAGCACGCGGTCCGATGCGACGAGCTTCATCAGCTCCTCGGCGGCGCCGCGGGTGACGACCATCGATTGCCAACGCGTCCAGCGCACGAACTGCCCGCGGCCGCCGTAGAAGCGATCCAGCAGGGGGCGCCACAAGGGAAGCTCTTGCCACGCGGCGATGGCCGTGGCGATCCGGGTGGTGACCGGCTGCACCTCCACCGGTGCCCCCACCAATCCGACGCGATCGCCACGAACGAGGGCACTGACCTGCTCGGACCAGCCCGGACGCACCGCCAGCTGCCGTGCGTCGACGAAGGTCACCGTATCGAACCCGAGGTGATCGAGCGCGAACCGGAGGCACGCCAGAGCGAACCGGTGGCCCTGCCTCTCGCGAATCCGCTGCGGCGCTGGATGGAAGACCACCCTCAGCGCTCGCAGCGCGGCGCGAGTCGCCTCGTCGATGCGTTCACCGCTCCCTTCGTACAGCAGCACCTGCGACGAAGGGTCGAGGCAGCGGAGGTTGCGCACTAGGTCCACGGCTACGTCGTGCGAGGGGGGCGCGAGGCACGCGAACAGGTTGCGGACGGCACGACGGCTTTCGATCGACACGTTGGTGACTCCTGCGGTGTTCGTGGCCACGGCCTCGCGATGCGCACCGCGCGCGCCGAAGATAGCGCGAACCGAAGGCCCCCGGGCTCGGCTTTGAAAAAAACCTCCAACACGGTGAATTTTCAACCGAAGACACAACGCCCGGGCCCGCGGAGGCAACGGATCGAGAGCCCTTCGCCCGACTTCGACACGCCGCAGGACACCGAAAAAACGTTGCCAGGGCGACCTGCGATGGCACACGTCCCGCCGAACGTGCAGTTTCCGCCGCACGCGCGCACGCGCGCACGCGCGCACGCGCGGCGCTTGGCGAGCCCGAGCGTGCGCGCGGGGTCCGCTGCGACGCGGCGTGCCGGGAGCGCGGGAAATGGATCGAACCCATGACGAACTCGCCTGCATCGGCCACGCGGGACGCCGCTTCGTCCTTGCCCGCCGCCCCGCGGTCCCCCCTCGACGTGCGGAGCACGCCGCCGCGACGCGCCTCCGGAAACACGAATGCGCGCCGGCTGACGCGGCTGCAGGGTTTGGGCGGCACCGGGCTCGATCCGGAACGTGCCTTTTCCCGATGGGGCTCGTCCGCGCGGCGGGCGGCCGACGAGCACCGGGCGTTGCCCCAGGCGGGGACGAGCCCTGGGCTTCGCGAAGACGGGGGATCTTTTTTTCGCGCGGCCGCGCCGCGACCCGGGCGCCCCCTCGCACCACAATTGCTCGGTCTCGTTTCACCGAGGAACGGTTGGCGGCGGACGCGCGAACGAATCGCGCCGCTTCGGCTCGCACCGAGCAATGCTCGACAAGTGTGTGGAAAATGCACGGTAGCGTTGCCAGGCCCCGGCTTGCTAGGGAAGGCGCTGTGGTTTGATCGGGCGGCGTGTCACACCTGGGAATTTTCCAGTGTGACGCGAGCTCCTGGCTAGCGGCAAAAATTGGAAGGCTACGCATGCTGAAAGATAGGTCCTCGACCTCACGTTCCGCCCGACGCGCTCGGGCCCTGTCCACCTCCCCTCTTGCGCTGCTCGTCGCGGGCACCGCCGTCGGGCTGATTTCCTGCTCGGATGACAGAGTGTCCGCCCCGCCACTGCTCGGCGTGAGCCCGCTGCTCCCCGCAGGGACCGGTGAGATGGAGGCCGTCGCGCCGACGCTGGTCGAGGCCGAGAGCGCAACGCTCGGCGCCGACGTGACGACCGGAGAGGACACCGAGGCCTCGGTCACCTTCGTCACCGCCACGGTCGACGTGGCCGATCCTCCAGCGGATCTCACGGATCCGCGCATCAGCGAGCTCGAAGTGACGTTTCCCGAGGCGGGTGAGTACCAGGTGTACGCGCGCTTTCGCATCGGCCCCGGCGGGGGCACGGACGACAGCTTCTACCTGAACGTCGGCAGCGAGGAAGAGCCCAACTGGGTCAACCTCAACAGCCTCAGCGGCTACACCGTCGCGGGCCAGGACGGCTACCAGCCGGGCATCATCGTGGGGAACTCCGGTGCCAACTCCACGCCGAGCGTCTGGAAGTGGGGGCTGATGGCGAACGTGAGCTTCGTGGTCACCGAGGACGCCCTCACGCAGACCATCCGGTTCGCCACGCGTGAGGACGGGCTCGACCTGGACAAATTCGCCTTCGCGCAAATGGGAGATGGCTACACCACCGGCTACACGGTCGACCAGCTCGACGCGGGCGAAGCCGGCGTGGTGGTGTTGCCGCCCGTGCTGCCACCGCCTTTCACCCCGCCCGCCACGCAAGCTCCGTTGGCCGACGGGCTCGGCAAGTTCCTCGGGAGCGTGTGCTGCGGTGTGCAGCGCCAATCCCTGGAGAACTACTTCAACCAGGTCACGCCCGAGAACGCGGGCAAGTGGGGCTCGGTGGAAGCCGTCCGGGACGAGTACGTCTGGGACGGGCTGGACGAGGCCCTACAGGTGGCCGAGGATAACGGCTTTCCGTTCCGCTACCACGTCCTGCTGTGGGGCTCCCAGCAGCCCGACTGGATCGCCACCCTGCCGCCCGAAGAGCAGCTCGAAGAGATTCAGGAGTGGATGAACGCCGTGGCGGAGCGCTACGCGGGCCGGCTCGACTACATCGAGGTGGCCAACGAGTTCGAGAACCAGCCTCCGAACGACGAGAACCAGGGCAACTACGTCGAAGCTCTCGGCGGAGCGGGCGAAACGGGCTACGACTGGGTCTTGACGGGCTTCCGCATGGCCCGCGAGGCGTTCGGTCCCGACGCCGTGCTCATGCTCAACGAGTACAGCGTGATCAACACGGACGACCGCACGACGCGCTACATCGAGCTGGTGGAGCTGCTGCAACAGGAGAACCTGATCAACGCCATCGGCGTGCAGGGCCACGCATTTTCCACCACGGGCGACGTGGCTCAAATGGTCGCCAACATCGATCGGCTGGGCGCCACCGGGCTGCCCGTCATCATCACCGAAATGGACGTGGACGGCCCGCCCATGGAACAGCTGATCGATTTCCACCGCATGTTCCCGGCCTTCTGGGAAAACGACAACATCGCTGGCATCACGCTGTGGGGGTACCGCGTAGGGCACTGGCGTACGGATCAGGACGCCCCGCTGGTGTACGAAAACGGCGCGGAGAAGCCCGCACTTCGCTGGCTGAAGGGTTACTTGCGGCAAACCGCACCCACCGTCGCTGGGCCCGCCACCGCCACCGTCGCCGCCGGCGCCGAAGTGGGCGCGGAAATTGCCACCTTCACGGCCACCGGTCCAGGCGGCGCCGCGATTCCGGACGGGGCAGAGGTGCAGTGGGGCGTCGCGGGCGGCGACGCAGCCGCGCTCGGCTCCGTCGCCTTTGCCCCGGGCACGGGTCGGCTGGAGGTGACCAACCCGGAGCTGGCCGCCGGCACGTACCAGATCGACATCTTTACGGATGTCGACGCCACCGTGAGCAACCTCTTCACGGTCGAGCTCACGGTCGAATAGCGACGACGGCGCCGTCCTCGCTCCGAGCGGGCGCCGCCGCGGAGGCCAAGCGCCCTCGAGGCGGCGCGACCGCGTCCCAGCGGGCTCGCTTCCGAGCGGCCCGCGCAGGCGGGACCCGTGTGGCGCCGTTCGTCCGCGGCGGCCAGCAGCGCCCCGCCCCCCGCGCGGGAGCGCCAGCGAGGCTATCCGGCAGGGGCGGTAGCCGCACGGGTGGGAGCGCGGCGGCCTGCTTGCGCGGCGAACTCGCGCGGTTCCACGACAGCCGAGGGGGTCGCTCGCCCTGCGCAAGCCACGCTCCGCCCGCGCAGCCAAAGAGCCCCAAAACGGGGCCGACAGCCGAGGAGGAGCAGTGTAGCGTCCCGGATTCGATGACTTTGCCGCTCCCTCGCCGCCTCTCGCGCACCTGGCTCGCCGCCCTCGTCCTCGCGGGCGCGGCAACTCGCCTGGCGTGCCAAACCCAAACGCCGAAACGCGATCCCGCGATGCCGCCGCCTTCGACCGAGAACTATCTCGATCCGTCCCTGCCCCCGGAGAAACGAGTGGAAGCGCTGCTGCGCGAGATGACGCTCGAGGAGAAGGTGGGGCAGATGTGCCAGTACGTCGGCGAGAGCTCCGCGGGCCGCGCCGACAATGCGGACGAAATCGTCGGCTACTCACTCGAGCTCGGCGAGAAGATCGAGCTGGTTCGCTCGGGCCGCGTCGGCTCTTTCCTCAAGGTGCCCGGGACGCTCGAGGCCAACTACCTGCAGGAACAGGCCGAGGCGAGCCGGCTGAAGATCCCCCTGCTGATCGGAACGGACGCCATCCACGGCCACGGCATGGATCTCGCGGCGGCCACGATCTTCCCGTCACCGATCGGATTGGCCTCGAGCTTCGACGTGGGCCTGCTGCGGCGCGTGGCCGAAGTCACCGCAACCGAGATGCGCGCGTCGGGCTTTCACTGGGCATTCTCCCCCAACGTGGACGTCGTGCGCGACCCTCGCTGGGGCCGCACCGGCGAGACCTTCGGCGAGGATCCGCTGCTGGTGGGGGAGCTGGGCGCGGCCATGGTGGAAGGGCTCCAGGGTCGGGATTTCACTGGGCCGACCCAGGTCGTTGCCTGCGCCAAGCACTTGGCCGCGGGAGGCGCCCCGGACAACGCCGTCAACGGGTCGCCCGCGGAGCTCTCCGAGCGCACGCTGCGCGAGGTTTTCCTGCCCCCCTTCGAGCGCGCGGTGCAGGCGGGCGTCTTCACGGTGATGCCGGCGCACAACGAGATCAACGGGATCCCGTGTCACGCCGACGCCGGCCTGCTGCGGCAGACCCTTCGCGACGACTGGGGCTTCTCCGGGTTCGTGGTCAGCGATTGGCTCGACATTCAGCGGCTCCACAGTGTTCACCACGTGGCGGAAACTCGGGCCGACGCCGATCGCCTGGCAGTGCTGGCGGGCGTGGACATGCACATGCATGGCGCGGAGTTTCTGGACAACGTGGTGGCGCACGTGCGAGCGGGTCGCATTCCGGAAGCGCGCATCGACGAGGCGACCCGGCAGATCCTCCTGGCCAAGTTCCGACTGGGGCTCTTCGAGCAGCGCCAGGTCGACGTAGCGGCCAGCCACGAGACGGTGCTCGCCCCATCCCACCGGGAGCTGGCGCTCGAGGCCGCCCACGAGAGCCTCGTGCTCCTGACGAACCCGAAGGGTACCCTGCCCCTCGTGGGCGTGAAGAGCGTGCTGGTGACGGGGCCAGACGCCGACGACCAGAGCCTGCTCGGCGACTGGGCCGTCACCCAGCCCGAAGAGAACGTGACGACCATCCTGGAGGGCATGCGGGCGGCGGCGCCCGCCGGAGTGCGCATCGACTACGTCGCCACCGGACCCATCGCCAACCTCGACGACACCCAGATCCGTGCCGCGGCTCGCGCGGCCGCGAGCGCCGATGCCGTCGTGCTCGCAATCGGGGAGAACTCTCTGCGAGACAACCCCGAGCGCACCAGCGGCGAAAATGTCGATCGCCCCACGCTCAAGCCCCCGGGGCGCCAGCTCGAGCTGATGCGAGCGCTCGTCGCCGCGGGCAAGCCGGTGGTCGTCGTGCTGATCAACGGCGGCCCCATTGCCTCCGAGTGGATGGTGGAGCACGCCGCAGCGGTGCTCGAGGCGTGGGAGCCGGGAATGCGCGGCGGTCAAGCCGTGGCGGAGGCCGTGTTCGGGCAATACAACCCCTCGGGGCGGCTGCCGATGACGGTACCTCGCTCCACGGGCCACCTCGGTGCCTTCTACAATCATCTGCCTTCGGCGTACCACCGCGGCAAGTTTCGCTTCTCGAGCCTCGAGCCGCTGTTCCCCTTCGGGCATGGGCTCAGCTACACGAGCTTCGCGTACCACTCGCTGGAGGCAAAAGAGGAGATCGGCGTCGGCGAGGGCCTGCGGGTGACCGTGGAAGTGGAGAACACGGGCGAGGTCGCCGGCGACGAGATCGTCCTGCTCTTCCTGCGAGATCTGTACGCCTCGGTGACACGCCCCGTCAAAGCCCTGCAGGCATTTCAGCGCATTTCCCTCGCGCCGCACGAGAAGAAGCTGGTTGCCTTCGAGCTCCCAGCCAGCGCCTTCTCGCTGCTCGACCGGAGCTTCGAGCGCGTCACCGAGCCCGGGGAGTTCCGTTTGATGGTGGGCGTCGACGGGCCCGAACGAAGCGTTTGGGTTCGCCCCCCGCAGTAGACGAAGAAAAAGGGCGCGGCGCCCGCCGCCCTCTGCGAGGCGAGGGCGCGCCGCCGCACGACCGGCAGAAAGGTGAAGGCACGGAAATCATGGAATACCGTCGACTCGGAAGGTCGGGCCTGCGAGTGCCCGTGCTGAGCCTGGGCACCGCGACGTTCGGAGGAGAGGGCGAGTTCTTCGGTCGCTGGGGGAAGGTCGGAGTGAACGAGGCGACCCAAATGGTCGATCGCTGCCTGGCGGCGGGCCTGACCTTCTTCGACACTGCGGACATATATTCGAATGGATCTTCCGAGGAGATTCTGGGTGCGGCCCTCAGGGGCCGCCGGGGGCGCGCCCTGATCTCGACCAAGGGCACGTTCCCCATGGGCAGCACACCCAATGACGAGGGCTCGTCGCGATTTCACCTGATTCGCGCGGTCGAGGGCAGCCTCCGGCGCCTCCAGACGGACTACATCGACCTGTACTTCCTACACGCTTTCGACGCGGTGGCTCCCATGGAGGAAACCATGAGCGCGCTCGACGACCTGGTGCGCGCCGGCAAGATTCGCTACGTCGGCTGCAGCAACTTCTCGGGGTGGCAGGTGATGAAGTCCCTGGCCGTCTCCGAGCGATACGGCTACAGCCGCCACGTCAGCTACCAGGGTTACTACTCCCTGATCGGGCGCGACTACGAGTGGGAGCTCATGCAGCTCGCGCTCGACCAGGGGCTGGGCACGATGGTGTGGAGCCCTCTGGGCTGGGGCAGGCTAACGGGCAAGCTGCGTCGCGGCCAACAAGCCTCCGGCGGTCGCATCGCCAGCGGAGGCGCCGTGGGCGGCCCGGAGGTGGACGACGACCTGCTGTACGCAGTCGTGGAAGCGCTCGACGAGGTGGCCCAGGAAAGCGGCCGGAGCATCCCGCAGGTGGCGCTCAATTGGCTACTCACCCGTCCGAGCGTCGCGAACGTGGTGGTGGGCGTGCGCGACGACAAGCAGCTCGAGGACAACCTCCGAGCCACCGAATTTTCCCTCACCCAAGCGCAGCTCGACCGGCTCGATGTGGTCAGCCGACGCCCCCCGCCGTATCCGTACTGGCATCAGATGGGCTTCGACGGTCGCAACCCGAAGCCCACCCGCTGGTAGGCGGCGCGGGCCGCGCGGCGGCGGGCCTGCGCTCGAGCGTCGCTGCGCTCCGTGAGGCTCGCGCGGGCAGCCAGCACCCACCCTTCCCGGCCTTCGGCCACGGCTTGGAGGCGCGCGACATCGAGGACGCGCCCACACGAGCCGGGCTCGCCCGCGACGGCTATCAAGCCGACGTCGCTCAGCCGCCGCAGCACCCAACTCAGCGTCTCGCTCGTCAGGTTCGAGTGGCTGGCGACGTGCCGCTTCGAACCCAGCAGGGCGAGCGTCGAACCCTGCCGCCGCTGCTCGCGGGAAAGGTAGCTCGCCGCCCGCCCCGCAGCGTACCTCCTCCACGAGCCGAACTGGCCCGGACTTCTCACGACCTGGTCCCGAGGGTGCGATGCACCCAACACGACGACGGCCACGGTCGCGCGCCGCACGCGAACGCGGAAAAGTGTACCGAAGGCGGTCCAGGATGCCCGTCGGCGGCCGCCCTCACGAAGCCGAGAGCGGCTCGCCGCGCTCAGGGGGAAGCGTCCGGGCTGGAGGTCGGGGCATCCGCCGCCGGCGCGCCGAGCACCGGGGGGCCTTCCAGAGCGGGCTCGACCTTCGCGAGCTCCAAGCCCTCGG
Organism: Polyangiaceae bacterium; assembly: GCA_050299315.1. GTDB lineage: Bacteria > Myxococcota_A > Polyangia > Polyangiales > Polyangiaceae > SZUA-265. The sequence continues at coordinate 315,869 of JBNKVS010000088.1, forward strand.
TCGCGATGACGCGGACGGTGCCCGTCGCGACATCGTACATCGCCCCGATGACGGCCACGCTTCCTTCTCCGACGAGGTTTCGAAGGCTGTCGCTCTTTTCCAGCACACTTCGCATCGTCCTGCGCACGTTCCGCGCCGCCGCCTCGTCGACCAGCTGCGTGGTGAGCGAGGAGGCCTGCCGCGCTTCCTCCAGCGTGTCGGCGTCGACGCCCCGGCGAATCTCCTCGACCAAGTAGTCGATGTGTTGACAACCGGTGGCCTCCTCGGCGGTCTGAGCCTTGCGCGCCAGATCGAGCGTCGAAGTCACCGCACCGCAGCTGGTGTGTCCCATCACGACGACCAGCTTGGCGCCCGCGACGACGCAGGCGTACTCCATGCTGGCCAGCACCTTGTTTCGGGCGACGTTGCCGGCAATCCGAATACTGAATACATCCCCGATGCCCACGTCGAAGATGAGCTCGGTCGGGGCGCGGCTGTCGATGCAGCTGAGCACGACCGCCAGGGGCGCCTGACTGCCTGCGGTGCGGCTCGCTTGACGCATCAGGTCCCGCGTGAGCTGTTGCCCCGCACGGAAACGCTCATTTCCTTCGAGCAAGACCTGCAGCACGGCGCGCGGCGTGAGCGCGGACTGGATCTCACGAGTCGTGAAGTCCACGTACTGGATGGTATCTCGCGAGAAGCTGTAGTGATCCTTGAACCCGAGCAAGCTCAGCTCCACGCCGCGCGCGGGAGCGGCCTTTTCGCGAAAATCCCGCAGCAGATCCACTACATCCGCGTCGATGTAGTTGGTGTTGCGCGCGTCGACGAGCACGTGGCCTCCTCGAGGCACCGAGAGCAGCGCCTCCTCCAAGGCCGCGCGATTGAGAAAGCTCACCTGATTCGCCAGCTCGATTCGCAAGACATCTCCTCCGAGGTGCCTCTCCACGATGCGGCGCAGCGGACGCCGCAGGTTGCTGTGCAGAATGAACCCGGTGCTGGCGACGAGCCCGATCAGGATCCCGACGAGCAGGTCGGTGGTGACGATGGCCACGACCGTGACCACGAACGGCACGAACTGATTTCGCCCTTCACTCCACATCTGACGGACTAGCTTCGGGCTGGCCAACTTGAAACCGGTCACGATGAGGATGGCGGCCAGCGCCGACAGCGGGATGAGATTCAACAGGCCTGGCACGAGCAGCACGCTCGAGAGCAGAAGCCCACCGTGAAACAGCGTGCTCACGCGCGTCTTGGCACCGGAGGCGACGTTCACGCTGCCGCGGACGACCACGCTGGTCACCGGGAGCCCTCCGACGAGGCCCGCCACCATGTTGCCCACGCCCTGGGCCACGAGCTCGCGGTTCGGGGGGGACTTGCGCTGCAGCGTATCGAGTTTGTCCACGGCTTCGAGATTCAGCAGAGTCTCGAGCGAAGCCACGATGGCGATCGTCGCCGCGCCGAGGTAGACGGCCGGGTTGGCGAGCGCCGAGAAGTCCGGCAGCCGCACCAGGCTGGCCGCGTCGGCGAGCCCTTGCGAGACGGGCACGCGGACGAGGTGCTCGGCGCCGATCGCCCACCCGCTACCCAGCCTCAGGAAGAGCTCGTTGACGAGCACACCGCCGACGACGACCAACAGGGGAGCCGGGACGCGCGAGCCCTTCAGCTTCGGCACTCGGTCCCAGCCAACCAGAAGCAGGATGGACAGCGCGCCCACCAGCGCAGCGCCGGGCTGAACGTCGAACACCGTCTCGAGCAGCTCGGAGAACGTCGTGCGTTGATCGGGCTGCTCGAACGCCATCTCGCCGACGGGGTCGGGATCGTGCCCCAGCACGTGGGGCACCTGCTTGAGGATGAGCAGCAGACCGATCGCCGCCAGCAGGCCCTTGATCACGCTCGACGGGAAGAAGGCCGCGATCGAGCCGGCGCGCACGAGGCCGAGACCCAACTGCAAGACTCCGCCGAGAACGACGGCCAGAAGGAACGCCTCGAACGAGCCAAGCCGCTCGATCTGCACCGCCACGATCGCCGTGAGCCCCGCAGCCGGCCCGGCCACGCTGGTGTGGGAGCCACTGAGCGCGCCGACCACGAGCCCGCCGACGACTCCGGCGACGATGCCGGAAAACAGCGGCGCGTTGGAGGCCAGGGCGATGCCGAGACACAGGGGCAGCGCCACGAGGAATACGACGACCCCCGCCGGAAGGTCACGGCCGAGGGAGCTGGCGGGGCCCTTTGCCGGATCCCGCTGGGAAGTAGGTCGTTCGGGAACGCCACGGGCCCCGGGGGGCGTGGACGGAGCACCTGGAAGCAGCCATGTTCTATTTCTCCTGGAGGAGCGGATGGGCGCGGCTTGCGCCGCCCGCTCACGAGGCCCCGCGCGGCCGAACCCGCAGAGTCCCGGGCCTTTGCGAGCTCCTCGGGTGCCACGGGGGGTCGACGACGCGGGCTCGCATGATGAGAGCGCGTGTGTTGGAAATGGGTTGGGTCGCGCGGGCGCCAGGGCCCGCGCGGCGCGCCGCAGAGCGTTGGGGGCCACTCACGACGCTCGAAGCGCCGCGGCGGTTTCGATGGGCAGGAACCTCGCGACGCGGCCGGCCCGCCTCGGGTCGAGACCGGCCCGGAGCGAGCACTGCCCGGAGCGAGCACTGCCCGGAGCGCAGGGAAGAGAGAGGTTGCCTAGCCTCTGGCTAGCCCTGGGGCGACGCCGACCGCGCGGGGCGGGCGAAAGACGCCACCCGAGAGCACGCGCGCGGACAGCTGCAACCCCCCGTGCGGCGCCCGGCGCAGCACGGCCGCCAGGGGAGTGGGTGCCGCGCGCGGCGCGCGCCACAGGTCGCCCCCCGCGTCGGGCCCGACCGCGTCTTCGAGGATCTCCTCGCCGCCGGACAGCCCTCTCAGCACCCCGGGGCTCGGGCCCGTCGGAGCTCCCGACGGAGGCCCGGGCGGCGCTGCGGATATCGAAGCCCCGGAGCCGACACCGCCGGGGTCGCCCCCGGCCATGGCAACCCGGGCCGATGCGGACCACTGCGGGGCCAGCGCTTCGTGCGCTTGCTCCAGCCCCGCCGGCCCCCCGCCGCTCGCGGACAGCGAGACCAACGCGACGAGCCCCAGCAGTAGTAGCAAGGTTCTGGGTCCGTGGCAGCGTCGCAAGACGATTCCACCATAGCGCCCCCGCATTCCCACACAAGAGCGGACCCGTTCGCGGGAGACACCCGTCGGGCTTCAGGCCCGCTGCCCGCACGGTTCGAGATGGCGGCTCGTCCGGATTTCTCAGGAGCGCAGGACCGAGGGTGCGAGGAGGAAGTGGATTTTCAGTCCAGATGCCCGCCGGGCGCGGGCATGCAGACTTGCTGTCCGCCCCGCACGCGCTGGCGGGCAGCTGGGCGAAAAGACACGACTCATCGCACCCTCGGGACCAGGTCGTGAGAAATCCGGGCTCGCCCCGCGGAGCGCTCGAAGACGGCCCATCGCCGCGCGCGGCCGAACCTGTGCCAGCCCGGCCGTCGGCGACGAGGCTCGCTCCGCCGCCGCGCGGCGGCGCCACGCTGCGTGGGCAGCGCGCTCGAACAAACCGCGCGGCTCGGCGCAGAACGACCAACGAATACAGCGAAGTCTCCGCGCCCCAACCGCACCGCGCCTCCGGCGCGAGGCGAGTCGATGCTCCCCCTGCCGCTCCGGCGCCGCGCCCTTGCAATGCCCGACGACGTCGCTTCGACACCGAGAAAATTCCCCGCGCAGCACTTTTCGCATGCGCGGCGCGCCGCGCATCTTGTTGACGCCGCCACTCCCCCTTACTCTTTCGAGTGTCGAGAGCCGCCGCGAAGCGCTGGCTCGTGGCGGGGCGGCTTCCCGTCAGGGGCGGGTGCTGCGGCCGCGCCGTGGGCACTTTCGGTGGCAGGGTGGCAGGGCATGCTCATTCGGCGCTGCGTGCGGAACAAGTAGTCGAGAGGCGAGGAAACAGGCGACTGGGGGGCTGGCGCAGCGCGCGCCGTGGATGAGCAGGCACGGCCTCGCGCGGTGATCGGCCGGGCCGGCGCCGCCAAAACGGAGCAGCCGAGGCGAATCGAGTGAAGCGCCGAGCGGGCGCCGCGTCCCGGCCCCCTCGAATGCGGCGGCGAAGCGAGGCAAACGGAGAAACCGACGCGGCGGCGAGAGGGAAGAATCGGGTGGCAGTCGTATCTACAGGGAAAATTCTCCAAGACGCGTTCACGCACCGCTACGGCGTGGCGGCCTTCAACGTCTTCAACGACCTGACGATGGAAGGGGTCATCGCCGCCGCGAGCGAGCTTTCGTCCCCCGTGATCGTGCAGACCTCCGTGAAAACGGTGCGCAGCATCGGGCTTCGGCCGCTGTACGCGATGTTCCGCGCGTTCGCCGAGCCGGCTCCCGTCCCGGTCTCGCTCCACCTCGACCACTGCCCCGACCGCGAGATGATCCGGGCCTGCCTCGCAATCGGCTACAGCTCCGTTCTTTTCGACGGATCGCACCTGCCGAGCGTCGAGGAAAACCAGCGACAAACCCTCGAGGTCGTGGCGGAAGCACGCGCCCGCGGCGCCGAGGTGGAAGGAGAGATCGAAGGCATCACCGGCGTCGAGGACGGCATCGGCTCTGACCGGGTGGCGGACATCTACTCGCTGGAAACGGCGGTGCGCTTCGTCCGGGCCACGGGAGTGGACATCTTCGCCCCGGCCATCGGCAACGCACACGGCGTCTACCGCTCCGAGCCGAAGCTGAACGCACAGCGCGTTTCGGACCTCGTCGCCGAGGTGCCCGTGCCCATTTGTCTGCACGGGGGCAGCGGGCTCAGCGCCGCCCAGTTCTCGGATTTGATCCGCCGCGGCTGCGCCAAGGTCAACATCTCCACGGCGCTCAAGCTCTGCTACCTCGACGCGCACCGCGACTTCTTCCGGGACCACGCAACCTGCGCCGACCCGCCACGACTGCTGCGCTTCGTGCGCGGGCGCGTGGTGGAGATGGCAAAGCACTTCTTGCTGCTCTTCGGCAGCGAGGGCAAGGGCGCATGAGCGCGCAGCCCACGTTGATCTTCGACTGCGACGGGGTGCTCGCCGACACGGAGCGCCACGGCCATCTGCCCGCGTTCAATCAGATGTTCGAGGACCTCGGCCTCCCCGTGCGCTGGTCCGAGCGAGACTACGAGCACAAGCTCGCGATCGGCGGGGGCAAGGAGCGCCTGACGAGCCTGCTGACTGCCGAGCTCATCGCGGCTGCGGGGCTCCCGAGCGATCGCGCGAGTCGGGCCAACGAGGTGGCGCGCTGGCATCGGCACAAGACCGAGCTGTACACACGGCGCGTGCTAGCCGGCGAGCTTCCCCCGAGGCCCGGCGTACGCCGGCTGATCGACGAAGCGCTCGCCGCCGGATGGCGGCTCGCAGTCGCCTCCACCTCGGCGCTGGAGTCGGTGCAGGCGGTCCTGCAGGTCGCCGCGGGTGGCCCGGGAGCGAGCGCGTTCGCCGGGGTCTTCGCCGGTGACATGGTCGCACGCAAGAAGCCGGCGCCGGACATCTACGAGCTCGCGCTCAGGCGCCTGGAGGCGGACCCGGCCCGCACATTGGTCATCGAGGACTCGCGCGCCGGGCTGCTCGCGGCGCGGGGCGCCGGCCTCCGTTGCCTCGTCACCGTGAGCAGCTACACGGCGCAGCAGTCCTTCGCCGAGGCGTTGCTCGTCGTCGATCACCTCGGGGATCCGGGCGTGCCGCTCTCGGTTCTCGAGAACCGCAGCCCGGCACGCCCGGCCGAATACCTGCGGCTGGAGGATTTGCAGCGGTGCCTCCTGGGGCCCGCGGAGGCCGCCGCGGCCACCGGCAGCGGGGAAGCACCGCAGGGTTGAGGCGGCAGCAAAAGGAGTCGGGGCCGAAGGCGCCGAGCCAGCGAGAGGGAGCCGAGCAGATGTCGAACCAATCCATCCGGCCAGGCGAAACGCGGGCGCAGCGCCACGGCCCACGGCCACCGAGCGAGTCGCCGCAGCCACCCGCCCTCGAGCGCGTCGTTCGCTGCATCGCGCGCACCGCCATCGACAACGAGAAGCACCTCGGCGACCTGGACTCGGTCGTCGGGGACGGGGACTTCGGCTTCTCGCTGGCGCGCGGGTTCGAGCGAGTGCTGGAAGAAATGCAAGCCTCCAACGGGGGTATCGACCGGGGCGCCGACGGAGCAAATGCCGGGGCCTTCCTGAAAAAGGTGGCGCTCGCGCTCACCAGCCGCTGCGGCGGCACATCGGGCCCGCTCTGGGGCACGGCGTTTCTGCGGGCTGCCGTGGTCGCGAGCGCCAAGCCGACCCTCGATGGCGCCGCGGTGGTCGAGATGCTCGAGGCCGCCTTCGCGGGCATCCAGAAGCGAGGCAGCGCCGCTGTCGGCGACAAGACGCTGCTCGACGCGCTCGATCCGTTCACCCGAGCCCTGCGCGCCGAGCTCGAGCGCGGGGCTTCCCTCGCGGGGGCTTTGCCCGCGGCGGCGCAAGCCGCACAGGCCGCGGCCGAGGCAACGCGAGAGCTGGTGGCGAGGCGAGGCCGCGCTGCCTATACGGGCGAGCGCAGCCGCGGCTCGATCGACCCGGGGGCAGCGGCCATTGCCCTGATCGCGCGCGAACTCTGCACCGCGTTTCGCGACTGATCCTTCTCCCCAGGGGGCTGTTCGCCGGCGGCTTTGCCGGCGTTGGCTTCCTGGGCGCTTCCTTCCGCCTCGTATCCCCTCGCGATGGCCGTTCGCCATCCATCGTCGACCCCCCGAGAAAGGGCTCCGCCATGAGAAAGTTCGTCAACGATCCCAAGCAGTTCGTCCCGGAGATGCTCCAGGGCCTGGCGCTCGCCAACCCCGAGGCGCTTCGCTACGTACCCGAGTACAACCTGATCATCCGCAAGGGCTCACCAAGCCGAGAAAAGGTCTCGATCATCCAGGGCTCCGGCTCCGGGCACGAGCCGGCGCACGTGATGTGTGTCGGCCGCGGAATGCTGGACGCCGCGTGCCCGGGAGATGTGTTCTCGGCTCCTCCCGTGGACTACGTGACGGAAACGACCAAGATCATGCGCTCCGAGCGGGGCGTCCTCTACCTGGTCAACAACTACACGGGAGATCGACTCGCCTTCGAAATGGCGGCCGAGCTGGCCGAAGCGGATGGCATCGACGTGCGCACCCTGATTATCGACGACGACGTCGCCGTGTCTGATTCCACGTACACGGTCGGCCGCCGCGGGGTGGCCGGCAACTTCTTCGTCATCAAGGCGCTCGGGGCCGCCAGCGAACAGGGCATGGACTTGGATTCGCTCGTGGATCTGGGAACGAAGGTCAACGGCGTGACCCGCACCATGGGCGTCGCGCTGAGCTCGTGCGTTCCTCCGTCGAAAGGCAGCCCGCTCTTCGAAATATCCGAAAGCGAGATGGAAATCGGCGTCGGCATCCACGGAGAGCCCGGCCGGCGGCGGGCCGCACGCCAGAGCGCCGAGGAAATCGTCAACCTCTTGCTCGACGCCCTCGTGGCGGACCTGCCCTACCAACAGGGGGACCGCGTGGCGCTCATGGTCAACGGCCTCGGCGGCACGCCCATCAGCGAGCTGTACCTGCTCTACGGAATCGCGCACAAGCAGCTCGAGCAGCGCGGGCTGCGGATCGGGCGCAACTACGTGGGCGAATACTGCACGTCGCTCGAGATGGCCGGGGCCTCGCTCACGCTCGTGCGGCTCGACGACGAGCTGGAACGGCTGCTCGCCGCACCCGCGGAGACCCCGATCCGCACGTTCTGAGGGCGAGCGCCCGAGGCGCGATTCACGAAGCACCCCGGGGCCGATCCGGCGCCGGTGCGCCGCGGCCGAAGTCGGCCCCACGCGAGGCGCCTTCGCCGCGGCCCCCCCCCGCGGGCCGCCGCGCCCGGCGGGCGGGCCACGGCCTCGCGCCCCTGGCTCGGAGCGTGTGGGTCGCCCTCCGCGGCGCCCCCCACTCGCGCGCGGTCGTTCACCACGCCGAGCCCCCGCCCAGGGCTGGCTTCGGGCCGGCGGGGCCGGCGCCCGCAGCCCGCGCGCCGACCCCCGGTTCCCCCCAGCGAGCCCGGGGCGGTCGAGCGCGGCGGGCCGCCGCCGCGGAGCCGACCCCGAGGGGGGAGCGGTCGTGGCCGGCCCCCCGCGGAGGGAACGACTCCCGGCTTCTTCTCCGGACGAGGGCGACGCGGCGGCGCCGGTTTCCGCGCGGCGGCCGGGCAATGCCGGAGCCGCGCTGGGCGGCCCTGCGGGCTCGACGGCCGCGATCATCCGCACCCGACCCTCGTGCGGGAGGAGCCGCAGCGCGCTTCTTCCAGGCGTTCCGGAGCCGCTCCTCGCTGCTGTGCGGCGCCGAGCAGGCGAACGAGGCTCTGGACGACCTCGGCACTCCGCCGCGAGCTCTCGTCGATGACCGCGCAAAGGGACTGCGCCGAGCCGAGCGCGGTCGCGAGCCCGTCCAGGTCGCTCGATGGCGCGGTGCCAGCCGTGCTCTGCCGGCAGCGCCGCACGATCCGACCCACGGTGCTCGCCGCCGAGCCGAGCGTCTGCCAGCCGCCCGCTCATCGTCGGGCTCTGCATTTCGGCGTTTCGGCCCGCCGGATGGCAGCGGCGGGCCGCACGGGCCGCGCGGCGAAGCGAAGCCGCTGGGAGCCCCCGCGAGCCCGCGCAACGGGCTGGAGCGGTCAGCCACGAATCCGGCTGCGCGGCGCTCTCACCGAGACGCAATCGTTGCAGGCGCGCAGCCGGCAAGCATACCCTGCGCGGGGTTACACGACATGCTGAAGGAAAAATATCCGTACTACCTGGCGAACGAGCCGGTCTTCGCCAACGCAGACCTCGAAGTCGTCGACAAGTTCACCGGGGAGGTGGCGACGCGAGTCGCGCTGGCGAACGAAGCCGCCATCGACCGCGCCATCGATGCGGCGGTCCGCGCCGCCCAGCCGATGCGCAAGCTCGCTGCCTACGAGCGGCAGGAGGTGCTCGCACACTGCGTTCGGCGCTTCTCGGAGCGCTTCGACGAGCTGGCCGAGAGCCTCTGCATCGAGGCGGGCAAGCCGATCAAGGACAGCCGGGGAGAGGTCACGCGGCTGATCGACACCTTTCGCCTGGCGGCCGAAGAATCCGTGCGCCAGCTCGGCGAGGTGATGCCGCTCGACGTGAGCGCGCGGGCGAGAGGCTACCAAGGCATGTGGAAACGCGTCCCCATCGGGCCGTGCTCCTTCATTTCCCCTTTCAACTTCCCGCTCAATCTCGCAGCCCACAAGGTGGCTCCGGCGCTGGCCGTCGGCTGCCCCGTCGTGCTCAAGCCGGCGAGCCTCACGCCGATCGGCGCGCTGATCATCGCCGAGGTGCTGGCGGAGACGAACCTGCCGAAGGGCGCCTTCTCCGTGCTGCCGTGCAAGCGCGACGGAGCACGCCTCTTCACGGAGGACGACCGCTTCAAGCTACTCAGCTTCACGGGCTCGCCGGCAGTGGGCTGGGACCTCAAGGCGAAGGCGGGGAAGAAGAAGGTCGTGCTCGAGCTCGGTGGCAACGCCGCCTGCGTGGTGGACGAAACGGCGAACCTGGACGACGCCATCGAGCGGATCCTTTTCGGGGCCTTTTACCAGTCCGGGCAGAGCTGCATCGGCGTGCAGCGCATCCTGCTCCACGACTCGATCTACGAAGAGGCCAGGGAAAAGCTCGTGAAGAAGACGCGCCAACTCGTCTCGGGCAACCCGAAGGACGAAAGCACGTTCATCGGCCCGATGATATCGGAGAAAGAGGCCGAGCGGCTCGAGCGCTGGCTGACCGCTGCCCGAGAGGCCGGCGCGACGCTACTGTGCGGCGGCCAGCGAAGGGGCGCGATGCTCGAGGCGACGCTGGTCGAAGGCGTGCCCGACGATCAAGACCTACGCAATCAAGAGGCGTTCGGGCCCGTTGCCATCTTGAGCCGCTTCACGGATTTCTCGGCAGCCCTCGTCGAGGTCAACGACAGCTCGTTCGGGCTCCAGGCGGGGATCTTCACCCGCGACATCTACCGAGCCTACGAAGCCTGGGACACCCTCGAAGTCGGCGGGGTGGTGATCGGAGACGTGCCCTCCTGGCGCGTCGACCACATGCCGTACGGGGGCGTCAAGGACTCGGGGCTCGGTCGCGAGGGGATCCGCTGGGCCATGGAAGACATGACGGAGCCGCGCCTGCTCGTGCTGAGAACGCCTTGAGGTCCCTGCCCCACCGCTTCGACCGCCCACGCCGGCTCCGCTAGCGAGAGTTCCGTAGCCCGAAAGGACACGTTCATGAAAGCCTCCGATCTGATGATACGGGCCCTCGAACAGGAGGGCGTTCGATACATTTTCGGGATCCCGGGCGAGGAGAACCTGGATTTGCTCGAATCGCTGAGACACTCGAGCATTCGCCTGATCGTGACCCGGCACGAGCAGGGCGCGGGTTTCATGGCGGCAACCGTCGGGCGCCTGACGGGGCGCACGGGCGTCGCTCTCTCGACACTCGGGCCCGGCGCCACGAACTTCATGACGCCGGCAGCCTACGCCCAGCTCGGCGCGATGCCGATGCTGATGATCACCGGCCAGAAGCCGATCAAGACGAGCAAGCAAGGGCACTTCCAGATCGTCGATGTCGTGGAGATGATGGGGCCCGTCACCAAGTTCGCGCACCAGATCGTGCACGGCGGCAACATCCCTTCCCGTGTGCGCGAGGCCTTTCGCATCGCGGAGCAAGAGCGCCCCGGCGCCGTTCACCTGGAGCTGCCCGAGGATATCGCCGCCGAGGAGACGGGCGACGACTTCCTCTTCCCCATCGAGCAAATTCGGCGCCCCGCGGCCGAGGAGAAGGCGGTGGCGATCGCCGTCCAGCGCATCGAGGAAGCCAGGCGGCCGCTGCTGCTCATCGGGGCGGGCGCCAACCGCACCATGACCAGCCGCATGTTGCAGCGCTTCGTGGACAAGACCCAGATCGTCTTCTTCACGACGCAGATGGGCAAGGGTGTGCTCGACGAACGGTCCGAGCTGTGCCTCGGTACGGCCGCCCTTTCCGACCACGACTACCTTCACCGGGCCGCCGATTCCGCTGACCTGATCATCAACGTCGGTCACGACGTCGTCGAGAAGCCGCCCTTCTTCATGCATGCGGCAGGCGGCCCCGAGGTCATCCACGTCAACTACAGCCCCGCCGAAGTCGACCCCGTCTACTTCCCTCGCTACCAGGTCATCGGGGACGTAGCCAACGCCATCTGGCAGATGGGAGAGCGCATCACCCATCAGTCGCACTGGGAAACCGCCTGCTTTCTCGACGCCAAACAGAGCCACGCCCCGCTCCTGCAGGCCCGCTCGAACTCCGACCGCTTCCCCCTCAAGCCGCAGCGGCTGGTGCGCGACGTGCGAGCCGCCGTTCCAGAGGACGGGATCATCGCGCTCGACAACGGCATGTACAAAATCTGGTTTGCGAGGAACTACCCCGCCTATCAGCCCAACACGGTGCTGCTCGACAACGCCCTGGCCACGATGGGCGCCGGCTTGCCCTCGGCGATGGCCGCAGCGCTCGTTTGCCCGTCCCGCCGCGTCGTGGCGATCTGCGGGGACGGAGGGTTCATGATGAATTCCCAGGAGCTGGAGACGGCCGTGCGCATGAAGCTCGACCTGGTGGTGCTCGTTCTGCGAGATGACGGCTACGGCATGATCAAGTGGAAACAGGAAGCGCTCGGCCTGGCGGACTTCGGCCTCGACTTCGGCAATCCGGATTTCGTTCAGTACGCGCGCGCGTACGGCGTGGCCGGCTCGCGCGTCGAAAAGACGGAGGACTTCTTGCCCCAACTGAAGGCGGCCCTCGACGCCGGCGGCGTTCACCTGATCGAGGTGCCCGTGGACTACGAGGAGAACAAGCTACTAACACGGGAGATGCTCGAGGCGCGGCCGAGCGGGGCGGATTGACCCCGCAGACCCTGGGGCATCCAGGGGGGGCGTTGTGCCCACAGCGCCCCACGCAAGACATTCTGGAAACGAGAGCCGTGCTGGGGTGGCGGAGCTGAGGAAAGGCAAACAAGAAAATGAGCGATGCAACGTTGCAGTATGATGGCAAGGAATACTCGATCCCAATCGTGGAGGGCTCTGAGGGCGAGCGGGCGCTCGCCATCGGAAAGCTGCGCACCGATACCGGGCTGATCACGCTCGACCCGGCCTACACGAGCACCGGCTCGTGCGAGAGCAGCATTACCTTCATCGACGGAGACAAGGGGATCCTTCGCTACCGCGGCTACCCCATCGAGCAGATCGCCAAGCGTTCCACCTTCGCAGAAGTCTCCTACCTGCTGATCCACGGCAAGCGCCCCGCGGCGCCGGAGCTGAAGAGCTTCTGCACCCAGCTCACGCGGCACACCCTTCTGCACGAGGACATGAAAAAGTTCTACGAGGGGTACCCGCCGCACGCCCACCCGATGGCCATCATGGCCGCGATGTTCGCCTCGCTCTCTTCCTTCTACCCGGAGGACGAAGAAACTCTCGACATGAACATCATCCGGGTGCTCGCCAAGTCGACCACGCTGGCGGCCTTCGCGTACAAGAAATCCGTGGGGCAGCCTTTCATCTACCCGAGCAACAGCCTGACCCTGCCGGGGAACTTCTTGCGCATGATGTTCGCCGTGCCGGCGGAAGAGTACGTTGTCAATCCGCTGATGGAGGAGGTGATGAACCTCCTGCTCATTCTTCACGCGGACCACGAGCAGAACTGCAGCACCTCGACCATGCGCATGGTCGGCTCGAGCGGAGCGAACCTCTTTGCCTCGATCTCCGCCGCAATCTGTAGCCTGTGGGGTCCGCTGCACGGCGGCGCGAACCAGGCCGTGATCGAAATGCTCGAGGCCATCCAAGCCGACGGAGGAGACTACAAGAAGTTTCTCGCGGCGGTAAAGGATGGCAAGAGCAAGACGCGCCTGATGGGTTTCGGCCACCGCGTGTACAAGAACTTCGACCCGCGAGCGGCCCTGTTGAAGTCCGCCGCGGATCGGCTTTTCGACGAGCTCGGCGTGCACGATCCCCTGCTCGAGCTCGCGATGCGCATCGAGGAGGAAGCCCTGAGGGACGAGTACTTCGTCAAGCGCAAGCTGTATCCGAACGTCGACTTCTACAGCGGCATCATCTACCGAGAGATGAAGATCCCGACGAACATGTTCACCGTGATGTTCGCTCTCGGGCGCCTGCCGGGCTGGATCGCCCACTGGCTGGAGCAGCGCGCGGAAGGCGCGCGCATCCACCGACCCCGACAGGTCTACACGGGAGAGACCCTTCGAGAGTTCGAGCGGCCCTGAGCCGCCCGGGCCCCTCGGCGGGGCCCAGCGCGCTCGCCCGCGGGGGGTGGGAGGCGCAAACCGGGCCAGCTTTCCACCTCCGGCGCCGAAAGAGGCAATACGAGGTCCCGCGGGGCAGGACGGCTGGTGGCCGCGCGGAGTCGGTTCGGCCTGGCCCCGACGGCCTTGGCCCCGCCTGACCGAGGTGCCCTGGCTCCTGCGTGAGTCGTCTGGCGAGGGCCGTCGACGACTCGCCGACCGAAACCGCCGCCCCGCGGGGGGGACGCGGCGCGGAAACGTGCAACACCGTCCCACCGCTCGTGGGTTGGCGCGCTGCGCCGCGAGCCCGGCCAACGTCCGGCTCATCGCCTGCGCAACCGGAGCATCGCGCGCGAGCTCCTGCGGGCGCACACCGGTGGGGTGCGCCCAGAGCCCGGCGAGCCCAACGCCGGAAAAGTCGCACGCCTGCCCACCCCGGCGGTAGGAGCAAGTGCGCCTGGGCAGGCGCCGCGAGCACAATCTGCCGCTGGACTGCTCCCGGCAGGCACGGTCTGATTGAAAAATGACGATGAGGGCGAGTGTTGGGCCTTCGCCCCCCGAGAGGGTTTTGCAAGCGCCGCCAACTCGGGCTACTTAGACACGGTGGGCTCTGTTTCCGATGCGCCCGCACTGCCGCACCCACATGAGTCAGTCGCGCCTCCTCCGCCTCGCCACGTTGTCTCTCACGACCTCGCTTCTCGCGACCCCACTGGCAGGGTGCTCGGGAGAGGACGATCGCATGGCGGTCGGCACCTTCCGCGACCCGATCACATGCGAGGAGTCGCAGCAGGAATTCATGCTGGAATCGCCCTACGGGGGCGCCGGCTCGCTGTTGGAGCCTCGCGAATGGTGCGGACTCATCGAGGGCGAGGTGGCGTGCTTTCTCGCGGAGGACAACGGAGGACCGTTCAGCGGGGCCCAGCTGGCTCGGCGCCTTTCCGAAGGTGCGGTTCCCGCGGACGATCCGGCTCTGCACTGCTGGCAGAGGGAGATCACCGCGTGGAACGCCGAGTGGTCCGGTCAGGATTATCATCCGCTCTGGCGGTCGCAGCTGTAGCTTGCGCCGCGCTCGCACGGCCGGCGCTCGCACAACAGCCCTCCGCCCCCGAGCCACCGCTGCGGGATGAGCTGGGAGGGCCCCGCCCCGTCGGCTGGACCGAGTACGTCGCTACGCCGCTGTTGCTCGTGGCACCCCTTCTCAACGACCGTCTTCTGGGCGAGGTCGACTCCCCCCGGTGGCAAGGGCCCATCTTGTTCGACGCGATGTTGCACAATGAGGCGCGGGCCGGCACCGAAGGCCAACGGCGGTTCGCCGGCAACGTCAGCGACCTCATCAACGCAGGGCTTTTCGCCGGGACCTTCCTGGTGGACAACGTGATCGTGGCGTGGGGCGTGCACGGCCGGCTCGACGTGGCCTGGCGCATGAGCGTCATCAACGCGGAGATGCTGGGCCTGTCGACGCTCGCCACGCAACTGGCAAAACGCCTGAGCGCGCGCGAGCGACCCTACGGGCAGGAGTGCGACATCGACCCCGATTTCGTGCCGCAATGCGAGCGCGGGCAGCGCTTCCGTTCGTTCTTCAGCGGGCACACCTCCACAGCGGGCGTGCACGCCGGCTTGATGTGCGCTCACCACCTCAACGTTCCACTGTACGGCAGCCGCGAGGCGGACGTGGCCGCGTGCGGCGTGTCGGTGACGGCCATGCTGCTGACCGGTGCGATGCGCCTCGTTTCTTCGAACCACTGGGCGACCGACATCGTCACGGGCGGAGCCGTGGGGTTCTCGATCGGCTACTGGCTGACGGACTGGATGTACTACTCGTCCCCGAGCCCCGCCGAGCCGGGCTCGGGGGTCCGGGCGCTACCGCTGTTGGCGCCCAACGCGCTGGGGCTGGTGGTCGCCGGCGGGCTGTGAGCGGGTCCCGCCCCCCCCTCGAAGGCAATGCCGCCCGCCACGCGCACGGAGATTGCGAGGGCCGGCCGTCGCGACCCACGGGGCGCGCGAGCGGGGTCACACTCCACCGCCGCCGCAGGGCTAGCCGCGCCCACTCACCAGCGCCTCAACCCCGCGACCCGGTAGCCCAGCGGCTCGTCGGCGCGCTCCAGGAGCTCGACCGCTGCGCTGCCGGTCGCCCCGGCGCGGAGGGGCTCGAGCAAGAGGTCTGTCAATCGATCGGCTCTGCGCCGGGATGCAGGCAGCGCCACACACACCTGCGCGTCAGTGAGCGAGACGGCGAGCGGCCTCGATTTTTCGCCCCCCCCGAGCAGGCGAGCGGTGCGAGCCTGTGCCGGCGCGATGCCCGAAAAAACCGCGAGATCCTCCAGGCACAGCTCGGGCCGCTCGGCAGCGCCCCTCAAGACGGGCGCGTGCAACGCGGAAAGACGAGTCAGGTATCGCCTCAGGATCAGCTCGCGGCGCGCCACCATGACTCGCAGCAGCTCCGCGGCATACTCTGGGTAACCGTCGAGCCCCTCCCGAATCAGCGCGCGCAGCTCCGGCTCGCGGAAGCGCGCCAGCTTGCGCGCCATCCATGCGCCGTCCCGCTCCGTCATGTGGTCGAAGGCCGGATTCGGGTAGACGGCCTTCCACGCCTCGGGGTCGAAGTGAAGCGCGTTGTAGTAGGCGAAGATCTCCTGCGTGGGTCCGAAGCGCTCGCGCTCGAAGGGTCGGGTGATCATGCCGAGCCCCAACACGTCCCCGAGGATTTGCCCGAGGTCGACGGCGTGCGCGTGCCCGGCGAGGCGCCGCGCCAGGTTCGACGGCCCGGTGTAGTGCCCAAAACAATCTCCGAAATCGATGAAGGCATGCTTCACCCACCCGAGCCCGGGCGCCACCTCGATCCAACTGACGAAGGTGTTCTCTTCGCGCTGGTCTTTGTGCGCGACCCACGCTGCGAGCAGCCTGAGGCCGCGCAGCTCTCGTCGGTGCTCGTGCGGCACGATGTCATTGAGATCGCCTTCGCGCGTGCGCTCGAAGCGAAACGCGCCGAGTGGGCGACCCGGAAGCCACTCGCTGAGCAGGGCGCGAATGCTTCCATCGCCCTGCCGTGGCACCTGCGCGAGCGATTCGGCCACCTCCCGTTCGGTCAGCGGCTGTTTGACTCCGAACCGGTCCTTCTTGGTCGCCTCCGGCGACACGCGGAAATCGCTCGGGCTCAGCTTCAGGACCCGGTTGCACGGCACGAAGTACCCGACGGCGTGAAACATGCGCGAGACGATCACGTCCGCCGCCGAGGCTCGAGGCCCCTGCGAGGGATTGTCGAACTTGATCAGGCCCTTGCGACCATCGGCCGCCTGCGCGACGAACCCCGGCGCGGCGCCGGCGCCCTTCCCGCTCACGACCGTCCACGGGCCGACGGGCGCCTCGCCCTGGCAAGGCCCAGCCACCCACCGCGCGGGCGGCAGCCGCCCGACGGCGTGGCGATTCTCGAACCAGCTCGAGTCGGGTACCTCATCGAGCGTGTTGATGTTGATCGCCTCGCGGCCCGGCACGTCGAAGCGCAGCCACTCGGGCAGCGGTCGCAGCACGGTCTTGTCGAGACCGTCGCTGAGCTGGGAGGTCTCGTAGGACGCGGGCGGGCCGATGAACGGGCGGCGATCCGTGTCTTCGAGCAGAGGGTCGGCCGCCGTGAGCGGGCGCGGCCCCCCCCCCGCTGGGGCACACGCGGGGCCCGAGAGAGCTGCGGCGACCGGCAGCGCAAACGCGACAGGGCAGCGGCGACGCCGCGCCTCGGAGGCCCGCCCCCCTCGATCAGGTCGGGTCGAACGCCCAATCGCCATCAGTACACCCACCCCACGCCTTCAGAAGCGGCTCGAAGAGCCGGTAACGAAGCGAATCTCCTGCAGCTCCGCCCCCGACTCGAAGCTGCTGGTCCCCACACCAACCAGGAAGGCGAAGCTCTGGTCCCGAAACCCCGTCGTGCGGATCCCCCAATCGAAGTTGGCCCGCAGCCGCTCGAAGGCGAAGCCGCGCAGCTGCTGGCCGAATACGTTCCCCACGGCGACGCCCATCACCGCATCGTAGCTCACCCAGATCGGCCAGCGGTAGTCGAGCCGGGCGGCAACCGAGCTCTCCCCGACCAAGCGCTGCCGGCGCAGCCCCGCCATCGGGTACTCTCCCCCCAGGGTGACGCCCTCGAGAAACGGGATCTGCCCCTCGCTCATCACGGGCTCGACGAACTGCGCGCCGAGCCACAAGCCGATGCTGCGCTGGGCGCCCGTCACGTCCCAGTAGCCGGCGAGGCTGCCACCGTAGTCGAGCCAGGAGCTGGCCGTCTCGAAGCTCGGGCGAGAAGAGACCGAATCGATGATTCCCACCAGCGCGGCTCGCGCCGCCACGCGAAGGCCGGTGCCGGCCGGCGAGACCCAGTCGATGACCTTCGGAGCATCGCTCGGGGCATGGCGCGGAAGGCGCGTGTCCAGCACCGCTTCCACGCCCATCCGCCCCAGCTGGTAGTCGGGCGAAAACGCCTCGCCGTCGGCGCGCAGATCGCGGCGCGCCGCCGCGACCTCGTAGCCCCAGTGGCTGCTGCGCCAGGCCGCGGTGGCATAGGCCACGCGGAGCTGGGTAGTGGTCAGGCCGTATCGCTCCCGCAGCTCGTCCGCGTCGGGCCCCAGGCCCCAGTAGGTGAGATCCTGGCGCTGCGAGTGCAGCACCGAGACCTCGAGCTTTTGATCGTCGGCGGGCGACCACCGATCGCGAAAGGTGGTCGTCCACCCTCCGCGACCAGCGTCCACGGAGAGGCTCATCCTGTTGCGCTCCACCAGCGCGCCGCTCCACGTGATGGTCGCGCCGCCGCGCGGACGAAACCCGAGGTCGAGCACGAACTCCGGCGTCAACCGAAACTCGTCGTTCGGCCCAAATGTCAACCACTCGTCGATGTGCTCGAACCAGTAGTGCTCTTGGGCGTACTGCACCAAGCCACGAGCGGGCCGGCGCACGCCGTACTCCGTCAGGGCGTACAGCGGCCAGAGCAACACCCGCGGCACCCACAGCAGCTGGGAGCCCGCCGAGGCGCGCGGCTCGAGGGCGTAGTTGGGCATCGGGCGTTTCTGGTCGGGGGGCGCGCCGGCCGCTCCCGGCGAAGGATGGGACCGCTTCGGGGTCGAGCTCTCTTGCCCGGCGGGTTCGGGGGCGGCCGCCGCCGCGGGCGCGCTCGACCCCGGCGACGGCTGCGCGGCCCCCGGGGCCAAAACCCGGGTTGTTGCGCTCGTGGAGGCAGCCGCTCGGCCCGCCCCGAGGAGCGCTCCACCCCGGGGGCCCGCCGCCGCCCCGCGCGCCAGGGCGAGCAGGCAGACCGCGGCGGGCAGCAGCGGAAGAGCGCGAAATGCTGTCGGCACGAGGCTCCCCGGGGCGCGAGGGGCCCCGCGCGCAAAGCAAAGCAAGATAAAGAGAGTGCAGTGCGAGGGTATCGCACCCCCCGTTGGGCCTTGGCAAGGTCTTGACCCCGAGCGGGCGCGGCGCCAGCCACCCCGCGCTCTCGGCGGGCGCTCTCGGCCCTCGATGGGCGCGGAACGCCCGACCCATCGCGCGCGCGAGGCGAGCCTGGTTCGCAAAAAGCGCGAGCCCGAGACCCCCACCCCGCGGGGGGGCTCGGGCTCGCAGCGACATTCTTCACCGGGAACGAGCCTCGCGCGGCCCGTTGACCCAACGACTCGAAATGCCCACTGCGCCGGTTCGCGCTACGAAGGTCTCCCATGGTCGAGACCCTCCACATCGTCGGAGCCGGAAGAGTCGGCAGGGTGCTCGGTCACCTGTGGGCGGCCCGGGGCGCCCTACAGGTTGCGCAGGTCGTCAACCGCTCCCGGTCGAGCGCCGAGCACGCCATCGAGTTCATCGGGCAAGGGCGCGCGGCCGCCCAGGCGCGCGCCCTGCAGGCCGCCGATCTGGTCATGATCTCCACCTCCGATGCCGCCATCGAGAGCGTCGCGGCGGAGCTGGCCGCAGCCGGATGGCTCTCGACCGAAACGCTGGTGTTTCACTGCAGCGGGGCCGTGGGGCTCGAAGCGCTGCGCGCCGCCCAGCAGGCGGGAGCCCAGGTGGCGCGGGCTCACCCGCTGCACAGCTTCGCGGAGCCGTCGCGTTCCGTCCGGGCGTTTCCGGGAACGAGCTGCGGGGTCGAAGGCACGGGCCGTGCCCTCGGCGTGCTCAAGCCCTTGCTTCGCGCGATCGGCGGCGCCCCCTTTCGCCTGCCCCCGTCGCCGTGCCCGCAGTACCACCTGGGCGCCGTGTTCGCGAGCAACTACCTCGCGGCCCTGCTCGAAGCTTCGCTGCGCTGTTACGAGCAAGCAGGCTTCTCTCGACCCGAAGCCAGTCGGCTGCTGCGAGGGCTGGTGACCACCACGCTCGACAACGTTCTTCAGCTCGGCCCCGCGGCAGCCCTGACGGGCCCCATCGCGCGCGGCGATGCGCGGCTCGTGCAAGAGCAGTTGGCCACCCTGCAAGTCGACCAGCCCGATCTGGCGGACGCTTATCGCGCGCTCGGAGCGCTCGCCGTTCAGCTCGCGACCGAGCGAGCAGGCGGGCGCGACGAGCGCCTGAGGCAGCTCGCGGCGCTGCTCCAGCGCTGAGCGCGCCGCAACGCGAACCGCTCTCGCCGGGACGCAAGCCGCATCCCTTGTCGCACTCGGCGAGCAGAAGCCATGGCGCGCCCGTCCCCTTCGTGTCGCCCCCCACCAATCCCCCGGAGCGCTCCGGCGCTCCATCGAAAGGCGTGCGGCGCGGGCAAGCCTCGCCGCACCCTCCGATCGAACCGCGCCGAGGGCCGACGCCGGAGCGCCGCCCGAAAGCCCCCCAACGCAACGCAAGGCCCAGTGGCACGAGCGCGCTCGCGAGGATCGAGACGGTGCGCTCGGAGAGTCCCTTCACCGCGCCGCGGCTCGGCCCGAACGCACGCCGTCGAGCATCCCATTCGCTCGAGTGAGCGCGACGGCGCGGTGCGGTCACGGCACCCCGCCCTGCCACAGCACCTCGTCCCAGCCACGGCGCTCAGGCGCTGCGGCGGCGCTCGCTCCTTCGCCAACGCGCGAAGAGCAGCGCGACGGCGCCCAGGCACACCGCCGCCCCCACCGGCCGCATCCAGGGATGGATCGAAGCCGCCGCGCCAGCGCCCACGCCGAACACCGAAAGGTACGCCGCCAGGCAAACGGGGCACTTGGGCGCCGCCGCCGCCAGCGCCGCGCCACACCCGAGACTCAGCCCGCAGCCGACCCGCTCCCCCACGGCGCGAGCCCCGACGGCGCCCGAAGCCAGCCGCGCGCGCCGCTCGACGCCCCCTGGCTCGGGGCGCGCGGCACCTTCACAGCAATCCCTCATGTCGTGGTGACTTCTTTCCGCTGCGAGGCTCGGCCCTCGCCCGACCCGCGCGATCCGATCGAGATAGTGAGGGCTCGGGCTCCGCCTGTCCAGCACGGCGGCGTGCCAGAAAAGGCTCGCTTCCCGAAGATGACCGTCCGCCCGGGGCGGCGTGCGCCCGCCAGCTCCCGGGGAAATTTCCGCCTCGTCCATACCGCACCAGGCCGACCACCACGCGACGCGCCCGCTGAGGTGCGGCCTACGCAGGGGCCATGGCCACGTCGTTCCGCCCCCCGCCGTCGGCTTGCCATGGCGCGTCCGCGATGTCGCTCCGCTGCACGTCGCATGTGCCGCCAAGCTCGCCGCCCTGTGGATCGCGGACGCGCCGAGAGAGAGCATCCCGAGTCGCTACCTCGAAGACCGCTCGACCCCGGGGCCGTCCGGTGCAGCTCACCGGGCTGGACCCCCTCGGCGCCTCGCGGCCCGCCGCAGGCCCCCGCGGAGCGCCGGCGTCCGCGCCGGAAGGCCCCAGAGCCGCTCGGGGCTCATGTTCTGCTTGCCGCCCGCGGGGCGAATCCGGCAAGGCAAGAGGTCATGTGGAAGAGGCTTTCGACCGGGCCGGCGCTGCTCGCCGTGGCGTTGTGGGTGGGTCGGGCAGGCGCTGGTGTCGAGGCCCAGGTAGAGGCCTCGGTCGTCACTGCGAGCCGCAACGACGCCCGCATCCCGGGGGACGGCGGCACGAAGCTCTCGCTCGTCGACGAGCTGTCGACGTCGCCCGCGCCGGCTTTTCGGCTGCGCCTGGGCTATCGCTTCGCCGGGCGCCACCTGGTCACCGCTCTGTACGCCCCACTGCAAGTCAATGCACGCGGCCGCGCGGGCCGCAGCGTCCAGTTCCTCGACGCGACCTACCCCGCGCAGTCACCGCTGCTCGCCGTCTACCGTTTCGACTCCTACCGCTTGACCTACCGCTACAGCCTGCTGCGCGGCGGAGGGCTCGACCTCGCCGTCGGCTTCACGGCAAAGCTCCGGGATGCCGAGATCAGCCTGTACGGGGCGGAGGCTCGGCGCAAGACCAACACCGGTTTCGTTCCCCTGCTCAACGCGCACTTCGCCTGGCGCCCGAACGGCGGCGCGTTCGGGGTCGTGCTCGACGCGGACGCGTTGGCTGCCCCGCAAGGGCGGGCAGAAGACTTGCTGCTGGCGGCCACCTGGTCTTTTCGCGAGAGTCTCGAGCTGCGCGCCGGCTATCGAATGGTCGAAGGCGGCGCCGACAACGACGAGGTGTACAGCTTCGCCTGGTTGCACTACGGCGTCGTGGGGCTGGCGCTGAGCTTTCGATGAGCCCTCTCCCTCTCGAGCGGCGACACGCGCCGGAGAGCTGCCGCTCGACATGGACGGGGCGTCGAACGAGGCGGTGCAAGGCCCTGTCGGCCCGCGTGTGAGCACTTCGCCAGGCTCCCTCCCCACACGAGGACCGAGGGCGCGAGAATGCCCGCCCGGGCGCGCGCAGGCAGACTTGCTGCCCGTCGACCACGACCCGCGGGCGGCTCGGAGAAAAGACGCGACTCCTCGTGACCAGGCAGTGAGAATCCGGGCTAGTGCCCCGTCCGATGAGTCGTAATCACTGATTGTCGGTCGCCGCGGGTAGAGAGTCGTCTTGCCTGGAGCGGCGGACGGGGCACGTCGGCGCCGAAGGCGCCGCAGAGAAACAGGGGTGCCGTGTCCAAGACGAGCCCCCAGCGCGGGCCGGCGCAGGCGGACCGGCCCGCGGCGGTTGGTGATTGCGGCTCAGCGGACACGGCACTAGGGAGCCACTGGGAGCGTTTCACGTGCGGTGACACAGCGACCGCAGCCAGGCCCGTTCGGGAAACTCTCCTCGTAGGAGGGGGTCACCTCGGCGTCGACGAACGTCTGGTCACCTCGGGTGATGGTGATCTGCAGCGAGCTGACATGGTCCCACGAGTCGACGGAGGAGCCACTGACGTCGGCGTTCAGCGTCCCCGTGCAGGAATGGGTCGAGGCGCCGCCCTGGACCGATAGCTCGCAGCGAGCGGACTTTGCTCCGCCGGCGGCCGTCACGACGTATCGTCCGTCCTCCAGCCGGGGGTTCAGCTCCACGGTGACCGCAGCAGCGCAGCCGATGAGAGTACAGGATCGACGTTCCGAGTCCGAGCAGCCCACGGCTCCGACGAGCGCAAGGCACAGTGCACCGACGCGAAGCGAGCGCCGACTCGGGAGAAGCGGGGCCATGAGCGTCCAGGTCAACGAATTTTCGATCATGGCAGGAAGCATGGCCGCGAGCCAGCGGTGCGCACCCGACTCCGTCGACGCAGCGTTCTGCCGAGTGGAGCGGCGTAGGCCCGCTGCGCACCCGAAGGATTGCCGCTGCGTTGCGCTGGGCATCGGGCGCGCCTCCGCTCCGTCGCGGGCCCCTCGACGGCCGTGCCTTTTTGCCGGCCGTGGGGCTGACCCGGGCGGGCGCGCACCCCCGAGTCTCCACCGTGCGCCGGTCGGCGCGCGCCGAGCGATACGCGGCGCACTCGCGTTCGCCGAAACGACGGAGCGCCACGAACCGAAAAACCAGACGCTCGTAGGCGCGGCACGCGCGTCGCGGGAAGCGGGTCGTTGACGACGCCCCCCAGGGACGAAACGGCGAAACACCGCGCACCGACCGCCCAAGCGCTACCACAGTCGCGGCTTGCTCCTCGCGGGTGACGCGGCGTCCACAGCCCCGCCGGGAGGCAGGGCATGAGCGCCGGCGTGGTAGACGCCGTATCGCTCGCTCGCGCATTGCGGCAAGCGCTTTCTGCCGGCGCCGCGTCTCGCGAGCAGTAGGAGCCGCTCGACGCCCCGCGGCGCGACGAATCGTCACGCTTGCCGATCGATTGACGCGGCTCGCCACGACGCCGCGGCCTCTGCGCTGGCTGTGCAACGCGTTGGTCGCCTGCCTGCCCGGGCTTCGGCTTCGACTGGTGCGGCGACCGTCGGGCCTCGTGTGTCGCGAAGCGGGCGCCACCGTCGCGGCGGGCGTTTCGCGGCAGCTTGCCCGCGCGCGGCGCTGACGGGCCCGGCGCCCGCACGCGCCGCAGCGCTCCGGGTGCCGGGGAAGCACGCAGTGGGTCACGGAGGAAATCCTCCGCCACTTCGTGCGACCTGAAGAGCGTTCCTGCGTCTAGTTGCACGAGCGTAAGTGGTGCGTTGCATCCGCGCGACACCGGGTCGCGCGTGACTCCCAGCGACGAAGGCTGGATGCGATTGGGCGTCTCGTGCAGAGTGCCCGTCGAAATGGGGGTCCACCGCGCTCTCGATTGGAACGGCTCACCCGGGGGCGGAGAAAGACGAGTGCTGGAAGATGAAAGTGTCCACCTGTGGCTACGCGGCGTCCTGTGAGGTCGATGACGGTGATCGACTGAGCTGCGCGGTGGATCGGGGGTTGCTCCGCTTCGATCCGCGCCGCTTCGCGGCGGCTGCCGAGCGCGCGCGGGGCGCGCTCTGGCAGCGAGCGGCGGCGCGGCATCTGGAGACTCGCCTCGCGGGGCTGCTGCCGGAGGAACGCCGGGGGCTGGTCCCCGTCGCGGCCCCCTACGCGGCATGGTCGCTTCGCCACGACTATCAGCGAGACGCGGTCGCATTCATTTATCCCCTGTTTCTTCTTGCCGCATGGCTGTGGGACGACCTGGTCGACACGAACAAGGCGGCTCCAGGCCAGCGCGAGCTCATTGCGTGGGGCTACGACGAGGTGGTTCACGCCGTCACCGGCTCGCGCGCCACGGCGGCTGCGCCGCGCCCCCTGGAGCTTTCAGCGAGCCCGTTCGCTGCAACGCTCGACGAGTGTGCAAGGCTGATGGCGCTGGCGCGCCGGATCTGGATCGGCGGCGCGGGCAGCTATCGGCGGCCCATCGAGCACGAGGTCACGACGTTCTTCCGGTCGTTCTTGGCGAAGATGAGGCTGACGCACCACCACGGCTCCTACGAGGAGTTCTTCGCCGCTCGCAGCCGATGCGTGGGCATGCTGCCCTGTTTCGAGATGTCGTATGCCGTCAAGGCCCGGGCCGCGGGGCTATCTGCCAGTGCACTGCACGCCTTCACCAGCCACGCCGCCACCCGGCAGTGCGCACACCTGGCCACGCTGCACTGCGCGGTCGTCAACGACCTGTTCTCGCTCTACAAGGATCGCGTGCTCGAGAACACGGCGAACTTCCCCTCGATGTTGGCTCCCAGCGCGGATCTGAACGGCTACTTCGAAGGCGCTCGGAAGGCGTTGCACTACGCCAAGGAGCTATTCGCGCGCTACGAAGCAGCGGCCCGAGCGCTCCCCGAGCAGCCGGGCAAGTCCATCGCCGTGCAGACGTGGGAGCACATGATGGAGGGCAACCTCGTGTTTCACCTGTTGGTTCCTCGCTACCGGGAGGGCGTGAGCTTGGTTCGGGCCCTGCTCGATTCGTCGCGGAGTGAGGACGCCCAGCGCAGCGAGTTCGTTCGAGCCCTGGGCGTGCCGCCTGCCGAAGCGATGCGCGTGCCGATCTGAGGCGCCGGCTCGTCCCCGAGCCGGTGCCGCTCGGGCGCGATCCGCCCGCGGCCGCGTTGTGGGTCGATGTCCTCCGCCCCCCCCGAAGACTCCAAGGAACCAGACGCCGAGGCCGAAAACCGAAGCGGCCGCAGCGCACGGCCCGGCAACGTGCGGGAGCTCCGCCACGTGCTGGATCGCGCGATGGCCCATGCCCCACCAACTGTCGCCGATCTCGAAGCCGAACACCTCCGCATCGAAGGCTGACGCCGAGCGGAAGCCGCGGTAGGAAGGGACGGCGTCTTGCGCTACCCTGGCGACCCGCTGGGGGGGCTCGCGCGAAGCGCCTCTCCGAAACGGTCGCGTCCCCGAAGGAGAGTACATGGCAACACGAGAAAATTCCGTCAGCTCACCATCCATCCCGCTGCTGATCGGCGGCGAGCCCCTGGAGACGGGCCACTGGCTCGAGGTGATGAATCCGGCCGCCCCCGAGCAATGCGTCGGGCGCGTGGCCCTGGCCGACGAGGCGCTGTCGCGCGGGGCCGTGGCGGCGGCGCACACGGCCTCCAAGCGGTGGGGGGCGCTGCCTGCCTCGGAGCGAGCCGATCGGCTGCTGAAGGCGCTCGGCAAGGTCGAGACCGTACGCGCGAACGCTGCGGCCCTGCTGGTGAGTGAGAACGGAAAAATCGCCGGCGAAGCCGCGGCCGACGTAGCCGTCTTCATCGGGCGCTGCCGCCTGGCGGCCGGGCTCGCCGGGGAGCTCGGTGAGGGCCGTAGGCTGCCGCGCGCCTCAGGCGCCGTCCCCCCGGGCGCTCCGGAGCACCGCACGGAGGTCGGGGAGCTACCACTCGGGGTGGTGTCGATCGTCGTGCCCTTCAACTGGCCGCTCGCCATTCTCTCCGCGAGCCTTCCCTACGCGCTGGTCGCCGGCAACGCCGTGATCGTCAAGCCGCCGCCCACGGCTCCTCTGGCCACTTCGCGCGTGCTGCACGCCCTGGCGGAAGGTCTCCCCCCCGGCGTGCTGAGCGTCGTCAGCGGCTCGAACGAGGCCGTGGCGCCGCTGATCGCGGACCCCCGGATCGGACGCGTCGTGTTCACGGGGAGCACCCCCGGGGGCCGCGCCGTGATGCAGCTGGCCTGCCAACACCTCACCCCGGTCACGCTCGAGCTCGGCGGCAACGACCCGGCAATCGTGCTGGCGGATGCGCCCCTCGATCGAGCGAGCCTCGAGCGGATGGCGCGCGCCTGCTTTCTGACCACGGGGCAGGTGTGTATGGCGATCAAGCGCCTCTACGTCCACGAGAGCCGCTACCAAGATTTGGTCGGCGGATTGTCGGAGCTGCTCGCCGAGCAACGCATCGCAGCCGGCTCGACCGAGGGGGCCACGATGGGCCCGCTCAACACCGCGCGCCAGCGTGCCTTCGTGGTGTCCCTTCTCGAGCAAGCCCGGGCGCAAGGCGCGGAGGTGCGCGAGCTCGGCGAGCTGGACGAAGCGGCCGCGGCCTCGGGCGGCCACTTCCTACGGCCGGCCCTGGTGCTGAAGCCCGACCCGACGGCTCGCATCGTCACCGAAGAGCAATTCGGGCCCGCTGTGCCGATCTCGACCTTCTCCGAGGTGGGGCCGCTCATCGACCAGCTCAACGAAGAGTGGTCGGGGCTGGGCTCGTCCGTGTGGACCGAAGACCTGGAGCGCGGCGCGGCCCTCGCACGCCAGCTGCGAGTCGGCAGCACCTGGCTCAACGACGCCAGCGCGATGGCCATCGACGATCGCGCGCCCTTCGGAGGCTTCCGCCAAAGCGGTATCGGTCGGGAGATGGGCATCGAAGGCCTGCGAGAGTTCACCGAGCCCCACACCATCACGTTCCCCGCCTGACGAGCACACGGCAGCGCCTCGGCAAACGGCCAACGTCCCCGCGGGCGGCCGACGCCCCCGCGGGCGGCGGGCGACCCTCGCCGCCTGCAGGCCCCGCGAAGAGCAAACGCGTGGGAGCTCGGCGAAGGCCCCCACCGCCGAGGGCGTCGAAGGGCGCTCGCCATCCCCACGGCGCGCGCCGGACCAAGCAACGGCTAGCCCGGATTCCTCACGACCGCAGGACCGACGGTGCTCATCGCACTCTCGGGACCAGGTCGTGAGAAATCCGGGCTACGCCGGCAAAGCCCCCGCATAGTGCCGAGCAAACCAACGGGCGAAGTCCGGCTCGGAAAAGAGCCGCTCGACCTGCGCTCGATGCAGGCCCCGCGCAAACCCCCGCCCCGGATCGGGCTCCGCCTCTCTCAAGTTGAGCACCCCCCCACAGAACATCGAAAGCATCCAGTTCGAAAACTCCTGCGCCTGCCAGATGTCCGGCAGGCGCGCCGCCGAATAGCCCTGCAAGCGCTCCGGCTCCCCCCGCTCCAACCAAGCGAGCAACCCCTCGGAAAGCTCCAGCGCGTCGGCAATCGCGAGGTTCATGCCCTTCCCACCCGCCGGGGTGATCAGATGGGCCGCATCCCCCACCAGGAACTGGCAGCCCGACTGCATCGGCTCGCACACCCGCACTCGCAGCGTCATCGTGTCCCGCTCGAGCATCGGGCCTTGCAGCCGCGCGCCGTCCGACACCCCCAAGCGAAGCGCGAGCTCGGCTCGCATGCGCTCGTCGGGCCACTGCTCGGCGCCCTCCGCAGCGGGGGTCTGCAGGTAAAACCGCGTCAGCTCGGGCGACCGCCGCAAGTGCGCGGCAAAGCCCCGCTCGTGTACCGCGTAGATCGTGCGCTCGCCGAGCGGCGGGACCCCGATCATCGCCGTGAGCCAGCGAAACGGGTGCGTGTGCTCGTGGCGCGTGGTGCCCTCGAGCGGCCCCAGGCTCGACCCGGCGCCCCCCGCCAGAACGACCGCTCGACATCGAATGCTCGCCGAGCTGCCGTCCGCAGCCCGAACGTGCACGCGAGCGCCTGCATTCAGCGCCTCGAGGTCGCTCGCCGCGCCGCGATAGCCCGCACTGCCGGCCACGAGCGGCTCGACCCGAACGACCTCCGTTCCGAAGAGCACGCGGCCCCCTTCGCGCGTGAAACCGTCCACCCAGGCGCGCACCAGGAAATGCTGCGGGTACACGTAGTGGCCTCCCTGCCCCGCCAGCATCCCGTAGTCGAAGAGCCGCGGCGCCCCCGACACCCGAATCTCCACCAGGCCGTTTCTCCCCCCGTGCGCCGTGATCGGCGCCTGCAGCCCGAACGGGGCAAGAGCCCGCACCGTGCGGTCCTCGATCATTCCGGCCTTGGCCTTCTGGCACAGGGCCTCGGAGGCGAGGCGCTCGACGACGAGGCACGCTTGCCCGGCCTGCCGCAGGCGATGCGCCACCACCAACCCCGCCGGCCCCGCACCCACCACGCACACCGAGGTCTCCAACTGAGGCATGCGCCAGTCTTATCGAGTGGGCCGCGGGGAGTCCATTGCGGCGGGGCGCAATCCACCGGAGCCCGGCCCTCGCGGCGAAGCGAGCCGGACAATGCGTGCGCTGGCCTTCACTTGCCGGCCGATGTCCCGCCACGGCAGCGAGCCCTCACCGCCCGGCGGCGCGGTCGCTGGGCGACCCGGCGCTCGGCTCACCCGGCGTTCGGCTCACCCGGCGCCGGTCCGCGTCGGAGTCGGGTGGAGTCGGCTCTCCGTGTCGCTCGATCGACGCGTCACGTGCGCCACGCCCCACAGGCTGAGCTTGGGCTTGTCTCGCTTGATACGCGCCTGGGCGAAGCCCGCATCCACGATGGCCTGCCCCAGGCTCTGGGCGGTGAAGCCGGTGCGGTGGGCCATGAAGTGGTTGCCGCTCGCGATGGCGGCGCGAAAGCCGAAGATGATGTCAATCGGCGCGATCGGCCCTGCCGGCGAGACGTAGGCCGTGTCGAGCAACTTGCCCTGGGCAACCAGCTCGGCCACGCCCTGTAGGTCGGGGAGTGTGACGACGAGGAAACCCTCGGGGTCGAGCACCCGGCGAAACTCCCGCAGGGCCAGCGGGACCTGGTGGGCCTCGAGGTGCTCGAGGTTGTGCGAGGACCAAATCGCGTCGAACGACCCGCTCTCGACGACGCTCAGATCCGTCATCGACGCGACGATGTCGGGCTGGACCTCCGGGTCGATGTCCAGCCGCACCTCGCGCCACTCGGGCGGGTCGAAGCCCGGGGGCAGCAGGCCCGACTGCCTCGGACCGCAACCTACATGTAGGACTCGTTTCTCTGAGCGCTCGGGCATGACGAAAGACCGCTCCCTGTCGCGGGGCACCGAGACAGCAACGGCCGCTGGCACGCGCAGCTTGATCCTGGCTTCGACTCCGCTCTCGAACGAAACGCCCCGGCGACCCCGGGCCCGGCGCGCTCGCCGTGCCTCCCCCGGCAGAGGACGGACTCAGGGGGGCGCCGCTCGCTCGCAGAGGTAGGGCCAGAAGTCGTCGCACGGCCGATCGTTCCACTGCCCGTTCGACAGCAGGATCTGCACGCAGTCCTCCGCTCCCAGGTAGTCATCGGGCTGCTGAGGCGCCCAATTCTGATAGCCGGCCACGAGCTCCCCCGATTGCCAGCGCATCGTCCCCTCGCTCGCTCGATCGTTGGCCCCAATCCAGGTATCCTCGGCGATCAGCTCACCGAGCAGCGTTCCCTCCGCGGGCGAATCCAACTGCACCAGCGTCCCCCCCCAGGCGCGGCAAGCGTCGCTGGCGACTGCCCACGGGGCGGGCGCCGCGGCGAGAAAGTAGCAGCTGCCCGTCGCAGCCGAAGCGACCTCGCCGGGCTGCGCACAAGGCGGCGACACGACGCCGAGATCCGGACTTTCCCGCGCCGGGCCGAGCGCTGGCGCCACGCCTCCGGCATCCAGGCCTTCGCTGGGGGCCGCCTCCGCCGCAGGGCTCTCCGCCGGGCCGCTCGGCAAGCTCGGACCTCCCGGGCTGGGCGCGTCCGACACCGCGGCAGTCGGCGCGCTCGGCGGCACGCCCCCCGACGGGACCGAGGGGCTCACCGAGTACGAGTCGAGGTCCTGCGTCGGCAGGCAGCCGGCCGCGGCCGCCAGCCCCACGGCGGCAGCCGTTGGCCCGAGCCGGCGGCGGCGCTTCGCGACCGCGCCGCGCCGCATGGGCGGTCGGGTGGGACCGTCGGGGGTAGTGGCAATAGGGGACACGTGAGACTGGGCCGCTCGGGGCAAGAAACGATGGGTCAGCGACGATGGGGCACGGGACGACGGGGCGCCAAGGCGGTTGTATCACCCGGCCGGGAGATCACGTGCGGATGGCCGCGTCGCTCACCAAACAAAGCAAGCCAGCCCCCCAGAAACACTCGCTGGAACAGGTAGCCTTGCAGCCCAAGGAGACTGTTCCGCTCCTGAGGCTCCGCCGAGTCGAACGGAGACGCGTGAAACACGCCCCGCAGCCTCGAGCGCCAGCAGCTGGGGGTGAGTCTCGTCGGGGATCCATGCGTTTCGTGGCGCGCGGCGCGTGTTTCATTTTGCGCGGGCGGCTGGGGGTGCGTCCCGTCGGGGCTCCACGCGTGCTCCAGCGGCAGTCGGCCGCAAGGGCGCTCACCGCGCGGACGCGACGGCCGCCTGATCCACGGCTTCGGCCAACTCCGCCCCAGAGAAAGGCTTCGCGAGAATCGTGCGCACTCCGAGGCCCAGCAACGAAGCGCGCTCATCTTCGTTGACGAAGGCGCTCCTCAGAATGCGGACGAGCGAAGGGTACACCCGGTGCAACTGCTCGCACGGGGCGCGACCGTCGGCGAGTGCTCCGGGGAAAGACGCGTCGCCCTCCCGCGGGCATGGGGTCGCTCACGCGGCGCGCGACGAAAACGATGCCGGTGCGGCGATGGCGGACCCCGCCGTCGCCTCAGCCCGGGGACGCCGCTCGGGCCGACCGACCGCCCGCGCGCCTGTTCTCGTGGCGGGGGCCTCGATCGGGGCGCACCCGCGCCACCGGCCCTCGCCCGCTTTCATTCATGCGACATCCTCCCTTCCAAGCGGAGGCAGAGCGACGTGGCGGCGCCCCGCGCGGCAACTCGCCCGCCCCGAAACGAGGCGGGCCCGCAGCGAAGGCGGCCGCCTCGCCCGCCGCCCCCGCAGGAAGGCGCTGGGCGCGCGCCGCTCGCCCACCGCGCAAAAGCGGCAGCCGACTTGGAGCCTGGGCGCGCGCCGCGCTAGCCTGTCCGGCATGAGCGATGCCGACGTTCACTTGCGCGAAGTGGTCGCGCGTGCCCTTCCGCAGGCAGATATGGCAACCGTCGATATCGTCACCGCGTGCGGGGGGTTGCTGGCCGCCGTCGCCTACGCCGACCGCAGCTTTTCCCCCGCTGAGGCCCAGCGCGCCCGCGAGCTGCTGTCGACGGTCGACGGCATCGGCCCCCAGGGCAGCGAGGCGGTGGTGCGCGCGCTGCAGTCCGATGCCGCGGCGCTCTCGAGCCGCTTCGTGGCTCGATTCACCCGCACACTGCGGGAGCTGGGAACGCGTGAGCTGCGGGAGCACATCTTGTCCTTGCTGGTCGAGCTGGCGGTCGCCGATGGGGAAATCTCCCAATCCGAGGTCATCCAGCTACGGCAGACGGCCACCGCTCTGGGACTGGAGCAGGCCGACTACAACCAACTGCAAAGCCAGTATCGAGACAAGCTCGCGATCCTGAAGAGCTAGCCCGGTTTTCTCACCACCGCAGGACCGAGAGTGCGAGGAGAAGTGGATTTTCAGTCCGGATGCCCGTCGGGCGCACGCAGGCAGACTTGCTGTCTGCCCTGCACGCGCTGGCGGGCAGCTGGGCGAAAAGACACGACTCATCGCAGCCTCGGGACCAGGTCGTGAGAAATCCGGCCTAGCCACCGCTCGCCTCGGCCGAGGGCCCTCGGCCCGACTCGAGCAACCGAAGCGGCGACGCGGGCTCCGCAGAGTCGGTCGGTCGCCGCACCCGAGACCGCGGCGGCGCGCCTGTGAGATTTTCCGTCTGGCTCGAATCGACCGAGGATCGCGGGCGTCATGGTTTGCAGTCTGGGCGCTGTTCGTTCTTGCTTCGACCCATGCACGAATCGAGGACACAAGTAGCCATCGTGGGGGCGGGGCCGGCCGGATTGCTGCTCGGTCGGCTCCTGCACCTCGCCGGGGTCGAAGCGGTGATCCTGGAATCCCGCAGCCGGCGCTACGTCGAGTCTCGAATTCGCGCCGGCGTCCTCGAGCGCTCCACCGTCGAAGTGTTGCGCCAAGCCCGCGTGGCGGACCGCCTCGAGCGCGAGGGTCTGTGGCACACCGGCTTCCAGCTCGGCTTCGCCGATCGCCTGGTCCGCATCGATCTGTCCGAGGTCGGAGAGGGGGCCGCAGTGACCGTCTACGGCCAAACGAAGATCACGGAAGACTTGATCGAAGCCCGCCTGAGCCGAGATGGCGCACCCCTGCAATTCGAGGCAGAGGTGACGAGGGTGGAGGGAATGCACGAGCGGACGGCCCGGGTCACCTACCGAAGCGGGGGAGCCTCTCACGTCTTGCGGGCGGACTACGTGGCCGGCTGCGACGGCTTTCACGGCGTTTGCCGGGCGGCGATTCCCGCCTCCGAGCGCAGCACCTTCGAGAAGCGCTACCCGTTCGGGTGGCTCGGGATCCTGAGCGACACGCCACCCGTCTCCGAAGAGCTCATCTACGCCAGCCACGAGCGCGGCTTTGCGCTCTGCTCGATGCGAAGCCCCACCCGAAGCCGCTACTACATCCAGTGCAACAGCGACGATCGCGTCGAGCGCTGGACGGACGACGCATTCTGGGACGAGCTGCGCCGGCGGCTCCCGACCAAACAAGCCGAAGCGCTGGTGACGGGCCCACGCCTCGAGATGAGCATCGCCCCGCTGCGCAGCTTCGTTTCCGAGCCACTTCGGTACGGTCGGCTGCTGTTGGCCGGCGACGCCGCCCACATCGTGCCGCCCACGGGCGCCAAGGGACTGAACCTGGCCGTCTCGGACGTACACTACTTGGCCGAAGCGCTGACGCGCGGCTTGAAGCACGGAGAAACACGAGCGCTCGAGCAGTACTCGGATCGGTGCCTGCAGCGGGTCTGGAACGCGGTTCGCTTCAGCTGGTGGTTCACCTCGCTCATGCATCGCTTCGAAGACGACGCCATCGATCGGCGCCTTCGGCGAGCGGAGCTGCGCTACCTGAGCTCGTCGCGCTGGGCGCGGCGAGTGCTGGCGGAAAACTACGTCGGTCTGCCGCTCTGACTGCGGTCGTCCCCCGAGCGCGGCGGCTCGTGCCGCACCGCGCCCCCTCCGGCCGGCGGTGTGGCCCTCTTCCCGGGCGGCTCCCGTCTCGCGCCGCTTGCTCTCTTGACAGCCCGCGACCGCTGCCTAAAACGCCCCGATGTTTCGCCCCTTCAATTCTCCTGAAATCACGTATGCGCTGTTGCGCATCGTCTCCGGCCTCGCGTTCTCATTTCACGGAATGCAAAAGGTGCTGGGGGTGCTGTCGAAGGGCCAACCCCCGGTCGGCTCCCAAGTGTGGATTGGAGGGGTGATCGAGCTCGTCTGCGGCCTGCTGATCGCTGCCGGCCGCTTCACTCGCGCTGCCGCGTTCTTGGCCAGCGGCACGATGGCGGTCGCTTACACGCAGTTTCACTGGAAGCTCGCCCTCGATCGCCACTTCCTCCCGGCGATCAACCAGGGGGAGCTCGCCCTGATCTACGCGTTCCTGTTTCTCTACATTTCCGCGCGCGGCAACGGGATCTGGACCGTG
The DNA here is from genome assembly GCA_050299315.1 of Polyangiaceae bacterium. Taxonomy (GTDB): domain Bacteria; phylum Myxococcota_A; class Polyangia; order Polyangiales; family Polyangiaceae; genus SZUA-265. The sequence goes on from JBNKVS010000088.1 coordinate 349,658, forward strand.
CGGCGCGGCTGACTCGCCCAGACGCCCGGGCGGCGGCGCCACGAAGACCGGTAGCCGCCCCCGAGATCCCCGCATTGCGGCCGGCGAACCCTGCCCCGCAGGGTGGTCACCCTCGAAGCCCCGCAAGTCTGCCTCCGCAGCCGTGTGTAGAATCGAAACGCGAGCACCCTCCAGCGCCGAGGCCGAGTCGCGCGGCTGCCCGATCGCCCAGCGAGTGTTGCACCCACAATCGTTGCATCGCTGCAACGGCTCCCCGCACCCTCGGCGCTTCGCCACGAGCGGGGTCGTCGCGGGAGCGACCCGAAACGCGCACCGCTCCCTTTCAGGAGTGGTTTTCAATCGTTAAGTCCGTCCTGCCGGGGAGGAATGTCGTAAAGCGAGCTCGGGGCTTGCCGATTCGTGTTGTGAAAATCACCCGGCTCCCGCGACGGCGAGAGCCTTGATCGAAACCAAACGACAGGAGACCCTCGTTGCACGACGTTGCACGCTCTGCCGACCCATCGTTGCCGGAGAAACGAACCGAATCCGGCCTGATGCGCATCGCACTGCCCGCCGAGGCGCGGGCGCTGCCAGAGCGGCAGCCCGCGGCCAGCCCCCCCCACTCACGGCCGGGCCTGGGCGAATCCCACACGCTGCAGGTCAGTGCATCGGGCGACACGGTCACGCTGCGCGCAGCGTTCCCCCTTCGGCAGGAAGGGTCGGCGGCCCTGCTGCGCGTGGTCACCTCGGGTGGAGCGCGCCTTTCGCGAGTGCAGCAGCACGAGGAGGTCAGCGCCGACCTCACCTTCTCACGATTGGTCGTGGATACCACTGATATGCCGGGCGGCGCCGCGGCCCTGTGCGAGAGTCTCGAGGCACTTGCCCCCTCGCTCGGCGCCCGCAGTGGGTTGCGGCGAGCCCCGGCGCGCAAACGCGTGGCGCTGTTCGTTTCCAAGTTCGACCACTGCTTGCACGATTTGCTGCTGCGCCGCCAGCGCGGTGAGCTCGACTGCGAGGTTCCGCTCGTCGTCAGCAATCACGAAGATCTGCGTCGAACGGCGGAGAGCTACGGGGTCGAGTTTCGGCACAGCCCGAAGTCAGCTGCCCGCAAAGCCGCTGCGGAGTCCGAGGAGTTGGCGTTGCTCGCCGACCACGGCATCGATCTGGTGGTGATGGCCCGTTACATGCAAGTCCTGAGCCCCCGCTTCGTGCGGGAATGGACTCACCGCGTGATCAACATTCACCACTCCCTCTTGCCAGCCTTCATGGGAGCCAAGCCCTACCACCGGGCGCTCCAGCGAGGCGTCAAGCTCGTCGGAGCCACGGCCCACTACGCCACCGGAGATCTCGACGAGGGGCCGATCATCGAGCAGGACGTGGCCCGCTGCGACCACCAAGACAGCCTCGAGGATCTGCTGCGCAAGGGTCGCGATCTGGAGCGGACGGTGCTGGCTCGCGCCGTTCGCTGGCACCTCGAGGACCGAATCCTCGTGTCTGGAAATCGAACCGTCGTGTTTCGCTGAGCCAGGGGCACGGGGCGGCGCTCTCGGTGCGCGCCAGCGCGGTCCGCCCGGATGCCATCGGGGCGGGCTTCGGGCGGCGCCGCCGCGCGCTCGCGACCCAAGCGCGATCGAAAAGGAAGCCGCTCGCGGCGTCGACCGACCGATGCCGGCTCCCTCGTTCGGCCGCCCTGGCGCGGCCGAGACGGCGCGCGCGCGGCGGCGCTGCCGGCAAGCCGGCGCACGGTCGATCGGTCGCGCGGCGCGGGGGAGACGGGCGCGGTTTTCGCGCCGCCCGGGCGCCCCGCGGGGGGCCGCTCGCGAAGCGGACCCCTGCGCCGAACCGAGCGGCGAGGCTACTCCCCCCAGCCCCGCAGAGCGTCGATTCCGAGCACGTGACACACGGTCTTGTAGACCACGACCAACCATTCCATACCTGACTCCTTTTCCAACTCTTGGCCGCCCGCTTTCCGATGGGTTGCCGGCGGCGTCGTCCGCATGGAGATGAGCGGCACGGCGAGCGCCGGGCGGACCCCTTTTCTCGGAATGGATCTCAACATTAACCGGACGTTACGCTCGATGCCGAGACGCGGGGGTGCGCAGCCGTTCGGCGCCCGCGCCACCGTCCGTGGCCCGCACGGCGCGCCCGGCGGCTCGACCCCGGGAGGCAACGGGTTTTCGTGTACGCTCCGGGGGTGAGACTGTGGGTGAGCCACTCGAGCTGCTATCGCTACGACGTGCCGGTCGCCTTGGGCTCGCACGAGCTGCGCCTGGTGCCTCGCCCCGAAGCGGCGCGGGTGGAGCAACATCGCCTCCACATCGACCCGCTGCCGTACTTTCGCTGGGACGCTCGGGACGAGCTGGGCAACGCGGTGATACACGTCGAGTTCTCGGGGAACACGAGCAGGCTGTTCGTCCAGAGTGAGCTCGAGCTCGATACACGGCGCCCGGTGGCTCCCCCGCCTTCGGTCGCACCGCTCCCCTGGGCGATGCCGAGCGGGGACGGGCTGGACTGGCTGCGAGCCTGCGCCGCGGACGCGGACGTCCGCCAGCTCTCCGATCAGCTGAGGAACGCCTCCGGGGGCGAAGCCGTCGCCTTCTTGGACCAGGTCGCGCGCGCCGTCCACGCGCGAATCACCCCGAGCATGCGCCCGGAAGGCGGCGCGCGGCCCGCCGGGGTGACCCTGTCGTTGGGCTCGGGCGCCTGCCGAGACGTAACCCTCCTGGTGCTGGAGTTGGCCCGCTGCCAGGGGCTTGCGGGGCGTTTCGTGAGCGGCTACCACCTTCCGCTCGGGACACCCGATGGGGCGAGCTTCCTGCACGCCTGGGCGGAGCTCTTCCTGCCCGGCTCAGGCTGGCTCGGCTGGGATGCGACCACCGGAGAGCGCGCGAGCGAGCGGCACGTTCCGCTGTTCGTCGCGAAGAACCCAGCCGACACCCTCCCCATCGAGGGAGGCTTCACCTTCGACGGAAGCGTCGTGAACTCGACGCTGGATCACTCGATCCGGGTCGGCCTCCAACGCTGAAGGCGCGCCTCCTCGCGGTCGCTACCGAGCTTTCACGCCGCGCCGCCCACGCGTCAGGCTCGGTCGAGCTCCGCGGCGGCGGCGTGGACGGCGACGGCTGCGCGCGGCGCGGACGTGCTCTCGCGCACGAGCAGCTCGACGGGATACTCGCGATCCTTGCGCTCCACCGCTGCCGCCGCGCCCACGATCCCCAGCAGACCGCGGCACGCATGCTCGGCCATCTGCCGCGTCGGTTGGGAGACGGTCGTCAGCCCCGGGAAGAACTGCTCTCCGTCGGGCGTGCCGTCGAAGCCCACGACCGAAACGTCTCCGGGAACCGAGACTCCCGCCGCCAACAGGGTACGGATGAAGCCCAGGGCGGCCGGATCGTTGCCGGCGACGACGGCCGTTGGCCACTGCGACCGCGGTCGCGACAAGAACTCACGGCCGAAGGCCGCACCCCCTTCCCAGCCGTAGGCCTGTGCATACCACCGCCCTTCGGGCGGCAGCTGCACGCCCTCTTCGGCGAGCCGCTCCTCGAAACCCCGCAGCCGATTCCGCGTATCCGCCGACGAGCGCGGCCCGCCGGCGAAAGCGAACTGACGATGGCCCAGCTCGAGGAGGTGGGATGCGGCGAGGCGCCCGGCGTCGACGTTGTCGCTTCGGACGGCCAGATCCGCCTGCTCGGGCAACTCGGGCGCGATCAGCGCAACCGGAAGCCCTGCGGCCTGCGCGGCTTGGAGCAGCGGAACGTCTCGCTCGCCGTAGCTGACGATCAACAAGCCGTCGACGCGGCGCGTACGAATCCACTGCTCGACGACGGACGGATCGTAGCCCTGCCCCGCCATCATGCTGGTCAGCAACACGCTGCTGCGACTGTTCGCCAACGCCTCCTCGATCCCTGCGAGAATCTGGCCAAACCAGGGACTCTGGCTGGACTGAGCCACCAACCCGACGCACCCCACCCGCCGAGTCACCAGGCTCTGAGCAGCCACGGAAGGGCTGTAGCCGAGCTCGCTGACGGCGCGGTGCACCCGCTCTCGCGATGCCGCGCTGACTCGCCCGCCGTTCAGCACGCGCGAGACGGTGCTGATAGCTACTTCGGCAAGTTCCGCCACCTCTCGAATGGTGGCTCGACCCGCGGCCGGCTTGCGAGCCACCGCCGCGGACGGGTTCCGTTCTTCGATCGGCGCGACTGAGTCGAACGCAGAGCGTGTTTCTTCTTCCTCCGGTCGCCTGACCACGAGCGCACCGTAGCACGCGGCCCGACACGAGAGCTAGGCTCTGCGACCGCTGGCGTGCCAGTACGACTCAATTGGGAGGCCCGGAATCCTTAATGAAACGGCGCCCCCCCGGCCGGGGAGCAACAGAGCCGACGCGAATCGACCTCGACCGTTTTGCCACGAATCGTGGAATTTATTCACTCTGCTTGCGCTGCTCCCGATTGGGCTAGCTCCCGTGGCCGGCAAGGGCGCGGGCCGCTCGGGCGGTCGTTCCATTCTCGGCCGCGCAGGCTCCGACCCGGTGGCTCCGGAACGGCGAACTGAAGAAAGTCGAGGAAGAGACGTCGGGAGGCCCGCTTCGGCGCCCCCGAGAGCCCTCCGCGCTGGGCTCGAGCGGGCGCCCGCGGCGCTGGACAAGTCGAGGCCGTCGATCGAAGGGGAAGGAATGCAGCGCCCCGCGGCTCGGCCGCGACGATATCGGGATCCGCCGCGACAGGGGGCACAGCGCGGGCGCCCCGCGAGCCAGTGGGCCGTCTACGCCGTGGTGGCCAACGGTGTGTTCATGGCCACGCTCGACAGCTCCGCCGTCAACGTCTGTTTGCCCGATCTCGCCGAGCACTTCGGCGTGCCACTCGGGCCTGCCATCGAATGGGTGCTCATCGCATACCTGCTGGTGATCGCCGCGCTGCTTCTGACGTTCGGACGGTTGTCGGACAAGCTGGGACACCGCCGGCTGTGGGCCGCGGGCCTCGCGACCTTCACCCTGTGTTCGGCGCTCGCCGGCGGCGCCAGCTCGCTCTCGATGTTGGTGGCGGCCCGAGCGCTGCAGGGCGTGGGCGGCGCATGCCTGATGGCCATCAGCCCGGCCATGTTGGTGGCCGCGTTTCCGCCCGAGCAGCGGGGCCGCGCCATCGGGCTCAACTCCGTGGTGGTGGGGCTCGGCATCTCGCTCGGCCCGGTGCTTGGCGGGCTCATCAGCGAGCACCTTTCCTGGCGGTGGCTCTTCTTTCTCAACTTGCCGCTAGGTATCTCCGGGCTGATCTGTACCGCTCTGCTTCTGCCGCGCGATACCTCGCGGCCCGCACGCTTCGACCCGCTGGGGGCGGCGACGTTCGGCATCGGCCTGGCAGCGCTGATGGCCGGTGCGACGTTCGGCAACGAGCTCGGGTGGAGCTCGTGGGGCACCGCCAGCGCGCTGGCCGTGGCCGCGCTGGCCCTGGCCGGCTTTTTTCTGCACGAGCGGCGGCACCCCGATCCCATCATCGACCTCGGCTTGTTCAGGAGCCGCCCGTTTTCTTCGGCCTGCGCCAGCTTGGTGCTGAACTTCGTGGGCTCGTTCTCGCTCACCCTCCTGCTGCCGTTTTACCTCACACAGCTGCGGGGGCTGCAGACGGGAACGGTCGGCCTGCTGCTGCTCCCCATGCCGCTCACGCTGGCCGTGGTCTCCCCCCTGAGCGGAGCCCTGGCCGACCGAATCGGCTCTCGCTGGCTCACCACGCTGGGGATGGCTCTGGCAGGTCTCGGGCTGCTCTGGCTCTCTCGGGTCGACGCCCACACGTCCAGCGCGTCCCTCGTCGCGCGGCTGGCCCTGGTCGGGCTCGGCCGTGCCGTCTTTGGAGCCCCCAACTCCAGCACGTTGATGGGCTCGGTACCCGCTGAGCGACGGGGCGTCGCCTCGGGAGTGTGGGCCACGGGGCGCGTGCTCGGCCAGAGCCTGGGGATCGCCCTGGGAGGCACGCTCTTCACCGTGCTCGGGGGAGCGGCCGCCGGCAGGCTGCTGGCGAGCGCCGGTCCCCAGGCTTCGAGCGCGCTCGAAGCCACCTTCCTGCGCAGCTTCCGCACCACGCTGGGCGTATCGGCGGCGATCTTCTTCCTCGCCATGCTGACCTCGCTCTCCCGCGGACCCGACCGACCTAGCGGAAGAGACGGGCAGCGCACTCGATCCGCTTGAGGCGCCGACGGGCGCCGCCGTTCGTTCGCGCTTGGGTCGAGGCAGCTCCCGTGCCATCGTGCCGCGCGTGACCTGGGCCCGAGAGCACCTCGTCGGGGGCGGGCGCCCCGGGTCGGTCCGGGCCGTGCCGAGTGCGGCGGCCCGGCTGCTCTCGGCAGCGCTCGCGGCCACGCTCGTCCCACGGGCGCTGGCCACCCCTCGCGCGCAGCCCGACCCACACGCCCCGGCGGCCCCCTGTGCGCCGGCGGCGCCGCGGCAGCCCTGCCCCGAAGCGGCCCGCGTGGGACCCACCCCCCCCGAGCTGCCGGACGACATCGCGGGGTGGCCGAGCGAGCCCCACGTCGTCATCACCGGCACCTGGCTGATGCTGCAGCTGCTGCCGAGCCCGGGCGTGATTCACGCTCGCGGCCGAGCGGCGCTCACCCTAAAGTGGCAGCTGACGCCCTGGCTGTGGTCGTTTGGAATCGACCCCCGTCTATCCCCGCTGCGCACGTTCGTGGCCGAGCCCGCCGTGCGCTACTCCGGCTCGGTCGAGCTCGTCGTGGAGCCGCAGTACTGGGCCGTCTTCCCGGCAGCCGGGGATCGGTTCGGCGCGCGAGTGGCCCTGCGCAGCTACTTTCCCGTCTTGCACCGCGGAGAGTACCTTTCGCTTTCCCTCTCCTCGGGGGGGCTGTGGTTTCCCCGCCAGGGAGCCGCCAGCATCGAGCTCGGCGCCCACATTCTCTTCGGGGTGCTCGGGCTCACGGCGGGCGTCGATGCGGGCCCCGGCTTTCGCGCGCTTCGCTACGGCCTGAAGGTGCGGGTATTTTGAGGGCGCTCGCGATTGGTCTGCTCGCGCTCGCCACCAGCGCGGGCTGCGCGCGCGCCCTGCGAGGTGCTCAGCTCGCGGGACGCGCCATGATGGGCCTGTTTCAGTCGCCCGATCGCGTCCCCGAGCGACTGCGGCACGTATACCTGCCCGGCGCGCCCCTGGCCGTTACCTGGGTGGGGCATGCCACGGCCGTCATCCAGATCGAAGACCGAGTCGTCGTCACGGACCCCGTGTTCACCGAGAGCGTCGGGCAAGTGAGCCAGCGGCTGGTCGAGCCGGGCGTTGCGGTCGAGGCGCTCCCGCCCATCGACGCGATCGTGGTATCGCATCTACACTTCGATCACCTCTCCCTCGGCAGCCTGGAGATGCTCGAGCCCAAGGCGCGAGCGCTCGTGGTTCCGCGCGGAGGCTCCGTGTACGTGCCGCGCAGCCGCCCCCTGCCGTTCGAGCTTTCCCCCGGGCAAGCCTTCGAGCGCGGCGGCCTGCGTGTCACGGCAGTGCCCGTGCGCCACCTGGGTTGGCGCTACGCCGTCGATCAGGAGTGGATGCAGCGCAGCTTCACCGGCTACGTGATCGAGTACGCGGGAAGACGGGTGTTCTTCGGCGGCGACACGGCCAAGGCGCCCGAGGTGTTCCGCGCCGTGGGCGAAAAATACGGCCCCTTCGATCTCGTCCTGATGCCCATCGCGCCGATAGCTCCCCGCGGCTTCATGTGTCGCGTCCACGTCGACCCGGTCGAGGCGCTCGACGCCTTCGAGCAGCTGCGCGGCAAGACGCTCGTGCCGATCCACTTCGACACCTTCGTCAACTCCCTCGATGAGCGCGGCGAAGCGCCGCGGCGGCTGCTGCAGGAGGTTGGCCATCGGGGCTACCCAGCGGGGCGAGTCGTCGTCTTGCCCCCTGGCGGTCGCTGGGTGATGCCGCGCGGCGCCGCCGGCAGGGCCGGAAGGCCCGATCCCCCCCGGCCCGGGCCCGCCGCGCGGCGCTAGCCCCCAAACAAGCGCTAACCTCACGCTAGCGCTTGGTTCGTGGGGCTGAGGGGGCTTTGCGAAAGCCCCCTGAAAAAGAGCTAGCCCGGAAAACGGTGGCGCGCGCCGGAGTCGCTCGGCCGCCCATCGGCCGCGAAACCAGGTGTGGCGCGCGATCCTCCATGCAAGGAAGACCTCGGCGTGCTCGGAAATGGTGCGGTCGCCACGAGATTCGGCTCTGCGGGTCAGCCGAGCGCGCGGCTGAGTACGCCCTCGCCACACACGCCCGCGGCAGCCCGCGGCGCTCCGCTTCGCTTCGAAAAACAACGGCCAAGGGCCCGCGCTGGCCGTCCCGAAATACCGCCGTCCGAAGTACCGCCGTCCCGAAATACCAAGAAGGGCCGGGCTACCGGGGCACTCAGTCTTCCGGATCGTGCCGCGTCAGCGTGGTGATGCGCCCCGGCTTTTCGTCCCAAAAGGCTTCGTGCTCCGGGCTCCGGTGTTGCCCCTCGTGGCCCGCCGTGAGACGGCACGTCAGCTCGATTCGCCGCCGCGCGACGGACGTGGACGTCCCTTCGACCATGCCCGTGATCAGAAGGAGCGCGCGACTGCCGCAACTCGCCATGCCTTGAGCCTAGTGCACATCCGTCGGTCGGGCCCGGCCAAATTCCCGGCCAGCACGGCGCGCGCGGCCGCGGCCCACGGCGCGCCACGCGTGCCCCTCGCCCCGGCATGGCCACCTTGCGCGCGAAATGTGGCAATCGAGGCCACCACGACCCTACCTGTCCCCGCGCTCCGGGACGATGATTGGACGCTGAGCAGCCCCTTGCCCAGCACGCACCGTCTGCAGCCGCAGGTACAGCTCGCGGAGCCGCGCCGGAAACGGTGGAAGCCTCCCGACCAGCAACACGAGCGGCGCCGCGCGAAGCGCCGCCGAGATCAGAAACAGCTCTCGATAGGTCACCTCGCCCTGCACGAGACAGCCACCGAGCAGCGACCCGACCAACTGACCGCTGGCCGTCAACGCGTTGGAGAGGGAAAAAAACTCGGCTGAAGCGCCCGGAGCCGCGCCGGCCATCAGAATCTGAAAGGTGCAATACTCGAAGATCGCCCAGGCGCTCCCGCCCAAGAGGTGCACCGAAACCAGCCCGACCGGCCCCGTGGCGTTCGACCACAGCAGCGGCACCGCGGCCACGCCCACACCGGCGAGCAACAGCGAAGCGCGCAGCCCGAGCGCACCGGCGAGCCGGTGGCAGAGCGGGAACGTCAGCGCCTTGGCCAAAATCGACAGCGCACTGAGGCCGGCATAGGCGGGGTAGCCGAGGCCGAGATCGCGCAACATGTAGGGCGTGAAGAACGGCGCCGCGATCTGCGTGCCCAACCAAACCGCCGCGGCGTAGCTCGCAATGCGCCAGCGCGAACGGGAAAGCGCCTGCCGGAGCCGGCGCGCCCACGATGGGGAGGGCTCCGCGGTGCCCGGCTCCCCTTGGGGATCGAGCTGGCGCCAGAGCAAGTAGGCGCTGCCGAGGCGAGCGAACACCGCCCCCAGGAACAACGTGCCGTAGCCCTCCAGCAAGATCCCCCCCGAGAAGTGCAACAGCACCGCCGCGGCGCCAAAGCTGGCCAACAGGGCCACGTGCGCCACTGCGGATCGCTGGGCGAAGTAGCGAGGCCGGTCCTCGCCGCTCGTCAGGTCCCCCATCCAGGCGTTCCAGGAAGGAACCAACATCCCGGCGGCTCCCCAAAAGGCACACTTGGCCGCGAGCAACAGGCCGAAAGCGGGTGCCTGGGCAAACGCGATGGCGGCGAGCCAAACCAGACCGAGCGCCTGGCCCACGGCGCCGGTGACGACGAGCCGCTTTCGGCCCCCACAGAGCACCGACAGCTGAGGGGAAAGCAGCTGCGCCACGGCGCCGACACAAAGCGGCACCGTCGCGAGTGATGCCAGGCGCGCGCCGTCATGGCCGAGCTCGACGGCGAAGGCGCCGAGGTAGCTCTCGGCGGCTCCGAGCATGACGGCGTGCAGAGCTCCCTCGTAGACCGAAAGCCGAAGCGCGCTCCGCCGAGCGCACAGCGCGGGCCTTTCGCAGGGGATCTGGCAGGTCATCTCGCGGCGTCATAGCAGAAGCGCGTCAAAGCGCGATTCGTCGCGAGCCACCCGGCGAGGTGGCCATGGGCCCGCCGAGCCGGCCGCGGCCGGAAAACGCCGTGCCGGTTCGCGCCCCGGCCTCGCCCCCTCGATCGACGAACGGCGACGCCCGAACGGTGCCACACCGACCTGCGCCGAGAGGTCGGTGCGGTGCGGTGTGCCGCCCACACGGGCTCCCCCCACCAAGAGCCTCGGCGCGACCGTCCGACCCGCGCACGCGGCGCGCCTCCTCTTGCACCGCGCGCCAACTCCGGAAAAACGATGGCGGCCGCGGGCGGCTTTCGTCGGCGCCGCCTCCCGAGCGGGGTCGAATCGACGAGCGCACACCGGGGCCCGCGCCGGGGGAGTCTGCGCGCGACTTCTTCGGCGCCCACGAACGGCAGCCGCCGCACCAACGCGACGATGTTGGAAGGGTCGGACGACTTGCGACGGGCCTCGGCGCCCTCGTTGGCTCGCACCGGCGAAGCCGCGCATTGGCCACTCGGCCACGGCTTCACCGGCGCCCCCTCGCGGTCGCTCAGAGGTGCTTGCGCAGGACCGACAAGAGCCCCTCGTTCTTGCGGCAGCTCGAAAGCGAGAACGAGGATAGCACTCGATCGATTTCTGCCTCGGAGAGCCCCTGGAAAGCCTTGGCATACTGGGGCTGCAACAGGCCGCCGAAGAAGCCGTCGAGGCTCGCTTGCCGGAGCGGCGTCAAGAACTCCTTGGCAGGCAGCTCGGGATCGCCAATGGCCGCCGCGGCCACCGAGGCGACCTTTTCAATCAGCTGGGAGGCTTCTCCCTGCGGCAGCCAACCCGCCCACGCGTCGGTGTTGAGTGTGCGCTTGAGCTCGAGGACCCGCGCGATGCGCTGCATGTACTCACTTTCGGGGTCCAACATCACCCAGCCCATCGTCCCGACGTCTTTGTAGGTCCAGGCCGTCCAGTGCGCGCCGCCTTTCTCGAAGGCGCCGAGCTGATCGTCCATCGCGCGGAGGCGATCCGGCACCTCCTCGGCGGGGCCGTTGTAGACGGACCCGAACTCCCCCACCCAGAGGGGAACCCGGTGTTGGCGACAGAATCGCGTCCCCTGCTGCGCTTCGAACGAGGCGACTTGCTTCTCCGCATCCCAGGTCTCACCCGCAATCTGCCCCGGGTACTTGCCGTGGCCGAAACCGGGAGCGTTGTAGTTGTGGCTGCTGTAGACGAGATTGCCGGCAAACGGCGCGTCGAGCTCGGAAAAGCGCGTGGAGTACATGTCCCCCTCGAGAAAGATCAGATGGTCCGGGTCGACCTTTCGAATCGCCTCTACGACGCGCCGATACAGAGCGTTGAGGGGCGCCCAGTCCGTCTCGTAGCGCTCGGTGAAACGCCCCCGGGTCGTGCCGGTTACGGGCTCGTTGACGACGTTGTAGCCGGCGACGCAACGATTGCCCACAAAGCGGCGAGCGAGCTCCTCCCAGAGGGCCACGAAGCGATCCTGGTACTGCCGGCTATTCCAAAGCAGCGCGATGCGGTTGCCGTTGTCCGAGTGCCAGTCGGGGTTTTGCCAGCCCGCGACGGCGTGGAGATCCAGAATACAATACAGGCCGTGCGCTTCGCAAAAATCCACGGCCCGCGCCAGCCGCTCGAAGCCCGCCTCGATGTATTCGAAGGGGGCCGCGTCACTTTCGAAGTGGCGGTAGCTGAACGGAAGGCGCACGGCGTTGACACCGAGCCCCTTCAGGAAAATCACATCCGCCTCGCCGAAGAAGTGGTCCATCATGCGCTCGAAGAAGAAGTGCGCCTTGCTCCGCCCGAGCACCTGCTCCATAGCGGCTCGCTGCCCGTACGCGGAACCCGGATAGCCGTTGATGAAATTCTCGAGGTTCATCCACCCGCCGATGCACACGCCGCGCAGGCGTACCTCCTGCCCTCGTTCGTCGACGATCTCGCCCGCCTGAGTCTTCAGCATTGCTCTCTTCCTTTCCTACGTTGGGCGCGAACCGGGCGCCACGCGCACGCACGCCACGGCCACGTCGCTACTCGGACGCGGGCGGCACCGCAAGAAGCCGAAGCATTTGCCGGGTGAGGCCGGAATTTTCCGGTGGCAAGCCGCCCCACCGGGCGCCTTCGGCTCTGGGGCGCTCTTCGGTCCGCGGCCTCGCGCGGCAAAGCCCGTGGGAGTCGGAGGGAAGCGGCGGTCAGGCTCTTACGGCCGCAAGCCCACGAAGCTCGAGCCGTCGGCTCGACCCGGCCCCGACCGGCGAGCGCAAGCCTCAGGCGACTCCCCGCGACGCCGACTCGGCACGCGTGAAGATCCCGTCTGGCCTCACGCTGCTCGGGTTGCCCTCGGCGGCGAGCAGGCTCGCTTCGAGAAACTGCCGAAGCTCCTCCTCCTGCTGGCGGCGGCGGGGCGTGCCCGCGCGCCGCACCTCGCGCAGAAGCATCCACGCGACCCCGACGCCGAGCAAGCCGCCCAGCGCCCACGGGGGCCGGTCCATCATCCAGCTCGCGTACCCGAGGCAAAGGCTCGCGAAGGCCAACGTCGCACCGATTCCGAGCAGCGCCATGTCGAGCGCCCACACGTGCGGGTGCAGAGCGAAGCGGCCACCCAACAGCGCCCCTCGCGACGAGGGCCTGACCTCGACCTGCAGCTGCGGAGACCAAAGGTGTTGTCTCTCGGTCGGTACGTACAGCTCGACGTGCTGATCACAGACCACCCCCGACATCTCGGAGGGATGGCGAGAGAGCCGGTCGTGCAGCGCCTGCAGCACGCGTGCGGCGGGAAGCCGCGTCTGCAAGTGGAAGGCGAACGGAGCACCCATGTCCGCAACGATGAATCGTCGCGGCTGCGTCTGCCCCCCATTTTCGATCGCGACGTCGACGTTTGTCGCGACACTGTCGGCTCACCGCGGCAGCAGACGCAAGCCCCGAAGACGGCGCGCAAACCCTGCCTCGAAGTCCCTCGAACCCCTCGATCCGCGCGCAACCAGCGCGCCCCTCGCAAGGGTTCTTCGACGACGGCCCCTCTTCGCGGGGCCGCCTCGCGCGGCCGCGCGCACGCCGAGGCGGCGGGCCGCTTCCGCCGGTCGTCGGCGAGAAAGGCGGCGCTGCCGCAGGGTGGCTCTCGGGACTCGGGAGGGACCGAGAAATGCGAGCCGAAAGTGCATTCGATCGAGTCCCGAGAGCTTTCCTGGCAGGGCCAAGGACACGCGACCGGCGCTGCCGGAGTCGGCCAGGATGGATGGGATCCTGCCGACCCGACGAAACCCGCCTAGGCTCGTTTCCTCGAACGGGTCACTCGCCGCGCGGCACTCGATGGGCAGAGGGCGCGGCGACGCGGTCGCGTGTCAATGGCCGTTTCGCTTTCCTGACGACCCCTGCTCGCGTTCAGCTGGACCGACGCGCGGTGGCAAGCGAGCCTGGCAGTCGAGCCGGCTGCTGCGCCGCCGCGCGCGGGAAGAAGCAGGGCCGTCGTGTCGATCATGAAGTACCTTCCTTTCGCGGGGGTGGACCGGCAGAGAGGGTCGTGCGATGGCCCGGACGCGGCTCTGGAGGAAGCCGGAGACGGGCCGTCGGATTTCGTGCTGGCGGCTGCCGACCCGCCCAACGAGCACCGACCTACGACTGACGAGGCTGAATCTGGCACCGCCGAATTCGTCGACTGTGCGGTCAGAGTTCGCGATTGTTCGCGCCCTCGACGGGCTCGCCGCATCGGACGTTGCGTCCGCAAGCGAACCTCCCGACGCGGAACTTCCCCCCGAAAAGAAGCCCACGCGTCGGGCGCCTCGAACGTGAGCAGAGGCGCGTGAAACAATCGCCGCAGCCGCATGCTTCGCTCAGTCCTCGAGCTCCACTTCCGCGGTGGCCGTGGAGCCGTCATCGCCGCGGATCGTCACGGTTCGAGGCGTGTCGAGCACGGGCTCGAAGCGAACGTCGAATTCGCCGGATTCCGTCTCCAGCGCCTCACGCCGCCCCAAGAACTCGACCACCAGCGCCACGGCCTCCGAAGAAACGAAGCCGCGGATCTCGAGCTCTTCGTCATCCGCGTCGTAGCGCGCCCGCTCGATGACGATCTCGACGAGAGCCGCGGGGGGGTCGCGGTCGGCAGGCGGATTGGGCCTCGGCGCGGGCGCCGGCGGATCGTACCCTGGCTCCGGCTCTGGCTCCGGATCGGCGGCTTCGTCTACCGGGCTCTCGTCGGCGGGCTGATCGCCGGCGGGGTCCGGGGGCGGCTGCGGCTCGGCAGCGGGCGTGTCTTCGACCGGCGCGGAAGCCTCGCCCACCTCATCGGGCACGGAATCCGAAAGGCTCGCCGGCTGCTCCAGCGAGGCACTCGGCACGGAGGAACCGCTCGCCGCGCGGAACAGCGCGTCGTCCTCGGGCGCGTCGCCACAAGCGGCCAAAGTCAAACAGCAGGCCATCTGAAACAAGGCGCTCCGATGCGGTACGAGAAACATTTGCGGTCGATTCACTAAACCCTCCTGCCAGCGTCGTTCCCGGACCCGCTGGCGGGCAGGCAGGTTTCCGCCTCCCCTGTCCCAAGAAGACCCATGTTTTCACGTCATTGAAGGTTCGCAGCAAGGCAAGAACCCTGGCAACTCGGTGCCCCTCGCGCTCCGCGACGCAGTGCCCGGACCGGGCACGTCCCCACGGGGCGCCCGGCCCTCACGGCTCGCGTCGCGGCGGGGCGTCCCCGGGCGCGGCGCTCTGCATCGGAGCGCGCCCGGCGCGCCGGCGAAAGCGGTTGACCGCGCGGAGCACTCGCGGCGCGCCGAGCACGCGCCGCTCCATGCGACGCTTGCCGGGAAAATCGAGCAGCGCGAGGCCCGCCGCGAGCGTCAACAGCCCCTGGCCGGGGAGCACGATCATGGCCAGACCGAGCACGACGGCCACGCCGCCCGCGACGTTCCGGAGCGCCCACACGAGCCAGCCCCGAGCGAAGCGCGCGGGCCGTGGGTGCTCTCGCCGCAGGTAGTCCGGCGGCAGGCGCAACACCACCCACGACGCAGCGCCCAGGCTCACGATGGACAGCAGCGCCGAGCCCAGGGCAATGGCGGCCAGCCCAGTCGGCGACGCGACCTCCGATGCCCACTTCGAAAGCGCGCTCCACACCTCCGGCCAGGGAGCGAGCGCCCCCCCCCACGACGACGCCCGGGCCACGAGGTGTCCCCTCCGCCTCGCCGCGCCCTGCCCGGCGAGGGCCGCACCGCCGTCGAATCGACCGGGCGAGCCCGCGACGCGCAGCGGGCCTCGCGAGGAAACGACGAGAAACGGACGACGCAAGGGCCGCAAGGTGGCACCCACAGCGGCCCGACGTCAAAGCCAACCTCGGCGGCCGTGACCCGCCCCCCGGGGGGGCCCCCGAGGCAAAACCCGGCCCTCGCGTCCAGGCCCGTCCCGAAGGGCCCCTCTCCGAGCCCGTCCCGACCCCCGACGAACGCGGGCGGGCCGAGCGACGCGGACCGCTCCGGAGCCCTCAGCGGCCGAACAGCGCCGCCTCGCAGCCGAGCTCGAAGTAGGCCGCCATGCTGCGCTCGAGCTGCGGCTCCCAAAGCCAGCGCATCGGCGTTCGATCCCCGGGCTCGACGAGCCACTCGACCGCCTGCCAAACGCACCCCGCAACACCCCACCGGTAGTCCGCGAGCACTCGCTCCCAGGCGTATTCGACCCCGAGCTCGCCGAGCGTTCGCTGATAGTGCCGGAGCACGGGCTCCTGCAGGGCCCGACGCTCGCCCGGCTGCCAGAAGAGGACCATCGCGTAGGCCAAGTCGGAGACCCCGAGCCAGCGCGTGAGCGACCAATCGAAGGGCTGCCGATCGAGCAGGAAGACCTCGCCCGGCCAGCGCACGGGAGCGAGCACGTTGCCCGGGTTCAGGTCGCCGTGCACGAGCGTCATCCCCTCGGGCCGCCGCGCCCGGGCGGCCATCGCGCCGTGCAGAGGCGCATTCATCCTTTCGAGCGCCCGATGCCAGGGCGCCGGCAGGTCCGCTCCGAGGACGTCGCGCAGCGGCGCGTAGCCCCGCTGGACGTGTGAAACGAAGCGCCGGAGCTCCTCCTCACCGGGCGGCGCGAAGCCCGCGCGCGCGAGAGCCTCCGCGCCCCAGTGCGGCGCGTGCAGGCGTGCCGCCGCCGAGCCCAGCGCCTGGCCATACGGCAGCGAAACGGGCGCATCCCCCGCGTGGGTCGCGGAGAGATCCTCGAGCACCAGGCAGTAGCCGCCGCCTGCCGGGTGTCGCTCCGCATGGTAGCAGCGCACCAGCGGCGCCGCGGCGTAGCCGACGTAATCCTCGGTGTAGTAGCGCAGCTCGCTATCGGAGAAAACGCAGCGGTCGCCCGCGCAGACCTTCACGACCAGCGCACGGGGCGCGTCGGGCAGGACCTCGGGGGAGTACTCGAGCGCGACGTGGACGATCTGCGACCACCGGCGCTCCTTCACGACCCGCTGCATCCGCCGAATGACTCCGCGCGGCAGCAGTCCAGCGCGACGAAGCACCCGCGAGAGCCACTCGCAGCTCACCTCTGCGGCGCTGCGCGGACACGGCAATGCGAGCTCGCGCGGCATGACGGGCTAGGTAGGAAGGTCGCCCCCGCGCGTCAATCCCCGCCGACTCGCCAGCGGCTACGGTAGCCGCACTTCGAGCTTGGCGACCGAGGTGAAGGGGTCGACCAGGGTCGAGGCGTAGTCCGTGACCACGAAGCGCGAGCCGGTGCAGAGCCCGATCGCCCAGCGGAAATGGCTCGGCGAGTACCACACAGCCCACGCCGGCATCAGCACCGAGGTGTCCACCAGCTCCTCCGCGGGGGGATCCGGCGCAATCCACGCCAGCTCGGGACCCGTTCGAAACCGCCGCGTCGATCCTAGCACGAGGCTCTCGTAGCCCCCTTGCGCTGCGGGCGCGTCGAAACGAGCCAGCCGCCGCCCCTCGGGCTCGGGTGCGGCCGGCTCCTCCTCTCCGACGCCGGCAGAGAACGCCTGCGCGGCGACCGCGCCAGGCCAGCTCGCGGGCATCTCGGGAAACGAGAGCGTCAACGCTTCGGGCAGAGGCAGCATGGGCGCCGCCGGGCGCCTCGTGCAAGGCGCGGCAGGCCCCTCGGGGAGCCGTAGCACGAGCGGCGGGCGCGGCAGCTCGAAGGCAACCTCCACCGTGAGGCTCGGAGCGGAAAGCGCAAACCCGGAGCAGGCCTCCGCAGCGCGGGACAGATCGGTGCGCGAGGCCGCCGCGCGCAACGCCGTCCCGCCCGAAGCCTCGGCCTGCTCGGCCGCCAGGGGAGGCGGCGGCCCCAGCGAAGCGCGGGAGGCTCCGGCACCTTCCGGCAGCGCGCCGGCGGCGAGCAGCAGGGCAGTGAGCGGCAGGGTCCAAGGCATCGTGCAATCCCCAAAAAAGGTGCGGCGCCCGGCATCCGCCAGGCTGCCGCTTCAAGGCGTTCTCCGGGCTTACGCCCCCCCCGAAGCAAACCTTCCCCGCTGCCGGCCGCCCCGCTCGCCGGGCGGCGTGCTCGGCCTGAAACCGAGCAGCCGCGCTGCGGCCGCAATGGCGCGGGGGGG
The DNA here is from genome assembly GCA_050299315.1 of Polyangiaceae bacterium. Lineage (GTDB taxonomy): Bacteria > Myxococcota_A > Polyangia > Polyangiales > Polyangiaceae > SZUA-265. Next base: position 367,253 of record JBNKVS010000088.1, read on the forward strand.
CTGCCGGGGGTGGCCGTTTCACGACCAGCCCGCACCGCACCCCACCCATCTGGGCAGGGCGGCTTCCCGGTGCCGACGTTCGGTGTCGCGAATTCCCGGCGGGGCTCCGCCGGCGTCGGCGAGAGCGCTCTCGCTGCGAACCAACCTCGGCGGTGAGCTGCGCTTCGGCCCGGCTCGCGCGGTGGCCGAGCTGTGCGATTCCCGGCTGGATTGGGTCTCGGAGGAGCCACCGCGGAACACCTCGCTCGCCGACCCGCTCGACCTGCTGCAGGGCTACGGCGCCGTCGCGCTTTCGGGCCTCGTCGCGCCGGCGGACGAAGCCGTGTCTCGAGCCGGTCGCGTGACGCTCGACGTGGGCAGCCGCCGGTTCGTCGCCCGCAACGGCTTTCGCAACACCATCAACGGCTTCACCGGCGTCGACGCCGAGTGGCAGCTGCCCGGCGGCGAGCAAGCGCGCATCTTCGCGGTGTGGCCCGTGCGGCGCCTGCCGAACGACGACGCCTCCCTCGGGCGAAACGCCTTCGAGGCGGACCGCGAGAGCACCGGGCAGCTGCTGTGGGCCGTGGGCTACGGCGCCGCACTCGCGCCGGCCGCGCTGCGCGCCGAAGCGTACGTCTTCGGGTTGTACGAGCGCGACACCGAGGGCGTCCCGACGCAGAACGCGAGGTCTGGTTGGGGCGCCTTGGCCCCGGGAGCTCCCTGCGGCAAGTCCGGACTCTCCGCCACGAGCGTGAAGGCCTCCAGCTGCGCGTCGCCGACACCGAAGTTGCGGCTCTCCACGGGCGCCTTCTGGTGCGGGGAAACCTGTCGAAAGCCGTTGGCGATCGCGGCCGCCTTACGCGGGATCAGGGTCCACGGAAGGTGCATCGAGGGGGTGTTCCCAATTCCGGTCAGGACGACGTAGCCGTCGTATTGCGGGCAGGAATTCCAAAGCACTTCGGGTCCGGGTGCCGCCCCGGAGTTTGCAGATCACCCGTTCCGCGAAACCAGTGTGTGTGCAGTTCGGGCAGATTTCTGGCCAAGTTGGCGATCCTGCTACACCACGCGGCCTCTCCAGGGAGCACGGCGACGCTGCTTGCCGCCCAAATGAACCTGTCGCCGCCCTCGATGAGCCGAATGATTGAGCGCCTCGCAAAGCTCGGCTACCCAGAGCTCGCTCGATCCCCGCCTGATCTTCGACAATCAGAAGGGAGGAGCACTCGGAGTTGGGAGCCTCGAGCTCGCACCACAAGTCGGCAGCGAGGAGCAATCGGCAGCGGGCGAGTTTTCGGGGGCTTCCGAGCCCGAGCTGCATCCGGTGGCGAGCAGCAGCAGCGCGATCGACGCCCTTCGAGGGGCGGGCCTATTGAATGAAGGGGAGGTCATTGGCCGAAGGAGATACGGCACGTTCCCCTCGCAGCCGAAGGTGTGCCCGGTGAGCGCCCTGATGGGGAGTGTGAGGGAGGGGCACACGGCAGCGCAAGCTCAAACGGCGGCACACGACCGGGGGGAGGCTCGAATGCGCCGCGAGGCGGTCGAGGCAGCGTGTCCCGGCTGGAAGTGTGCTCTCCGTTCTAGCTTTCGACGCGGGCGAGGTGAGCTGAGGCTTGGACGGCGTTGGCCGAAGAGGACGGCTCGTCGCGTGCGTCCGGAGGCAGAGCAGCGCCCAGACTGGACCAGCTGCGGCGCACGAACCCTGCCAGCAGGGCAAAGCCGAGCAAGGTTGCCGCCGCAAGGGCGATGAGTAGACCTTGCTCTCCCAGAGAAAGCAGCGCGCCCACGCCGATGAGCTGCAAGCCAGTGGCGACCGCATTGTTGAAACAGTGAGCGGCAATCGGGGCCCAGAGCGTGCCTGTCCGCACGTAGAGGAGCACCATGACGAAACCAAACAGCGTCGAACCGATCGGGTCGCCGTGTGGCACACCGAATACGAGACTGCTGCACACTGCAGCCATCAGGGGCCCGATGCTCGTGCGCCATTTTCGAAAGAGCGCTCCGCGAAAGACGAGCTCTTCCGTGATCGGATCGAAGAGAGCCGAAGATGCCATGGTGGCTACGGTCGGCCACAATTCGAGGGAGTTGGAGGGCGGCTCGACTCTTACGGGCCCCCGCAGACGAGTGCCCCCGAAGTACATGAAGAGAGCCATCGATCCCAGCACGAATAGCATCGCGCCCAGGGAAGAGCGAAGCGCCAGCGCGCCTGTGCGTGCGTTGAGTCGTGGCCCGAGTACCGCCAACACGGAGGGGCCCTGCCGCCCGAACGTCAGCGACCACCAAGTGACGGCTGCCCCCGCGCCCACTCCCGTCGTGACGAGGTGGCGAAGACTTTCGTCCCAATGCCGAGGCAGAAGGGCGGCCACCGGAACCGCGATCACGAAAGGGATCAGGAGGCCCGGCCAAGCCCAAACGCAGCGGAGCCTCTGCTCGCAGGTCGGTGGGTTTCCGAAAGCCGGTCCGGCGGCGGTTTCAGCACTGGCCATCTTGGGATCGGAACACTAGTACCCGACAAAGGGCAGCTGAAGGCTTTTCGGACGGCTGAGCCAGCGGAGCCCAACAGCGAACCGTCTTCCGACACTTGCCGTCCATGCTTTGAAACACTTTCATCGGCACGGAATCCTTCCTACCACTGGGAGGGGGGGGCCGGACCGCGTTGATGGCCGCTACGCCTGGGATCGCCCCCCGAGACGAGCGCAGCTCACGGGTCGAAGTTTGCCCCCCCTCGTGTGTTTCTTGGTTGACTCAGTAGCCCGTGGGGTTCCCGTCGGCCGAGCTCGAGTTGACCTCCGGCGGAAGCCAGACGTAGTGGTGACTGCCGCCGTCGTCCACCGGGACACCGTCCTGTCCGACCCCGCCGCCGTTCAACGACATGTTGGCTTCGCCACTCATGATGGGCTCCTGATAGACTTCGGGCTGTGGGGGCGGTGGCGCGGGATCCTCGGAGAAGACCCAGTCACGCAAACGATTGCCGGCTTCGTCTGCCGTAGGTCCGATGACTCGCTTTCCGGCATCCGTAAGGATTTCGCCGGCGGCATTGACCAGCCCCGTGAGCCCGCCACCTTTGCCACCGGACCCGCCGTGCACCATGGCGAGCTCCTCGAGAGAGAGTCCCTGCGGCTCAACCAAGGAATCGCTAGTGGTATCGTCGTAGATCTGACCGCTGGCTACGATGTCCGTCAGAGTTGATGCAACCTTCATTGTGGTTGTCCTTCCTTTCTTCTTTCGGTGCAACTGCTGAACCGCAGCGCTGCCATACGCACTTGAATCGGGCAGTGGTCGCAGTAGTTGCTTGGAAATGTTCCCGAGCGGGCAGGAATTCCAAAGCACTTCGGGTCCGGGTGCCGCCCCGGAGTTTGCAGATCACCCGTTCCGCGAAACCAGTGTGTGTGCAGTTCGGGCAGATTTCTGGCCAAGTTGGCCCAGAGGGAACGAATTGATGGAAGCCCGCTGTGCAGGGGAGGTCGAGGTTGCCGCGCAGAGCCCGTCGAGCCACCCTCCCCCTTCTGTTTTCAGAGGGACACCAGGAGGGCCAAGTTATCTGTCCGATTAAGTCGTAACTTCTTCACGTCACCGCTGGCGGTAGAGCCTTCGGCGCCGACGACGCGGCTTGTCTTCTCCGAGGTCGACCCGAACAGCCAGCGGCGCAGTCTGCGAATCGATGCGCCCTTGGCTTCGAGCTCTTGCGTCAACAGCGCCAGCGTATCTACGGCGGACTCGAGCTTGTCCACATCGGAGTTGGCGAGAGCTCCGGTTTTGGCTCGCTCGAGGATGGCTTTGAGCTCGGTCAGCTCGACGTTGCTCACTCGAGGGAAGCCTCTGCCGCTGCCTTGCTTTTTCTTTCGGCGCTCGAGCTTGCGCCGCAGAGACGTCACGAGGACCTCCCGGCGCAGCTCGAACGATGCCATCCAGGGCTATGTCGAGCGTTGACTGGTTTGCGAGGGTGCCGGTTGGCATCGAGCAACGCGGCCCGCCACTGTTCGAAATCTTGACCTACGAGGAGAGCATCCATCCCGCAGGGAGTAGACATCCACGCGAGTTGGGGCAACGAATTGCCGCAGCTCGAGGCGACGATTATTTGGACAACGAAAATTGATCGTGACCATGCAATCGAGCGTTCAATCGCGCGTGAGGGCAGCCGCCATGCGACGCCGTCATGGGGCGGCCAGCTCGGTATGTCCGATGTCCACGTGGCTCTCGATGCACGGCTGCTCGGTGGCCGTGGTTGCAAGTGACACGGTGTAAGGCCAAGCGGGGGCACCGCCACCGCTTCGCCACGAACGACACCATCGTCCGCTTCGACGGCGGCCGTCCGCGGCAAGTCACTCTCGAGTGAGCGCCACGCTGGCTAGCGGCGCGACGGCGCGTTGGCACTTGCCATCAGCCGTCAGTCGGCGCTGTGCGGCGCGGGACTGACGCTGCGCCACACCGGTGCGCCTCCTGACGCCATCCAGTCACCGCCAAAGAGCAAGACGGAAAGCTCGTGCGCCTGCAGCGTTGCCGTTTCACCGTCGCCCGAGACGGGCCAACGACGAAATCGAGCCGTTGACAATCTCTTGTGGCACAGCCAAAATCCCTGGCCATCGTAGACGAGAATCTTCACGGCGGTGCCTCGACGATTGCGAAACACGTACGCCGTTCCGTTGAACGGATCCGAGCCGAGGTGCTCCCGGCAGACCTTCGCCATGCCATCAATGCCGCGTCGGAAATCTTGCGGCTCGATGGCGACCAAGATGCGCATTTGAGGAGTAACCTGGATCATCCTCGTCGCTGCCAGCACTGGCGAATCAACGCTGCCACGTCGAGCTCACCCCCGCGCACGCGCACGGTCAGCTTCTGCCCCGCCGAACTGGTCATTTCCACAATCGTTTCACACGCTGGCGGGGGCTCGGGTGACCCCGCTCGGAGCTCGACGAACGCGGGCCGTGAGGGGGCACTCGCGCGCCTTTCGCGTCGCCGCGTCGGCACTCCGGCTCGCTCGGCCCGCGCCCTGAGCGTGCCGTAGTTGAGCCCCAGCAGTCGAGCCGCCCCGTACACGCCTTCCTCCCGAGCTAGCTCGACCGCCCGCCGCCAGAGCGCCTCGGGCATCGGAGACCGCTTCGTCCGCGTACGGCGCCAGTCTTCGATCCGCTCTTTGACATCTTCTCCGGCCTTGGTCTGGGGCCCGGCATCCCGGCGCTTCATGGCGGCTCCTGCGGTTGAGGCGTTGCCACGCCAACCCTACCGAAGGGGCCCTCACCGGATCACGCACGCCTGCCGGAAGGACACCCTCGGCCTGCAGGAGGTGCCACTGTACCGCTTGCAGTCCCCCGGTGACGCGCACCTGGGCAACCCCACCCAGGCCGAGGACGTGGCGCTGGACTTCCTGGAGATGTTTCAGGCGGCACTGCAGGCGCGCGGGCTCGACTACCGGGTGGCCGCGTCGAGTCAAAACTCGGACCTCGAGTTGCCGCTGCTGGAGGGCTTTGCCGAAGGCGGCGCCGGCCCGCTGTTGGACGACCTTCGCATGACCGATCGAGACGTCTTGCTGGTTCGCTCGGAGCTGCCCACCAAGGACGAGCTCGCCGGCAACTTCTCAGTGAATGCAGCGTACGCGGTGGGCGCGACGACAATCGAGTTCAACCGCGGCTACACCCTGGCGACCGTCGAGGTGGGAGGTGTGAGACTAGGGATTCCAAAGCGATCCAGCGCCAACATCCTCGGACTCCCGACGCAGAGTTGACATATCGCTCATTCCGCGATGCCAGTGCGCATGCAGTCCGGACGGATTCTGACCAGCTTGGAGCAAGCCGCGGAATAGCGGTCCGCAAGCCTCGTCCCGTTCACATGTCCGCAAGGGCGCGATTCCGGAAGCGCGTTGAAGTCTCGCCCGACAGGCCGTGCGGCGCAAGCGAGAGCGCTCGTTGATCGGTCTTGCTAGCGGCCCGCCTCGGGGCGTGAGCTAGCGGATGCTTTCAAACCACGCCGGCTCTGTCGCACCAACGGCCTCGTCCAAAGGCACGAGAACTTTCCTGGATCGTCTCCCTGGATTTTTTGGCCCTTGGACCCAAAAGGCGAGAATGTTCCGACGTGCGAAGAGACGCCCAATAGGCGAAGCGCCGGCGGCGAAAGTCACTTGACGGCACGCCTCGAGGCTCGTCGCCAGCATCGAAACCTTCACTTCGTTGGGCTGTGTTAGAAGCCGGGCGTGAACATGGAAGTGTGGCGATGGCGTCGATTCCTGCGAAGGCAAAGTCGCAACGCCCGAACGTCTCTCACATGGTTGTCAGTGCTCTCCACTGTCTGCCTCTGGGCACTGGTAACCTACGCTCCTGCCGCCCACGCGGTCCCGCCCGTCAGGGCCCCCCTGTATTTCTCACACTACAAGCCCTCAAAGACTCCTGGACGCTTGCACATTTCCAGTACCGTTCGGAGGAGCAACTGCCCCAAGGGAGGCGAGGCGGCACGGTGCGAGTGGGAGGGAACGCCGCTACAGGGCAGTTCTCAGCAGCAGATGGATGCCGTCAGGCAACTCAAGAAGGTCTTCAACTTTCCCCTCAGGGAAACGGAGTCCGAGGCCTTGCAGCTACCGCAGCTGCTGATTGAGGCGCTGGTTCACTTGAGCGACAGATTCGAGGGCGCCCCCATTTGCCTGGTGAGCGGCTACCGCTGTAGGGATTGCAACAAGTTTCAGAAGAGCAGTTCACGTCACATCACGGCAGAAGCGGCCGACGTCGTATTTCTAGGAATAGACAACGCGGATCTCGCGACCTACTTGCTGTACCTGAACGAATCGGACGAACGCTTTCGCGGCCGCCTGGGCATCGGCTACTACCCGAATCAGGAGCACGTTCACATCGACGTCCGCGCCAAGCCCATGTACTGGGTGGACAAGAGCCCCGGTGGGACTCCCGCGGACTACGCTAGCAATTCGATGCACCCCATGGATGCCTTCTTTCGCTATTACGATGCGCGAAAGGCGCCTGCGAGAAGAGGTAGCGGGTGCCCAATGCTCAGCGAACACGAAAGTTCCGAGGCAGAGCAGCCCGAGCAAGAGGCAGCACCGCAGTACGAAGTGCGCTGGAAGAACATGCTGTTCACGGAGCCTCCGTCGCACGGGACTCCTTTGATGCGGCGAAAGTTCAGAGGAAAGAAGGTCAACTTCGCACCAGTATTGCAACTCGATGGAGTGGACCAGCTGTGATTCGCTGCTCCTTGCTCCTGGCTGCCGGCGCCAGTGCTTTGCTCTTCGTTGCGACAGCCGCCGCGAGCCAGTGCCCGCCACTAGCGGCCAGCACGTCCGAGCCGCCTCCGTCGGAACAGGCCCTACTCGACCAAGTCGCGACTGCCGTCGCCTGCGAGTACGAGCAGCCGACACGCGACTTTGCGAAGATCGCCGCCATAGTGGACGGTTATCTCGAGTCGAGCGCGGAGCCTTCCTGCCAACTGCTCAAAATGGGGGCAGAGGCGCATATCGCCGTGGCCCGCACCTTGGGCCGCCGGGGGCTCAACCGGGTTCGCGACAGAGAGGCGCAATGGCACCACTGGCGCCAGGCATGGGACCTGCTCAATGGCATTTCGCTGGCGTGGCAATCTGAAGAGCACACGGGGGCCACTGATGAGCAGCTCGCCCGGGCCCGTTGCCTGCAGCCCGCTCGCCAGCTACTGAGCGGGTTCCCGTCGGTGACGATCGCCGTTTCACCGGAAGACGCGACCGGGTATCAAGTCGTGTGGAACCACGAAGCACGCACACTGAACCTGCCGCTCATTCTGCCCGGCACTCACCAACTGGCGGTCACCCCGCCGAGTGGTAAGGCAGCCCGCATTCGCATTGACGGTGGCGCGCCTCGCACCGCGACCGAAGAGTCCGTGCAATACCTACCCATCGGGTGGATGGATCGGATCACCATAGACATCGAGTTCGTAGACCCCGAGTTGCCCACAGTGGCGCCTACGACGGGGCCGACTTTGGAGACTCCCGAGGGTTCCCCGTCACCGACAGCTTGGCTCCCCTGGGCAGCAGGCGGCACCGCCCTGGTTGGAGTACTGGGAATGGCAACCTCGGGGCTACTGAAGGGGCACTACGAGGGACGTGGCGAAAAGCTTGCGACCCGTGACCTCGCACGAACGTGTGAAATGGAGCCTGGCCCTTGCCCGTGGGACGACGACTACGACCGGGCCAACGCCTGGGGTGTTACCGGAGTTGCCGCCTTTGGCACCGTCACGGCGGTGGGCGCGGCCGGGCTGCTCTACCACTACTTCTGGGGCGAGGGCAGCGCTCGCAGCGGTGTTTCGGGCGTCGCTGTTCGGCCTTCGACAGAGTCGGGACTAGAGATCGCCGTCGGCGGCCACTTTTAGAAGCTGCGCCCAACGAGGCAACCGAATTGCCCCGCCTGAACGACGGGCACAACCCAGGCCGTTGGCTCCGCCGAATCGGAACTGGAGCGGGAATCCAAGTACCAGGCAACTGCCAAAGCAACCGCACCGGCCCCGGCCACCCCTAGGCCAATATTCGCCCATAGGGCCCCAGTGTCCGCGTCGCGCAGCGACGAATCGATGCGGTCCCGGAGCGCTCCCGGACAGGACTCTGATGTGCCCTGCGGCGGGCATTGGCCAAGATCGGAGAGGCGCTGCGCCTCCCTTTCCCCGGGGCGCTGAGCCCCCCAATAACTGACCGCGGCAACGGTGGCACCAACGGCCACCGACGTGACTCCCCCCCAAAACCAGAGCTCTGCTCGGGAATAATCGTCCGCCTCGGCGATGGCAGTCACCTCGGGAGGCGCGACCGAGACCACACCCGCCGGAACGACCCGCACCAGGAGCTCAGAACGCTCGGACACCCGCGCCGAGCAATCGATGGGTAGCAAGTGGCGCACCCCGGAGCCCCGCACTTGCCTGCGAAGCAGAGCCGAACCGTCCAAGTAGACGAGCACGTCGACCTCTGCATTCGCCCCCGGCTCCCGAACCACCTCGAGCGCGTAGTCGCCGTCTTCCAAAGCGTGCGGAGCACTCAGCGGCAAGCTCTCGGAGCCTCCATGCAGGATGACGGTAGGAGCCCCCTCCGCGAGACTGGGCGCCACCTCAACGCCCAGCCGGTGAATGAGTGCACATTGCCTTGCGGGTTGCCGGACGTCCCACTCGAGCACGTTGGCCCCCTTCTGGAGCGAAACCAGAGCTCGGCCATTGGCGTCCAGCTCGAAGGGGACGCCGCTCACGGAAACTCGACCCACCATGGCGGTCTTTCCCGCCGCGCTCTGCACTCTCAACTCATGGTTGCCGGGGCGCAATGCGAGGCCCGGAGGCAAGCCAAAGGCCTGCTCTCCCAACCGCTGCCCATCGAGATAGAGACGAAGGCTCCGGCCGGCTGCTGCCGCCGGGTCTGGAACCCGAAGATAGGCCGCCTCCTCGTCGAGAAACTGCGCCACGCGCCTGCCTACGGTGGCCAAGCGCTCACGACACTCTTTGCTGGCGGAGCGCATATCGGCATCCCCCAAGGCTTTCGCCAGCCGCAAGCTCTCCCAGCCATTACGGCCAAGTGCCTGCTCGTCTCCCCGGGTCAACGGACATTTCGCCCAACTGGAAGGCGCCCAGGCCACAAGCGCTATGCCCAACACCCCGCTCCGGACCATGCGAATGGGCATCGCCAAACTCTATGCCTTGATGTCGAGAGCCTGAGCCACGCGGAAGCTTCCCTCCACCTCTGCTTTGCCCGCGACGTGAAGCGAGTCTTCCATCTTGACTGCCTTCACCACCGTTCCTGTCCCGTGCAGGGTGGTGTCGCCGCCCACATTCAACGTTTCGCTGATGACTGCATTGTGATCCGCGTAGGTCTTGTCGTCGGTGATCGTAACCTTCTGCTTGAGCGCCACGTGCTTCTCCGCGTAGACTTCGACCGTGCCGTCGGGCCCGTTGAGGACCAAACCGTCAGCGGCGGCCAACGCCCCGTTGTTCGGCAGCCCGGAAACCGTGACGGTCGGTGAGTTGATGACCAGATCCGGCCCCTCCAGCTCCGGAGCAAACGTTTGAAGCTGCCCCTGCAAGACCGGCACTTCCCCATCCCTCAGCGCAACCACGAGGAAGTCATCCGGGCGATAGCTCACGTAGAACCCGGAAAATTCACCACGGCTGGCGAATGGAGTCGTGGCATCACAGATCAAGCACTTTCCTGCATCCGCCATTTCCTGTTCGGCACCGTCCCCCATCATACGCCAGGTCCGGGAGAATTGGGACCCGACGGCGAGGCGATGCTCCCGTTCGGACAACTGCCAAGCGTACAGAGTACCATCGATCTTTGGAGCCTCCTCCCAGTGAGAGAACGCCGTCGTCACCGTTTGGCTGCTTTCGTTCAAGCCAGCGCTGTGAGGCAGCGGGCAGAAATCCAGCTCTACCTCAAGCTGCACGCCCCCGGCTTGGTCGTGCTTGGGCAGCACGAATTCATAGCGGAACTCTGGGCAAAACGCCGGAAAGCTCCCGATCTGTACGAGCCCCGGCAAGGTGGGCGCTTGGGAGGGGTCCCCGAGGAGGTCATCTCGCTCAGATAAGGTCCCCGCGCTCGTCAGCTCGAAGAGAACGGCGGCGGCTTGCTCGGGGGCTAGCACCCCAAAGCCCCGGCGGAGCCGACTCCGCCCGGTGCCGTGGGTGATCGGATGGGGAAGAGAAACCTGCGTGGCCCCCTCAGGCTCCCACCCCGCATCGAGCACGTGAGGCGGGGCATCCAGCCCAACCAAGCGCAGCGGCTCTACGTCGTCTTCAGTGTTGAAGGCGCACCAGCCTCGTGCGCGAGTGGGCATTGCGGAAAGCAACCCAATCACGCGCTCGACGTGGGCGAGGTTGGTCGCCTCCCCGCTACGCAGAATGCACGCGCCGTGGGGAAAGCAACGGTCCAGCTGGTCGGCGCCAAAGGGGGTAGCAAAGCGATTTCCAAGTGCCCTCCTTACGAATCCCCAGGCGTTCGCGTCCTCGTTGTGGCGCTGATACACCAGAACCTTTACGTCCCACTCCTCCCTGGCGACCTTGCTCTGAAACCAGCCGATCACGTCATCGGAGAGTAGAATGCCGACCAGCTTGTGCGCGCTATTGTTCGCAGTCTCGACGCCCGTGCAGCAAAATGAGAATGCGTGGCCCGCCCACTCCAGCTCGCCCCGCTTGCCCAGCAGGGACATGACAGCGCTGCCCTCACAAGACTTGAGCCAGGGATGGCCCGCCGTCAGAGTAATACTCAACGTAGGACCCGAGCCGAGAGCAACGCAAACTTCTACCCTCGTAGGCGTACACTGCTGACCTTCAAGCTTGACCAGGCATGCCATGGCCGACTCCTACTTGTACGTGATCAGCCGTTCCGAGATGGTAGGCACCTCTCGCTGCGCGTAGAACACTTCCACCGGTAGCTCCCCCTCCGCGCGCACCACCGAGTTGTCGTCCGTGACGTCAACCGACTGCAGAGTGCGGGTGAACAGTTGCTGCCCATCGAGAGCTCTCCCCCGGCGCTCCGCGATCGCCGACAGGGCGTCCAACACATCGACAGCGTCCTTGGCGCCAAGAACTAGCTTGTGCCAGTTCTCAATCTCGGCACTCAAGCTCATTTGTTTAAATACCCCTGAACACACCATGGCGTAGCCTCTATACGGCTTCTTGCTGGGCGAGGGGGTATCAAACATGGACCACTTTTGCTTGTTGACGGTTACTTCAAGCTTGGGGGAGTCCTCCTCGTGGTTTGCCAAAATGTTGGAAGCCAGCGACCCCTTGAGAAATGGCAGAGCCAACGCCATGCGGTTCGTGCCGTGCTGAGTGTCGCGCGACATGGCCCAATAAACGTTGCGAGCCGAGCAAGTTCCGAACGAAACCTCGTGAGGAATGTAAGGGTGCCTCGGATTGTGGCAAGCCGTGGGGGTTTCATAGGTTGCATTCCAGCCGCCGTCGTCCAACCAAGTCTTTGGCTTTTCGTCGGCCGTATTCTGAAACCCAAAAATGTGCAACTGAGACGATTCATTGGCGAAGTCCACACAGCGGCTTTCCTGCAGGCCCAGTGACTTGAGCTTCAGACTGAGCTTGTCGTCGCCCACAAGCTCGTAGTGCTTCGTCTGGCTTTCGCCCGGCTTTTCTCCAAAGGAAGGCAAGTCCATGGACCGGTGTGCACTAGTGTACGAACCGTACACAGCAAAGAAGCACGCCTCTTCAATAATCGTGAGCGTACGCTCCTGGATCTTGAACGGCACGAAGAGCCAAAAACTCTCGAAGCCCCGGCCCCCGACAATGTCACTCCCCGACTCTTTCAAAACGAAAGTCATCTTCTTCTACTAGACCTTTCCACGTTGCTGGCAGCTACCTGTTCTTCTTCGCGGACGCGGGCCTAGGAGAGGCAGCCGGCCAGCGACGTCACAAAAAGAACGTCTCCGAAATTCCTCTCGCCCGACTTCTGTTTGATGCCAAGCGCTCCTGAATTGAAGGCAATCGACGAACTGCGACTCGACATGGGCTCACTCGAGCCATCGGCAAACACGGTCGGCATGTAGTTAACCCACTCTTCCAGCCCTCGCCCCCCGAGCCCCTCAAAGGCCGCCGCCCCCAAATATGCAGAGCTGTTTGCATCGGAAGCGTCCCTGAGAGCGACCGCACAAGACTTGAGGACCAGCCGCGTAAGCTCCTCTGTGGTCTGCGAACCGTGAAGCAAACAGATGTTTGCCCACTTCACCATGCACAGCAGGGGCAGCAGCGGTGACTCCAGCCCGAGCCAGGCGTCGCTCAGTAGGAGAGAGAGGCTCTGATTGGGCTGCGCGGTAACGCATACCGCCTCCTTGAGACCTTTGCGCTGACGCGGGGTCAGCTCACCGAGCTCTCCCAACTCCTTGCCGTTTCCGACAACCAAGGAGGCGGCGAGGGCCAGGTAGGGATTCAAGTCGCTCACCGTTGCTGGGAGTACCCCTTTCGCGGTGGAGCCCAGGGGAGCCAGGCCTGGAAGTGTGATCGTGCTCGGGCTGACCAGGGGAAAAATGCCCGCCTCAGAGGCCGAGGCCGGAGTGATGACGAGCGGGAGCTGGAGCTCGTTCGTGTCCTTCGCGCGATCGCGCAGCACTTCGGCAACGCGGTTGCTCAGCGCCTTGAAGCTGCTCTCACTCGCCGCCGCCTGGTGAGAGAGATACAGGACCACCGGGTGCTCCTTGACCATGCACAAATCCTTGGAGAAGGCAGTGAGGTCTTCGTCGGCGTGCTCCCGAAGCGTGCAGTTGTAGACGGTGATTTCCGCGTCCGTGCCTTCGAGAGCCTCAAAGAGGTTCCGTACCTGGCGCAGCTCCTCAAGGTACGTAGCCAAGGAGTCCAGCTTCTGACACTGATTGTAATGGTACTGAAGTATGTTTCCCAGCTCCGCCGCACTATTCACAGGCAGGTGCAAGCTGATGTTGATTCGCTTGAGCACGTCCTCCGGCAACGTCGCCCCTACCTTGAAGAGCTTGGCGTCCTTCGCGTCCCCGATGTGCTCCACGATGTCCATGATGACACCGAGCACGTTCGAAAGGTCCGCCACACCGAGATTGCTCTCGCTGGGGGGTGCGGCCGCCATATACTCCCCGAGCGCAAGCGCCCTCACCCCTCGAGTAAAGAGTGTGTTCCCCTTGGCGTTGCTGTCTGCAACGTACTTGTCCCGCAGGAGCGATTGCGTCTTGGAGTACGTTCCAAACTTTTCGGAAACGGACTCCAGCTGCTTGCCTCGGGCCTCGCTGGAGCTTACGAGCGGCTGAAGATCGAGGCCCTTCACCTCCTGCAGCTTGACCCCGGAGAGAGCCTCGCCAAAGTCGATCTCTACATTCGCACCCAGCAGCTCTTCCCCCGCGACCGCCTCTTTGAGCGTCGCCTTGATGAGGTTGCGCTCCGGGTCCGAGGCCAGAGAAGCAATCTCTTGGCCCTGCTCATTCTTGAGCACCCCCTTCGCGTTCTCCTTCACCGACGACAGGAGCGTCGAAGGGACGGCTAGCGGGGCGCTCACAGGCCCAGCTTGCGCCCCCAAGCCGCTTGCCTTGGCGGCCTCTTGCACGCTCTTGGCATAGGCCTTGGTATCCTCCTCCCGGGCCTCCACCGGCGCGAGAATGCCCACCTCGCGCGAAGTGAGAACGGTCATTGGCATTCCGCGCGAGCTGTCCTCACGCCGCTCGACGTCTACCTTGCTGCGCAGGTCGTAAATGTCCCCCAACAGAGCGTTCTCTTCTTGAATCGCGTCTAGATCGCCGAGCCAGCTTTCATCGAAGTAGGTCTTGGTTTCCGCGGCAATCCTCTTGACCACTGCCACGCAGACCGCGTCCGATAGCTCATCCTCAGAAAGGTCCAAGGCAGCCACCTCTTCTTTGAGCGCATCAACGAATGGCGCCATCTTCTCCGTGCGCAGCTTGTCGAACGCCTTCTGATACTGCTCGACCTCGCCCTTTTTTAGGCCCACGTTCTTCGCGGCTCGGTAAACCCTCGCCAGCTCGGCAGCCTTGTCAGTCGCCTGGCCAAGGATTTGCCCGGCCTTTCCGCCCGCCATTTGGCCCAATGCAACGAAAAGCGTACGAAGTCGCCGGTACAGGGCATCCCGGCGGAAGGCCGTTTCAGGGCGAAGGGCTTCGAGAATTCCCTCATTCAAAGCGTTCCGCATCTTTTCGTAGATGCCTCTCTGCTCGGCGTCGCCCATGATCTTGGCTTGGATGTCGCTGGCCACCTTCGACTCCATGCCGCGAACCAGCTCATCGTTGCGCTTGCGCTCTTCTTTCGTCTGGCCAGGCATGCGCTCTTCCTGGTTCTCAACCCCGACCGTGCACATGCTTTCAGCCGTGTAGTTTGCAAGCGCATTGTCGCTTTCGAACGCTCGATACTTGCCCGCCAGCCACAGGAAAACCGAGGAATGACTGGAGCCGTTGCGGACGAAGCGATGCACTGCCCCGGAGCGCTCCAGGAAGTATCGGTAATACTCCAGAAAGCTCTTGTCCCCCACTCCGTCGATGTAGAGCCCGTACTTCTTGGAGCCCGGATAGTCCGCCAAGAACGCAAACTCAGTTTCCTTGCCTAGCTCGGCAAGGCGATCGTCATCCTTACGCCCCTCTTCACAAACGAGTTTGCAGTGTGCCAGGCCGTCGAGCAGCCGCTGTTTTCGCTGCGGCGTAAGCGGGGCCTCTTCGCCCTGAGCATGGGCGTCCAGAGCGCGCGACACCTCGGACCGCGCGTTGGCTTCATCCGCGCGGCAACACGTCATGTAGTTGGCAATGGCGGAGGAGCACGCATGATCAAAAGCGAGGCGCCTCCACTGAACGAGATCGACCTTGTCGTCTGCCGACTGGCTATTGGCGTGGTCGACCATATAGCGCCTCGTGAGCTTCAACAGCGCCGCGGTAAACTTGCCGTCGGAAAACTTTACGACCTCATCCAGATCCTCAATCAGCTTTTCCACGTGGGAAGCACCGTCATTCTGAAACCGGACCGCCTCGGGAACCGAGTCGTCTGACGACCGCTGCTTGAGCAGGGGGCTTTCTGCCGAAATCAACTGCCCGTAGCCCACCTCACCGCCCGCAGACGGAGCCTGAAGAGAAAACGAATTAAAGGAGGTATCGCCCACCGTGTGCGGCTCGCCCGGGACGTAACGCACCTCCGGCCGCATTCGTTCGAAGAACTCCTCCACGCTCAGCTTCGGATGGTCCACGCCGGAGGAGCCGGAGAATGTTTCTCCCTCGTGCGCAACGTCGGCCGGACCCGAGGAATTGAAGCGCCCCATGATGACGAGCCGCTTGTTGGACGAGGAAAGGATTTTTTTGGCCTGATCAGGGGTCACGAAGGCTCCGGGCAGAGGTACTTTTTCACCAAGCGCACGAGGGGCCGAACGGACTCCTCTTCCGCGATGGCACGGTCCAAAATCTTGCTCTTCACGTCGGAGGGGCAATCCCTCCAGTCGAAGGCTGCGAGCTTGAGCTCCAGAATTTTTTCTAGCAGGTGCCGCTCTTTGATCGGAAAGAACGGAAAGATGAAGTCGATGCGGTCCATCAATGCGCGGTCCAGCGGGCTCGTGCGAACCTGGCGCTGCAGGCGAGCTCGAAGCTCCTTGAGCGCAGCGTAGGCGTCAATCGCCGCAAGCCGCTCCACCTCCTTCAGCGAAGCCGCCCGACGGTAGCGCTCTTTGGCAGCTTCGATCTGGTCGTCCACATCTTGCTGCATGGCCACTTCCGTTGCGTCCGTGGCCCCTTCCAGCACCAGGCGCCTCAACTGGTCGTCCGTAAACTGGCTGGCGAGTTGATCCCTCGTCGCTTTGCCCTCAGTGACACTGCGATACGCGTGCTGCACCGCCTCCTGCCCGAGGTTGGTGGTCATCACGATCACGGCCTGGGAAAAGTAGACGGGTTGCCCTGTGGAGTCGCTGCCCTCACCCTCCATGATTGACAGCAGAATGTCCTGAATGGTCGCGTCGGCTCGATCGATCTCGTCCAGAAGAATGACGCAGGCGGGCCGCTCCCGAACACACTGGTAGATTGTCCGCGTAGCCGTATACCCAACGTACCCAGGGTCAGCCCCCATGAACCGGGTGCGCGCCGTCTCGGACGAGTACTCCGACATGTTGAAGACGAAGAAGGCCTCCTCCCCGAAGCCGAGCTCCCTGGCCAAGCTCCGAGCAAGCTCCGTTTTCCCCACACCGGGTGGACCTACGAACAGAAACCTGCCGCGCGGCTCCCGCTGCGGGGGGCGCTGGGCCTGCTTCTCCAGCACCGCGGTAACTTGGTTGACGGCGTGGTCTTGCCCGATGACCCTGTTGACGAGCCGCTCGCGAAGGTTGCTATAGAACTCCTCTGGGTCTTTGCCGAAAACCTCTTGATTGAGCCCTTGCTCGGCGACGATGTGCCCCCACACGTCTTCCGCAGTCACCACGCCGTGAGGCGCCTGGCGGAGGAACTCACTGCGGTTCTTGGCAGAATTGAAGGCGCTCTCCGCAACGTGGATGGCGAGCTCCGGCATGAACCGCCCCGGGTACTGACCCGCAGCGGCGTGCAGCAAGGCGTCAGCGAACTCCTCGTTGGAGGGGCCCGCTTGCACTCCGTACGCCTGCGACAGGCTCGGCAACAGGCCTTGCACCAGCAAGGTCCGCGTGTCCGCCAGGGGCAGCGGAGGCAAGGGACAAGGACGAATGCCCTTGAGAATTTCCGTGCCCACCGCGACGCTGGACTCGCAAACGAGTATGAACGTTCGCCCGCCACCGGCCAACCTGCTGCCGAAGCGCGCAGCAAAGTGGTCGGCCAAGTTCGGCGCGTGGCGCAGGATATGCTCCAACCCGTCAAACACGGGAACCACTTGCGGCGCCTGGTTGAGGTAGGAGTACAAGCGACCAAAGCGCTCTTGGTTTTCATCTTCCGAACCGAGAAAGTCCTCCCGATTGAAGATGACGAACTGCCTGCCCGCCGCCGCGTGGCCTGCCTGCTGAGCGCGCAGTAGCAGCTGACTCAAGAAGAACGACTTGCCGACTCCCGGCTTGCCAGAGAGCAGGTAGTGGCTCTGCTGCTGGAGGGCCAAAGTGAGAAAGCCCAGGTGCTTGGCAAGCTCAGCATCTCGACCGAACGCGAGCTGGGGCGCCGCCTGCTGGCTACCCGGTGGCGCTAGTGGGCTGCCAAACCCTAGCTCGGGCACCACTGGTGCGGCATTGGGGGCCGCGGCGCCCACGACACCCGCACGCCGACATAACTCTCGACAAGGATTTTGCGCGACGTCCTCAAAGCCGACGCGCAACAGCCACTGCAGAATTGCAACCGCCGAGACTTCTCCCCCTCGATCCCCTTGCTCGGAGGAATATTGGTTGAACGAGCGCTCGGCATCTTGCCAGGCGAAGGTCGCAACATCCCCCAGTGAAGTGGCCCCTCGTGCGCTGCGCTGCAACTGCGGCTGGGCCAGGATTTCTTCGCAAATCCGTTTTGCCGCGGCTGTGTGCGCTGGAGTAGTGGCGGCGCCGAGGTCGCCGAGCACGACGACGTACAAGTGCCCTAGCGTTAGGATCTCTCCGCGATTTCGACTGAGAGCCGTGGCCTGCCGAATGTAATCCGCAAACGTCATTGGGTTGAAGAAACTAGCCAAAGGCGCACCGCTACGGAGGCCATGCGCTGCCTTTCGAGGGGGAGAACTGCGGCTACTGTAGGAGAGAAAAGCGAATTGGAGAAGCCCCCGCTCCATGCCGCCCCGTACCGAGGCCATCATGGCCCAGCGCGGAGCTCCCCAAAGTAAAACCACCGCCGGGATATGTAATGGTCACCGCCGCATCGTCGTCGAATATGCTTGCGTGCCAGTCATTCCACCAACCGCCCGCTCGCCGAATGGTTCGGCGACTGCCGCGGGCTTCGCGGCCGCGCAAGAGGCCCCACAGCAACCCGCGGTACCCTCCCAGCATGCTTTCACACAAGCTCATATAGCGCTCCGTAATGCGGGGCTCGATTTGCGGTATCGCCACAAGCACGGTCGAGGAGGGAGCGATCCATTGCTGCGCCAAGTGGTCAAGGATGACTGGTAAGTCCCAGCTCACCGTGCCGCCCTTGGAGAAGCGCAGCCAGCTGTTCTGCAGGCCTTGAGGACAGGGAACCTGCCCCGCCATGGACGAGACGAGCTCCCGAAAGAAGCTCAGGAGTACCGCTGAGCCGGCCCCATTCGAAACGCCGCGCGCCACGGCGAACTCGAGGAATGCCTCCAGAGAGCCGGAAATGTCGGCCTGAACTTCGCGGGAGACCGACCCAGCAAGCGTGCGCATGGTGCGACGCGGCAGTAGACGCGGAGTCGCCACGTCGCCGGTTGCCAGCGCTCCCAGGCCTCGTTCCACAGGGTAGTAAGGCCGGTAGCCCTCCTCAGGGCTCGCCGGAGCGGGCCCCCCCGGCGCCGCTTCCAAAAGCGACTGTCCACTGCGCCAATGGCTCGCCCATTGCTGCGCGAGCCAGAGGGCGTTGGGCGATGCGCTCGCGGGAGGTTGCCAACGAGCTCGTGGAGCCTCGCCGTGCCCTTCCAGCACAAATGTCCCCCCAAGAGAATCGAGCGCAAGGAAGGACCAAATGCCCGCACGCGAGAGCTGCTCCTCGGCACCCCCCCCCGCCGTTACGCCACCGGCGATCAGTTGCTCCACCGCGCTGAAACCGCCACTGAAGGATCGCCGAAGGAGCTTTCCCCAGGCGAGGTTGCGAATGGCGTGAGGGTCGCGAAAATCGGGGACCATCGCGAGCGGCTCACTCTTGGACAGCCACCCGCGAAAGACACGCTCTGGGGCATTGTCGGCGTCGCGGGGCCGCGGTGATGCGGCGACGTCTCCACGGCCGTCTAGCCGAACGACCCAGGGATTGAGCCACCCGTCTGGGGGTCGATTCGGAACGGCAACCGTGACCTCCATGCGCGTGAGACGCGCTCCGGCCCGGGGAACCTCGCGCAGCAAATGCCCCCCCGCCCCGGTCCGCTCGTGATCAAAGAATGGCGACTCGCCGAGGCCAAAGTCGGGCGCCTGGGTGCGACGGTAGTGACATTGCAAGTCCCGGTACGTGAGACGAAGATCGGTGGCGCTGGCTTTTCGCAGGAACAGCAGGTTTTTGTTGCCCCCGGGAGACTGAAACGCGTTTTGCAGTGTGTCGTGCGGCACGGCAAGCTCCACCCGGCCGCCGTTGGGTACGAGCCAAACGGGGAAGCTCAGGGAGTTTTGCCCGAGGGGATACTGTCGGGCGATTCCCCGGTTTGCGCTCGACAAGGCCTCGAAAAAGGAATCGGGCGACTGCAGAGGCCTGGTGAACCGCTCCCCATTCGCCAGCCGGGGCGCTCGTATCAGCAGGCAGCGGACCACGGAGTGAGGCTAACACGCCGGCTGTCGATGCAAGTCCCCGACGAGATGGACCTCAGGCCGGAGGTTGGGGTAGTAGATGGCGCCGGTACTCATGTCCGACCACGAACCTGAGGAGCCTCCCGACTGGCACAAACCACTAGGCCGAGGTCTGCCCCCACTGGGGCCTGGGCGCTCCCGATGGCCGGTCTACTTGCTGGCTGCGGCCCTGCTTTGTTGCGGTGTCTACTGGGCAGGAGCTGCGCTCTATTGGTGCTGGTTTCCGCCGCCCACCCTCGCCGTTCGCCTGGAATCGGTTGCTCACACTCACCTGAGAGGCGCTGCCCTCGCTTGGCGGAGCTTTCGGGCGCGCAATCCGGATTACGCCGAGGCCTTGGAGATTTGGAAGGTCGCGCTGGAGGCCGAGCAAGCCGCCGAGGGGCAGCCTCTCGTGCAGTGGCTGTTAGTGCAGCCGGCTAGCGCGGGGCAGTCGGACGGGGTCGCCGCGTGGAGCCGAGACGCGCTCGCCAAGCTGGAGACTCTGCGCTCCGTCGACAGCCTGCAAGGCGCCGTAGAAGTGCAAGAGGACGAGAATTTCTTCTGCCAGCTCTGCCGGCGCCAGCAAGCGCATTTGTATGAGGTCCCCGCGGAGCGGTGGTCACCGAGCCTCATGCAGCTATCGCCGGAGACAGAGCAAGGCACACTTGGGCGAGGCGAGGAGGCTGAGCGGCTGAGCCGCGGAACCGTTCTGGTGCACCTGGCTGGCCCCCGGGCTCGCCTGGTGGCTTCGTCTCGCTCTCCTGAGAGCGGCCACATCGATTCGAGTATTTCCCTCGTCCGCTTCGCGGGGGGATGCCTACCCCAGCTGTCCAACAGAGAGGAAAACGGGGAAAGAACGTTTGCGGATGCTGCTCCCCTGCTGGCCAACCCCAAACGCGCGGCAGGCGCTGCGGCAGGAGCCGCCGCGAGCACGTGGCTTGCCCGAGGGGGCGAAGAAGGAAGAAGGCTCTGGGTATTTCAAGCGTCGGCGTGCGGACAAGGTCCGTCCAATCCGCTGGCCGCCGCCTCGGTGCAAATTTCCAAGAAAAGCCTACCGCAGCTCACCGAGTACCACAGCAGTAGGCCAAACCAGTCGTTCCTTCTCTTGCACCAGAAAGGCAACCGCGGAGCCCCCGAGCTATTGAGCTACGAGCGAAATGGCTCGCTCGGTTCTCTGCGAAGAGTCGGCGCAATCACAACGGCGGGGGTCGGGGCGCTCGGCGACGCCGCAGCGGCCTCGAGCACGTTCCCGGGGGGATTGCGCGATTCGTTCGACACACGCATCAAGCAGTGCGCCGAGAAGGACCCGCCCGTACCGGCCCGCTACGTGGCAAAAGGCGCCAAGGGCGACGCGAACATACGGTACCTGGTGCCGGAGTCCGGCCCCGGGGGCAACCGGTGGACGTTCCGCGAGTGCGCAAAGCCCGATGCAGCCAGATACGAGAGGCTACGAGCCGTCGATTGCGACGACCCCGGACGGAACGCAGAGTTCAGCAAGCCGGAACTGTTCCTCACGCCCGAGCAAATCAAGGCCTGCAAGCGCGAGGCCCCGTGGAAGGGCTGCACGGTAGACCTGGGGGGTTGTCGAGCGCGCGTCGAAGCGGCACCCTGCGCCCCATGTCCCACGCCCTGACGCGGAGCCGCGTGTGGCCCACTGTCGGACCGTGCAGGAGCCTTCCCAGAGTGAGGCCTTTGCACCTCGTTTTTGCGTCGTTGCACCTAATTGCCAGCCCTCCCGCCATGGCTCAGCAATCGTCGTGCCCGAGCCGAGCCGTCGCGGACGCAGCAAATGCGGCCTCAGTGGAGCTCGAAAACCTCAAGGACTGCGACGTGGCGACCTTCGACCGCATACAGTCCGCGTTGCAGTCCGTGTTGGCCCTGGATCCGCCGAGCATTGACCCAGTGTGTCGGCCAGCGGTGGTGCGCGCACGGACCCCGGCGCGGCAGGGCGTCGAGAGCTTGGCCCACCGCCGCCACGAGTGCTCGCTCGTCACGATGAACCTCGTCTACAGCTACACCGGGAGCGCAGAGCCTGCAGACCTGGCAGGGCTGACGCTCAACGGAAAGCCCGTGCAAGGGAGCCTGGTGCGAGCGGAGCCGGGCAGGCAGCAATTCGTACTCGCCCATACCCCCTCCAGCGGGCATGAAAAGTTCAGCGCGGTCTTCAAAGTAGACAAGAGCGCGCAAGAACCCGTGGCGCATCGCGAGGGGGAGAAGACGTACGTAACGAACGCCCTTCCCGGCCAGGAGATGGAGATTTCAGTGGAAATCTCAGGCAAGCAGTTCTTGCCCGCATTTGTCGTGGCGTCCGTTCGGCAGGATCCGAATAGCCAAGCCCCGGCCCCCGCGCCGGAGCTTTTGTCTCGGCAAGCGATCCGGCTCAAGCTGGGCTCCTCCCCTCTGGCGCATGATGGTGGCGTTCGCGACCGTCGACTGGAAATCGAGGTAAATGAGGGCGCGCAGGACTTGGTCGTGGAGTACCCCGCGTCCACGGAGAGTCGCTGGTACCACCTACGCGCCGAATACACCGGCGCCGAGCTGCCGACGAAAACGTCCCGCCCAGGGAGGGCGAGCTTCGAGCTTTCTCCCGCACCCGGCCAAACCACAGAGCTCAAGCTCTTTGTGGATACCGGCCCTAGGGAGAACTGGATGCGCCCCTACGCCATCATTGGCGGGGGACTAGTGGCAGCGGCTGGAAGCGCGATCCTGGTCACCAAAGTCGTGGAGGCCATGGGGCACCGAGGGGACAAGGAAGACCAGGAGCGCGAAGGGCGCCTCGCGACAGATCCGGATGCGGAGGCCGCGGCCAATGCGGCTGCCAATGAGGCCTATCGGGAAGAGCGCGACGCGCTGAGAGTCGCAAACTGGGCCATTGCTCCGACACTGCTGGGCCTAGGAGTGGCGGCCGTCGGCCTTTTCTGGCTCGAGCCCGGCATCCCCGACCCTCAGGATCAGGCCGCGCTGCAGTTCAGCCCTCTGATTGGGCAGCGGCTTCTGGGAGGCCACCTTCGCGGCCATTGGTAAGGGCCAAGCGGCTTGATGCCTTCAAAATCTTTGGGGAACGGTCTACGGTCCCAGCGTGCCCGAACATGCCTGGAGCGAGCTCAAGGACGGCGACCCCCTGCATGCGTCGCAAGTGCAAGCCTTGGCGGACGGGGCACCCCAGGCCGCCGCCTCGATGGCGGTAGGCCTGGGGGCAGCAGGGAGATTCGTCCTCTGCTCCGACAATGAGGCCGGCTCGGCGGATGCAAGTAACGCCGTCGAAGCGAAAGGGAACGAGCTGCGAATCGCCAATGTGGCGGTATTGACTTGTGCAGGCTTCCTCGCTCGGCTCCCTGGGCACAAGGCATTTTCGCGGCCAGAGTCCGGCGAAACGTGTCTCAACGTGTATGCACCCCACCATGCTGAAGGGCATGACGCGCCCCGCGCCCGCTGGGAGTCAGAGAAGGCGACCGACCCTCGAGGCGTAACGGTGGCGGAGTGGAGTGCCGCCAGCAACCGGTGGATCGTACACCCGCTGCCCTTCGTGCTCGGCGCGCAGGCGCAAGTTTTTGAACTCTACCAGTCCCTCATAGGGGCGGCTGAGAAGTTGGCTGCGAGGCTCCTGCACGCTCCGCAGCAGTGTTGCGAGCGACTCCGTGCGGGCACCCAACCTGCCCTGCTGCCCCTGGTAAGGGCCCTACAGTTGATGCCTCCGGGCGAACTGGCAACGCTCGTCGGCACAGTGCAACCGGCACTCCATGTTCTGGGGTTCGAGTTGCTCGGATGGCTCACTGCAGGAAAGGGCAACGCCACGGCCGGCGTCGACTCGGCTTGGCAACGGCAGCTACCATGGGCGGATGCCGAACGCCGGGGACCGTCGGCGAGGCTGACGCAGAGGCTCTCCGAGCACGCTCGAACCGGAACCGCACTGGTCGAACAGTTGACCGCGCTCGTGCGAGCCGTCGAAGACCTGCAACACAAGGTAGATGGCACCACGCGAGACGACGCCATCGCCAGCGTGGGCAGCTACGACCCTACCCCCTACGCGGGCCAGGGCTCTCTGTTCGACCTCGCGGCCTTCGAAGGGACAATACACCTGCGATGCGAGCTGACCGGTCAGGGGCTGCCGCCGGCGCTCCTTTGGGGGAACAGCGCTCCGGGCTCTAGGCCCGCGCTGCGTGAGGCCTACCCGACACCGGTCTCCCCCCCGCAAGCCACCGCCCCTCGTCCTTCTGAGCAATCGGGCACGACGTACGAGGCAATGCTCGGTCCCATCCAGGTTACCGAGGGGCCGCTGTTGGCGGTGGTGGTAGATCCCCCCGTCCTCTTCCGCCTCTTCCTCCTAGCTTCCGATACCTGAACTGTGGCCGGCTCTCCGCTCCTCTCTCTAGACCGCCTCACCTCCCAGCACCAAGCCGCGGTGGAGGCGTGGCGCGCCCAGTCGCTGCCGACCCAGTTGTTTGAAACGTGGAGCGAGGTCCACTCGGCCTGGGGCAAGTTGGAAGAATCGGACGCGCACCGGTGGACCCGGCATATCTCCGTGCTCTGGCAGGACTTGAACGCGGAATGCCGCGAGCTCGAAAGCCTGCCGCTGCTCAACGAGTTCATCCGAGTTCGCTTTTCCGGGATTTCGCGGACGACCTCGCGAGATTTCAACCCGAAGTATCCCGCCAGCGACGCACCTTGGCATTCGGCCCTTCTCGATTGCCTCCAAGCGCTGGCCGGCGCCCCCTCGACGGCACAAGAAGAACTTCTCAACGCATTGCTGCGGCAGTACGGGGACGTTTATGGCGCAATAGTACGCAAGAGCGGGCCGGCATTCCTGCGCACACAGGCGAAGCAGCTCGACGTTGCGCGGCAGCTGGGGCACTCGGAGTTGCTTCGCCCGGGCGAGCACGACTGGGCGGAGGGGCCCACCGAGTTCGTCGACTTGCTGGCATGGCTTCAGGCTTCGGAAGGGGAGGCGGGGAAGGCTACGAGCTCGGCACAATCCGGCGAAGGCAGCCTCGCAGACGAGCTCGCAACGATGGCGCTTTGGGCAAGCCACTGCCCTTGGTTTGCCCGCTACGTGCAGCGCCATGCGCCCGATTGGCTGCCAACCGCTCCCACACTGCCTGCCCCCAATCCCGAAGCCCTGAAATGCAACGGCTCGGGAGCCCTCGGCGTCCTCCTGGTAGGCACCGCGGAGATATGCCGCCACTGGCTCCTGGCAAGCGAGGCCAGTGCGGAAGCGGGCGTCCAACTCCGCCCGACGGAGGAAACCGACTTGGAGACATCGAGGTCGACTTGGCAGGCGGACGCGTTGGGCGAGCCAGGGGGCGCCGGCCCTGGGCTAATGGCCCGCCGCCGCGCCTCGCACCTCGCGCAGGTTTCAGCCTGGGAAGTCCCGCTGCCATTCTTTCGGCAAAGTAAGGAGGCGCAATCCAGCGCGACGCTGGGGCTGAGCGCGCGAAGGGTTCAGCAATGCCAGAGGGTGCTGGAGACGCAAGAGCTCTGCGCGGGGCTCGCGCTCATCGAGGCCTTGCCCTTGGACAGCCCCGGTCATGCCCCAGAGCGGCTGGAAGCCTACCAGGACGCGGCTACCTGGCTTTCTGAACATGTGCGGAGCAAGGGAGGCCAGCCGAGCGGCATGAGTTGGTGCCTGGTGTTCGAGCGGCCCCCGGAGCCTCGGGTTGCCCCGGCCTACTCCGGTGGGCTCAGCCTCGACGAGCGGCTGCAGGAGGACTACCGCGAGGCGCTGACGAGCACCTACGAAGGCCCCCAACCGTCCGAAGCCAGTTCCCTCATCGAACTGAGCGGGGATACCTGTGAGCAGCTCATTCGGTCGGCGCAACTGGCATTTCCCTGCCAGCGCTCTCCCGCCTTTGCAAGGCGAGTACAGTACGATCTGCTAGCAGTCGCCCCCCTGATTGAAAAGCTGTGTCAATTGGGGTTCGCCGATGGGCTCGCCATAACGTACACGGACTCCAGGTACGCAGAGTTCGGGCAATGGCCGGCATTCGGCGAGGTCTGGCAGCACCTGCAAAAGCGCGCCAGCCTCGCCACCCAGGCGGACCGCGCGCGCGGCTTTCGGCAGCGGTATGTCGTGGAGCTCGGGGCGAGCTGCCCGAGCCGAGGCACCCCTGCGGGGCAAAGCGCCGCCATTGCGGAGCAACTGACTCTGATGGCCGAAGCAGACGGGGACAGCCCCGGGCAATCCCCCGGGAATGTGAACCGGCTGTCTCTTTGGCACCAGTTGGAGCAGCGCATCGGAGGCGGGAGCCCGCTTTCGGCGCGAGACTTCGAGCCGCTGTGGAAGGCACGGGAGGAGCACAGCCAAAAGCTCGACAAAGCGCAGCGGGTACGCGCCGCTTGCCTGCGAAAGTTGGTGGAGCACGTGCTCACGGAGCTCGGCATTCCCTCCGTACCTCTATCGGAGTTCGCAGAAACGCGGCATGTGCACGAATCCGCCGGTATACCGCTCAATGAAGCCGAGTGGGAGGCACTGCTCCAGCTCGCAGGCAGGGCCCACCCTCTACCCGAGGGGAGCCTCGGTGGAGTGCGAGAGTTGCACCTAGGCTACTCGCTACTCAGCGGATCGAGCAGCCACCACTGCCTGCTCAAGGACTTCGGCCCCGACCAGCCCACGGCGGAGCTGTTGAACGAGCATCGCTTTCGCTCGCTGACCGACGTGCTCTTGCTCGACGGGGTCAGCCTCCACGAGAAATCGCGACTGGTGCTCAGCCTGCGCGGCTATGCGCCGGACCCGTTGCGCCAATTGGTGTCCCTGAAGTTTGGGGAGCTCGATCGCCTCAAGCACCAAGTGCTCGCCGAAATCTGGCGGGAGGTGCTGCAGGCAGACTTGGCACTCGTGTACTTACTGCGCATGGCGATTGAAGCGTTCCTGGAGTTGGAGCGCAACCCGGACCCAGCGCGGGAGGTATGGCTGCATCGCCGCGAGCAGTTGCTACTGCTGCTCGACGCAGGCGGTTGGAACGCCGCCGCCATTGGGGAAGACGTCGCGGGCGCGCGAGCTACCCTGCTTCGCATCATCGACTTGTGGAAGGACTTCTACCGCTACGGCAAGTACGTCACGGCGAAGAAGCGAGCGGCGCGCGTGGAATCACTGCGGCAAGACTACGAGCAGCTGCGCAAGCCACGCCACATGCCAGAGCTCAACGTGGACCTCAGCCATGAGAAGGCCATTGCGCATGAGCGCGGCGTATACCTCGCAGCCCATTGCACGGAGCTGCTGCAGCGGCTGGCGGACGACCACCCCGGGAGCGACACCCCAAAGGGGCGCGGTGGCTCCGTGGACGTTCGAGAGATATCACGGCGCTTCCGCGGCCAGGCCGAAGCGTTGATGGACGACTACAACCGCCAAAAGGCCAGGTATTGTGTCCGGCGCGCGGCGTTCGAACTAGAAAAGTCCGGATGGCTGCATGGGTTCGAGCCGGCAATAGAGGTTGCTGCCGCCGATGTGTTGGCCCATTCTCACGAGCACCCAGCCCAGCTGGCTGCGCAAATCCGCAACGCCATCCAGGCCGCCCTCGAAGCGCAATCACGCCGGGCGACTTCCTCCAACCCACCCGCCCCATTCGGCAGTTAGGCACCCCATGGCAAATCCCCGGGAAGAGTCCAAAGTGCTTCACCTCGTTGTCTCCGAGCCCAACAGTCCGGAGGAGAGCCCCAAAGTGGCCGAGGTCGTGCAAGCTCGGGACCCGGGCCGCGGGGGCCGAGTGCTCGTGCGCTGGAGCTCGGAGGCCGGTCGCGTCCAACAAGCCTGGGCCTGCACCATGGCCGGGGTGGAGCCGCAACCCGGCCAGCACGTCTTGCTCAGCCACCCCAGCAACTGGCCCGAGCCGGTGGTGACTGGGTGCCTGGCAGTGGAAGGGCACGCCTCGCTGCGCCTCCAACCCGGCCAGCATTTGACGATAGAAGATGCGGAGGGTCAGCCGCTGGTGCACTTGCACGGGTCGGAAGGTGGCCCGGTGATGAAGTTTGCGCAGCCGGATGTTTCGCTACAGGCGGCCGGCAAGCTTCGGCTGATCGCCGAAGGCATCGAGCTGCAAGCCGCAAAGGCCGGGGTTACGGTGCAAGCCGAAGGCGACACGGTCGTGCGCGGGCGCACCATCCAACTAAACTAGGCAAGGCTCGGGCCAAGCGCAGCCGACTCATGCCCCTGCAAGATCACTTCACCCGCCAGATCGACTCGATTCGCGACTTCATGGCGGCGCCCGATACGAGCCTGGCTCGGCTCGAGTACGCGGCAGAGGCCGAGCCCGTAGTGCGCAGAATCCTGCTCGGGCTGCACGATGAAGAAAGCGCGCACTCGATGATCTTCTGTGATGCGCCGTTCGAAAGCGACCCTCAGTACAGCGAGCAGTGCCTGCAGTGGGTGGTCGAAAGCAACGAGGACGCGCGACAAGAGTTGGCGGAGCACGACGTGCACCTGCCGCCACCCCCAAGACAGCGCAATCAGGCAGCCTTCGCCGAATACCTTTGTGCTACGCGCGCCGCTCTGCCGGAGGGCGTGGGCGGGTACACGGTGGTGCTCGCCCCCGAGCGGGTTGCCGATGACCAAGCGTTCGCAGCTTGGGTGGAAGGCGTCGCACGACGCACGACTGCCCCCGGGGCCAAGCTACTCGTCTTGGACGCCAGCGAGGTCGCGCGGCTGCAGGGCGTGGAAGACCGCTCTCAAAGAGCCTGCCGGCTGGAGATCAACTTTGGGGCGGAGGGGGTGGAGGCGAAGCTGCGCAAGGACCTCGCGGGTGATCAGCTCTCGCCGGAGGAGCGCGGGCAATACCTCGCCCTGGCCAGCGCATACGATGCGGCCCGGCAGAGCTTTCCCGAGGCCATCGCCGGCTTGCAGGAGGCGCTGCCATTGCTCGCAGAGCACGGGCAACCCGCCGAATACGCCAACGCGCTCTACTCACTGGGCACCGCGCACATTCGAGCCAAGCAGGCGACCGAGGCGGAGGCGGCCTTGGCCCAGGCGGCGCAAGTGTGCCTGGAAAACGCCCTGTCCCCGCTGCTCGCCCTGGTGCTGACCAACCTCGGAGTTGCGCTGCAAGCGCTCGACCGCATCGAAGAAGCAGTAGAAAGCTTTAACGCAGCGGTAGCTACCTTTGAGGGCCTTGGCCACCTGCCGGGCAAGGCCCTGAGCCTGGACGCCAAGGCCGCCACCCTGGCCGCGGCCGAGCAGAACGCCCAAGCAGAGCAAGCCTGGCTGGACGCCCTGGCCACATACGACGAAGTGACGAGCGAGCAATTTGCCGCTCAGCGACAAGCCGCCTGCAAGGAGCTGCGCAGCAAGCTGAAAGCCTTCTACGAGTCGACCGAGCAGCACGAAAAGGCCGCGGCCTTGAAGGGATGAAGCCGCCTCGTGAGTCGTAACACTAGGGCAATGCACCACATCTCAGCAGCGCACGCGCGACAGACGGGTGTGTTAGCTTGAATTGAACATGAGCCTGACCGACAAGCTCGAGACCGCCCAGCTCATTCAACGAGCGGCGAGCAACGCGGCGGCCCTCAAAGAGGCGCAGCCGTCCAACGCGTCGGACGTTTGGAAGCTGTCCGCTGCGGGCTTCGGCAGTGTGGAGGCGCTCGCTGCCGCCACCGGGGTTTCCGTGCCGGGCCTGGACGCGGCTCAGAAAGCGCGCGCCATCGCCGACGAGGCGCTGGCCGCCATCGAAGATCCGGTCGCGCGCGCCAAAGCCCTGGCGGAGGAGCAGGCACGGCAACAGGTCATGGGGCTACTGGCAGGCGCGGTGCTGGAAAGCTTTGCCCCGGACTTGCCCACCCCCGGGCTTCCGGAGCCCACGCTCCCCAGCGCTCCAGCGCCCAACCTCCAGCCCCCAGGGGCTACACCGCCCAGCGCGACACCTCCCAACCTCCAGCCCCCAGGCCCTACCCCGCCGAGCGAGCCAGCGCTGCCGGATGCCGCGGCGGCCGGCGGGGACAGTCCCGGCCTCGCGGAGGAGGACGGCGAGGCCTCCCTCGCTCAGGCAGAAGAACCAGCCCCCCCGCCCCTGCTCACTCCCCCGCGAGCAAAGAAGAAGCCCGCTCCCCAAGAGCCCAAGCCCAAGCCCAAGAGGAGAAGGTGGCTCGAGGATGACGACCTCGAGGACCGCGTAAGGGACCCAGAGCCGGAGCCTCCGCCGGACAAGCCCCCGCCGGATCCCCCCGACCCCAAAGGCAAGCACGGCGGCCCCACGCAGCGAGCGCTCGCGGCCCTCGCGGCAGCCGGCAAGAACGTAGGCCTGGCCGCCCTGAGCCAAGTCGGGGCCGTGTTCGAGGCCGCCACGGAGCTGGAAAAGTACCTGTCGGGCCCGTTCGTGGCCATCCCGTTCCCCTGCTTTCCCGCGCTGCGCTGTTGGGACATGGAGGTGGGCTTTCCGCACGCGCACACGCACCCGCCCAACCTCATTCCCCCGGCTCCCCCGATTCCGCTGCCGAGCACGGGGCCCGTGCTCAAGATCCCCTTCCTTTCGGGGGCGGACCAAACCTTCATCAACGCCGTTCACGCCTCCTGCTGTGGCGACATGGGCCTGGGGATCTGGTGCGGCGGATTTTTTCCGTTGTTCGAGGTCAAGTTCGGCTCGGCCAGCGTGTGGATCGAAGGTTCGCGCGCCGCCCGCCAGCTCGTCGACGTCACCATCCATTGCTTCCCTAGCAAGCCCACGGGCAAAGACATCCCCATCGGCGGCAGCCTGGGGATGACCCTGGCGGGAAGCCCCAACGTGATGATCGGCGGCGTGCCCATGCCCTCGCTGATGGACCTCGGCTTCGGGGCGATGTTCAAAGTGCTCGGCAAGGCGATGAAGGGCCTGAAGAAGGTCGCCAACGTCTTGGGCAAGACCAAAGCGGGCAAGGCTGTCAACGCCGCTCGCAGGCGCGCCGGCGACTGGGTGCGCAGGGTCTTCCGGGTCAAGAAAGGCAGCCGGGTCAGCAAGGCCATCTGCTTCTTCTCCGGCCACCCCGTGAACGTGGCCAACGGCAGCGTGCTGGCCTTTGCGGAGGACTTCGAGCTGCCCGGGCAGCTGCCCCTGCAGTGGAAGCGGGACTGGTACAGCACCAGCGAACGCGAAGGCCTGTTGGGGCACGGCTGGCACCACCCGTACGACTTTGCTCTGGTGGTGGACAAGGGGGGAGACAACTCCGTGTGCCCGCCGCAAGACATCGTGGGCATGCGCCTAGACGACGGGCGCACGGTGCTTTTCCCGGAGTTCGACGCACAGGGGGAGGCGTTCGAGCGCACCGAGCGGCTCACCCTGTTTCACGACGAGCGCGGCTACGGGGTGCGCACCTCGGAGCACCTGACCTATCGCTTTACCGAGCCCGCCGGCAGCGATGCCGTCCGCGAGCTGGCGTCGATCGAAGATCCGAGCGGAGCGCGCATTACCTTTCTGCGGGACGCCCGCCAGCGGCTCACCCGCATTCTCGACAGCGCGGGCCGCATTCTGAAGGTAGAAACGGATAGCGCCGGGCGCATCACCCGCATTACCGCGCCCAACCCTGTGCAGGAGGGGCAGTGGCAGCAAATGGTGGCCTACCGCTACAGCGACGAAGGCGACCTCATGGAAGTGCAAGACGCCCTGGGCCAACGTCAGCGCTACCGCTACGAGGGCCACCTGCTGCAGGAAGAGCGGGACCGCAACGGCCTGGGCTTTTACTTCGAGTACCACGGCAAAGGGGTCGACGCGCGCTGCACCCGCACCTGGGGGGACGAGAGCCTCTACGACCACAAGATGGTGTACGCCTCCGGCAAAACCCAGGTGACCAACTCCCTGGGGGAGGTCTCTTACTACTTTCTGAGCGAGCAGGGGCTCGTCACCAGCCAGCAAGATCCGTGCGGCGGGGTCACTCAGTACGAGTACAACGAGCACAATCAGGAAACGGCCCAGATGGACCCGCTGGGCCGCACCACTGCCTCGGTGTTCGACGAGCGCGGCAACCTGGTCGAAGCCACCGCCGCAGACGGCGCCAAGGTCAGCCTGCGGTACGACGAGCGCGACGACTTGGTGGCGGCGACGGACGCGCTCGGCGGCACCTGGACCTGGGCGTATGACGACCAGCACCGGTTGACGGAGCGCACCGACCCGCTCGGCACCACCACCCGCTACGAGTACCGCGGGCGCTACTTGGGCGCACTGGTGGACGCCGCGGGGCGCCGAACTCGCTTCGACTACGACGCCTACGGCAACCTCATCCAAGTCACCCTGCCGGACGGCACCACCACCCAGTGGGAGGTGGACGCCCTGGGCAGGCCCACGAGCGTGACGGACGCCCTGGGCAACGTGCAACACCTCACCTACGACGTGATGGGCCGCGTGCGCGAGGTGCGCGAGCCCGACGGCAACCGCCGCGCCTTCGGCTACGACGCCGAGGGCAACGTGGTGCACGCCAAAGACCGCCAGCGCGACGTGCACTTTCGCTACCGCGGCATGGGGCGCATGGTGGAGCGCAGCGAAGCCGGCGTAACGGTGAAGTTCGAGTACGACACGGAGGAGCAGCTCACCGCGATCTGCAACCAGCACGGGCGCGTGTACCAGTTCGAGTTGGACGGCAACGGCGACGTTTTGACGGAAACGGGCTTTGACGGCGTGCGCCGGGTGTACGAGCGGGACGCGGCGGGCCAAGTCACCAAGCTGGTGCGCGCCAGCGGCCTGGAAAGCGCCTACCAATACGACGACGCGGGGCGTGTGCTGAACATCGAGCACAGCGACGGCTCCCGAGAGGCGTACGAATACCGCGCGGACGGTGCGCTGTTGCTCGCAGACAACGGCTGCGCGGCGGGGCCGGTGCGCTTCGAGCGGGACGCCCTGGGCCGCATCGAGCGCGAGTGGCAGGGAGAGCACTGGGTGGCGTCCCAATACGACGTGCTGGGCCTGCGCTGCCGCATGCACTCCTCTCTTGGGGCCATGCAAGACATCGAGCGCGACCTGATGGGGGACGTGCGCCGCGTAGCATACGGCGAGCAGCCGCCCGAGCCAGTCGCGCCGGGCGAAGCCGCGAGTGAAGCCGACAGGCCCCAAAGCGTGGAGGCCCTGTGGGAGGCGCGCTTCGAGCGAGACCGGCTGGGCCTCGAGCTGCAGCGCAGCCTACCGGGCGGCGTGCAGAGCCGCTGGAAGCGCGACAAGCTCGGCCGCCCCATCCAGCACCAGGTGGTGCACGGCGTGGGAGCGGGCGGCACGAAAACCCCTGCCAGCCGCGACGTAAAGTACACCTGGGACGTCAACGGGCGGCTGCGGCAAATGCTCAACGCCCACAAAGGCCTCATCCGCTTCGACCACGACGCGGTGGGCAACCTGGCCGCGGTGAACTACGCCGACGGCACGGTGGACCTGCGGCTACCGGACGCGGTGGGCAACCTCTTCCGCACCCTGGACAAGCAAGACAGAAAGTACGGCCCCGCGGGGCAGTTGCTCGAACGGCGCTCAGAAGCAGGAGTGACGCACTACGAGTACGACGCCGAGGGCAACCTGGTGCGCAAGCGGGAGCCGGGCGGCGGCGTGTGGGAATACCGCTGGAACGCCGCCGGCATGCTGCGCGAAGTGCTGCGCCCTGACGGCCAAACGGTGAGCTTCGAATACGACGCCCTGGGCCGCCGCACGGAAAAGCGCTTTGCCGGCAAAGTGACGCACTGGGTGTGGGACGGCAACAACCCACTGCACGAGTGGATCACGCACGAAGCGATTGAAGAGGCGCTTGGGGTTGAGGGGGCGCCTGCGGCGCCCGATGCACCGCCGCCCATGGCCGGCGTGTACAAAGCGCACCCGCCGACGGGGCCGCCTGCAGAAGAAGAACGCGGCGGTGACGGCACTGACCGGAGCGAGGTTGGCGGCATTGCGGAGCCGCTAGGCGGCGTGGCGGGGAACGCAAGTAGCGCACAGAGAGCGCCGGAAGGGCTCATCACCTGGCTGTTCGAGCCGGAGAGCTTTGCGCCGCTGGCAAAGATTGTCGGAAGTGAGCGCCAGTCGATCGTTTGCGACCACCTGGGCACACCGGTGGCGATGTACGACGCGCAGGGCGAGCGCGTTTGGGCGGCAGAGCTAACCGGCTACGGGGAGATCCGCGAGGCGGATGTTGGGGCGCGCGGGGATTGCCCGTTTCGATACCCTGGGCAATACGAGGACGCTGAGACCGGCCTGTATTACAACCGGTTCCGTTATTACGATCCTGAGGCGGGCGCGTATGTTTCGCAGGATCCGATCGGGCTTGCGGGGGGTGCGGCGCTTTACAGGTATGTGGGTGATCCTACGGGTTGGGTGGATCCGTTTGGGTTGGCGAAGGGCAAGGGTGTTCCGCATGGTGACGTCACCCCAATCAAGTTCAAGGGACGCAGTGTCTACGCGCTGCTTCCGGACGTACGTGGCGGCAACTATCGAAGCTGGCAACGAATGCGCGTGGGTTATATCAAGCGCAAGCGCCCACCGAAGGCGCTCCGAGAACGCATCCGAGCGAATGCCGGCCGGGTGCGGGACGGGCGGTATCGCGACACAAACACGGGTAGAGCGCTAAGTCCTGAAGACACGGACTACGGACATGCGCCTGGGTTTGAGTTTGCCCATTGGCGTGACATCGCGGAGTCAGAGGGCTGGACGCAGAAGATGTTCGATGACTTCTACAATGATGCATCCAAGTGGCAGCTGGAACACTACTCCAGCAATCGCAGTAGACAATGGGACTATGTCAAGCGTGGGAAAGCATATACCACGGCCGAGTTGCGAGACCTTCGGGAGGCGGCACTGTGCGATGTATTTTCCTAGGGTTATTTGTAAAAGTTGATACTTAATCGGACAGCAGTCTCGTTCGGCACTCCTGGTGTCCGGTAAGTCCTGCGTGTCAGGCGGTACTATGCCGCAGCGTGCTTTTGGATAGCAAGCGGGAGCGCGCTCAGGAAAGTTTCTAGCGGCGTTTTTCCGAAGCACCAACGCCCTTGGTGGGGCCGCTGCTCGTTGTACTGCACGAGCCACGCATCCAGGTCGGCTTGAAGCTCTTCGACGCTCCGATACAGCTTTTTGCGAAACGCCACACGGTAGAATTCATCGAGAATCGTGCGGTGAAAGCGCTCACAGATGCCGTTCGTCTGTGGGCTCTTGACCTTGGTCTTCGTGTGGTCGATGTCCTCGACCGCCAGGTACAGCTGGTAGGGGTGGTGCTCCGGATTGCCGCAGTACTCCGTCCCTCGGTCGGTGAGGATGCGACACAGCGGAATGCCCTGCTCGTCGAAGAATGGCACCACACGGTCGTTGAGCAGGTCGGCGGCCGTGATGGGGGTCTTCTCCGTGTAGAGCTTAGCGCAGGCGACCTTGCTGTACGTGTCGATGAAGGTCTGCTGGTAGACGCGTCCCACGCCCTTTAAGCGACCGACGTAGAAGGTGTCCTGGGCCCCGCAGTAGCCCGGGCACTCGCTCTCGAACTCGCCATGCGCGTCCTTGTCGGCCTTGGCCTTCTCGAGCGCAGCCACCTGCGCCTCTGTCAGCACGATGCCGTCTTGAGCC
>JBNKVS010000089.1:0-268634 GCA_050299315.1 Polyangiaceae bacterium
CGCCGCGAAGGCTTGGGCGCCGCGAACGCCGACCGACTCACCTTCCGGAGGCGGGTGCTTCCGGCTCCACCGGTCGAGGAGAGTCGGGGCTGGGGCCCTTTGCGTCGTCGGGAGCGAGCCTCACCTCGTAGGCGTCCCGTACGGCTCGCAAGGCCTCGGCGTAGCGCTCCTGGCGCTCGCGGGCCTCGTGGTCGCGCCGAACCCGTGCCTCCACCTCTTCGAAGGGCACCGCTCGGGGAGGCAATTGCTCGTCGACGCGCGCCACGTGCAGGCCCCGAGTCGACGAGAGGAGCGTCCAGCGCCCGACCGGCGCCGCGAAGACTCCCGCGGCGAAGGGGCGACCGTAGAGCGCGGCCAGCTGCGCTCGGGTCTTCGTTTCTCGTTTCGAGAGCCCGGCGTGCCGAGCCGGGTCGGCTCCCCCCGAGAGCTCGCTCAGCAACCGTCGCGCGCGAGCCTCCCCGTCGGGGAGGGTTGAGGATAGAATGTGGTGCCTCAGCCGCCGTCGCGCCGGGACGTCGTAGTCGCTCCGGTGTTGCTCGTGGTATTGGCGAAGCGCCGCTCCACTCGGCTCGGGAAGCCCGATCTGGCTCTGCAGCACGGCTCGTGTGCGAGAGATGATCATCTCGCGAATCGTCGGGTCTTCATCGAGGCCGAGCGAGAGCCCGTGGCGGTAGAGCGCTTCGGCCTCGCCGCGCCGTTCGAGCGCTTCCGAGAGCTCCGCCTCGGTCGGGGGGCGACCGAGGCGATCGGCGATGGCGGCCGCCGCGGCCCGGCGATCGTCCGCGTCGAGCACGATCACGTGGGAGCGCGTCGAGGCGCCGTGCGAAAGCGCGGCGTCGAGGGCGAAGAGCGAGCCTCCGAGCAGGGCGAAGTGCAGCAGGGGCTCGCGCGCGAGCCGCGCCAGAGCCGCCCGCCGGCGCGTGCTTCGGGCAGTCGCCCGTGTCGCGGAGCTGCCGGCGGCGCGCTCCGCAGAGCCTTCGACCGACCCATCCTCGGAGCTTGCCCAGCGCGGTTCGCTGCCGTCCAAGCGCTGCCTCAGTGCCGGATCGCGTCGCCCACGTCTCCGCCCGGTTTTTCCGTGCGCCTCGCGCGAACGCCGCGCACACGGTGGCGTTCGGCGCCGGAGACGCCGCACATTTCAGAGCCCGCGCCGGCACCGGACCCCGGGAAAGCGCGGCAATGGCCGTCGGAGTTGCCGTGGCAGCCGCTTTCGTGGTCGCGTTCCACGTAGGCACTGTCGATGTCGCCACGCTCGACCATGGCGCTGAACATACCACTGTCGAGAGGCGCCGTGTACACGCGCTCGTTTCGCTCGCCGACGACCCGATGCGCCGGGCTGCGCAGCCGTGTAGGGGGCTCTCCGCCGGGCTACGCCTCAGCTCGTCTCCCGAGGCCGCCGCGGGGTCGGGCTTCCCGGCAGCCAGGACCTTCGTGATGCGCTCGACCGTTCGGTGGTCGATGCAGTGGTCTGCCCGTTTCGCCGGGCCGGGGTCGTAGAGCGGGGCGCCGGACGCTCTGGCGGCGTCGGGGGCGGCGGGGCCACGGCGGGGTCATGGCGGCATCCTCCCGGATTTCGCGAAGCCGCGAGCGCCAGCGTCGCGCGGGCGCTTTCAGGTCCAGAGCGAGCAGCGCGAGCGCTGCCACCCGGGCAGGCCTTCCACCCGAGCCAACCACTGCGCGATCGGCGGGTAGCTCTGCAGCGGGAAAGCGCACGCGCGAAAGTACGTCGTCATGCCGGCGACGCAGTAGTCGGCCACCGACGCCTCGTCGCTCACCAGGAAGGAGCGACCCCGCAGGTGTTCCTGCAGAAAGTCGAGCTGCCGAACCAGCTCGGGCGCCCGCCAGCGCGGCGGCTCCTCGGGAGCCGGCACCGCCTCGGGGAGCACCCGGTGTGCCACGGCCGGCCGCAACGCGGCGGTCAGCGCGGGCTGAAACTGCGCGGCCTCCCAGCTCATCCACTGGTGGACCTCGGCTCGCTCCCGCGGAGAAGCCGGCAGAAGAATTGCCGTCGGGTCGAGCTGCGCGAGGTACAGGGCTATCGCATTCGATTCCGTCAGCCGCCAGCCTTCCTCTTCGAGCACCGGAATTTGACCGAGCGGATTGACGGTTCGAAAGCCCTTCCGCCTGCCCTCGCCCCGGTACACGTTCACCTCTACGATATCGACGGGAGCCTGCAGGTGCAGCGCGACGGCCAGCGGTTTTCGGCCGTTCGCGGAGAGCGCCGTCGTATGCAGCTTTGCCGTCACGAGCTCTGCAGTTTTGCGCGCTCCCGCGCGCTGGTTCAACCCCTCGCCGCGGGGCCTTGCCGCGCGGCGTGCCGCCCGCCCGGGCTGGCCGGCTGCGATCGCAGGCCGAAGGACGTGCGGCAGCGGCTGGGGCCAGGGCTGCGCTCGGTCGAAGCGGCCTGCAAGCGGGGATGCGGGCTCAGGGCCGCAGCGATCGGAAGAACTCGAAGATCTCTTGGTTGGCGAAGCACGGCCAGCCGTGGTTCGCCGGCGTGCCGTTGTCGATGTGGTTGGGATTCGCGGCGTTCGGCGGCTCATCGAGCCCTTCCACGCGCACGCTCACAGGCCGAGAGCGCCGCGGAACTCCGCCTCCACGTCGAGCGTCCAGTCGCGCTTGGGCAGCTCCCCCGACAGCTCCAGCTCGTAGTAGGCTTCGCCCGTGGACCAGTACCGGACGACGTCGACGGGCTCGGCGGCGACGATGGTGAGGGAGGCGCCGGGCAGGTCGTCGGCATCTCGTTCGTAGCGCCCCAAGTCGGCGCGCGGCAGCTCCTCGTCCTCGTCGCTCGTGCGCCGCGTGCCGAGTGAGAGCGACAGCTTGCGCAAGAAGTCCAGGGAGTCGACGCCGTCTACGATGGAGGCGGTCGCTCCCAGGGGCCGCAGTTCGGCCTCGAAGAACTCGGGAACGACCACGCCGAGGGGATGATCGAAGCGCACGCTCGAGCTGGAAAGCCCCCGCTGAGCCTCGACCCCGGGGATCACCACGCCCTTCTGGCGCACGATGATGCTAGGCATCTCGGCCTCGGCGGAGCAGCCGCTGCCGAGCAGTATGGCCAGGCCCAGCCCGGCGGGGCAGCAGCGGCGCGGCCGCGCGTCGTCGGGTCGCTCCCGAGCGAGCCTCACAACATCACCCGAAACCCCACCGCCGCGGAGGGAAACCACACGCGCAAGATGGGCGCCTCGGCCACCACCACCTCGGTCGACGTGCTCTGCAGTCGATCCGGCTGCACCACGTCTTGCACGTTGTGGATGCGGCTGCGCAAGTAGGTGGGCCCGAGGGCGAAGAACCCCGCGAAGGTCTCGCTGCCCAGCTCGAGCCCCGCGCGCACCGTCACGAAATCGTAGCCGACGCGAGCCAGCAGCTGCCGGTCGGCGCTGTTGTCGTCGGCGAGGAACCGCGCGTCCCCTTCGAAGTAGTGGCCGTACAAGGCGGAAATCGTCACCCACCGCGTGAAAGGAAGCACCGTCAAGCCGAGGCGCAACCCCGGGCCGGCGCCGTTGTACCCGAGGCCGGCGCTGGCGCGCAGCGCGTTCGTGGGAGCCACCAGCGCGCTCGCCATCAGGCCGTCGGGTACCCCGAGGTCCAGCTGCGCACCGAGCATGGCGCGGCGCCGGCGTGGCGGCGGCAGGGGCTCGAGCTCCCACCCGTCGGGGGCCCGAGGGGGCGCGCTGAGCCGCGGCACGGCCTGCGAGGCGAGTCGGGGCTCGGCGACGGTCGGAGCGCGGGCGGCAAGCACCGAGGGCGTGGGTCCGGCGGACGCCGTTGCGGACTGTGCCAGCGCCACGCGCGAGTCGACCAGCGACACCGCCAGGGCCGCCGCCCACGTCAGCTGCGCGGCGGATCCGGGCCGGGCGCCGCGAGCCGCGGCGGGCGCCCCCGGGCCAGGGCACGAATCAGCGGGCCGCGATCGGACGGTGCGGGACGGGGCGACGGATGCCGCTCGCGAGAGGCGCTGGTCCATCGTCGCACGATACGCGGCTCGATGACTCCACAGCCATTTCATAAGTGGCAAACGGCCCGCCGTGGCACGAACCACGACGAACCGGCCGTTTGGTTTTGTGGTCAGTGCGCAGATTCGGCCAACAGCGGGGCCAGGGCCTGACGGGCGGCCTCTCCCTGCAGGGCCCGCAGCAGCGCGCCGAGCTCCTCCGAGGTGGTCGGCCCCAGGCGAGCCTCCACGTACTGGTGAACCTGCGCCGCCACCCGGCGCCGACTGCGCGACAGCCGTCGGGCAGCCGTCGAGCGATGGATCCCGAAGCGAGCCCCGAGCGCGTCGATGCCCAGGCCTCCGGCGGCCGCCAGGCTGAGCATCCTGCGCTCTTCCCCGCTCAGCTCCGAGAGTGCACAGCGGACGGCCGCGCTCACCACGGGCGCGTGCCGGTGCAGGAAGAGCATCGTGTCGGCGCCCGGAGGCCGCTCGGTGGTCGCCGCCACGTGCCGGGCCAGCTCGTCCTGCCCCTTGCGACGCCGGCGCGCTCGGCGCATCTCGTCGAGCGCGAGGCGCGAGGCGAGCACCTCGAGCCACCGCCGGAGCCCCCCGCGCCCGGCGTACGAAAGAATTCGCGGGGCCGCTCCCGCCAGCAGTCGGTCGCGGACCAGCTGCAGGACTTCCTCCACTTGGTTCGGGTCCCGCAACACGCGCGCGACCCGGCGCTGAATGGCTGGAAAGTAGCGAGCCTCGAGCAGCGCGCAGGCCAGCGGGTTGCCCCGCCCACACGCGCAGCAAAGGTACAGCGTCGCCGCGGCGTCCGGCAGCGCGTCATCGCAACCCAGCTGCTCGACGTGCCGGGCGAAGGTGCGATAGTCTAGCTCGATCCGAGGGTGCGCCGCCCGAGCGCGTCGGTAGGCGTCGCTGCGGGTGACGGCCGTTCCCGCGGCCAGGCGCAGGTGCCCTCGCGCGGGAGGGACCTGCCGAAAAGGGGGGGCTTCCAGAGCCAACGCGTGCATCGAGACCTCCGTCGTGCGGGCCGTTCGGCAGGCCCCAATGGCCTGCGCCTTCTCTCCCCGCGTGACGAGCCTCACGTGCAGATGGCGTGCCAGCCCGCGTGGCACACATTTCCCCGCAAAAGCCGGGCGCCCTGGGGGGCCTTCCGGTTCCGGCGGGTTCCGGCGGGTTCCGCATGCGACCAGCCCGTTCGGGCTAGCTGCGGCAGCCGTGAAAACCGGGCTCCGGTCCCCTCCGCGCGCTGGAAGCCGTGGCGCAGCACCGCCCGGTCCGGGAGCAGAGAGGCTGCTCGGCGGGTCCTCGACCCGTCAGCTCCCGCTGCAGACGCCGCCACCGAGCGCGTTCTCGCAGGCGTCGTCGGGGTCGGAGAGCGCGCGAACGGCATGGAACGTCCGGCACCGGAGGTTGTCCCCGTCCACCGGGTTGGCGCTCGAGTAGCGGCCTTCTTCCGCGCTGAACGCGTCTCCTTCGGACTGCGGCACGTCCTGGCAGCGTTCCTCGCAGGTGCGCAGCCCGACGTCGCCCGCGCCGAACTCGGCTTCGAACTGGCGGGCGCAGCCGCTCTGCAGAACCACGCAGTAGCCGTTGCAGTTGTCGGCGGTGTTGCAATGCCCGTCGCCGGTGGGGCCCACGTGAGCGCAATGATTGGCCGCGCCGTTGCTTTCGACGATCGCGTTGTACGCGTGGTAGATGCGGCACCCCGTCGTGTTGGGCGGCTCCTGGGGGGCTCCCCGGTCGGTCGTCGCCCCGGTCGGAAACAATTCACACACCCGCAGGCACTCCTCTTCGCTCCGGTACACCTCGAACTCGCCCGTGCAGGCGCGCTGTGCCAAGGCACACATCGTGGCGCAACTGGGCTCCTCGGCGCACGCGAAGCCCTCCTGGTAGGCTTCGGGGTAGGGGCTGATCTTCGTTTGCCGGCAGGCCGACGCGAGGTCGTCGTCGCTGGCGAGCGCCACGGCCGTCAAGCGCTGCACCCGGCACTGCAGCGAATCGTCCGCGCGCTGCCGGGAGGCGTTCGGATCGTCGGAATCGAGCAGCTTGGCGCAACGCTCGGCGCAGTCCTCCGGCGATTGATAGACCTCTCGGTCCAAAGAGGACTCGCGGTCGTAGGCGCCGCACAGGTCGCCTCGCAGCTGGCAAAAGGCCGTACAGCGCCCACCGCACGAGAATTCGCCACCTTCGCCGCCCGGGCCGGCGGCGCGGCACAGTTCGTCGCGATCCTCGTCGCGCTCGTTGACGGCGTTGGCGTTCCGCAGCCGGCATTCGACGGTGTTCAGCCCCACCTCTTCGCCGGCGCGGCCGGCTCGCAGTTGGCGGCAGGTGCCCAGGCAGACCTCGCGACTAGTGTACACCGCTTCCATCGTGCAGGCGCTTTCCACGGCGTCGCAGTAGCGCTCGCACAGCTCTTCGGACGCCGCGTCGGGATAGCGCCGGGGCACGATGCACGCCGCCACGAGCGCGGCTGCGACCCACCCGCGAGCGCTGCCGCGCCCGGCGCGCGGGAGGGCACCGACGGCCTCGGCTCGCGCGGCGGCCATCGCGTTTTGCGCCGCCCGGTTGCCTCCCGGGGCGGCGCGGCTCGCATCGCTCGCGGCTTCCTTCGTCTTCACCACTCGATCCCCTCGGCGGCCGACGACCGCCGGCCTGGCCCGGACCCGTCGTGAGGGGGCGTGCGACCGGCTGCGGCGCTCGACGACGCGCCTCGGGCCTTCCGCCCGCGCGGGCGGGCTCTGGCTCGGCCCTCGGAGCGCATCAGAAGGCTCCTTCGACGACCAACCCCTGGGCTCGACGCGACACGCTCGGGGACCAGCCGACGTGCCACGTCCGCGCGGCACTCGCCGCGTCGGAATCGGGCGCGCCGAAGTACAGCCACGCCCCGAGCCCTCCGGCGATGCCACCCAGCAAGTAGGCGACGTTGGCGACCTTCGAGGCTGAAATGGCGTCGTCGGAGCAATTCCGGCTGGTGCACTCGTCCTGCGCCTCGGCGTCGAGCGACGAGGCCCGGATGCCGTACAGCAGCCCGATTCCCAAGCTCAGGGCGCCGGCCCCGCCGAGCGCCAGGCCCCAAAGCCTTCGGTCGATTGCGGAGGATCGTTCCGTCGCCGGGTCGCTCGCGGGGGGCGGCGCCGCCCGGGCCACCGTGGGAGGCAGGGAGGGAAGCCGCGTCACCTCGCGCGCCCGCTCGGAGGGAATCTCGACCGTCAGCGACGCCGGCTGGTAGCCCGGCGCACGCATCGAGATCACGTGGGGCCCTCCGTCGATGGGGAACCCGCGACCATATACGAGCGGCGACAGCACGCTGCCGTCGAGCAACAGCTCGAAGCCCTCCGGGCGCGGAGTCGGTGGCACCAGGGTGAGCCGCGACAGCCGCGGTTGAAGCGACTTGGCGTTCTCTTCCGCGATCGCCGCTCGGCTCGGCTGACCCTCGGCGCGAGCGACCGAGGCGGCCTCGCGAAAGGTCGCCCAGGCGCTGGCGAGCCGATCGATGCGCCGATAGCATTCGGCAAGGTACATTCGCGTTCCGATGCCGGAGTCGGCCACTTGGCTCTCCTCGAAGCGCGCGCAGGCTTCCTGGTTGCGCCCCTCGCCCATCAGGCGGATGCCCTCGTCGAACAGCGCTTCGGCAGTGGCTTTGAGCTGGGCGCTGGGCGGTCGAGGAGGCGCTGGTGATGGAGTGCGCGGCGCGTCGACGGGGGCCGCTGCCGCCGAGCCCCTGGGCGCGGTGCCCGGCTGGGCCGAGGCGGAGTGGGCGAGCAAGCTGACGACCCCCGAAATCAGCGCGGCCCACGACCTGGCCCGCCCGCGCCCAAACCCTCGCCGCGCGGAGGGCGGCTCGCCCCTCGCGGCAAGCGGGCTCGGGCCGCTGCGGAGGGCGCTCGGTCGGCGCGGGCCCTCGGCTCGTGCAGAGCGACTCGACGCACGCTCCCGCAGCCGCCGGCGCGGCAGGTCACGGCCGTTCGATCTGCTGGGGGGCGGGGGGTCCGGCATGGTCCGCAGGAATCGGAAATCTCGTGCGCGAGGCAAGGCGCGGCGGGGAGCCAGGCAAGGCTAGTGTCGCGCCTGGCGGGAGGAAAGGGGCAAAATCATCGGCAGGGTGTCAGCTGGCCGCGCCGGCGTGCGAAGCGGACGATTTCTCCGGACCCGCGCCCGCTCGGCTGCCAGGCACCCGCCCCTGGCTGGTGCACGCGCTCCGCGGAGCGCCACGAGGCGCTGGCGGTGTGGCTCGGACGCGACTGGCTTCGAGGGGATTGGCTTCGAGGGGATTGGCTTCGCGGGGATTGGCTTCGAGGGGACTCGCGACGCGAGCGGCTTCGAGGGGGGTGTCACCTGAGGAGAACGAACGGTGGGTCTGGGGTTTGCGGCACTCGGCGGGTCGGATCGGTTTCGCGCCGCGGCTCGGTTCGACGGTTGCGGTGAGCTCGGCCGCCGGCTGGTGGCCGGTGATGCCAGCGAGGTGCGCGCGGAGGCTCAGCGCCGTTCGAGGGCCCGCCGGTTGCCGGGCGCCGCTCGGCAGCGCCCGTGCGAGCGCGACGGCAGCCCGGGGTCAGCGCGGGCCGTTCGGGCGCGGCGCCGCCGCCGAGGCCTGGATACTCCACTGCACCAGGTCGTCCACCACCAGGTGCCCCCAGCCGCTCTTGGAGTGATCGACGAGGCGCAGGCGAGCCGTGGCGCCCTTCAGCTGCGACGTGTTCCAGACGCGACGACCGAGGATGGGAGAGTTGCAGCCGGTCGCGGAGAACCAGGGCTGCCCGTCGACGAGCAACTCCACGTAGACGTCCTTCTTGTTGCCCCCGCCCACCTGGAGCGTGAGCGCATCCCCCACGATCGGGATCTCCTCGGTGGTGAGCGTGCCGGTCGCGGCGTCCGCACCCAGGTCTCGGTAGCTGTTGAGAAAGCCTCCTCGCACGCCGGCCATGATGCGTTGCCCGACCGATTCGCGATGGCGAGGGGAGCCTTCGAAGGCGTCGCCCTGCACCGACCAGGCCGGGCTCGCCTCGTCGAAGTCGAGGTGCTGTACGGCGGCGAAGCCGCGGGGCGCTTCGGGGGCGTCGAGGAGCAAGCCGACGAGCCCTCGGAGCTCCGGAAACGCGCGCTCGACGCGGCCCGTGATGCGCCGCCGCCTGCCCTCGTCCCGCTGGTGTCGAAAGTAGATCTGGTTCATGTACCACAGGTCGCAAGCCAGGCGCGCCTCGCGGTCGGGTCCCCGCGGAGGGCGGTACCGATCGATGTACCGCGGCAGCCTCGGCCGCCGAAAGCCAGCGCGGACGAGCTCTTCGAAGTAGTCTCGTTCGTAGCGAACCACGTGCAGGCTCATGTCCTTCAGCCGGGTTCTTCCGTGCTCGTGGTAGGGCTCGGGGAAGACGGAAAGA
Organism: Polyangiaceae bacterium; assembly: GCA_050299315.1. Taxonomy (GTDB): domain Bacteria; phylum Myxococcota_A; class Polyangia; order Polyangiales; family Polyangiaceae; genus SZUA-265. The sequence goes on from JBNKVS010000089.1 coordinate 9,325, forward strand.
TCCGAGAGGTCGGCGCTCGTGTGGACCACTTGCCCGGGGCTCATCATCTTCTCGTGGCCGGGGCGCCCGCGCTTGCGCAGCCGCCAGTGCGCGAGCTCTCGGTTGACCAGGCCGTAGTTGTCGACGATGGGCACGTCGGTTTCGTAGCCGATGATTCCGAGCGAGCCGAGCGCCAGCACGGGGGGGCGCGAGAGCTTCGGCAGCGCCTTGTTCAACGCCAGCGCGCGCCGCCAGTAGACGTTCTTCATACTCAGCGAGCCGTACGAGCTGACGGTGTAGAACGTTCGCTCGTCCGCGACGTGAAGGAACTTCTCGTACGGTCGCGCGATCGGGGTGGGCACCGCCGCCGTGCAGGCCAGCGCCAACAGCACGGCGGAGGCGAAACGAACGGCGAGCCCGGGTTTCGTCCAAAGCCAGCGAATGCCCAGCTCCGCCATCGCGAAGACGGGCGGGAGCAGCGGGCAAAGCAGCCTACCGAGCATGAAATCGCCCCCGATTTTGGCGACGTAGAGTAAAAATAGCGGAACGCTGAGGGCGGTGAAGCGAGCCAGGCGCCGGCTCCGGTGAACCCACATCCCGAGGGCCGCGGCCGGCAGCGTTGCCCACAGCCCCGCGCTCAGGCCGCTGATGCCCAGAAAGCGGAAGCCCTGGAGGAAATACAGCTGGCTCGCGCTCTTCGTGTAGAAGGTGTTGGGGAAGAAATCGCCGTAGTAGTGCCAGCGCCAGGCGAAGTACGGGACGTAGACGGCGGCGAATGCAGCGGCGTAGCGCGCGAGCCTCGCCAGCCGCTCCGTCCAGGGCAGCCGCCCATCGATCAAGTATGTCGAAGCCAGCGCGACGTAGAAAATCGCGTGGTCCGGGTGGGTCATGGTCGCCAAGATGCCGGCCAGCCCCGCGATGTACGGGCGCTCCCGGTCGGCGCAGTCCAACGCGAAGAGCACCCAGAAGGCGCCCATCATGGTCTCGAGACCCGAGGTCGCGTAGCTCGCGAACACATAGTTGAACGCGAGCAGGGCGGCCGCTACGGAGAGGTAGGGGGGGGCAGATCGCGGGCCGTGACGCACGCCCAGCCGCGCCACCAGCACGAGGGTGAGAACCAGGAAGGTCAGCGTGAGCACGGTCGACGGCAGGGCCAGATGCCAGCCGAACCACTCGAAGGGCGTCAGCAGGGCGACCCACAGGAAGTTGGTGTACCCCTCGACCCGCTCGCCCGGGTTGTAGACCAACCCCTGGCCCGCGGCCCAGTTGCGAGAGTAGCGGAAGGAGATGAACGCGTCGTCGGCGATCCAGCCGAGGTGTAGAGCCCACGCCACGCCCGCCGCGCCGATCGCGGCGAGCGTGAGCCAATAGACGGGGCGCCAGGGCAGTCGAGGGAGCGGCCGCCGAAGCAGCAGCGTCGCGAGCGTCACGGCAAACAGCAACCCGGCGAGGGCCACCCAGCCCGGGTGGTCGGCGAAGTCCGCGACATAACGCTCGAGCACGATCACGCGCGCGACTCCTGTGGGCCGGGGCGCGGCGCGTGAAGGGGCCCGTGGGGCCGGAGGCTTCCACGCTTCAACGACGCCATGCGCCCTTGGCCGAGTGGGGGGACGGCTCGGTTGTCGACATCACCCGCTGTATACTTGCTCCCGAGCAACACTCAACGACGCTCGGCGCGCTTTGCTTCAGCCCGCCTCCCGCGCCCCGGCCGGCTTTCACGGGGTCGCGGGCGGCAACTGCCCGTCTGCGACCCTGGCCTGCAGCAGGGCCAGCTCTTGCGCGGTCCGACACGCAGGGGCTGCTTCGTCCTCGGCGGGATCGCCCGTGCACACCGCGCCCGGCGGCATGGTGCCCGCCGTGATGCGAGCCAGCGCGGCTTCCCCCTTGGTTCGATCGCCGGAGAAGGCCACGCGCTGCGAGTCGAGGTACGTCTCGTTGCGATTCATCGGCGATCCCCTCCAGTACTTGTTTAAGTTGTGCAAGCGCCGGCGCGGCGTCCGCGGTCGAAGCGCGCCCGCCGGCGCGAAACGCTGCCAGTCCGCCACGTTCGGGGGCGCGCGAGCCGGCGAGGCTCAGCTCGGCCTGGTGAAGCTCCCCGCGGGCAGTACCCAGCCGTGCTCGGCGATCCAGATGCCGGCTCCGATGCCGGCCATCAACAGCGCCACCCCGAACAGAGTCAGCAAGACGGCCCGCAGCACGGCGAGCGAGCTGGGCGGTCGTGCGGGGTTCCCCATCGGCTCGGCGAACGCCGCGATCTGGGGCGGGAACTGCCAGAACGGGCCCTCCGACACCTCGGGCAGCGTGATCGGGGTGAACTCGGGCAGCTTCAGGAAGGAGCTGGACGGCTCTCGATCCTCGCGCTCGGAAGCGGGTTGTGCGGCGGCCCGTGTGACCGTGCGCTCCAGGTGGAAGGGCGCCGGGGGAAGCGGCGGCGGGGGCACGCTCAGCACGCTCTCCGACACCAAATCCCTGGCCGCGCTCAACGGCTTGACGGCGCGCCGCTGCAGCGGAAAGGGCGCGCCCTGCGGGACCGTGCTCTGCAGCCCGTGAGCCTCGTCTCCGTCCACGAAGAAATCGGGCGGAGCCACCGGCGCCTTCGAGGCGCCTGTGGGCCCCGGCAGGGAAGCCGCGCTGCCGACCCTCGAACCCTCGCGCGAGCCATGGGCGCGGGACGGGCTGGACGCTCCAGTGGACATCGACCCGCCCAGGCGCTCGGCGTTTGCTCTGCCCACTCGAGGCGGAACCGCCCACTTCCGCGTCACTTCCATGGGGTTGACGACACGCCGAATCCCGCTGGCGCGGCTCCCTTGTTCGGTCGCAATGTCCACTTCGCCGAAGCGCGGCCTGGCGGCGGGCCGCCGGACGCCCTCCCTCGCGGGAACCACCGGTGCGACCGAGATGTTTTGGCTGGTCGGGGCCAACTCCCCGGATTCGATTCCCCTGAGGCTCATAGCGTGCTCCACCTACAGCGTACGGGGCCATGCCACGTGTGTCGACCCTGCGCACTTGTGGCAGCCCGATGTGGGCGCGGTTTGCCCGCGGAATCACACCGTTTCACTAAGCTTTTGTGAATCGCCCCGCGGCAACCGTCGGAAAGAGCGCGCAATCCGTTGCTCGGACGGGTGGCATTCGTTCAGACCCGCCTGGATTCCATTGCCGCGCGGTTTCGCCCGGCCGCAACGCTCCGCGTTTCCCGCCCCGTTTCAACCGGAGGCGGGCCGCTCGAAGCGCTCTCGTGCCCGCTGCACTCGGGCGCGCGCGTCGCAACCTTCCAGGTGGTCGTTGACCAGGCCCATCGCCTGCATGAACGCGTAACAGGTCGTCGGCCCCACGAAGCTCCAGCCCCGCGCCTTCAGATCCTTGCTCAGCCGCGTGGAGGCCTCCGTTTTCGGCATCTGCCGCAGCGCCTCGATGGTGAGGCGCCGGGGCCGGTTCGCGGCGGTCGGCTCGAAGCTCCAAAAATACGCCGCCAGCGAGCCGTGCTCTTCGCGTAGCTCCAGGGCGCGCTTGGCGTTGTTGATGGTCGACTCGATCTTCCCGCGATGCCGCACGATGCTCGGGTCTCCGAGCAGCCGCGTGACGTGGAGGCGGTTGAAGCGGGCCACTTTTTCGAGGTCGAAGCCCGCGAAGGCTCGCCGGAACCCCTCGCGCTTTCTCAGAATCGTGAGCCAGCTGAGCCCGCTCTGGAATCCCTCGAGGCAGATTTTCTCGAACAGCCGGCGATCGTCCGCCACGGGGTGTCCCCACTCCTCGTCGTGGTAGGTGACGTAGAGGGGATCTTGCTTCGGCCACCAGCAGCGCGTGCCGCCGACCTCGTCCCGCTGGAGCCCCGCGGCTTCGAGCGCTCGGGTGGTTTTCGTCTCGGGGGGCATGAGCCGCGGTCGTAGTGCCGCGGAGCGCTCGCTCCAAGGCAGCAGTTGCTCGTCGACGCGCTTTGCGCCGCACCGAGCGCCGGCGAGCGCGAGCTCGGGCGGGCCCGCGCCGCTCGGGGCTTCGCGCGCTGGGCAACGAGCCAGCGCGCCGGCCCCTCGTGCGCGGGGCCCGGGGACGGCGTCGGCGCAGGCGGCGAGGAGGCGCTCGGTGGCGGCCCCCCCTCGACCGGTTGCGTGCGCAGCGGCGCCGGGGGGAGGGGGCGGAGGCACGCGGGCGCCCGCGGCGCGCGTCTGCCGTTCAGCGAAAAGGCCGGCCTTCGCGGCGGCCCGACTCGATTCGCGTCGAGGGCCGCGGGGTGGGCACCTCGTCGAGGGCGCCGGGTGGCGCTTCGAGAATCGAGGCGATTTCGCACAGGCACTCGAGCGCCCGCGGCAGTCGAGGCGCGAGCTCGACGACGACCTCGGCGGCGAATCGCAGCCTCAGAGCGCGGCCGTCGGTGTGCAGGTGAAAATAGGGCAGCTCGGCGAGCTCGTCGAGCTGCTTCTCGACTTGGTGGGGCACCAGCGTGGAGTCCGAGCGCACCACGAGCTGACGCCCGCTGCTGAGCAGGAGGCGCCGGCGCAGGGGAGCGCGAAGTCGAGGCTCGACCGTGGGCAGGGCCTCCTCCGGGCGAAATAGGAGCCAACCCTCCAGGCTGGCCTCGACCTGCAGCTGCACGCTCAGATGATTCTCCGCGGGGCCGGAGGCCTCTCGGCGGGGTGCCCGGCAAACGAATAGCTCGGCGCGGCGCCCCCGGTGGCGACCCACCAGGGACTGCACCGAATGTGACGCTTGCGCCGACCGCGCGGCTCCGCCAAACGGCTCTTCGGCGCGACCGCGCTCGATCGGCAAGCCCAGGGCGCGCGCCACCTCGCGCAGGCTGGGGCTCGAGAGCTGCTTCGGCGCGGCGTGGGGGCTCGCGCTGCGAGCCCCGCGGGCGGCAGCGGGGCTCGCCTCGAGCGGCCGCACCGATGGCCGCGGGCCTCTGCCACGGCGGGCTCGCGCCCTACCCGCGAGCACGACTCGCAGGAGCACGGCCGCGGCTGCCAGCGAGAGGGCGATGAGCGCGGACGCGAGCGGGCTGGAGAGCATGCCCCTGTCTCGGTCAACCGGCGCGGCAGTTGCGTGGGGCACGGCGTTTTCCCGCACCGCGGCCTCGTTCGAAGCGGCCGCGGCGCGGCTTGGCTCAGAAGCCGCCGCGCTTGGTGGACGCGGGGGCGACCGTTTGGTGACTCAACCACCCGCTCTGCGGCTCCGATGCCGCGGCGGGGCCGATCTCCACGGTTTGATGCGCCACCACCTTGTCGCTTTCCGCCGTCGGCGCCCGGGGCTCCGTTCGAGCGACGGACAGCTCGACGAGCGCCTCGAGGAAGGCGCTCGCCTTTTCGAAGCGCTCGGAGCGCCGGGTGGCCAGGCAGCGGTGCATCAGCCCGTCGATCCCCGCCGGGAGATCGGAGCGCAGCTCGCTCAGGGGCCGATAGGTGCCCTTGCTCATGAGCATCATCAACATCGCGATCGTCTTGGCCGCGAAGGGTGGCTTGCCCGCGAGGCATTCGTACAGCGCGACGCCCAGCGAATAGATGTCCGAGCGCTCGTCGGCATCGAGCGCGTTCTTCATCTGCTCCGGTGGCATGTAGGAATAGGTGCCCAGCCGCTTGCCGAGCCCGGTCAGGCAGGTCGATTCGGCCGAGAGGAACTTGGAGATTCCGAAGTCCAGAATCTTGACCATCGGCGAGCCGTCGCCCCGCGGAACCAGAAAGAGGTTGTCCGGCTTGATGTCGCGATGAACGATGCCGACGGCATGGGCCGCGATCAGCCCCCGCGCGGTCTGGGCGCACACGTCCGCGGCCTGCCGAAAATCCATCGGCGGCGGCTGGCGGAGCCGCTCGCTGAGCGTCATGCCCTGCAAGTACTCCATCAGCACGTAGAGGCGCCCGTCTGCCAGCCGCCCCGTCTCGAGTACCTCCACCACGTGGGGGCTGTCGATCTGATCCACCGCGCTGGCCTCACGCAACACTCGCTTGGCCACTTCGCCAGAGGTCGCGAGCTCACGGCGTATGACCTTCAGCGCGTAGACCCCGTCGTGCTTCGCGTCCCGCACCTCGTACACGGCTCCCATCCCGCCGCTGCTGATGTAGCGCCGCACGGCGAAGCGGCCGTCGATGACGGCGGCCTCACTGCCCTCGGGGTTTGGGGTTTGGGGTTTGGCTTCAGTCATCGGGGGGGGGCAGAAATTCGCGGGGGCTCAGCGCAGCCCCAGCGCGCGGACCCGCAGCTTGAGCCCGTGCTCGGAGACCTCCAGGGCCTCGGCCATGGCGAGCGTCTTCCACCCGAAACGCGCGGCGGCCTGTTGGATCTCTTCCGAGCTCAGGGAATTGGCCTTTCTCAATCCGCGGCAGTCTTCGATGCGCGCGTTGAGCCAAGATCGGGAGACGCCCAACGCGAGGGCTGCTAGCTTGACCTTGAAGTCGTGCGAGCGCATGGCCGCCACGACTTCCTCGTCCGTCAGCGTGGCGGGGTCCCGCTTGGCGCGGCGGCCCAGCTCGGGCAGGGGGGCCGTCTGCTCGAGGTTCGCTCCGGCTCGGGAGTCGCCAGGGGGCGCCGCCGACGAGGCCGACCTCGGCGGGTGAGAGGGGAAGGCTCCGCTCCGGAAGCCCAGCCGCTCGAGCAACTCGGGCTCCGCGTGGGGCCCGAGCCGCTCGCTCAAGCGCGGGCTGAGTGTGAACCGGGCCTCGCCCCGATTGGTGATCGCGAGCTGCTGTGCGATCGTTCGCAGCTCGGCCACGTTGCCGGGGAAGGGATAGCGCATCACCAAGCTGAGCACCTCCGTGGGCAGCCAAGGCTTCTTCGTGGGCGGGGGCTCGTCGAGCTTGGCCTCCTCGCCCAGGTTGCGCAGCTCTTCGCCGAGGAATCGGAACAAGAGCCGGGCGATGTCGTCCCGCCGTTCGCGCAGCGGCGGAATGACGATGGTGTAGCCCTCGATGCGGCGCAGGAGTGGCGTCGAGAAGCGTCCCTGCTCCGTCAGAGCCTCCAAGTTGGCATCCGTGGCGCTGACCAGCCGCACGTCGACCTGGCGCGTGCGCGCCTCTCCGACCGGCTGGATCTCGCCTTCGCGGATCGCTCGCAGCAGGGTGGGCTGAAGCTCGGCCGGAGCCTCGCCGATTTCGTCGAGGAAGAGCGTGCCCCCGTGGGCATTGCGGAAAAAGCCCGGGCTGGCCTCCGCCGCTCCGGTGAACGCGCCCCGCGTGTGCCCGAACAACATCGAGGAAGCCACGCTGGGGGGGATCGCGGCTATGTTGACCGACACGTACGGGCCGCTGCGGCGCAGGCTCGCGGCGTGAATCGCCCGCGCCACCAGCTCCTTGCCCGAGCCGCTTTCCCCGCGGACCAGAACGCACGAGCTGAGGTCGGCCACGCGCCGAATGTCGGCCCGGACGCGCCGAACGCCGGCGCTTTCCCCGAAAATCCCGAGATCCCCGCAAGCGGCGGCTTCGCCCGGCTCTGCCGCGGGGGCGTCGGGCTCGGGGAGCGGCAGCTCGTGCAGCAGCAGCACGATGGCGCCCGAGAGCTCGATGCACACGCCGCACGCCAGCTCCTCGGCGCTGATTTCCCGCGGCTCGATGAGCGGCCGCCCGCCGACCCAGGCCCGGGTGGAGCTGCCGTTGGCGTCGATCTTCAGCTGCAGACCCCGGGCACTGGCCCTGCCATGCAGAAGCAGCGGCTTGCGGCTCAGCACCGGGCTCGCGAGCGGGCGCAGCGAGTGACGGCCCGGGCTGCAGAAGTCCGGCTCGCTGCGGCTCAGGGCGCAGCGGCCGCCGACGCCGGGGGAAAATAGCGCGGAGACTTCCCCCACCCGGCGCAGGTCGGGGTGCTGCAGCACCGTGAGGCCAATCAGCCCTTCCGCCGCGCTCGACTGGGTCGAGGCGGTGAAGCCAACCGTGTTTTGGTCGAGGAAGGTGGAGGACATCGGGCGCGCAGCGCGCGACTTTACACCGGGGGGAGAGCGGTGTCCCCGCCGGTTTCCGGGGCCCACTGGTTGCGCGACCGAAAAGTCCGGGAGAGCGCCGGCCGTTGCGGTCACTTCTCCCGATTGGGGACGGCCCATTGCGGGGAGGCTCGCCCGCCGAGCCCCGCAACGAGACATTTGCGCTCCGCGGGCCGGCGAGCGACGGGTGCTCCGCGCGGGGGCCGACCGCCGCCGCGCGCGGCGATTCGCCGCAGCGAACGCCCGCGCCGAGGGCCGGGGGCAGGGCGGTTGCGGCTGCGATCGCGCCGCACGGGTTCCTGCGAGTGGCGCGGGGCAGATGCGGTCGCGCGGCGCAGTCGCGGTCGCGCGGCGCAGTCGCCGGGGGAGAGCGCTTCGCGCGGGGGCGTCGCGGGCCCGCCGCGAGCGGGACGCGCGCGATGCGGGCGACGCGGATCTGGGTTTAGGCTTTCGGAATGCAGAGCCTGATACTTCCGGGGGTGGCGCTCGCGAGCGCGGCGCTCGGGTTCTTTGGGGGATTTTTCTTGCGCCGGCTGGGCCGCGGCGCAGCAGCCGACGTCGAGCCGGCGCGCTTCGTGGGCGAGCACCTGCCCGTCGGCGTGCTGCTGTTCTCTTCCGAGGGTCGGATTGCCTTCGCCAACCAACCCGCGTGCGATCTGCTCTTTGCCGGCGAGCCACCCGCGGGCCGGAACTTTCTCCACTTGCTCGACGATGCGCCCGCGCCCGTGTGCCGAGCGCTGACCGGATCGGGGGATGCCCTCTTCTCACTGTCCTTCGACGGGGAGCAGCAGACCTTTCAGCTGTTGCGGCGCGAGCTGGACTTCCGGGGCGCGCAGCACGTGCTGCTGCTGATCAATCCGCTCACGCGCGAGGTGGCGCGCCGGGAGGTCGATGTCCTCAAGAAGGTCATCGCCGTGATCAACCACGAGCTCAACAACTCGCTGGCGAGCATGTCCTCCCTGTTGAGCTCGGGCCGCTACATCATCGATCACCCAGAAAAGATCGCCAATCTGGTCCGGGTTTTCGACGGCCTCGAGGGGCGTACCGAGCACCTGCAGCGCTTTCTCAGCGAGTACGCCCAGCTGTCGCGCCTGCCCGAGCCGAGACCCACCGAGGTGCAGTGGGCCCCGCTGCTGCAGCGCCTCTCGCAGCTCTACCCCGAGGCGCAGGTGGGCCAGCCCCCATCCCGGCCGGGCTGGTTCGACGAGGTGCAGGTCGAGCAGGCTCTGATCAACCTGCTCAAGAATGCCACCGAGGCGGGGGGCTCGCCGCGCCAGGTGCGCCTCGTGATGCGGCGGAGTGGGGGGTGGCTCGAGCTGGGCGTGTTGGATCGGGGCACGGGTTTCAGCCAGGAGGCTCTGCAGCAAGGTCTCTTGCCGTTCTACTCGACCAAGGAGAAGGGGAGTGGGATCGGGCTCGCGCTCAGCCGGGAGGTGGCGGACGGTCACGGCGGCTCGTTGCGGATCAAGCAGCGCGAGGGGGGCGGAAGCGCCGTGTATCTCGTGCTGCCCAGCGACCCCAAGACGGCGCAAGCGCCGCGCCAGAACGTCGCCTTGACGCTGACGCGGACCTAGCCCCGACCTAGCCCGGATTTCTCACGACCTGGCGCCCGCATCGCTCTTTCGCAAAGCGCCCTCAGCCCCGGAATTGAATTCCCGGGCTTTCACGCCAAAACGGTCGCCTTCGGCTTCACTGGTTTGCGGTCTAGAAGCGACCCCAGAGCGAGACACCGGCACCGTTCGCGCTGGCCGTGGGGTTCACGCCGAAGCTCGCCCGATCGCCGCTGCCCGAGATGGAATCCCAGAAGTACAACACCGCGCCCGTGGCGAGGACGGCGCCCCCCGCCGCGCCCAAGATGAAGGCGAGGCGCTGATTGTCTTCCGCCGACTCGACCGCGGCCGCGTGGTCGCGCCTTTCGTCTTCGCTCGCGCACTGCGCCGCCTGCCCCAGGGCGTTGGTTTCGGTGCACAGGCCGCGAGCCTCCGAGTCGTCGAGGCGGGATTTGACCAGAAAGCCTGTGCCGACCAGGGCCGTCGCCGCCCCGACCGCCGCCATCACGACGCCGGTGGCGCGCCCCCCCCCGCCTTCGTGATCGAGCTCGGGCGATTGCGGGCCGACCGGCGCGGCTTCGGGCCGCGCGCCTCCGCGAGGGGGCGTGTCCCCGGCCCGTAGAGCCTGCGCCGGCAAGGCTTCGAGGGCGGGTACGCGAACCACCACCGTGCCTCCGCCAGCGGGCACCTCCACCACCTCCCGCCACGGGGCGTGCCCGGCGGACTTGGCTTCGATCACGTGCATGCCCGGGTCGACCGGCGTTGCGGTGCCCCACGCGGCCGGCCCGAGCGCCAGGCCGTCCTGCAGCACGTCCGGCGTGGCGTCGCCTCCGGCTTCGACCTCGATCTCGAGCCTCACCAGCTTGCTCTCCAAAGCGGCGGCACGGCGCTCGGCCGCCGATTGCCGCTTGGACTGGCCGCTGACGCGGGCCTCGGCGGCCACGTCGAGGAACATCGCCCAGGCGCTCGCGGTGCGCCCCTGGCGCTCCCAGCAGTGGGCCAGGTTGAAGCGCGTTCCCATGCCCGGGTCCAGCCGCAGGCTCTCTTCCAGCTTGGGGCAGGCCTGCTCGAACTGCCCGGCCTTCATCAGCTCGCGGCCTTCTCGGAACAGCGCGCGGGCCGCCGCCGTCTTGGCCGGGGCGGCCGGAGCGGCCGCTGCGGGTTGCGCCGCGCCGAAGGCCGAGGCCGCCGCCAGAGCTGCTGCGCAGGCCGCGCGGGCTCGCCGGCGTGGCGATCGGGTCGTGGGGAGGCTCCGGGGCGACATCGCTATTTGGTATCATCGAACAGGTCGAGATCGTCCTGTTGGCTCGGCGAGCGGGGCGCGGGCTTCGGGGCGGCCGAGGCCGGGGGCGCCGCGGCCTGTGCGCGGGCTCCCTCGCTCGCGGCCGGTGCGGCAGGGGGGCCCGGCTGCACGCGTTTGGCGGCGCGGCTCCCCCGGCGCGCGACCTTGTTGCCGGGCTTCTTCGGGGCCTTCGCGGGGGCGGCGCGTGCGGTCGAGCTCGCCGGATCGACGGGGAGCGGCGCCGAGGGGGCCGCGCTCGTCGGCCGTTTCCCACTCGAGGGGCTGGCGGAGGCGGCTACCGGCTCGCCGCCCGAAGGGCCCTCGCTGTCGTGCGGGGTGCCCAGGGCCCGGGCCGCCTCGCCCGGTGGCGGACGGCCCGGCGGCGAACCGAGGGGCGCCGCGGCGCCGCCCGCCCCGCTGGTGGGCGTGGGGCGCGGAGAGCCCGGCCCGGCCGGCTCGGGCCGGGCGGCGACGGCGCGCGCGGGCCCGCTCACGGGGGCGGGGGCGCCGCGGCTCGGGGCCGCCACGTGGTTCCGCTCGCCGGGGCCGGCAGGGCGGACGGCGAACCAAACCGCGCCCAATAGGGAGGCGGCCGCCAACGAGACGGCCGCGATTTGGCGCCGCCCGCCGCCGCGCGCTGGTGCCGGCTCGCCGGACCACGAGGCGCCCGTGCCGGGCGGCACGGGCCGTTCGGGCTCCGTCGCCGCGGCCGGCTCGGGTGCCGGGGAGGGGGACGGGGGCGGTAGCTCGACGTTGAGCACGCCCGCGATTCGGTGCGGCAGGCCCTGGTGGTCGGGCGAGGCGAAGGGACGAAGATCTCGGGCCACTTCCGCAACGCTCCGGGCGCGCCGCTCGAGGTCCTTCTCCAGGCAGCGGGAGACGAGCTGGGAAAGCCTTGGGTGGATGTCCGGCACGCGCTCGCGAAGAGGAGGGAACGGGTCCGCGATGATCTTGGCCAAAAGCGCGGGGACGGTGTCGGCGTCGTAGGGCGGGGCGCCGCTGAGCAGCTGGTACATGATGGCGCCGAGCGCCCAGACATCGGCGCGCGCGTCGACGTGGGCGCTGTCGCGAATCTGCTCGGGCGCCATGTAGCGTGGTGAGCCCATCACCGCGGCGCTCGCCGTCACGGTGGGCGAGGCGAGGTCGTTGCCGGCGAGCGCCTTGGAGATCCCGAAATCGAGCACCTTGATCAGGGGGCTGCCGTCTCGCCGCCTCGTCAAGAACAAGTTGGCGGGCTTGAGGTCTCGGTGCACGATTCCGAGCGCGTGGGCTTCGGCCACGGCAACGCAGACCTGGAGCACGTAGTCGACCGCGCTCTGCACGCGCAGCGCCCCGCGCGCCAGTACGCGGTCGAGATCCTCGCCCTCGAGGAGCTCCATCACGATGTAGGGGGCACCGCCGTCGAGCACGCCCACATCCATGATGCGGGCCACGTGCTCGCTCTGAATGCGGACCGCCAGACGCGCCTCGCGCAGGAAGCGGTTCACCGCGTGGGGTTGCTGACACGCCTCGGGGGTCAGGAACTTCAGCGCGACGGGCTGGTTGAGCGTCAAGTGCTCGGCGGCGACGACCACGCCCATCCCGCCCCGCCCGAGGACGCGCTCGATCCTGTATTTTTCCGCCAGGATGGTACCGGAACTGAGGTCGGGGGCGATCATGCGAGGCGCTGTGATGCGGCGCGAAGAGTCTGAAAATCGGAGGTTTTCGGTTGATACGGCGCGCCTCCGCGGTAGCCGCAATCGCAGCGAGGGTGAAGCGGCATCGGAGTATCTGTCAACTTCGGTCTGGCGGCTTCGAGCGCCGCCGCCGAGGCTCGTTCCCGGCAAAAAATGTCGCTGCGGGCCCGAGAACCCCCGGGGTGAGGGTCTCGGGCTCGCGCCTTTTGCGGCATTTTTCGCTCACAGCTTTTCTCCACATGGGTTCCCATCCCCTTTCGTGGATGGGAACGAGGCTCGCGGCGGGATTCTCCAGCGGCCTCCATCGTTCGTCCGGCTCTGGTTGCAGCTTCGCTGGAACCACGACGCGCGCGCCTCGCGGCTCGGTCGTGCCCCGCGGGCAGCGCGGCGAGCCGGATTACAAAGAAGTTACAAAGATTCACGCTCCTGCTGAAAAACCAGGTTCGTGTCGCCTCGGGGCGATCACGGCGGTTGCGGTCGCGCGCCAGCCTCCGCACAATGTTGCGGAATCGTTTCCACTCGGCCTGCTTCTTTCTTCCCATCCCATCGAGGTCTTGCCCCATGACGTTCGCGAATCGCACCGTGCGTACTCTGCTCCCCTCGCTGCTCGGGCTCATCGCCCTTTCGTGTGGCAGCGAAGCCAGCGATGACGGAGGCAGCGAGCTGCCCTCCTCGTTCCCGGGGGACGTTCCCGGCGGTCCCGGCGGCGGCGAGCAAGCCGAGGAGCCGCAGCAACCGGCTGCCGAAGGCGAGGGCGGTCCGGAGTCCGCGGCGCCCGGCGTGCAGGCGCCCGCCGGTGAGGGCGCCCCGCAGGTGATGGGCCCGGTCGAAGAGGGCGGCGCCGAAGAGAGCCCCGAGGCGGTCGGCGGCGAAGCGGAGCCGGCGGCAGAGGAGGGCGACGAGCCGGCGGCAGAGGAGGGCGGCGAGCCGGCGGCAGAGGAGGGCGGCGAGCCAGCGGTGGAGGAGGGCGGCGAGCCAGCGGTGGAGGAACCCCCCGCGGAAGAGCCGCCCGTGCAGGAGCCCCCCGCGGAAGAGCCCCCGCCTGCTTTCCTGGAGCGCCCGACGCGCGGCACCACGAACCTCTTCACGGAGCTGTTGGACATTCCCGTCGGCGAGGTGGACCAGAAGGTGCAGACGGCCGTCAACCGCATCTTCGGTATCGGCACGGGTGAGCCCAATCAGCCCATCGTCAACGGCGGGTACCGGGTCTACTACGAGCTGCCCCAGGACAACTCGCGAGCCTTCATCTGGGCGGCAGACTCCAACGACGTGCGCAGCGAGGGCATGAGCTACGGCATGATGATCGCCGTGCAGATGGACATGCAGACGCAGTTCGACCGGCTGTGGAACTTCGCCAAGCAGCACATGCAGTTCCCGGACAACAGCAACATTACTGCCTGGCGTCGCTACTTCCGCTGGCAGGGCTCGGTGAACACCAACAATGCCAACAACTGGCAGGTGAACTACGGCGCCCAAACGGGGCCCGCTCCGGATGGCGAGGAGTACTTCGCCGCGGCGCTCTACCTGGCGGATCGCCGCTGGGGAAGCAACGACGGGATCAACTACGAGGCAGAGGCCGACGCGCTCACCAGCGCGATGCTGAACAATCCCCAGCAGGGGAGCCGGACCCCGGTGTTCAGCGGCCAGTCCAACATGGTGGTGTTCTATCCGGATGGCAACAGCGCCGGCTTCTCCGATCCGAGCTACCACCTGCCCGCATTCTATGAAGTGCTTTTCGCTCAGGATGGCCCGCCCGGGGACGCGAATCGCTGGCGCCAGATCGCCGACGTCAGCCGCCAATACTTCGTCTCCTCGGCAAACGGGCAAACCGGCTTGCACCCGGACTACGCCAACTTCAACGGCACCCCGAACGCGGGCGGCGATCGGCACGATGAGTTCCGCTACGATGCCTGGCGCGTGGTGATGAACATGGGCGTCGACTATGCCTGGGGCTCGCAGGACGCGCGGCTGCGCCAGCAGTCGGAGGCCTACCATCGCTTCTTCACCCCCTACCTCGGTGACGGCAACGTCACCGCGGCCCTGTTCCAGCTCAACGGGGGCGGGGCCGACGGGGGCGGCTCGACGGCGCTGACGGCCACGCTCGCTGCGGGCGCGTTCGCCTCCAACGCGGCCAACCGCGCCGACTTCGTGGAGAACCTCTGGAAAGTCGGGCAGCAGCAGGGCCAGTATCGCTACTACCAGGAAACGGTTTACGCGCTCGGCTTGCTGGCGACAGCGGGCCTATACGGCTACGAGTGGGCCGACTGAGGCTCGCAAGCTAGCGCAACTCGCTCGCCGCGCCGGCCCGTCGCCGAGGAGGGCGAGCCCCCCGCGGCTGCGCCGCGCTCGCCGGTTCGGCGCGCGGCGCGGCTCGTTCGGGCGCGTCTCGTGGCGATGAGGGCGAGCGATCGCGTCGAGGTCTCTCGCCAGGCGCTTGCGCTCCGCTCCGATTTCGGCGCCGCGCGGGGAGCGGGCGGCGCCGGCGAATGAGGGGCCGGGGGTGAGCCCGAGGGGCCGGGGGCGGTCGCTCCGGCGGCGCGCCGGGGACGGACGAGGCCGCGGGCGGCGTCTTCACGGCCTGACGCGAGCAATCTGCGGCTGCCCGGGCGAGCCGCCGTGCGGCGCAGGCCGCCTGCCGAAGCGCTTCCACCCGGGGCTTGGTTGCAGCCTTCCGCGATGGAAGCGCTTCGGCGAACGCGCCCGGTGATGCCCTCGCGGCCGTCGACGCGGCAAAATTTGCCGCGACGCACGCGACGTGTGTCGGCGAGAAGACACGCAGGTTTCTTTGTCGCGGCGCAACGGGGGGGGGCGCCCGGCGCGCGGTTGATTCGAGGCTCGTCGCCTGTCATAGAATTGCCGCCGGGAGGGGTGAGTGAGTCTTCATGGAAGAACCTGATGACCCGAGGCTGGGCGCGCAGGTCGCTCCGTCTTCGGGCAGCGGCTTTGCAGCGACGTATTCGCAAGCCACTTCGAAGGACATCCTTCGTCTGGTCCGCCTGTCTCAGCGCGATGCGGTCGTGACCTTCACCGGGGCGGACGGCACTTGCGGCCAGCTGCAGATCGCCGGTGGCGACGTCGTGGGTGCGAGCTTGGATGGGCGGCGAGACGTCCGCTTGTTGCCGGACGTGCTGGCGATCAGCGGGGGCCAGGCGCACGTCACGTTCGACCCCGAAGCGCCGCCGGACCGCCCCCCCAATCCCCCGCCGCCCGAGGCCGAGTCGGGCTCGCCGGCTTCGCTGCATTCGGCCGCTCTCGTTCGTCACTCGGAGGGGCCGCGGCCTTGGCGGGTCGGGGTCCCGCGTTCGGCGCGTCCTTCCCGGGCGGTGTGGATTGTCCGCGTGGTGCTCGTGGCCGGAGCGCTGATTTCGCTGTACCGGTTGCTGGCGCCGGGCAAGCCGGCGCGGCAAGAGCCCATCGCGCCGAGCGAGGCCGCATCCGCGGCCGCCAACGCCGCGCCTCCGGCTGCGGTCGAAAGCGGGCCGCCGGGGGGCGCAGCCCGGCAGCGCGCCCAGCTGCCGAGGGTGCTGCGGCTGGACGTGACGCCGGCGCACGCGGAGATTTTCGTCGACGGCGAGCGGTTCGCCCGAGGTTCGTTGGTGTTGCGCCTCGGTGACCCGCACGTCGCTCACGTCGTTCGCTTGCAGGCCCCCGGGTACGTCCCCAAGGAGCTCACCTTTCTCGGGGCGCTTCCGCCGGAACGTCAGGTGCTCGATCCGCTGCCCGTGCCCGAGCCCCCGCGGCCGGCTCCCCCCGTGTCGCGGCGGCCGGTCGATGAGGTGACCGTGAGCACGTCCACGAGCGTGGATCGCGAGCGGGGGCGCCGCGCGCCCTCGGCCGCGGAGCTCGCCCGGTTGGCTGCGGTCTCCCGCGGGCGACTCGGCGCGAAGGCGCCGCCCGAGGCCGCTCCGGGGCCGCCCGAGGGGACGGGCGGCCCCGGCGTGAGCCGCTCGGTGCGGCGCGCTGGTTTTGCTTTTTCGGCAGAGGAGGGGGACGCCGGCAGGCTGCCCCGAGTCGACATCATCAAGAATCTACCCGAAGTCGAGATCATCCAATGAAACACCGTAGACCAGGGCGCCTGCGCGCAGGGTTCGTCGGGGTGGTGGCTCTGGCGGGGGGATGGGCGGCGAGCCCCTCCCCCGCGCGGGCCCAGGCCGGCGAAGGCGAGGCAATCGACGGGTCGTCACGGGCGATCGGAGCGAGCGGCGAAGAGTTGGTCCGCGAGGCCGAGCGATTGGCCGCACGAGCGTTCGTGGAGTATCGGGCCGGCCACGGTCGAGAGGCGGCGACCTTGTACCTGCGGGCGTACGAGGCGGCGCCCAGTCCGGACATTCTCTTCAATCTCGGAAGGGTTTTCGAGCGCGCGTTGGGCGATCCCGCGACGGCGATCATCTATTACCAACGCGCGGCCCTCGAGCCCGGCGTCACGCCCGAGCGGGCGCGGGAGGCGCGCTCGCGTGCGCAAGAGCTTGCGGAGGGCTCGCCCGAGCCCGAAATGATGTTTCACGTCGCGTCGGACGGCTCCCAAGCCATGCACCGGATCCCGGTCGAAGCGCCTGCGCCTGCGCCTGCGCCCGCGCCCGCGCCTGCGCTTGCGCCCGCGCCCGCGCCTGCGCCCGCGCCTGCGCCTGCGCTTGCGCCTGCGCCTGCGCCCGCTCCCGCGGAAGCACCCTGGTCTGCTCGCGAGGTCGTTGGTTGGTCAGCGGCCGCCGTCGGCGTGGGCGCCGTGATCGCGGGCTCGGCGGCGCTCTACTCGGCCAGCAAGGAGGCGCGCCGCGCTCGGGATTCGTGCGATGGCAACCTCTGCGAGAGCCAGGAGGGCGTCGACGCCACCGACGCCGCTCGCGCCAGGAGCGCCGTCGCTACCGGCGCGTACGTGGCGGGAGGCGCCTTGCTCACGGGCGCGCTGTGGCTGCTGGTCGGCAGGGAAGGTGGCGGCCGAGCCGAGCGCGCTCACCGAGGGGCCCGCCACCTGTCGGCCTCGGCCACGGAGAGCTCCGTTTCGCTCTCGCTGCGGGGGGCGTGGTGAAGCTCGCTCGGCCGAGCAGGACGTGGCTGCGCGCCGTCGGGCTTTCGCGGCTCGTGTCGGCGTGGCTTCTGCTGCCCACCTGCGTGCGGCTGTTCGATCTCCCCGACGATCCGGTGGTCGCTCCCAGCGGGCCCTGGCGGTGCCTGTCGCAGCAGCGGCTCGCGCTCTCCCCAGCGCGCGCCGAGCCGCGCGAGCTCGACGCCCGCGTGACGGTGTTCGCTTGCGACTTCATTGCCAACTGCACGGAGCCCGTCACCGAGCTGTCGGGCAAGCTCTGCGATCGCCGGGACGTGGGGTGCCAGAGGCCGCGCGAAGAGGGGCTCACCGACGAAGAGGGGGTCTTCTCGCTCGAGGTGCCGACCTCCGGGGATGGGTTCGACGGATACCTGCAAATCACGGCTCCGCTCGCTTCTTGCCTAGACGAGCGAGCTTTCCCCGGCACGGAGGGCCGCCTGTGCGCGCTCGCGGCGGGCTGCGATCCCGAAGCGCCCGACGAGGCGTGCTTGGTGCCCACCTATGCCCCCGCGCTCGTGTTCTTCGACCCCCCGATCGTCGAAACCCCGGAGCTTCCCATCGTCGTTCCCTTGCTGCCTTCGGCGGCGCTGCCCGCCGTGGTCGAGGCCGCCGGCGCCCGTCTCGACCCCACCACCGGGAACCTGTTCATCACCGCCATGGATTGCGACGGCAACACGGCAAGCGGTGTTTCCTACGAGATCGCGCAGCACCAGGACGTGGTCACACCTCTGTACGTCGACAGTGGGGTGGTCAGTGATACCGTCTTCGAGACGGACGACAGCGGAATCGGGGGCTTCGTCGGGGTGCCACCGGGCTTCGTCGAGGTGATGGGCTTCACCGCGGAGGGCGAGCTGATCGGCGAGCTCGGTCTGCAGGCGGCGCCGTTCGCCTTGACGTATGCCTTCATGGCGCCGCCCCGTTGAGGCGTGCCGATCCGCTGGCGGGGAGCTCGGCAGCAGCCCGGCTGCAGTCCCAGGCCGGGGGGGGCGCGAGGGGTTGGCGCGACTTCGTCGAGGGCCAGCGAGGGTGTCCGATCCGGTGTATGCTCGGCGGAGCCGCGATGAAACGCCAGCGAGTCGGGCTCGATCGAACGGCGCGGCCCGTGCGCCGCGGCGCGTTGCGCTCGCTCGCCGGGTATCGGGCGGACTGAAGATCCACTCCCTCCTCGCACCCTCGGTCCTGCGGTCGTGAGACATCCGGGCTAGTCGCCGGCGGCGTTTGCCTCGAGCCGCGTGCGCGAGCGCCGCCGACCGGCAACGTGGTCCGCCGGCGCGAAGCTCGGCTGCCTGCACATTCGCCAGCGGCGGCGGGGGCAGAGCGTGCCCCCGCTGGCGCCGGCGGCCGCGCCTCTCACCGCGGCGGAGAGCCGCCGCTCGCCCTCTGCCCACGCCGCGGAGGCGAGCCTTCGGCGAGGCGGACACCTGTCCGCGCCCCGGACAGCTGCCGCCAGGGCCCTTCGGTGTCCGCGCCTCGGGTTGCGAGAGTCGGCGTATTGGCAGCGATTTTCCGGTTTCCCGCCGCAGATCCGCGCTGGCACGCCGACTGCACTGGGCGAGGTGCCCGCGCCGAATGGCAGCGGCCGCGCCCCGCACATCGAGCGGCGGCGCGAGTCGAAAGGAACCGATATGAACTCGCACGCATCAGATAGCTTCAACATCATTCAAGCCTTCCTCAACTTCGCGAACCTCGGCGCAGCCTGGGTCATGTGGTTGATGGTCGCGCTCGCCGTGGTGCTCTTCGCGCTGGTGGTCGAGCGCCTACGGCTCTTTCGCAAGACCCGCATCGACGCTCCGGGCATCGGTCGGGCTCTGATGGAACACCTCGAGCACGGCGAGATCGAAAAGGCTCGCACGCTGTTTGCCGGCGGGCTCGCAATGGAGGAGCGTGTGATTGCCGACGGCCTCTCCGCCTGGCAGCGCGGACCTCGGGCGGCCGAGCAGATCATGAAGAGCTCGCTCGAGCGTGAGCGACAGCGCTTCGAACGATTCATCAGCTACATGGGGACGGTCGGCAGCAACGCCCCGTTCATCGGCCTGTTCGGCACCGTGATCGGCATCGTCGTCAGCTTTCAAGATCTGGCCGCCAATCCCAAGGGCGGAATGGAGGTGGTTGGGCCCGGGATCGCCGAGGCGCTGGTGTCGACCGCGGTGGGGCTGATCGTGGCCATTCCGGCCGTGCTCGCCTTCAATCACTTCCGGGGTGCGCTCGCCAAGCGCATCGGCAACGTCGAGTTCCTCAGCGGAATCGTCCTCGCGCAGCTCAATCAGGAGAGGTTGTAAGCCATGGCTGCGCAAGTTGGTAACGACGCGCCGATTACCGCCATCAACGTCACGCCCTTCGTGGATGTCGTGTTGGTACTGCTGATCATCTTCATGGCGACCTCGAACTACATCGTGAATCCCGCCATCGAGGTGGATCTGCCCGAGGCCGCTTCCGGCGGTGAAACGGTCGAGACGACGCTTTCGGTGGTGCTCTCCAAGGAAGGCCAGTTGTACCTCAACGGCGAGCCGACCACCGAAGACCTCTTGGCGGAGCGGTGCCGGCAGGCGAGCCGTCGAAACCCCAAGATTCAGGCCATCATTGCCGCAGATGGCGCCAGCCGGCACCGCGAGGTCGTTCGTTTGATCGATGTCGTGAAATTGGGTGGGGTCAAGAGCTTCGCGATCAACATCGACGCCGTCCCTGCGGACGGCACCACGGGTGGGTGACCCCGTGTACGCCCTTCAACCCGAGCCCGAAGCGGCGCGGCGCTGGCGCACCCTGAGTATCGGAGGGGCCCTCGCCGTTGGCGTTTGCTTCGGCTTGCTGAGCGCCTCGCAGCGGCTCCCGCGGCACGACCCTCACGCCAACGCGGAGCGCATCGCCGTGGTCGTGCAGCACACCGCGGCTCCCGAGCTGCCCCCTCCGCCGCCCGCCGAGCAGCCCGAGCCGGAGAAGAAGCCCGAGCCGAAACCGAAACCGAAGGCCAAGCGGAGCCCCCCGCGGGCCGAGGTGCCGACCCCCCCCCAGCCGGCTGCTCCCAAGCCGATGCCAGCCGAGGCCCCGGAGCCCGAGGCCGCGCCGAAGCCCCCACCGCTGGTGGTTGGGTTGACGCTCTCGAGTACGACCCAGGGCGGAAAGGGCCCGCGGGTGGCCGTCGGCAACACGCTCATGGGGACCGTCGAGCGCGTCGCGCGCCAACCCGTCGATCGGCCCCTGGTGACCGCTCCCCTGGCGGAACCCGAGGAGCGCGACGGCGTGAGCAAGAAGCGAACCGCAGCCAAGCTGCGCAGGAGCACTCCACCGCACTACCCAGAGTCGGCGAAGGAAGCGGGCGTCGAGGGGGTCGTCGTCCTCTTTCTCACGATCGACGAAGAGGGCACCGTCGAAGGCGCCCGTGTCCTTCGGGGCCTGAGCCCCGAGCTAGACGAGTCTGCGCTTCGGGCGGCGCGCAGCACTCTTTGGTCCCCGGCCACCATCGGTGGCGAGCCCGTTCGAACCACAAGGCGATTCAATGTTCGATTTTCTCTTCAATCTTGATGTTCGCCGCTCGCGAGCGGCATGGCGCTGGCGCCGTGGCGTCCGCCGTGTCTCCCTCTTCTCCTTGTTGGCGTTGCTGCCCGAGGCAGCGCTCGGCCAGAGCGAGCCTTCAGCCGTCGAAACGGCCACGGCCCCCGGCGCCGCTGCCGAGAGCCCGCCCCCCGCGGGGGTGATGACCCGAGCCCCCGAGCTCCTGCACTTCGAGCGCGCCGTGCTCGACCCGAGCGTGCCCCCGTTGCCGAAGGCGTCCGCCGTGCGACTGGCCTTGACGGTTCAGGTGGACGGCAGCGTCAGCGATATCGAGGTCGTTTCCGGTGTCGACCCGGCCCGGGACGCGGCCGCCCGCGCCGCCGCCGAGAAGTTTCGCTTTCGGCCCGCGCAGGTCGACGGCGCGACAGCGGCCGTTCGGCTCCAATACGACTACGTCTACGAGGCGCCCGCCGCGGCGGCTCCGGCCGCGAGCCCACCGCCTCCGCCGCCCACGCCGTCGGGTCGCCTCGAAGGGCAGATCCTGGAGAGCGGCACGCGCCAGCCCCTGATTGCCGCCGAAGTGCGGCTGCCCGAGCACGGTCTGTCCACTCTCACCGATGGGGAAGGGCGCTTCTCCTTCGACGCGGTGCCCGAAGGGCAAGTGACAATCGTGGTCAGTGAGGCGCACCACGAATCCATCGAGGACACCGAGCAAGTGCAGGAGGGCAGCTTGACCGAGCTCCGCTACTACACGGACCCCACGGGCTTCGGCGAAGACGATCTCGTGGTGGTCGGGCGCCGAGTCAAGAAGCAGGTGGTGCGCCGCGAGATCAGCGTGGCCGAGCTCAGCACGGTGCCGGGCAGCAACGGCGACGCGCTCAAGGCCGTGCAGAACTTGCCGGGCGTGGCCCGCACCCTGGGCGACGACATCGTGCTGCGCGGCATCGGTGGCGGGCAAGTCTTCCTCAACGGGCACCCGATTGCCAGCGCGTTCCACTTCGGTGGGCTGCGCAGCACCGTGGCAAACGGTTTGATCGAGTCCCTCGAGGTGACCCCGGGCAACTACGACGCGCGATTCGGCAATGGCCTCAGCGGCGTGGTGGACATCGTCACGAAGCGGCCGAGCGACGACGCGTACCACGGATACGGCCAGATCGACCTCTTCGATACCGCGCTCTTCCTGGAGGGGCCGGCGGGGAAGCACGGCAGCTTCGCGCTGGGCGCGCGCCGGAGCTACATCGACGTAATCCTGGCGGCAGCCCTGAGCGACGAGGACAAGGAGACGTTCCAGGTGGCGCCCCGCTACTACGACTACCAGGGGACGTACGACTACCAGCACGGCAAGCATCGCTTACGCTTCAACGCCTTCGGGTCGAGCGACAGCCTGGAGCTCTTGCTCGACGAGCCGAGTGAGGGGGACCCTTCCGTGCGCGGCTCGATCTCGGCCAACGAACGGTGGGCTACGGGGCAGGCGCTGTGGGATTACCGGGCCAGCGACGAGACGCGCCTCTCGCTCGGCCTCGCCTACCTCTGGGGGAACTCCGAGCAGCGCGTGGGCGCTGACTTCGTGACCTTCACCGCGCACGAGCTGAGCTTGCGCGCCGACCTCGAGCACCGCTTCGCGCCGTGGCTCAGCCTTCGAACGGGCTTGCACGGGCGCAACCTGATCATCGACTACGACGTGTACGTGCCGCCGCCTCCCGCCGAGGGGCAGCCCAATCAAAACCTCTCCTTGCAGGAGAGCCTCGCGGCGCGGGGCACGGCGGCGCAGCACATTCCGGCGGGCTACGTGGCCCTGGATATGCAGCTCGGCCCGCTGCTCTTCGTTCCGGCGCTGCGCATCGAGCACTACTCCGAGGTGAACGAGCTGGCGGGGACGTTGCTCCTGCAGCCGCGAGTGGACGCGAGGCTGAGCCTGACGGATACCACCGCGCTCAAGGCGGGGGTCGGGCTCTACGGCTCGGCGCCGAACATCGTCGAAAGCAACGAGACCTTCGGCAACCCGCAAATCGAGCCCCAGCGTGCGACCCACTATTCGGCGGGCTTCGAGCAGGGTTTGACCGAGGCGCTCACGCTCGACATGACCGGCTTCTACCAGGACCTGTACGACCAGATATCCCCCGTCGACGACCCCGCCATCAAGTACGACAACGCCGGCTCGGGCCGCGTGTACGGCGCGGAGTTCCTGCTCAAGCACGACCAAACCCAGCGCTTCTACGGCTGGCTTGCGTACACTCTGATGCGTTCGGAGCGAAAGGATTCCGGGTCGGAGGACTACCGCCTGTTCGACCTCGATCAAACGCACAACCTCAACCTGGTTGCGCAGTATCGCCTCACCCCGACGTGGGAGTTCGGTATGCGGTTCCGCTACGTCAGCGGCAATCCGACGACGCCGGTGGTGGACGCCATCTACGACAGCGACGCGGACGTCTACTCGCCCGTCTACGGCGAGCCCAACAGCGACCGCGTGGCGGCGTTTCACCAGCTCGACCTACGCGTCGACAAGCACTGGATCTTCGACACCTGGCGCATGACTACCTACATCGACGTGCAAAACGCCTACAATCGCCAGAACGCGGAAGGCGTCAACTACAACTACAACTACCGGCAGTCCAAGACTCGAGGCGGCCTGCCACTGATCCCTTCCTTTGGAATCCGAGGAGAATTCTGATGTTGCTCGCTCTCTGCCCACTCATGCGTGCCCTTCGCGCTCCGAGGACCGCCCTGGTACTGTCCGCCGTCGCCTCGCTCGGGGCGGTCGCCTGCGACGAGGAGTTCGACTCGAAAACGCAGCTCTCCGGGTACCGCGTGCTCGGCATCCAGGCCGACCCGCCCGAGCTCGACCCCGAGGGGACCTTGAGCCTCACCGCCCACGACTACACGGACGGCAGCGAGCCGATCACCTATCGCTACCGTTTGTGCCCATACAGCTTCGGCTCCGCCTCCGACTACGAGTGCGAGGTCGAGGAGATCGAGCTGGCCGACGGTCGGCAGGGCGTCATCGAAGCCGACCTCGGCGGGCAGGAGGTGGATCTGCGCGCCCGGCTTCGGGCGGTTTCGGGAGATACCGACGCGGACGGAACGCCGCGCAGCCTCGAGCGAGGGTTGGACGTGTGGGTGAAGCTGCTGAGCGGCCCGGATTGTGAGGGCTGTGACGAGATTCGGACCGTCAAGCGCATCGTGATTCGAGAGCTCGGGCAGCAGCCACCCAATGAAAACCCGCTCGTCGGACAGCTCGAGGTGGAGGGCGAGCTGCGCGCGGGCGAGACGATCACCCTGCGAGTCGAGCCGCCCGAGCCGGAGCGGTACGAAGACTCGATGACGGGGGAAGAGCTCACGGAGGATTTTCTCTACACGTGGTACACCACGCTCGGGGAAGTGGATCCACCCCTGACGTTCGGGGACGACAGCCAGACGGAGCTGGAGCTCCCCGAGGATGCCGCGGAGCTCGAGGTGGCGGTGGCGATCCGCGACGGTCGAGGCGGGCTGGCCCTGGCCCGGCGCACGTTGACGGTGGAGCCCTGAGGCCGTCGGGGGGCGCGGCGGCGGGGCAGGGCTCGCGCGGCGACGAGGAGGCGAGCCTCTCGGGCGCCGCGGCGCGGGCCTCAGCGCACGGCCCGCTTGAGCCGCAACCCGAGCCGCTGCATCCGGCGATACAACGCTTGGCGGCTCAGGCCGAGCGCGGCCGCCGCTCGGCTCACGACATAGTCGGCTTCCCGGAGTGCCTTCTCGATGGTTTCGCGTTCCGCGCGCTCGAGGGGCGAGAGGTCCCCGAGGGGGGAGCTTTCTCCTTCGGGGGCCGCAGGCTCTGGCGAGGCGTGGGCGGCTTCGCGCGGCGCCGGGGGGGGAGGCTGGCTGGCTCTCGCGGAGGGGGCCAGGCCCCCGGGCTCGGAGGCGATGGGCAAGCCCATGTGGGCCGCCTCGATCGGTGCGCCATCGGCCATCAAGAGCGCGCGCCGCAGCCGGTTCGAGAGCTCGCGCACGTTGCCTGGCCAGGGGTGCTCTTGCATCCGGCGCAGGCAGTCGGTGGACAGGGCGGGGCTCGCCGCGGCCGCCCGCACCTCCGTGCGATAGGCCTCCACGAGCGCATGGGCCAACATGGGAATGTCCTCGGGGCGGGCGGAGAGCGGCGGCACCTCCACTTCGATCACGGCGAGCCGATAGTACAAGTCCTCGCGGAACTCGCCACGCGCGATCGCCGCGCGGATGTCGATGTTGGTGGCGGCGATGACTCGCACGTCGGCCTTGAGGGTGTGGTTCGAGCCCAGGCGCTCGAACTCGCCGCTCTGCAGGGCACGCAGTAGCTTGGCCTGGCTCTCCAGGCTGAGAGTGCCCATCTCGTCGAGAAAGAGGGTGCCTCCGTCGGCCTCTTCGAAGCGCCCGGCGCGCCGGCTTCGCGCCCCGGTGAACGCCCCCGCCTCGGCCCCGAACAGCTCCGCGGCGAATAGCTCGTTGGGTAGCGCTCCCACGTTGACCTTGATGAACGGCGCCTTCTGGCGGGTGGAGTTGGCCTGGACGATCTCGGCGATTTTCTCCTTGCCGGCGCCGTTCGGCCCGGTGACGAGAACCGGCAAGGTGGAGGGAGCTGCCTTGACGGCCAGCGAGACGACGCTGCGCATGGCGGCGCTCTGAAACAGCAGGCCGCAGAGATTCGCGCCCGCGAGCCCCGCGGCTCCCTGCTCCGCGCCTTGCCGCGCCGCCATCAAGCTCTTCACCTTGCGGAGCAGCGCCTCGTCGTTCCAGGGCTTCTGCAGGTAGTCGTCCGCGCCCTGCTTGACCAGATCTACCGCCAGCTGAAGGGAGGCCCACGCCGTGATCAACACCACGGGCATTTCGGGGTCGAGGGCGCGGATGGCGCGAAACAGCTCGACGCCCTCTTGCCCGCTGGTCGCGGACTCCGAGAAGTTCATGTCGTGAACGACGACGCCGACGCTGCCCCGGCGCACCGCCTCGAGCGCCGCCGCGGGGGTCGAGGCCCGGATCGTCTCCAAGTTGCCGCGCATCTCCAGCAGCAGCTCGAGCGCGTCGACGACGTGGCTCTGATCGTCGACGATCAGCACCTTCAGCACGAACGGCTCCCAGTGCTCGGGGCTTGCTCACGGGACAGTCTCACGGCTGCCAAGTTACACGGCGGCCCGGCCGTGTCGACCCGTTCACCGCCGTGTTGCCCTCCCCGGGCGCGGGGACCCCGCGGCGCCCCGAAAGGTCCCGCGTCCGCCTCGGCGCGTCGTGTCTTCCCCCGCCCACGGTCTGCTTCACTGCGCTTCGGTTGCCCCACGGCGTTCCCTCGCGGGGCGGCGGCCTCTGGGCCTGAGCCCCGCTTCCGGGCGCGTTTCGGCCGCGGGGCGCGGGGGCGCGCGGAAAGAGGGCGCGAATTCTTCGCTGCCGAGCCGTCTTGGGGGAGAGCGCCCGCGGTGCCAGCTGGTTGCCGCGCGCTCGGATTTGCTCCAGAGTCGCCATTCGTAGCCGCTCCCCGAGACGTATGCGCCGCATTTCGAACACGCCGTACATCCTCTCAGCTGTCCTCGCTCTGGCCCTTTCATGCGTCGAGGGGGACGAGACGTACATCGGCGTCGCAGAGGGGGGGGGTGGCGCCAGCGGCTCCAAGAGCGCCGCCGGAGAGGGCGGCGCGGGCGCGCACGAGGCCGCGGACGCATCGGCTCCCGAGGCTGGCCCTGCCGCAGAGGTCAGCGTGACGGTGGGCTACGTGGATCCGCTCTCCGCGCCGACCCGAGCGACTCTCGAGCTCTCGTCGTTTCGCGGCGCGGAGTACTGCGGCGCCTGCCACCAGCAGCACTACGCGGAGTGGCGAACGGCAGCCCACTCCCACTCGATGACGGATCCCGTCTACCGGGCCCTGGTGCAGCGCCAGCGACGAGACACCGGAGCGCCCGACGGCGACCGCTTTTGCACTCAATGCCACAGCCCGATCGGCAACCGCAGCCTGG
The DNA here is from genome assembly GCA_050299315.1 of Polyangiaceae bacterium. Classification (GTDB taxonomy): domain Bacteria; phylum Myxococcota_A; class Polyangia; order Polyangiales; family Polyangiaceae; genus SZUA-265. The sequence continues at coordinate 36,187 of JBNKVS010000089.1, forward strand.
ACATCTTGCCGGGCTTCGACTTCGAGGAGCTCGACCCACGCACGCTCGAAGGCGTGGGCTGCGAGACGTGTCACCGCTCGGCTTCCGTCGCCAGGACGCACAACGCGGGCCTCGTGCTCGACACCTCCGGTCCGCTGCGCGGCCCTCTCGATGACGCGGCGGCACCCCACGAGACGCAATACCTCGCCCTGTTCGACGAGGCCCGGCTCTGCGGCAGTTGTCACGACGTGATGGCTCCCTCCGGCTTGCGGCTCGAGAGTCCGTTTGCCGAGTGGCGGGAATCGCCCGCCGCCCGGGAAGGGCGCCCCTGCCAGAGCTGCCACATGCCCACCTACGAAGGCACGGCCGCGATGCTGCCCAACATGCCGGTGCGACCCAATCTGCACCGCCATCGCTTCGTCGGCATGGCGCCTTCGCTGGCTGCAGACCTTCTGGAGGACTCGGTGCTGCTCGAAGAGCTGTGGGCGCAGAGCGAAGCGCTGCTCTCGGGGGCTGCCTCGATCGCCCTTCGAGCGCAGCTTTCCTCGGGCGACGCCGGTCCGGCGCAGCTAGCCATCACCGCGACCGTGGAAAACCGATTCGGAGGCCACGACTTCCCCACCGGCGCGGACTTCAACCGACAGTTCTGGCTTGCGGTCGAAGTGCGGGATTCGCTCGGCACCCTGATTTACCAGACCGGTCAGCTCGACGCTGCCGGCGACCTCTACGACGACCTGCACCCCCAGGCCTCCGAGGACCCGGACCTCGTCCTCTTCAGCGCTCGGCTGCTCGACGCGCAAGGGGAGCCCACGTTGTTCACCTGGGAGGCCAGCGAGCTGCGGCGCGGGAGCCTCGCCCCCGAGGAGAGCCGCGACCACGAGCTGGTCGCCTTGCTGCCGCCGAGCGCGGTGCCCCCGTTGACCATCCGGGCAAGAGTGCGCGCCCGGGCCTTCGCGCCCCGCCTGCTCGAGGCCTTGGGCCTCCCCGACCTCGTCCCGCAGCTGCGGATCCTCGACGTGAGCGACGACGAGCTGGTCGTCGGGGCCGACTGAACGGTGGCGGCTACGACGACGGGCCGCGGCGTCGGGCTGCGAGACGCTCCGAGGCCGAGCCTCGACGCCGTATCTACCTTGCCGAGAAGGCGCCCGGAAATGCGCCCTCCGCAGAGCGGAGCCGAGGGAGGCGGTTTCTTGCGCGGGCCGGTAGGCACTGAGCGCTCGCTGGCGCTGGCCCGCTCCACCGAACGCGTCTCACCGGAGTCGGTGTAATTTTCGCTGCGACGCGGCGAGCCGCCGCGTCTTGTTGAAGCGATGCTTTTTGCTGGCCCCCGAGCGTGCCTCCTGCGGCTCGACGGCGCCTTGCGGCGCCGTTTGGCGCGCGGCCGTGGATGGGAACGCTGTCGAACGTGACGCTCTCGAACGTGACGCGTTCCAGCGGGCTCTCGTCGACCTCCTGGGTCGAGCGTGCTCTCATCGAGAAGTGCCCCCGACGTTGCGACGGCACAGGCGGCGCGTACGGCCGCCCTCGACTCACTGGACGATGTCTTTGAGCGCCTTCAGCGGGGTGACACGCACCTTCTTGCTGGCAGGCTTGGCGGCGATCGTGATCGGTTCCTTGGTGAACGGGTTGATGCCCTGGCGAGCCTTGGTGGCAGGCTTCTTGACCATGCGAAGCTTGACCAAGCCGGGGACGACGAACTCGCCTGGCTTGCCGCGCCCGACGAGCTGCTTGCCCGCGATGTCGGAGAGGGACTCGAAGACGGCGGTGACTTCTTTCTTGGAAAGCTCAGTGCGTTCGCTGAGCTCGGCGATGATTTGGGCCTTGGTGAGTTTCTTGCTTGCCATGGCTTCAGTGTACAGAGGTTGAGCACAAACCCGCTAGAAATGTTTGCATCGTGTCGCTCGAGGGGTGAGGGCGTTCGGAGCGAGCTGGGTCGGAGCGAGCGCTTCGCGTGGCACTTCCGCGCTCGTCTCGGGGGTGTGGTCTTCGCCCGCTCGGGGCGCCGCGGTGCCCGCACCGGTGGGCTCCTGCGCAGTGGGCGCGCCGCTCGAGCCACTGCGTCGCTCCGGCGGGGCCCTCCTGTGCGGGTCGCGCACGCGCGGCGTAGGCCTTTTTCCCGTATTTCTGTCGCATCGCGAGGCTTGGGTCCGCGTCCTCGAGCCGTGCGGCGGAGGCGAGCTCCTGACGGAAGCCGCTCGGCGGCGAGCCCGCACCGAAAGCTGGGGCGGGCGCGAAGCCCGCTCAGGGGTGCGAGCGGCGGGCGGCGGGCGAGGCCAGCCGCCGCAACCCGAGCGGGCGCCGCGAGTTGGCTTTCGGCGGTGCGTCAGGCGCTCCCTCCAAGGCTGCTGCGCGGGGCCGCTCCCGGGCGGTTCGGCGCTCGCTTTCCCTCGCGCCGCCGCGCGCTCTCGAGGCGCCGGGATGCTCGGCGGCGCGGCTCGACCGAGGCGCGGCGTCAGAAGAGTCCTTGCCCACGTTTTCGCACTGGATCCGGAAAATCCCGATAGAGCGCGAAGCGGATCCGCGCAACCTGCGAGTTGACGGCGTGGTGGAGGCCCTCCACCGGGTTCTCGCGTGCGGCGACGGTGCCGAAGGCCCGATCGAGCTGGGCGAGATCTTCGAACTCCAGCATCAGGTGGAACTCGAAGAGATCGCCCGGGGCAAGGCCCAGCTTCCGGCGCGTGATCCGGAACGAGGCCAGCTTGCTTCCCTCTTGCAGATGCCCTAGGTATTGCGCGGCGCGCTCGGCGAATTGTACGTCGCTTGCCCCGGGCTTCAAGTCGCACCAGACGTGGTAGATGTCCATGAGCGGGACATTACATCGGCGCCGGCCGGCTCGGGTGGCGGGTGTTCCGCTGGGGAACGCGGCCCGTTCGGATTTGGCGGTGGCGGTCGGGCAGGGGGGACGCTACATCCGCCTATCATGAGCGAGAGCCCCGCGCCCGACGCCGGCTTGGGAGGCAGGCGCCTCCTCGGGGGGGGGCGATATGCGCTCTCCCGCCGGCTCGGGGGGGGCAACCAGGCAGAAACCTTTCTGGCGGTCGATCAGCAGCAAGGCAGCCCGGTCGTGATCAAGGCCTTCTCGCTGAAGGCCGCCCAGAGCTGGAAGCAGGTCGAGCTCGCGCAGCGGGAGGCTCAGGTGCTGCGCGGGATATCCCACGCTCTGCTCCCCCGGCACGTCGACGATTTCGAGGCCGATGGCTTTTTGTACACGGTCATGAGTTACGTCGAGGGTCGCAGCCTGGCCGAGCTGCGGCGCTCCGGGGCGGCATTCGGAGAACCGGAGGCGCGCGCTCTGCTGCGGGATGCTTCCGAGGTATTCGAGTACTTGCACGGTCGCTCGCCGCCCATCGTCCACCGTGACGTGAAGCCCTCGAATCTGCTGTTGGGGCCCGACGGGCGTTATCGGCTGATCGACTTCGGCGCCGTGCGCCAGCGGCTGCTGGCGGGCACCGCGAGCACGGTGGTGGGTACCTTCGGGTACATGGCGCCCGAGCAGTTTCGCGGGCGCGCCTCGCCGACCAGCGATCTCTACGCGCTCGGGGCGACCGTGGTGGCGATGTTGACTGGCAAGGAGCCGGAGGACCTGCCCCATCGCGGCCTGGACATCGACGTGCACGCGGCCCTCGCGCGAACCGTTTCCCGCCCGCTCCAGGATCTGTTGTCGCTCTTGCTGCAGTCCGATCCGCAGCGCCGGCCGCGCCGTCTCGCGCCGCTGCTGCAGCGCTTGCCCCGGCTGCGAGGGCAGCGACGCACGGCTTCGAGCCAGGCTCGCGCGCCCAGCAACCCGGCGCCTCCGCGCCGCCGACCCGAAGGGGCGCCCGAGCGGTCGCGCGGGAGTCGGGGAGGCACGAAGCCGCTGCCGCCGCGGGTGCGCGCGCAGCCCGAGTGGCCCGGGGGGCAGCGCCCCCCGCCGGCCGACGACGTTTTCCTTCATATCCGGCAAATGGCCGAGTACCGGCACCGGCGCGCTCCGGGGATTCGCCGAGTGCGCGCTCTGGGAACGCTGTTGAACGAGGTCCTGCTGCCGCTGGCGATCGCCCTGCAGGCTCTGTTGATCACGATCCTTTTCGTGTTCTTTCAAATTTCGGGCCAGCGCCGGCGCGCGATGCGCGCGCGCCGGCTCGGCCTGCACGTGACCGAGGTGCTGGGGGCCTGGCGTGATGCGGTCGATCCCTCGCCCCCGCGGCGCTTGCGCTCCGGCAGGGAAGCCAGCGCCGAGCCGCCGGCTCGGCGCCGCTCGCGAGTGGCCGACTCGGGCGCCGACGCGGCACACCAGGACGTGTCCCGCCCCCCCGAGCAGGCCGCGCGCTGGCGGCGGCGCTGAGTCTCTCCCGGGTGCTTCGCGGGCCGCGTCGCGGCGGGGAGCAGGCTGTGCGCTGGCAGCGGCGCTGAGTCTCACCCGGGCGCCTCGCGGGTCGCGTCGACGCGGGGAGCCGCCCGCCCCCGGGGGCCGCGAGGCGCGCCGGCCCGCGAATGCTCGGGGCCGCGAGAATCAGCCCCCGTGGCGCGCCGAGGAGCCTCGAGCCGGCGCGCGCCCGCGGGCTGGCTGCTGCGCCGGCGCCTTTCGTCGCCCTCCGGGCGGGGCTAGGGTTCGGGGATGTGCCGCAACATTCGCACGCTCTTCAACTTCGAGCCCCCCGCGACGCCCGCCGAGGTGCAGGCCGCGGCGCTGCAATACGTGCGCAAGATCAGTGGGACACGCGCTCCCTCGCAGTCGAACCAGGCCGTCTTCGATCGCGCCGTGGCGGAAATTGCCGAAGCCACACAGGCGCTCATCGATGCCCTGCAGACGAAGGCGCCGCCGCGCGATCGGCAGCGAGAGCGGCAGAAGGCCCTCGCGCGCCAACGCGAACGCTTCGGATGAAGCCGTGAGGTTCCCCCGCCGTGCGGCGGCCTACAGGGCGTGCCCGGTCGTCCACAACGTCAAATCCCCGGCGTGGGTCGGCGCCGCCCGCGGGGCGCGCGCGTCGATGAGCTCCCCGGCCTGGCTGGGCAGCCCCAAGCGAATCTGAGTGATCTCCACCCGCTGGGCCACGGCGCCGGAGAAGCGCAGAGTGACTTGCGGATGCCGTTCGGTACCCGGGATGAGGTAGAAGGTCTGCCAGCCGCCGGCGACGGAGGGCGAGAGCGGGTGGCCGCGCCAGCTTGCCTCGGCCAGCGGTGCTTGCCGGGGGACGTGCACGGCCACCGCCCACGCCTCGGGGGGCAGGTCAATCGCCAGGCGAACCTCCCCGTCGTCGCGCGAGGCGCGCAGTGCCGGGGCGGTGAATGCCAAGGCCGGTGCCGGCGCGGCGAAGAGGTGCGGCGCACCGAACGGTGGGAGCGTGTGGGGGGGATCGGCGGCGCGGAAGTCGGCGGCCGCCCGCAGCTCGGCGGGCAGCTCGGCAAACGTCGCGATGGCCAGCCACTGACCGGCGGTTGCGCCCTCTCGCAGGTCGTAGGCGAGGTTGATGCGCCCGGGCACCTGCGCCGAGAAGGGCGGCAGCAGGCTCTGCGCCAGGCACAGTGCGGCGCCGCTCCCCAGGGCTACTGGCCAGCACCAGCGGACCTTCAGCAGCGGCCAGGTGAGCGGCAGCCATCCCAGCAGCCACAGCGCCAGGGTGACCGGTCCGGCGGCGACGATGCCGAAGCCGAGCCCGTCGTACAACAGGGCGTTGATCGGCAGCCAGGCCAGCGCGGCTCCCGCCGCCGGAACCAGCAGCAGGGCGCGCCGCCACCCCCGCCCGACGAAGGGTCGAGTGAGGGCGGCCAGCGCTGCCGGAAAGGCCATCAGGTAGCTCGTCCCGGCGGCGCCGGCCAGGGCGACCCAGCCGAGCGCGAGCCAGAGCAGGCTCGTTGCGTCGAACAGCGCGGCGCCGCGGAGAAACCGCAGCCGCGGCAGGATGGCCAGGCTGGCCACGGCGCAGCACACGCCGCAGGCGATCAGCGGCTCCGGTTGGCTGACGAAGGGGAAGGGGATGCCTCCGGCCGCCGCCACGATCAGACCGGCCAGCGACGCAAGCAGCGCGGTCGAGGCGAGCGCCAGCGTGGCGGCGAGCAACCCGCGGCCGAGGGCGTGCGCGGAAACCACGCCCCGCCAGAGGTCTCGCCCGATCCCGGCGAGCAGCAGCAGCGTGCTCGCCGCCGCGAACAACCACGCGGTGCTCTCTCCGTAGCGGACCACGAAGGCAGAGAGCACGTCGAAGTAGACCTGGTCCTCTCCCGCGGGCTCGGGGCCGGCGCGGGTGAGTGCCCGTGTGGTGGCCAGCACCGACTCGCCCTGGTGCTGCAGCGAGCGCAGATCCAGGTTTTCCAGCCTGTCGAGGGGTGTGTGGTAGTGCTCGATGCCCGCGAGCAGCGCGAAGTTCAGCCCCTGCAATCCCCGTTCGGCGTAGACGGTGAGGTCCGTGTCGTTGGGCAGCATTCGGTACACGGCGGGAAACGTCGAGGTCGCGACCGGGCGCGCGGCGCTGCGCGCGAAGGCGTCCGTGAGCCAGCCGCCGCCGGGCGTCGACTGGAACATGAGGCTCGGCCCCCGGCTGCCGCGGGCCTCCACGTTGATGACGGCGCGCAGGCTCTCGCTTAGCGGGTGCTCGTCGCTCAGCAGCGTGGCGCCGAGCAGATCAATCTCTTCGCCGTCCGCGAAGATCAGGGCCACCGGCCTGGCGGGAGGCGAGGCGCGCAGGGCGCGGGCGATTTCCAGCAGGATGGCGACGCCGCTGCCGTCGTCGGCCGCTCCGGGAGCGGTGGCCTGCGAGTCGTAGTGCGAGGTGAGCGCGAGAAACGGAGCGTCCGCCGCACCCGGCACGATGGCCACCACGTTGTGGACCTCGGCGCACAGCTTGGCGTCGCGCCGACACGCCACGCCACTCTGCACCGTAGGGGAAAGCCCGAGGGCGTGCAGCTCGGTGAGGAGCCGGCCTCGCAGGGCGTGGTTGGCGGCGGTGCCCGTCGGGTGGGGGAGCTGCCGCTCGCCGAGCAGCCGGGCGAGCGGGCCGTAGGCGCGCCGTGCCGAGAACTCGGCCGCGGGCGCATCGAGCGGCGAGGGCTCGGGGGGCGCCAGGCGCTGCGTGACGGCGAGGCACAGAAGCACGAGAACGAGCACCGAGATCCAGGCGACCCAGCGCTCGAGCCGCGAGCTCGGGGAACCGGCGTCCGGCTCCGTCGCGGGGGGGGATGCGCCAGGCGGCATGGTCCGGCTGACTACCACAGTGACCGCTGCGCGGCGGTGACGAGTTGGCGCCTCCGCCGCCGAGCGCTCGAAGCGCTTGCGCTGCGTCCACGGGCGCAAGACGATTTTGCGCCTGCGCGATCGCGCGCAGGCTACTCGGCGGCCAGAGCCAGCTCGCCGTCGAGCGCGCTCGGCTGCCGCAGCTCCTCCTCCAGCAGGTCCGCCCAGGCGCTCAGGTACTCTACCAGCGTGGCGCGGTCGGTATGGTCGATGTCCACGGTCGTGGTCCCCAAGCGGCGGCGCACGTCGCGGTTCTCGAGGCGCTCGAGCTCTGCGACCTCCTCGAGGCCGAGCCCGGCCGCAACCAGGATGGCGAACACCTCATCCATACTGCGGCCCGACACCGGGCACGTATCGCTCGCCGGGGGCTCCCAGCTGCCCTCCTCGGGGGGAAGGAACCCTTCGCGGCAAGGGTCCTCGACGGGCCGCCCCCAGATGCGCTGCTGACGCCGCGCCTGTTCCGCCCAGTCCCCCGCCCGCGAGCGCCCCGCGTCCCGCAACTCTTCCTCGCTGAGACCCGTCAGGGTCTGGGCGAGGTGACCGCAGTTGCACAGGGCGAAATTCGACCAGCGGTAGGCCACGTCCGGGCGGGCGACTCGCTGGGCGGTTCGACGAATGGCCTGCACGAGGCGCGCGCTGGGCTTGGACATGTCGATCAGCGTAGCGCGGCGCCCCAGTGTGAGCCAATCGGTCCCGCGCGGAGTTCCCGGGTTGGCGGGCTGCTCGTCGAATATCCGCCGTCCACGACCGCTGGACCGATTGCCGCTCGGCGTGCCGTCGCGGCACACCGAGCGGTCCCTGCTCGGCCGCCGGTCACCCTGGCCGCGCCTGCCCGCCGGGGCGAGGCTGACGCCACGACGCGGATCGAGTACGGTCGCGACCGTGGGGCCAGAAGATACCTGGCGTAGTTGCTCCTCGTGCGGCTCGAGCATGCCGCCCAAAACGGACCGCTGTCCGACATGCGGCGGGGAGGGCGCGGCCGCTTCCCCGGGTGCCAATTCGACACGCGTCGAGGAGCGGCCCGCCGCGCCCGAGGTGCTGGTCACGGGGGCTCGCCCCGGCACGGCGCTGCCTCCGATGCGGCTGGCCGCGGGCAGCCTCATTTCGGTCTATCGCATCGAGTCGGTGATCGGCGAGGGCGGCATGGGCGTCGTGTACCGCGCCTGGGACGAGGCGGTCGGGCGCCCCGTGGCCATCAAGTGCCTGCACACGAACCTCTCGGGCGACGCGGAGATTCGCCGCCGCTTCGCGCGCGAGGCGAGCGTGTTGCGCAAGTACGAGCACCCGCACGTGGTGCGCGTGTTCGATTTCGTCGAGCACGGCTATCTGCTCGGCATCGTGATGGAGCTCGTCGAAGGGCCCACGCTGGTGCAGTACGCCGCGCAGTGGCGCGGCAGGATGCCCTTTCGGCAGATCGCCCAGCTCTTTTCGGGTGTGCTGGAGGCGGTCGAGGCCGGTCACCGCCAGGGCATCGTGCATCGCGATCTGAAGCCCGACAACATCCTGGTGGTGGGGCAGGGCGAGTCGCAGCGCCCCAAGGTGGTGGATTTCGGCATCGCGAAGATTCTGGAGGGCACCACGTACACGGTCAGCAACGCCTTCCTCGGCACGTGCTGCTACATGGCTCCCGAGCAGGTTCGGCAATCGAGCGAGGCCAACCACCTCTCGGATGTCTATTCGCTCGGCGTCACCCTCTACCAGCTCTGCACCGGGCGCTTGCCCTTCGAGGGCAACCACTTTCAGGTGATGATGGCCCAGGTCAACGAGCCTCCGCCCGATCCGATGCAGCGGCGGGAAGGGCTGCCGCCCGCGCTGGGCGCGCTGATCTTGAAAACCCTCGACAAGGACCCGCGCAAGCGCCCGCAGAGCTGTCGAGCGTTTCGCAAGGCCCTGCAGGCGGCGCTGCCCTCGCGAGATTGGCCCGCGCCCTCCTCGCCCAACGTGGTGTTGCCGGCTCTCTTGCGGGGCAACGACGGCAGCGAGATGGTGCTCGTGCCCGGCGGGGTGTTCCCCATGGGGCGGGACAAGCGAGAGGTACACGTGGACGCCTACTACCTCGACGTGACTCCCGTCACGAATCGGCAGTTCCTCCACTTCGTGGAGGTGACGGGCTATCGCCCCGTCGACCCCCAGGCGCGCCGTTTTCTCAGCCACCTCGACCGTGGCCGCCTGCGGCCGGGCAGGGAGGACCATCCCGTGGTATTCGTTTCCTGGCACGACGCGCGCGCCTACTCGGATTGGGTGGGCAAGCGCCTGCCCACGGAGGCCGAGTGGGAAAAGGCGGCGCGCGGCGTCAGCGGGCGCAAGTACCCGTGGGGTCGCAGGGAGCCCAGCGCGCAGCACGCCAACTTTGGCAGCCCGCGCGGCAGCACGGCGCCCGTGCGAGCCCGCCCGGAGGGGGTATCGCCCTACGGCGTGTTCGATCTGGCGGGCAACGTCTGGGAGTGGTGCTCGGATTCCGACGACCCGGATTTCTACGCCTCGGGCCCGAGCAACAATCCCCACAACACCGGGGCTGCGGCCGCGGCAAAACGCGTGATGCGCGGCGGCTCGTACCTGTACGGCGCCCGCTCGCTGCGGGCGTACGCGCGCACCAGCTTCGATTCGGATTATCGGCTCGCCGACGGCGGATTTCGCTGCGCTCGCTCGCCGGATTCGTGAGTGAGCACCGGGTCCGGGCGGGCCGCTCCCCGTCTGGCGCACGGCCTCGAGGGACCGTCTTGCGCGCGGACCGAGGCGTCCGTGAGGCGAGCGGAGCCGGCGCGCCGCCGGGGCCCGTGCTCGCGCCCGGGTCCGCTCGCGTCGCGGCCCGTCGCGCCGCATGAGCGAGCGCCCCGGCGGGCTCGGCCGGAGCGCCCAGGCGAGCCCGTCGGCTTGCCGGAGCGGCCCCGTTCGCAGGGATGTTCCCCCCGCGCGAAGGATCGGCACTACAGTGCGCCCATGGCGATTTCGAGCGCACCGGTGGGTTGGCTGGGGCTGTTGGTTTTCGGGTTCTCGAGTTGCTCGGGCGGTTCGGAGGGCGAGGTCCCCTCCGCGGCCGGCGAGTCGCCGGCCGGCGAAATGGCCCCCGCCGACGAAATGGCCCCCGCCGACGAGGGGATGAGGGGGGCCGACCCCCCGTTGGCCGCCGACGGCTCGACGCAGGGCAGCGGCGCGGAAGAGGCCGGCGCCGAGCCGTCTCCCACCGGAATGGAACAGCCCTCGGCCTCGGCGGAGCTCGACGAAGGCGCCGGTGGCGAGCCGGCGCCCGGCGGCGGCTCACAGGGCGGCGACGCCGAGCCGGAGGGCGATTCGCAAGCCCCGCAGTCACCGGCGGTGGTCGGCGTGTGCCCGGCGGGGCCCTTCCCCGAGAGCCCGTTCGTCGCGGGCGCCGCCCCGGAAGCCGTCTGTACGGGCATGCAGTTCACGGAGGGAGCGGTTTGGTTTGCCGAGCGCGGCACACTGTTCTTCTCCGACATCGACTTCAACGACTCGACTGCCGGCTTCATCTTCGCGCACCAGCCGGGGGCGGGCTGCGAGGTCTTCGTCGAAGGCGCAGGCACCAACGGCCTGGCGATTGCCCCCGACGGGGGCTTGCTCGGTGCGCGGCACGGAGACGGCACGCTCACCGCGTTCGATCTGGAGTCGGGCGAGCCCAGCGTCTTCGTCGCCGACAACGGGGGCCTCGCCTTCAACTCGCCGAACGACATCGCGGTCCGCAGTGACGGCAACGTGTACTTCACCGACCCGGGGTACCTGCGAGGCAACCGGCCGCAGCAGCAGCCCACGCGCGCCTATTGGCGCGCCCCGAGCGGGGCGCTCAGCGTCATCGACGAGGGCGGCAACGCCAATGGCATCACACTCTCGCCGGACGAAACTCGCCTGTACCTCAGCCACCTCGGCGGGGGCGCCAACGACGTTCTCGTCTTCGACCTGGACGCGACCGGCGCCGTCGCCCTGCCGCCTGCCCCGTTTGCCCCCGTCGGCTCCGACGGCATGGCGATCGACTGCGCCGGCAACCTGTACGTGACACAGGGCGGCGTGCAGATCTTCGATCCGCAAGGCAATGCGATGGGCTCCATTGCCGCGCCGGGCGCTGCGAACGCCGCATTCGGCGGCCCCGACCGGCGCACTCTGTTCATCACCGCCGGCACCGAGCTCTTGTCGATCGAGATGGCGATCCCCGGGTTGCCGTACTGAGCTCCGGCTGAGTCGGCGCGGCGCGCGCCCGTTCGCGCGCCGCGCGTTTCACCGCTCGCGAAAAGCCCGCGACCGGCGATTGCCTTCGTTCTCGGCCCGGGCCGCTCGGTCACGACGCGCCGACAACCGGAGGTCTCCGCGCTCGACAACCCCTGGTTGTCGCCGGCGGTGCCGCTCGCCGGGCAGCCCGCGAGCGGGCCCACGAACGGGCGGGGTTGGCGCCTTCGGAGCGCGTGGCACGAACCGTGCTTTCTCGTGCTGTGACGTGGCCGTGAAAGCGGGCCCGGCGTCGAGGATACTTCGAATGTCACGCAACCTCCCCTCTGGCAGCGATGAATCGGCCCGCTCGGGCGTCCCCGCGCCCGCCCCCGACGATGAGTCTCGCGATCCCGCGCCCCGGGCCGGTGACAACAATGGGCGTCGCCCCGGATTGTCGCTCCGAGCCTCGAAGGCCTGGTCTTCCGGGCGAGTGATGGCGATCGGTCTCGCCGCCAGCTTCGGCTGTGCTCCCGCCGCTCCCCCCGAGCGCTACGAGTTTCGCGTTCGGGTGGAGAGCGAGCCCGGTCGCCTGCTCTCCGGAGCTCAGCTGCTGCGCGCGGGCCGCATCGTCGCCACCTCGGATGCGAACCACCCCCTGTCGATGCAGTCGACCGGCCGCGAGGGGCAGCAGGTCGAGTATCGGGTGCGCTGCCCTGCGGGCTATCGCGTCGTCGAAGAAGCCCTCACGGTGACGTTGCAGCGCTTGCTGGGGGCGGTCGAGCCGCCGGAGTATCGGGCGCAATGTCTCGGCGAGCAGCGCACTCTGGTCGTCGCCGTGCGGGCCCCCGAGGGCGCCGGCTTGCCCGTCGTGCACCTCGATCGAGCCGTGGCGGTCACGGATGCGTCGGGCGCGGCCCACGTCTCGTTGAAGGTCGGCCGGCGCGAGGCGGTGGAGCTTTCGCTGGATACGTCGGGCCGCCCCGAGCTGCGCCCGCAGAACCCCTCCAAGCGTTTCGTGGAGAGCGAGCGAGACGAGCTCTTGCTGTTCGAGCCGAACTTCGTCGTGCGCCGCCGACCGAAGCCGCGCCGCCGGCGCCACCGGCCCCGGCGCATTCTCTGAACGTGGCTCTGCTTTTTGGGCCGCCGCCAAACATCCTTGCTGTCGATCTCCATCGAGGGCCCGAGCGGGCTCTCCGACATACGAAAGGCAATCCAATGAGTCGGTCGGTATACTTGTCCCTGCGGGGGGGCGGAACGGAGCAGGTCGTCGTCTTGCGTTTCGAGCGGGGGCGCCGAGTTGCCGAATTGGCAATTGGGCGGCGAGGGCAACTGCTCGGGGCCCGGCCGCAGCCGTGCGGCGAAACGCAGCTGTGGGTGAGCTTCGACGGCGAGCGGCTCCGCGTGCGGCGGCAGGAGGGCGCGGATCTCGCGCTACTCGATGGCCGCTGGCTCTCGTACGCACCGCGGATCGTCGAGCGACTGCCGAGCGTGATCGAGCTCGCGCGCGTGCGGCTCTTGGTCGGTGATTGGGCGCCCTCGGGGGTGGATGCGCAGGAAGCGTGCAGCGTCCACGCCCCGGGCGTGGCGGAGGCCACGCTGCCCTCGTTCGTCCGCCCGGCGGTCGATCTGGACGCGACGCGCGTGATGAGCCGTGATCAGCGGCAGCGGTTCATCGCGCGCTCCGCAGGGGGGGAAAGGCAGGGCGCAGCGGCGCCCTCATTGGATATCGCGACACGGCCCGCGTCGCAGCCGGACGCTTCGCCGGACACGTGCGTCTCCGACGGCCGCGCGCGACCGGGGCGCCCGCGCGGCGCGCAGCCGCGCGCGGCGGCGCGCGAAGCCCTTGGCTGGTTGCGGGTTCGAGCCGATCGGTCGCTCCGGCTCTCGCCGCGCCAGCGCACGACCGCGGTCGGGGCGTTCGCCGTCGTGTCGCTGCTGGCGATGCAGCGCTCCGTGTGGGGAGAGCCGGGTCCGCAGGCGCGGGCGCGCGAGGGGAAGCCAGCGGTCGCCGCGGAGTCGGGGGCGCTGCTCTCGGTCGCTTCCAGCCCGCGCCTCGAGCCGCGCGGGGCTGGCTCCCCCGAGGGGGTGGGTAGCCGTGCGGAAGAGGAAGCCCCCCGCGCTCTCGCCGAGCCCCCGGCGGCTGCGCTCGCCGTAGCCGAAGCCGATTCGACGGGGCCCGGTGTCGTTGGGACGAGCGCATCGCCCTGGGACCTCGCGGCGGCGAATGGCAAGAGCCCACAGCGGCTCGCCGCCGACGCCCTCAGCACGGGAGACACGGCCCGAGCCATCGGGCTGTATCGCTGGCTCGCAGCGCGCCAGCCCCAGCGGCCCGAGTACGCGGCGGCGCTGCGTATCCTGCAAAGCGTCGATTGAGGCGCCCCCGCCGGGGCCGCCCGTCCCGTCCCGTCCCGCGCGGCCTGGCGCCGGCCGCGTCGCGCCACGCCCGGCAGTCCGCGCCTGGCTCCGCGCCGCTCGGGGTCCTTCGGCGTGCTCGTCGAGGGCCGCGTCCTCCGCGGATCCTTCGATGCGGTCTCCCGTCGGGGGGGCAGTGTCGATCGGCGGCGGGTGGCCCGAGCGTCGAAGCGAGGCTTTGGACCCGCTCGCTCGGCGACGCGGAGCCAGCGGCCGGCGAGTGGGCTTCACGTCCCGCCTCCTCGCGCGTGACGAGGGGTGGCCAGCGGGCGGTGAGTGACGTCGTTCGCGCCGCGTCCCGCGTGGGCCTGCCGTGAGGGCTCGGCCGAAGGCGACGGCGGCGCCGCGCGCGCCAGGGGGCGCGACCGTTTCGTTCGGATCGGGCCGAGGCGCCGCCGTTGTCTCACGCGCGCGGCGGCCGGGCGGCGCCGCCGGCGAGGCGCCTGCCGGATTCGTTCTCGTCGCGCCGGCGCCGCCCGCCGCGCGCGGTTGCGGCCGTTTTCGAGGGCTTCGCGACGGCAAGCGCGCCAAGGGGCGCCCGTCGAGCTCGGAAACGGCGAGCTGCGCGGCCGGGCGCAGAGCCGTCGTCGGCAGGAGCGATCGCGGGGTGCGCCGGCTCGCCGCCGTCGACCCCGAGGAAGAAGCGTCGCCCCGCCCGCTCTGCCTCGCGCTGCCGCTGGCGGGCGTCAATCGATGCTTCACACGGACAATCCCCGGTTGCTCGCCGAGGTCGAGCCGGAGCGTGCGCGGGGACGCCTCGCCGGGTGCGCCGCCCCCGTCGCGGCCTCGTCGGGGTCGTGCGTCGCGGGCTTTTGCCACAAACCTTCGGCTCGGCGAGCCTCTCGCGAGCGCCGGCCTTGGCTCGGCATGGCGATTGCTTTGGTGTCGGGAAAAGAGAGTGGGCCCGAGCCCGGAGTCGGCCGTCGAGCGACGCGCTGGCCCGTTTCCCCTCGGCCCCCAAAGCACTGCCTCGAAGGCAGAAAAGGAGAACACCATGAAGTCGACCAACAGAATCTCACTGCGCGGCACGGCAGCAGCTGCCCACGAGTTTTGGCATCGATTCGCACAGGACGTACGAGGTGACGTCCTCGGCAAGCTCATCATCATCGGCGTCGGCGTGCCGCTGACCCTTGGGGCGGCTCGGAGTATTTTCAAGTCGATTGAAACCGAAGCCACCGAGGCGGGCGACGAGGTGGGCAAGATCGTCGATTCGGGGTCGGGCTCGACGCGCTGAGGCGAGAGGGCCGCCGCGCGGAATCGGATCTCGCGACGGTCGAGGCGTCTGGCGCCGCCGGCCCGAAGCGGTGCCCTCGAACCCGCGGCTCGGCGGTGACCACTCGTTGCGTCGCCGCGGCCGCTCCGCCAAGGCGAGAGCTGCCGCGGCGGCGAAAGGGTGTGGCGGGGGTCGATGCCCGTTCGTGCGCCGGGGCCTGCGGGCGCCGGGTCGACTCGCCCGCCCGGCCCTCGGCGTGGAATTCGAAAAGGATAGAAAACGTGACACCTCTCGAGATCATCGGTTTGCTGACCTTCACCGCGGCGGCGGCCGCCGTCGATGCCCGCCGGCGGATCATTCCCAATCGCCTGGTGGTCGCGGGCCTCTCGTGCGCCTTTGCGGTTCGCGGTGCCGGTGCCCTGTGGGCGATCGCCGAGCCCAGCGCCGCCGCGGTGGGGGCGGCGCTGTTGCACGCGTTCGGTCAGGGTCTGTTGGGGCTTGCCGTCTGCGTGCTCTTGCCGCTGGGATTGTACTGCCTCGGGGGTATGGGCGCAGGCGACGTGAAGCTGCTCGCCGCCGTCGGCGCGTGGACCGCCGCGGGCCCGGGGTGGCAGCTGACCCAGACGGCGTTTCTTGCGGCGGGTGCCATGGCGCTCGTCTCGAGCCTGCGCAGCGGTCGGTTCCGGGGGCTTTGGGCCCGGGCTCGTGCACCGGGGAGCGGCGGGCACCTGCCAGCCCATCGTCCTGCCGCGGCGCCCCGTGAGCTGCTCTGGATGCCGTTTGGTCCTGCCGTCTTTCTGGCCGCGTGCCACCTGGCCTGGGTGAGTTGGCCGGACCCCGTCGGAAGCCGGTCGCCAGCGGGCGATCGAGCCCGCGGTGCGCTCGAGGCCGTGCACGACCTCGCCTTGCGGCCGAGCGGAGGACTGCCATGAGCTCTCGCGCTCTGCAGATCTCGCTGGTCTCCGCCACGCTCGCGACGCTCGTCCTGTTCGTGTACCTGCGGCGCTACGAGCAACGCATGTCCGGTGGTGACCGAGTGCCAGTGCTCGTGCTGCGTACCGCCGTCGAGCGCGGGCAGCTCCTGGAAGACGAAATGCTCGCGATGCGTGAGATCCCCGTGGCGTACCTCGAGACGCGCGCGGTGCACGCCACCGACCGCGCCAAGGTCGTCGGCTTGCCTCTCGCTACGGCTCTCGAGCCGGCACAGGGGCTCTTGTGGACGGATCTGGCCCTTGCCGGTCGCGCTCGCGACCTCAGCAGTCTCGTGCAACCCGGAAAACGCGCCGTGACATTGCTCGTGCGCGGCGCCTTCGACGGGCGCGATCACGCGCTCATCCGTCCGGGCGACTACGTGGACGTGCTCGTCAACCTGAGCGATGGCACGGGTCGCGGGGTCGAGCGGCGCGGCTCCCGCGTGCTGCTCCAGCGCATTCTGGTGCTGGCGGTCGGCGCCCAAACGGTCGCTGCTCCCGCCGGCCGAGGCAGCGCCGGCGGCAACCCGCTCACCCTGAGCCTCGAGGTGCAGCAGGCTCAAAAGCTCTCGCTGGCCGTCGAGCGGGGGAGCATCTCCGTGGTCCTGCGGAACCCGGAAGATACGCAAATTCTCGAGGATCCTCCCCGCGTCGTCGCCTCGATGTTGAGCGACGACGCGGACGCGCTCCCCGGCGACTCTCGCGCGCATCCGTCCACCATGCCCGTTCCCATCTTCGGAGCTCGATAGTCATGCTCGGCACTTTCGACAAGGAGCGCATCCCCGTCTCCACCACGCCGTGGTTGAGCTCGCTGTTGGTCGGGGCGCTTTGCTTGCTCTCGCTTTTCCCCACGTGCAACACGGCCCGCGCCCAAGGCATGTCGAGCCTCGTGACCTCGCAGTCGCGTGATGTCGACGTCTCCGTGGGCGAAAACGTCACGCTCTCCGCCGTCGGGGTTCGAAGTTTCTCGGAGGGGGCTCAGGGCATTGCCGACGTGCGCCTCACGCCCCAGGGGGACCGCTTCGTAATCGTGGGGCGCAACCCCGGTACGACCACGCTGCTGCTCATCAAGCGGGATGGCAGCCAGGAGAAGGTCGGCATCAACGTATTCCAGCGCCCCATGGAGGATGTGGAGACCGAGCTTCGCGAGCTTTTGGGCGACTACATCGGGATCGGTCTCAGGCGCGTGGGAGCGCGATTCTTCATCGAAGGCGGCGTGAGCAGCGAGCCCGAGCTCGAGCGAATCCAGCAAATCGCCAGCCTGTATCCCGGGCAGGTGGTCTCTCTGGTCGTGCTCGGGGGCGTGGCCTCGGATCGAAAAATCAACGTCCGCGTGGATTTCTTCTTCGTGCAGTACGATCGGAACGCGAGCACGACCTACGGGATTCGCTACCCCGGCGCCTTCGGCGGGCCGGGCATCGGGACCTTATCCGCGAGCTACGACCTGATCTCGGGTGGGTTCGCCGGGGCGCAGGCAGTCATTGCCAATCAACCGCTGCCCGGCTTGGATCTGGCGGCGGCGCGGGGTTGGGCCAAGGTTCTCAAGCAGTCCAGCGTGGTAACGGCTAACGGCAGCTCCGCCACCTTCACGAGCGGGGGCGAGCAAAACTTCGCGGTTGCCACGGGAATCACCTCGGCAATTCAATCCATCCCGTTCGGCACCAATCTGACCGTGTTGCCTCGCTTCGACTCTCGTACCGGCGGTCTCGAGATCACGCTCTCCGCCGAGGTGGCGGATCTCACGGCGCCGGTGGCCGGCGGCACCGAGCTGCCGGCCCGCAACCGGTCCACGCTGCAGAGCGTCGTGTCGCTCGAGCTGGGGCAGAGCCTCGTTCTCTCCGGGATTCGCGCCCACACCGAAGTGGCGAGCCGGGGCGGCCTCCCGCTGCTCAGCGACATTCCGATTCTCGGAGCGCTCTTCGGCTCGAGAAGCCACTTCGAGCAGGAGCAGGAGGGCGCGATCTTCATCGTTCCCAGCGTGCTCGACAATCTCCCCATGGACGGCGCGCGCCTCGTGGGCGAGGCGCTCGAGCAGTACTCCCAGTTCGAGGGAGACCTGAGGAGCGTGGAGCCGATCGAGCGCTTGCCGACGCGCTCCGTGCGCCCCGGTCCCGGCGCAGTCCCCAAAACGGCACCCTGAGGCAAGAGGAGGAGCAACTCATGGACTTCGAAGTCAGCGTGAAGTCGCACCCAGACGAGCCGAGCGAGCAATGGAGCCTGCAGGCCAACGGACACATCTGCATTGGCCGGGGGGAGGACTGCGCCATCCGGCTTCGGGATGAAGGCTTCGTTTCTCGCCGACATGCTTGGGTCACTGCTACCCGCGCTGGGTTGCTGGTGCGTGACGTGTCCACCAACGGGACGCTAGCGGGCGACGAGCTGCTCCGGCACACCAGCCGCGAGGTGCCCGACGGGACGCTCATTGCAGTGGCCGACCACCAAATCGTCATCCGCCCCCGGCGCGAGCGGGGCGCCGCGAGCGACGTCCGCGGCGCTTCGGGGTGGGGTCCGGGCGAAGCGCCCGTCGGCCCTGCGCTGGCCGCGCTGCGCCCTGCGCCGGCGGCGCCGCTCCCTGCCTCCGCGAGCCGACAGCGGCGCGAGCAGTCGGTGGCCGCGACCCCCGCGCCGGGCGAGCGAGGCTCGGGTCGGGGCGACTTCGACGAGGCCGAGCTTCGGCGCGAGATCCATCGACAGCTGATCGGCCACTTGGACCTCAACTCGATCCAAAAGGAGCGGCTCGACGACCCGACATTCCGTCCGAGGGTACTGACAGCACTGCGGCGCATCGTCGGCGCGCTCGTGGGGCGCCTTCCAAGGGACCTCGACACGAGTCGGCTCATCGGGGAGATGGCCGACGAGGCGCTCGGTCTGGGGCCACTCGAGGCGCTGCTCGCGGACGACACGGTGACGGAGATCATGGTGGTCAACGCCGAGAAAGTGTACGTGGAACGAAACGGCTGCCTCGAGCTCAGCGCCGCGCGCTTCACGGACGAAGATCGCCTGCGCGCCGTCATCGAGCGCATTTTGACGCCGCTCGGCCGCAGGATCGACGAATCCTCGCCGCTCGTGGACGCCCGACTCGCGGACGGATCGCGTGTCAACGCGATCATCAAGCCGTTGGCGATTGGGGGGGCCGCGCTCACGATTCGCAAGTTCGCCAGGGAGCGCCTCGACATGGGTACCCTGTTGCAGTTCGGCGCCTTCGACCAGCGCATCGCCCGGTTTCTGAGGCGCTGTGTCGTCGCTCGCAAGAACATCGTCATCTCGGGCGGCACCGGGAGCGGCAAGACGACCCTCCTCAACGCCCTGTCGGGAGCCATTCCGAGCCGCGAGCGGATCGTCACGATCGAGGATTCGGCCGAGCTGTGCCTGCTCCAACCGCACGTCGTTTCGCTGGAGGCTCGCCCGGCGAACGCCGAGGGCCAAGGCGCGTACTCGATTCGAGATCTGGTGCGCAACGCGCTGCGCATGCGACCGGATCGCATCGTGATCGGCGAGTGCCGCGGCGCCGAAGCCTTCGACATGCTGCAGGCGATGAACACCGGTCACGACGGCTCGCTCACGACGACCCACGCGAACTCGCCCGCGGAGGCCCTGCGCCGCATCGAAACGCTCGTCTCGCTGGCAGGCGTCGAGCTCGCCCCCCGCGCGGTTCGAGAGCAGCTGGCGGCGAGCGTGCACCTCGTCTTGCAGCAGGCGCGCTGCGCCGATGGGAGCCGGCGCGTCACGCACGTCTGTGAGGTGGCGGGCGTGGACCCGGCCGGCGAGATCGGCCTGCGCCCTCTCTTCGAGTATCGCCGCACCGGCACGGGGGAGGGTGGCAAAGTGCTGGGCCATTTCGCGGCGAGCGGCTTCTTGCCGAGCTTTCTCGGAGATTTCGTCCGGCTGGGGCTGATCGAGAGTGGCGAGGCGTACCTGTGAGCGCCGAGATGATCCTGCTGAGGGGCGTGGCGCTCCTGTTGGCTTTCGCGGCGGCACTTCAGCTCGCCTGGGCCGCGTTTGCGGCGCCCGGCTCTCCGCTGCGCGCAGCGCTCTCGAAGCACACCACCAAGCTGAACGAGGAGTGCGCGCAGCTCTGGTTGCCCGAGCTCGGGCCTCGCCTCGTGCTCGCGCAGCTCGGCGCAGCGGGGCTCGGGGCTCTCGCCAGCTGGGCGACCGCGACTCCGTACCCGCTGATCGCCGTCGTCGCGGCTGCGTGGGCTCCGCAGGTCGCCTTCGCCATCCTGATTCGCCGCAGGCTCGAAGCCATCGAGCGAGCTCTGCCCGCCATGGCGCTCAGCCTCGCCAACGGCGTGCGGGTCACCCCGAACCTGGCGAGCGCGCTCGCGCAAACCGCGCAGCTGACGACCGAGGAGCTGCAGGCAGAGCTCGGCCTTGCCATGAAAGAGCTGCACCTGGGGAGCTCTCTCGAGCGCGTTCTGCTCAGGATGTCGGCGCGGGTTCGCAGCAAGGATCTCGACGCCATCGTCGCGGGTCTGCTGATCGGGCGTCAGGTGGGGGGGAGAATTCCGGAGATCCTCGAGACCCTTTCCGCGACGCTGCGTGAGATGGGGCGCCTCGAGGGCGTGCTTCGCTCGAAGACCTCGGACGCGCGGACCCAGCTGGTCGTCTTGGTTACTGCGCCCGCGGGGCTGGTATGGCTGATGTCTTCGACCTCGCCGGGCTATTTCGACCCGCTGTGGCAGCACCCGGCGGGCATCCCCATCTCCGTGGTTGCCGGCTTGCTGTGGGCTGGGTCGATCGCGGCGGCCAAGAGCATCTTGGCGGTGGAGCTTTGATGGCGGTTTTGCAGGATTGGTACCTCGGCTTGCGGTGGGTCGGCCTCGCGGGCGTCTACGTCTCGGTGGCGGCGCTGTCGTATGCGGTGGCGAGCCTGCCAGCACCGGCATTGCCCCGGCTCGGTTTGAGCGGCTTGCGCCGGCGCCGCGCGCTGCGCGACAGTGGCTGCTTTCGCGCCGCGGAACCCCTGATCCGCTGGCTCGGCGAGCGTGTGGACCCGATGCTGCCGGCTGCGGCTCGCCGGGCGCTGGCCCGGCGCATCGCGCTGGCCGGGGACGTCGCGGGGATGGCTCCGGGCGAGCTGCTGGCCCTGTCGGCCCTGAGCGCAATGGCCGGCGCGCTCGGCGCCTGGTCGTACGGGCACCTCGGGGGTTTCGGGCCCTGGGTCCCGGTTTTGGGGGCTTGCGCGGGAGGCGTGCTCCCTCTCACACACCTCGACACGCTGCGGGTGACTCGTCAACGTCACGCATTCCGGGGGCTGCCGCAGGTGGTCGATGTCCTGGTACTGGCACTCTCCGCAGGCCTCGATTTTCCCGGTGCCCTGCGGCAGTTCGTCGCGCGGAGCAGTGACCCGCGGGACGCGTTGGTCGAGGAGCTCCAGCTCGTGTTGCACGAGCTGGAGCTCGGGAAGACGCGCGCCCAGGCGCTCGAGGAGCTTGCGGAGCGCTTGCCGACCCACGCCATTCGTGAGTTCGTCTCGGCCGTGCTGCAAGCCGAGAAGTCGGGTAGCCCCCTCGCCGCGGCGCTGCGGACCCAGGCCGTCGTGTCGCGGCAGCGTCGCTCCGTGCGGGCCGAAGAGCTCGCGGCGCGGGCGGGCGCTCGGATGATGGCGCCGGTGGCGATGTGCATGGTGAGCATTCTCCTGCTCGTGGGTGCCCCGGCCTACTTCGCGGCCACCTCGGGCCTGAAGGGTCTGCGATGAGGAGCGCAGAAGCCGGCCTGCGCTTCGTCGTTCGACGTTCGACATCCGCCTCGGGATGTGTCAAGGAGCAAAGCCTCGAGGTGGATGCTCGCGAAGCCCTGTTGGGCAGCGCCGCCCACTGTGAAGTGCGCCTGGCGAGCGGCGAGGTCGCGCAGGAGCAGCTGCTGGTGCGGGTGGACGAGCACGACGAGGGGCTCGTCGTGTTCGGGTTGGCCCGAGAGCCTCCGATCTTGGTGGACGGCGCGCCGCTTCGCGAGGGGCCGCTGGCGGCCGGGGCCATCGTTTGCATCGGCAACTATCGGGTTCGGATCGAGCTTTCGGGGCCGGCGGTGGAAAGCCCCGAGAGGCTCCGGAAGCGCCACCGAATCCAGCTCGCCGTCGTCGCCGGGATGTGTGCGTTCGTCACGACCGTCGCGCTGCTGGACGCGCCCGATTCTCGAGCCAGCGCTTCGATGCCCGTGCCGCCCGAGCTCTGGCCGGAGGGCGCGCCGCCGCGCTGCGCAGAAACCGCAGCGGCGCGAGCGGGCGCCCTGGCTCGCCAAGAGTTGGCCAGGGCCCTGGTCAAGCGCGAGCGCGCCCCCTACTCGGTGCGCGACACGCTCGGTGCGCTCGTGGCGCTTCGAGCCGCCCGGAGCTGCTTCGCGGCGGCCTCGGACGTTGCGAACGCCGAGCGCAGCGGGGCGCTGTTCGACGAGCTCCTGCATCGAACGGCCGCCGAGTACCAGCGCCACTTGGTCAGCCTGGAGCGCGCGCTGCAATCTCGGCGCTGGGACACGGTGCAGCGCGAGGCGAGCTTCCTCGCACAGCTGCTTTCGGATCGCGCGTCGTCCTACGTGGACTGGTTGAGCCGGGTGCGGCGTTTGGCGCTCCGGCAGCTGGCCCAGGCGGCCGCCAAGTAGCAGCAAGGCATCCGAGCCCGGCAGCTCGGGCTTCGCGCGCGAGGCGCGGAAGGCAAATCGTCACGAACGAGAGGAGGACCCCATGGAGGAAGATCGTCACCCGTGTGCTCGCGAGCGAGCTTTCGGTCCGGGCCGTGCGCCCTGGCTGCTTTTCTGTATCGCGATGGGGTGCTCCAGCGCTCCCCCCGTCCGCGCGCCGGACGCCGTGTCCGAGCGAAGGGCCGCAGCGGTCGACCTGGTCGAGCGAGCGCGCGGCCTCGCACGCCAGTCCGATTGGGTACGCGCGGAGCAGTATTTGGGAGCTGCCATCGCGCTGGGCGCGAGCTCAGCCGAGATCACGCCGCTGCTCGTGCGGGTGTGCGTTGCCGCACATCACCACCGCGCGGCAACTCTGTACGCGCGCGCTCACCTTGAGGCCCACCCCGAGGACGCATCGCTGCGCTACCTGTTGGCGACGCTGCTCGTCGCACTCGGCGACTTTCCGGCGGCGGTCGAGCAGCTCCAGCGGCTGATCGAGGTGCAGCCGACCCACGCTTCCAGCCACTTCCTGCTGGGTCGGCTGTACCTCGAAGAAATTCGCGACGCGCGCCGGGCGGATGCGGCGCTGCGAGCCTACCTGCGGCTGGACCCCGCCGGCGCACACGCCGCGCGCGCACGCGCCGCGCTGCTGCGGCCCGTGCGTCGGGGGCCTTCGGCGCCCGCACCGCCAGGGGAGGAGAGATGATACAAAAGGAGATCTACGAGGAAACGCTGCGCGGCTTTTTGAGCCCGGTGGCCCCCCTTCTCGACGATCCCGAGGTCAGCGAAATCCTGATCAACGGTCCCCGCCGGATCTTCGTGGAGCGCCACGGCCAGCTCGAGGAGGTCGAGGCGCATTTCGAAAGTGAAGAGGACGTACTTTGCGCGTTGCGCAATTTGGCCCAATTCGTCGGCAAGCCGCTCGACGAGATGCACCCGATCCTCGAGGCGAGGCTCCCGGACGGTTCGCGTGTGCAGGCCGTCATCTCCCCCATCGCCGGCGAAGGGCCGAGCGTGTGCATTCGTCGCTTTCGCACCTCTGCGTTGACGCCGGCGCGCTGGGTCGAGCTTGGCTCGCTGGAGCACGACTCGATGCAATTTCTGCAAAGCTGCATGCTCGCGAAGCTGAACCTCATGGTGGCGGGGGGCACCGGGAGCGGCAAGACCTCACTGCTCAACACCCTGACCCGGTTCATTCCCCCTCGCCAGCGTGTCGTGGTGATCGAGGACACGCGTGAGGTGCAGCTCGGCAATGCCCATGTCGTCGCGCTGGAGGCACGCCCACCGGACGTACACGGCCGGGGCGCGGTCACGATTCGGGACTTGTTTCGGGCCACGCTTCGCATGCGGCCCGATCGCATCGTGATTGGGGAGGTGCGGGGGGGCGAGGCGCTCGACCTCCTACAGGCCATGGTCAGTGGGCACGGTGGCTGCTTGGCGACGCTGCACGCCACCCACCCGCGCGACACCCTGACGAGGCTGGAGACCCTTTCCCTCCTGGGGGATGCGCAAGTCCCGCTCTCGGTCCTGCGGCGCCAGCTCGGCTCCGGTCTGGATCTGCTCGTGCAGATCGCGCGGGAGCAAGATGGCTCACGCAAGGTGACGCACTTGACGGAGGTCGTCGGCTACGACGTGGAGGCTCGCCGGTTCGAGCTCCGGGACCTGTTCGTGCGCCGCTACGACGGGCTCGATGGCGAAGGGCGAGCGCGGTCGGCGCTCGTGCCGACCGGGGCGCAGCCGACCTTCCTGCCTCGCTTGGAGAGGTGCGGTCGAGGATTGCCGGAGTCGATGCAGGCGGCAGCGCGCTCGCGTCCGCGTTGACGCCCGCGCGCGACCGCTGGGCGGCTCGCGATCGGGCGAGGTCACTTTCGGATTCGGGATGCCCCCGCTCGACGGACCGCAGCGCGGCCGTCTTCGCGGCCCCGCCGAGTCTGGCGGCCGCGCGCGGGCGAGCCCCGTCTGGCTCGCGCCGAGTCCGGTGTCATTCGAGGTCCAGCCGCGGGTCGACCAGCTCTTGGAGTGGTCCCAGAGGCCGGGCCGGCTGCGTCGAGGTGGAGCCGCCCCGGCACCCTTCTCTTCGATTGGCTCGGTCGACGAAGGACTCTCGGAACGAACGATACCGCTTGATTCGCCGTGGATCGCCGGATTGCGGCAGGGTCGTCGCGGCGCGCAGCTCGACCTCCGTGGGGGGCCTCGACATCGCGGGCAGGCGCCGACCCCAGCAACCCTTCGGGGGGATCGACTCGACGAGGGGAGGGGCGGCGCGGCATCGACCCCAGCGCGGCAAAGCCGGCTCAGCGGGTGGCGCCGAGCGAGCCCGACTGCACGAGCGTGACGGCGCGCCCGACCTGGGTGTCGCTCACGACGACGTACGTCACGGCTTCCCGCTGCAAGAAGGCGCGCGCAAATGCGTCGACCGCGGAGGGCGCCTGGTCGGGGGTCGCTGGGCTGACCCGAGCCCATCCGCGATGCGGCATCTCCCGGTCGTAGTAGTCGAGCAGCTCCAGCGGTGTGAGCTCGGAGAGGTAGGAGTAGGCCGCAAGGTTCCGCTCGGCAAGGGTCGCGCTCAGGGTCCTCGAAGAGCGCGGGGGGCGGGGCGCGTTCGACGGGTCCCGACCCTTCGCGTCGCCCTCGGTGGGCATCGCCTGCCGCCAGTCGAGGGAAGCTTCGGACCACACGCTGAGGATGTGCGAGCCGCCCGCCGGCTGCGGCGCCACGCGCGCGTAGCGCAGCGAGCCGACGGCGCCGACCCTTCCCGTGGTCAAGAGGGTCCGGACCCGGTCGACCAGATCGAGTGGGCCGCTGAGTGGTCGATCGGGCGCGAGACAGACGAGTTGCCCCCCGCGGTCGTCGACCTCGGCGCGCCGGATCAGCAGGCGCCGCCAATCGAGTTCGCCGAGCCCCGCGCGCGCATTGTGGGTCAGCGCCGAGTCGAGTGCATCCGCTCGCGCCTCGCCTCCGGTCAAGCAGTGCGCCTCGAAGCGGTCGAGCACCTCGGATACGGACAGGGGGCTGAGCTTCGAAGCGACCCACAGGTGTTGACCGTTGAGCTCGATGGGCTGCGGCGCCTCCGCGAGGTCGCCGAAGCGCTCCAGGAGCTGGGCCCCCAGGCTGAACGACGCCTGTTCCAGGGCAGCCGCCTGGGTGGTTGCCCACAGGCAGACCCAGGCGGCGCCGAGGGCGAGGAGCGAACCGCCGGTGCGGGCGCTACGCGCCAGCCAGCCGCGGCCCGCCTTCGTCGTACGCGGCGCTTTTCCGCTGCAGGCGCCGCCTCGATGCGGACCTGTGGAGCACGGCTCGACGCGGCGCTTTCGCGCCGCGACCGAGAGAGGAATGGTTTGGGGCATCTCGATTCGCTTCTCCCTTCGATGATGGGGCGGGCGGGGATCGGTGGGGGGCGTGCGCCGAGCGTGGCGCCGCCGAGCGCCGACCGCGCACTCGCGATCGCCGCGCGGTGATGTTCACGGGAACCAGTCGAGCGCGTGACCGACGGCTCGTCGGACCCAATCGGTCGCGTCGACCGCCGCGCTCCCGAGCCGTCGTATCTCGCCGGCGGCGCGGTCGACCCACTGGGTGACGAATCCCAGCGCCCCACCAAACTCTTCGAGGACGCCGCCGCCGAAGAGCCAGCGCGCCATGTCGAAGGGGCGCCACGCCGCGATTCGGTGCAACTGATCGAGCGCGGTCGAAAAGCTGGACGCCTCGGAGGGGGGCTCGTTGCAAGTCAAGCTCAGACGCCGGGCAATGGCACCTTGCGCACCCAGCCAGCCGTTGCCCTCCGGAGCGTGCGTGCTCGATGCGGACTGGGTGGTCAGCTCGCCGGCGCCCTCGAGTGGGCAACCGGGCAGCGCTCGCTGCCAGGCGCGGAGGCGGGACTCGTGGAGCGTTTCGAGGGCGGCTCCATAGCTGCCATGAAAGAGCAGGGTGGTGGCCAGGGTCATGGCCACGATCGTGATCGTGAAGATGGCCTCGACGACCAACGCTCCCCGAGATCGGCTTCGGCGCATCGCGGCTCGCCGGGCCGCGGCTGCGCGGCGCGCGCACAGGCCGCCGGACGCCGGCCCCCTGGCGCTCATCGCTGCCCTCCTGGTCGGTGGGCGTAGCGGGAGAAGAGGCCATCGACCGCCTCGAGGACGCTCGGCGAAAGACCGGGTAGCTCGCTCTCGAGCGCTCGCTCGGGGCGCAGGCGCGCGCGGTAGGCGATTCGCCACGTGGCGTGCGGGCGGCACTGCTCCCAGGTGCCTCGGCAATCGAAGTAGAACTCGGCTCGAGCCGACGCGTCTCCCGCCGCCGCGGGGGAAGGGACCGAGCCGAGCCCACGGAGATCGGCCAGCGCGACGCCCGCCATGGTGGAGGCCAACCGCGGACGCGGAAGTGAGATGCGGGCGGAAACCCCCGCGAGCGGACTGCCATTTTCGAACGGCTCCCAGGCCTTGGAGGTGGCGACCACCTCGCGGTCGACCGCTTTGCCGAGCGCGCCCGGGCGAAAGCGGCGCAGCCGCTTGCTCACGCAGCGCCAGGGTCGGGCGCTGCCCAGGCAGGTGAGCCACAGGCTCGCGCGGACCGCCTTGCGCAGGGCTGGGGGAAAGGCGTCGCTGCGGCAGAAGAACGCCGGGTCGCCTCCCGTCATCGCGGACCAGAACGGGCCGAAGAGAGAGATGTCGAAAGGCAGCCCGAAGCGCTGCTGCAGCCAGGCGAAGGCGGCGTCGTTGCGCCCGCACAGCACATCGAAGGGCTCGCTCTCGATCGGGAGGCTCACGTCCAGACCACGCCGTTCCCGCAGCGCGCCGACCAACTCGTCGCCGAGCTGAGCGGCTCGGTTGGTGGCGTGCGTCGCGCGGGCTATCTCACCGCGCGGGTTCGGCAGCCCGTGGCTCGGCAGAAGCGACATCGACCAGACCCGAGCGTTCGTCACGCCGGAGAAATGGGCGGCGATTCGGGGGGGCGTGGCCGCCAGGGGAAGGGCGGGGGCGAGCGACGCGATCGCCGTCTGCATATCGGAGAGCGAGCGCAAGAGGGCGTGCGTGCGCTCGGAGACGACTCGATCGGCTTGCTGTACCGCTTCGTCGATTCCCTGCACCACGGCGCAAGGGGGAAAGATCGGCCAGCTGCAAAGGTACGAGAGCCCGGTGACGACCGTGACGATCATGCGCCAGAACGTGAGCAGGGCCATCATCACGGCCATCATCAAGTTGGTCATCGACACCAGGTTCATGCCGCGTGCGTGCCACACGGCGGCCTCGAAGGCGGCCGCGTCGGCGGCGTCTCGGGCCCGCTCACCCCAGACCGCCGCCGCGCCGATCCCGTAGACGTGCCAGCTCGCGGCGACCAGCAACAGAGCGATGGCGATGCCGAACACGAAGACGCCACCCTGCTCGTCCTTCCAAAGCGAACGTCGCGCGCGGTTCCGCGGGGCAGAGCGGTGCCGCGTCAGCACGGCTCCCTCCGGCCCGAGGCGGTCGTCGGCCGGTGCCCCCGGGGGCGCGCGTTCGGGGCGCCGCGGTCCGCCGTGACCGAGGGCGGCGGGTCGCTCGCGTCCCGTCTCGCGTATTGGTAGCGAGCGCCGTGGTACACATCGATGGCTCGAGCGCGCAATCGAATGCGACCGGACAGGCCGCAAACGATTCGGGCAATCGAGCCCGTGCGGCAGACGAAGTCCGCCTCGAGTCGTGTCGTCAGCTGGCGCTCGTGCGTCCCGTCGAGGGGGGCCAGCTCGAAGCGCAGCGCCAGACTGCCCTCGGCGAGCTGCGGCGCGGCGCGAAGTGTGCGGAGCGTGACCGCCTGCACCCTCGCCAGGCGTTGCCGCGCGGTCAGCTCGTCGACCCCGGCGCCTCCGTAGTGTCGGGGGTCGTCTGGAAATGTGACGACGGCTTCGCGCGAGGTGGCGGCTGCGGCTCGCCGCAGCACCAAGTCGGCTGCCGCGAGCTCCGCGAGCTCCCAAGTGCAGAAGAAGCAGGCGGTGACGGGGACGTAGACGATCACCGCCTCGACGACCAGGGCGCCTGCATTGCCCCGCAGCAGCTGGCCGAGGGCGCGCGCGAGGCGGCGGCATCCGGCTTTCACCGCCCGCTCGAGTGGCCACCCGCGAGGGCCGCCGCGGTGATCGGCACGTGGGGAGCAGACACCAGCGCGCCACTCGGAGGCCTCGCCCAACGGGAGGTGTTCCATCGGCAAAGGTATGGCATGGGCAGCCGCCCCGCCGCCGCGTGAGCGGTCCCCCCGAACGTCGCGGCCCCGGCGGCGAGCCGGACCTCGCCCCGCGAGGGCGCCCCCCGGATCGGGATGGCGCTGCGGCCGCCCGAAGCCCAGCGCCGGCACCATTGGGCGGTTCGGAACGCGGGCGGCGCGGATTGCCGCGGCTCGACCGAGGGCGAACAGGCTGGCGAGGAGAGCTTGGCGGGATGACATGGATTCCTTTCGAGCGAATGCCGAGGCGCGTCGCGGGGCCGCGGCGTGCCCCGACGTCTAGGGAGTGGGCGAGTCTCCCGGGCAGCCATCGCCGTACAGGCACGCCTGGCGGGCGCGCCACGCGTCGGCGACTCGGGGACCCAGGTCGACGAGCAACACCAGCGCCAGCATCACGCCCCCGAATGCCAGCACGATGAGGTACGAGATCACCGCGCTGCCCTGCTCGCTGGCGGCGAGCTCGAGCGCTGCGTTGCCGAGCCTCGGGGTCGGGGTGCGCTGGCGACGGAGCGGTTGCCGACGCCGGGGCCTTTCGGTCGAGCTTTGGCGGTCCACGCAGAACGGGAAAGCAAGGCTCGTGCCCGCCGCCGACGCGCGTCGACGATCTCGCCTTTTCCGCCGCGGAGGCCACTGTGCGGTGTCGGTCGGCGCGCTCGCGTCAACCGCGAGTGACCACTTCGGGTTGATGGGCTCTTTCGCGGCTGCGCGGGGCGCGGCTCGCGCGCGCCTTCGACGCCCAGCGCTTGCGCTGGATGGAGGGCGACAGGGGGCTAGAGGCGCCCGCCGAAGTAGCGCGGGTCGAAGGCGTCGCGCGGGCGGAACACCTCTTTTCGGCGGGCGGCGCTCGAGGCGCCGGTGTCGTGGCTGCCCGTGGCTACGGTCGGGGCGTCATCGCCGCCGCTGCCCCCGGTGGCCGGCCCCGGCACCGGGGCGACGGACGGCCCGCTCCCGACGGGGGCCGAACCGCCCGCCAGCAAAGCTTCGCTCGCGCGCTCGTCGCCGCGGGGCGCCGGGCTCGTTGCCGCGGGTGCGGGGGCGAGGGGGCGCTTCGAGACGGTTTCGTCCCTCGGAGGAGCGGAGCCGTGCGGCCCCTTCGCTGCGGCGGACGGAGCTGCTTCGGCGGGAAGCGCCGTCGCAGAGCCCGCTGCAGCGGCGACGTCGCCCGGGGGCGGCGCGGCCTCGACGTCCGCCGCCGGACGGGCGCTCTCCGCGGGAGCCGGCGTCGCGCGGGCGGGCTGCGACGGCGCCTGCCCCATTCCCCGCTCGGGCAGGCTCCTTTGCACGGTCGTGTTCACCGTGGGGGCGTGCGGGGGCGGCTGCTGCCGATCCGAGAGCAGCCAGGCCACCGCCCCCACGTTCAGCGCCACCAGTGCCACGGCTCCGAGCGCGTAGCGATTCGAGAAGGAGGAGAGACGCGCGCTCCGGGCTGCGGAGGGCGCCGGCGCCGGTGCGGGCTCGACCTCGGGCGTCGCGTCCGCTGCAGAGCGGGTGGGGGGCGCTGGGCGGGTTTCCCAGAACTTGGACGTGGGCGGCTCTTTTGCGCTGGGGGGCTCGTGCGAGGTGGGCGGCGCAAGGTTCGGCGCGGGCAGGTTGTCGAGGTAGTCGCGCGCCCGCTGGGCACACGAGCGCCCAGCGGGGACGGCGTGGGGCGCGATGGCGCGAGCCAGCTCGGCGACGTCCTCGAAGCGCTCCTCGGGCCGCTTGCGCAGGCACCGCAGGACGGCCCCGTCGAGATCGGGGGGCAGGTCGCTCACCAGCGTGGAGAGGGGGGCGGGCTCGTCGCGCTCGACCGCGGCCAACAGGGCGGGCAACGCCTCGCCGCGAAACGCGGGCCGACCGCCGATCAGCTCGTACAGAAGCATGCCGAGCGCCCACTGATCGGATCGGGCGTTGGCGCGGCTTCCGCGGATCTGCTCCGGAGACATGTAGCGGGGAGAGCCAACCAACGCATTGGACTCCGTCAGGCCTGGCCGCCACGATCGGCTGTCCCCGTCGAGCAGGCGACACACGCCGAAGTCGAGCACCTTGAGGGTGGGGCCCAGGGGGGTCGACGCGAGGAAGAGATTGTCGGGCTTCAGGTCGCGGTGAACGATGCCGCGAGCGTGCGCCTCCGCCATCGCCTCGCACGCCTGAGCAATCCAGCTGCAGGCTTGCTCCACGGGCACCTGGCCGCGTTCCCTCAGCACCTGCTTGAGGTCCTGCCCTTCGAGCAGATCCATCACCAGGAAGGGAGCTCCGGATGCCACCCGTCCGATGTCCCATACTCGGCAGGCGTGCTCGCTGGTCAGCCGGGCGGCAGCGCGAGCCTCTTGAAAGAAGCGGTCGAGCAGGGCATCGGTAGCGACCAGCTCACTCCGAATCAGCTTGATCGCGACGGAGCGCTCCAGCTCGATGTGGCGTGCGCGCACGACCACACCCATCCCGCCGTGGCCGAGAACTCCCTCGACTTCGTATCGGTCGGCGATGGTTTCGCCTGGCTGGGGAGCGGCGAGCGGACGATGCACTGGAGCTAGAGTCAACCATAGAGGGGCAGCCCGATACAGGGGATCGGGCCCCGCGCGCGGCCGGCCCTCCGCGAAAGAGCGCCACCGGGCGGTGCTCGGCACCACGAGCCTTCGCTCTCGAGCCTGCACCGATGTACAGCCCAGGCGGCCTGCGAGGCTCGCGCCAGCTGGCTGCGCCCCGGCGACCTCGCCTTCGGGGAGCCGTGCGGGCGCATCCCCCGGTGCCGCCCGCGAGCGGCCCGCATCCCGCCCTGCGTCGCGCCGCAGCGCCCCGGGCCCGACCGGGATGGGGGCGTCTGCATCCAGCGCCCGGCCCGGGCGCCCCTTTCCCCGAGGGACCCCACCCGCGCTCCGTCGCTCCCGCGCGTCGCGCCCCGCGTGGTGAGGACGTCCCAGACCCGGTCTCACCGGCGCGGGACACTCCGGCTGGGGCTGGGGACGGCTGGTCGAGCGGCGCGGCAACGCCGAGGGGCCGGCACGCTCAGTTGGTCTTGACCGACTCCGAGCTCGCTCCCTCGATGCCGTGCTTTTGCATCAGGCGGTGAATCATTTGTCGAGACACGCCGGCCATCGCCGCGGCGGCGCTGACGTTGCCATCGGTGCGGCTCAGCACGTCTTTGAGGTAGCGCCGCTCGAAGTCTTCGGAGGCCTCCCGCCGCGCGACCTGCAAGGGCTTCGGCAGAGCTCCCACGCCCGGCGCCGTGGTCGCGCCGAGCTCCTGCGGCAAGCCGCTCTCGGGCAGCACCAGCAGGCGCTGAAGCACGTTCTGCAGCTCGCGGACGTTGCCCGGCCAGCGGTGCCGCTCGAGCATGTCCCAAACTCCCTGGGGGATGTCGCTCCTTCCGCGCGGGGGGCTGGCCTGCGAGAGAAAGAACTCTGCCAGCAGCGGCACGTCCTCGCGGCGCTCGCGCAGGGGCGGCACCGAAACGCTGATTTGGGCCACGCGGTAGTACAGATCGGAGCGGAATCGCCGGCTCTGGACCTCTGCGCGCAGGCTGCGGTTGGTGGCGGAGATGAGCCGCACGTCGACCGTTCGCTCGCGCTGTGAGCCCAGCCGCTTGATCTTCCGCTCCTGCAGCACACGCAGCAGCTTGGGCTGCATGTCGAGTGGCAGCTCCCCCAGCTCGTCGAGGAAAATCGTGCCTCCGTGGGCTTGCTCGAAGACGCCTTCGTGGGAGCGATTGGCGCCGGTGAAGGCGTGCTTTTCGTGCCCGAACAGCTCGCTTTCCACCAAAGTGGGCGCAAACGCGCTGCAATCGAACACCACGAACGGCCCGGCGGTGCGGGTGCTCTGGCGGTGGACCGACTCCGCGATCACTTCTTTGCCCGTACCCGTTTCCCCTTCGATGAGCAGCGACGCATCGCTCCGGGCGATTCGCTCGAGGTCGGCGAACAGCGCGCGCATCCGCGGCGAGGTCCCCAATACGCTGCCGAATCGATCGGCGCTCGACAGCTCGCGGTCGGCAGCGCGCGGCACCAGGGTCACGACCAGGGTCGTGGAGCCGAGCTTGAGCGTGAACGTCTCGAGGAAGCGCGCCTCGACCACGCGGATGCCCGCGGATACCACGCCGTTGGTCGAATCGCAGTCGCGCACGACCACACCTTCCGTGGTCGGGTGGATTTCACAGTGGCGACGAGAGACGGTGTCGTCCTCCAGGACCACGTCGTTGTCGTTGCTGCTTCCGATGCGGATGGGGCGGTCGGCGGGCTCCGGGCTCTCGAACGCCAGCCCGCGGTTGGGCCCCGCCGTGACCTCGATCCGCGCGGTAGTGTACTGGACGACTCGGGGCCGGCTCTGAACACGAGTCGAGTCGCTCATGGCAGTGGTCATCATAGGCCCGCAGCGCCGGCCGCGGGCGGCCTTTTTTCCCGCGGGCGCTCGGCGTCCCCCGGTGGGCGCTCAGGGGATGCGCCGCGCCGAATCGGTCGCCGGGTCTCGCTGCCGTTCGACGAGCTTTCGGCACCGATTGGGCCATCGAAATCCAGGGATGCGCAGCGCACGGGCGTCGACTACCGCATGCGAGCTCACCGCGACGGGGCCGCTCTCGTACCGTCTGGAAAGCGCCTCGAGCAGGCTGGCGGCCAGTTTCGGCCGGGGAACGCACTCGAGCAGGTGGTCGAGCGCCTCGGTCGAAAGCAGCGCGGGCGGCAGGCTGTCGATATCGGCCGACACGCCCAGCGGGCACGGAGCGATTTCGGGAGCCTCGCGCTGCGGAATGGTCGGGGTCGTGTGCGGCGCGATGGCGCCCCGCACCCGCTCCGCGCGGCGCTCATCCATGCCCCAAACGGCGACGAGCTCCTTGGCTGCGTCCGCTCCCTCACCTCGAAGCGCGCCTGGCCCAGAAAGGCTGGGTCATCTGTGCCTCACGAGTTGAGCGATTGGGGCTCTTCGGCGAGCAGGCCGAGTCCGTCGTCGAAGCCCGATGCCGGCGTCCGTGCGCCGCGGGTGCGAGATCGCCATTGATTTGTCTCGAGCGCGCTGCTGTGGTGCGGTGGTTCACCATGCTCGAGGTCGAAACCACGCGATCGCGAGGCCGGGCTCGCGCCGGTCGAAGGTGGCCCGCCCCTCGAGCGCGGCGGCCATGAGCCCGCGCGCGAGCGAGCGGTTTCGATCGGCCTTGCAACGCGAGATCGCGCGCCACGTGCGCAGCACGCTCGTCCCGCTCGTGTGGACCTTCGTGGCGGTCTACGGGCTCTTCGCCGTTGCCCACCTCGTCTACCTCCCGCCACCCCTTTCCGTCGAGCTCGCGCTGATGGCCGGGGCGACGTCGCTGCTCAGCCTGGGTCTCGCGCTCCGCTGGCGCCGCCGCCCGCCCCCACTCGGCTTGGCGCATGCCGCGCAGGGTTTCGCCGCGGGCCTCATGCAGATCAACTCGGGCGTGCACCTGCTGCTCACCCTGGAGCCGCAGCAGGTCTCCAACCTGGCGATGGTTCAGCTGGGGGCGGGCTTCCTGTTTCTTTCCGGCGGCTGGTTCGCCCTGAGCACGGTGCTCTCCCTCTCGCCGGTGATGGTCGCGTGGGTTCTGGAGCCCGCCGCGGCGGGGTGGGGACACTTTCTGTTCATGATCGCATCGGCCACCGGGGCGTCGATCACGATCTTCGTCATCCACTTGCGCGAGGTACGTCGCACGGAAACGGCGCGGCTGAAGAACGACCTGCACACGCGCGCGCAGCTCGCGCAGCAGAAGGCGGTGGCCAGCCTGGGCCAGCTGTCCTTGGCCGAGCGGGATCAGCAGGTGCTACTGGAGGCATGCGCGAAGGTCGTGCGAGATACGCTCGAGGCGCGCTGCGTCCGGGTCGAGCAGGCGGGCCGCAGTGCGCAAGCCGGGGAGCCGGAGACGGCCAACGGTGCGCAACGATTGACCTTTGGCGGCGGCCCGGGAATCCCCGCCACGACCTTCGAGCTGCACTTCGAAAGGGCGCCGAGCCACGAGGCCGCGGCGTTCGTCGAGTCGCTCAGCTACCTGCTCTCGAGCAGCCTGCGCCGGCTCAAGCTCGAAAGCGACCAGTTGGCTGCCGAGCGCGCGCTCATGCAGGCCAGCCGCATGGAATCCATCGCCATGCTCTCGGGGGGCGTGGCGCACGACTTCAACAATCTGCTCAGCGTCATTCTCGGGGAGTCCGAGTATCTCCTGCAGGGTCAGGAGCCCCAGAGCCCAGCCGTCCAACCGATCCAGAACATCATCGACGCCAGCCAGGTGGCGGCCCGGCTCACGCAGCAACTGCTGGCCTTCAGCCGGCGTCAGCCGATGCAGATCGAGACGTTCGACTTGCGCCGCTCCCTGCAGGAGCTGGAGCCGCTGCTGCGCCGCAGCGTCACCGGTCCGATCGAGATGTGCTTGCGGGTGACCGGCGAGCCTTGCTTCGTTCGCGCCGAGCGCTCCCAGCTCGACCAGGTGGTCATGAACCTGGTCGTGAACGCTCGCGACGCGATCGCCGGCCGCGGCTCGATCCACATCGCGCTGGGCACGTCGAACGGCGAGGCGAGCCCCGGGCAGCAGGCAACCGCCGGCGAGCGCAGCCGCGTGGTGCTCGAGGTCACCGACGACGGGGCGGGTATCGACCCCGAGGTCTTGCAGCGGATCTTCGAGCCGTTTTTCACCACCAAGGGCGCCAGCGGGGGGACGGGCCTC
The DNA here is from genome assembly GCA_050299315.1 of Polyangiaceae bacterium. Lineage (GTDB taxonomy): Bacteria > Myxococcota_A > Polyangia > Polyangiales > Polyangiaceae > SZUA-265. The sequence goes on from JBNKVS010000089.1 coordinate 71,571, forward strand.
GGACTTGCCACCGCCTACGGCATCGTTCACCAGTGTGGTGGGTCGATCGCCGTCGACAGTGTGGTGGGGAAGGGTACCAGGTTTTGCGTCTCGCTGCCTCTCGCCCCGGCGCCTGGCGCGGCGCGCCCGCGGCGCGCCCGGCGAGACGACCGCCGCGTGACGACGCTCGTCCTCGATGACAGCGACCCGGTTCGCGCGTCGCTCGCGCGCATTCTCAAAGAGTGCGGGCACCTGGTGCTCGAAGCCGCTTCCGGCCCGGCCGCGCTTTCGCTGGCGCAGCGGCACGAGGAGATTCAGCTCCTCGTCTCCGACATCGTCATGCCCGAGATGTCGGGCTACGAGGTCGCGGCCCAGCTGCGCATGCTGCACCCCGAGGTGGTGATCTTGTTCGTGTCCGGCCACCTCGGCTCGTCGCCACCGCCCGCCTCGATGGAGGCTTCGCCGCGCATCGCGTATCTCCGCAAGCCATTCACGATCGACGAGATCAAGGCGGCGATATCGGGCTACGGTTTCGGCCCCTCCGCGATCGCGAGCTCGGGCTAGCCCACAAAACGAGCGCTGGCGTGAGGTTAGCGCTTGTTTGGGGGCTGGCTGCGGCGGTGCGGCGGTGCGGCGCTGGCCTGTTCCGGGGCGCTGGCATCCCTCCGGGCGCGGCGCGCACCGTGCAGGTCCTCGACGCCGATACCCAGCGCGAGGGCGATCGTCTCGTCCGGCACCCGGGGCTCCAGGTGCCCGTGCTCTTGCCGAAAGGCCTCGTAGCGCTCGACCGCGCCGCGCGCCCTGAGCATGTGGCCGCGTCGCACTCGCTGCAGGTAGAAGTGCTCGACCAGTCGCCGACCGACGCGCTGCCAGTACGGATCGCGGTCGAGGAACGCCGTCAGCTCCGCGAAGTTGGCGACCCAGAGCGTCAGACCCGTGAGGGCCTCGAGGCTCAGGCGCGCGCGGGCGCCGGTCAACAAGGCCTCGAGGTCGCCCAGAAAATTCGGAGCGGAGATCAAGCCGTCGCTGAGGACCCCTTCCCCGGGGGCTCCGTAGTAGCCGTGCGCGACGCCCGAGGCGAGGAAGGCGATGGCCCCCGTGTGCTCGCCGCGCCGACAGAACGTCTCCCCCGGCGCCAGGCTTTGGGGAGCGAACCGCTTCAGGAAGTCTTCGAAGTTCGGCGCCGGGCCCTCCCCGAGGCTCTCGACGGCGGCGCGCAGCTCGGCTTCGGCGCTAGGCTCCGTCGTCGAGGGCTCCTTCGAGCCGCCCGCGCGCCGAGGGGCTGGCTCCCCCGCGGCGCTCGCTCGCTGCGCCCGGCGCGCTTCGACCGCCAAGTCGATCAGCGCCCGGAGTTCGCCGTCCAGGTCGGGCCCGCGCACGAGCGGAGCGCCGCCGACGACGAGCGCCTTGACGGCGCGCAGCGTCCCGACCAGTGCCCCCAGCCCGCGGCGCCCACGGCTCGGGTGGGCCACGCAGGCGGTGACGGCCACGACCTTTTCTTCGAGCTCGCCGGAGATGATTGCCCAGTCGATGGCATTCTTCACGGCGCCCGGCAGACTGAAGCCGTACTCGGGGCAGGCCACCAGCAAGGCGTCGCTGCGCGCGATGGCCTCTCGCCACGAGCGGGCGGGCTCCACCGGCGCTTGCCGCTCGAGATCCGGGTCGAACGCAGGCAGGTGGCGCAGCCCGTCGAATAGCTCGAGGGAAACGCCTTCGGGGCACAGCTCCGCGGCGCGCTGCAGCAGCGCCAGATTGCTCGACCGCGCTTGGAGGCTTCCGCAGACACCGAGGATTCGCACGACAAGGCCCAAGGTAGTCGCTGGGGGCGGAATTCCCAGGGCGCGACGCCCCGAGGCGGTCGTGGGCTCGACCGGTTGCGCCGGCGGCGGGGGAGGGCGTCGGTGGCCGTGCCGAGCGCCGCGCCTCCGCCATGGCCCGCGCGGCTGGGCGGGCACCGTCCGCCGTGTGCCCGGCTCTTGCGCTCGGGGCTTGCCTCGAGGTCGGCGCCCGGCCGTGAGTGGCCGACTGGTAGGTCCAAGTGGCCGTTCCGGGCGGGATCGGACCGTCGCAAAGGCGCCGCAGACAACCCTCACGGCACCCTGGCGCGACCGCGCCGGCCCTGTACGCCATCGGCGATGTCGTCGCCGACCGGCCCCCGCACGGGCGCTGGCCGCGGGCTGGGCAGGCGGCGCTCGGCGGGGGTTTCGGGTCATGCCTCGGTGGCAATCGGCTCCGCTGCCTCGGTGCTCGTCGGCACGGTGGCGAGCTCCTTGCCTCGATCGAGCTCATCGAAAAGATCGCGGTCGAGGCGATCCATGCGCGCGAGGTGCGGCTCGCTTCGTCGTTTTCGGTGCGCGGCTTGGGGCGCGCCAGCAGTTCTGCGATCGCCTCGGTGCCCGGCGAGCTGGCCGCCGAGCGCTTGACGCGCGCGGGGATCGCGGTGAGCCGTCGCTGCACGCGCCTTTCGTTTCATTTGTACAACACGCCGGAGCAAGCCTTGCGGGCTGCGGAGGCCGTGCGCGGTCAGCTGCTTCGATCTCGGGGAGAGGCGTTCGCAGGGCGTGGCCGGCCCGCGATCGAGTCACGGGACCGAGCAGCCCCTCCCCGCCGGAGCCTCGCTCTCGTCGAGGGCTGCCGGCTCGCTTCGCCGCGGCGCCGACCGAGGGAGGCATCATCCGAACGAGGTCGGCCGTGCTCGGCTCGGGCACCGACCGCGCACGAGCGGGCCGGGGGATCGAATCCGCTGCCCTGCGCGAGTCTCGTGCCGGGGTGGTGGCGGCGGGGCGAAGCCGCCGTCAGCACGGTGTTCAGTTGGCGTGATTGGGTGTAGCTTCGAGGGGTCGTCGGAACACCAGCGGGGGGGGGGGCAACGTGCCGTTCGTAGAAGATCTCGTTTTCGGCCGCTTCATGCCGCATGGGCATTGTTACTTCTGGACTCCCGGGGTGCTGTGGAGTCACGCCGCGTCGGAGGCGGTCATCGCGCTGTCGTACTTTTCGATTCCGGTCGGGCTGCTCGTGTTCGCCAGAAGGCGCGCCGATGTCGGGTTTCGACCCATTTTTCAGCTGTTTGCGACGTTCATCTTGGCCTGCGGGTTCGGGCATCTGGTCGACTTGTGGAACATTTGGCACGGTGCCTACTGGCTCTCGGGCGCCGTCCGTGTCGTCACGGCGTTGGCGTCCCTCGCCACCGCCACGGCACTTTGGCCGATGCTTCCGCAAGCGCTCGCCATTCCCTCTGGCGGGCAGTTGCGGGCGGAGATATCCGAGCGCATCCGAGCGGAACGAGAGCTTCGCCAGGCTCACGAAGGGCTGGAGGACCGGGTTTCGGAGCGCACCCGCGATCTCGAGGCCTTCACGGCGCTGGCGGTGGACCGAGAGGATCAGATGATCGCGCTCAAGCAGCGCATCAACGAGCTGTGTCAGCAAGCTGGCTTGCAACCTGAACACGATCTCAGCTTCGTCGCGCAAACGCAGAAGGCTTCGGGATGAGTCGAGCACGGAGGTCGGGTCGGTTCGACGCCGAGGCAACCTCCGGGCCGGGGTCCGTCGAGCCCCGGTCACGGCGGCGCAAGGCGTCGGTTGGGCTCCACTTGCTGCGAGGTCGACCGCCATCGGCGGCGCGGAGGCTCGAGTGGCGGGAGCTGGCGCCGCGCGAGCTGGCGCCGCGGGAGGCCGCCCCGCTCGGGTGACGCATGTCGTCGAACATCTCGTCCGAGCCTTCACGCGCCCGGTCCCCCCGGGTGGGGTCGCTGCGCGCATACCACGTGCTGGTGGCAACTCTTTCGCTCGGGCTGACCCTCGGCGCGTGGCGGGTGTCGAGCCGGCAGCAAAAGGAGAAGGCGAGGCTGCAATTCGACCGCGAGGCGGATCACGTCGTCGAGCTCGTGGTGGAGCGCATGAGAAAGTACGAAAACGGCCTCCGCGGCGGAGTGGGGGCGATCCAGGCGCTAGGCGGCGACGTGACCTACGAGCAATGGCTCCGCTTCGCCAGGGCGCTCGGCATCGAGAGGCGCTACCCCGGCGTCGGCGGCATCGGCGTCATCCATTACGTCTCCGCGGAGCGGCTGCCCGAGTATCTGACGCGGCAGCGCGAATCGCGCCCGGGTTACGAGGTCCACCCGAGCGAGGAGCGCGGGGAGTATTGGCCCATCACGTACATCGAACCAGCCGCTTCCAATCGCGAGGCCGTGGGGCTCGACATGGCGCACGAACACATCCGCTTTTCCGCCGCGCGAGCCGCCCGCGACACGGGCAAGCCCCAAGCCACCGGCTCGATCGTCTTGGTGCAGGATTCGGGGCGCACGCCTGGCTTCCTATTCTTCGTGCCCTTCTACCGGGGCGGAGAGCCGAGCAGCCCGGCGGCGCGCAGGCAGCGCTTCGTAGGGTTGGTCTACGCTCCGTTCGTGTTCAAGAACTTGCTCGATGGGACGCTTTCGAAGAGCGGGCGCCACCTCGACATTCGTTTGGAAGACATTCGTTTGGAAGACGTTCGCCTGGAAGAGACTCGCCTGCAAGACACTCGCGTGGAAGGCGTACTCCCCGGTCGACCCCCGGAGCAGGGCCCTCGGGCGCTGGCAAGCGGGAGCGGGGCCGCGGCCGCCGGCTCGGTCCTATACGATGAGCACGTGCCGTCCGAGGGCGACTTCGACGCCGAACCGCTCTACGAGCGCTCGGTGGACGTCGAAATGTATGGGCGCATCTGGCGCTTCACGTTGCGTACGACACTCGGGTTCCGCGCGGCGGTCCACAATGCGCAGCCGCTCACCATCCTTTGCGCGGGCCTCTTCATCGATCTGCTCCTCGCCGGCTTTCTCGTCGTCAGTGCTCGAGCCAACGCCCGTGCGCTGACCGCCAACGACCAGCTGGCGAGCCACCTCGGGGAGCTGGAGACGACGCAGCGGCGGCTCGAGCAGGCTCGCGAGGCGCTCCAGGCGAGCGAGGAACATACGCGCGGCCAGTGGCGTGCGGCTCTGAACATCGCCGCGGACGCGAAGAAGGCGCGGGACGAGGCGACGGCCAAGGAGCGCTTGGCCAGCCTGGCGCTCGACTCGGCGCCCAACGCGCTCGTCATGGTCGGCGCGGACGAGCGCATCACGCTTCTGAGCGCTCAGGCCGAGCGCCTCTTCGGCCACTCGCGGGAAGAGCTCCTCGGCAAGCCCGTCGCGGTGCTGATCCCCGAGCGAATGCGCGCCGGTCACCCGCTGTCGGAGCAACTGGAATGCATCCGGCCGCGGACTCGCGCCGCCGCCAATCGCGAGACGCTCGTGGTCCGCAGCGACGGGTCGGAGCTTCCCGTAGAGATTGTGCTCAACCGGGTTGAAACGGCCCATGGGCCACAGCGCTTGGCCGCGATGGTCGACATCACCTCCCGCACGGAAGCGGCGCGCTTCTTCGAGCTGGCCGTCGAGTCGGCACCCAACGCAATGGTCATGATCGACGCCACCGGAACGATCGTGATGGTCAACGAGGAGACGGAGCGCATGTTCGGGTACGATCGGGAAGAGCTCGTGTCTCAGTCCGTGGACATCCTGGTTCCCGAGCGCTTTCGCGAGCGCCACGGCGTGCAGCGCGGGGGCTTCTTCGGCCACCCCCAGGTGCGTTCCATGGGAGCGGGGCGCGACTTGTACGCCGTGCGCAAGGGAGGCTCCGAATTCCCCGTCGAGATTGGGCTCAACCCGATCGCCACCGGCAAGGGGCGCTTCGTGCTCAGCGCGGTCGTGGACATCACCGAGCGCAAGCGCGCGGCGGACGCGTTGAGCATTCGCAATGAGGAGATGGAGCAACTGCTGTACACCGTCTCCCACGATCTGAAGTCTCCCTTGGTCACGATTCAGGGATTCTCCTCATTGATCGATGACGCATTGGCGCGCGAGGACACCGAGGACGCGCGCGACAGCGCGCGGCGAGTGGCGCGGGCGACGAAAACCATGGGAACCCTCATCGACGACCTGCTCGAGCTCAGCCGAGTCGGTCGCGAAGACGAGCCGGCATGGGTAGACGTGGCCGAGCTCGTGCAGGAGACGCACGAGCAGCTCCACGCTCAGTTCTCCTCGGCGGGGGCGCGGCTCGACGTCGTCACGCCGCTGCCGGCGATCTTCGCCATGCCCAAGCCGATGCGCCAGATCCTTCTCAACCTGATGGGCAACGCGGTCAAGTACGGCTGTCAGCAGCCCGGGGATCGCGTGGAGATCGGCTGCGAGGAATCTCCCCGGCACCATCGCTTCTTCGTGCGCGATTTCGGGCCGGGGATTGCCGCGCAGCATCACGAGCGCGTGTTCGTGATCTTTCGCCGCTTGCCGAGCAAGAAGGAAGGAACGGGCTTGGGGCTCGCCATCGTGAAGAAGGCGGCGCGCTCGATGGGCGGCGACGCGTGGGTGGAGTCCCCTGCGGGGGGTGGCTCCACGTTCTGGTTCTCCGTCGGCAAGCACTTTCCCGTCGCAAAGTCGTCGCATCCGCCGACGCTGGAGGTCTCCCATGCCTGAGCAACAGCCATTGAATCTGGTCTTGATCGAGGACAACGACGATCACATCACCCTCGTGCGCAAGACTCTGCTCGCGGAGCGAGTGGCCAACACGCTTACCGTCTTTCAAGAAGGTGAAAGTGCGCTCTCGTATCTCAAGGGAGGGGGCGCTCCGGCCACGAGCCTGGTCTTGCTGGACATCAACCTGCCCGGGATCGACGGACTCGAGGTGTTGCGGATCATCCGTGCCGATCCCGATATCAAAAGGCTGCCGGTGGTCGTGCTCAGCACTTCGGATGCGCGCATGGATCGCCGCCGGGCGTACGACCACGGCGCTAACAGCTACCTCGTCAAGCCGTTGGACTTCTCCAAGTTCCGGCAGATGATTCGGGATGTCGGCCTGTACTGGAGCGTGTGGAACCGCCCCCCGGGGTAGGCGAGCCCATCGGTGTTCGGGAGCTCGATAGGAGTGGCGGGGGGGCCCGCACGCAGTGGCAAGAGGAAACGCGATGCTCGAAAAACCAAGCGTCTTGTTGATTGAGGACGACGACGGCCACGCGGAGCTGTTCGTTCGGAACATTGCCCGGTCTGGTCTCCGAGGAACCTCTCCGGGAGTGCCTCCCGTGGTCCGGCTGCGCGAGGTCGCCGAGGTCGAGCCCTACGTGCGGGATGCGGCCGTTCTCGTGATCGTGGTCGATCTCGGGTTGTTGGAGACGCAGGGGCTGGAGACACTGACCAGCCTGATGGCTCTCGGGCCGCGCGCACCCGTGATCGTGCTGACCGCCTCGGACGACAGCCAGATCGGACTGGAAGCCCTTCGCCAGGGCGCTCAGGATTACTTGTACAAGGCGGATGTGGCGCCCAGCTCGCTCGGGCGGTCGATTCGGCACGCGATCCAGCGTGCGGGCCTGCTCGCCGAAGCCCGCGAGGCGAACCACGCCTTGACGACGTTCGTCTCCGCCGCGGGGCACGACCTACGGCAACCGGCGCGGCAGATCTCGCTGCTGTTGGAGCTGGTGCAACGCAATCTGCCCGAGGACGCGCTCGAGCCGGTGGCCGCGCTGCTCGACCAAGCCTTGACGACGGCGCAGCACATGCAGGCGCTGGTCGCCTCCCTGCTCGAGTGGTCGACGGCGGCGGGCGCGTTGAGCCGGCGAGCTTGGGTCGAATTCGCGCCGCTCGTGGAAGAAACGCTGCGGGTTCTCTCGGGCGAAATCACCGAAAGCAAGGCCCGCGTGGAGGTCGAGGCACCCACTGGGACGACTCTCTATGCGGACAGGGAGCTGCTGGCGTTGGTGATTCAGAACTTGGTCTCGAACGCACTGCGGTTCGTCGAACGCTCGCCGGTCGTCGTGGTCACCGCGGCTCCGCGTGGGGGCGGGCACCTCGTGTCCGTATCCGACAACGGTATCGGGATTCCCAAGGGGCAGCTCGACAAGATCTTCGAGCCACTGTGGCGCGGCCACTCGAGGGATCGCTACGAGGGGAGCGGGCTGGGCCTCGCCACTTGCCAGCGGGTCGTTCGCGCACACGGGGGCGACTTGACGGTGGATTCGACGCCTGGGCAGGGCAGCGTGTTCTCATTCTTCCTGCCGAACCCGGACGGCGCAGACGCTCCGCCTTGCGCAGACGCTCCGCCTTGCGCGGGCGCATCGGCCTCGCGCGGCCCGTGAAAACGGGCCTGGTCTCGCCGCTCGCACCGCGTGCTCGCTTCGCCATCGCCGGCGCCTGCTCGAGGTCGACCCTTCCGAGTCGATCTCGGCGATGACTCGGGAAGCGACGACACTCGAAGCTACGATTCGGGACCCAGGCACAGCGCCTGGCGCTCGAGCGCGCACGCGAGGTCGGCCCACTCCGCTCGGCCCGGCACCGTGCGGGCGCAGTCCGAGTTGGCTCCGCCGTTCGGTTCGTTTCCGCTCCAAGCCACGAACGCCCTCCCCACGGCTCGTCCGTTTTGCCTGCCCTCCCAGAACGGTGTGCCGTCGTCTACCCAGACCCAATCACCTTCCGAAGCGAGGTCGGATCCACCGATCCACAGCTGGTCGCTGCCCAGCGCATCGACGAATTCGTTCTCTTCCTCGCTGCGAATCGAAGCCAGATCCCAGCCAGCCCCGATCGATCGGCATCTGCGACGCGACGCGCCCCAGGACCGAGGCACTTGCAGCACGCGCCAGCAACCGCCGGCGGGCCCGAGCACCGCATTGGAGCCGCAGCCTGCGACCGGGGCCGCCGGCTCTTCCGGCACCTCGATGTCCGGTTCATCCGGCACCTCGATGTCCGGTTCGTCCGGCACCTCGATGTCGGGCTCCTCCGGCACCTCGATGTCGGGTTCGTCCGGCACCTCGATGTCGGGCTCCTCCGGCACCTCGATGTCCGGTTCGTCCGGCGCCTCGATGTCCGGGTCGGCGGGCATTTCTGCTTCGGGTTCCCGATCCACCATCTCCATCTCGGATGGCTCCGCGGGACGCGACTCCGACTCTTGCGACTCATCCGGCGATTGCGAGCTGGTCTCTTGCTGCGCCGCGCTGGAGGGGTCGAGCGCCACGCCCATCGGGGATCCCTCGGAGCTGCCGGCTTCCGGGATCTCCTCCGTGCTCGAGGGGGGCGTTGGCTCGGATTCGCCGGCAGCGGGGTCCGGCGGGCTCGGGGCGGCTCCCACCTCGATGTCGTCGCTCTCCTCTCCAAGCTGAGGATCCGCTGGGATCCCGAGGAGCCCAGCGCAGCCGACGTTTGCGATCAGCACCAACGCGCCACCGTGAAGAGCGAGCGAGTGCGTAGCACGTAGAGGGGCAAACCGTTGCACGACGATAGTCTATACGCAGCTGGGGGGGCTCTCGCCAGTGCTCAGGAAGTCCGATGAGGTTTTTGTGATCCGAAGGCTTCGCTCGTACATGAAGCAGATAGCCACAGCCCCGGAACCCACCCATTGCTCAAACTTTTCATCACCAACGTCACGACTCGGTTGGAAGGCGGCCGTTTGCCTTCGGGCGTGTTCGCACGCCTCACGGGCACGCTGGAACAGCTCGGCGTGGCGGACATCGTGCAGATGCTGCAGATGTCACACAAGAGCGCGACGATTGCCGTCCAGTGTGGTTCCCGGGTGAGCACCATTTGGTGCAGCCACGGCGCGGTGGTGGACGCGGAGCACGGCCGGTTGCGCGGCGAGGCGGCTTTCTATCGCATTGTGGGAATACAGCAAGGGTGGATGGTTACCGAGCTGCGCCATGTTTCGCGAGCCCGCACGATCGACGCGCCGCTGCAGCGTCTCCTGCTCGAGGCCGCGCGCCGAAAGGACGAGGGGGGGGTGACGTTGCATCGGCTCGGCGGGGGGCAACGGCGCTATCGGGCGTGCCACCAGCGGGCCCCGCAGGCGCTCGGCCGTGCCCAGCTGAATCTGTGGCGCTCTTTCGTGCAGCCCCGCGCTCTTTCGGACGCCATCGAAGCCAGCGAGCTGGGGGACCTGGAGGCCCTTCGGTTGGTGGAGGCGTGGGTTCGGTCTCGGCGCCTCATCGACGCAGGCACGGCGTCGACTCCGCAGCCGCCCTCCCGGGTGGGCGAGTCTTCCGTCAGCGTGCCTACCGTGCGTCCACTCATTCAGACGCTTGGTGGCGCGCAGCCATCCGAACCAGCGCGGCTTTCCGGCGCTCGCAAGGTCGCCTTGGGCGCGCTCGCGCTGGCCTCCCTGGCCGGGGCGATTCGCTGGGCTGCATCGGGGTCTGCTGGCCTGCCCGTCAACGGGGGGCACGGCTTCGCGGCGAGCGAAGCCGTGAGGCAGGTCTCGCCTCCGGTGCTCTCGCGGCCCCGACCGTCGAGGCCGGCCGAGCCAGCCCCCATGGAGCCAACGCCGGTCGAGGCCGCGTTGCCGCTCATCGACCTGGGCGAGCGCGCGGCGGCGAGCCAGCTTGCGGCCGCAGCAGCCCAGGTGCCGGCCGATTCGTCGCTCTCGCCGGGCGAGGGTCTTGCGCAGCGCGGCCTGCAGGGCGGCGTCCCGAGCTTCGAGGTCAAGCTCGCCGTGAAGCCGGCGAACGCCGAGATCTGGCTGGACGGCGAGCGCGCACCGGAGGCGGGGATCCGTGCCCTGCTGCCTCGGGATGGGTCCGTGCACGAGGTGCGCGTCACCGCCTCGGGCCACGTGCCGACGCGCATCCTGTTTCGGGATGCTCCGCCGCCTGCCGAGTTGCAGCTCGAGCCGCTCTCTCGCGCCAAGTGGCGCAGGCGGAAGACCGTCGCGCGGGGCGGCAGACGGCGCGCGCGGGCCCGCTCCGCCTCCGCGCGGCAGTCGGACGCGAGCGCTTCGCGGAAGCGCCCGGGGCACGAGGTGCGGCGCTCGGCGTCCCGAGCTGGGCCCTCCGCGGCGCCCCAGGCGAAGAACGAGCCGCGGGTTCAGATCATCGGTGGGGACGAACCGAACGTAGAACGGGTGGATTGATGAAGCAGGCAAGGCGAGATGGACTGCGCGCGAAGCGCTCGAGCGGGACCCGCTCCCGGGCACTGCTCGTCGCGACCGGGCTCTTATTGGCGGCTTCGCGCGCCGGCGCCGGGGAGGAGCCGCTCGCTCCAGAGCCCTCTCAGGAGGACCTCGCCTCGGCCGAACGCTATGCCGCCCGGGCCTTCGAAGCCTACGGCCGAAAGGAATACCGTCTGGCCGCAGACCTGTATCAGCGCGCGCTCCGCGCAGCCCCGGGAGCGGACCTGCTTTACAATCTCGCGCGCATCTACGACCTCGGGTTGCAAGATCGTACGCTGGCGATCGCCTACTATCAGCGCTACCTTGAGCACCCGAGCTCGGCCCGCCCGCGCTCGGACTATGCCGCGCTGCGGATCAAGGAGCTCGAGGCCGCGGAGGCAGTGGACAGGGAACGGGCTGGGGCTGATGCGGAAGGTCAGTCGGCTTCGGTCGCGCCGCCGAAGCCCTCGAAGGTCGCATCGATTCCTCCGGGCGTCGCGCTCCCCCGCGGCGAGGCGGGCGCGACGCTCGTGATGGATCCGGCGGACGCCGGGGAGCTGTGGACGATGCAGGAAATCGCCGGCGCGACCATCGCCGGTGCCGGCGCGGCAGGCCTCGCGTTCGCCGCCGGGTTCGCGATCTCCGCCCAGTCGAAAGGAGACGTGTGGCGCAGCGATTGCCGAGGCAACGTATGCGGCTCGGAGGATGGCGTCGCCGCTGCCCGAGCCGCGACCGAGCGCGCCAATGCGGCTACCGTTGCGCTGGTCACCGGCGGCACCTTGCTCGCCGTCGGCTCGGCCCTGTTCTGGACGAGCTCGCGGCCCGCGCCCGCCCCGATGCGGCTCGCCGTCGATTTGGGGGTCCCGGCCAGCACGGCTGGCCTCGGTCTGTCCGTGTCGGGCCGTTTCTGACCGACGGCTCGGGTCCCGTCGCCCGTGGGTGGGGCCGCGTCGGGCTCGCCGGCTTCGCTGCATTCGCCCCCGCTCCCTCGCGAGGGGGAGGAGCCGCGGCCTTCCCGCGCGTCGGGGCGAGCCCCGGGCGGCGGCGACACTCGCTCGGTTTCGCTCGAGGGGCGTGCCGGCCGGCACCCGCCGGCTGGCGGCCTTCCTCAGCTCTCGCGGTCGGGTTGGGCGCTCGGAGCCAGCAGCGCGTCGTATCGGGGGATGGCCGGCTCGGAGCGTGCCAGCTCCTCCCACTGCCGCACGAGCGGATGCCCCCACGTGGCTTCGCAGTATCGCTCGGCGTCCGATGGGAGTTGCGCCCGGTACGTTCTCAGCCGCGTGACCACGGGGGCGTACATGCAATCCGCGATGCAGAACTCACCGAACAGAAAAGGACCTCCGGAAGACTGTAGAGAGGCGGACCAGATGTCTCGCACGCGCGCCATGTCGGCGCGCGCCGCGTCGCTGACCGGGAAGCCCTCGGAGCGCCCCCGCACGTTGGTCGGCAATTCGTTGCGCAGGCTATGGAAGCTCGAAACCATCTCGGCGCTCACCGCGCGAGCGCGGGCTCGCAGCGCGCGGCTCTCGGGCCACAGTTTCGCCCCCGGTGAGAGCTCAGCGGCGTATTCACAGATCGCGAGGGACTCGTGAATGCTGAGGGGGCCGTCGACGAGCACGGGGACCTTCGCCGCGCCGGAGAAGGCGAGCAATTTCTCCCGCCACCGCGGGTCGACGAAGAGCTCGATCGTGTGGGTGCGAAAGGAAAGCCCGGCGAGCTTCAGCCCGAGCCAGGCGCGTGCCGACCAGGACGAGTAGTTGAGGCTTCCGACCACCAGGCGCATCGTCATGCCGCCGAGCATAGCGCCCGAAGCCCGAAGCGACCTCTGAATTTCGCGCGCTCGAAGCGGGCGATCGGGCCGGGCGAGCCCTGCTCGCGAGGCGGGCTCGAAGTCCTCGAGGCGCGCCGACGGCTCCTCGAGAGCTCGCCCAGCGCTGCCCAATCACCGCTTCGTCAGGGTCTCACGGGAGCCGCGGAGTCGAGCGTTTCGGGCCTCGTCGGGCTTGCTGCGCGAGGGCAGAGCCCGCTCGGCCGCCGCTCGGCCGCCGCCCGGACGCTGCGGGGACGCCCGCGCCAGCCCCTCGGTCCCCCTCAGGGCTCCGGGGCGAGCCGCGCGCGCAGGACGGTGTCGCACCACCGTCCGCGCGAGAGGTAGCTGCTCTTGCGAATCCCTTCGAAGTGGAAGCCGAGCCGCGTGAGCAGCTTCGCGCTGCGGTGGTCGTCGGCCGCGTGCGTTGCTTCGACGCGGTGTAGATCGAGCTCACGGAAGGCGTAGTGCAAGGTGGCCTCCAGCGCTTCCCGCATCAACCCCTGCCCCTCGCGGCTGCCCGCGATGCCATAGTCGAGGCGGGCGCCGGCGAGGGGGGCCGCCTGGATGGAGTGCAGCTGGATCGTCCCGATGACCTCGCGGTCCTCCTGGGCGAAGACGTAGAGCCGTAGCGCCTCCCGCTGGCGAAACTGCCGCACGTGTTGCACGATGTGTTCCTGGCACGCGCGCAGCTGCTGCTCGCGCGCCGGCACCGGCGGGTCGTAGCGGTGGCCGTTTTCTTTCAAGTACTCGAGCACGGCGCCGGCCTCGGCGAGGCGGGCGAGCCGCACGTGCGTGCGCTCCGTCTGGATCGAGGGCCCCACGGCGGTGGGTGTGCTCGTGCGGAAGAGCTGCTCCGGGTCCGCGAACGCTTTCAGCTCGATGGCGTTGCCGGCCGGGTCCCGGAAGAACATCGTCGCCTGTTCCCCTGGCGCGCCGGCAAAGCGAATGCGCGGTGGAATCACGAACTCCACCCCGCTCGCCTGCAGCCGAGCGGCCAGCTCCTCCCATTGCCGCAGGGAAAGCACCGCTCCGAAGTGCGGCACGGGCACCGCGTCGCCATCGACGGCATTCGTCGCGGCGTCCGGGCCGGCCGGAGAAGCGGGTCCGTTCGGCGCGAGATGGACGACGAGCTGGTGGCCGAAGAAATCGAAATCCACCCAGCTCTCCGCGCTCCGCCCGCGTGGGCAGCCGAGCAGCTCGCCGTAGAAGCGGCGCGCGGCTGCGATGTCGTCCACGGCGACGGCCAGGTGAAACGGGGGAAGACGTGCCTCCTGCATGCTCACGACCAGGCTCGAAGCGGACCGCTCACGTGGAGCAGCGACATCATGGAGAGCACCCCACCGCGATAGCGCCGCTGGCCCGTCGGGGGAGGCAGCTCGTGGAGCGCCTCGACGCACCGCTTGGCCTCCGGGTGCGTCGCGGCTCGGGCCGCCGCGGCGGGCGCCGTCGTTTCGGGCTGGGCCGCTCTTGGCTGCGCGCCGCCAGGGGCTGCGGCCAAGCCGAGCGCCAAGGACATGGGGGCAGCGACCCGCGGGCCGCTCGTGGCTTCGTTTTTCGACACGCGATACTCCGACATTGCGTAGCGACCGCAGCCTCTCGCAAATGCAGCACCGCACAAAGCACGGGAAAAGGGCCACGGCAAAATATCGATCACGTCTCTTGGGCGTGGTGGGGGCGAATTTTTTTCGATGCCGCCCGGCATTGCGTCTCCAGCAGGATTTCCGTAAGCGGTGGAAGCCAACGGTACCCGAGCACCATGCCACCCATCCAGATCGAAAACCCCATCCTGCGCGGCTTCAACCCGGACCCTTCCATCGTGCGGGTGGGCGAGGACTATTACATCGCCACCTCGACGTTCGAGTGGTATCCCGGCGTGCAGATTCATCACTCGCGGGATTTGGTGCACTGGCGCTTGCTGCAGCGGCCGCTCTCCCGCGCCGACCAGCTCGACATGCGCGGGGATGGCGATTCGTGTGGCATCTGGGCGCCGTGCCTCACCTACCACGATGGCTCCTTCTACCTCGTGTACACCGATGTCAAGCGCTACGGCGGGACGAGCCAGGCCGGCATCGCGCCGCGCGACATGCACAACTATCTGGTGACGGCGCCCAAGATCGACGGCCCGTGGAGCTCGCGCATCTTCCTGAACTCCGCCGGCTTCGACCCCTCGTTGTTTCACGACGGGGACGGCAAGAAGTACCTGGTGAACATGGTGTGGGATCACCGCCCCATGCGAAACCGTTTCGCCGGCATCGCGCTGCAAGAGTACTGCCCCGAGCGCCGGGCGTTGATCGGGGAGCGAGAAATCATCTTCGAGGGAACTCGGCTCGGGTTCACCGAGGCCCCGCATCTCTACCGTCGCGGCGAGTACTACTACCTGCTCACGGCCGAGGGGGGAACCGGCTTCGGGCACGCCTGCACGTTGGCGCGCTCCAGGTCCCTGCGCGGCCCGTACGAGGTTCATCCCGAGGGTCCGATTTTGACCTCCCGGGGCTTCCCCGAGGCCTTGCTGCAAAGGGCAGGCCACGCGGACTGGGTGGACACGCCCTCGGGAGAAACGTTCCTCGTCTACCTGTGCGGCCGTCCCCTGCCAGGGCGAGGGCGCTGCACGCTGGGTCGTGAAACGGGCATCGCGAGGATGGTCTGGTCGGAGGACGGCTGGCCCCGAGTGGTCCGCGGGGAGGGGGGCGAGCCCGCCGTGCGGGTGGCTGCGCCCGGGCTGCCCGCGCACCCGTTTCCCCAGAGCCCGTTGCGCGAGGATTTCGACCAGCCCCAGCTCCCGATCGACTTTCAGTGGCTGCGGACGCCATACGTGGAGAGCTTGTTCAGCCTGCAGGCGCGGCCGGGGCATCTGCGCCTGTACGGCGCCGAATCCCTGGGCAGTCACTTCGACCAGGCGCTGGTCGCTCGCCGCGTCCAGGCTCATCGTGTCACCGCCCGCACGCGCCTGGAGTTCGATCCCCAGCACTTTCAGCAGATGGCGGGCCTGGTCGCGTACTACAACGCGTCCAAGTTTCTCTACCTCTACGTCTCGCGGGATGAAAAGTACGGTCGACACTTGCGGGTCTGGATGCACTCCCCCGTGCCGGAGCCGCACGACACCCTCTCCGAGCCCGTGCGCCTGCCGGAGCGAGGCGCGATCGAGCTTTGCGCGCAGGTCGACTTCGACCGTCTCGTGTTCGGCTATCGTTGCGACGGGGAGAGCTACCGAGAGCTTGCTCAGGAGCACGACGCCAGCATCCTCTCGGACGAGGCCACGACGGGGTTCACACCCAACTTCACCGGGGCCTTCATCGGGATGTGCTGTCAGGATTTTGCCGGCACCAGGCGCGAGGCCGATTTCGATTTCTTCGAGTACGAAGAGCGTGCGTGATGTCGGCTCTCCCGGCGAGGCGCGCCTGGTGCGCCCCCGACGGCCCACCGAGCCCAAGGCCATGCACCGCCGCCCAGCGGCGGCTCGAGGGAGGCACGGCGGCTCATCCACGCATTCCCGATTGAGGGCGGTAGCTCGGGCTTTCACCCCGAACGCCGACCGCGCTCAATCTCGAACGAACCGTCGTCGTTCGCCTCACCGGCGATGGGGAAGCACGCGGGGGGACAGCCGGGGGTCGAAGGCACACGCGCGCACTGCGTGGCTCGGCGCGCTCGCGCTGCTCGCCGCGGCGTGTGGCGCCGCATCGCCTGTTTCGATCGCGCCGGCGCTGTGACTGAAGCGTGGGCGTGACGCTCACATGGTGATCCAGGCGCCCACGGCGCCGCCGCATCGCGCGTCCTGGCCGCTCCCCCCCCTGCGTTCGAGCGTGGGCGGGGGCAAGGCATCGCCAGGCGCCTCGCTGCGAGGCCGCAGGGGGGTGGCGGGATTTCTCACTGGCGCAGCACGGGTCGACGTGGCTTGCTTCGGGGTCGGGTGTCGTCGATCCGCCTTCAGCGGTCATCGGCGAGGGCGGCCGTCGTCTGGGCCGAGCTTGCGGTCTAGGTTTTCGGTTTCCCGGCTTCGACCTCGGCGGGCCTTTGGCGTCGTTTCGAGTGAAGGAGTGCGCAGCATGTTGACAGTCTCACGAGGATCCCTGGCTTGCGGCGCCCTCGCCGCTCATCTTTCCGCCTGTTCTGGAGCTTCGGACGGGGGCCTCTTCGAGCCCGGCTCTACCGAGCCCTTGGTCGGTGAGTCGTTCAGTCCGTTCGCCCCCTCCGCGCCGGTGAGCCCCTCCGCTCTGGAGCTGAGTGGCCGGCTCGAAGGGCAGCTCAACGAAGTCGTGGTCCACGGCGAAACGATTCAGAACGAAGGGCACGTGGAAACGTGGCTCGAGGAAAGCGAGTGGCGCGAGTGGATCTCGCTGCGCGTGGTGGCCGAAGGCGAAGGCGGCGCCGCCATGATGATGTTGGACCTGCCCCAGGGGTCGGTCAGCCCGCTGTTCGAGCAGGGGCAGCTTTCCAGTGAGGGGCTCCGCACCGCCTCGAGCGGGGCGCTGCCCGCTACCACACGCGGCGGCCCCCAGGAGCCTTGGGTCGGCTCGTGCAGCGGCCCGGCCATCGGCGCATTTCCGGATGAGCAGGACGCCACGAGCTGGAGCATGACCGCCGAGGAAGACGAGCAGGCGCCCGGTGAGTGGACGGTCGTCGTCGCCGGTACGTTCCCGAGCAACGTCGGCGGCACCACGGATCTGTTGGGCGAATTCCGCTTCCGACTACCGGAATAGCGCGGCGCGGTCGCCCGGGGTCGTGGGCCCGCCCGGGGTCGCCGCGGTGCCGGCGAGTGGCCGCTCGGGGCGGTCGCGGGCGACGCTCTCTAGCCCGGCTCGGGGGGCCCGGAGCACACGGCGGGGAGGAGCTCCTCGCACTCGAAGTCGGCCCAGCTGCCACTGTCCCGAACCCGTAGGCAAGCGGAGTCCACTCCCCCGTTTGGCTCGCTGGTTCCAAAGAGCGTGAAGGCGTCATCGTGCGCGGCACCCGTGTCGCCGTCGCCCACGAAGAACAGGGTGCCGTCGTCCACCCAGATCCAGTCGCCCTCGAGGGCGGCGTCGGAGCCACCGATCCACGCCTCCGTCGATGCGCTCTGGTCGACCATGGCCGCGACGAAGTCGTTGACCTCCTCGCTGCGGATGGACACGAGGTCCCACGTGGGCCCCAGGGTCGAGCAGGTGTCGCGCGCGGCAAGCCACGAGCTGGCCCCGCTGAGAAACGCATAGCACCGGCCGTCCGGACCAATCTGCTGGGGAACCTTGCAGGTGGGCTCTTCGGCAGCGGGGTCGGGGGGAGCGTCGTCTTCGGGTTCGCCGGCGTCGGCTCTGCTGGCTCCGGCATCGCCGGGCGTCGCCACGACGACGGGTTGCTGCGCCTCGTCTCCTGCCGGGGTGCCGCCGGATTGCGCGCTTCCGTCGGTCGATCCCTCCCCCGGGCCACCCGCGGTGGGCATCGGGCTCGGGGCGGGCGTTTCGGCGGGGGAGGCGGGACCGCCGGGGTAGACGGGAGGCCGTTGCGGGCCCGCCACGGGATCCCCCCCCCGGCCGCCGGACGAGGGATTTCCCCCTCCGCCGAGCGAGGAATCACTCAGGGTTGGATCGTCGGGCAGGCCCATCAGCTGCTGGCAGCACAGCAGCAGCATCGCGACCGGCGTGCCGCACGAATGCGCGCGCCGCAGCCCGCGGGTCGAGCTCGTCGCTCGCCGCTCGCCCCTACGTGCTCCGTTTGGCGACCCCGGCCCGGCTGGCACTCAGAAGCTCCCCCACAGCACGGCTCCGACGGACGTGGGACTGGCGCGGGGTGCCCAGTGCGCGGTGGTGCGCCACTCGCGCTCGGCGAAGGGCTGGGTGGGATCCATGAGCCAGAGCACGGCGCCGATCGCCATCAAGCCTGCGCCAGCAGCCATGGTCGCCGTCGCGATGTCGGCGTGGCGTGCCGCGGTTTCCACCGCGTCGAGCCCCTCGCGCGTGCACTGATTGCCGTCGCACTGCACCTCGACCGTCTTCGCGTTCCCGAGAGCCGAGATGCCGAAGCCCGCCCCCACCAGCAGGCTTGCCAGGCCGCCTGCGGCCAGCGAGAGCCCGGCGATTTCGGTGACCGTCCAAGGCTCGGAGCTCCCGATCTGCTCCTCCGCCGTCGACGGCGCGCCGCGCGGGGCCCCGTGCGGCTCGGGTTCCGCCGTCGACCCTCCGGTCAGCGCTGCGATGCGCGCCTGCGCCCGCTGCTGCACCTCGGGCGCCGAGAGTGGATCCTCCACGCAGCGCCGATAGTACTCGAGCGCTTGCTGCGGAGCTTCGAGGGCTTGCTCGTGGATGCGCCCCAAGTTGTAGAGCACTCCCGCGCTCGGACTGCTGGAGTACGACTTGTAGTAGAGTTCGATGGCTTCCGCGACATCGCCGCGCTGGTAGGCCTCGAACGCGAGGGCCGCGAGGCGCTCCGCTTCGACGAGTGGGTCCGGCGCCTCCGCCTCGCCATTCCTCTCGGAGGGCTGGCCCTCGGCGTATGCCGGCGGCGCTACCGCGAAGCAGGCGCACGCGATCAATCCGGGGCCCGCGGAGCCGAGGAGGCCGACCAAGCGAGGCCGGAACGGGAGGTCGTCGAACATCGGGATACCTATCACTACGCCGCGGTTTGCGCATTTGTGAAGAGGCCCGGGAAGAGCCACGTTTGCGGGGGCGGGGCGCTTGGGAGGTGTGGGTTGGCGGGGTCGATTGCGCTCGGACGGGGCAGCCAGGCTCTGGGGGGAAATGGCTCGGCGGGGGCGACGGGGAAGGCTGGGTGATGCCTGGCTCGCCGGCGGAAGCCGCGCGGCGCCCTCGGGCGATGCCCCCGATCCACGGTACGTGTATCGAAGATTCGAGGCAATGGCCCCGGGCACAGCCGTCAGCCCGCCGCGGTCCGGCCGGCCGTGGACGCGCGCGGGGTCTGCACTCCGCGCCCCGAGGCCACGGGGCTCGGCGGGCGGTTCCGTCCCGGCCTCGGTCCGCAGTCGAAACGTTTACCGCGTTGGAGCGCCGGTCTCGGCAAGAGCTCGACGTGACCCCGGGGCGCCGCGCCTGAGGCAACGCCATGGGGCCGGGCCCGTCGGGGCGCCGATCGCGCTCCGGGTGTTTCGAGGGCGGAGCCTCTGCGCCACCCCCACCCCGGGCCGTCGCGAGTAGGCCGAGCGAACGGGCTCGCGGCTCGAGGTCTGCCGCCGCGGGCTCGAGCAGGTCGCGCCGCTCCAGCGGGGGCCCGCGGCCGGGAAGTCCACCTTCGTGCCGCGCTTCTTCGCCCGCCCGGTGTACTGTCCGTGCCCATGTTCGACCGCGCTCCGTCCGCTTCCCCGCTGGTTCTGGCTCCGCATGCGCCCGTCGTGGCTCGCCGCTGCGGGCCGTCGCGGGCTGCGCCGCGCTCGCTTCGCCTGGCCTCGCTGCTCGTCGCCTTCTCGTGGTCGTTCGCCTGCCGGGCCCCCGAGGGCGCGGGGCCCGGGGCTGCCGCCCCGGAGGGGGGGCAGGCTTCTCCGCACGCCTCCTCGCTGCCGGATCGGGATCCCGAGCTGGCGCGCCGCATGGTCCAGGAGGGGGCTTTGCTGCTCGACGTGCGCTCGCTCGAAGAGTGGGATGCGGGGCACCTGCCCGGGGCGCACCACCTGCCCGTCGGCGAGCTCGAGGGGCGCCTCCCCGAGGTGGCCGAGCTCACCGGCGGCGACAAGAGCCGGGGCATCGTGACGTACTGCATGTCAGGTGGGAGAGCGGGCCGCGCAAAGGCTCTCTTGGAGAAGGCCGGTTATCGCAACGTCACGAACCTCGGGGGCATCGAGGATTGGCCCGAGCGGCCCTGAGGCGCGCGGCGCGTTCGTCGCGAGGCAACAATGAGCCTTTCACGTGCGATCCGCCGGGGGCGTCTTCTTCGTGCTGGGTGGCAGCTCGGGCCGCGACACGTATTGCATCGGCAGCGAGCCGGTGAGGGACTTCAACCACGCCACGATCGATTCCACTTCCCGGGGCTGCAGCTCGAGGCCCAGCTGGTGCCTACCCATCATGCGGACGGCTGCCGGAAGATCGGTCGCCGATCCGTCGTGGAAGTACGGCCCCGTGCGCTCGACGTTCCGCAGGGAGGGCACCTTGAACATCATTCGGTCCCCCGCCCGTTGGGTCACCTCGTAGCGCCCCTGGTCGGTCTGGTTCGGCCAAGGCTCGACGGCGCCCACCTTCTCGTACATCGAGCCACCGAGAAGCTCTCCCGTGTGGCAGACCATGCATCCCAAATTGGTGAAGAGCTTGAGCCCCTCGACCTCGTGCGCACTCAGCGCATTCTCTTCCCCTTCGAGGTAGTCGTCCCAGCGCGCTCGCGTCGTCAGGTTTCGCTCGAACGCAGCGATCGCCTTGCCCACGTTGACCAGTGTCACTGGTCTCGGCTCCCCGGGGAACGCCCGCTGGAATGCCTCGAGGTAGGGGGGCATCGAGCTCAGCACGGCAATCACGTACTTCTCGCTCGGAGCAGCCATCTCGGCGGGGTTGAGGATCGGCCCGAGCGCTTGCTCCTCCACCGAGGGCATCCGCCCGTCCCAGAACTGCTCGAAGTGGCCCGCGGCGTGGTAGACGGTCGGTGCGTTGCGGTCGCCGCGCTGCCCGTTGTGCCCGCGGGATGTCTTCTCGCCGTCGACACCGTAGCCGTCGAGCTTGTGGCAGGTGTTGCAGGATATTTCCTGGCTCTTGCTCAGCCTCGTCTCGTGGTAGAGCATCTGTCCGAGGCGGACTTTTGCCTCGGTGATCGGGTTGCCCGTCCCCTGGATTACGGAGCGTGCCGGCTTGAAGCGGCGCAGCAGGCGCGGGTTGAATGCAGACCGAGCTTCGCCGCCTGGATCCACCCGAGGCGCCTGCGGGCTTCCACCCAGGATCGCGAGAGCCGCCTCGCGATTGCTTTCCGGCTCGCAGCCAGTTGAAAGCAGGGGCACCGCGGCGCCCAGGGCAATTGCGTACGCTCGTGCGGAAAGGCTCGTCACGTTCGGGCTCCCTTCGAGATGGTTGAAATGGAAAGCTGGTGCGGCTGGTCCGGTTCCAGCGCGGAGGGCGGCCAAGACATGCGGAAGCAAGTGCCGCTCCCCGGGCTGCTCTGCACCTCGATCGCGCCACCGAGCTCGTGAACCGCCTGGCGCACGCCGCCCATCCCCACGCCGCGCCCCGACATGTCGGTGGCTTCTTCACAGGTCGAAACGCCGTCCGAAAACAGCGCCTCGACGACGCTCTCGCGCCCCGAATCCAAGGGCAGCCCCTTGCGCCTGGCCTCCTCCGTCAGCGCTGCCCAATCGATCCCCCGACCGCTGTCGCGGACCTCGATCCGCAGCCTCTCGCCCACGAGCGCCGCTTTCAGGGTGATGGTCGCCTCCTCGGGCTTGCCCAGGGCCAGGCGCTCTTCGGGGAGCTCGAGCCCGTGATCCACGGCATTGCGCAACAGGTGCGTCAGCGCGCTCCAGAAGGGGCGCCAGCGGCGTGGGTCGAGCCGAATGCGGTTGTGCTCCACGACGACCCGAACCGGCTCTTTGCCGAGCTCCCGGGCCATTCGCTCCACCTGCCGGGCGGCGCGGTTCAGTCGAGCCTTCACGGGTTCGAGGCGCCAGGCGGCGACGAGTCGGGCGATCGCCGCGTGCTCTCGGCCTTGCTCGATTGCACCCAAGATCTCGTGGTAGTCCTCTTCTTCGATGGTCAGGTGGTGTTCGTCCTGGCCCTCGATCATGCGGGTGAGCCGACCGCTGACCCGTCGCCAACATTGGTTGAGCTTTTCGCACTCGGTCAGGCTGAGCTCTTCGCCCGTCTCCAGTAGAGTCTCCTCGATTTGATGGCACCGGTCGCCCATCGACTGCAGCCCGAACACGAGGCAGTTGCCCTCGAGGGTGTGCAGGAGCCGCCGCGCGGCGAGCGGGGCGAGCGGTGGACGCTTCGTCAGCGCTTCGATCAGATCATTGGCATCCGAGAAGAACTCGACCACTCCGGTCCTGTCTTCCAGGAGCCGCGACACGATGCGCGCCAGCTCCTGAGCTTCGGCCTCGGATTGCGCGCTCTCGAGCTCCAGGGTGATGTCACTGACGATCACGAGCAGACGCTCGAACTCCGAGGAAGATTCCAGAATCGGCTTGTACGAAAGCTGGTACGTGCGCTGGTCGGAGCGAAACCGCTTCGGCATCTGATCGAGGCAGAGATCGAGCGGCAGAGAGCCTTCCACCACCTGCTCCCAGGCGAGCTCGAGAGTCTCGGAAATGCCCGGGGCGGCTCGGTCGATCCAGGTCCAGAGGCACTCGTCGTTGGGCTTCGGGCCGAGCCAGGTGTCGAGGATGGCCGAGTGTTCCCTGGAGATGCGCGCGCTTCTATCGATCGTCAAGAAGCCCTGGCCGACGTTCTCGAGGACGCGGCGCATGTCGTCGTTGCGCACTGCGAGCTCGTGCGTGCGCTGCTGTACGAGGGTTTCGAGGCGTGCTTGTTGCTGCTCCGCTCGCCGGCGGCTTTCTTCGAAGAGGTCCTTGAACTGCTGCAACATCGCGGCGAAGCTTCGCGCAAGCGAGCCGATCTCGTCGCGTCCGGCGTCGTCGGCCGGTGTTTGCTCCAGATCTCCTCCGGCCACTCTTTCGGCGACGGTCGCGATGGCCCGAAGGCGCCGCGCAAATGAGTGAGCGATGAGCAGCGCGAGCCCGAAGCCCAGGATCAGAGCGACGGCGCCGGTGGCTGCCGCGTCGCGCCGCGCAGCCGACCGAGCCTCGCGGAGCCCGTCGGTGCCGAGCTCCAACGCGAGGGTGCCCCTGGGCCCCTCGGGTGAGATGACGGGTGCGACAGCGAGGATGCGGTCTCCGAGGTTGAAGACGTGTCGCTGGTCGACGCCGCTGCGCGCCTTTTCCCCGACATCGCTGAGCTGGCCCCAGCTGTGCAGCGCTCGGCCGTTTTCTCGGTAGAGCGTGGCCGCCACGAGGTCGTGATCGTTGGCCACCGCCTCGAAGACCTCGCGTGCCGTTTCTCGGTCGTCGAAGGCGATGGCGGAGCGCACCTGCTGCGAGACCAGCTGGGCATAGGTGTCGGCCTTGCGCCGCTGCTCCTCGAGCATGGCGCGGCTCTGCCTGGCCTGGAACCAAAACGTCAGAAAGGCCGCGATGGCCAGGAGTGCCCCGGCGATCACGAGCCCGAGCTTCTGGCCGATGTCGAGCGACAGCCGCGAGGCCGGCTGCGTCGCCGAGCGGCCCTCGGCGCCCGGGCGACCTTCGGCGGGCGTCGGGGCTTCGACCTGGTTGGGCTCCGCTGCCGCGGGGGTGCGCGTGGCGAGGCGGAGCGCAATGTGAGACTCCGGCGAAGATTCGCGACCTTCCAAAGGGCGTGCTGGACGAGGCTCCTCCACGCGGCTCGGAACGGTAGGGGTCGCTCGTTCCCTAAACGGCCGCGCGTCGAAAAGGGCCGCGGGTATCCCACGTCTGCCTGCTCTGGGGTGGGGCTGACGACATCGACGATGGGCCCCGGGGGCCAGCGGGCCGCTCTAGCGTTCGCGGGACTGCTCGATGTCGTCGAGGGCGAAGGTGGGTTTTCGCTCCGCGCGGCGAGAGTCTTCATGGCTCGCTCCTGCATACGGCGCGCGCCGCCGGCGCGCTGCAAAGGTGTGCGCATGGTTTTCGCCTCGTTGGCGCATTGGTCGCACTCGGTCCGCATTTCGCGACCCGCGAGAGTCCGGGTGCCGCTACTGCGGGGCCGTGCGCGTGGTTTCGTGTGGAGGGCGCGAAGGAGCCGCGGAGCGCGCTCGGGCGAGCACACCGCGGCGGGGGGGCAGCCGAGGTGCGCCTTTGGTTCCTTGACGCACCACGGGGGCTCGCTCATCTGTTGGGAATGGGCAGCACCGAGCGCGTCGCGCGCCTTCGCGGTAAGAGAGTTGGTTCGGCCGTGGCCGCAGCCCTTTCGCTGGCCGCCTCGTGGGGCTGTGCCGCGAGCCGGGCCTCGGAGGGGGGGGCTGGCGCGGCCCTCGCTCCGGCTGCGCCGCGGCCCGCCCGCACGGAGGCCGGAGGCGAACCCAGCGTCGAGGCGGTGATGCGGACCTCTACCAAGCCGCCCGTTCCCGAGGGCTGCCACGCGGGGGGCTCCGAGGGCTGCGTTCCGGAGCCAGCGTGGGTGCAAGAGCTTTGCGACGACGTGTTCGCCGAGGTGGCGCTCGTGATGTTTCGAGCGGGCACTCCTTGGCAGAGGAGGTACGTGCGTCGGCGCGTCGAAGCGGTCAACGCCTCCGGGGGGGTCACCGTCAACGGCCACCTGGAGCGGGACGAGGAGGTGATCGTGCTCCGGCACAGGCCGGCTCGTGAAGGCGGGATCGTCGTCGGTGGCGGGTCGGAAGGAGCGTACGACGCGCTGCGCTTCAACGGGAGCTGCGTGTCCTTGGACGCGAGCGAGCTGTCGGTGCACGAGCCGGCGCAGCCGCGCCACGCGCGCGTGGAATGGCGCTGGCTCGGGCCGAAGATGAAAGCCTCGCTCCGCGCGAGCCCGGCGATCCGCGAAGCCTATCGGGCTCGCCGCAAGGAATGCCGGGGGGCCACTCGCGGCAGCGTGAGTCGAGCCTGTCAGAAGCTCGACGAGGAGCTGATCGCGGTGATCGTGCGCGAAGTGCGCGGGGGCCTTCCCCTGGGGGAGGCCGATGAGCGCCCCGGCTCGCCGTAGGCTCGCCGCCCACCCGGTGCGGTGCCGCCGGTTTGCCGAGCCTCATCGACCCCCGCTGGCCCGGACGCTGATGTAGCTGAAACGCTCACGACCGGGGGCTCGGCGGCTTGGCTGGGGCAGGGTGAGGGGCAGCGGCTTCGGCCCCAACGGTCACGCGGTCGCGGGCGCTTTCCTGCTTTGTTCGTGCCGAGGGGCACATTCCAGTTCACGTCATCTGGGGCCGGGACGGGCGCCGGCCGCGTGCCGGCCGCTCGGGGCGCTCGCGCATCGGCTCGCGGGCAAGGGGCGCCTCGCGGGGCGTCGGGGACGCGGGCGGGGCACTCGTCGACCCACCCACCTGTTTGCGCGGGGTGCGTCGCGGCGGTGCGGGCGGGCCTCGAGGCCCGGCGCCGGAGCTCACTCGAGCCGATCGCCGGGTGCGTCGCGGCGGTGCGGGCGGGCCTTGAAGCCTGGCGCCGGAGCTCACTCGAGTCGATCGCCGCACCCGCAGGGCGCATTCGACCGCGGCGGCGTGCGGCGCCAGCCCAGGCAACCCCGCTGGCCACGAGCCATGGCAAAAGCAAGCTGCGGTCGCGGGCCGTTCGAAGCAGCGCAACCGCGAACACCCCACCCGGCGGGAGCGCAAAAAGGCGGGAGGTGCAGGGCAACCACGTCGCCCTCGCCGGCCGCGGTGCTGCGGGAAAGTCGGTTTGTCGCTCTTGCCTGCCGAGGCGCGACCTCCTAGTCAGGGAGAGTGAAACGGAGAAAAACTGAAAAGGCTCGAGGCGCGCAGCGCAAGGCGCCGCGTCTGGCGCGGGCTCGCATCGAGAAGGAAGGGCTCGGTGGGATCGGCCTTCACGTAGCCCGCCGAGCGGGCGCCGGCTCGATTGGGGCTGGCCTGGCGTGGGGGGCGCTCGGCTGTGGGGCGCTCGCCTGCGCGGCTCGGCCAGCGAAGGCGCCGGCCGCCGTGGAAGAGGGCCCACCGTCGCCCGGGGAGCCCGCCGCCGACCCCGCTCCGGCGCCCGGTGAGCGCGCCGCAGCCGGCGCGATTCGGATCCACGTAGAGGCCTCGAGCGCCGGGCCGTCGCTGCCGGGCTTCTGGCGGTGGTTCGGCTACGACGAGGCGAACTACACGTACTTTCGCGACGGCGCTCGGCTGCTCGAAGATCTCACGGAGCTCGGTCCCGAGCCCATCTACGTTCGCACCCACAACCTGCTGACGACGCGGGAAGGCGAGGTCGATCGGAAGTGGGGGTTCACCGACGTGTATCACGAGAGCGCTGAAGGCCGGCCGGTGTTCGACTGGACCCTGACCGATCGAATCTTCGACACGTTCGTCCGGCTCGGTGTCAAGCCGGTGGTGGAAATCGGCTTCATGCCGAAGGCTCTCTCGACCGGACCCGAGCCGTACCATCGAGATTGGGTCGCCACCGGCGAGCTCTGGGCGGGCTGGGGCTACCCCCCCACGGATTACGAGAAGTGGCAGCACCTCGTGGAGAGCTGGGTCGACCACAGCATCGAGCGCTACGGCGTGGCCGAGGTCGAAACGTGGCTCTGGGAGCCCTGGAACGAGCCCAACATCGGCTACTGGCAGGGAAGCTTCGAAGAGTTCCTGAAACTGTACGATTTCTCCGCGGCTGCCGTGAAGAGCCGCTGCCCCCGCTGCCGAGTGGGGGGGCCGCACACGACCAATCCGGATGCCGCCGAAGCGGGCGCCGCCTTGCGCGCTTTTCTCGAGCACTGCGACGGCGGAAGAAACGCCGCCACGGGGGAAACCGGGGCCCCGCTCGACTTCGTGGCGTTTCATGCCAAGGGTAGCCCGCAGAAGATCGACGGTCACGTGCGCATGAACATGGCGCCGCAGCTGCGCGCGGTGAGAGTCGGATTCGAGACGGTTCGCTCGTTTCCGCGCTTTCGTGCCACGCCCGTGCTTCTCGGGGAGTTCGACCCCGAGGGGTGTGCGGCCTGTTCCGTGCGAAAGCACCCGCAGTACGCCTACCGAAACGGCGCGCTGTATCCCGCGTACACGGTGGCGTCCCAGGTTCGCGCTCTCGAGCTGGCAGACAGCCTCGATATCGAGCTGCTGGGGATCTTGACCTGGGGCTTCGAGTTCGAGAACCAACCGTACTTCGACGGCTTTCGGGACTTGGCGACCAACGGCATTCACAAGCCGATCTTCAATCTGTTTCAGATGTACTCGCGCATGCCCACTGCCCGGAGGCTCGCCGTCTCGGCGCCGGGGGGGCTCGGCGCCTCCGACATCATCGCCCGCGGAGTCGCCGGAGAAACGGCGGATGTGCACGCGCTGGCCAGCGCGGGGGAAAGCGCCATTGCCGTGCTCGTCTGGCACTACCATGACGACCTGCTCGAGGGGCCTGCTCGGCGCGTGGAGCTGTCCGTCTCGGGCGTTCCATTTCACCACGTCGTCGTCGAGCACTATCGCATCGACGAGGCCACCAGCAACGCGCACACCGCGTGGCAGCGGATGGGCAGCCCGCAGGCTCCCTCCGCCGCTGAGTATCGAACCCTCGAGCGGGCCGCGGAGCTCTCGCGGCTGGAGCCCGCGCGGCGGCTCACCGTCGAGTCGCAGCTCACGCTCCAGCTCTCCCTGCCGCGGCACGCCGTCTCGCTCTTGACGATCCAGGCGGACCGCTGACCCGGGCACGCCTCGCCGGGGGGCCGAGCTCGGGCCGGTAGCTCTCGTCCTCCGCGGCTCGCCGTACCTCGCGCAAGAGCTGCTGCACTCTTTCGGACATGCGGCGGCATGGCGGGCCTCCCGCGGGGCGGCGCCTGGCTCGACGGTCAGCCCTACTCGGCCGCCCCGTCGAAGAGCTTCGGGCGTCGCGGGTACAAGCTCGGGGGGAACTGGCTCTCGATGCCGCCGCTCTGGTACTCCAGAAAGTAAAGGAGCGACCAGATCACCTCTTTGGGAAGAATCTTCTTCCAGGCGGGCATCGCCGGGTGGCCGGGTTCCTTCTTCGGCCCGCCCTGGTATACGGCCAGGAACATGGCCTCATAGGCGCGCCGCTTGCCGAAGAACAGGCCTTCTCCCTCGCTCCAGCGGGCCGGCGGCTCGGGCATGTCGAGGGCATCCTGCAGGCTTCTGCGGCCACCGTGGCACTCGTTGCACAACACCGTCCAAACGGAGAGCGCTTCGACCGCCGTCTGGCCGTCCCAGAAATTGCGCGGCGCGCGCCTGGAGGAAATCGCCGCGTCTCGTGCCCGGGCCTGGGCGACCGTCAGCTCGAGCCCCGCCGCACGGTGTGGCCACCAGTGGTCGTTGATGTGAATCGGAATTCGTTCGAGCTCCGCCCCCGACGCAGCGCTCGGCCTTCGCGAGAACACGAATTCCTCGTCGCGAAGCGGCTCATTGCCCGAGGCGATCAGGGCGGAGCCCCCCGAGGGCTCGTCGGAAGGCGCAGAGCCGAGCTCCGCCCCCTTCTGCTCCTCGCTCGGATCGGGCAGCTCGATCGTGCGGACTGGGGCGATGGGTCGCGTGACGCACGAGGGCACCGTGAGCGAGCTGCTGACGATCGCCCCGCAGCCCAGAAGCCGTTTCACTCGTCGCGGCATGAGCTCGCCCCCGCGGGCGCGACCCCACGCTCGGCGGGGGCCCGGCCCCAGCAGGGCCGGGCCGTGAGCCCGGCCTGGCCCCACCTGCCCGTGACGAACGCTCCGCACGCAGGGCGCGCGCGGCCACCCCCCGGCCGCTTCGGGTCGGTGCACTCTCTTTGGCGGCGCTCGCCGATCACGCGGCGCGCCTGGTTTGGAAGCGCTCTCACTCGTAGGAACCGTAGGCTCGACCCACCTTGTTGAGATGGGCACCGGATCGGCGTTGCAGCACCAGCTCGACCTCGGTCGTTCCTCCTCCAGAGAGCTCTACCCACGCTGCGGTCGGGCTCGAGCCCGGAGACCAGGCCACGATCTTGCGCTGACCGCTCGGCACGTTGCCGATGGCGAAGGTACCGTCTGCCTTGACCTTGGCAAATAGGTCGTTTGGCACGACGAGGACACTGGCGGCCATCTTCGGGTGGATGTTGCAGTACACGTTGGCCGCTCCCGCCGTTTGGAACCGATGCGCCTTGCCGGGCTCGCCCGCGTTGTACAAGCCCAGGTCGAAGGAGTTGCCGGAGCTTCGAGAAAAGACGTTGTGGTAGATGTTGTCGTGGTTCGGAAACTCGATCGTGGTGCCCCGTCGGACGACGGCCCACGAGGGAACGAAGTGCTTGTCCCGTTGATCGATCACGGCCTTCTTCCCGCGCACCGGGGGGGCGAAAACGTTCTCGACGTACACGTAGGCGATGGGCTCACCGGAAGGTACCGTGACCTTCCCCCGCACGGTCCCCACGCTGGCGGGCGCGGGCTGCGGCCGGGCCTTCTTCCTTGCGGGTGTCGGTCTGGCGGAGGCTGCTTTCGGCGCGGCATCGCTCGTCCGTGCTCCCGGCCGTTTCGCCTCCGCGACACGAGCCCAGATCTCGGCGGTGCGCTTGCTCAGCTCCGCGACCTCTTGGGCGGCGGCCGTCAGCCTGCGCAGCTGCTCTCGGAGCTCTTCGACCTCGCGCTGCAGGGCAGCCATTTCCGCCGAGCTCTCCGCGCCCGCGGCGGCCCGGGAGGGGCAGAAGGCGCACGCTGCGGCGAGCAGCACGGGGATCAGTCTAGCTTTCATACTCCTGTCATTCCTCGCCGATCGCTCCCGGGGAGCGGCTCGGCCCCCGCACCGTCGGTGCTAGTGCAATCAGCAGTGTGAGAATTAGAAAGGCTGCGCCTGCAGGGATCCAGGCGAGGAAGCGCAGGCGCTCGAGCGGCTCGGCTCGGCGCTGCCGCGGGACGAGCCACGCGACGGTTGGGGAGCTGGCCGAGTCGCTCAGCTTCTCCGCCCGGGCCAGGTAGTGGCCCGGCACCTCTCGAAAGGTTTCCAAGGGCGCGCTAGCCGCCATTTTCAGCGCCGCGCGCACTTCGGGCTCCGGCGTCGACGAGGCCACCAACCTCTGGCCGACCAGGATCCCCCCGATCGCCCCCGCGGGGCCGGCCGCGCGGGTGAGCAGCGCGTCGTCCACGGGCTCTCCCATCAAGAAGAAGGCGCGCACCTGCCCACCGAGGCGAACGGGAGCGGCGGCCAGAACCACGACCTCGTCGGAGAGCACCCACGGCCTCGCGGCGGCCCGCTCCACGGCGCTGCGCAGGAGGCCTGAGGCGCTCAGATCGAGCCCGTCGAGCTCGCTCGCCCCCACGACGGAACGCACGGTTCCCGTTCCGTCGACGATTGCCACCAGGCTGGCTCCAGCCGCTACGCGAAGGTCCGTCAGCAGGTCGACGACCGTCGCTTCGTCGAAGTCGGGAGTCAGCAGCATGGCCCGAACGCGCGTGTCATCGGACAGAACGCTGGTTACGGCGACGAGGTGTGCGCGGCGTTCCGCCAGCAGTTGCTCCAGGGCCTCGGCGCTCTGCGACAGCTCGGCTCGCTCGCCTGCGTTCACGAGCTCCGCGAGCTGGCGCTGTACTAGCCACGAGCTAGCCGCCGCGATGGAAAAGAGAACCGTGCCGAAGAATAGCCCCAGGCTCCTGCGCCGGGAGTCGCCCACGGGTGGCGAGCTCACCGCCAGCCGTGCGATGTCTGCAAGGTGCGTCAACGTCGAGCCTCTGCCTGGTCGAGCCGAATCGTTTGGTCGCCAGCCACGATGGGCAGCACGCCAGAGAAATACAACGAGCCGTTCGCTTCGACCCGAATCGAGTGCTCGCCCACCGACAGGCGCAGCGCTTCGCCTTCGGCGAGTGCGACCGGGCGGTTGTCCACGTACAGGCTCGCCCCCGGTGGTACGCCGGCGAGACGCACCAGCCCGTCCGAGGCGGACAGGGAAAAAGAGAGCTCGTGACCCGGACCAGCCTCGACGGTCCACGGGCGCTGCTGGCTCGCAAAGCCCGGCTTTTGCAGGCTCAGCTCGATCGCGCGCCCGACCGTGAGCCCTTCGAGCGCAGCTGGCGTTCGCAGCCCGGTGGGCTCGCCATCGGCGAAGATCAGCGCCCCCGGCGGATCGCTGTCGATGAAGACTCGACCGAGGGGATGTGCCAAAGGCGCCTCGTCGCGGGACGCGGCACCGGGATGGGGCGTCCAAAGCAACACCGTCCCGATTACCGCGATCGCGCCCGCTCCCAGAATTCCGAGGCTCAGGTAGCCGAAGGGCCGAAGGCCATCCCGCTCGCCGTCGGGCGGCGGCTTGGTGGCAACCGACAGCGGCGTTGGCCCCACGGACACTCGGGGAGGTGCGATCGACGCCGGGCGCATCCAGACGAGGGCGCTCGGGGGAGGGGGGACGGCCTCCACCGCCCCGTGCCGCGACGGGGGCGGGCGCGGTGGCAGGCTCGATCGACGATCGAGGTGCTCGAAGACGCCGCGAGTCGTCGACCAGAGCTGACGCGGCTCCGGTCTGGCGATGCGCGCCATGGGCCCGGAAATCGCGCCACTCTGCGCTGGGCTGGCCAGCAGCGCCACCGCTTCATCGATTCTTCTGCCTCGCGCCACGTCTTTCTGCAGGCGGCCTCGGTCCGCGCCGAAAAGCCCCTCCAACCATCGGCGAACGTGCTTGGGCGTGGGCCTTCGGCCGTGCGGTCCCAAGGTGGCGCCGAGGGCTTCCGCCAACTCTCCCGCCGTGCGAAATCGATCGGCGGCGTCCAACGAAAGCGAGCGCTTCACGATCGAGCCGAGCGCCGCGGGCAAGTCCGCGGCGCGTTCGGGTAGGGAGGCGCCCGGACCGAATGCCTCACTCGGCGGCCGTTGACCGGTCAGGCAAACCCAGAGCATCGCTCCGAGGCGGAACACGTCGGTGCGACAATCCAACTCGCCTCCAGCCTTTTCTTCCGGAGACTGGTACGCTCGTGCCATGTCCGTGGCCGTTCTGGACGACAGCGGTTCCCCTGGAGCCGCCAATTGCGAAAGCGGCTCCTCTGGGAGCGCCAGCTGACGCAGCGGCCCCAGGCCGAAGTCGCACAGTTTCACCGTACCGTGGTACGTGACCAACAAATTGGACGGGTGAATTGCACCGTGAATGAATCCTCCGCTGGTACCCGCAGTGCGCTCGGCGGTGTGGCAGAAGTGAAGCGCCGTTGCTGCCTGTTTCGCCATGTGAGTCGCCAGGTCGATCGGGAGGGGGCCGCCGGATTGGGCGAGAATCGACGCCAGGCTCTCGCCCGGCAGGTACTCCCCGCTGATGAAATACGTTCCTTCGTGCTCGCCCAGCTCGAAGCAGGCGCGAAGGCCGTGGTGCTCCAGCTTCGGGAGGCACCTCGAAAGTTGTACGAATGAATCTCGAAACCCGGGCCTGCTCGCCAGGGAGGAATGCACGATGCGCAGCGCGGCGGTGCCAGTCGTGCTCTTAACGTCGTGCGGGCGGGCGACGTACAATCGGCCCATACCCCCCTCACCGATCACGCCGAGCAGCGAGTACTGCGCGACCCGCTGGATAGCTCGCGGCTCCGTGGTCAGCTCCTGTCGAGATCGGTGATTCATGACTATCATGAGCGGCCTTCGCGATTGCCCAGCCCGGCCCCCTGCCCTTTCCAGGGTAGCGGCGCAGATTCAGCGAGCGGCGGTATACTCATCGAGTAAGCAGCCCAGGGGTGCGTGGTGACTGATACGGATCAAATCTCGTTGCATGAAGAGAGAGCTCGATTTCTGCTCGATGCTAGCCGAAGCGCAGAAGCCGCGGACTTACTCGCCGAAGCATTGCACGATCATCCGCGAGAGGCGAGACTGCGGCTGCTCGCCAGTGAAGCGTGCGAAGAGCTCGGGGAGCTCCCCGAGGCAGCTGACCATCTGTCTCACATTCTTGTTGCTCTGCCCGAGCACCTGGAGGCGAATCGCCGCCTGGCCGCGCTTTTGGCGGAGCTTGGTGATACGCACGGCGCGATCGCATGCTGGCGCAGAGTACTCGCTGCAGGCCAGGGAAGGGACCCCGATGCCGCCACCTTTTTTGCGATTGCTCTGTGTACGGCCGGGAGGTATGACGGGGCGCTCTCCTTCTTCTCTCGGCTCGCGCAGGAGTCTCCACGGGAAGCCGGGGCCAATGCGAACCTGGCGATGGCGCTTTCTTTGGCGGGCCGTGGGGCAGAAGCCGCAGAGCAGCTCGAGCGGGCGCTCGAGCTGGATCCGCTCTCGGCGCAAGCTCACTGTGGCCAGGGCATCGTGCTGAAGTTGCAGGGGCGCCTGAACGAGGCCGCACAGTCTTTTCAGCAGACCGAGCGGCTCGCCCCGCAAAGCGCCGTCGGGTCGTTCAACTTGGGGTTGGTTCTGGAGGAGCTGGGGGATCGGGAAGGAGCTCGGCGGGCGCTGCTCCGGGCCGCGGCGTTGCAGCCGGAAGACGATGACATCCAGGCTACGCTCGAGTCTTTGTTGGTGCGTCAAGCGGGCGCAGAGCCTCAGAGCTCCCCAGACGGGGCAGCCTCCATCCGCGGAGCGCTCGAAAGCTTCGATCTCGTCAATCTCTTGGAGTTTCTCCGCCTGCAAGAGAAGACGGGCTCACTCGTCGTATCCGGCCCGCAGGGCGTGGGCATCGTGTGCATGCAGAAAGGCATGCTGACAGGCGGTTCTGCGCCCGGCATCAAGCCGCTTTCGGAGCTGCTCGTGACCCGAAAGCTAGTCGACCGCGGCGTCCTCCAAAGGGCTCTCTCGAGCGCTCTCGCTCGCGAGATTGGCTCGCGGCAGGAGGACGGAAGAACCGTCGCAGAGCTCGTGCTTCGTGAGGAGCTGGTCAGCAAAGAAGAGCTTGCGCGTGTGCTCTTCGAAGTCACTCTTCACACCGTGGAGCAGGTCAGCCAGTGGCGCGAGGGCGCGTTCGCATTTCACGCCGGCAGCGACGAAGGTACGTTTCCCATCCGTTTCAACGTTCAGGAGGTGGTTCTGGAGCTCATGCGCCTGGAAGATGAAAGGCGTCGTTCGCCTTCGGAGGCGGCGCGATGAGGCAGCTGCCGGCAAGCATTCTGATGGCCGCCTTCGTGGGGGGAATCGCCTCCCGCGCAACCAATGCTCGCGCCCAAGCGCCCAGCTTGCCTGGTCGCGAGGCTTCGTCCGAGGAGCCGCGGTCGGAGCCCGCGGCAAGAAACGCTTCCGTCGCTGCCGAGGGCGATCGCGTTTGGGTGCTCGAGGAGAGAATCTCCGAGCTCGAAGAGCGTTTGCGACGGGCCGAGGACGACTGGCGGAGCCGAGCCGATCCGCTCACGATTGGCGGCTACGTGGACATCGGGTTCTTCGCTCCGATCGGCAACGATGGCGTGGGCTGGGTGAGAGACGCGGGCAACACCCAGTTTCCACGGTACGACGGCTACGGGTGGACATTCGTCGGCGACATTCTCGGCAGCCCGGTCAATTCGAGAGGGGAAGCCGCCGACCTGGGGGACGCGCCCGGCATCGATCGCTTCGACAGCGTGAACTCCCAAGGGGCTCCCGGGTTCATCGCAAACGAGGTCAATCTGCGGCTCGACTACTCGCTTGCCCAGCGAGCCATCCTGCGCACGAGCGTGAATTTCCTGCCGCGCAGCGCCGAGCGAGACTTCGCGGTGGGGGATTTCGTCGAGGTCGACCTCGCCGAGCTGGAGTACGTGCTCACCGAGGAGGGAAGCACCTCGCTTTTCGTGGGGAAGATCTTGCCGGTCTTCGGCATCGAATACAAGAACCGGAAGTCGGACCAGCGTTTCGGAGTCACCCCTTCGCTCATCGCCCGGTACACCACCGGGCCCCAGCTGGGTGTCAAGCTGCGCAGCAAGCTGTTCGACGACTGGTTGATCTTGGCGGCCTCGCTCACCAACAACACCTCCACCGTCGAGCAGTTCGACTTCTACCGGGAGGTCGATGCCAATGTCGGCAAGGTGCTCGGCGGGCGGGTGGCGCTTCGCGCGCCGCTGGATGCGGTGCCGATGCTCGCGGGAGATCGCCTCGAGGTCGGCATCTCCGGCGAGTGGGGCGCGCAAGACGGCGACACGCGAAGCGACGGCGAGATTTGGTTCGTCGGGGCCGATTTGGAGTACCGTGCGACGAATTTCTCTGCGAAGGCCGAGGTCATCCGCGGGGAAGCGCCCGGCAGCACGGAGGAGCGGGTCTGGGCTCTCGACCTGAAGACGTCCGGCTACGTCGAGCTGGACTGGCAGGCTCTACCGGAGCTCGGGTTCCTGTTGCGCGCAGGCTTGCGCGACTCCGTCGTGAGCCTGGCGACGGAGCGCGCGTACATCACGGATCAGGCGAGGTTCACGGGCGGGGCGCGTTGGGTGATCAACCCGAACATGCTCGTCAAGGCAGAATATTACCACAACCTGGAGCTCGGGGATGTGGAGCCGTTCGACAACGACATGTTTACGAGCTCGCTCCTCCTGAGGTATTGATGTCCCATCGCCGTCGCGCCTTTTTTCGGGGAGCCAGCATGAGGAATCCACCACCGATACGAGTCGTGAGACGCGCCAGCGCCCGAAGCGCTTGCCTAGGGCTGGCGTTCGGGATGATGGGCTGTGGCAGCGAGAATCTGGTAGGCGGGGAAGACGGCTTCACCAAGCAAGAGTGGAGCGCGGTCGAGCGCCTCACCCCCCTTTCGCAGCCGGTTTCGGGGAGCCCGTTCAACGAGTTCTACGACGACGAGCGGGCCGCCGAGCTCGGTCAGAAGCTGTTCTTCGACGCCGAGTTCTCCACGGAGATTCGCCAGGAGGGGCCGAGCGGGGAAGTGGGCGAAGCGGGCAAGGTATCTTGCTCTACCTGTCATGACCCGGAGGGGTACTTTTCCGATAGTCGTCCCACCGGGGGCATGTCCCACGGCACTGGGTACACGAGTCGCAATACGCCCAGCCTGGTCAACGTGGCCTATTACGACTGGTTCAACTGGGGAGGGCGCCGAGATACGCTGGCAGCCCAAGGGGCCGGGTCTCCCGAAACTCGGGCCAACGCAGCGAGCACGCGGTTGCTCGTCGCGCACGCCGTGTACGCCAAGTACAAGGACGAATACGAAGCCATCTTTGGCGCGCTGGATCCGGCGCTGGACCCGGCCGCTCCGGACGCCGATCGGTTTCCTTCCACGGGGCGACCCAAGGCTTCGCCGGGCGACCCGGACGGCCCTTGGGAAATGATGAGCGCGGACGACCGAAGCGCGGTCGGGTGGATCATGGCCAACGTGGGAAAGTCTTTCGAGGCCTACGAGCGCCGCCTCGTGAGCGGCTCTTCGCCGTTCGGGCGCTATCTGCGCGACCCGGCCGAGCCGGGGTTCACCGCCGAGGCCCGCCGCGGCCTCGCGCTGTTCATTGGTAAGGCAGCGTGCAACGAATGCCACTTCGGGCCGGTGCTGAGCGACAAACGCTTTCACAACGTCGGCGTCATCCAGGCCGTGGGCGACCACACGCCCCAGGTGGACGAAGGGAGATTCCAGGACGTACCCCGGCTTCTGAGCAACTCGTACAACTCGGCGGGGCGATACAGCGCGGATCCGGAGACCGGGATGGCCAAGCTCCAGGCTGCGGATCCCGAGGACGAGAGCACCAAGGGGCAATTTCGAACGGCTGGGCTGCTCAACGTCGCAGAAACGGGCCCCTACTTTCACAACGGCAGCGCAACCTCGTTGGAAGAGGTCGTTCAGCATTACAACCGCGGTGGCGGGCCCGTCGGAACATTTGCGGGCGAGCTGGACCCCAAGATTCGTCCTCTCGGGCTCAGCGGTGCGGAGGTTCGAGACCTGGTTCAATTTCTCCGGAGCCTGACGGGCGAGCCCGTGCCCGAGCGGTGGCGCGCGAACCCGCACGCGGGCTGAGCCAAACTCCGAGGCGGGTCCCCAGCGGCGGGGCCGGTTCGCCGCCGCCGCGGGCCTCGAGGTGGGACGGGCTCCCGCGCCAGCAGATTCTGCCGACGCGAGCCATCTGCGCGTTCCCGCCCCGCTCGCGCGGCGGCGCGGCGCGCAGGGCTGCAGGCAACCCCGCGGCATCCACCCGCGCGAAAAAGCGGCTAGTGCTGTGTCCGCTGAGACGCAATCACAAACCACCGCGGGCCGGTCCGCCTGTGGCGGCCCGGGGTGGTTTGCGCTGGGGGGGCGTCTTGGACACGGCACCCCATTTTCTCTGCGGCGCCTTCGGCGCCGACGTGCCCCGTCCGCCGCTCGAGGCAAGACGACTCTCTTCCCGCGGCGACCGACAATCAGTGATTACGACCCATCGGACGGGGCACTAGTGTGTGTTTCGCCGCAGCGCCGTTTCGACGACTTCGCGCCCGACGCCGGTACCGACGGGGCGGCTCGCTTCGACCGTGAATCGGAAGTGAACTCCCTGGAAGACGCGTGACAGGCCGCCCTCGTCCCCCATGTCGCGCGCGCTGCGGTAGCAGCGGCCCGCGGGGTTCGCGTCCGAACCGAAGCACCAGCGTAAGTGGCGATCCTCGTAGAAGCCTTCGAGCACCGTGGCCACCGCCGAAGTGAAGGCCGCTTGCCCCGACGGGTACTCGGGCGAGCCGCCGGTGGAGCCAAACCGAGTCTGAAAGTCCGGATCGTGCGTCGTGCTCGGATTTCCGTCCTCGTCGGCGCGCTGGATGGCGGGCTTGGGTCGCCAGGAGAGGTATGCGGCCTTGTCGTGCCAAATCGGGATCAGCGTGTCCGCCACGGCCATGCCGACGAGCGCGAAGAGCCGCGCCGTGGGCAGCAGCTGCCGATCCGTGCATTCGCTCCGGGCCAGCGCGACCGCCCCTTGGATGGCGCTACCCGTCGGCCGAATCGTTCCCGAGGGAGTCTCCCACTGGAGCGCGATGGCTTGTCGTCGCGGATCGTCGTCCTCTTCGCTGCCCTTGACGAAGATCTCATTTTCGCCGGCCGCGTACTCGGCGCTGGTCAGGGCCGGCGGCGGCTCGCCCAGCAGGTAGGGGGCCGACGAGTCGATCGCGAACGGCTCCATGTTGGCGTACCGCCGGTCGAACGTGGTTCGAAACACGCCGGGGTCGGCGCTCGGGGGGGTGACCACGTCGGCGACCTGCGTGCCGTCGACGGAGCGCACGGCCAGCGTGCGCTCGCCGACGAAGCGACCCCAGGCGAGGCCCGCCGCCACTCTCCCGCGCAGCGAGGCCGTGCTGACCTCGAGGGCCTCGTCCAGCAACTCCTGGGCACCCGGCGCCAGGCCCGACAGCACGGCGTGGGCGGCCGCCGCGGCCGCCGCCTGTCGGTTCGCGCGCCGTGGTGAGCCGTCGGGCGGCACGATTGCGTGCTGGAACGCCGGGCCACGCCGCCCCCCGATGCCGTTGACTGCGTCGAACATCGCCGCAAACGTCATCGCGTACAGGCGACCGGCGGCCGGCGTGCCGACGCTCTGGGTTCGAACCACTTCGAACGCCGTCTCCACCCAATCGAGGACGATGGCGCCTTCTTCCGACCGGCCTCCGCGCTGGCGCGCCGACAGAGCGCTTTGCTTGGCGCCGAAGGCGGGGCCCTGCTCCGAAAGCGGGGCTTCTCCGCCGCACCCCACGACGCTTGCGGAGAGGCAGAGTGCTGCGGCGGCCCGGAGCCGCCTTCCGTGCGGGTGCCGCGCGGAGCGCCCCGGCATGGCCGGGACCCCTGGGATGTGGACCGCTCGGGTGTCATCGTGCGTAGTGCGTTTGCTGTTTCGAATCATCCTGAATAACCTCTTACCCTTGGTGTTGCGATTGCCGCCCCGTCGTTCCGTCTCTCCGTGCGTTCCGTCTCTCCGTGCGCTCCTCGGTACGCCAGCACAACTGGCACGCCGCGCCGCTCGGGGGGCCCGCTGCGCGCCTCGACCTCGAGTGATGTCGCCCTCGGGGCCCTGCGCCCGTGTGCGCTTCACGACGAGCGTCGGGCACCGCGCGGGAGCCCGCGG
The DNA here is from genome assembly GCA_050299315.1 of Polyangiaceae bacterium. GTDB lineage: Bacteria > Myxococcota_A > Polyangia > Polyangiales > Polyangiaceae > SZUA-265. The sequence continues at coordinate 110,700 of JBNKVS010000089.1, forward strand.
ATCCCACTCGACACGCATTCAAAGCACTCTCTTCAAAGCCCTCGCTCGAACCCGCACGCCCATTGACTGAGTGGCGCACACACTTATCAAAGGCGCTCGACTCGCAGTCGCACCCTTGCCTTTGAGTATCGCCGATTGAGGCGCTCTTAGCCAGCGGTCTCGGCGGGAGTCGAAGCCTCGTTGGACGACATCGTGTCGCGCACTGGTGTTGCACGTTAGAGCGCGACAACTGCATCCGACGCTAGTCGTTCTCTAGGGGCGGCCTCTCCTTGGCGAGCGCGGCCAGCGGCGCCGTGGCCCACCGGGATCGTGGCGCTCACCGTTCTTTTTTTGTGTCGATTGGCCCGCGATTTCTCCTGAAAACCGCTTCCCATACAAGCGCATCGCGCTCGCGCCGTCTCGTTGCGCCGTCGCGCACCGAGTGCTTTGGCTAGCACACATGAGTCAGGGGTCGCGGGCCGCGACCCGCAACGAAGGCAAGCGCGTTGCCCATCGCGAGCCGAGCACGCCTCTCGCCGCGCCGCATTGCGGGGGCGCAGGCGAACGAGGTGCGCGTTGGCGTGGCGGATGCCGCGGGAAATCCGTCAGGGCTGGTTGCTTGGTGGAATTGCGTGCGACCAGTGTATCGAGTCGGCGTCCTGAAAGGTGGACGAGCTCGTTCGTCGCCGCTTCCTCCAGCCTGCCTCGCACCCGGCCCGGTCCCCGCATCGGGGGCGGCTCCGCCGTCGCTGCGGCGCGAGCGGCACCGGCGAGCCGAGGGGGTCGAGCCTGCGGCTTCAACGGGCCGCGCGGGCCGCGGCTCTCACCCGCCGGCGGAGGCACGTTTCGGCGTCGCGCCTCGAGTGCAGTTTCGCGCCGCGCGGGGAGGGCGCGGTGCGCCGCTCGACGGGTCTCTCCTATCGAGCTCCGCGGGCCTGCACCGCGCCTCGGGCGGTGGTGCGTGGAGGGTGGGAGGTGGCTCGCCGCGCGGCTCGAGTCCTCCTGCTTTTTGTGTTGCACATGGGGAAACACTGGGCGCGCCGTGGGCCGTCGGGAGCGTGCCGGCCGCGCAGGGCGCGCGCGGCAGCTCGCGTGCGTCTAGTCAGTATGGAATTCTGGCGGACGCAGGGCGCCCGCGAGGTGGCGCGATTGTACGCGGTAGACCTCCGCATGGCGAACACTGGGCCTGCAGAAAGGTTGACGCATTTCGTTCGAGCGCGACTAATTCGGCGCGGCGGTCTGGTTTGTTGCCGGTGTAGTAGGCGTGCCTGCATCTCGATTGGCTGATGTGATTCACTGTGATACGCGAAGCGTTCCGTGGCTCTTGGTTGAGGCCGAGGCCGTCGTGGCAACGGGCGTGGGGGAGCGTCGGCGGAGGCAAGCATCGACAACCGGCACGGTTGGCGGGATTCGCTGCGGGCTCGTATCCCCAGAGGTGTAGCGAGCGATCGCGCAGCGATGGGTGCGCGGCTTCTCGATGGAGGAACGACGTGGGTGCAAGGAACGGGCTGCTGGCGGTGATCATGCTTTCGTGCGGTGGGGTAGACGGAAGTGGCCTGTACGACTCGGCGACTGGGAGGGGCACGGCGCAAGAAGGCGCGCCACCTGGGCAGCCGGCGTCGCCGGGCGATGCCTCGAGGGGCGCCTCTGCGGAGGTGGAGGAGCCGCCCTTGCACCTTCGTGCTTCCGAAGGGCGCTCCGATGACGAGCGGGCGTCGGGTCTTCCGCAGGTGCTCTGGACCCAGCCGGAGGATGGCCAGCTGGGCGTCTTCGCCGATGCCGAGGTGCTGATTCAGTTCAGTCGCTCGATGGACGAGCAGAGCGTTGCGAGAGCTCTGCGGACGAACGCGCCTGGCGAGCCCGTGCTCTCCTGGGAAGGAGACGGAAGCTTGCTCCGGGTCGGCTTCGACGCACCCTTGCCCTACGCTCGAGGCCTCGATGCCGAGCCAGAGGCGATCGTGGTGGAGCTGGGGGAAGGCGGCCGCGGCGCAGACGGTGCGCCGCTCGAGGCCCAGCAGCTTCGGTTCTTCACCTTTCGAGAGGTGGTCTTGCGGCTCGCCGCGGATCGCGAGGTGGGCCACACGGGGAGCGCCTTGGTGGCGGATTTGACGGCAGCGCTCTCGGAGCCGTCCGCAGAGGGTCCGGCCGAGCCCATGGCAATCCCGACGCCGCCGCCGGGTGAAAGCGAGGCCGAGGCTGGGAGGGAGGCTCCCCGAGGGGAACCCCCCGGGGACCCACGAGGCCTCCTCGCACTGCTCGGCTGTGCGGAACCTGGCGCACTGTGCGCGGGGGACGGGCCGTTTTTGGCTGGCTCGGCCGCCCGCGTCGCCGCGTTCCTGAGCTTCGACCTCTCCGCGATTGGACAAGGGGCCCACTTGCAGGACGCTCGACTGAGATTCGAGATTGCCGAGACCGTGGGCGAGCCTCTGGGGCGAGCGGGGCTCGGCGCGCTGCACGTCGAGCGGAGCTTCTTCGACGCCATCGACGAGAAGGCCGTGCGCGCCAGCCCGGACGCGACCGTGGCGGTGTTCTCCGAGCCGAGCGGGGTGGCGGTCAGTGGGGACATTCGCTGGGTGATCCAGGAGGCGATGCCGCAGGGCAGGGCGAAGTTTCGTGTCATCTTTCCCCAGAGCACCGATCGCGACCTCGAAAGCGACCTGGCGCTGCTCGACCCGGGCGAGCAGGTGTTGAGCATCACCTACCTGACCGAGTAGAGCTCCGGCGCGCTCTTGCGCGCGGTGCAACCGGTGGCCGACGGCGGGCCGCGCGTCGACGCAGCCGTGCGTCGACGCAGCCGCCGGCCGAAGCACGCCTGCCGTCTCGAGGCTCGGTGTGGACCATTGGGGGTCGCGGGCGGAGGCCGGCCGAGCTTGCCTCCGCGCAAACCATGGCCGATACTCGTCGGCCTTGGAACCGAAGAGCGAAGGGCAGCTGCTGGAGGCGGCCCAGCAGGGTGATGCAGCCGCGCTCGAGCAGCTGATCGAGGCGCACCAGCAGCGCGTCTACCGTTTCGGCATGAAGATGTGTCGACGGCAGGTGGATGCCGAGGACGTTCTGCAGGAAACACTGCTCGCCGCGGCGCGATCCATCCGTGAGTTTCGCGGGGGCTCTTCGTTCTCCACGTGGCTGTACGCCATCGCTCGCAGCTTTTGCTTGAAGAAGCTCCGTCGGAGCAAGTACGCCCCGCCCCGCGAGCATTCCCTCGAGCAGGAGGTGCCCGAGGAGGCAGTGCTCTCCCATCCCGGGGCCGCGCCCGACGAGGCGGCGGGGGCGAAGGAGTTGCGTGTGGCGCTGGAACGAGCGATCGATTCACTCGAGGCCGATCAGCGCGAGGTGCTGTTGCTGCGGGATGTGGAGGGCCTGCGGGCGATCGAGGTCGGCGAGGCGCTGGGAATCAGTGTCGCCGCGGTCAAGAGCCGGCTGCACCGAGCGCGTCTGCGCGTACGGGAGCTGTTGGCGCCGACGCTGCAGGTGGCAGAGCCGGTCGGGGGAGCGGGCGCGTGCCCAGAGGTGTTGACGCTCTACTCGAAGCACCTCGAGGGGGAAATCAGCACCGAGCTTTGCACTCGGATGCGCGCCCACCTCGAAGGCTGCGCGCGCTGCCGCAATCGCTGTGATTCGCTCAAGCGAACGCTGTCGCTATGCAGCCGGCTGCCCCCCGATCCCGTCCCGGCGGCGGTGCAGGACTCGGTGCGCGCCGCGCTGCGCGGGCTGCTCCCCCTGTCCCCTTGAAAGCTCGCCTGCGAGCGGTGCGCTCAGGTGGTGCGCGCCGCCTCGGTGAGCCAGCGCTCGAGCTGGCGGTGGTCGACGAGCCCGGCCTCCTGAAGCACCAGGTTGCCCCCGCTCAGGACCGCGAAGTTGGGAATGCCTTGCACGCCGAAACGTGCGGCCAGCTGCGGGTGCTTCTCGGTATCCACCTTCAGCACGATGGCCTCGCCCGCCATCTCGCGCGCGACGCGCGCGACCTCGCGAGCGGCCATGCGGCAGGGCATGCACCAAGCGGCCCAGAAGTCGATCAGGACGGGCACGGTTGCGGTGCGGACGATCTCATCCAGCTCCTCGGCGCCCACCTCCAAGGGGGTGTTCAAGGGCTCGAGGGCCGCCTTGCACGAGCCACAGCGGGCGCTTTCGGCGAGCCGCGCGGCGGGGATGCGATTCGTTTTGCCACAAGCGGCACAGTTTCTGAGCATGGGCTCTCGCCTCCTCTCGGTCGGGTTGCGCTCGGTCCGAGCCACGCTCGGCGAAAAGGATTCCCTCCGGGGGGCGATTCGGGCGCGGCCGCCGGCGCGACTCCGGGGGGGGACCGCGCCGGCCCGACCCGCTCCGGGTCGAACGGTCACAGATCGGTCGAGAGGTCGATTCCCCGCCCCAGGGGCCCGGACCTGGGAGCTTCCCCCCGCACCGCTCAGTACGCGATGCACAGAAACGCGCGCTGCGCGTCGCAGGAGAGAATGTTGCCCCAGACGTACCAGTCGTAGGAGAGCGAGTCGGTGCGCCCGACGCACGCGCTCCGGCCCGCCGAATCCGTCTCGAAGCCCCGGCAGCGGTACCGGCACCCCGCGAGGGTGCCATGCGGCCCGCAGCCGACGAGAAACTGCGTCACCCCGCTCGCTCCCAGCACGTTCGCGTCGGCCAGGGTGGCGCTCAGGCGGCCGGTGTAGAAGTCCTCGAAGCTCGCGGCAAGCTCGGTCCCGTCGAGGCTCACCACGGGGGCGTTCGCGGGCACGCCGAAGTTGGAGGCCATGTCGGCTACGGTGTCCCCGTCGCCCGTGCACAGGAAGGCGTGTGCTTGGCTGCCCGCGGTTGGGGCGATGCGGTCCAGCGCGGCGGCGCAGGCGGCGTCGGCTCCGGCGCGGCCGCCCAAATCGCCCGTCCCGGAAGCGGAGAAGACGACGATTTCAGGCCCCTCGGTGAGGCCCCCCGCGTCGGGGAGGCTCTCGAGCGCCGCTTCCCCGCCGAACGCGGTGGAGGGGGGATCCGTGCCGGGGGAATCCGGGGCGCCAGCGTCGGGAAGGGCGGCCGTGCCGGCGGCTTCTTGCCCCGGAAGGCTCGTGCCTGAAGCGATTGCCGCCCCGCTGCCCGGCGGGTCGCCGCCGGCGTCCCCGGCGTGTGAGCCGCGCGGGCCCGGCGTGCCCACCGCACCCGCCGCACCGCTGGAGTCGACCGCGGGGCTCGGTTCGGCACCGCTCCCGCTCGCGACGCCCTCCCTGCTCGCGACGTCGCCCCCGCTCGCGAGCGCCGGGCGACCGTCGCCGGAGGGTTGGTGGTCGGGGAGCTCCGCGCCCAAGGTGCGGCCGCCGGAGCTCGCGGTGCCGCCGGCGTCTCCCGGGGTCTGCTCGGGTGGCGCGAATTGGGGGTCCACGCAAGACACCGACCACAGCCCGAGCGCCACGCACGCGGCGCGGTGGCGAAAGGTCGCGGATCGCGGTGGCGTGGTCGTTCGCGGGGGCATGTCGTGCATGACGGGCAACGGGTATGACTACTTCAGTCGGGTCGGAGCGATCTGCAGGTCACCCCAGGGGGCGTTGCGCTCGGGGGCCCGGGGTGTGTACTCGGCAGGCCCGCCGCGGGATCGTTGGCCTCAGGGTCCCGGCCAGCGCTGCCGCAGCTCGAGGGATTGCCGGCCTACCTCGGTCACTTCCCGTTCGACGCGATCGATCAGCGTGGTGAGGCTCTCTCGACTTCGTCCGCTCAGCTCGCCGAGCTGCTCGACCCGGGCGGCGGCCTGCTCGAGGGGCGAAGCGATGGCGTCGGTGGCCTGCTCGGCTGCCGCTCGAACCTGCTCGGAAAGCTCGGCGAGCAGCTTCGAGGCGGGCGCCGTCAACTTTTCGATTTGGTCGCGGGCCCGCTCGAGAAACGCGTCGCGGCGCCTCTCGAGCTCCGCCAGCGCGCTGGCGATTTGCTCCTGCAGCTTGGCCTGCTGCTCGCGGATGCGAGCCACCAGCTTGCCGACCTCTTCGCGCAGCGGAGCGAGCGCGGTCTCGAGCTGCTCCGACAGCTTGGCTTGCGCCGATTCGATCGACGACGAGATCTGGGTGCTGGCTGCCTCGAGTTGGCTGCTCGCCGCCTTCGCGCCGGCCTGCAGCTGGGTTGCGAACTCGCTCGCCACCTGGGTGAGGGTGCTGACGGCCGGCTTGGCCATGGGCTCGGGCAGGCTGCTGACCGGCACTTTGTCGATCGCGGACAGGACCGTCGTCGCCAAGCCCTGGATCGTCTCGATCAGGTCGGCGGCCTTCGTGATCACGTCGGTCACCAGGCGCTGCAGGGCTTCGGCCCCTTCCGCGATCGGAGCGGTGGCCGCGCGCACGGCGTTCTCGATGCCGTCGAGCAGCCCCTTGATTTCATCGACGAACGCCGCGGTCGACGCCTGCAGCTTCTGCAACCCGGCGACCGCCGCGGTTTGGACCTCGTCGAGCGCGCGATTCAGGCCCTGCCGAAGTTCGACCAGTTGCTTTTCGACTCGCCCGGCCACCTCGGTCCCGCGTCGGGTCGAGTCGGCGAGGCTCTGCCGCGCCGAGGCGATCACACGCGCACAGTCGCCTGCGAGGGAGGTGGCACCCGTCAGCTCCCGGACGAGAGCCTCCGCCCCGTCCACCGCCTGCTGGGAAGCCTCCATCAGAGGCTGTGCTCTGCCGCGTGCCGCTCGCTCGAAGTCGGCGATATCGCCTGCGGCCGCGCTGATCTGGTCGCCCGAGAGGGAGGCGGCGACCCGTGCGGCTTGCGCCTCGGCGCGCTCGAGGGCCTCGGAGAGCCGCTGCGCGCCTCGCTGCAGCTCGGCGCCGAGCGCGGGCAGCTCGCGGGCGGTCCCTTCGATGCTCTTCTCGAGCGAAAGAACGCGGGCCTCGGCTCGCGCCAGAGAGCCCTCGGCGCTCGCGCGGCACTGCGCGAGCTCCTCGCGAGCTTGGTTGATGATGCGCACGGCTCAGCCCTCCGCCGCCGGGCGCAAGGCGCCCTCAATCGAGCAATTCGTCAAGCTTGCCTCGCGTTTCCGCCACCAGATCCACCGCGCTCTGAACCTGCGCCCCGACCCCATCGGAGACTTCGTCGAGCGCCTGGCGCACCTCGCTCGACCGTTGATCCACCGCTTGGCTCAGGCTCTCCGCCTGCGAGCGAACCGCGGTGGCCGCGCGCTGGCTGCTCGCAGCCAGGCTCTGGGCTGCGCCGTCCCGCGCCTGCTCGAGGTCGGCCTGGGCTAGCTCGGCTTTCTGGGAAGATTGGGCCTTCGCCATCTGCGCCTGCGGCTCGACGCTCACCGTGCTGCCGAAACCGGATCCCTCTCCCTCTTCCGTGAGCTCCAGCACGAGCGTGCCCTCCTCGAGCGAGACGGTGCCCTTGTCGCCCTGGTGGGTGCGGGCGATGACCAACTGGGGTCGGTTGTCGACGTACCAATGCTTGATCGACGTTTCACTCTTGTCGTTCTTACCGAGGAGCAGCTGGTTCCCCTGGCTCGCCGAAGGCACCGCGACATCCGCTCCCCACTCCAGGAAGCGGGCGATGCGCGCGGACTCGAGCTCCAGGCTCAAGAGCACGCGAGAGTCCTTGTACACCGGGAAATACAGGTGGCCGGGCACGAAATCCGGGGCTACCGGTATGGTGATCGTCGCGTTCCAGCACGGGAGCCCCACCTTGTAGCTGTTGCCCGCGCTGGCGTCCTCGTACACGGTGTAGGCGCGGTCTCCCGAGTTGCCGACGGCCGACAGAATCTTGCCCTCGACCAGCAGCGGGTAGCGCGGCGCGCGGTAGGGGGGAGAGCGAAAGCGCGCGTCCGGTTGCGGCTCCAGGTCGAGCTGCAGGGACACGAAGTACTCGGTCGTCTCGCTCTCGATGTCGTGCTCGGGTAGCTGCGTGGTGGCTCGCGCGTGGAGGCGCTGACGAAAAACCCGAAGCGTCTGCTCGGAGAAGAGCAGAGAGTCACCGAATTCTCCGCCGACCCGGGTGAGCCGCCCCGGCGGCAAGTAGGCCTCCGGATAGGCCTCGCAGCGGATCGCCAGGTCGTACGATCCAGCGGCGACGCGAGCCCGTTCGATCTCCGTTCGGGTCTTGGCGTCCGCCTCGATGGCGGTGTGCAGCAGGTAGTCGCGCCGCACCGCGTGGGCCGCGTTCGGCTGCGGCACCTCCCACTTCGGGGTCGCGCCGGAGCGCGAGTTGATCAAATGCACGGCCTGGCGCGGACGGGGGGCCAGGGTGACCTGCAGGGCCCGTGTGTCGGAGATGGCGCCGAGCGGGAAATCCTCGGGTCTGCCGAGGTCGACTTTGGCGGCGCCGAGGCACAACCGCTGCTCATCGTAGTCGTAGCCGACGTGGCCCGCCTCCCGGTCGCAGAGCCACATCAGCAGGTCGTAGAAGGAGGCTTCGTCCTCGCCCAGACCGAGGCAGATCATCGGGCGACGGGCGGCGAGGCGCGGCCAGGAGAGGTCGAGCTTCACTCCGGTGGGGAGGTTGTCCTCGATGACCTTTGCGAGTGTCGTGTTCGCGTACACGACGCTCGGCCGGTGCTGGCTCCACATCGCTCGCGGGGCATCACAGAATCCGAGCGTGTACTCGCGGTAGCGAATCGGGCTCGCGGCGACGCCCTCGCTCGGCACCTCCCGCACGCGCCTCTCGGTCACCCAGCCGCCGAGGCGCAGCGGCTCGGGCGCCGTCTTGGCGTTGTACAGGGCTTTGCCCACGACCAGTTCAATGGAGAGCGGCGCGTCGGCGGTGACCGGTGCAAACAGCTCGTCTTCCCCACGCTCGGCCACCACCCAGATGCGCACCTCGCCGGCGAACCCGTGGCTCTGCAGGTCGAGCCAGAGCTCCTTGACGTTGCCCCCGTCGACGCTCGCCCCGCTCCCCTCCGAGTCCACGCTCACGTTCACGGCGAGCGACTCCCGAAACGGTTGGGGCCAGGCAAAATCGCCTCGCCCGGGCCCGGTGGGCTCGGGCTCTTCGGACTGTGTTTGGCTCCGTTCGCTCAAGTGCTCGGCCCCCGTGCGGCGCTCATTTGCGAGAAAGCAGCGCGGCGCCCTGCGCGCGGCACTTTCCCCAACGGGGAGGTGCCTCGCCTTCGCGCCGCATGGCGTCGATCAACCGCGCCCGAAGCGCCTGCGCGCTCGGGGCCGCACCGCCCGGGACCAGGAGCACCTGCAGCATCGGCGCGGGTGCCACCGCCGAGTCGAGAGAGAGCTCGCCGATGCCGCTCTCCTGCGCGTGGTAGCAGAGCAGATCTTGATCTCCCGCCAGCGCCATGGCTTCCCCGCGCGCGAAGTTGTTGAAGCACTCGTGCACTTCGTCGCACCGGCGCCAGCGAGTGTCCAGGAACTCGTAGAGATTTTGCCCCGGGTAGGCGGCGTGCAGAGCGCCCATCTCGTAGTCCGTCGCTCGCAGGCTGGCCTGGGTCATGCTGGGGCCCTGCTCGGCGTCGGCGAGCAACGCGCCAAAGGCGCCGAGGCCCGCCCACACCAGGGACAGCGCGCGGCCACTGGCCGACAGCAGCATCCAGCGCAGCACCCGGGTGGAGCGAACCAAGCGCGGATCGACGACGCGCACCGGCTGGTGCCTCAGACGCGAGAGGGCCGGCAGCTGCAGGTTCACGGCGCGCATGCACAGCGCGAGCGCCAACAGCCCCAGGGCAACGCCGAGTGAAAGCCTGGCCGGTGTGGAGAGCCCCACGTCCAGCACCCGCGGGCGCGGGCCCAGGTCGTTCGGCGCCGCGCCGCCTTCCGCCTCTGGAGCCCTGCGCACGACCACGGCCTGCGAGGGAGGGGAGATGGGCAGGCTGTCGACGCCCAGAAGCTGCGAGCTCGCGAGCACCGCGCGCGGCTCGTCTTCGCTCGCGAGCAGCGCGGCCGGCGGGATACCGACCAGGCCCACCTGAACCCTGCCCGCCGCCACGCTCGCCGCCACGTCGCCTCGGTGCAGGCTCCGGTAGGAAAGCTCGCAGTCGCAGGAGAGCCCGCTCTCGTTGCTACAAAACGCCGACGTGAGAATTCGCCGCGCCCGGGTGTTCGCGGCCGAGACGCCGAGCGGGAGACCTTCTTCGTAGCCAATCGTCAGCGTGCCGTCCGGCGCGCAGAGAACCCCGTCGGCGGCGCGCCGCAGCGAGCCGTCGCCGCGGCCGCGGCCGCCGCCTTCGGCCGCTTCGTCGCCGTCGGTTCCGCTCGCGAGGGCCGCCTCGACGTCGTCGGGCCGCTCCCCGAGCTCCCGAGGCGGGTCGCTTTCCGTTTCGAGCCTCTGCTCTTCCTCGAGGGTGGCCCGCTCCGGTGCGCCACCCCCTGCTCGGGCGAGGCCGGGGGCGACGCCCAAGGACGCTGCCAACAATGCGATTGACGAGAGCTTGTGCACGGCCGTCCCTCCCTTCCGCGGCAGCCCCGCGCGGCTCGCCATGTTCGCGCCGCGGCGCCTCGGCGGCAACTATTCGCCGGTCGCGGACGCGGTGCGCGCCACCCGGAGGCCCCCGGGAAAGCCAGGGACCCCGCGCTTTTCCACGGGACGCCCCGCGCTCGCGGGCTCAGCCCACGCGGCGATCGGCCGGGCCGAGCTCCGCTGCGCCCGCGGCCGGCTGGGCCGCGCGGCGGCGGGGGCTGCGCGCGCCGCCGAGCAAGGCGCTACCGAGCCTGCCCCAGCTCTGGCGCAGGGAGGGAGAAACGGCTTGATCGCGGTGCAGAAACAGCTCCGCCACTCGGCCCACGTCGAAAAGCCAGACACCCTCGCCCGCTTCCCAGCGAGCGGCCAGCATGCCGCGCCGGCTGTAGCGCAGCAGCGCCTCCGCCCGCACCGCGTAGTGGCTCGCGATCACGTCCGCGCGGAGCCACCGCGCGCTGGCGGTCGGTTCGCTGCGGGGCGCTTCGGCGCGGCGAGTGGCGCCGGGAACGGGGGGAGCGGTCATCGGGGGCAGTGTGGCCCCCGGGGCGGGCGCCTGCCTACTTCTCGGCAGCTCCCCGGCCACGGGCGGCAGGGATTGGGCCCGTTTCGCGCCGGCCGGGTACGCTCGGCGTGCCGGGGCGAAACACTCCCCGCCGCACCGCGAGCTTTCCGTGCCCCCATCCGACTCGAGTGACAGCGGTATCGTCTTGCACTGCGCGTGGTCGTTGGCCTTCAACCTGCGCAGCGGGAGCAAGGCCACGCTCGGCTACGTCTCGGATTGGCGCGGCCTCGGGGGAATGAGCCTCGTGCCGGACATCGTGCTGTGGAGCCCGGCGCCCGGAGCCAACACCCCGCTTCCTCAAACGCTGCGGAAGCAGAGTGGTGGGGGAACCACGGCCGATCAGATTCGCTGCGTCGCGGTGATCGAGAAGTTTCAGTACGCGGGGGGCCCCGCGGACCCGATCCGCATTTCCGCCTTCGTGAGCAAGGACAACCAGGTAAAGCTTCGCTACAAGCTCGTGCGGGATCTGCCGAGCACGATGATCAAGCTCGATTACGCCGTGGTCGGTTTCGACGAGGACGCCAAGGGCTGGTACTCGGCGGTGGAGCTGCTCTCCACCCCTTCGGATGCGCAAATCAACACGCGCGACGGGGAGCTGCAGCTGTTCATGGCCTTCGAGCCCACACGCATCGACGAGCGACTCGACATCAATGTCTACCGACTGCTGTTCGAGATCATCCCGGGCCGCAAGGCCACCCGGCTCAGGCTCGCGACGGGTCCACAACATCGCTACGTGAGCGAGTGGAAGGGGGAGGATTGAGCGCGGAGCGCGCCGAGGGGGCGCGAGCCCGGGCTCACGCGGGCGCCGACTCCCCGCCGCCCGGCGCCTCGATCGCGATCTCCAGCTCGGGGCCGAGGCGGACGAGTCCTCCCGGCCCAAGCTGCCCGGCGATGATCCGATCGGCGATCGGATCATGCACGTGGTCGATCAGAAAACGCTGCAGCGGGCGGGCCCCGTATTCTGGATCGTGAGCGGCGCGGGCCAGGTGGGCTAGCGCCTCCTCGTCGACGGCGAGTCGAATGCCCTGATCGGCGAGCAGCTCGGAGAGAGCGCGCAGCTTTCGGCCGGCGATTTCGCGCAGCGCCTCATCGCGGAGCCGTTCGAAGACGACTACGGCGTCCAGGCGGTTGAGCAACTCGGCGCGAAAGTGGCGTCTGACGGCCACGGCACAGGCCCTTTTCATCTCGCTCGCCGGCGCGCCTGGATCCACCTCGTTCGCCCCCAGGTTGGAGGTGAGCATCATGAGGGTGTTCTTGAAGTCCACGCGCGCTCCCGTGGCGTCCATCAGGTGGCCCTCCCCCAAGATTTGCAGCAAGACGTGAAAGATGTCCGGGTGGGCTTTTTCCACCTCGTCCATCAGCACCACGCTGAACGGGCGCCGGCGCACGGCGTTCGTCAGCTCGCCGCCCGCCTCGTGCCCCACGTAGCCCGGCGGAGCTCCGATCAGCCGAGCGATGGCGTGCTTCTCCTGGTACTCGCTCATGTCCAGGCGCAGCAGCGCTCGGTCGTCGGCGAACAAGAGCTCCGCCACCGCCTTGCACAGCTCGGTCTTGCCGACGCCCGTCGGGCCCACTAGTAAGAAGCCCGCGATGGGCTGCCCGGGTGGCTTCAGGTTGGCCCGGGCCCGGCGAATGGCGCGGCTGACGGTGCGCACCGCCTCCGGCTGGCCCGTGACGCGGGCAGAGAGGATCGCCTCGAGCCTCCCGAGCCTCTGCGCTTCGGTCTCGCTGAGCTTCTCCACGGGAATGCCCGTCGCGGCGGCCACCATCCGGGCGATCTCTTCCGCGCCGATGGGCGGCGCGGCGAGCGGCTCGGGCTGATCTGGCCCGAGCGCTTCGAGCTGCCGCGAGAGCTCGGGAATGCGCGCGTGCTGCAGCTCCGCCGCGGCCGCGTAGTCGCGCTGCTCCACGGATGCCGCAAGGGCTTGCTCGGCTTGGGTGAGCTTTGCGCGCAGCTGCCGCGCGCGCGCGCCGCGCGCCCGCTGCTCGAGCCAGCTCGCTTTCTTCTCCCGCAGCGCGCGCTCGGTTTCTGCGAGGCGCTTGCGCGCCGAGGCATCGCCTGGCTCGGTCCGCGCGGCGGCCTCGAGCTGGCGCCTGTCCGCCTCGAGCCGCTCGACCTCGGCGGGGCGACCCGCCCGGTCGAAGTTGTGGGCGGCCCCGGCCTGGTCGAGCAGGTCGATGGCCTTGTCCGGCAGGCGCCGCTCCGGCAAGTAGCGACGCCCCAGCCGCACGGCGGCCCGCAAGGCCTCCTCGGCGAAGCGCACTTCGTGGAATGCCTCCAGCGCCGGTTGCACGCCGCGCAGCATCGTCAGGGCGGCGTCTGCGTCGGGCTCCTCCACGGCGACCAGTTGGAAGCGGCGACTCAGCGCCGCGTCTTTTGCGATTCGCGCTCGGTACTCGCTCTGTGTCGTCGCGCCCAGGCAGCGCAATGTGCCCCGCGAGAGCGCGGGCTTGAGCAGGTTCGCCGCGTCGGCCGCGCCAGCCTCGGCCCCCGCTCCGACGAGCATGTGGATCTCATCGACGAACAGGATGATGCGGCGCAGAGCGGCCACCTCTTCGAGCACCTGCTTGAGCCGATCCTCGAACTCGCCGCGGTAGCGGGTGCCGGCCAGCAGCGCTCCGAGGTCGAGGGACATCACGCGGCACTGGCGCAGGGGCTCGGGGACCTGCCGGGTGACGATGCGCTGGGCGAGCCCTTCCACCAGGGCCGTCTTGCCGACCCCGGGGTCCCCCACCAGCAGGGGGTTGTTTTTCAGCCTGCGAGTGAGCACCTCGATCACTTGGCGCAGCTCCCGGTCCCGCCCGAGCACCGGGTCCAGCTGGCCTCGCTGGGCGCGCGCCGTCACGTCCTCGGCGTACTGCCCCAGTGCGACGAAGCCCTCTGCGCCGAGCGACGCCCTCGGGCCGAGCAACTCTCGCACCAGGTCCACGTCGAAGGCTTGCTGCCGCAGGGCGGTGGCAAGCTCCTCGAGCGACAGCAGGCGGGCCGCCAGCGCGTCGTCGTCCTCCTCGTGCTCCGTGCCGGGATCGAGCTGCCGCGAGAGCTCCGCGCCAAGCGCAACGGAGACACGGCTCTCGCGGCTCGCGGGTTGGGCAATGCCCTGCTGCAGCGCATCGCGCAGCTCGCCGAGAGGCACTTCCGCCGCCGCCAGCGCGGCGCGCAGACGGGGGCTCGGGGGCTCGAGCAGCGCGAGCAGCACGTGTTCGACCTGGAGCTGCTCGTGGCCCAAGCGCGCCGCCACGCGCCGCGCCAGGGCGAGCCGAGATTCCAGCGGTGTCCGCTCAGCCGCCATTCACCGGCCCACCCGGGAGGAGATTCGCTCGATCAGGATCGATTCGAGGTAATCTTCCAGCTTGCACAGGAGCGTCACCTCGTCGTCCCCCGTGGCTTCGCAGGTGGCGTGGGCACGGCTGGAGTCGGAGCTTTCGCTCTCGCCTTCGCCCGCCACGGTCATCAGATGGGAAAGCTCGGCCACGTAGTCGCGAATCTGGCGGTCGTGCGCCGGCTCGGGAAAATCCTCGAGCGCCGCCCACAGCACGCGCTCGAGCGAGCGTCGCAGGGGGGGCGGGCCAGCGGGGGCTCCCCCGGCGCGCCCGCTCTCGGGCCCCTCCCTTGCCCGGGCGCCGCCGAGGTCGGGCTCGGGGGGCGCACCGGCAGGCGCACCTCCGGACGGACCGCCGGGCGCTACTTCAGCTTGCATGGTTCCGACCCCAGCTGCAGCGTTTCCTCTTGGTGTGCGTCGTAGCGAAGCAGCAGCCAGACGCCGCACAGAAACGCCAGCGCCGCCAGGTAGTAGGAGAAGGGGAAGCGCGCTCCGGCAATGCGTTCGCTCAGCTCCGGGCGCGGCGTGGCCGCGGCGCTCGGCTGCGGGCCCTCGGCGGCGACGCGCCGGGCGAGCTCCTCCTCGAACGCGACGCGCTCCGGATGATCAGCGCTGGCGTAGCGGCCGCACACGCCGCAGCGGAGACAGAACAGAAAGATCTGCAGTGCCAGCGCGGGCGGGTGAGCGAGGCGAAGGGCCTGCTCCAGGTACAGAAAGAAGCGCTCGCCCCCATCGTAGCACTCGCAGAAGCGGGTCTGCCACAGCTCCACGCTCTGCCCGCGGCCGGCCTCCCCCAGGGCGCGCAGCTCTCTTTCGTCCCACTGGATGAGCAGCGCGCACAGGCACTGCTCCGCGAGCGAGGGGTCGCGGCCGGTGAGGTCGCCGAGCGCCGAGTGCAGCGCCTCCCGCAGCGACTCGATGTGGGGGGCCAGCGCCGTGCGCTCGCGCGTGAAGCTCGCCCAGGCTTCGGCCCGATCGGCCTGGGTGGGGACGCGCGAAAGCAAGCGCTCGAACTCGAGCTCCAGGCTGCGGATCGCGAACCACACGCGGAGCGCAGCCTGATCCTCGGCGTCCTCATTCATCCGTTTCCCTCCAGGTTAGCCTCAGCTCTTCCATATCCGGTTGGTCGCGGAGGCGACATTGCACGACGACCTCGCTCTCGCCCGTCCACACCGCCAGCGCGCGGGGCAGGAGCCCCAGAAGCAAGCGCAGTGGCGCCAGCAGCACGGGGGGCACCTTGCCGAGCTCCAGCTCGTAGGTGCGGGAGCCACCCCACTGGGAGCGGCCGTCGGGCAGCAGCTGGCTCGTGGCGCCCGTGATGTAGCGCGGCAAACGAGAGAAGACCTCGTTGCTTCCGGCGCCGAGGATCTCCAGCAGGCGCGCCACCTCCTGCGCGGAGAGCTGCGTTTTGCCGTGCAAGTCCAGCAGCCTCTCGAGGCCGCTCTGGTCGGAAGCGAGCGGGCTGCGCTGGGAGCTCACGGCCGGATCGGCGAGCCGCCAAACGATCGGCCCCAAGTCGTGCTCAGAGGGCTTCACGTGGCTCGTCCGCGCGCTGGGCGCCTCGGTGGTGGGCTGGAACCATAGGGCGTCGACGTGGATCGAACGGGGCAGGCTGGTCGCATCCAGGTCCCCGTCGATCTCGAGCCAGGCGTTGCCCTCGGCGTCGTGCAAGTCGACGGCGTAGCCGCCCTCTACCAGCAGATTGGGGAAGAGGGCGGTTCGGGCACCTGGGACGTTGGGGTCCGCGAGGTATACGCCCAGCACGTCTCGGACGACCATGCCGGTCGCCGGTTGAGCGGCGAGGATGGGGTAGCGAAGGCGCGTGCCGTCGATCTCGATCGGCTCGGCCGTCGCGCGCACGGAGTTTTCCACCGGCACCGCACCGAGCAGAAAGGAGTCGTCGCTCAACGACACGCTGGCAGGCCAGCGGTCGTCGAGGATCAGCTCGACGCGCAGCAAGTCCCACTCGGCCGGGGCTCCTCCCACCGGAAGCCGAAAGCAGAGCTCCGAAAGCGGGAAATGCACCAGCCTTCGCAGCTCCTGGATCGGATTGGACAGGGCCGAGGCTTCCGAGCCCGACAGCCCGAAGGGAAGCGAGCGCGTCTCCACCACGGTGCGCTCGGTCGAGTCGGAAAGGAAGCGGCACCGGCACGAGAGGCAGGCGCGACGCAGCCCGTCGAACGAGCGCACTGCCATCAGCGCATCCCCGCCGGGGTTGAGGTGGACGGTGAGCTGCCGCAGGGGGCGCTCCGGGTCGTCGTAGTAGCGTTTGCGGACCTCCGGCTTCGGGGAGGCGGCGATGTCGAAGGAGAGCAGCCAGCCAACCTCTCCGGGGGCCAGCACGCCGTCCAGCTCGGAGGCGGGCTTGCGCCGCACTTGCACCGAGCGCTGCACGACGTGCAGAGGGAATACCTCGAGCTCCCGAAGCGTGCGAAACAGGCCGGGCGGAGCCCGGGGATCGTCCGCGTTGTCGACCGTGAGCTCGGCGCCTGCCGGCAAGAGGCGCGATTCCTGCATGTTGTTTCCGAGCACCGGGTAGAGCAGTGCCATGGCCGGCATCGGGCTCAATAGATAGGGGAAGAGGCTCTCGAGCGCGCGGCGCCGGTATTCGCCCATCGCGCGGGCCGCGCTGGCTCGCGTGCGCGCCGAGTAGAAGGCCATCGCTTCGATCAGCCGCTGCACGTCCTGATCCTGCCGACCGAGCCCCTCGAACCGGTAGCGCTGCCCGTATTCGGCCCGGAAATCGTCGAGCCGCTGTAGCTCATCGAGGAAATCGGCGAACAGCGCTGCTCGGGAGGAAGGAACGGTCACGGCAAGAACTCACCTCTCTGCACGGCCACGCGCGACCCTCCGCTTCAACCGAGCTTCACCAGCGAGCCCGTCACGGACACGATTTGCCCTTGCACGGTCGTCATCGTGCTGCCGACCGTCGTGCTGGGGCTGTCGAGCTCCGCGCGCATGTCGCCCTTGACGCTCACCGCCCCGCCCTTGAGATTCAGCGCGCCCGAGGCGCTGGCGTCGAGCGACGCGTCGGCGGACAGCTCCATCTTGGGGGCCGACGCCGAGAGCTTTGCGGCCGATTTCACCGTCGACTGACCCGTGGCGTCGAGCGTCATCTTGGCTTTCGAGGTCAGCTTGCAGTTGGCTTTCGTCTGCGCGGAGAAATCTCCGGTGCTCTCGAGCGACATCGCGCCCTTGGCCACGGCCTTCGTGTCCTTGCTCGACTCGAGCTTGATGCTCTCGGCGGCGACCTCGAAAGTCTTGCAGGTTACTTTCACCGTTTCGGGGCCCTGCTCGATCTTGGTCGCGCCCTTCGAGCTCTTCACCTCCGTCGTGATCTTCTCCTTGGTGTGCGTGGTGGTCGTGCTGCTCTGATCGTCGTTCGTCTTGATCACGAGCGAGCTGCCCGTGAGGATCACTTGGCGATAGATCTGGGTGGGCTTTTCCAGATCTCGAATCGAGATCGCGATGCCGTCCGTCTTCGAGAGCTCGATGCGGCAGGTGAACTTTTGCTGATCGAGGCTCATGAGCTCCCTTCGCCGAGCTCTTGCTCGAGCCGGCGCATTCGCCGCACGTGGCGAGCGCGGGCGATGCCGAGCGCCAGAGGCCGATCGCTGCCGGTGCAGGCGCTGCAGAGCCAGAAGCCCTCACACCGCGCGGCGGTCGGCTCGAGGCTGCGGCTGCAGCACTCACACCGCTCGGGCGGAGCCGGGGGCCGCGCGGTCGCCGCGGCTGCCTGCTGGGCGACTGCCTGCCCTCCCGCCTGCTGGGCGACTGCCTGCCCTCCCGCCTGCCGCGCCGAGAAGAAGGGCAGGCACGCTGCACAGTAGGGCTGCCCGCCGAGCCGGCGGTAGCTCCCGGGCCCCGGCATGGGTCGGTCGCACCCGGCGCAGTACGCGGTGCCCGCCCCGGGCGTGAAGGGCTCGGCGCCCGGGCTCGCCGCTTCGAGGGGCGGCGCTTCGCGACTCGCGGGGGAGCGGGCGAGCGCCGCCGCCGCGCGCAGCCCGCCCGGCTGCGCCACCGGCGCGGCCGTCGAGCTCGACGCCGCCGGGCTCTCCACGCGTTGCAGCTCCGCACGCATCTGGTCCGTGCAGGGCAAACAGATGTCCCCCCCGAGGAACACCGTTCGCTCGCGGCCCAGCACCGCGCGACACACCACACAGCGGTCCGCGGCGGCGGACCGCGACCCCGCGGCGGGCTCGCCGGGTCCCCGGGAGGGCGACGAGCCCTCGGAAGCCCGCGCCGGGCCGCCCCCCGTGGGCTCGGGTGAGGGGCTCTGCTCTTCGCCTCTGGCGGCGGGGCGCGCCGCTGAGAGCAGGTGATCGAAGCAGCGGGCGCAGAACTCTCCGTCACCGACTTTCGTCAGCTCGCTCGCCGGTGTGTTCACCCCGCACCCGAAGCAGCGGCGCATCGCCCCAGTATTTCGCGCCTTGCGCGGTTCGGGCAAGAAGGTGGGATCGGACGCACCCGTCCCCCGCAACCGAGCGCCGCGGAATGTCTGCGAGATCCCCGCGCGAGGGCCCGGCAGACGCTCCCCAAGACGAGCCTCGTGCGCTCCGAGCACTCCTCGGCCATTCGGCGAGATCGAGGCTGCGCTGGCCGACGAAGCGCGCGCCGCACCTCGGGCGGGCTGACCCAGGGGGGGAGATTGCCCTCGCAGCCGCGGAACACCCGATACGTGAGCCCGCGGCTCACCCGGCTCTGTGGTAGAGCGGATCCGGCGGCGCGTCTGAACCGCGCTCTTCCACGCAGTCGTCCTGGCCACACCGCCCCATGCGTAGCCAACCAGCATTGCTGGCCTCGCGAGCACTCGGCTGCGGTGAATTTCTTCGGAGCGGTAGTAGCGCGCGAGCTCGCTCTGAAAATCCAGCGGGCTCTTCTGCGAAGGCGAGCCTTCTCCCTGGGAGACGATGTGGTCGATCGCCCGATGCGCGTCCGCACACCCGTTGACTGCTGCCGCCCGCGCGCCGGCCCTGCTTCACTCGCCGGAAGGCAGCGCGGCTTTCTCGCAGGCCTGCTTCAGCGCAGAGAGGCCCGCGCGAAGCTGCCTCTTGCGCATCCCGTCCATCGCGAGGGCGAGCCAGCGTGCCGCCGGGTTTCTGCCCACGGCGAGTTCGTCTTTCCACACGACCCTCGTGCCGCTGGGGGCGGGCAACAGCTCGATCGTACCGCGCGCGGAGAGATTGCCCAGGCTCGAGGTCGTTTCGTAGGTGAGGCTGCGGGGCGGTGCACACGCCGTGAGGCGCAGGGACCCGGCGCCGGCTCTGCCTCGCCAAGCCACCGCGGCGCCTTCGCCCGCCGTCTCGGTGCCGAACTCGAGCGAGAGGTTGGCGGGCCCCGCCAGCAGCGGGTTCCACTGCGCCCAGCCGCCCTTCAGGTCCCACAACAGCGGGTACACCGCCTCCGGGGGCGCTGCGATCTCCACCTCGTGCGAGGCCAGGCGCGAGCGAGACAGCAGGCTCCCGGCTGCAAAGGCCCCCGCCGCGAGCGCGAGGGCGGCCGCGGGGATCACTTCGCCCCCGGCGCAGGGTGGAAGCCCGGCGGGTCTCCGACCTCGGCTTCGATCGCGAACGTCGCTCTTCCCCGCGCCACCATGTCCTCGGCAGTATAAGCCCAGAGTCCGGCTCCGTTGAGCCGAAACTCCGGGCTGGCCTGGGCGGACGGTCTTTTCACGGCCGCGGCGACCCTCGGGGAGGGGCCGCCGCGGCCGCGGCGAGGGCTGATCAGGGCAAAGAAAGATAGTGCCGGAACATGGCCTCGCCCACCGTCCAGCGCCCGGCCGGCTTTTCGAGGTCGAGTCTCCCGCTGCCGAGGGCCGCGTAGCACGCGGCCAACGTCTGCGGCGCGGCCGAGGGCTCCGGCGGCGGCTCGCCGAGCTGCAGGAAAGTGGCGCCGTACGCGAGGCTCACGAGCCGTCGGGCCCAGTCCAGCTCGGTCGCGCTCGGCCCCGGGGCGCGGCGCGGGCCGGCGTAGGCCTCGAGCAGCACGACGATCCGAGGCTCGTCGAGCAGCAGCCAAGTGACGAGTGTCGCGAGGTCGAGGCTCGGTTGCCCAGGGCCTGCAATTTCCCAGTCGACGAACCAGATCTGCTCGCCGTCGAACAGCAGGTTGCTCGGGTTCAGGTCGTGGTGGCAGAGCGCGGGCGGGCTCAGGGCGGGCACGGGCCTGCGCAGAAAGTCCGCCCGTGCCTCGCGCGCCACCGCAGGCAAGCCGTCGCGGCGCTCGACCTCGGCGAGCACGCGCTCGGCGTGAGCGGCGGGGTCGCGCGGTGTGAGACCTTCGGGCAGCTCCAGCTCGTGCAACTCCGCCAGCCGTCGCCCGAGCGCCGCGAGGGCCTCTCGACCCGTCGCGGGATCTCGCAGGCGGGCGACGAGGGATTGATTGTCCACGTGATCCACCAGCAGCCAGCGCCGCTCCAGGTCGGCGTGCCAGAGCCGTGGAGCCAGCCCGTGTCGCGAGGCCGCCCGCTGCACCCGCGCCAGCTCGTGGAAGTGAGTTGCGAGGCGGTCCGGAGGCTGAATGCGCAGCACGAGCTGGCGCTCGCCGGCGCTGACCAGCAGCGTCGAAGCCCCCGAGCGGCCCCCGCGCAAGGGGCGGACCGAGAGCCGCTGCCACGGGAGACCGATCTGCCGGACGACTTGGCGCAGCTCCTCCAGGTCCACCAAGCTCGTGTCGGGCGTGCTCACCGTCCCTCCCGCGCCGGCTCGGCGGAGCCACCCGGGGGCTGCGAGCTGCTCGAATCCAGGCCGAGGTCGCGCAGGCGGCGCGCCACCACCCGAGCCGTGAGTCGACACCAGCCCGCGCGGTCCGTGGGGCACACCCAATCCCTACCGATTCGATCCCAGTCGGCGTCGGCCGGGTCGGGTCCGAGCCACTCGATGTAGGGCGCCTCCACGATCTGGAAGTGCCGCCGGTACGGCAACAAGAACCCGCCGTGCTCACGTCGGATCCCGGCCGCCTCCTCGTAGCTCGCGCTCCAGATGTTGGTGATGGCCCCCCCCGTATCGCGATACATCAGCGTGCCCGCGTCCTCGCAGCGCTCGCCGGAGAGCACCTGCTTGGCGTGGGGCCACCCGGCGAAGCCGAGGTGGCGCGCCACCACCTGTAGGCAGTGCCGGCGCTGGACGATGCGTCGTCCGCACGGATCGGCCTCGAGCGGGCCCGCGCCGGCGGCAATCCGCTCGAGCGTGCGCTCGTCTCCCGCGCGCGCGCGCGCCTGCAGCAACCGCGCGGCGTGCCGCAAGCTCTGCACCAGATCGGGAGCGCCGCCCGCGTCGTGCGCACTCTGAGCCACAATTCTCTGCCAAGTCATAGTCTCCTCCGGATCGGGCCCTTTTCCGCTCCACTGGGCCCGGAGCTCTACGACGGATGGTGAGAGGCCTTGGAAGGCCGACGAGGATACGGGCCCGCTGCCGAGGGAGGCGTCTTCGGACCCGTGACCGTTTCAGGGTGAGGTGACTTTCGGCGGCAGGCGCCCCTGAGCACCTGGAGCAGAAACATGGCACCGGGCCTCGGCCGCGGCAAGGGGGCTCGGGCGTTCCGGCGGCGACGCTCGGCTCCGGCGCCCCCCGTCCCGGCAGGAGGAAGGCGCAGTGATTGCGCGTCATTTCGGTGACAACGCAAAAAGAGCCGGCGGGAGCTGAGCTAGCGTCGGTGGCCATGAAGGATTGCGCGCCACTGCCCGCCCGCCGCTCGATTCGCCGTTCGCGACTTCTGCCCTCGGTGGCGGCATTCGCCTGTTTCGCCGGCCTCGCCTGCCGCGAGTCGAGCGACGAGACCATTTCGCAGGCCACCCCGCAGGCGCTTCCGCAGGCCGACCCGAGCGCCGCGCCCGATCCGAGCCTTCCGCCCTCGCTGCTCCGCCTCGCGGGCGCGACCTTTCCGGCCCCCCTCTACCAGCGCTGGAGCGCGCGGTTCGAACAGGAGCAGTTCCCGATGCGGATCCAGTACTCGGCCCTCGGCAGCGCCGAGGGCCTGCGCCTGTTCCTCTCCGGGCGCGCGGATCTGGCGGCCGGCGACGCCTACCTGACCGAACAGGAGCAGCTCGACTTGCTCGGCGACTGGCTTCCGCTGCCCGTCGCGGCCGGTGCTCTCGCGCTGGCATTTCGGCTGCCGGGTGTCGAGACGCTTTCCCTCTCGCGCGAGGCCTACGCGGGGGTGCTCGTGGGCGCGATCCGAACTTGGAACGACCCGTGCATCGCCGCCGCGAACCCCGCCGTCGAGCTGCCCGATCTGCCCATCGCGGTGTTTCATCGTCAGGACGCGGCGGGCACCAGCTGGGTCCTCTCGGAGCACCTGCAGAGGGCCAACCCCTGGCCGATGCGGGTGGCCCCCTCGCGCAGGCCCGCCTGGCCCGTCGGGGAGGGAGCACGGGGGGAAGAGGGCGTGGCGCTCGCCATCGCCGGGCGGCAGGGCGGTATCGGTTACGTGTCGCTGGCCGCGGCGAGGGCGGCGGGCCTCTCGGTGGCTTCCCTGCAGAATCGCAGCGGCCGATTCGTGGCGCCCTCCGAAGCGGCCGTCCGCCGCACCATCGCGCCCTTCGCGGTCGCCGATGACTTCCAGCTCTGGCTCGTCGACCCGGTCGGCGAAGATTCCTACCCGCTGACGATGTACACCTACCTCTTCGCGAGAGGTAGCTACGAGTCGCCGAGCACGACGCGCGCGGTCCGCGCCTTGCTGCGGTACGCTCTGGGGCCCGGGCAGCAGGATCTGCAATCGCTGGGCCTGTCGCGCTTGTCCCCCGCGCTGCTCGAGCGCGTGCGGCAGATGGCTTCTACGATCGGAGTGAACCAACCCAGCGTCTCGGTTGCGGTTCCCCCCGCGGGCTGGCTCGCCGGGGTGCGGGCGAAGGTCATCGGCTCCGAGCGGGACCGAATGCTCGAGCGCGGCGCTCGCTGAGCCGCCGGCCTGCCGCGGGGGCCGCTCGGAGCGATTCCCCTTCGCTGGCCACGCGGGTTGCGGCCCCGACCCCGCCGCGGCATCCTGACCCCCGACGCATGACCACTTTCGAGGGCATCGAGCGCGCCCGCCGCCAGCTTGCCGCGCACCTGCGCGTCACCCCCGTCTTCGACTCGCCGCGCCTCAGTCGTCTGTGCGGGGCGAGCATCTTCCTCAAGCACGAGTACCGCCAGGTCACCGGCAGCTTCAAGGAGCGGGGCGCGTGCAATCGCCTGCTCGCGCTGCCCGAGGCGGCACGCGCTCGGGGCGTCGTGGCGGCCTCCGCGGGCAACCACGCTCTCGGGCTCGCCTACCACGGCGAGCGCCTGGGCATCCCCGTACGCGTGGTGATGCCGCGTTTCGCCCCGCTCGTGAAGGTCTCCCAGTGCCGCGCCTGCGGCGCTCAGGTCGATCTCTTCGGGGAGAGCTTCGACGACGCGCGCAAGCGGGCCGCCGAGCTTTCTCGAAACGAGGGGCTCACGCTCGTACACGGCTTCGACGATCCGCTCGTCATCGAGGGGCAGGGCACCCTCGCGCTCGAGCTGCTCGAGCAGCGGAGTGATCTCGAGGTCGTGGTCATGCCGGTGGGGGGCGGGGGCCTGCTCGCCGGGATGGCCCTGGCGTTCGCCGAGCGGGCGCCGCACGTGCAAATCATCGCCGTCGAAGCCGCCCACGCGCCTACCTTGACGCGCGCCCTCGAGGCGGGCGCGCCCGCCCCCACGGTCGTCGAGCCCGGGCTCGCCGATGGCTTGGCCGTGGCGCGGCTCGGCGCTCACTGCTTCGAGGCGATTGTCGGCCGAGTGAGCGTCGTCGAGCGCGTGGGGGAAGACGAGATCGCCAACGCCATCATGCTCCTGATGAGCTCGGAGAAGGCCGTTGTCGAGGGCGCGGGGGCCGTCGGCGTGGCCTACGCCCTGCGCCGCCCCGAGCTGCTCGCCGGCCGCCGCGCGGGCATCGTGCTCAGCGGCGGCAACCTGGATCTCAGCCTGGCCGCGCGCATCATCGAGCGCGGTCAGGCGGCGGCGGGTCGGCTGTGCCGCGTCACCGTGGAGCTCTACGACCACCCCGGCTCGATGGCGCGGCTGCTCGAGTTGGTCGCGAAAACCGAAGCCAATCTGATCCACGTCGAGCACGATCGGAGCTTCGCCCCCGCGGACGTGACGCGGGTGACCGTCTCGTTGGTGCTGGAGACTCGCGATTTCGAGCACGTTCGGTGCGTGAACGAGGCGCTTCGTCAAGCCGGGTTGAGCGTGCGCCTGAGCGCCGGCGACGCCGAAGGCACCGTCCGCTGACCCCGTTCGGAGCGCTGGCCGCGGGCGGCGCTGGCCGCCCGGCGGAGCTCTTTGCAATTCGATGCCCAGAGCCGGAGTGTGTGCGGGGAGGGGGCGCGCTATCGTCTCCCCCATGGTTCGGATCAGCCCACCCCGGCGGGAGGCCGCCGCTCCCGAGCGAGCCCGGCTCGACGACAGGGCCAAGTGGCGCGCGGTTCGCCGCTGCGACGAAAGCGCCGACGGTCGATTCTACTACGCCGTGACCACGACGGGCGTCTACTGTCACCCCTCCTGCTCCGCGCGGCTACCCAAGCGGGACAACGTCGTGTTTCACGATTCCCGGCGGAGCGCCGAGAGCGCGGGCTTTCGGCCCTGCCAGCGGTGTCGCCCCGACCTTCCCCCGCGGGCCGAGCGCGAGGCTGCGGCCGTCGCGCGCCTGTGCCGGCGGATCGACGACGGCGAGCAGGAGCCCTCGCTCGACGAGCTGGCCGCTCACCTCGGGTCGAGCCCTTCGACGATCCATCGCCTGTTCAAGAAGGTGATGGGCATCACACCCAAGGCCTACGCCGCGGCTCGGCGAGCCGAGCGGCTTCGAGGGGGGCTGGCCGAGGCCTCTGGGAGCATCACGTCCGCGATTTACGGTGCCGGTTACGGCTCGAGCGGGCGCTTCTACGAGAAGTCTGGCGAGGTGCTGGGGATGACGCCGAGCGAGCTCCGGCGCGGCGGCGCCGGCGCCGAGATCCGGTTTGCCGTGGGCGAGTGCTCCCTCGGCTCGATCTTGGTGGCCGCGACCGACAGAGGGGTCTGCTCCGTGCTGCTGGGAGACGACCCCGAGGCGCTCGTTCGCGACCTGGAGAGGCGCTTCCCAAACGCACTGCTCGAGGGGGCGAACGCCGGTTTCGAGGCGCTGGTCGCGCAGGTGGTGGGCCTGGTCGAGCAGCCCTCGGCGGCCCGGGAGTCCCTTCCGCTCGACCTGCGGGGAACGGCCTTCCAAAAGCGCGTTTGGGTCGCCCTCTCGCGTATCCCCCGCGGAGCGGTCCGCACGTACTCCCAGGTGGCCGAGGCCATCGGTGCCCCCGGCTCGGCGCGAGCCGTGGCCGGCGCCTGCGCTGCCAACCCGATCGCCGTGGCGATCCCCTGCCACCGCGTCGTGCGCACGGATGGCAGCCTGTCGGGGTACCGCTGGGGCATCGAGCGCAAGCGGGAGCTGCTGGCGCGTGAGGCCGCGCCACGCCGCGGCGCGTGAGGCCGCGCCACGCCGCGGGCGCGTGAGGCCGCGCCGCTCGCGATTCCGTGCCCCCTCCGTCGTGCCTCGGCTCGTCGGGTGTGCGCCACGGGGGGTGCGCAAGGATTGTGCGCAAGGAGACCGCGGTGCGGTGCCGGGTGGGGTCGGGTCGTGCGACGTGGTCGGCCCGCGGGGCTCGTGGGGGGGGATCCTGGCGGGGGGGGTTGTGGCGGGGGATCCTGGCGCGGGACCCTGGCTCGGGTGAACATGCGACGCTCGCCCGGCCCCGGGGGCGCGTGAATTGCGCAAGAGCCTCGGGAACGGCTGACCCGTGGCACCGCATTCATCGGGCGAAAGTGAGCAAACGTGGCAGGTTTGCGCGGGCGAGCGCCGTTTCCCCGGGGCGTGGCAGACGCGTGGACGGGACGAGTGATCGGGCAGCGCTATCGAGTGCTGGGCCGCCTCGCCGCGGGCGCCATGGGTCAGGTCTTCGTCGCGGAGCACCTGACGCTGCGCAAGGAAGTCGCGCTCAAGGTCGTTCACGACCGGTTCGCTCGCAACCCCGAGATCGCCGCCCGCTTCGCGCGCGAGGCGCAAGCGGGCTCGCGCATCGATCACCCGAGCGTCGTCGCCGCGCTCGACTATGGCCAGCTCGAGGAGGGCGGCGCCTACCTCGTCATGCGCCTGGCGCGGGGCGAGCGGCTCGGCGATCTGATCGAGCGCAAAGGGCGGCTCGACTGGACGACGGCGGCCGAGCTGGGCGCGCAAATTGCCGACGCCCTGGGGGCGGCCTGGGCCCAGGGCTTCGTGCATCGGGACTTGAAGCCCGACAACGTCGTCGTCGGGCTCAAAGCCGGCGCGCCGCCCTTCGCCCAGGTGCTCGACTTCGGCGTCGCCGGGTTGGCCGCGCCCGAGCCCGATTCGCTTTCGGCGATCCCCGTCGGCCC
This sequence comes from Polyangiaceae bacterium, assembly GCA_050299315.1. GTDB lineage: Bacteria > Myxococcota_A > Polyangia > Polyangiales > Polyangiaceae > SZUA-265. Next base: position 137,288 of record JBNKVS010000089.1, read on the forward strand.
TCCGCTCACCAAGGAGGGCACCATCATCGGGACCCCGGGCTACATGGCCCCGGAGCAGGCACTCGGGCAAAAGGCGACGCAGGCCGCGGACCTGTACTCCCTCGGCGTCATCCTCTGGGAGGCGCTGGTGGGAGAGCCGATGTGGACCGGGGGCAGCGCTCGCGCCATCATGCGGGCGCAGCTGGGAGCCCCGCGGCCCTCGCCGCGCGCCGCCACGGGCGACCGCGGGATCCCCGCCGAGCTCGACGAGCTCGTGACACGGCTCGTCTCCGGGCGGCCCGAGCAGCGCCCCCAGAGCGCCAGCCAGGTGCGCGACGACCTGCGCCGTGTCGTGGCGGCGCATGCTCGGCCGCACCCGGAGCAAGCCCCCCGCAGGCCCGAGGCCTCTCGTGCGGGGCGCCTCTGGGCCCTGTGCGCTGCCCTGGCGCTCGTCGTGGCCCTGGCAGCCGCGGCCGTCTTCGCCCGGTGACTTCGCCCTCATGCCGAAGCCCAGGCCTCGAACCACCGCGGCATCGAGGCCCCCCGGGGTCTTCGACGCGCGCGGCCCCGACGCTCGGGTCCACCCGATTTCGGGTTCGTGTGACCTTCCGAGCCGCGGCGGATCAGCCGCCGCTCGCTTCGAGCAGCTGCTCAGCCATCTTCTGCTCGACGTACGGCTCCAGCACGATCTCGATCCGGCGGTTCTTCTGGCGCCCGGCTTCGGAGCGGTTCGTCGCGACCGGATCGAACTCGGAGTAGCCGGCGACGACCAGCCGGCGCTGGGCGACCCCGTGGCGGATCAACGCCTCCGTGACTCCGACGGCGCGGGCCGCCGAGAGCGCCCAATTGCTCTTGTACTCCTTGACGGCCGGGACGTTGTCGGTGTGACCCCCGACCAAGAACCGGTGCTTGGCCACTTTCCGCAGGATCTTGGCGACGCTGAGCACGGCCTGCTGTCCTGCCTCGGAAAGCTCGGCGCTGCCCGAATCGAACAAGACTTGGGCGGGCATCTCCACGATCATGCGGCCGCGACGAAATGTGATGTCGAGCTGCCCGCTGTCGATCATGCTCTGAAATTTCTTGCGAAAGCGCTGATACTCGGCGAGCCGGCCTTCGATCTCCTGGCGCGCCTCTTTCATCTGGGAGAGCTCTGCCTCGGTGGCCGCCAGGCGCGCCTCGATCGCTTGCGTCTCGCCTTTGGTCTGCTTCTGCTCGGCGACCAAGGTCACCACGCGCTCTTCGACTTCGGTTTTCTCCGTCGTCAGTACGGCCACGTCCTCCTGCAGCTTTCGTCGCTCGGAGAGCAGCTGGAACGCGTAGGCGCCGAGCCCCAGCGCGGCGAGGCTCAGGGCTGCGGCGAGGAAGAACACGCCCCGGCCGGACCGCTCCGGGCGCAGGGAAAGCTCGGGGTCGAGGTTGAGGGTCTGCGGAGGCGGGCCTCCGAATGGGTCGCGAGGGTCGTATGTCACTGCGGGCTTTTCGGGTCGGAGGGTGGATCCAGGCGTTGAAACAAGCCGGGGAGCGCGCGCTCCAGGAGATCTCGCGTAACGGCGCCGTCCTCGCTTTGCAGCAGGTAGATGAGGCCCAGCAGCACGACGATTGCCGCGAAGGCCAGCAGGCTCACCAGCAGCGCGCCCGCCCGCAGGGCTCGGCCGATCAGGCCCGGTGAGGCCGCGCGCGCGGCGCGCTCGGGTCGGGGCGACGAGCTCTGCTCCAGGATTTTCCGCAAGGCCTGCGCCATCTGGCCCGCGTCGCGGAAGCGGTGGTCGGGCTCCTTGGCGGTAGCGCGCGCCAGCAGCCGATCCAGCGGCGGACTCGCGGCTCCCTGGGGCAGGGCCTTGGCGAGCGAGGGCAGCGCCGCGACCATGTGCTGCTGCAACATCTGGCCTTCGGAGCCCTGGAACGCACGCTGGCCGACGAGCATCTCGAAGACGACGTGGCCGGCGGCATACACGTCCGTCCGGGCGTCCACGCCCTCCGCCGTGATCTGCTCCGGCGCCATGTACGCCGGGGTTCCCCACAGTTCCCCACTGCGCGTCACCTCGACATCGCTGCTCGACTCCAAGAACTTCGCCAGCCCGAAATCGAGCAGCTTGATGCGTTCGGCGCCGGTGGTCATTCGCTCGACGAACACGTTCGCCGGCTTGATGTCCCGGTGAACCAGCCCTCGCTCGTGTGCAAACGCGAGGCCCTCCAGCAGCTCCAGCGCGAAGCGCAGCGCCTCGGGCCGCTCGAGGCGACCCCTTCCGAGCCGCTCGTGCAGGCTTTCCCCTTCGAGCAGCTCCATGACCAAAAAGGGCGCCCCCTGGTCGATTCCGTAGTCCGTCACCGAAACCACGTTGGGATGGGACAGCTTGGCCAGAGCGCGTGCCTCTCGCTCGAAGCGCTGCAGGGAAACCCAGCGCCGCGAGTGCTGGCTGCGCAGCGCCTTGAGCGCGACGGGGCGGTCGAGCGCGATGTGGCGAGCCCGATACACCGTGCCCATGCCTCCGCGTCCGAGCTCCTCTTCGATCACGTACCGATCCTGGACGCGCAGACCCACCGCGGAGGAGGGCTGTGCGGCTTCTGCCTCGGACGCGGCGCAGGTGGGCGCCAGATCGGGGCTCGCGGTCATCGCGTAGGGTAGCACGCGCGCCGCGGGGCGGGCCTGTGCCCACTGCCCTGTGCTCTCTGTGTGCGGCGGGCCTACGTCGACGCCGCCGCGGCGCGGTCGAGCGGACCCGACGAGTGTGGCCGGGTCAAAGGTCCGCTCTCGTGCGCCGAAGAGAGATCGACGCCGACCGACGGGTTGTCGACGCCGCCGCGTTTGCCGTGGGAGCGGGCCGTTTTCCCCCGCACCCACGAAGGACCTTGAAGTCGCTCAGTACACGTCCAGCCGCACCAAATCGGCGGTGACGCGGCGCCGGGCTCCCGCGGCCAAGTCCGAGAGATCTGCGCCGGATCCCAGCACGTTGGAGGAAAAGCCCCCCATTGGGCGCAGCATGGTGCTGGCGAGCTCGGGGAGGTGGGCCCGCGTCGGCTCGGCCTTTTTCGGCATCAAGGCCAGCCGAGCGATCGAGGGCGTGCCGGGCTTGGCTCGGGCCTCGGCGAAGGCTTCGACCTCGAGCGCCTTCGGGTCGCCACCGCTCGGCGAAAGCAGGCGGGAGAGGACGAGCAGCTCGAAGGCGACGCCCCGGCTGCCCGCCGGCACGCGCAGCGTACGCCCTTCGAGGCTTCGCCGAAGCGCCTCGGCGATGCGGCGCCACTCGGCGGCGGCGGCGTCCCCTTCGAGCAGGGAAACCGCCTGGGTCGAGCCGTCCGCACCGACGGCGATGCGAAGCCGCGCCCGCGCGGTCAGCGGCAGCGCGCTGTGGGCCGCCAGCTCGGTGACGAGCCGCACCGCGGGCCCCTCGACGCCCAGGCCTCGGGCGCTGTCTTTCTCCGCCAGCCCGTTCGAGAGCGCCGCGTTCAGGCGGCGTTCGGCGAGCGCGACGCGTGACGGGTGCTCGGGCACGTCGAACGGAAAGGCCCGGACCCCGCCGGCGAGCCCGAGCTGGTCGAGAGAGAGCCGCCTCGCGGGCCCCTCCCGCGGCGGCGGCTCCGGCGCCGGGGCGGGCAGGGCTCCCGTCACGCTCGGCGACGTGATGCGGGGCGCTCGCGGCGCCGGCGAGCCGTCGTGCTCATCGGGGCGCTCGAGGCTACGCGGCGCGAGCGGCGGCGGCTCCCGCAGCAATTCGACCCAGAGATCCGCTGCGGGCGGGCGCGCGGGCGCGCGACTTGGCGGTGGGGTGGTGACGAGGCCCCAGACCCCGACCGCCAGCAGCCCGAGCAGGTGTGCCGCGCCGGCGCCTACCAACCAACGCGCGAGCCGCCCGTCGCCTCGTGGCCCTTCCCGCTCGAGCTTTCGGTCGACGCGCCCCACGCCTCGATCGTGCCACGGCGCCGCGGCTCTTGCCCGGAGGCTTCGGCGCTGCCGAGCAAAAGAAAACGCATCGATCGCCGAAGGCTTGCCCGCGCGCGGCGTTTCGCGAACGCGGGTGTGGCTCCGCTCGATCGGACAAGTCGCTGTAAATGCTGGTGTCGCGGTATCGGCGTGCCGCGGTATCGGCGTGCCACGGTATCGGCGTGTCGGCGTCGCGGGGGGCCGGCGCCCCCGCCGCGTTGCCGCTCGCCGGCGACGTTGCTACGCGCGCGGCTTTCGGTCGCCCTCGGGAAGGGGACCGCGCCGCGGCCCGATCGCCCAACGCAGCGCCAGCGCGTCGAAGGCCGCGTGCGCGACCATGGCGCCGCACGGGCCGTGTTGCCAGGCCGCGAGCACACCGAACGCCACGCCCAACACCGACGCGTACGCGACGTAGGCCAGCGACACCGCGTGCACGCCGCCGAACAGCAGCGCGACCAGGCCGATCGAGAGCGGCTCGCCGACGTGGCGCGCCAGCCACGGCTGCAGAGCGCCGCGAAACAGCGCCTCCTCGCCCACTCCGGCCAAAAGCCCGAGCAGTACGAGATCCCCGGGCCAGCGCAGGGAGGCGAACATCGGCATCAGCCGCCGAAAGTCTTCGACCAGGCGCCACCTCGAAAAGCGCTGCGAGCGCAGCACCATGCGGGGCAGGGGGGCGAGCAAGACGCCGAGCGCCAGCCCCCCCAGGAGGTCGATGAGCCGCGGCGGGTCCCCCGGCCCGACCTGCAACCAGGAGCCGAGCGCGAGTGCGAGCGCGAGCAGGAACGCCTCGCTCGCAAGAGCCAGCGTCAGCAGCTTTCGGCGGCTCATTGCACCCCTCGCACCCCTCGCGCCCTGCGGCGGCGCCCCGCCCGCGCCAATGCGGGCCCCCCGTTCAGTCGCCGCTCGGGCCGTGCGGGTGGCCTTCCCCGGCTGACTTCGGCCTGCATGGCGACTATCGTGCCCATCCTGATGCGATTGTCCTTCTTTTCTGGTCTACCCCTGGCCGGCTGCCTCGCCCTCGCGTGCGGCCCCGGCTCCGCCCCTCGCGCCCCGCAGAGCGCCGAAGGGGCGGGGAGCGCGACTCGAGCCGGAGCAGAGGGCTCGCGGGCCTCCGAGGCCACCCTCGCGAGTGTCGGGTTGGATTCGCTCGCGATGGATACGGGGGCCGACCCCTGTGCGGATTTCTACCAATTCGCCTGTGGCAAGTGGCTCGAGCAAACCGAAATTCCCGCCGACGAGCCGCGCTGGACGCGCTCCTTCAACGAGATTCAAAAGAAGAACGAGCTGGCGCTGCAGAAGATTCTGGAGGGGGCTGCAGCGGGCGGCTCTCGGCCGGACAAGCTCGGGACCTTCTACGCCGCCTGCATGGACGAAGCGGCGATCCAGGCGGCGGGCGCCGCGCCGATTCAGCCGCTGCTCGCCAAGGCCGGCGCGGTGGAAGCTGGCGAAAGCCTGACCCGGCTCGTGGCCGAGCTGCACGGCCTGGGAATTTGGGCCTTCTTCGATGTCTTTCCCGTCCAAGATCCGAAGGACGCGACCCGCTGGATCGCCAGCCTCGATCAAAACGGGCTCGGCCTCCCCGATCGGGACTACTACCTGCGGCAGGACGAGAAATCCACCAAGCTGCGCGAGGTGTACGTCGGTCACGTGCAGCGCATGCTGCAGCTCGCGGGGCTCTCGGAGGCGGAGGCCAAGCGCGGCGCCGCCGATGTGCTGAAGCTCGAGACGGAGCTGGCGAAAGTGAGCAAGACGCGGGTCGAGCGTCGCGACCCGACGAATATGTTCAATCGGGTCTCGCTGCCGGAGCTGCAAAAGAAGGCGCCTTCCTTCGGCTGGCGCGGCTACCTCGGCGGCCTGAGCCTCGGCGGTGTCCAGGCGCTCAACGTCACCGCTCCGGCCTATTTCGCCGGGCTCCAGCCCGTCTTCGAGGCCTCGGGCACGTCGGCGCTCCGCACGTACTTGAAGTGGCAAATCGTCCACTCGATGGCGCGCCACCTCTCGGAGCCTTTCGTCGCCGAGAGCTTTGCCCTCCACCAGGCGCTCACGGGTCAAGCCGAGGACCGCCCGCGCTGGCGCCGCTGCATTTCCGCGACCGACGACGCGCTGGGCGAGCTGCTCGGCAAGGCCTACGTGGAGAAGCACTTCGCCGGCCAAAGCAAGCAGGCTGCCGAGGCGATGGTGCAGGCCATCAGCCAGGCGTTTGGCGAGGAGCTCGCGCGCCTCGACTGGATGGATGAAGCCACCCGCCAGCGGGCGATGGGCAAGCTCTCGGCGATGACCTACCTGATCGGCTACCCCGACGAGTGGAAATCGTACGACTTCGACGTCTCCCCGGCAGCTCACGCGCAAAACGTCTTGGCGGCGCGCGCCTTCGAGGAGAAGCGTGAGCTTGCGAAGGTCGGGCAGCCCGTGGATCGCACCGAGTGGCAGATGAGCCCGCCCACGGTCAACGCCTACTACGACCCGCAGCGCAACCAAATGGTGTTCCCCGCGGGCATCCTACAGCCCCCCTTCTACTCGGTAGACAGCGCCGCGGCGGTCAACCTCGGCGCCATCGGCATGGTCGTCGGCCACGAGCTCACCCACGGCTTCGATGATGAGGGCTCGCAGTACGACGCGAAAGGCAACCTGGACGATTGGTGGTCTCCGGAGGTCGAAGAGCGCTTCAAAGAAAAAACCCAGTGTGTGGCCGACCAGTACTCGAGCTACGAGGCTCTGCCCGATCTACACCTCGACGGTCGGCTCACCCTGGGCGAGAACATCGCCGACCTGGGGGGCGTGAAGCTCGCGTTTGCCGCCTACCGGAACATGCGCGGCGATTCCCCCCGCGTCTCCGCGGGGGGCCTCAGCGAAGAGCAGCAATTCTTCCTCGCGATGGCCCAGGGATGGTGCGCCAAGGCCCGCCCCGAGTTCGAGCGCATGATGGTTCAAGTCAACCCGCACTCGCCCCCGCGCTTTCGCGTTCGGGGGCCGCTGTCGGATTTGCCCGAGTTCGCCGAGGCGTTCTCCTGCCCTCCGAAGGCGCCCATGCATCCAGAAAACGCCTGTACGGTTTGGTGAAAGCGCGCCATCGCCGGGCGCTCGCCAAGGCCTGTCGTCGTGGCACGAGCCGTCCCGACTCGGTCGGGGCTCGCGCCGGAGCGAGCCCCCGCTGGGGACCGTGAAGGGGCGCTCCTCCTCTCGCGAGCTTCGCCTCGGCGTCGCGCTCTCGCTCGGCGGCGCCCTTTCGGCGGCGCTCTACATCTTTCCGTACAAGCTCGCCGCCGAGCTGGCGGACGCCAGCGTCGTGGCCTTCGCCCTGCTCGCCGTATCGCTCCTGCTCTCCCTCCCCCTGGCGGGGCGTCAGGCGTGGCTGCCTGCTCTTGGCAGCCCGGTGCGCCAGAAGATCACCTGGGTCACCGCCGCGCTCTTGTCGGTGCTCACGATCGCGGGCAACTTCTGCGCCGCCCAAGCCGTGGCGCGCCTCGAGCCCTCCCTGGCGAGCGTGCTGCTTCGGACCGAGCTGGTGTTCATCGGTTTGCTCGCGGTGTGGATCTTGGCCGAGCCGCTCAGCGCCAGCTTTGCGGTGGGCGCGGGCCTCGCGCTCGCCGGGCTCGCGGTCATGCGCTGGCCCCTTTCGCTCGACACCTCGGGGGTCGGCAGCCTGTGGGCGCTCGGCGCCGCGCTCAGCTACGCCCTGATGCAGGTCATCACCCGCCGGGTCATCGCGCGCATCTCGCCGCTCACCGTCAACGCGGCCCGGCTGCTGCTCGCGGTGGCAATGCTCGCCTGCGTGCCCGGGATGATCCCCCGGGCCTGGGCGGCGGGAGCTCGGTTCTGGGGGTCGGTTGCCGCAGCCGCGCTGTTCGGACCGCTTCTCGGTCGCCTCAGCATCATGTACTCGCTGCGCACCCTCACCGCCGCGCAGTCCGGCCTGCTGCTGCTTGCCGCGCCGGTGTTCGCGTTCGGGCTCGACGCACTCGCCTTCGGTCGGACCCCGAGCGGGCGCGAGATCCTGGGTGCCGCGCTCATGCTGCTCGGCATCGGCCTGCCCTTGCTCCACGCGGCGCGCCGGCGGCAGGTCGCTCTGCGCGCGCCCAACTGAGAGCGCCCGACGCGGGCGGAGCGCTATGCGCTCGTTTCGACGGGGTTCGAAAGCAACGGCTGCAGCGCCAGCTCGGCGGCCCCCACCAGCAGCAGATCGGCGCCCAGCTGGGCCCGCGCGATGGAGAGCTGCTGGCTGAGCGGGGGGAAGCACGAGCGGTCCACGCCTTCTTCGAGGCGACCCGGCATGGCCGCGTCGAGCGAGGCGAGAAAGCCGCCGAGCAGCAACAGCTGCGGATTGAAGACGGAAACGAAACCCGCGATGGCCTCGCCGAGCAGACCCAGTTGCCGACGCACCTCCGCTCGCAGGGCGCGATCCCCCTGCTGGGTCAGGTGGCGCTCGAGCTGTTCGGCATCCAGCCAGCCCTCGCCGATCACCGCGAGCAGGCGGCCCCGGTTGACCTCCGTCTCGAGGCAACCGCGCTTGCCGCAGTGGCAGGGCTGTCCGCCGGACTTGATCAACGTGTGCCCCAGCTCGGCGGCAAACCCCTGCGCCCCCCACAGCGGGCGACCCCCCACCAGCACGCCGGCGCCGATGCCCGAGGTGGACCCGTTGAGGTACACGAGGTCGCTCACGCCTCGGCCGGCCCCGAACAGCGTCTCGGCGATCAGGCCGAGGTTCGCGTCGTTGCCGGCGAAGGTGGGGTAGCCCGTTGCCTCGGCCAGCTGGGCCGACAGCGGCACCTCTCGCCAGCCGAGGTGGGGCGCCAGCGTCACCACGCCGTCCTCCGTCCGGACCAGCCCCGGCACGGCCACGCCCAGGCCCACGATCGTGTGCTCGGCCAGATCGGCCGAAAGCTCCCCGAGCAGCTTCTGCACCATTCGGACCACCTGCTGAGCCGAGGGGGGCCGCCGCGTGGCGAGGCGCACCCGCCGGCGGACCTTGCCACCCAACCCCAAAAGGCCGACGATCACTGCGTCCATGTCGGGGTTGACGGCCAGCGCGGCCACGCGCTCGCTCGGATGTACGAGCGGGCTTGGCCGGCCCACGCCCGCTCGCCGCGGATCGCTCGTTTCGTAGACGAGGCCTGCTTCGGCGAGCTCGGCGACCAGCGCGCCGATGGTCGACCGGTTCAGGCCGGTGCGGCGAGTGAGCTCGGCCCGCGTCAGCGCGCCGCTGTGGTGAAGGTTGGTGAGCACGCTGGAAAGATTGTGCTGCCGCGTCTGCTCGTTGCGCGCCCCGCCTTCCGCTCGCAAGCGCGCGGAGAGCTTCGGATCCCCCGATGCACCCCGTTTTGCCATTTACTCGGCGACCCTAGGCGAATATGTTGCCGCTCGCAACAATTAATCCCCCTCTGGAAGCGAGGTTTTCTCCGTGTCTCTCACTCCTACCCCCGCAGACAAATTCACCTTTGGCCTCTGGACCGTCGGTTGGGCCGCCCGCGATCCCTTCGGCGTGGCCACGCGCGCGCCCTTGGACGCCGTCGAGGCCGTCAACCGGCTCGCCGAGCTCGGGGCCTACGGGATGACCTTCCACGACAACGACCTCTTCCCCTTCGGTTGCTCCGCGGCAGAACGCTCGCGCGCCATCGCCGGGCTGAAGAAGGCGCTCGAGGCGACCGGCATGAAGATCCCGATGATCACCACGGATCTGTTCTCCCAGCCCGTGTTCAAAGACGGCGGCTTCACGGCCAACGATCGCAGCGTGCGGCGCTTCGCGCTGCGCAAGGTGCTGCAGAACATCGATCTGGCCGCCGAGCTCGGCGCCAATACTTTCGTGATGTGGGGCGGGCGAGAAGGCGCCGAGTACGACGCCGCCAAAGACGTGCGCGTGGCGCTCGAGCGCTACCGTGAGGCCGTCAACTTGCTCACCCGTTACGTGCTCGACAAGGGCTACGATCTGCGCTTTGCCATCGAGCCCAAGCCCAACGAGCCGCGTGGCGACATCCTGCTACCCACCGTCGGGCATGCCCTCGCCTTCATCACCTCGCTCGACAACCCCGACCTCGTCGGCCTCAACCCCGAGGTGGGCCACGAGCAGATGGCCGGGCTCAACTTCACGGCGGGCATTGCCCAGGCGCTCTTCCACGGCAAGCTCTACCACATTGATCTCAACGGCCAGCGTGGCATCAAGTACGACCAAGACCTCGTCTTCGGCCACGGTGACCTACACAACGCCTTCTCCCTCGTAGACCTGCTCGAGAACGGCGGGCCCCAGGGCGGCCCCGCCTACCAAGGTCCGCGCCACTTCGACTACAAGCCCTCGCGCACCGAAGACATCACGGGTGTCTGGCAGTCGGCGGCGGCAAACATGCGCATGTACCTGTTGCTGCGCGAGCGCGCCAAGGCCTTCCGCGCCGACCCCGAAGTGCAAGAGGCCCTGAAGGCTGCCCGCGTGCACGAGCTGGCCCAGCCCACGCTAGCTCAAGGCGAGAGCCTCGGCGACCTGCTCGGCGATCCTTCGGCCTACGAAGAGTTCGACGCCGGCGCCTACTTCAACGGCAAGGGCTGCGGGTTCGTGCGCCTGCAGCAGCTGGCCACCGAGCACCTACTCGGCGCTCGCTGAGGCCGTGTATGTGCTGCGGGGCGTCCCTTGCGGGGCGCCCCCCGGACGCACACCGTACCGACGGGCGGCCTACGATGGTTGCTCTGTATCGGCGTGCTATCGTGACGCGGATGGCTCGGGTCGACCGCGGCGCTCTATCGCACAAAGGCGCAGGCGCGAGACTACGAAGCGATGTCGGCTGTTCCGCTCTACGGCTCGGTGCAGCGCCGGGGACCGTTCCGCCTCCTCCCAGGGCCGCTGCAGCGGGGACGTTGTGCCCCCATCCGGCGGTAGCCGGATCGGGGGGCACCCGGCGCCCAGGCGCCGGGCCGTGCGGAAACGCCGAATGCGGGGGGCAACTCCTGCCGAGCACAGGACCGACGTGCTTCGCCTGCGGCTCGGGGGCGCTTCGCAGCGTGCGACCGCGACTCGGGCTGGCCCGGGCTAGGAAGCGGCCCGGGCTAGGAAGCGAGCCGCTCGCGCCCCTCGATGACCAGGCGGGGTTGCTCCTTGCCGAGCTCCCAGCGCAGGCGGCTCGCCGTGCCGCTGACGCGGATTCGCCCTTCGTGGATGCCGTGCAGGTGACACGCGCTGCAGACGCTGGTCAGGTTGCCGGGCTCATCGCCCCCGCCGGCGGAGCGGAAGTGAACGTGGTGTGGCGTGACGTCTCGCCGCGAGCAGACGGGGCTGCTGCAGCGGAATCGATCGCGCAGGTACACACCGCCGTACTGCATGTTCGCGCCCAGCACGTGCTGCCAGCCGCGCCACAAGCACGAGCAGAGGTAGCGAAGAAAGCTCACTCCCGGTGGAAGATGAGCCCTCGCGGCCTCTCGCATTCCCCGCCACCACTGAGCCACCCAACGGGGCACGCGAAAGCGGAGCTGGACTCGACCCAGGCTGGCGAGGGTGCGCCTCCGAGACCTGGCACTCACCGCGCTTGCCTGCGCAGACATCTGGCTCGCGCCCTGCAGCCATCGCTGCAGCGACCATAGTGTCCGGCCCCAGGCGCGACGGCTCGGCGGCTCCTCTGCGCCCGGTCTTCCCTTCGCGCACTGCCACGGGCTGGAAGCCCAAGTCGAGAAAGGATGACTCGGAGGGGCGACCTCACCGAGAGAAACCTGAGCCTCGTGGCCCGTTGGCTCCTCGCGGCAGGTTCGACGCGGCACGGCATCGCCGAAGGACTTGCCATGGTGCGCGGGCTCGACCCCTGCGTCGTGCCTGCCGGGGCTGGGGATACTCGGAATGCCTGCGCCCGGGAGCGCTTGCATCTCCACCGACCCCGGCGAGCGGCTGACGCGCAGAGATCCGGCGAGCACCGCTCGCTCGAGCCGTGAAAGCTCCGACAGCTCGTGCTCGCACGGCGGCGGGCAATGCGGCTCGCCCGAGATGCGGGTTGCCAGCAGCGCCGCCGACACCTCCTCTTGGAGATGCTTGACGGTGCGCCGCCGCGCTCGCTCGAGCCACGACTCTTCGGTGGCTGTCGTTGCGACGCGGGCAAGCTGCGCTGCCGCTTCGACGCCCAACTCGCCTTCGGCCAGCGCCCGTGTGACTTTCGGCAAGCGGGAAAGCCGCCGAGCCAGCGCCCGGCGCGCCCTCAGCGACGAGCACGACAACCCCAGCCGCTCGCGGGCGTATTGCCTCTCCGTGGCGTATCCCAGCCTTCGCCAGCCCTCGGCGAGGTGAAAGCGCTGCAGGCCACGTGATAGCTCGAGCTGATTGCTGGCGAGCTCGCGTGCGACCTCCGCCACCGCATCGTCCAGGATCCGCGGGGTGGACGAGCGAAGCGCCGTGAGCCCTCGCGACGCGAGCCGAGCCCAGCGATTTTCGGCTTGCGCCGCCATCTCGGAGATGCCCGTGGAGCCTTGGGGGGTGTTGCCCTCTTCCTCGCGCTTGGACTGCCGCGTTGCGATTCGACCCTCGAGGCGTGCTTCCGCTTCCTGCCGCCAGCGCTCGCGCAGGGCCCACCAACCCCGCTGCACGCGCTCCTCATCCTCGACTCGATCGATCAGCTCGACCCACGGCTGGTTCGGCAAGATGCGCAAGAGCTCCTCCTGCCCCTCGGAGAGCAGCGCTTCGAGCTGGGCGCCCGCCCCGTAGGTGCCCAGAGAATCGAGCAGTGCCCGCGTTGCTTCGAAGAGCCATGCGTCCTCTTGGTTTACGGTGCAGGAGACGGAGGCCGAAGCTTCACCTGGCGAGGCAGGCACCTTCGCTGAGGGCGGCGCGGCTGCGGGGCGCGGCCGAGGGGGCGCCTGCGCTCCACCTTCGGCGCGGCAAGTCGAGCCTTGCGCCAGGGCCGCAGCAACGAGCTCGCGCATTTGCCGCACGCTGTGATGACGGCAGGCCGCACGCCACTCCGCTTCCGTCTCCGGTGTGGCGACCCTTGCCACGATTTCGGCCATGCTCCAGGAGACGTGCCCATGGGCGAGCGCAGTGCGCAGCGCCGGAAGCGCTTCGAGCCGACGCGCGAGGCAGCGCGCGCCTTGGGCCCACCGGCGCCCCAGACCACAGCGTTCTCGCGCGTACGCCTCGAGTGAGGCGAACCCCAAGTCGAAGTGGCCCGCTGCGGAGCGAGCGCTCGAACGAGGGCCGCAGGAAGGATTGCCGCCAGCGAGGCTGGGACCGCCGGGAGCACGGGCTCTTGCCCGGCTCTCCGCGGGGGCCGCTGGGGCGGGTGCCGTTGCTGCTGCGCCCGCGGATCCCCCACTCAAGGCCTCGAGCAGCTGCCCGAGACGTAGGCGCAGCGCCCCCTCCACCTTCGCACGCCCGGCCAGCTGGGCATCCAGCCATTGAAGATTCTCCCCCCTCGACATGCCGAACACCTTGCCTGAACACTGCTCGCGTGTACAGTTGTTTCTCATGAGATTGGTTTTGGGATGGCGCAGCGTGCCCGGGTCGGTTTGCGGCGCATCGCGCGGGTGGGGGGCGCGGCGCTGCCGGGAAGGAGGTGATTTCGATGAGGCGTCGGGGCGAAGTGTCGCGGAGGCGATATCTCTGTCCGCGCGGGCGGGGCGGCGCTCGGCAGGCGAGGGGGTGAATTCGAGTCGGCGTGGTGGGGCTCGGCACGCGAGAGGGGGCGAGTTCGAATCGGCCACGGCGGGCTTCCGCCTGGAGCGGCTCGACCCGGAGCGGGGCCCCGGAGCGGGGCCCAGGAACGAGGCCAGGGACTTGCCTGGAGAGAGGGGCTTGGTGGCGGACGACGCGTGGGGTCGCCAGATGTCTGCGCCTTTCACCAAGACCTCTCGGGACGCGAGCGGGGCGCCTGTTTTTGCCGCCCCCTTCGTCGCGGCCGTTTCTCTCCACGCAGAGCTCTGCGGGGCCGAGCGGCGTCGCCTCGAGGGGCGGGGAAGGTTTCGTTCGGTGGCCTTCGCTCTTGGCTCGCCGCTTCTCCTGTCGGCGTCGACGAGAGATCGCCCGTGGCTGCGCAGCGAGAGTGAGTGGCACCGACCTTGCGGTCGATGGTGGGCTACTGCGTCCGTCGAGGCGAGGCGGGCTGCGGCGAGCCAGGGAGCGCGATCCAAGGCGGACCCTTCCTTCGTGGCCTTGGAATTTCGGGGTCGTGCCGAAGCTCAGAGCGGTGGGGAGCCCGGAAGCCCAGGTCCCGGAGCCGCGGCTCGCGTGAGCTGGGCAGCCTCGCTTGTGGGCGGCATGCCTTCGTCGGGCGTGGGCACCGGACACAGTGGCGAGCCGGCCACGGCCGGTGGCTCTTCGAAATCTTCGAGAGGAGTGGGTGCGATCCCCGCGATGCGACCGTCGGGCGCCAGGGCGGCTTCGACCACGTAGGCGGGCATGTCGTCGCATGCGACCACGGCAGCAGACCAGTCGGCATCGCCGTTGTCCAGCGCCTGAGCTACTTCGCAGTGCGCGGCGTTGCCCCGGAATGTTGCCAAGACTTCGACCACCAATTCGAGGGGAAATTCCTCGACGAAATCCTCGACAAACAGGGCCTGGTATTCCTGCTCGGTCGTGCGCTCGTCGAACGCGAGGGCGCGGTTGACTCGTCGGCGCCACTGCTGTGTGTAGGTGGCGACGAGCGTTCGCCGGCTCAGCGCGCCAGAGTCATCGAGTTGCCTGAGCGCCCGTACGATGGCTCGATCGACATCGGCTTCGGCTAGGTTGGCCGCGGCCATGAGCGCAACTCCCCGTTGGGGCAGCAGATAGAGGGCCGCCCGATGCCCTTCCGTTCCTCCGTTGTGCCAAACGAGGTGCTCCAGCTGGCAGTCCCGTTGCACGGCCCAGCCCAGACCGTTGCCCGTAAGCAGCGCGAGCGGAGTGCCATCTGCCCATTGACTGGCGATCAGCTGGTCGACGACCTGAGGCTGTTGTGACTCGCGCAGGGAGGCTCGAGAAAGCACCGGGCTCTGGGCGGAATTGCGGGCAGGCCAGGCGCTCAGCGAGAAGGCCGCGAATCGCGCCAGGTCTTCGACGCTGGAATACAAGCCCCCCGCGGGCCCAGCGGCGCCCATGGCCCATTCCCGGACCAGCGCCGGCTGACCCTCTGGGCCTGCGACGTGAGGACGAGCGAGACGATCGGTGGGCACGACGTCTGGATCCCAGTAGGTGCTGTGCATCTCGAGCGGCTGCAGTACCTGGGTGCGAATGTATTGCTCGTAGGGCTGGCCGCTCACGCGATGGACGAGCGGGCCCAGTAGGCTGACGCCGAAGTTCGAGTACAGGGATGACTGACCAGGCACTCGCTCGAGCTCGACGCCGTCCAGAGCAGCGAGTAGCGCGGCCTCTGACGGCGGCCGATCGGCGGTCGTGTAGTCGACCCCGCTGAGCCGCGGTAGGCCGGAGGTGTGCGTCATCAGGTGGCGAGGCGTGATGAGCGCCGAGTCTGCCGTTGGGTACACGACGCCTTCGAATGCCGGCAGCCAGTCGAGCATGGGCTCGTCGAGAGCCAGGAGCCCCCGATCGCGCAGTTGGACAGCGGCGAGGGCCGTGAACACCTTCGTGATGGAGCCGATGCGAAATACGGTTTGCGGGGAAACCTCGAAGCCATCCTCGACGCTCGTTCGTCCGGCGGCGCCGGTTGCTGCGAGTTGCTCGTCGATGACCAGGGCCCAGGCGAAACCCGGCGAGCCGAGCGCCGCGAGGTCTGCTTCGAAGGCTGGGCGCAGTCGTTCGAATGCGGCGAGGATTTCGGCGGGGCGCTCGGGGTTCTCGAAGCGCATGACCTCGCCGCCTCCTGAGCTGGGGCGTACGCGCATGGCGGGGCGCTCGCCTGTGGGATCGGGTTCGTCGGGCTCGGTCGGAACGGCGCCGTCGGAGCAAGCCAGCGCGAGCACGAAGCCTCCGAGCAGCGCAAGGCTCGCGAGGGGTGGCGCCCGTACGCGTCGTGGGGTCGCGTTCGCGCACCGTCGCTGCGCCGTGCCGATCTGCATGGTGCCGATCTGCATGGTGGCGATCTGCATGGTGCCGATCTGCATAGCGCCGATCTGCATGGTGGCGATCTGCATAGCGCCGATCTGCATAGTTGCCTCCTTTTCGCTGCTTCCCGATGGCAATTGGCCCCCCGTCGCCGCGCCGAGTATAGTCTCCCGAGAGGTAGGGCGCTGCGGTGGAGCGTCGCGGGAGAGGCGCCTCGGGCTGGAACGGCTAGATGGCCGCGCCAGCCTCTTCTCGTTCTTGGCGCGGGCTGGGCGGCGGCGGCCGATGGCCCACGGGCGTGAAGCGACCGGTCGAGGTCGGATCGAGCGCCTGGGCCGGCCCGAGCAGCGCGGCCGAGACGGGGCCCGCGCGCCGCCGTGCCGGTCCGCGGGGCTCTCGAAGGGTGTCCCCCATCGCAATCGACGGAGACCTACTGGACGATCCGAGGGCGTCGCTCCGTGGCCGAGTGCACGGGCAGCGAAAGCACGAAGCGAGCCCCGCCGGACGCGGGCCGCTCGTGGCGTACGCCCCCCCCGAGGGATGTCACGACCTCGCGCACGATCGACAATCCGAGGCCGGTCCCTCCGGGCTTGGTCGTGAAGAACGCCTGAAATGCGTCCACTTCGGCGTGCAACCCGGGCCCGCTGTCTTGAATCGCCAGCTCCACGGAGCTCTCCACCTGCCGCCCAGCGAGGCGCAGGGTGCCTCCATCGGGCATCGCTTCGACCGAATTCTTGATCAAGTTCACCAGCACCTGCTCGACCTTGTCCGAGTTGCCGGCGACCGGCGGGAGCCGAGAGGCGAAATCCCGCTCCACGCGCAGCGGGAGCGAGGACGGTACGTGGAGCTTGAGCACCCGGTCGCACAACGGCGGCAGATCGATGGCGCCTCTGGGTTCCGGTTGGCTTCGGCTGCGGTTGCGATACTCTTCGAGCAGCGCCACGAGCCGGCGGATTTCGCGCATCACCCGCCCCATCCGGGCCCGCGTGCCGTCGGCGCCCGCCTTCGAAAGCCGCCGCTCGATGAGCCCTGCCTCGAGCAGCATGTTGTTGAGCGGGTTGGCGATCTCGTGTGCGAGCACGGAGGCGCCCATGCCGAGCGCCGCCAGCCGCTCCTTCTCCATCAGCTTGCGATGCAGCCGCTCCCGCTCCGACACGTCGCGAATGAACGCGGCGTAGCGAGCCTCGGAGCTCGGTCCCAGCGGGGTGACGCTGAGCTCGCAGGGAAACTCTTCGCCGTTGGCTCGTTTGCCGACCACCTGACGAATCCCGCCGATCACCCGCGGTGTCCCCTCCCGCTCGTAGCGCTCCACGTAGGCCGCGTGCTGGTTCGCGTACGGCTCGGGCATCAGCAGGCTGACGCGGTGCCCGTACACGTCTGCCATCGTGTAGCCGAACATCTCTTCCCCCGCCGGGTTGAGCAAGATGATGCGGCTCTTTTCGTCGATCAGTACCAGTGCGTCGCGGCAACGGAGGATCAACTCGTGGAGATTGGAGCCACGCGCCGCCGCCTCGCCTTCAGGTATCGGAGCGTGCATCGGAGCCTGCACCACACGGCCATTCACAGTGGAATCGTTCATGAATTCCCCCGTCGTCGGGTGAAGGACTAGTAGACACGCCCGGCGGCCTCGACAAGTCGGGCAGAGTTCTATTCCGCTGGATGGCCAAAGAGGCCCGCGGCAATCGCGAAGCGGACGAGCTCGGCCCGGCTGCGCAGCTGCAGCTTGGCCTGGATTCTTCCGCGATAGGTGTCGACCGTCTTCTTCGACAGGGACAGCTCTTCGGCGATTTCCTTGTGTGTGTGGCCCGTGGCCAGCCGCCGCAGAATTTCGACCTCGCGCCGACCCAGCGACTCGATGCCCCGGTGGGCGAGCTCCGGGTCGAGGGGAGGGGGTTCGAGCCGCGCGCGCATGGCCGGTGAGAGCCCAACCAGCGTCTCGCCGGCGTGCACCTGGCGAATTGCCCCGAGTAGGTCTTGGGCGGCCCGCCGCTTGTGCAGGTAGCCACTGGCCCCCAGGGCCAAGCTGACCCGCACGTGCTCCGTGTCGTCCAGCACGCTGAGCACCAGCAGCTTGGTGCCCGGGCACTCCGCGCGGATGTCTTCCAGCGCGCGAATGCCTCCGCCCGGCATCAGCAAGTCGATCACGGCGACCGCGGGCCGCACCGCCCGCGCCTGTTGCAATGCGCGCGACGCGCACCCGGCGGTCGCCGTCACCGACATGTCACGCTCGGCCTCGATGAGCGAGACGAGCCCGTCGCGCAAGACCGCGTGGTCGTCGGCGATCAACACGGTGATGGGGTGCGACGGCGGGTCGGCGGGCAGCGAATCCACCGGGGCCAGCCTACACTGGGTCTTGGACCTGTCGACCCGATAGTCCCGTGCTCTGGGGGGGAGATCGCTTTTCGGCTCCCGGCTCCCGGCGCTCGGCTCGACCCGGCGACCGCACGCCCCGGACCGCCGCTGGGTGGGACGCGGCCCGCGCTCAGAGCAGGGGCAGCGTGGCGACGAGGGTCGTTCCACCCGACTCGGCGGACTCCAGCTCCAGGCTCCCCCCGAGCCCTCCCGCGCGCTCGCGCAGCGAGACGAGGCCGAGGCGCGGCTCGGCTCCCGCTCGGGCCGAGGCGTCGGGGTCGAACCCCGTCCCGTCGTCTTCGACGATCAGACGCACGCGTGTGGGGTCACGGTGTGCCGTGACGCTGACGACCTCGCAGCGCGCATGGCGAACCACGTTGCTCAGAGCCTCCTGGAGCATCCGGTAGAGGGCGAGCGCGATGGGCGCGGGGAGCCTTGCCCGACCGTCGAAGCCGGTCAGGACCAGGCTGGCCCGAAGCCCGTGCAGCCGCCGAGCCTCTTCGACCAGCTGGAGCGCAGCGGCCTCGAAGCCCAGTTCCTCGAGCGCAAACGGGTGTAGACCTCTGGAAATCCGGTTGACGTTTCTGGCCAGCGCCGCGAGCTGCCCCTGCAGATCGCCCAGCGGCCCCTCCAGCTGTGCCTGGACCGACGCAGGCGCCGAGACGTTGCGCGCCTTTCGCAACAGCTGCTCGACCGTCACGGACATCGCGGTAACGCTCTGACCGAGCTGGTCGTGGAGCTCGAGCGCGAGCGCCCGGCGATCCGCATCGCGCAACTCGACGAGCTTTCGGAGCAGGTGGCGTCGCTGTTGCTGCATCTTTCGCTCGTCGGTCAGGTCCCGCAGGGCGAGGAGCAGGAGGCGCGGGCTCGCCGACGCGCCACGCAAGACCTGCGCGTGCACCTGGAAGAGCCGCTGGCCCTTCGCCGCCGTTTCCAGCGTCAACTCGATCTCGCGAGCGCTTGCGTGGGAGCCTTCTGCGAGGAGGTCGGACAGGCGTCGATCCGCCAAGGCTCCGCCGCCCACGCTCGACAGCGAGCCGCCCTCGCCCGAGGCTCCGGCGAGCCCGAATTGGTCGAGGAACGACGGATTGGCCCAGACCAGCTCGAGGGACGTGTCGACCACGGCGAGCGGCTCGTGGAGCGTACGCACCACGTCCTGGAAGTAGAGCCGCACGCCGTCGCTCGAGCTCTTCTCCTCCGCGTCGTGCAGTTGGCGGTAGACGACGGCAACCGTGCGGTCCCAAACCGGCACCAGATGGACCTGAAACTCCGGGCCCCCCGCCTCCCCCTCGCCGCGCGCGGAAGGTGGGCGATAGCGAGGCAGCACGCCGAGTTTCCGGTGGATCGCGGCCTGAAGCCCCTTCGCTGCCAGCCGATCGGCGCGGGCTTCCTCGGTGACCAGGGCGCTGACGGTCCGGCCCACGAAGAGCTCCAGATCGAAGCCCGCCTCGCGCGAGGCCTGCGGGTTTACGTAGACCAAGCGCAGGTCCCCCGGGCTCTCCGACTCTGCCTTCCACAAAGTCACGCCGTACGGGACCGTGTCCGCGAGCTTCTGACCCACGGTCAAAGCGTCCATGTCGCGACGGGGAAGCACGTGTCGTGCCAACGGCTCGGCTCGCGCGGAGCCGGCTCGCGGCTGCCGTGTGGCAGCTCGTGGCAGCTCGTGCGGCCCCCTGTCCCAACCGCGCGTGAGCGCGAATCCGCTGCGTGCGAGCGCGTTGGCGCGGCAAAGCGTGCGTTGGCTCGAGGAGGGCGCGCCGCGCCGAGTCGAAGAGCGCTGGCGGCTATTCCCCGTCCAGCCAAGCGAGGATCGAAGAAAGGTCCGTGGCCGCCCGGTCGCGCAGGCGCCGCAGCCGCGGGGGATACGCACCATCCTCCTGCCTTCCCAACATGCCGACGATCCCTCGAAGCAGCGGCCTCGTCGAGGCGCGAGTCGACTCCCGCAGCCCCTCGCAAGGCCCCGCGACCGCCCGCTCGCCTCGAGGACCGCCCGCGGCTCGAGCGGCCCCCCCTCTTCCAGCGCCAAGCCGATGATCAGCTGCCCCAGGTCGAAGGCCGGCGGCGCGACGGTGGCGCTCGACCAGTCGAGCAACAGGCCTGCCGAGCCGCTCGGCGGCTTCCGCTTTGGCGAGCAGCCGATGCCGACCGGTGCTCGTCTCGACGAGTAGGCGATGGACCACGCCGCTGAAGCCGTGCTCGGAGCCGATGCGCTCGGCCGCGGCGGAGGTGATGGCGCCGTGCGGCCAGCGGTCGTCGAGGGAGGCGTTCAGGTCATCGACGGTGGGGGCGGCGGGTTCTCCCATGGGGTCTGCTCGGCCGCTTGGCGCCGTCGCGCAAGAGGTTTCGCGCGGAGAGGAGGTCGCATTCGGCAGCGCGGTCATTCGGCGCTACTCCGCGCCCGCTCCGCGTCCCGTGCGGCGGCGCAGTAGCCCCGCGACCCCGAGCCCCACGGCGAGCAGCCACGCGCCGAGCCACGGAAGCGGCGCTGCCGAGCCCGTGGCGGCGGCGGCGCAGCCCGCGCCTCCCCGGTAGCCGCCGGAGAGGATCCGCGAGGGGTCGAGATAGTCCGGCGTGCCGTCGCCGTCGGCGTCGGGGATCTCGTCGGCGGTGGGGACGCCGTCGCCGTCGTCGTCCGGGTCGAGGTAGTCGGGGGTTCCGTTGGCGTCGGAGTCTCGGGCGTCGCGGGGGTCGCCGTCGGCGTCTGGGTCCGGGGCTTCGCGGTCGGTGGGGACGCCGTCGCCGTCGTCGTCCGGGTCGAGGTAGTCCGGCGTGCCGTCGTCGTCGGTGTCGCGGCAGGTGGTCGGCTCCGCGCACTCGAGGGCGTCGGGGATGGAGTCACCGTCGGCGTCGGCGCTGCCTCCCGTCTGGCAGCGTCCGCCCGCGTCGCACTGCTGGCCCGTGACGCAGTCCGCGCTGCTCAGGCATTCCACGCAGCTTCCCCTCGTCGAATCGCACAGCGGCGTCGAGCCGGCGCAGTCGTCGTCCGAGTCGCAGGCGAGCAGGCAGGCGTTGCTGCAACCGTCGCCGTCGGTCTGGTTGCCGTCGTCGCAGGCCTCGTTCGCGCTCAGGTAGCCGTCGCCGCATGCCTGTAGCCAGTTCGGCGTGCCGTCGCCGTTGCGATCCTGCTCGGGGGTCAGCATCGCCTCGTCGACGAGGGTGTTGCCCCCGGCGCAGCCGCCGCCCGCGGGGCAGTCCGGGTCGTACTGGTCGTCGAGGCCGTCGCCGTCGGCGTCGCTGCCGAGCGGGGCGGCCTCGGCGCCGTCGAGCGCTCCGTTGCCGTTCGTGTCGAAAGCCTCCACGGAGTCGCTGACCCCGTCGCCGTCGGAATCCCGGTCGATGTAGTCGGGCTCGGCGTCGGCGTCGGTGTTGCGCGGCGCGATCCGGGTGTCCAGTAGCCCGTCCCGGTCGGCGTCCACGCTCCCGTCGACGATCCCGTCGCCGTTGGCGTCGGCGTAGCCCGCCTCCTGGGCGTCCGAGAGCCCGTCGCCGTCGCTGTCGAGGTCGAGCAAGTCCGGCAGCCCGTCGCCGTCGGTGTCGCGCGGCGCCGCCACCGTGCCAGTCGCCACGCCGGGGTCGTTCGGTGCGGAGTCGAACAGGTCGAGCAGTCCGTCGCCGTCGCTGTCCGTCTGGTCGTCGACCTCGCCGTCGCCGTCTGCGTCGCCGCCGCTGCCATTTTCGAGCAGGTCCGCGATGCCGTCGCCGTCGGAGTCGCGGTCGAGGTGGTTGGGAATGCCGTCGCCGTCGGCGTCGATGGCACCCGGCAGCGAAACGCAGCGCTCGGGTGAGCCGCCGTCGCCGGGGCAGCCGCCCGGCACTTCATCCGGGTCCTTCCAGGCCGGGATGCCGTCGGCGTCGAGGTCGTCGCCTGGGTCGCCCGCGAAGCCCGGCGCCTCGTCGACATCGAGCGTGCCGTCGTTGTCGTCGTCGGGGTCGAGGGCGTCGGGCAGCCCGTCGGCGTCGGAGGTCACGTCGGTGGTGGTCGGCCCCGCGCCGATCGGTGGGTGCGAGAGCGCCACCGCCGGAAAGCGCTCCCCGGCCGCGGCCAGCGTCTCGCCTTCGTAGGAGACCTCCGCCTGGTTGCGCAAGACTTCGCCGGCTACGTCGTCCGCTACGACCACCCGAAAGCGCAGGCTCGTCGACGCCCCGATCGCCAGCGTTCCCGTTGCGCTCGAGCTGGCGCCGACGCCCAAGTTCACGCTCAGCACGCCGCCGCTCAGCGTGGCCACGTCGTCGCCCGGAGCGTCCGTCAGCGGGCCCACGGCGGGCCCGCCCACCGGGGAGGTCAGGAGCGTGATGCTGTTGGGAACGTAGGTGGTCTTCTCGGGGAGGAGGTCCGTCAGGGAGACGTTGACGGCGTCGTCGAGGGAGGCGGCGGCGTTCTCCACGAAGAGGGTGTACTCGAGCGTGTCTCCTGGCCGCAGCGCGTCGCCGTTCAGGTCCTCGAAGGTCTTGAGCACGTCCATCTGGGGGGCGTGGATGGTCGTCTTGAAGGCGGCCGTCACCGCGTCGTTCGTCTCGTTGCCGGCGCCGCTGAAGGTGGCCGTGGCGCTGAAGGCGCCATTGTTCATCAGGTCGCTCACGTCGAACACGTCCACGTCGAACCCCCGCGTGTTGCGGAAAGCGGGGTTGCGCGAAGCCACCGGGTTGCCCCGGTTCGAGATGGTCGAGTTGCCGAAGTCGTCACGGTCGTTGAGCGCGTTTTCGAGCTTGGTGGGGCTGCCGCCGAAGGGCGCGAATTCAACGGAGTCGCTGCGCACCGGCCCGGGCGCCACGCCCGGGTCGCCGTCGAGCGCCACGAATAGCACCTCGGATTCGATGGGGCCGCTCAGCGGTGTCAGAAAGCCGTTCAGCTCCGTGTCCAGGCTCGCCCCGTTGCCGTAGGATTCGCGCCCATCGAAAATGCTGAAGTGCCGCAGCACCTGCCCTGCGTCCCGCGTGATGACGAGCGCCATCCAGCCGCCCACGTGGTCGTCGTCGCCGGTGTTGGCGGCGAGGTTCGCCACGGTGTACTCGCCGTTGCCTCCCTCGCGCAGCAGGCTCGAAACCTCTGCAAAGGCGACGTATCGCGTGCTGGTCTCGTCGTCGAGCGAGCTGGCGGTGACGGTCACGTAGCGGCCGAGCGCCGGGGTTTTCAGCTGCACCTCGCTTCGCGCGCTCGCCGGCGTGTTGGTGGCTCCGCCCGCGTCGAGGTTGCCGTACCAGTACAGCCCCGCCCACTCCACGTCCGCGCCCCCCGGCATGGCGAGCGTGGCGCTGGAGGAGTTGAAGGTGGTGGGGTCGGAGTCCACGTCGATCCAGGCGGTGCTCACCCCGTCGTTGGTCACCACCGGCACGCCATCGTTCTGCTCCGCGAGGTCGCAGGTCGCCGCCGACTCCCGGCTCCGGTCGCAGGTCATGATCGAGTTGGCGACGACGAGCAAGTCGCCCCGAAGATTGGTGCGGAAGCGCGCCGCGAACTGCGCGTGTGCCGCCGAGGCGCCGCCGAGGGTCAGCAGCGTGGCCGCGGCGGGCGGGAAGAGTCGCAGAAGGCGCATGGTCGGGGTCCTCAGTTCGTATCCGTTTCGGCGCCGCCGTGGCCACCCGCGGGCCCGCTCGGAGCGGGCTGGGCCGCGGGGATCACGAACTCGACGCGGCGGTTCGCGGCGTGGTCGGCGGCGCTGCGCGCCGGGCTGATCCGAGGCCGGTCGGGCCCATGGCCTCGGGCTTGAAGCCGCTCCGCGTCGACGCCGCGCTGGATCAAGTATGCGACGACCGAGTGGGCGCGGGCCCTGGAGAGCTCGAGGTTGAAGGCGCGGGCGCCGCGCGCGTCCGTGTGACCCTCGACGACGATGTGGTCGAGCTCGGGGTGGGCGCTCAGCACGCTCGCCACGTTGTCCAGCAAGTCGAAGCTGCGCTGCTGAATCACTGCCTTTCCGGTCTCGAAGTAGACTTTCTCGAGGATCTGCAGGCCGCCCTCCTCGATTTGGACCTTCTGCTGCACGACGCAGCCGCGGTTGTCCACCGCGCCGGGCTCGTCGGGGCAGTTGTCGATCGCATCCGGCACGGTGTCGCCATCCCGGTCGCGGATCGGGCAGCCGCGCTCCTCGTCGGAGCCCTTTTCGAGGGGGCAGGCGTCCCGCGTGTCGGGCACGCCGTCCCGGTCGTTGTCGGGGTCGGGGCAGCCGTCCTCGTCTTCGAACGAGTCCACGTCTTCGGGCTCGTCCGGACACCGATCGGCGTCGTCGAGCAAGCCGTCCTGGTCGCGGTCGCCCCACTCGTCGGGGCACCCGTCGTCGTCCTCCAGGCCATTTTGCGTCTCCGCGGCCGAGGGGCAGCGGTCGGCGGCGTCGGGGATCCCGTCTTGGTCGTTGTCGGGGTCGGGGCAGCCGTCACCGTCCTCGAAGCCGTCGCGATCCTCGGGCTCGTCCGGACACCGATCGGCGTCGTCGCGCAGGCCGTCACGGTCGCGGTCCGAGTCGGTCGGGACCTGGTAGCCCAGCATCAGGATGCCGCGCACGATCGGGCTGCCCAGCCCGCGTGTGATGCCGGCGCCCGCGGCGGCTCCGAAGATCAGCCCGCCCGGCGTGAAGAGCTTGGCGCCCCCCACCGCTTCGAGCGGAGTGCCCTCCAGATCCTCGAACGTCGTGCTGCCGAACGCTTGCGCGTGCAGGTCCAGGTGGGCCTGGGGCTCCGGGCGCCACACCGGCAGCGCGAACCCTACGGCGTAGTTGAACTCGTTGCCGAACGCGAGGTTGCTGGCCGCGTCTCGCACCTGCCCGCGCACGCGCGCGCCCAGGTTGGCGGTGATCCGCGAGCCGAGCCCCGGCCGCACACTCACCAGAGCCTCCGGCACCAACGAAACCCCCTCCTCGCCGCGGAAGCGTTGATCGTCGCCCGCTGTGGGCGCGCTGAGGGTCGCCTGGATCGCCAGCGCGGCCAGGTCGTCGGGGCCGCCCAACAGGCGCGCCCGCACGCCGATGTACGCGTCGCCGAGGCCCGCCCCGTCGTGGGCCGCCAGCGGGGTGCTGCCGATCGTCGGGTCTTCCTCCCCATCCATCCACAGCGTCACCGGCAGGCCCGCGAAGATCGCGAGGCGATCGAACAAGCCGATCGAGAGCCCGGCGTTGGCCATCAGCTGATGGCTGACGACCCGGACCTCCTGCTCGGGGCCCTCGCCTTCGGAGCCGCGGAAGACGAGCGGGGAATGGCCGGAATCCAGGTGCAGCACCGCACCGAAAATCCCGTGTCCGGGCGCGCTGGGACGGTCGACTTGAAAGTCGTCCGTCGGCAGCGCGGACGCCGAGAAGCGATTCAGCGTGGCGCTCTGCTGTGCGCTCGCGGCCGGGGTCCACGTCGCGAGGCAGAAAAGCCCGGCAATCCACCGCCGACGTGGTAAGCCCATGCAAAGTTCCAACGGCCCTGGAGGACGAAAGCGTTCGGGGCCGAACGCGGCTTTTTCGTCGCAGATGAAGCCCCCTGTTCGGCGCTGGGACAGAGGCGCTGTGCGTGTTGCACGCAGCCTCTGCCCCACTGTCGTGCCCGAGGCTCGCTGTCGGTCGCTTCTTGCGCTTGCAATCCGGCGAGCTACTGCTCATCGACCCCGTGCCCGTCCCCGCGCTGGTGGCTGGCGAGGTCCGGGCGCTGGGCGAGGCGCCCCAGCTCATCGCGCCGGCCAGGTACCACGGGCAACACGTGGCGCAGCGGCCGCGCGAGAGCGGGGCCGCCGCGCCGGCATGCCGCGCGCCGGAGCGACCCTCCGGGAGCGGGGGACCGCCGTGGCCCCCGCAGCCTACGATGGGCTCTTTGCCGGCGGGGCCGCGCCCGGTGGGCGGATGCCCGGAGCGCTGGAAATTCGAGTGGCCCAGTGCGGGTCGTCGGAGCGGGCCACGGAGTGCTGGTGCGCCGGTCGGGGCTTCGATTCGCTCAGCGGGTGGGCTCCGCCCGGGTGCCCTGCCGCCAAGTTGTGGTCGCCGTGGCTGCCGTGCGCTGGCGGCGGCCGGCTCGGCGGGCGCAGGGGCGCGGTGAGCAAGTCGGCGAGCGCAGGCAAGCTCGCGATCAAGCGGCGCTGTACTGCGGGCGGCAGGTACCGCCCGAGCTCGGCGCACACCACTTGCGCGTGCTCTCGCCCGATGCCTGGGCTTCCGGCTTCGATGCGGGAGGCCTGCTCGAGCATGCTTTCGGCGGAGGCGCGCTCGTCGAAGCGGCCGCGCTGCAGCTCCGCGCCCCAGCGCGGACCGAGGGCCTTCGCCAACCAAGCGGCCTCGTCCTCCAGCAGGAGGCTGCGCAGCGCCCGCAGCGTGGAGGCGATGGCTCGCTCCGCGTGCTGGCGACTTTCGAACGGGCCGAGCCGTTCGACTTCGGATTGGAACGTTTCGAGATCGATGGTCATGGCCGACAACCTCCTTTTTGCCAGTCGTCTGAATAACCACGAAACGGTCCTGCGGCAAGGCCAGGCGCGCGTCGCCGACGGCCCGCGGCGCGGGCCAGGCCGAGGGCTTCCGCGCCGCGAGTCGCCGAGCGGCGCCCGGGAAAGCTCGGGCCGGGCAATTGCATGAAGGGGAGGGGTGGGGCACGCGCGGCGAGGAATCGGCAGACGGATTGCCGCGTTGCGATCGCCCGGCAGGGCGCTCGGGCTCGAGCGGAGCGGTCGAAGGGGGACGGCGTTCGGCTCGTCGGCTGCAGCTCGGGCGCGAGGGCGTTAATTTTTCCGAACGCCCGCCAGGGCCCGCGGCGTTCCACGCGGCCGCCGAGCTGCCCCCAGGCGAGCTCGAGCGGCCAACGGCGGTCCACGTCGCGCTGAAGGTTGCTTCCCGAGCCGCGGGTCGCACCGCCTTGGCACTCGGGGGTCCGCTCGCGCGGCCCGTCGGCGCTGGACGGCTCGGCGGAGTCGCACTCGCGCTCGCAGCAAACGCTGGAGCCGCGCGCCCCCGCGACGCAGGCGCCACGGAGGTACTGCTCGCCGGTGGTGCAGGCGGCCCCGAGTTCGCCCTTCGGTGGGCATCGGGGGAAGACGCGAAGCGTGAGCGGCGATAACGCCTTTCCGGGAATTCGTAAGCTTGGCCGCGGGCCGCCCCACCCCAAAAAGGGGGGGGGGCAGGGGCGGGGCAACCCGCGCCAAAGGGTTCCAGGGGTGTCGTCACTTGCGACGTTGCCCTGTGCCGTGTGTAGACGGTCTCCCGGTTCCCCCCAGAAAGACCCATTTGCACTAGCCACCGACGAAAATCGTACGAATCGACCATCGTCGCTTGCCGTCTCGGCAAGATGGTCCGTGCAACTGGACACCGGCCTCTGCAGGCATCGTCCTCCCGCGGTGAGGCGTCTGCGAAAGGGCCTCGCGGGGCGCGGCGCCGACTGCCTCGGCGCGTGGCGGGGGCTAGCGGCTGAGCCGTCGGCGCCGCGCGGGGGCCGAAGGCATTTCTCCGTCGGTCGACTCTCTGCGATGCTCCGGGTCATGAACGAACGAGTCGCGCTGGCTCTGCACGGAGGTGCAGGCTCGCTGTCGGGCGTCGTGGCCGGCTCGGAGGCGGAGCGGCAGATGCGACGGGAGCTGCAAGGCGCTTTGGAGCTCGGGGCCGAGGTGTTGCTGTCCGGGGGCTCGGCGCTCGACGCGGTGGTTCGGACCGTCGAGTCGCTCGAAGATTGCCCGCTCTTCAATGCCGGGCGCGGCTCCGTTCTGCGCAGCGACGGCCACCCCCGGCTCGACGCCAGCGCGATGTGCGGCTCGACGCGGCACGCCGGTGCCGTGGCGGGCGTGCGGCGCGTGCGCAATCCGATCCGGCTCGCGCGGCGCTTGCTCGACGCGGCCGGCCCGGTGTTGTTGATCGGGGAGGAGGCTGAGCGGCGAGCCGTCGCCGAGGGGCTGGAGCTCGAGGGGGAAGAGTATTTCGTCACCGAGCAGCGCCAGGCCCAGTGGCAGCTGGCGGCGCGCAGCGGGCGCATCAGCCTCGACCACGACGAGGAGGAGCAGGAGGAGAGCGAAGCGGCCGTTGCAGCGCGCGGGGGCGGAGAGCCGGGGGAAACGGTGGGAGCCGTCGCTCTCGACGCCCGCGGGAACCTGGCCGCGGCCACGTCGACCGGGGGCCTGACGAACGCCGATCCCGGGCGGGTCGGGGACAGCCCCATCATCGGGGCCGGAACCTTCGCCGACGACGAGACGTGCGCCGTGTCGGCAACCGGCACCGGGGAGGCCTTCTTGCGGTGTGCCTTCGCGCACGCCGTCCACCTGCGCCGCCGCTTGCTCCGGATGGGTCTCGGCGAGGCGGTTCGCCAGGCGCTCGACGACGTGGTGGCACTCGGCGGGCGCGGCGGGTGCGTGGCGGTGGATCGAGAGGGCCACCTCGCCTTGCCATTCGACACGCCGGCCATGCCCCGCGCCAGCCTCGATCCCTCCGGGCGGCGACGCATCGAGATCGGCCGCGGCGTCGCGGCGCCCGGGCGCCCCTGAGCGGCGTGCGCCCGATCGAACGTCGCCCCCCGCGTTTTTGCCCATCGCCGAGCGTACGGCCCAAGCTGGGAGCATGTTCCTCGAGCGCAAGTTCTCCCGGGTCGACCCCGAAAGCGGGCGCGCCCGCCCCGCTCTGTGCCCCGTCCTGCCCGCTGCCGACTGGCGGTGTCTGCCGGCGCTTGCCCACGAGGTGATGGTGAACGTGCAGCTGCTGCTGAAAGCTCGACGCGGATACGACCACGTCTTTCCAGACTACGGGCTGACGCCCCCCGAGGGCAGCACGGGCGCCGAGGCCCAGGTGGAGCGCATTCAGCGTGAGCTGCCCGAGACTCTGGCGCGATACGAACCGCGTTTTCGGCTTGCCGAGCTCGACTTCGAGGTCGATGACGAGGGGCGCTGCCTGTTGCTCGTGACGGGGAGCATCGCCGCGCTGAGCGGGACGTTTCGCTTCACGTTCTCCGCGGCGAGCCGCAGGATCAACGGGCTCGAGTACCTGCCCGGTGAGTTGCCCTAGCGGGGCGCCCGGGGGTTTCGGTGCGGCGAGAGCGCCCGGAGGCACGAAGGTTGCAGCGAGCGTGGGCGAGGCGCGGGCTTGGAAGCTCGAGCGCCCAGGAGGTACGCCATGAATCTCTCATTCTTTCGCTGTAACTGGTGCAACGGTGCTTCGAAGGCACGCCCCGTCCGAGCCGGGCTGCTCGCGGTCGCGTGGATCGCGGGCTGCACGTCCGTGCAGGACGGCAAGGGGCCCGATCCCAGCACGCCAGCCCCGGCCACCGCCGGTCGGTCGATGGCGGGGCCCGGAGCCTCCCCGCCGGCGGCGCCCACCGCTTCGGCCCAGGCCGCCGCGGCGCCCCCGGCCGCCGTCGCGCCGGGCGAGCTCTCCGCGGCGGAGCGGGCGTCGCTCGCGTACGTGCGGGAAGAGGAGAAGCTCGCTCGAGACGTGTATCAGGAGCTGGACGGCCGGCTGCGGCTCGGGGTGTTCGAACGCATCGCCGAAAGCGAGAGCCGCCACACTGGGGCGATCAAGAGCCTGCTCGAGCGCCACGGTCTGGAAGATCCCGCTTGTTGCCGGCCGCGCGGCGAGTTCGACAGCGCGGAGCTCGCCCGGCTCTACGCCGACCTCGTCGCGCGCGGCTCGCGGTCGGTGGTCGATGCGCTGCGTGTGGGGGCGGAGATCGAGGAGATCGATATCGTCGACCTCACGAAGCGCTTGGCGTCGACCCAGGCGCAAGACGTTCGTTCGACCTTCGAAGCGCTGCGGCGGGGCAGCGAGAATCATCTGCGCGCCTTCGTACGCAATCTGCGCCGCCGAGGCGTGGTCTACCAGCCCACGCACCTCGGCGCCGCCGAGCTCGAACGCATTCTGGCCGCTCCGAACGAGCCGGGGCGCTGCGCCGACTGCCCGATTCCCTGGTAGCCGCGCACCGGCCACCCTGCAATTCGTCGGTCTCGCGAGAACGGCACGGCCCCTGCAACTCTACGGGTGACGATGGCCCCAGCAGGGCGCGGCTCTTCGCCGCGTCGGGGGCGTCGGAATGGAGAGGAAGCATGATTCCACGAGAGAAGGATATCGCGCGCTCGGGACCCGTCGGCCTCGGTGGCCTCGAGTGCCCTCGCAACCTGCGGGGCCTGACGGAACCATCGTGGTCTCCGCGGCGCTGGCTGCACCTCGAGCAGGTGTTGCGATTCCCCACCGAGGCGGGCGTGTTGGTGCTGAGCCGCCGAGGGCCCCACGGCGTCGAGCGTGACGTCTGGGTCGAAGAGGCCGACAATCTTCGGGATCGCCTCGAGCAGATGCTGTACATGCCGCAATCGGATCCAATCATCGAGAGGCTCTTGCAGGAGTTCCCGCGCCCGATCCGGGTGCGTGCCCTTCGGGAGTCGTCGCCGGATCGGCGCACGGCCCTGGTGGCGCGCTTGCGGGCCACGCTGGCTCCGGCGGCCGAGCCGTTCACGTCGTCCTAGGGGGCGGTGCGACCCATCGCGCGGCGCGCAATCGATTCGCCGCGTCCCCCCCCGCGTTTCGGCGCGGTAACCGGGTGCGAGCCAGGCCGGGAGGGGGCAGCTCGACCCGCGGCGAGCCAAGAGGGGCGACTCAGCGCTGCGCGAACGGCCGGAGCACGACTTGGCCCGGGCCGTAGAGCTCGCCGGGCTCCGGTCTGAGCCAGGGCCGCACGCCCAGCTGCCGTCTGGCCTCGGCGGGGCCGTTGAGCGAGTGACCGTGGCGGTAGGATTCGAACTGGATCACGACCTCGAGCAAGCACCCCGCTCGCCGCAAGGTCCGCTCGAGAATGGACAGGCGGCGCTGCGCTTCGCTCTCCCAGTCGTCGACGCCTTCGCAGCGTTCGGATTCGGCGAGCAACCCCACCTCGTAACCTTCGTGGCACTGCTCGAAGGCCTCTCCGAGCACCCGGCGGCCGTCCAAGTGCTCACCCACCCGGGCTTGGCCACTGCCGAGGCGGCTGTGGAAGATGCGGCGCCGGACGCGCACGCCGAGCTCGGGGAACATCGACCGGAAGATCCAGTGAATCCACATCGGCGAGTGGGTCCCGAGCCGCGCGAAGTGCGCCCTGGGCAGCGAGCGAGAGGCGTCGACGGAGAGCGCCGGGTGTGCGCTGTAGGCGAGGTCGTACAGCAGCACGCCGTCCCAGAAGTCGATGAACTGCAGGAAATCGCTCGGGTCGTGCAGGCGCCGCGCGAAGGCCGTGAAATACTCGGGCAGCGGTGCCCCCGGGCAGAGCAGGCCGGCGTTGAGGCTGATGACGGCCAGGCGCGGGGCGCGGCCCTCGAGGCGAAGGCCCCGCACGAGCGGTCCGCGCCGGGGCTCGAGCGAGCGCACTCCCTCGAAGCGAAGGGTGTTCCAGTCGAAGCCCCGCGCCAGCAGCACCCGCAGCAGCGCGCCGAGCTCGAAGCGGTCGGCGCGGCGGACGACGGGGTCGAGCCCCACCGAGCGATTGGAGGGGGCCGCGCCGGGTGCGGCGACGTGGGGCCGCGTCAACGCCCCTCCCCCCCCGAAGGGGAGCCGGCGCCGCGCCGGCCGGAGCCGACGAAACGCTCGAGGTCCGTCTGCAGCAGCCTCAGGAGCGATTGCGTACGCAAGCCCGGCGGCTGCTCGGCGTGCATCGAGAGCTCTTCGGCGTACTGCGCGCTGGCTTCGAAGTAGTCCGCGAACAGGTCGGGGAAGAACGCCGCCACGTCGAAGGAATCGATCTCCGCCTGTAGCTGCGACGCGACCAGGCTGGCCTTCTCGAACTGCTCGTGCTCGAGCAGCTCCGCGAAGACCACGAGGCGGCGGGACAGCTCCCAGTAGCGGGCGGACACGCGCACCGTGGCGCGCTCGGGCGCCGCGGTCGGGTGCGTTGGCTCGGGGGCGCCGCGGCTCGAGACGGCAACGCGCGCCGGTTCCGCCGGCGCTCGCGGAGGGGGGGCCGCGGCCGCCCCGCCGCCGGCCGCTTCCTGGTCGGCCGCCGCCGGCTGGCTCGCGGCCACCGCGGGCGCCTCGACCGAGCTCGGCTCGAGCGCTGCGGCGTGGTGAACGAGCAGATCGCGGGCGGCGTCCCAGCGCCCGGCGCGCAGGTCGCGGGCCTCGAGCTGATGGCCGAGCCGCTCCACCCGAGCGGGCCACCTGGCGAGCTCGTCTGGCTCGAGCTCCGGGGAGACGCGCCCCTCGGAAGCCTCCGCGGCGCGGCGGGCGAGATGGTCGTAGATCTGGTCGAAGACGGCGTCGAGCTGCCGCGCCCAGCGCCGGCGAGACTTTGTCGCCGGCGCCTCGTCCGCTCCATGCAGCGCGCGCTCGAGCCCCTGCCAAGGCTCGCCGAGCAGCTTTTCCAACAGCGCCAGCGCGCTGCCGCAGCCGGCGTCCCCCTCGGCCAGTACCAGCCCCCGCAGCAGCACCACGAACACCTGAAGATCGTAGGCGCTTTCCTCGATGAGCGCGGCGGCGAGGCGCACCGCTTCGGCCATGCCGCGGCGAAAGGCGTGCCGAGCCTTTCGCCCCTCCTCCACGGAGGCGGCTCGCAGAGGCGGCACGGGGGTGTCCAGCAGCTGGCTCGCCGTCCCGAGGCGCTGCGCGCAGTGGGCGGAGAGGCCGTCGCGGAGCGAGAAGCTTTCTTGCAGGAGGCGCTCGATATTCATGCCGTCTTTTTTCAGGCCGTGGTCTTCACCTGGCCGGCGAAGACCACGCTGATGGTTCCACCGTAGCTGCACATGCACTTGGATTCGGAGGTCAGCGTGGGCATGTTGTCGATCATGACCTGGGGGTTGCCGGGCATCCACGGCGCCGCCGTCGCCGGTACGCAGGGCGCCGGGGTGAGTACCCCGAGCGCCGCGGCGGTGGCGGCGGCGACCGCCGGGTTGGAGGGCAGTGTGCACATCCCGAAGGGGGGGATGTTGGCGATGGGCTTGTTGTCCAGAATGTTGGCGGCGGGCGTCGGGCACATCGGCCGCTTGCCCACGACCACCAGCGAGGAAGGTGCCACGCCTCCCGTACACATCAAGCTCGCTCCCATACAGACGACTTGCCCCATTCGTTTCTCCTTCGAGCCGCTCGCCTCACGCCGCGCCGCTGGGTGCCGGCAGGACCCCGCTCGGCTCGGGGGCGCCCTGTGTGCCGCCGTGGGGCGCGCCGTCGGCCCGTTCGCCGTCGCTCGGTCGACCCTGCTCGGCCTTGTAGGCACGCACCTGCCGCACCTCGCGCGAGAGGCGGGCCAGCTCTCGAAACACCTGGTGGCGGCTCTTGCCCCAGAGGGTCCCCGTCAGGTACTGGGAGGCGCAGCCGGGGCGATCGACCTCGGGCGCTTCGCTTTTCGGGTCCACCCAGCGCGGATTCAGCTCGAAGACCTCGACCGTGTCCGGGAGCCGATCCGCGCCCAGCTGGCTGCGGAGCTGCTGCTTCAGCCAGGCGGGGTCGGGCGGGGGGGCGGCGCTCGGCACCACGTACACGAGCAGCACCACGCGCGAGCGGCTCGCGCCGGAGTGCGTGGGCAGTGAGGCGAGCACGGCGGCACTCACGTCCTCGCAGGCCGCCTTCAGGAGCTCCTCCATTTGGAGCTCCGGCAGCACTTGCCCTTCGCGATGGCTGCCGAGGTTCTCGATCCAGACGTCCGCCTCCTCACCCCGCGCGATCACGCAGCGGCCGAGCGCCTGATCGGAGAGCCCCGCCTGTATGCCGTGCGGATCTTCGATGTTCGCGAGGGGCGTGAGCATGCCTACGTCGGCGAGGGCCGGCATGCGGGTGCCGTTGGGCTCGGTGAGCTCGGCGGGTACCCCCGGCGTGCGCCACACGCCCGTCGCGACCGGGTCTTTGCACCAGGCGGAGAACAGCAGACTGCCGCCGGCCGCGCTGCAGGCGAAGTAGCTCATGCCCAGGGCGCCTCGGGCCGCCATCTGAGCGGCGAAGGTCGACCACGCTCGGGAGTCGTTGTCCTCGGCGATGTTGCGCAACCAGCGGCGCGGAGCCGCTTTCTCATTGGCTGCCAGGCGCTGCGAGAGCAACCTGCGCACGCTGCCGCGCACCGCGATCACGTCCAGCGGGCTGCGGCACAGGGCCGAGCCATCGCCGAGCTCTTCCATGTCGAACTCGAGGTAGTGCGCCCCGCACGCCAGCGCCGCGACGAGCAGCGCCGGCTTGTACTGAACGCTGCAGAAGCCGGGGGCGGCGATCGTTCGGCCCGCTCCCAGCCCGAGGAGCAAGAGCCCGTCGCGCAGCGCGCCCAGGTAGAGTTGCTCCGCGCTGAGCTCCACCAGCTGGTCCCATCCCGCGCCGAGGGGGGAAAAGTAGCGCGCCGCGACCTCGCCGGCCGCAAATCGATGCGGCGTGGGCCCCCCCCCGGGCGGCCAAGGGCCGCCGCGATCATCCCAATCCAGCAGGCGCACGGCTCGGTCCCTGCTCAGCCAGGGGCGGGCTCGACTGCCCACCACCGCGAAGAGCGGGGGCGGCTCCTCGGCGGGCGGCGGTTCGGCGCCGTCCGCGCCGCCCGCGGCGGCGTTGAGGGCTCGCACGCAGCGACCCACGAAGCCGGGGCCGTCCGGAGGCACGATGCTCACGGCGGCGCCGCACAGCCAGGCGGCCAGCATGCTGGCGACATAGGCTGGGCTGGGGCCGAGGCAGATGCACACCGTGCTCCCCGGTTGCACGCCAGCGGCCACCCAGCGCGCCGCGAGGCGCTGGGCGCGAGCGGTCAGCGCGCCGTAGCTGGCTGCGGTCAAGCCCGTCGCGACGTTGTAGTCGCTGAACGCCGCTCGCCCCCCCAGCGCGTGGCGCTGGCCCAGCTCGTGAAACAAGTTGTACCACTCGAACACGGCGCTTCGAGGCGTGCCCGGCGCGGCGTCCAGCAGCTCGCGACCCACCTGCTTCCAGAACCACCAGGGTGCCTCGTAGCCCTCGGCGAGCCACGGGGGGCGCCGCGAGGGCGTCGACTCGCCGGGGCCGAGCGCGAGGTCGGCCATCCACCGCCTCAGCAGCATCAGGGGCCCGCCTGCGCGGTGACCTCGATCGCCTCGATGCTGTCGGCGCCGAGGCGGTACGTTACGCTGCCGGCCTGCTCGTCGGCGAGCAGGTGGCGCCAGCGGGGCCCGGGATGAGAAAAGAGGAAGTAGACCCCGAGGGCTCCTTCCTCCGGAAGGCGCACCTGGTACTCGGGCGTCGTGCCCGGGCGGAGCACCTCCCAGGCCAGCGTGCTGGGGTCGGACTTCTGAGAAAGGCTGGCCACGATGTCTTCGTAGGCCAGCCGCGGATAGTCCACCCTGGTGGTCCTGCGGACCAACACGTGGAGCGCGCCGCCGCCGTTGGTCGCCGGTGTGCTCTGCAGTCGGATCGTCAGCACCGGCGCCGGGGCGGGCGTACGCAGGCCCGGGTCGCCTCCGCCGCAGGCGAGCGCCAGCCAAAGGGCTCCCGAAGAGCGCCGCAGGCGGGCGCCGGCAGCGTGCGCCAGCCGGCGACTCATCGCCATGCGAACACCCCCGAGAGCAGCTCGTTGCAATGGCTGGCGTCGGCGCACACGTCGTAGCTGACGCGGGCGTCCCCCAGCTTCCAGGTGTAGCGCCCGCCGCTCCAGCCGACCTGCTCTCCTCCCTCTGGGTCGGCCTGCCTCAGCAGATCGAGGAAGCTCCAGGCCGACGGGCGGCCGTGCACCGGCCGGGGAGGGGTCGTCGCGTCGTCGCCCGCCAGCTCGACCTCCAGCTGCGCATCGTACGCTTCGTGCCAGGGCAGCTCCAGCCTCGTGGTGGTCGGCTCGGTGTTGAAGTAGCGGTGCGGCGAGCCGGCGGCGCGCAGCACCGCGGCCTTCAACAGGGGGCTCGCCTGGTCGCTCGTCGATTGAGCGAAGGGGATCGGTTTGAAGTTGAGCCGCAGCTGCTGGGGTTGCCCGCTGTCGTCGAACAGCGCCGATTGGATTTTCGTCACGCGCTGCAGCAGGGGCTCGCCCTGGTCGGGGCTCAGGCAGCCCGTGCAGCGCGCCAGGCCGGCGCGGGCCGCCCGCAGGCTGCGGTCGAAGCGGCCCCGCTCGGGCTGCAGCCAGCTCGTGACCTGCTCCACGGAGGCCTCTACTTCGCTGCTGCGCCGAAAGGGGAAGCGGCTCAGCACCTCGGCTCGAAGCTCGGACTCCTGCGCCTTCCACCAGCCCGCGAACACGGCCCGGACGTTCTCGCGGCCCCGCGCGTAGGCCACCCGAAAGGGCTCGCGCAGGGGCGCGAGCAGCTCCGCCGAAAGCCCCAGACCCTCGCCCCACCCCTCGAGCTGCCGCTCCAGGTCGCGCGATTCGTCGTCCAGGCCTGCCAGCACCAGGCGCCCGAGCTCGGAGAGGCCGTCGCGAAACGCCTGCGGGTCGCCCGGATCGCGCCCGCTCGGGTCGCGGGCCGCGTCGGGCGAGGTGTGGGCGGCCTCGGCGAGGGCCTGCAGCAGGCTCCGGTATTCGGCCAGCGCCTTGTCCTCCGTCACGGCCTCCAGCTTTTCGAGGCCCTGCCGTGCCATCCACAAGCTGTCCAAAAAGGGCGTGCCATCCGTCTGCGGGAGCGCGACTTGGCGCGCCGTCTCCCGAACGAGGGAAAGCAGCGGGGACGTGGGGCGCACCAGCTCGTCGAGGGCCCGCGCGATCTGCGCTTCGCTGGCCGTGAGCAGGGCGCTCATGTCCAGCGAAGCGTAGATGGCCCGCCACTGCCGGTTGTAGGCATCGAGGTAGTCTTCGAGGCTGCGCTGCACGAAGGTGTCGAGCGGCTCGAGGTGACGGGTGCCCGGGGGCTCGCCGCTCTGTTCGGCGGGGCAGATCGCGCTCTGCCGGATCGCCGCGTAGTCCGCGAGAGCTGGCTGTACGACGCCGCCGAAACCCTCGAGCGTGTGGCGCCAGTCGGCTTCGGTGAGTACCTGGATGGCTCGCGGAGCCCGCGAGCCCCACGAATGGGCTGCGTGGCGCTCGTCGCCGAAGAGCAAGCTCTCGGCGCCGCGCCCCCCGTCGAGCAGCTGCACCGAGAGCCGCCCGAAGGCGATTCTCTGCAGCGCGGCGCGGAGCTGGTAGCGGTCCACGACGAAGAACTCGTCGCTGAGGTTGAGGCGCACTCGCGGCTCTCGCAGCGCCACGGGCGAGAGCGTCGCCCGGGCCCGATCGACGAAGCTCGGGAGCGCTCCCCGGCCCGGGTCGAGGGGCACCGGCTGCTCCTCGGCAAAGGCGACCACGTCGCGCGCCAAACGGCTGAGGTCGTCTCGCTCGTTGCCGAGATCCCGGAGCTCGTTCAGGCGACCGCGGTACCGCGCGAAGACATCCACCAGGCGCCGCATGACCGGATCGGGGACGCGCTGCATCGCTTCGAGCACGTCGATCGTCCCGCTCTGATCTCGGTGCTCGTCCAGGAGCTGCCGGGCGACGCGCTCGGCTTCGGCCAGCGCCGCCCGGTCGGCGAGGGTTGGCGGGCACTCTCGTGAAAGCGAGGTGAGCTTGCGACCGAAGAGCGAGACGTTGGGCAGCCCCCCCTGGTGCACGGGTTGCTTGGCGAGCTTTTCTTGGAACTCGTCGAGCGCGTTGAGCTGAAACTGCTCCTTGGGGCAACTGAGCAGCAAATAGGCGCGGATTTCCTCATCCTGAAGCTCCGTGGCTCGCCGCCATTGGTCGATGTATTTTTCGATGGTCTGGCTGAGGCGCTCGTAGCGGCTGTACTTGCTGCGGTCGATGCCGCAATCGTTGGGGGCGCCCGTCACGTACAGGGAAACGAGCTGGAGCACGCGTTCGGGAGGCTCGCCCGAGCTGAGCGCCGAGTCGATCTTGTGATCGAGCCGCTCTCGCACCAGGCGCACGATGCGGCAGCGGAGGCGATCGCGATCGTAGAAGCCGGGTAGCACGGCCAGCCCCTGCCGGGTGAAGTAATCTTCCACGCGGCGGATGTCTTGTCCCGGCTCGCCCGGGTCGTAGTCGCGCACGACGCGCGCAGCCGAGAGCCACTCCTGCCGATCGGTGGCGTGCCAGTAACCCACCGCGAGGGTCGCGAGCACCGCGCTCGAGGCGATTGCCGCTCGGTGGAGCAGTAGGCCGCTGGGGTGCCAGCGCGCGCCCTCGTCTCGGGAGGGGCCGTCGAAGATGTCCAGCGTGCTCTCGAAGCGCCCCTGCTGGAAGGGCAAGAAATTCAGTGTGTGCGGTGCGAGCGCGAAGCGGCCGCGCCGCGTGTCGACGAACAGCTCCGCGAGGGCGATGCCGAGCGCGCCCGTCAGCACGTCGAAGTGCTCGAACAAGGCGGCCAGCTCCAGGATTCGCCGCGCGTTTCGCCCGGGCTCGGAGAGCAGCCGCGGAAAGCCCCGCTGGCATTCGCGGAGGCGCTCCGCGACCCACACTTGCCCGTCGTGCTTGCGCTGCTCCTCTCCGGGCCCGATCCGCCTCGAGATGCCGGCCAGGGGAACATGCAACAGCTCTTCGTAGCGGCCGCTCTGCCCGAGCGCCGCCACCAGCTCGAAGAACGCGTCCGTGAGGCGGGCGGGGGCCTGGCTGCTGCGGGGCGATTGGGCCAGGATGACGCTGACGGAGACGGGCTCGTCCCGCAGCTCGGCGAGGGTGTCCACGTGGGCACGAAGCAGCGCGGTCCACTGCGTCATGGCGTCCTGATCGCCGCTGTCCACGCTGGCCTGCGAGAGGCAGATCACCACGCGAGGCGCTCGCACCCGGCATATCCGCTCGAGCAGCTTGCGCCAGCGCGGCTCGTCGCTCGAGGAGCCCGCCGCCAGAAACTGCTCGGAGGGCACGACGAGCAGGCAGCGAGCGGCGAGGTACAGCTCCACGGCTTCGCCGAGGTGGCTCACTCGACCGGGAAACAGCTGCTGGTTCTTCTCGAAGCCGCTCAGCGAGGAGATGATTCGCTCCTTTTCGGAGGCCACGTTGCCGAGGATGATCACGGGCTGAAACTCGTCGAGAACGCGCCGCATTCGCCCGGGGAGCCTGTGCGCGAACTGGCGGTAGTCTTTGAGCGCGTCGGGATGAGCGACCTCGACTCGCGGCGGAGCCTCGGCGGCCTCTCGCCGCCGCTTGCGCCAAAGCAGCCACACCCCCGAGAGCACGAGCACGGCCAGCAGCGCCGCCCCGAGCCCGAGCCAAGGCGACGAAAGCCAGTCCGAGGCGAGCTCCGAGTCGCCGCTGAGGGCCGCCTGCGCCCGGCCCGCGATTTCCTTGCCGGACTGCTTGCTCGCCTTGGTGGCGGCTTTCTCCGCCTTCTTGCCGAGCTTGGTCGGATCGAGCCCCATGGAAGAAGCAGCCTTGGTGGGATCTACGCTCGACACTCTCGCTCGCGTTATCGAACCTCTTGCCCAGCCCGCGGCGACTGCGACAGGGATCGACTACCTCCTCCTTCGTCGAACCTTCGCAGGTAGGTGCAGCGCGAGCAAGAAAGCCGCAGCCCCGAAGCGCGCTCCGTCGAAGTCTCGAGCGGCAGGCCGCGAGCGGCACGCCGCCCCTCGGCGAAGCCCTGGCGGGCATTTCACCACCGTGCAACGGAGCTCAGCGGTGCGCCGCCGTCGCGCCCACGCCGCTCGCCGGCGGTTCGCCGCGCGCCGCGGAAATGTCGGGCGAGTACAGGAAGCTGCGCGCGATCGGGCGGCCTCCCGCGCGGTACGCGACGGCGCCCTGGCGGTGAGCCCACGTCCACTCGGGGCCGTGCTTGAGGCGGTAGAACTGCACGGTGGCGGAGTCGAAGTTGTGGGGAAAGGGCACCAGGCGGACGCGCTCGATCACGATGCCGCAGAGCACCCGCTGCTCGACCGTCGTCAGGCGATTGGGCGCCGCGAGCTTGAGGCCGAGCAGGCGCCGGTCGAGCCCTGCCTCGGTGGTGGCCGGCTCCGGGTCGCGCCCCTCGAACTGCACCAAGAAGTACACCTCGGAGTCCGCGCGCGCGCCTTCCGGCAAGCTGCATACGAACCGGCCCGCTTCCTCCGCGTCCGGGCGAAAGGACCACTCGGGCGAGCCGGGGCCGGGG
Source organism: Polyangiaceae bacterium (assembly GCA_050299315.1). Taxonomy (GTDB): domain Bacteria; phylum Myxococcota_A; class Polyangia; order Polyangiales; family Polyangiaceae; genus SZUA-265. The sequence continues at coordinate 177,341 of JBNKVS010000089.1, forward strand.
CGCTGCAGCTCGCTCTCGATGAGCGCGAGCGCCTCGCCGAATACCTCCCCGAGGGCGTCGTGCCGATAGCGCGACATGGGAGGCTCGATGCCCTGCAGCGTGTCGAGCGGCGAGCTTCGATAGGCATGGATGTCGAGGTGCAGCTCGACGGCGCGCTGCAGCAGATCGAACGGGTGCGGGCGCAGCGCCGGCGCCTCGCCGCGGTCGACCTCGGGGGAAGCGCCGAGCGCGGCGGCCCGGCGAGCCGGCGGCGCGGAGCCCCTCGACGGTCCGCCGCCGAACCTCGGCCAGAGCCCACTCTCTGCCCCCTCGGTGCGGGCGCGAGCGGCCCAGTCGGGCACCAGCTGGTGCAAATACCAAGCGAGCGAGCGCGCTCGGCGCAGGTAAAGCCGGGCTTCGACGCGTTTGTCCACCGAGAGGCTATTTTCGAGCGCTTGCTCGCGAAGAAATTGCAGCCAGCGCAGCAGCAGCTCCCCCAGGCGAAGGCACGCTCCGCGCCCGAAGCTCGGCAAACCGAAGATGGAGATCAGGGCTGGCACGAAGTCGGTGTCCAGCTGCCAGCCGCGCCCGGCGACGGGCGGCTCCTGCTCCGAGGGCCGGGGCGCGAGGCGCAGCAAGCGAAAACCCGGCAGGGGGGTCTCGAGCTCTCGGGTGGCGAGCCGCACCCGCTGCAGCCGCAGCTCCACGAAGCTTCCTTCGCGGTCCGAGAAGCCGCCCTTGACGGCCTCGGGCCGGCTCTCCAGGTGCAGGAAGACATCCACCGAATCCGGCGAATCTTCTGGCAGATCGATCGACACGGGGGCCGCGTTGCCCGGAATGTCGATCAGCAGCCCCGTCTCGAACACGAGCTGGAGCCGCTTGATCAGCAGCCTGCCCGAGCTGCGCAGCAGGGCTTCGTCATAGGCGAGCTCGGCAACTCCCCAGTTGGGGCGCGGCTGGTGCGCGAAGCGCAGCTCCCATTCGTGGCGCAGCGAATCTTCCTGCCAAAGGAAGTGGTCAGGCATGAGAGCCTGACCGAGCTTCCAATCAACACGACACAGAGAATGGGGTTCGGCCATGGGCGGGGGGTCGGCGTGGGCGGCTCACCCACTTTCGGCAGAAGAGCCGTGGGCAGAAAGAGGAAATCAGCTGGCCATTTTTTGCTTGGCCACGCTGCCCACCTGCAGACCCCAGCCCTTCACGAAGGCTTTGGTCTTTCCCTGGCGGAACGCCAGCGCGTAGGTCGTGTCGGAGGCAGGCACGATCTCAAAGTAGATCTGGAAGACCTGGACGTCCAGATTTGGAGCAATTGCCGTCGCTTCTTCCGCGATCGTCAGCTGGACGTTGCTGCCCCCCGCGGCGTTGAGCTGGCCCATGATGATGCCGTCGTTGCTCTCGGTGTTGCCCTTGGGGAAGGCTTCTTCGAACCAGCTCTTGTCGTCCACGTCGTAGTTCACCACCCACCAGCCCAACTTCTTGATGACGGTCGTCTCCAGCGAAGCCTTCTGTTTTGCCTTGAGTTGGTTGGCAAATTCGCTCGAGACGTAGGCGCTGATGCAGATCGGATCACCGACGCCGCCGCCGAAGCTGAAGCTCTCGATGACGCCGATGCAGTTGAGCACCTTCTGGCCGTCGAGGTCGTCGACCGCGACTTGGCTGTATTCGAGATCCGCCGCGTTGTACGGCGTAAATACACGGATCTTGTAGGCATCGTTCTCTTTGTCCGGCTCCTGATTGAGCCCGAGGCCATTGAACGCCACCAAGTACCCGCAGCGTTGCTTCTTCTGGGGGTTCATCACGAAGCCGCTCTTCCAGTCGCAGCTGAGATCGATCGTAGACATGTTTTTCCTCTATGAATTCGAAAGCCTGTCCGAGTTGTTGGCGCGGGCGGCCGCGCCTTGCGCGGCCGCCTCGAGGCGCGTGCCAGGCCTCGGCGGGGTCGGCGGGGCCCCGGCGAGGTCGTGTGCGATAGCGGGCCGAGCCGAGGCGGCGAAGGACCGCCCCACGTGTCAGTCCGCCAGCCGAGCGTCGACGCGGAGGGTGATGTCGACCCCCTCGAACTGGATGTGCGGCTGCACGGTGAGCGTACAGTCGAACCAGCCGGCGCGGCCCGGAACCTTGGCGACCGTCGAGTTGTAGGCCTTGAAAGGGTAGTACCGCAGCGTCAGATCGTCCGGGTTGACGACCGTGGTGACGTATCGTGAGATCCAGGCGTCGATCTGAGATTTGACGTAGGTGGCATCTGCGGTGGTGCCGATGTTTCCGCGCATCATCATCTTCAGGTAGTGTGCCAACCGACAGATGGTGTACGTGTAGGATAGGTTGGCCGTCAGCTGCTCGTTCTCGGCGTAGTGGGCGTCCTGGTCGGTCAAGGCCAGCGACCCGTCTCGCGCGAACTTCATGGATTGAGCGCTGAAGAAGGTGGCTCTCGCCGTGCCTTTCTCCCAGACGAGCGGGATGAAGCCCGCGTTGGCCAAGCTCAGCTCGAGGTTGTCCGGCACCACGCATTCGACCGGGGCGTCCAGCTCGTCGGTGAGCGGGTCGCGCTTGAGCACCGGAAGCCCTGCCACGGTGCCGCCGCTATCCACCCCCCGAATGTACTGGCACCATCCCGAATCTCCGAAGGAGCGCACCAGGTTCTGCGCGAAGAGCATCGAGGCGCCCGTCCACACGTAGGCCGCGTCGCTTCGGCGGCGCCGCTCCTGGACGAGCTCCTCCTCGGGCCTCGTGAGGTCGAGCGGCTCGCTCCAGGTGTCCTCCTCGCTGAACAGCATGCCGATGTCCCGCATCGGGTGCCGCTCGTAGGGGGACCGAACCACGTAGCGCGGCAGGGTCAGGCCCACGTAGGCGGACTCTTCCTGGCGCCGAAAGAGCCGCCAGGCGCGCGATAGCTCGCCGTCCACTTCCCGAAGCTGGGCCACCTCGTCGAAGTGCGTCTGGCCCAGCGCGCGCGGCGAAGCGTTGCCCACGAACGGAACGTGGCTCTTCTTGCAGATGCTGGCCATTCCCTTGAGGAAGGCCAGGTCGTCGTCGCTCTGGTCGAAATCCATCAGGCCGATCAGCGCCCCGTACGGAGAGCCCCCGTGCTGGTCGTACTCCTGAGCGTAGAGGGTGGCGAAGAGCTCCGAGTTGGTCCAGTCCGCCACGTTGGAGCTGATGTCGTCGTTCAGCTCTTCCTTGGTCACGTCCCATAGGCTCACGGCGATGTTCTTGCTGAAGTCGGTCGCCATTTCGAGCTCGCTCATCGCGCGCCAGGCGCCTTCCAGGCGCCGGAACTCGGGGTGGTACAGGACGCGATTGACCGCCTCGCTCAGGCCCTTGTCGATCTCGGCGATCAGGTCGTCCACCGTCTGCTTGTTCAGCGTGGAGACCTCCTTGCCCGCCGTCTGGGTCAGACCCTCGAGCACGGTGTCGAGCTGGCGAAGCAGACGCTCGTCCAGCTTGGAGATTTGGGTGACGAGGGTTTCTACGCTCCACTCACTCATGTTGCACCTCCCGAGGTTGGCGGCGCGGCGCCGCCGCCGGTGGGCGTTGCGCTCCCGGCCGCTGGCGAGCCACCGGGACCTGCGCTACCGAGCTTTTTTGCGATCTCCGAGCGCATTTTCTTCATCGCCGCGAGCCGTTTCGTCTTCTCGGCATCGTCGGCGGGCGGCGCGCTGAAGGGCTTGAGCGCAGTGCGCAGTGTCTTGCTGTTCTGGTAGGACTTCTGAAAGCCCACGATTTCCTCGCGCTTCGCCCATGCGGCGGCCAGCTGGGCATCCCCGGCCCAGAGCTGTTGCGCGGTGGCGCCGTCTCCCCAGGCCCGCTGGAGAATCGGGTCCACGTCGGCGCGCTGCGCCTTTTGACCGGTCACGAGCTCGAGCACTTCGTCGGGCGCGAAGGCGCTCATGCGATCGATGAGCACGTTGACCTTGCGGTCGCCGTCCTCATCGAGAGGCACGCCCTCGATGCGAACTTTGAGCCCCTTGATGACTTCGCCGAGGTTCCGCCCGTTGAGCTGACGGGGACGCCGCTTGTCGAAGGACGTGTCTTTGGCTCCCCCCAGGTCTCCGAGCACCATCAAGCGAAACGGCAGCTCGCGGGGCTTTTGCCGCCCCTCGGGCTGTTTGGTGTCGTAGGTCAGGGTCACCCTGGACTTGGGCACACCGTCACTCATTGTCAGTCCCTCCTGTATTGGGTGTGGCGGGGAAACCCGCCTGACGCCGCTGATGTCGAAAGTATCATCAGTCGGCGATGGTAGGCGAACAATTGCCGCTTGCCGGGTCGCAGCTGCGCACCGTCCCTCTGGCGTTCTCGTCTGCTGGCGGCGAGCGGTCGCCGCGAGCTCTGCTAGGCCAGCGACCCTATCTCGGTGATACGTCATCGGGGCGGGGAGACTTCAGCGAAGAAGCAGGGCGCATGCGAGCCTAGCGAAGGAATGTTGGGGAAGGTACACCGGGAGGGAAGACCCGTCACTGCCATGACGGCTCCCGAGCTCCTCGCGGCCAATTCACTCGCGTCGTGGCGCGCCGGGGCTCGCAAGCGTCGGAGTTGTGAAATGTGGGCGTCCTCGCGCCGTTCGATGCACGGGTCGTCGACGGCTTCGGACGTTCCCTCGCGCGCCGCTCCGCGCCTGGCGGCGACCCCTCGGGCGCCCCGCGGGAATCGCTGGGGATTCGGTCGCCAAGTCATCCCGTCGAGCGTGCGGCTGGTCGCAATCGGACCCCGAGTGCGCTCGTCCGTCATGCCTCACTCGGGGCCGCCTTTGGCGCATGGAGCAATTCCCTCGCAGCGCCTAACGGTCGTTCGCGCGGTGCCGTCTTGGCTGCGAGGGCTCTTCCTCTGCTCTCTCGGGCTTTCACGATGCGGGGAACTCAAAGCACTGGCTCGGAGCACGGCTCAGCTGCCGCCGTGCTCGGCGGGGGCGATGCGGTTTGCTCGCTGCTTCAGCAGAGCGCCGCGTTCGCCTCGGTCGGCGGCCGCGACCTGCCGCGTCTGTTGTTGCACGCGACCTTTCGGCAGCTTGGTGAGGGCGAGCCGCTGTACCAATCCGGCGAGCCCGCCCGCCACGTCTACCTGGTGGTCGAGGGCCAGGTGGAGGCGAGCCAAGGGGCTCGCCGCGGGCGAGGCGAGGCGCTCGGCGAGGAGGCTGCGGTGGGGTTGCCCACATACCTGGACTCGGCAGCCGCCGCGACGGCCGCGCGAGTCGCCGAGTTTCCGGGCCCCCTCGTGAGGGAGCTCAGCGGCGGGGGCAGCGGCTACGAGCCGCTGGAGCGACTCCACCGGGACTTGCTGCAGCGAGTGTGCGGCGAGCGAGGGGCCGCGACCTCGAGCATTCGGGCGCCGCAGGCGGAGGCCGGCGGGAAGCGGAACGCCCAGAGCCTTGTCCAGAGCGACCGGGCGGAGCCCACCGTGGCGGCGTGTTCGAGCGCTGCGAGGCGCGCCGCTCGCTATGGACCTGCGCTCGCCTGGGGGCTCTCGCTCGCGGCGTTCTTTCTCGTGCTGCGCGCCCGGGACACGACGCTGAGCGATGGGGCTTGGGGGCAGGCTCAGCTGGCGGCCACTCTGGGCGCGGCGGGCGTCATGTGGGTGCTCGGGATCGCGCCCCCGTACGTGGTCGGCCTCTTCGTCTCCACCTTCAGCGTCGCCCTGGGGGTCGCGCCGCCGGCCTCGGCCTTTTCCGGATTCGCATCCACTCCGTTTTTCATGGCGTTCAGCGTGTTCGCGCTGGGAGCCGTGCTGGTCTCCTCCGGAGTCGTCACCCGCGCGGCGCTGTGGCTCGTCTGCCGACTGCCTCCCCGCTCCGTCGCCGTCGACCTGTGGGCGCTCTGCCTCGGGCTCTGGCTGTGCCCCTTCGTGTGCTCGAGCGAGCAGCGCCGGCGCAGCCTCGCACCCATCGCCGCAGACGCGGCGAGCTTGCTTCGCCTCACGCCCGGCGGTAGCGACTGCGAACGCCTGCGCCACGGGGTCGATGCGGGGGCCCGGTGGTTCGGACCGCTGATCCTCACGGCTGGGCCTTTCAACATGATCCTCTACGGGTGCCTGCCCGAGCAGCTGCAGCACGCGTTCACCTGGGTGGAGTGGTTGGAAGGCTCCGTGTTGATTCTGGCCGTGCTGCTGATTGGCGGGCTGTGGGCCCTTCGTCGCACCTTCCCGTCGCAAGCCCCGCCGCGCCCACAGCGGGATCTGCTCTCGCTGTCGCGTTCGGCGCGGGGCGGAGTAACGGCCGCCGAGGTGTTCGCGGTGCTCGGGTGCGCCCTGTTTCTGGTCGCCCTCTGCTCGGCCGAGAAGCACAACGTGCACCCCCAGCTCATCGCCCTCGGGCTGGTCACGGGCTATTTCGCGCTGAGCGTGCTGGGCACCGAGCAGATCAACCTCGACATCGACTGGAAGGCGCTGCTGCTTCTCGGCTTCGTGACCAGCGGGGTCCAGATGATGGAAGATACGGGGCTCGCGGGGCAGCTCTTCGGGCGCTCCAGCGTCGACGCTCGCGCCTCGGGCAGCCTCGCCGGGTTGCTCGGGGGCGGCGTGGTCGGCCTCGGCGCCTTGGCCGCGCTGACGCTCGCCGCACGCCGTTTCGTGCCGGCGGTCGGCGTGCTCGTCGGGGCCGTCGCCGTGGTAGTCTGCGTGCACCTCGGCTTGCACCCGTTCGCCTTCTGCTTCGCGGCGCTCCTGTTCGGGGACCCGCCGCAGGCCTTTTCCGACCCTCGCGTCCGGCGGTTGGAGCGGCTGGGCTGGGGGCTTCGCGCGCTCGGGCTGCTGGTCACGTTGCCCTACTGGCACGCCCTGCATCTGCTTTGAGCTTTCCACCATGAGATCCTCCGCCGTCCGTTCGTCCCGCTCGCCCGAGCCCGATGGCGCCGCGCCCGCTCTCGGGGGCGGCTCGCCAGGTGGCGGCGAAGACGGCCGCGCCGGCGCCCTGCGCAGCTTCGAGCCCGAGGAGGTTGCCGAGCTGCTGGCGCGCACGGTCGTGTTCGCCTCCTGGTCCAAGGCCGACCTGCTCCGGCTCGCGGCGAATGTATTCGAGCGCAACCTACGAGCCGGCGAGGTTCTCTTCGACCCGACGACGCGCGCCGATCACCTGTATTGGATCGCGCGAGGGCGGCTGCGCCTCTCCTCTCCGCAGGCCGAGGTCGACACGGGAGTGATCGGCGCGGAGGCGGCGACCGAGCTCGGGCACTACCTCGGCTGCGCGCGCGCCGAGTCCGACTGCACCCTGCTGGGCATTCCGCGCTTCGTTCTCACCCGGGCCGGGGGGGAGCGGGGCAGCTCTTCCTTCTTCGACTCGCTGCTGCGCCGCTTCGCGCGGTCCGCGGGCGGCGACAGCGAAGACCCTGCCCCGCTCGGCTCGGTCGCGCGCGCGGGCTCGCAGAGCAAGCCGCAATCCACGGTGCGCCCCACGGGCGCCGCCGCGCCGGCGGCCGGGGCCGACTCGCCTCTCTCGGTGGCGCTCGTGTGCCTCGGTTGGGCCATGGCGATCGCGGTTCCCGGCTGGCTCTTGAGCCACCCGCTTTCCTTTCTCGACTACAACCAGCACAACTGCCTGGGCATGCTCGCGCTGGGGTTGGTGCTTCTGACCTTCAACCTCGTGCCGCAATACGCTGCGGCGATGATCAGTGTGCTCGGCATGTTGCTGCTGGACGTGGCACCGGCCCCGGTGTTGCTCGGTGGGTTCGGTACCGGCGGGCTGTTCATGGTGCTGGGCATCTTCGGTGTCGGCTCCGTGTTGGTTCGCTCCGGCATCGTCACGCGACTGGTGCTGCTGGTGATGCGCAGCACGCCTCACGGTAGCCGCTGGTACGATCTGAGCACCATGCTCGTGGGCCTGATCTTGACGCCCTGCATTCCCTCGGCGAACACGCGGGTGCAGGTTCTGACCCCAATCATCAGCCAGCTCAGCCGCTCCCTGGGTTACGCGGACCGCGGCCGCGATTCCACGCGCCTCGTGCTCTCGATGCTCGCGGGGGCGAGCATTTTCGCGCCGGTGTTCTTGACCTCGAAGTCCCTCACCCTGCTCGTGCACGGGATGCTTCCCGATCAGGTGGCCGAGCAATTTCAGTGGCTCGGCTGGGTGGAGGTCACGGCTCTGGCGGGAGGCCTCTTGGCGGTCGGCTACTTTGCCATCATCTCGCTCCTGCTACCGGGTCGGGCCCGGCCCGCGTTTTCGAAGAAGCGCATCGAGGCTCAGCTCCACCTCCTGGGGCCTCTCAGTGGGCAGGAGAAGATGGCTCTCGCCAGCGTCGCTTTCTACATCTTCGCGCTGGTGAGCTACTCCGTTCACAAGATCAGCCCCTACTGGATCACACTGGGGGCTCTGCTCATCTTCCTGCTTCTGCGCGTCATGGATGACCGGGACGTGGAGCAGGACATCGACTGGAGTGCGCTGCTCATCGTCGGCTTCTTCACGGGCACGGATCAGGCGCTCGACGCGACGGGGCTCAGCGCCATCCTCGCCCGGAGCCTCTCGCCCTTTGCGCAGTACATGACCCTCGACTTCGAAACCTTCACCTTGATCCTGATCGGGGTGACCGCGCTCTTGCGGCTCGTGCTACCCATCACGACGGCCGGCGTGTTGCTCGCCTCGACCTTCATTCCCCTGGCCGTCATGCACGGCGTGAGCCCGTGGATCGTCGGGTTCGTGATCTTGATGTTCAGCGAGTGTTGGGTGGGGCCGACTCAGTGCTCCTACTTTCAAACGATGGAGGCGTTTGCCGGAGCCCGCCCCGTCTACGATCGGGCGCTCTTGCTTCGGGTCAACCTAGTGGTGACGGGCATGCGAATTGCCGCTGTCTTTGCCCTGCTGCCCTATTTCCGCTGGTTGGGAGTGCTATGAGCTCGAACCGAATCACTCACGCGGCGGCCAGCGCCGCCCTCCTCGTGTTCATCGCCTACGTCGTGCACGCCGTCGACCGCAAGCCGCGCGTTCTGATTCTGCACAGCTACCACGAGCAGTACTCCTGGGTGCAGGATGTCAATCGGGGAATATCACGCGTGCTCGGCAGCAAGCCGTACTCGCTTCGCTGGCACTACATGGATACCAAGCGCCACACCGATCCGCGCTTCATGCAACGCTCGGCTCGGTCCGCGCTGGATGCCATCGCCAAGTGGCAGCCCCACGTCGTGTTGAGCGTGGCCGACAATGCCCAGAAGCTCGTCACGGCAACGCCCGAGCTGGCGGCCTCCGAGAGCCGCGTCGTCTTTGCCGGGGTGCTCGGCGAGCCGGAGGACTACCGGTTCGACGAGCGGCGCGATCGCGTCACCGGAGTGCTCGAGCGATGGCCCATGGATGTCATCCAGCAAGGCATCGAGGAGCTCTTCCTTTCGCACCGGGAGGCCCCCGCCGGCCTCTGCCCGCCCGAGGGCGAGCGCTTCCGAGTTCGCCACATCGGCGACGCATCCACCTCGGGCAGCAAGGTGCACACGGCCATCGAGGCATTTTCGTGGAGCTGCCGGCTCTCCGTCCGCCCCACGACCGTGTCCACCTTTGCCGACTTCCAGCGCGAAGTCGCCGCGGCCAACCAGGGCGAGGATTTGGTGATCTTCTCTCTGTACCATACGCTCGCCGCGGAAGGGGCCGCCGGCGCGGACGACGAGGTCAGCATGTCCCCCCGCGAGGTGATGCGCTGGACGAAGCAGCACCTCGAGAAGCCTTCGCTCGGGGGCTGGGGCTTCTTCGTCAACGAACACCGGGGCATGTTGGCCATCGGGGTCTCGGCCGTCGAGCAGGGCGAGGAGGCCGCCAAGATGGTCGTCGACATCCTCGATCGCGGCAAGTCGCCCAGCAGCATCCCGATCGAAAAATCCGAGCAGTTTCTGATCCACCTGTGCCGCACCGAGCTCGAGCGCCACGGGCTCGAGGTGCCGGGCGTGTACGAGGCCTTCGCTCGGGCGACCGGCAACTACTTCGAGAGCTGCGAGCTCTCGGCCGACTGAACGCGGCTCGAGACGGGGTGGCTCTGCGCCGGCGCAACGACCCAGTAGCTCGAAGCCTCGCTGGCTCCCAGCTGGCGCTTGAAGCGGTCGAGATCCGCCGTTTCCGAGCCGCCCAGGTTGGCGTAGCGCACGCCCCGAGCGCGAAGCTCGTTGAAGATCTGCAGGTAGCAATACTGGGAGATGGCGCTCAGGCCCGTATGATCGAGCCGGATCTCGCCGGCAGTCGGCGCCCAATCGGGCGACAGGTCTGCGCAATCGCCGGGCGCCCCGGACGCCGAGATCTCCGCCAGCCGGGTCTTCGGGAGCCAGCCGTCGGGGCGGCGTAGCGCAAAGGTGGCGTACAGGCTGACCGTTTCGCGCCCGCAGTTCTCCCCCACGAAGAGCATGATCGGCGCGGCGCGGCCGGCGTGCTCGAGGAATCCGATGCGTCCGAAGTAGCCCGAATTGGTCGAGCCGTCGAAGCGCAGCAAGCTGAAGTAATCCTCGGGCGTCGAGCCCACGGGGCTCGCCAGCGACTCGAAGTGGCGCCGCACGAGCCAGTGGCCGATGCCGAAGAAGGCCGGCCCGTAGGGGAGCACGCGCAGCTTGGCGTCGTTGCGCGCGAGAAAGTTCTCGAAGCGGTTGTGGGCCAGGCGTGCTTTGTGGCGAAAGCGCTTGTTCTCCGAGCCCCCGAGCGTGCGCACCGTGAAGGCATCCGTCGGCCCAGCGAGGATTCGCTCGAAATCCACCAGTTTGTGGTTGAAGTGCTCGTCTTCGCTGGGGGCGCGTGGATCCCAGGGGCTCTCCTCGATCGGGTGGTAGCCACGCGCGCGAAACTCGGCGTACAGGTCTTCGTCGAGGTGGCGGACGTAGTAGCCCGCCACGCGGTTGCCCAGGGTGCGGCGGGCCGCGCCCAGGAAGGCCTCGACCCGGTCGCAGACGGCTTCGCCCCGCGGTGCACACACCATCACGCAGAAAAGGGAATCGGCGAGCGCGCGGCGAAAGATGCCGACGCCGAAGCAGACGCGCCCGTCCTCGTAGAGGAGCCCATTCGGGCAGAGGATGCTCTGGCCACGCAGGTTGTAGCCGTTTCCGTACAGCATGTGGCCCAGCAGCGAGCAGCCGAAGGAACCGTCCTTGTAGCGGTCGACCTGCTCGGACTGTGCTGCGGTGATCGGGCGCAGGCACGGCAGTTCCTCGAGCAGGGCGCGCTCGAGGGCTTCGCGACCGTCAGCGGCAGCGGCGGGGTGCTGAGCGAGTGCGGCGGCGGCGACGTACATGGGCAGTGACGGGGAACGGCCCAGTCTGCGCCGACTAGAGCCTTTTCGCGACTGCGTGCGGCGGCGCCCCGCGCGAAGGAGAGCGCCCCGCCCGAAGGAGAAGCGGCCTGCGGGAGGCCCGGCCCCCCAGACACGGCTCGAGGTCCACCGTCGCGCTGGCCAGGGCCCGCGCGAGAGTCCCCTCGCGGCGCGCGGTCGCAACGTCGTCGAAACAGTAGGACCGCGCGAGCCGCGCCGCCGACTCTGGCGAAGCGTCGCGAATGCTCGTGAGCCGAGGGGTGCGGCTCCTCGGAGGGCTGCTTTCGCCGAGCGATACTGCACTTCTGAGCGGGTCGCCCCGGCTCGGGCCGCTCATTTTCGCGCGCGAGCGGCAGCGAACGGGGCCGGCGCGCCGAGCCGGGGCCGTTCTCCCACGGAGGGGGCGAAGGTCGCGAAATGCCCTCTTTTGCTCTCCGCATCCCGCGAGGGCAATGGTACCAGTCCGGTAGGAGGATGAGCATTGGAGTCCGAGAGCCCTTCGACCCCCGACCTGTTTTCGGGCTACGAAACCTTACCCAATACGTTTGACGAGTTCTTTCGAGCCTCGGGCGAGCTCCGGCCGGACGCACGAAGAATCGTTCGTTCGCTCGAGCGCCTCGGGCGCGGGCGGCTCCTGAGCCGCCAGAAGCTGGCGGTGAGCGCCATGCTCAACGCCGGGGTGACGTTCTCGGTGTACTCGGATTCTCAGGGGGCCGAGCGTGTATTTCCCTTCGACCTGATTCCCCGCATCGTGCCCGCCTCGGTGTGGGCGGACTTGGAGCGAGGGCTGGAGCAGCGCGTGCGGGCGCTGAACGCCTTCCTGAACGATGTCTACGGGGAGCAGGCCATCTTGAAAGAGAAGGTGCTGCCTCCCGAGCTGGTGCTGGGGTCGAGCGGCTACCTGCCCAAGATGCGCGGTGTCAGGCCTCCCGGCGGCGTCTACGTGCACATCGCGGGCATCGACCTGATCCGCGATGCAACGGGCAACTTTCTCGTCCTCGAGGACAACGCGCGCACGCCCTCCGGCGTTTCGTACGTGCTCGAAAATCGCGGGGTCATGAAGCGCACGCTGCCCAAGGTGTTCCGCAGCGTCAACGTCCGCCTGGTGGACGAGTATCCCACGCGACTGCTCGAGGCCCTGCTGGAAACGGCGCCCGTGCCCGGGGACGAAGCCCACGCCGTCGTGCTCACGCCGGGCCCGTTCAACTCCGCCTATTTCGAGCACAGCTTCCTCGCCCGGCGAATGGGCTGCGAGCTCGTCCACAACAGCGACCTCTTCGTCGAGGGAGATCGCGTATTTCTCAAGACGACGGGCGGCCCCGAGCCGGTACATGTCATCTACCGTCGGGTGGACGACGACTTCATCGACCCGAAGTTCTTCCGTGAGGATTCGCTGCTCGGGGTGCCGGGTCTGGTGAAGGCCTACGCGGCGGGCAACGTCACCCTGGCCAATGCGATCGGCAACGGCGTCGCCGACGACAAGGCCATCTACCCGCACGTCCCCAAGATGATTCGCTTCTACCTCTCCGAGGAGCCCTTGCTCGGGCAGGTCGAGACCTTCGACTGTACGGACCCGGCCCAGCTTTCGCACGTGCTCGACCACTTGGGCGAGCTCGTGGTCAAGGCCGTGGACGGCTCCGGAGGGTACGGAATGTTGATGGGGCCAGCGGCGACGAAGGCCGAGCTGGAGGAGTTTGCGGCGAAGCTGCAGAAAGATCCGCGCGGCTACATCGCCCAGCCGCGGGTCGAGCTGTCGGCGGTGCCCACGTGGTGTGGGGGCGCGGTCGAGCCGCGGCGGGTCGATCTGCGGCCCTTCATCGTCACGGGCAAGAGCAGTTGGGTGCTCCCGGGCGGCCTTTGCCGCGTGGCGCTCGAGCGCGGGTCGTACGTCGTCAACTCCAGTCAGGGCGGCGGTTCGAAGGACACCTGGGTGTTGGGAGAGAAGTGATGATTTCGAGAGTCGCCGAGTGTTGCTTCTGGCTCGGAAGGTACTGGGAGCGGGCAGATGCCACGACGCGCCTGGTCGCGGTCAATCGGCTCGCCGTGCTCGACGCCGAGATCGAGGGCGCCGAGCGCTGGCAGCCCGCCATCGTGGTGGCCGGGGAGCGAGAGCGCTTCGAGAAGGAGCACAAGCTCGCGGGCTACGCCCGGGATGCCATTGCCACGCGCTTTCTCACCTGGGACGAAAAAAATCCCAGCTCGATCTACAGCTGCTTTCGCGCGGCCCGGGAGAACGCTCGCACCACGCGTGAGGTCATCAGCCGCGAGATGTGGGAGGTGGTCAACTTCACCTGGCAGTGGCTCAACTCTCCGGAGGGCGAGCGCGCCTACCGCAGGGATGCAGCGGAGTTCTTGCAGCGCCTGCGCGCCGTCTATGCCGAGCTGCACGGGGTGGCGCAATCTACGATGTTGCACGGCGAGCCGTACGACTTTCTACGCATGGGCGTGGAGCTCGAGCGAGCCGAGCAGACGGCGCGCCTGCTCGACGCGCACTACTATCGTATCGGCGTCCAGGATGTCACCCGCCTCGATAGCCCGCTCGATGCGGCCCAGTGGATGCAGCAGCTGAGGCTTTCGGCTGCGGTGGAGCCCTTCTTCAAGGTCAACCGGCGAGAGCCGGCGGCCGAGAGCGTTTGCCGCTTTCTGCTTCAACACGAGCAGTTTCCTCGCTCCGTCCGCTTCGCCTTCGAGCGGGTGAAGCGCCGCCTGGGAACGGTGCTGGAGGCGCTCGAGCGGTGCCCGGATCAAGCCGAGGTCGCGCTGGGACTGGTGCAGGAAGGGATCGACCAGGTGACGGGGATGAAGGTGGATCAAGTCGTGCGCAGCGGCTCGCTCCACGCCGACCTGACCGAGCTCGTCGTGCTGTGCGGGAAGGCCAGCCTGGCGATTCAGCGCGGGTTTTTCGTTGCGGAGAGCCCGTAGCGGTCGGGTCGGGCCGGAGCGCTTCTGCGCGGAGCGATTCAGCGCGGCCGGCCCTCGAGCGCCCACCGGGTGAACGAGGCGAGACCTCCCGTTTGGTAGCGGCGAAAGCCGGCGATCGCGCTGCGAAGCGCCGCCTCGGTGGGGCAGGAGGCGAGCAGCGACGCGATCGTGCGGCGCGTGTTGTCGAAGATGGAATGCAGCACCAGCCGCTGCTCACGCGTCAGCTCCAGCTCTGGGTGGAGCCGGCGCAGCTCCTGCACCGTCATCGCGACCAGGCTGCGGACGAATCGCTGCCCGAATCCCTGGTGTGGAGTTCCCCCATCCTGGGTCAGTAGCAGAATCACCAGCTGCCGATTGCTCAACCAGAACTCGACCAGGGCCTCCCCCGCGCCGGCCTCGGGGGGCTCGTTCTGGGCCACGGGAGCGTGCTGCTGCACGCTGAGCGCCAGCAGCTCCGTCAGCTCCTCGGCCTTCGAAGCCGGGGCCACGGCGTCGAACAGGGCTTCCTTGCTCTTGTAGTAACGGTACACGTTGGCGGGCACGACACCGGCGCGACGGGCAATGTCCGTCATCGTGGCCGCGACGTACCCGCGCTCGGCGAATGCTTGAAGGGCGGCGATTTCGATCCGGTCTCTGACCTCTCGTTTCAGAACCTGCGGCATGAGCGCTCGGCGGTGGCGGTTGGCAACTCGAAGCTCAGCCCGCGTTTGCCGGGGCCGAGCGAAGCCGTCCGAACAGCCTCGGATAAGAGTACGGCGGCCAGTGGTCCTTCCAGGGTCGAGCCGCTTCGAGCTGGTAGGCCAGGCCGAGCAGCAGCGCTTCGCGCCCCGGGGCGGCGGCGAAGTGGCTTCCCAGCGGGAGGCCTTGCTCCGACCAACCCAGGGGTACCGACATCGCGGGGCAACCGGCGGCGTTCTGGATGGGCGTGTAGCCCACCAGCCGCTCCGTGCGTGCGATCAGCTCGGCTCGGTCCAGTAGTGGAGAGAGAGTGCCCAGCAGCCACGGCGCGCCCGCCAGCGTCGGCGTGAGCACGACGTCGAGCTCGCGGGTGGCTTCGAGGTAGGCTCGTGCGGCTCGGGTGGCGCTGTCGTGTGCCGCGGCGAGGTCCGCCTCCGCGAGGCCCGCGCCGAGCGCGGCGAGCGAGCGAGTGAGAGGCTCCAGCTCGTCCGGCCGCAAAGCGCGCCCGAGCATCGTCTCCATCAGGCGCGTCAGCTGGTGCACGGTCGCGCCCGCGAGGGAGAAGAACGCATCGCCGAGCGCTTTTCCGGGCAGACTCGGCGCGTCGATCACCCGCACTTCGTGACCCAGCTCTCGGCACGTTTCCACGGTTTTCTCCCACGCGAGGCGCACTTCGGCGCCGGGCTCGGCTCCGAGCAAGGTACGATTCCAGGCTCCGATGATCAGGGGCTCGCGGCGCGGATGCTCCACGAAGGGGAGCGCTTCGAGCGGTCCGCCCGGCTCCTGCACGGCGGTGAGAAACCGCGCCGTGTCCCGAACGCTGCGGCTGATGCAGCCTTCTCCCACCCACGCGTCGAGCGGACTGGGCTCCGAGCGGGTCGCGGCGACACGCCCGCGGCTGGGGAGCATGCCGAAGACGCCGCAGACGGACGCCGGGATGCGAATCGAGCCGCCGCCGTCGCTGGCGTGCGCCAGCGGCACCAGTCCGGCGGCGACGGCCGCAGCGGCTCCCCCGGATGAACCGGCCGCCGAGTGAGTGAGCGCCCAGGGGTTGTGGGTCACACCATGAGCGAGGGTTTCCGTGCTGCCAATCAGGCCGAGCTCGGACGTGGCCGACTTGCCCAGCGTCAACAGGCCGCTCTGCGAGACCTTCTCGACGAAAGGCGACACTCGCGCGCCGACGCTCGCGGAAAACAGCCGCGACCCCATGCGCCAAGGCATCCCGGGAAACTCCGCCAGGTCCTTGATCAGGAACGGCACGCCGCAAAATGGGCCTTCGAGCCCGGATTCGGCGCGCGTTCGCGCCTGGGCAACGTCGACGTGGACCACGGCGCGAATCAGTGGCTCCACGGCCTGCAGCCGTTCGGCGGCGGCGTCGACCAACTCCAGCGCGGAGACCTCCCCGCGCCGCACCAGCTCTGCCTGCCCCGTGGCGTCGAGCTCGGCCAGCGATGCCCTGTCCGTTTCTTTCATCATTTCGCTCTTCTCCCCGCTGGAGTCGGCTTGGCGGCTCCGGAACGTGGCCACCGGCGTGGCGCCGGCAGCGTGTCTTTGAATAGTGAATGATACATTCACTATTGTCGCAGCGCCAGCCGTTCGGCGAACTGGCCGCCGCAGGGGCCGAGCAGGCGGCCGCGGGAGGGGGGGGCGGGCGCGCCGCGGCGGCGAGCGCGGCACCCGGCACGTGCGCCAAACGGGGCGAGCCGACGACCCCGCAGCGGAGCTCCCCGGTCGAGCGGTGTCGAAGGCCGGCCGGGGGGGCGCCGCGGGCGGGCCTTCGCAGAAGCGAGCGCGCGAACGCGCAGCCAGGGGCCTAGGGGCGCGGCCAGAAGGGGGCGAGGGGAAGCTCTACGGCCTGCGCCGCGATAGCCCGCAGCACGATGGCCTCCGTTTCGCGCTCGAGGGGCCCCTCGACCTTCTCGCCATCCTGGCGCTCCAACACGATGCGTTCGAGCAGCTCTTCCTCGCCGGGGCGCACCTGGTAGGAAGCCACGACGATGCCGACCGCAATCAGCGCTCGGTGCAGGGAAGCGATCAGCGGTGAGCGGCCGGCCCGCACGATTCTGACGGCAAGCCGTTGCCGATCGCCGCTGGGCTCGAACTCGACGCGAACTGGTGATTTTACAGGCACGGCGATCCTCCAGGGCATCTTTGAACCGGATACTGCGCCGTCAACCCCCCGCCCCGCGCATCTATTCCCCAATCGGTGCGGTTGGGGCGCTGCAGCGCGCGCGGGCGCCCCGCCGGTCGACGCGCAATTCGCACGCCTCGCGGGGCGAGGTTCCCGCTTGGGCCATTGGCGCTTTGCATCGACTTCAGTAGATCACCTTTCCGTATCTCAGGAATGACCAACTGCCCTCGCGTTCAGGCGGCGTGGCGCAGGCAAGACCGGAAAGACGATGAAACAGCACCCGCCGCCGGCTCCTCCGGCGAGCTCCCGCACCTCGCCGAAGTCGCCCGCGCCCGGGGCGAGCTGGGTTCGCGCCGCCCGGAGTGGAGACGTAGGGGCGGAGAGCCCGCACGGGGTTCGCCTCGGTGAGGCCGACGTGGTGCTCTTGCGATCCAGCGGTGGGTTGAGGGCTTTCGCGGATCGGTGCCCGCACCAGGGGGGGCTGCTCAGCGGGGGCGACTTGCGTGCGGGGCTGCTCGTGTGCCCGAACCACGGCTGGGCCTTCGATGTCGAGACGGGGGCGTGCACCACCGAGCGTGCATGCCTTTCCGCGTTCGCGGTGCGTGAGCACGAGGGCAGCGTGTGGGTACGGCTGGAGGCACCCCCGGCGGCGCCGCGGCCCGCGGCCGGCGAAGGGGCGCGTCGGCTGCGAGAAATTACCGACCTCTCGGGGCCGCCCGGCGCCCCCCTCCTTGGCGTGGCTCGCCAGATCGAAATCGATCGGCTGCCTTCGATCTTCGAGGAGTGGGCCAGCCGCTACGGCTCGGTGTTTCGCTACGACATCGGCCGGCGTCCGAGCCTGTGTGTCGCGGAACCGCAGCTGATCGAGCAGATTCTGCGCAACCGCCCCGACGGCTTTCGACGCGCGAAGCGCCTGCAGACGGCGCTCGCGTCGCTCGAGGCCGCCGGGGTGTTCTCCGCGGAAGGGGACGACTGGCGGGGGCAGCGGCGCCTCGTGATGGACGCTCTGTCGCCTCGCAATCTGAGGCTCTTCTACCCCCACCTGCGGACGATCGGCGAGCGACTCCATCGGCGGTTCGCGCGCGCGGCGGAGCAGGGGGAGGAGCTGGATCTGCAGCGGGAAATGATGCGCTTCACGGTCGACGTGACCACGTGGCTCTCTCTGGGGCGGGACGTCAACACGCTGGAAAGCTCCGGCGGGGATCTGCAAGGCCACCTGGAGGTCTTCTTCCCCGAGGTGGCGCGGAGAGTCTACGGCTTCGTGCCCTGGTGGCGCCTACTGCCGACGCCGGGCCGGCGGCGCGCCGCGCGCGCTCTGGCCGGGCTGCACGCGTGGGTCGACCCGATGATCGACGAAATCCGGGACCGCCAGGCCCGCGATGCAAGCCTCACCGATCGCCCTGAAACGCTGCTCGAGGCCATGGTGGCGGCGCGCGACGACCGGGGCGAGCCATACCCGCGCGAAGCGATCTTCGCCAACGCCCTGGTGATGCTGCTGGGCGGTGAAGACACCACCGCCAACACGATGGCGTGGGCCGTGCACGAGCTGTGCGAAGGCGACGAGGCTCGGCAGGAGCTCGAACGGGAGGCGTCCGAGCTGCTCGGAGAGGCGCGGGTCCCGCGCGACATCGAGCAGATCGAAGCGGCGCGCTTTGCCCTGTGCGTAGCCCACGAAACGACGCGCCGCCACCCCGTTGCGCCGCTGCTGCTGGTCGAGGCTCGAACCGATCAAGTGGTGGGCGACCTGAGGGTCCCCGCCGGCACGCGCATCTCTCTTCTTCTTCGAAGCGGCGCGCACAGCGCGGAGGCATTTCGAGAGCCGATGAGCTTTCTGCCCTGGCGCTGGCAGGAGCCAGGGGTCGCAGCCCGCCTGCAGAAGGGGGCGACCCACGTGCCGTTTGGTTTGGGCCCTCGCATGTGCCCCGCGCGGAGCCTGGCTCTGCTGGAGCTGAGAATGCTCTTGCTGGTGCTGTATCGGAGCTTCCGCTTTCACCGCGTCATCCCCGCGTCACGGGTGAGCGCGCACTATCAGTTCACGCTGGAGCCCCGGGGCGTGCGAGCGCTCGTCGAGAGAATCGACTGAGGGAAGCGCGCACCGCGCGCGTGGGGGGGGACCTGTGCCAGCAGCGCCGACGTGGCCATTTCGGCGGCATCCAAAGCGTGGCGGATCCCGGGTGGGCGAGCGCGGCAGAGCGGGCTCACCTGCACGGCCTGCGGGCAGTGAATCGGGTCGGTCACGACTTCGGGAATCCCGCCCGAGGTGAAGCCGCCCGGCAAGAAACGCCGATTGGCACCCGATTCGCCGCCGCTGGCGATGCGAGCGTTGTGCCGCAGCGGGCTCAGTACGTCGATGCGATAGAGCCCGTCGACGTCGTCGAAATACGTCCCCAGCAGCTGGTTGAGCTTGGCGATCGACCCTCTGGCGAGCCGGATGACCTCATCCATGGCTCGACGTGGGGTCATGAACAATCCGTCCCGGCGGCCCCAGCCCCGCGCCGGGGAACGCGGCGCCTGCCGCGGCGAGCTCGCGGCTGGGATGCGCAGGGCGGGGGGAAGGCGCGCGAACCACCCGCAGTCCGCCACCAAGCTCGCCGGCGCCAGGAAGGAGCCTCCCTGGCGAAAGCGCTCGAGGTGGGGGCGCTGCGCCGGGTCGCCCAAGGCGGGGGAGGTGTGTTCGTCGCCGCTGCCCGAGAGCGGTCGCCTCGTCGCGAAAGCCGTGGCCTCCGTCCTATGCACGTGCATTGGACACGTCCAGCGGCCGAGCAAGGTAAGGGCTGGTGACGACTGGGCAACAAGAGCGCGTCGACTTTGGGCCCGGCGCCGCGTCGACGAGCGCGGGTCGTCGAGGCGCCGTTTGGCCCCGGCGGCGGGCCGCGTGGCTCGCCCTCGTTCGCAGGGCGGCTTCAGGCGTTTGCGGCGAAGCGGTCCAGCCGCCGCAGGTACACGGCGCGTTCGCGCTCCGCCAGAAATGAGACCTCGAACCCGCATCGGGTGATTTTCAGCAGCTCGGCATCGGAGAACCCCAGGCGGCGCAGCGACTCGTACTCGTCGACGATGTCGGCCCCGAAGAAGGTCGGGTCGTCCGAGGAGAGCGTGATGGGGACCCCCGCGTCGAACAGAGCCCGAATCGGGTGCGCGGCCAGGCTGCGAACGACTCCCGTTCGGACGTTGCTCGTCGGGCACACCTCGAGGGCCACGCCGCGGCGGGCGAGCTCTCGTACGAGCGCTGGATCCTCGATGGCGCGGACGCCGTGGCCGATGCGCTCGACGCCGAGCGCCTCCACCGCACCTCGAACGCTCTCGGGGCCTGCGGCTTCGCCCGCGTGGGCCACCCGGCGAAGCCCGAGCTCGGCGGCGCGCGCGTACACCGCGGCGTAGGGCTGAGGCGGCGCCAGGTGCTCGGGGCCACCGAGCCCAATGCCCACGATTCCGGCCTCGCTGCGCACCGCCGCGACCTCTTCGAGCCATTGGGCCGCGAGCTGGACGGAGTGTTGCCGGCACAGGTCGCAGATCAACCGCACCTCGACGTTCGCCCGCGCTCGTTGGAGCCCACGCCGAATGGCTCGCGCGATGCCCGCGATGGTCAGGCCGTGCTGGAAGAAGTCCGGAGGGCTGAAGAATACCTCCGCGTAGAGCACCCCCTGCTCCCCGAGGGCCTCCGCCACTCCGCGAGCGATGTGTTCGAAATCCTCCTCGCTTCGGACGTGCTGGGTCATCCAGGCCCACGTGCGGAGGAAGTGTTCGAAATCCCGATACTGTAGGCGCTGGCGAAGCTGGCCGGCTGATGGGCAATTCCTCCCATCGTACTTGCGAACGAGCTGTAGGAGCGTATCGAAGGCGATGGCTCCCTCGAGATGAAGGTGCAATTCCGTCTTGGGCAATTGCCGAAGGTTCAACATGCAGCGCAATCTAGCCGCGCGACCGTGCCCCATCACGCTAATCAAATTGCAGCTATCGTTTAGCATTCCTAATGCTCCAGAATCTTCAACGCCTGCAGACCTTCGCGCTCGTCTTCGAGCTGGGCTCCTTGCGCGCAGCGGCCCTTCGAATGCACGTCACCCAGTCGGCGCTCAGCCAGCAGCTCGCCAAGTTGGAAGCCGAGCTGGGCGCACAGCTCTTCGTTCGAACGCACAAGAGGCTCGTGCCGACTCCGGATGCGGAGCGGCTCGCGAAGACGGTCCGCAGTTTTCTCCGTGAGCTGGACGAGGACATCGAGGCCATCAACGAGAGCAAGCAGGTGCCTTCGGGGTGGTTGCGAGTTGGAGCGCCGCGGCAGTTCGGAGCCGAGCGCCTCCCGCCTCTCGTCGCGGCCTTTCGCCGGCTCCACGCCGGCGTTCGTTTCGAGGTCACGCTCGGCCACCCCGCCGAGCTGCTGCCGATGGTCGAGTCCGGCCAGCTCGACGTGGCGTTTGCCGACGTGTTCGACTGCCCTGAGCCGAGCTCTCCATCACCGGCGCTGTTCTTGCGGCCCGTCTTGGACGAAGAGCTGTTGGTCGTCGCCTCCGGGCGCTACCACCGCGCCACCCTCGGCGGTGACCACTCGTTCTCGCGCGTCTCTCGGGCGAGCTTCGTCTGCTACACGACGCGCGGTCAGGCGCTCCACCACTGGTTCCGGCACCACTTCCGGAAGGGTTGCCCTTCGCTCGACGTGGTGCTGAGCGTGCACAGCGTGCCGGGCGTGGTCGCGGCCGTGAAGGCCGATCTGGGGCTCGGCTTGGTGCCGGCGGGGCACGTAGCCGCGGAGCTGCTCCGCGGTCGGCTCGTGGAGGTGGGCAGCGCCACCCGGCGGATCAGCAATCGCATCTCGCTGGTACAGCTCCAGGACAAGCGGCCGAGCGCCGCCGAGCGAGCCTTCGCCAAGTTCGTGGTGCGCTGAAGCCGAACGGGCGGCGGAAGGCATGTGTCGGGGCCCGCCGATCCTGCGCGGCCATCAGCCAGGCGCCGGGATTGTCGGGTAGGCCCGACCGGGGCCAGCTCTCCAGGGCGATGAGCAAGGCGTCCTGCGCCAGATCCTCGGCCCGGTCGATGTCGCGCGTGAAGCGGACGAGCCCCCGAGCAGGCGCGAGGACTCGATCTGCCATATCGCGGCAATCGAGGACTGAGTGACCAGCGACGTGATCGCGTGCGTGCCGTGCCGGTTCCTGGCGAGCAGCTGGCCGCGAGCTCCCTCGACCGCGCCCTTCGACCTCGGCGCGCATGCGTTCCTCGCGCTCTCGGAGCTCGGGGGTGAGGTTCGAGGCGATGAACCAGGGAAGGCTTCCTCGACGAACAGGTCGTTCTTTTCCTTCTTCCCGGGCGACCAGGCCGCGCCGCTCGCTCGCGGGCCTGGCCCTGCCGCCCCTTCCCCGAGGCTCGCTGTCCCGGAGCGAAACACCCGGTCGCTCCACCCTCCCCGCCCGAGGAAGCCGGCGCGTTTCGAGGTGGAGCGTCCTGTGGGCCGGGGCGCCTTGGGGGGCATGCGAAGCGAGTCCACTCAAGGCCTCCGGCGAGCGGCCGTTCGCGAAGTCGCGGGCTCGAGTCGGATGCGTCTGCAAAGGACGCTCTCCGCGGGGGCTCGGCCACCTCTTCATCTCCATCGATCGAACCATGCCTGCTTCCGTGCTCCCACCTCCTTCGTCGAGACACGCCGCCCTCGCCCGCGTGTTGGTCGTCGATGACTCGGTCTCAGCCCGGCGCCAGATTCGCGACGCCCTGTGTCCAGCGGGAATCCAGGTCGTGGAGGCCTCGGAAGGTCGAGAGGCCCTTTGGAAGGCCAAGTCCGAGACCTTCGGTCTGGTGATTACGGACGTGCACATGCCCACCATGGATGGCATCACCCTCGTCCGGGAGCTGCGGCAGATGCCGGGCTACGACGCCGTGCCCATCCTGGTGCTCACGTCGGACATTTCCAAGGAGCGCTTCGCCGAGGGCAAAACGGCCGGGGCAAACGCCTGGCTCGTGAAGCCGCCCAAGTCCGACGCGCTGCTGAAAGCGGTGCAGCAGGCACTGTTCCGCGGACGATGAGCGAGCTGGCCTCGTGACCCGGCGCCCGTCGCGCGCCGGCCCCGCAGAGCCTCGCCCGCGGCGCCCCGACGGGGTCACCCGAGCGGCTAATCGCTCGGTGCGCGCACGAATATCGCGGTCTCCGTCGCGTGGACCCGGAGCCTAGCCCGGGCAAGCTCCGCCGCGGCTCCCGCAGGCGGGGCCCTTTCCCGTGGTGGGGGGCGTGCCGCAGGAGATCCCCAAGGCGGTGCTGGGAGGGGCGACGCTGGTCATGTTCGGCACCGTGGCTGTGGCATGGGTGAAGATTGTTGCCAGTGAGCCGCTGGATCGTCGAAGGATGTCGATCATGGCGGTATCGTTCGGAATGGGGCTCGGAGTGAGCAGGGTGCCCGAGGCGCTGGTCGAGGCGCCGGATCTGGTCCAGGCCATTTTCGGTTCGGCGGTCACCACGGGCGGGCTCGCCGCCATCCTCCTGAGCATCGTCTTGCCCAAGGAGGTCGCGGCGGAGTCGGAGCCCGAGGCGGTGGCGGCGCCCGGCGAGTGAAGGCCACTTCGTCCGGCGCGCTCGCCATTCGCGCGAGCTTGCTGGACTATGCGGACGACCCGTTCGAAAGCCCTTCGAGTGTACGCTACGTCGCGGACGGGCTGCTCGTGGTGGAGCAGGGTCGCATCGTCGCCTGTGGCGAGCATGCCGAGCTGAAGGGGCGCTTCTCCACGCTCGACGTGGCCGACTACACGGGCAAGCTGCTGATGCCGGGCTTCATCGACGCGCATGTCCACTATCCGCAGACGACCATGATCGGGGCCTACGGCGATCAGCTGCTCACCTGGCTGCAGAGCTACGCGTTCCCCACCGAGCAGCGCTTCGCGGACGAGCAGCACGCCGAGCTCATCGCCGATCGGTTCCTCGCCGAGCTGCTGCGCAACGGCACGACCAGCGCGGTGGTGCTCTGCACGGTGCACCCCGCTTCGGTCAGCGCGTTCGGTCGGCGTGCCGAGGCCCTCGGGTTACGGATGATCTTCGGGAAGGTCGCGATGGACCGCAACGCACCCCCCGGTCTCACGGATTCGGCCGAAACGACCTACGCGGACAATCAGGCGCTGATCGAGCGCTGGCAGGGCCGGGGCAGGCTCGCCTACGCCCTCACGCCGCGCTTCGCGCCCAGCTGCTCCGGGGAGCAGCTCAGCGCCTTGGCGCAGCTGCACCGGGACTATCCCAGTACCTACCTGCATACCCACCTGTCTGAAAATCTAGAGGAAATACAATGGGTGGCGTCGCTGTTTCCGGAGCGAGCGAGCTACACCGACGTCTATGACCACTACGGGCTGGTCACGCCCCGGTCGATCTTCGCGCACGGCATCCACTTGCAGGATGGCGAGCTCCGCTGCCTGGCCGAGCAGGGGGCGACGATTGCTTTTTGCCCGACCTCGAACCTGTTTCTCGGCAGCGGGCTATTTCCGCTGCGCCGCGTGAAGGGCGCCGGCGTGGGGGTGGCGATGGGGACGGACGTGGGCGCCGGCACGAGCTTCAGCCTGCTTCGCACGCTCGGCGAAGCGTACAAGGTGTTGCAGCTGCAAGGTCACCGCCTGCCGGTGCACGAGGCTCTGTATTTGGCCACTCGGGGGGCCGCGTGCACCCTCGAGCTCTCCGATGCGATCGGCAGCCTAGAGCCGGGAAAAGAGGCGGATTTCGCGGTTCTCGACTTCGAGAGCACGCCGCTGCTCGCGCTGCGCTCGGCCTACGCCCAGAGCCTCGAAGACAAGCTCTTTGCGCTGATGACCCTGGGGGATGACCGGGCCATCTTCGCAACCTACGTGGCGGGGCGCCTCGCCCACGAGCGGGACGCGCCGGGGCCGAGCCCCGACGGTCATTCGATCGGGTAGGCCCCCACGGTTTGCGCTGCCTGCTTGCTGCCCCAGCCCAGCAGCTTGCGCACTGCCTCCGGCATCGCGACCTCTCCGCTCGCAGGCAGCGAGTGGAGCAGCTGGTAGCGGCGGATGTCCGGGGCCGAAAAGACGCTTCTCGCGTCGCCATCCAGCCGGTGCCCATGACTTTCGAAGTTCGGAGCCCGCTGCCGGAATGCCCGAAGCGACCGGAACGAAGCCGAGCAATCCGCGGAACCGGCATCGAATCGACGGATGAGAGGAGCGGCCAGCGCAGCGTACTGCGTGCCGGGGCGCACGTACACGTTGCCATCCATCTTTCGCAGGGCTGGCCGCGTCAGCCTCTGACACAGCGCCGGCGGCTGATCTACCCGCAATAGCGGCCCGACTTCCGGTGCGCTCGCCACCATCAAGTTGTTCACGAAGACATGGCCCTCGCGCTCGTCCACGCCGGGGCCGGTGGCGGGGTGCCAGTCGAAGTGGTCGCCCTGCGCATTGCGCTGGTCACGCGCGAAACGCGCGGGACTGTCGATGTAGGTATTGTTGTAGACCTGCGCATCGGCGGAATTATGGATCCAAGATCCCAGCCGGTTGTTCGCGAACACGTTGCCGGCCACCGTCACCCCCCGCGAGATCTCGAAGAAGAAGCCGGCGCTCGTGCCTTCGATGTAATTGTTGATGAATACGCCGTCGCGGTTGCCCACGTCGTACCAGACGCCGTTCGAATCGGGGTGGTCCATCACCAGATTGTCCCGCACCACCACGTTGTGGGTCTGGTTGATGATCTTGACGGCGGAGGCGTAGTAGCCGGTGATGTGCTCGATGTTGTTTCGGAGCACGACGTTGCGCTCCAACAGCACATTCGAAGAACCGATCACATAGATGCCCTCGGTGCCGGTGTCGCTGATCAAGCAATTGCGAATCACCAGGCCGTCACCCCGGAAGTATCCGGCCACGCGGGCGCTGAACGAGATCGTGACATCTTGCAGCAGCGTCCCGACTACCTCTTTGCCGTAGGTCGATGGATCTGCCGGCCCGACGGGCTCGTCGACAGGCTCGTCCAGGTGCGTGAAATGGCGCTTGCCATCCACCGCAATCGCGGCCCAGGCGTATTGGGTGAAGGTGATCCCTCGAATTGCCGGGCCCTTCTTGTCGCTCGCCTTGCCATGCACCTGCCCCGTCGCGCGCAGAAGGCCGATGTCGTGGGCTGTGATTTCCACGGTATGCACTGCCGGGTCGACGCCGACGTACACGGCCTGCCGATCGTAGTCGATGAAGTGGGTATCCTCGTTCACCTCCTCGATGCTGCCCGCCGATTGCAACAGCCGGCCATCGACGAACACCATGTCGTTGTTGAAACGGTGCATCGGCGTGCGCGCCTCCTCTCGCTCCCGCCGCCACCAAAACATCGGCTTCGAGGGGAACAGCTTGCTCCAGGAGGTGCGCCAGACGTTGTCGCCGACCGCTTCCCACTTTCTGGCGACTTCCGTACCCTTCAGGACGGGCTTCTCGCCAGCGTAGGGTTGCAGGACAATCCCTTGGTTGAGCACCAGATTGCCCGTGCGATAGACCCCACCGCGCAGGATGATCGCATCGCCCGTCACCACCCGAGCGATGGCAGATTCGAGTGTCGTAGGCGCCTTCGGTGAGGTTCCCGTCGCGCTCGCGCTGCCGTTGGGAGCGGCATAGTAGACGTGGGCCGCCTTCGGGATCGGGTAGCTCCTCTCGATCGGCCCGTAGGGTCCGCCGGAGGGCTGCGCGTGTGCCACCGTGGAAAGCAGAAGCAGCAGTGGGAGGGCGATCAAGCCGGTCAGGTACGTTCGAATCGAGGAAGAAAGCGGGGTCATGGGGTCTCCTTGCGCGGATAGCCTTCGAGAGGGCGCGGCCGGTCTCGGGTCTCCGCGGGCGCACTCTGCCGTGCGCCCGGTCGCGTTTGCGTGTGCTTCTAGGTCCAGTAGCGGAAAATCGTTGGTTTGGGCCTGGAGTTGGTCACGATTGGTCGCCTCAGCCGATTGTCCGCGGCTCGCCGCGCGCAGGCTCGCGGGCTTGCTCCGCCAGGGCGAGGAGCGAAGGGTCGCCGCCGGGGCCGGGTCGGCGGGGAAACCGGCACATGCACAGAGATTCGCTGGATATTTGAAGCGAGGTTGTGAGGCTCGTTTCGAGAGCTCCAGGTGCCCCGGGCGCCGAGGCGGTGCCGTACCGTTGGCTTGTGCTCCCTTCGAGTGACGGCTCGTCGACCCTCGCCGTGCCTGCGCGCCCTACTGCCGACCCGCCGCGCAGCGCGACCGTCGGGAAGCGACGCTCACGCGCTACTGGGGTGGCGACGGGCTTTCGCCTCTCGATCGAACGAGAGCGGCTTCGCCCACGCCTTGCGCACCTGTTCCTGGGCATTTTCGTCGAGGGTCTCGCCGTGGGCGAGGATGACCCGTTGGAAGTCCCAGGTGAGAATGCGCTCCAGGGAGCGTTTGGCGGCGGCCTTGTCTTTCCAGCCCATTTGGTACTCCGGCGCTGGCTTGGGCGTTTCCCACATGTGCATCACGGCTTTCCACCAGAATCGCAGCATCCAGTTCGTGCCCTGTGTGTGGGGGCCGATGTTCTCCACGAGGTCCGTGAGGATCAGCGTCTTCGATGGGCGATCGAAGAATGCAACCTCCCAGATGAAACGATTGCCGCGGACCAAGACCTGCTCGAGCTCTTCCCGCCAAGGCTCCGGCGGATCATCCCCGAGGATCCAGTCGAACTCCAGATCCGGCCGCTTGCGCTCGACGCCGGGACAGATCCAAACGAGCGCCTCGGGATAGGCATCCTGCCAGTTTGCCACGTAGAAGTAGTGATAGCTGCCTGGGGCGACGATGTGCGCGACGTCGCCGAGCGGCTGCAGCTCGGCTCGAAGGGCGGCATCCACCGGGCCCGGCGAGTGGACGAGCAGCGCGCCCGAGCCCAGGCGAACGACGGTCGTCCGTGCGAACAGGTCGCAGCCGGCGTAGTGGATTGGATATTTCTTCGTCCAAATTCGACCCGGCACGTACTCGAGCAGACGCGTATCGATGGGCTCACTCATACGCCGACCCTGGGCGACGCACGACCCGGATGTCAACCGACATGAGGAGGTTGACTGTGCGCGAAAGGGAGGCGCCGCGGCCACGTGCCTACCAGCCGCCCACCGGCGCGAGTGGCGGCCCGCGCCGCGAGCCAGCGTTCCAGTAGCCGCGTGGAAGCGCAGACCAGCCCGACCAACCACAGGACCGAGTGGGCATGCGCGGTGAGCTCGCTTCGCCCGAAGAGGTAGCCATCCGCGGCCAGCGTGGCGCTCGTGAGTGGCCGAAGAAAGCGCAGCGCCCACTCGGGATCTTTCCGAGCGCCTCGTTCGCTGGCCAACAGGACACCTACCTGAATGTCGCGGGGCTCGCGGCGGTTCTCCAACGCGTCCACCGGTGTTGGGCATCCCTCTTCACGGAGCGTTCCGTGACCTACCGCCTTCGCAACGGTTTCGCCCAGCGAAAGGCGCACAGGGCGGTGATCGTTCAGACCATGGTCTGGCCGCGAGCGGCTGGCACGGCGTTCACCGCCGATCCGGCTGCAGGCAATCGCAAGGTCGTCTGCGTGGAGGCCGGCGTCGGGCTCGGGGAGGCATTGGGCTCGGGCCCGGTGCGCGCGGACGCCTACCCGGTCCGTGAAGGCGCAGCTAGCCCTCACTGATTCGCAGGTCCTTCGGGTGGCGAGCGCGACCCGGCGCATCGAAGCGCACTTCGGCTGCCCCCAAGACATCGAGTGGTGCCTCGTCGGCTCCTTGCAGTCGCCCCAACGAAGAAGGCGGTCGCGCCGGCATCGACGGCGCCCCTTGCAGTCGCGCCGACGGCGCCTACGGACCGGCGCCTACTGCGCGGCGCTCGACGCGGGCGGCGCTTCACTTGTGCGCTTGCGCTGCGATTCGATGGCCCAGAACACCGCCTCGGGCGTGGCGGGGCTCGCCAGCTCCACGACCCCCTGCGCGGGCCCGAAGGCGGCCACCGCCGCGCGCAAGGCCTCCCGCACGGAGAATGCCAGCATGAAAGGCGGCTCGCCCACCGCTTTGCTGCCGAGCACGACGGTCGGCTCCGCGGCACGCTCCAGCAGCTTCACCTTCATACGGGCTGGGCATTCGCCGAGCGTGGGCAGCTTGTAGGTCGAAGCCCCCACGGTCATCAGCTGCCCCTCGGCACTCCAGACCAGCTCCTCCGTCGTGAGCCAACCGACGCCCTGCGCAAACCCGCCCTCGACCTGCCCGCGGTCGACGAGCGGCGAGAGGGAATCCCCCACGTCGTGCAGGATGTCGACGCCCAGGATGGTGTACTGCCCCGTGAATCCGTTGACCTCCACTTCGCTCACCGCTGCGCCGTACGCATAGTAGTGAAATGGCTTGCCCTGCCCCGTCTGCTTGTCGAAGTGGATACGCGGCGTACGGTAGTAACCCGAGGCAAACAGCGGCACCCGCTGTACGTAGGCCAGCTCCACGAGGGCCGAGAAGGGGACGGCGTCCTGGGGCCGCTCGAAGGGGTAGATCGTGCCCGAGTGCATCTCGATGTCGGCGGGGTGGGTACCGAAGTGCCGCGCCGCCACCTCGGTGAGTCGCGCTCGTAAGGTGCGGCAGGCCGATTGCACCGCGGCCCCGTTCAGGTCGGAGCCGCTCGATGCGGCGGTGGCCGAGGTGTTCGGCACTTTGTCGGTGCGCGTCGGCATCATGCGGATGGAGCCGAGGGGAACCGCCAGCGAGTCGGCGGTGATTTGGGCGATCTTGGTGTGCAGGCCCTGACCCATCTCCGTGCCGCCGTGGTTCACCTGGACGCTGCCGTCGCGGTAGATCAACACGAGGGCGCCCGCCTGATTGTAGAACGCAGTGGTGAAGGAGATGCCGAATTTGACCGGCGTGATGGCGATGCCGCGCTTGACGTGCTCGTTTCGCTCGTTGTGCGCGGCGACCTCGCGAAAGCGCTCCTCGAAGTCGCTCGAGGCCGAGAGCTCCTTCCAGATGCGGCCGATCCGGTCGGCGTCTTTGATCGTTTGCCCGTAGTGCGCCCGGTCTCCCGGCTGGTAGAAATTGCGCTCGCGCACGAGGTGTGGGGGCAGGCCCAGGTGCAGCGCCACCCGCCCCACGATGTCCTCGATGACCAACATGCCCTGCGGCCCGCCGAACCCTCGAAAGGCCGTGTGCGACACCGTGTGGGTCTTGCAGACGCGGCCGCGCACGCACACGTCGGGGATATGATAGCAGTTGTCGACGTGAAACATCGCGCGGAATAGCACGGGGGCGCTCAAATCCAAGCTGAAGCCGCCGTCGCTGTACAGGTCGACGCGCAGCGCGGAGAGTCGGCCGCTGTCGTCGAAGCCGACCTCGAACTCGCCCAGGAAAGGGTGCCGCTTGCCCGTCATCACCAAGTCTTGCATGCGCGTCAGCCGGGCGCGCACGGGGCGGCCGAGCTTCTTGGCGCCCAGGGCGGCCAGCGCGGCCCAGGCGTTCGCTTGCACTTCCTTGCCCCCGAAGGCGCCTCCCATGCGCAGGCACTGCACGACCACGAGGTTGCGCGGCACCCCCATCACCCGAGCCACGATCTCCTGCGTTTCGGCGGGGTGCTGCGTGGAGGATTGCACGACCAGCTCGCCCGACTCGTCGTGGTAGGCGAGGGCGGCCTGGGTTTCGAGGTAGAAGTGCTCCTGGCCGTTCATGGTGACGCGCCCGCGGAGGCGGTGTTTCGCTCGCGCGAGCGCCGCCTCCGCGTCGCCGCGGGCGATCTGCTCCGCGCGGTCGTGAAAGCTCTCTCTGGCAATCGCCGCATCGATGCCGACGATTGCGTCGAGCTCTTCGATATCCACGGAGGTGGCGGCGGCGCCGAGGCGCGCCTGCTCCTCGGTCTCGCCGAGCACCCAGGCCACGGGCTGGCCATGAAAGCAAACCGTATCGGGGAACAGGGGCTCGTCGCGCCGGGCCGGGCCGGTGTCGTTTTCCCCCGGCACGTCTCGGCTCGTCAGCACGCCGAGCACTCCGGGCAGCTCGAGCGCCGCCGAGGCCTCGATTCCGAGCACTCGGGCGTGCGCCGCCTCGACCGTCACGGGCCACAGGTGGGCGACCCCGGCGCGTTCCGGCCACAGGTCGTCGACGTATTT
This sequence comes from Polyangiaceae bacterium, assembly GCA_050299315.1. Classification (GTDB taxonomy): domain Bacteria; phylum Myxococcota_A; class Polyangia; order Polyangiales; family Polyangiaceae; genus SZUA-265. The sequence goes on from JBNKVS010000089.1 coordinate 208,247, forward strand.
GGCGCTCCCGGTGACGTGGGCCCGGGCCGATTCGTGGCTGATCGGAGTGCCGACGACCGGGCTCATCGGGCCCCTCGGATCGGTGCGGGAGCGACGGCGGGGTGGGAGACGCTGCCGCAGCCCGCGACCGGGTGCGTCGCTTCTGCGCTGGGGGCCCCTGCCGAGTGGGCGATTGCCGTGCTGTTCGGTGGTGTGCCGTTGCTCACTGGGCAGCCTCCGCGGCTCGGGTGGTTTCGTAGAAGAAGCGCGCGACCAGCCCCCCGATCATCTTGCGGCGGTACTCCGCGCTCCCGCGATGGTCGCTCATCGGCGTGCCGAGGGCCTCGCATTGCTCCAGCAGAAGCTGGAGGGTCTGCTCGTTCCACGGCTTGCCCTGCGCAATCGACTGCAGCGACTCGGCGAACAGCGGGGTGGCTGCCACCCCGCCCAGGCCGATCGTCAGCCGCGCCACGTTGCCCTCCGGCGTGAGATCGAGCCCGAAGCCGGCCGCGACGGTGGAGATGTCGTCCAACACCCGCTTGCTCACCTTGTAGAAGCGCTGCACCCGCGGCAAGGGTCGCGGTACGTGCACGCTCACCACCACCTCGCTCGGCGAGAGCACCGTCCGGCGGTAGCCCGTGAAAAACTCCGAGAGTTTCACTCGGCGCTGCCCGGCGCGGCTGGCCAGCAGCACGCTCGCTCCCAGCGCCAGCAGCGCGGGAGCGCTGTCCCCGATCGGAGAGGCCGTGACCAGGCTGCCGCCGAGGGTCGCGCGGTTGCGAATCAGCCGCGAGGAGAACAGGGGCAGCAGCTCGGTGAGCACGCCGACCGGCTCTCTGGGCTCCTCTTCCAGCAGGCGCTCCACGTGCGAGAGCAAGGTGGCCGCGCCGATCACCAGCTCACTTTCCTGCCACTCGAGGCGGCGAAGCTCGGCGACGGCCGTGACGGAGATCAGCGAAGGGAAGCGCGCGAAGCGCTGGTTCGCGACCGCCATCAGATCCGTGCCGCCCGCGATGAGCACAGCCTGGGGATCGGCGGCGCGAAGCGCCAAGAGCTCGTCGAGCGAAGTCGGGCGCGCGTAGCCCTCGCCGTTCAGCCCGGCGAGCGGCTCGGGGGCGGCCGAGAGCGGCTCGAGCCAGGGATCCTCCGCCGCGGGCGAGGGCATGGCCTGGGCGACCTCGACGATCGGGCGGTAGCCCGTGCAACGGCATAGGTTGCCACTGATCGACTCCGGATCGTAGCCTGCTCGGCCCGGCCGGTAGTACTCGCAGAAGAGGCTCACCACGAAGCCCGGTGTGCAGTAACCGCACTGAGAGCCGCCTCCCTCGACCATCGCCTGCTGGACCGGATGCAGCGTGCCCTGTTTGGAAGCGATGCCCTCCACCGTCACCACGCGCCGCCCGTGTACTTCGCTCAGCGGCAGGAGGCAGCTGTTGACGGGTTGGTAGTGCAGCCTGCCCCGGGCGTCGGGGCTGAGCAGCGCCACGGCGCAGGCCCCGCATTCGCCCTCGGCGCAGCCCTCTTTGGCGCCCGTGAAGCCCTGGCTGCGCAGCCACGAGAGCAGCGTCCCATGGGGGGCGCCGGACTCCGCGGCGACGGTTTGCCCGTTGATCTCGAAACTCAGCACAGCCATCCTGAGGTACAAGGTACCCGAGCCCGCGCCCGATTTGTTGCCTCCTCGCGCCCCCGCCGTCGAATTGAACGCGGGCGCAGCCCCCAAGCCCACCGATGCGAAATCTCGAAGAAACTGCTTTGGAATGCTCCCGCCGGGGGCGCGCCGGAGGCTCCCGCGCGGGGGGGGCTTTCCTCGAAGACTCGCGGGGCGGGCGGCCCCGCGCGGCGCGCCGCGGGCGCGCGCAGCCCGCCCGGGAGGACGCGTGCGCGAGGTGACGGAGGCGCTGGCCCAGCTGCTCGCCGAGGGCTCGGGGGGCGCGCTGGCTACCGTGATCCGCTCGAGCGGCTCCGCGCCGCAGCGGCCCGGCGCTCGCTTGCTGCTCACCCGCGACGGGCGGCGCTTCGGCACGGTGGGCGGCGGGGCCATCGAGCGCGTGGTGCTCGAGGCGTTGCGCGCGGCGTTCGAGCGCGGCGAGGGGAGCGTGCTGCGGCGCGACCTCGGAAGAGACCTGGGCATGTGCTGCGGAGGAAGCATGGAGGTGTTCATCGAGCCCGTCCTGGAGGTGCCGCGGCTGTGGTTGCTGGGCGCTGGCCACATCGCGCAGCCCACGGCCGGGCTCGCCCGCAGCGTGGGCTTCGAGGTCACCGTGGTGGACGAGCGCGAGGAGTGGAACACGGCGACGCGCTTCGAGGGTTGTGAGAGGCACCCCCTCGACGCGGTCAGCGCGCTGCGCAAGCAGCGCTTCACGCGGCGAGATTGGCTGCTCATCGTCACCCACGACCACCAGCTGGACGAAGAGCTGCTGCGTCTCGCGCTGGCCCGGGGCGAGGCGCGCTACGTGGGGCTGGTGGGCAGCCGGCGCAAGGTTTACCGTTTGCTCGCTCGCGTGGCCGCCCGCCAGGGCCTCGGCTCGCTCGAGCGCCTCTACGCGCCGGTCGGGCTCGACCTCGGCGCGGTCACCCCGGAGGAAATCGCCGTCAGCATCGTCGCCGAGCTGGTGGCCGTGCGCCGCGGGCGGCCGACCTCGCAGTCCCTGCGCGCCAGTGAAGATCCGGTCGTGCAGCGCCTGCAGGCCGGGCAGGGGCTGTCGGATGCGCCGACGTCTCCGGGCGCGGAGTCGGCCCGCAGCGGGGCAGAAGAAGAAAGGAACGGTGCATGAACCCCTTGTGGATCGTCGGCCGCCGAGTGGTGCTTCCGAGCGGCGTGGCCCCGGCGGCGATTGAGATGCGCGCGGGGCGCATCGAGTCGATTCGGCCCGAGCCCCCCCCGGGGGCGGAGGCGCTCGACGTGGGTTCGAGCGTGATCTCGCCGGGGCTCGTGGATTGCCACGTGCACATCAATGAGCCCGGGCGCACCGAGTGGGAGGGCTTCGATACGGCCACCAAAGCCGCCGCCGCCGGGGGTGTCACGTCTTTGGTCGACATGCCGCTCAACTGCATCCCCGTCACCACCAGCCGCGAGGCGCTCGAGCAAAAACGGCGAGCGTGCCGGGGCAGCTGCCACGTGGACGTGGGCTTCTGGGGCGGCGTCGTGCCGGGCAACGCCGAGCAGCTTCCCGGGCTCGCTCAGGGCGGCGTGCTCGGCTGCAAAGCCTTCCTGGTGCACTCGGGGATCGACGAGTTCCCCAACGCCACCGAGCCCGATCTGCGCGCTGCCATGCCCGTCTTGCGGGATCACGGCCTGCCGCTTCTCGCGCATGCCGAGCTCGATTTGGGGGCCGAGGTCACCGAGGCCGATCCCCAGAGCTACCGGGCGTTTCTGCAATCTCGCCCGCCGCGCTGGGAAGACGAGGCGATCGCCCTGCTCGTGCGCCTGTGCCGGGAAACCGGCTGCCACGTCCACATCGTGCACCTCTCCTCCGCCAGCTCGCTCAGTACCCTCCGCGCTGCCAAAGAGGAGGGCCTGCCGCTCAGCGTGGAGACCTGCCCGCACTACCTGTGCCTGGAGGCGGAGGCCGTGCCGCGCGGCGCGACCGAGTTCAAGTGCGCCCCGCCGATTCGCGAAAGCGAGAACCGCGAGGCGCTGTGGCAGGGCCTGTTCGACGGGGTGATCGATTTCGTCATCACCGACCACAGCCCTTGCACGCCGGGCCTGAAGCTGCGCGAATCCGGCAACTTCCACGACGCGTGGGGCGGCATCTCGTCGCTGTCGCTGGGGTTGTGCGCGGTGTGGACGGAGGCGCGGCGGCGCGGCGCCACGCTCGAGCAGCTCAGCGGCTGGATGAGCCGCGAGCCGGCGCGCTTCGCCGGCCTGTCGAGCGACAAGGGCGAGATCGCCGTCGGCAAGCACGCGGACCTCGTCGTCTGGGATCCAGAGGTGCCCGTTCGAGTGACGGCCGATCGGCTCCACTTTCGCCACAAGGTCTCGCCGTACCTCGGCACCCAGCTCTTCGGGAGCGTGCGGCGTACCTTCTGTCGCGGTCGCGAGGTCTTCGACGGCTCCGGGCACCCCGAGCTCGCCGCCGGCGGCCTGCTGCTGGGCCGCTCGGAGCCCCCCCGCGCCACGGCCGCGCCGCTCTTCTCCTCGCGCACGCGCTCGGAGGCCCTGTGAGCACCTCGGAGCAAGCCGGCTTCTACGGCCTGGTGGACCTGGCGGCCCGCGCCTTCGGGGGGCGGGCCATCGCCTGCAGCGACGACTTCTTCGCCAGCATGCACCACCTCGTCGAGCCGGGTCGGGGTGTGTTCATCGCGGGCAAGTTCACGGAAAATGGCAAGTGGATGGACGGCTGGGAGAGCCGTCGCAAGCGCGGCCCCGGCCACGATTGGTGCATCCTCGAGCTGGGCGCCCCCGGAGTGGTTCGCGCGCTCGACATCGACACCAACCACTTCCTGGGGAATCACCCGCCCTATGCCTCGCTGGAGGGCTGCCGCGCGGGCGCCGGCGCTTCGCTGGCGGAGCTCTCGGCGGCGGCGTGGGAACCGCTGCTGCGCCAGGCTCCGCTGAGGCCCGGCAGCCAAAACCTGTTCTTGGCCCAGGCGGCGCAGGCCGTGAGCCACGTGCGGCTGAACATCTTTCCGGATGGCGGAGTCGCGCGGCTGCGCGTGTACGGGAGCGTCGAGGCGGATTTCAGCCGGGTGGACGCGGACGCGGACACGGCGCCCCGGCTCGCGCCGGGCTGGGTGGATCTGGTGGCTCTACGCAACGGCGGGATGCCGCTCTCGTGCTCGGACGCCTTCTTCAGCCCGATGCAGCAGCTGGTCGTGCCTGGGCCCGCTCGCGACATGGGCTCCGGCTGGGAAACGCGCCGGCGCCGCGGCCCCGGCCACGACTGGATGGTGGTGCGGCTCGCGGCGCGCGGTGCGGTGCGCTTGTTGGAGGTGGACACGACCCACTTCAAGGGCAACTGCCCAGAGAGCTGCCGCGTGCAGGTGTTGGACGCACCCGAGGAGCCCGCGTTGACGGAGCTGCCGGAGCATCCCGGCTGGGTGCCGCTCTTGCCCCGCTCTCCGCTCGAGCCGCACCACCGCCACTTCTTCGACGCGCTCGAGTCGGCCGGCGCCGCGACCCACCTGCGCATCGAGGTCTACCCGGACGGGGGCCTGAGTCGGCTTCGGGCGTGGGGAGAGCGCGGTGGCTGAGCCGCACGAGGTGCTGGCGGAGCTCGAGCCCGAGGCCCAGCGGGCGGCGCTCACTCGCTGCTGCGGCAGCGCGGCTTGGGTTTCGGGGATGCTCGCGCGGGCGCCCTTCGAGTCCACCGAGGCGCTGCTGCAGGAGGCGGAGCGCCTGTGGCTCGGCCTCTCGGAGCCGGACTGCCTCGAGGCCTTCTCGCACCACCCGCAGATCGGCGAAGATCTCTCCGCCCTGCGCGATCGCTTCCGCGGTGCCCTCGACCTCTCCGGGGCCGAGCAATCCGCGGCGGCTGGCGCGAGCGAGTCCGTGCTCGCTGAGCTGCGGGACCTCAACCTCCGCTATCGCGAAATGTACGGTTTCATTTTCATCGTCTGCGCTACCGGCAAGTCCGCCGAGGAGATGCTCTCGCTGTTGCGAGCTCGCTACGGGCTGCCGCGCGAGCGGGAGCTGGCCAATGCGGCTGGAGAGCAGGCGAAGATCACGGCGCTGCGGCTGCGCGGGCTCGGTGCTCCGCGGGGGAAATCGGGAGGATCGACATGATAGGAATCAGTTGCCACGTCCTGGACACGACGCGCGGGCGGCCGGCGGTCGGCGTGCCGGTGAGCCTGGAACGCTGCGAAGCGAGCGGTTCTTGGGTGCTGGTCGGCAGCGGGAGCACCAACGAAGACGGCCGCATCGGCGACCTCCTCGGTGGCCAGCCCGCCGACGAGGGCGAGTACCGCGTTCGCTTCGACACGCAAGGCTACTTCGAAGGCCACGGCACGGCGGCCTTCTACCCACGCGTCGAGGTGGTGTTCCTCGTCTCGAGCCCCGAGCACTACCACATTCCCCTCTTGCTCAGCCCGTACGGCTACAGCACCTATCGGGGGAGCTGAGGCTCTCGCGAGAGCCCAACCCCAAAGCGCGACGACACCCCCCGTGAGATGGTCATGAACGACGAACGGCAATTTCCCCCGCTCCAGTCCCTCGCCCAGGAAGCCCTGGCTGCCCTGGCCTCGGCCAACCGCGAGTTCGCGAGCCGTTACCCCGGCCCCAGCCCCGATCGCCAGCCCGTGCACACCGTGTACGGCGGGGCCCACCTGTACAAGGCGACGACGGCTGCGCGCCTGGGCGAGCTGGCGCTCGCCGCGCTGGAGCGCTATGGCGCCGACCCCGTGCAGTTCGCCACGGGGGTGGGCTTCGTGCCCCCGGGCTCGCTCGAAGGGCTGCGCGCCGAGGACATCGCCGAGCGATTCGTGAGCGATCCGGAGGGCCTACGCCGCGAGCGCGCGCCGGCCTGGTTGGCTGCCGCGGTGTTCGCGCGCGTCGTGGGCAAGCTGAAAACGGAGCCCGTCGAGGATTTTCGCATCGACTTCGAAGATGGCTTCGGCGCGCGACCCGACGAGGAAGAAGACGCCGTGGCGCGCGCTGTCGCGGCGCAGGTGGCCCAGGGCTTCGCGGAAGGCACGCTCACCCCCTTTCTCGGCATTCGCATCAAGCCCATGAACGAAGAGTGGGCCACCCGCTCGGCCCGCACTCTGGGCATTTTCTTCGAAGCGTTGCTCGCGCAGACGGGCAACCGCGTGCCCGAAGGCTTCGTCGTCACCCTGCCCAAGGTGCAGATTGCCGAGCAGCCCGCCACTCTGGTCACGCTCTTCCAGCAGCTCGAGCAGCGCCACGGTCTGCCCGAAAAGACTCTGCGCATGGAGCTGATGGTCGAGCTCACCCAGACCCTGCTCGGGCCGAGCGGCAAGAGCCCGCTGCCTGCGCTGCTCGATGCCTGTGGGGGCCGCTGCTTCGGAGCGCACCTGGGCACCTACGATTTCACCGCCTCCTGTGACATCACCGCCGCCTACCAGGCCATGCGCCACCCCCTGTGCGATCTCGCCAAGGGCATGATGACGCTCGCCTACGGCGGCACTGGCATCTTCCTCTCGGACGGCGCCACCAACGTCATGCCCGTGCCCATCCACCGCGGGGCCGAGCTCACCGCCGCGCAGCAGGCGGAGAACACCGCCGCCGTCCACCAGGCGTGGCACCTGGCCCACGAAAACACCCGCCACTCGCTCGAAGGCGGCTACTACCAGGGCTGGGACCTGCACCCCGCGCAGCTGCCCGCGCGCTACGCCACCACCTACGCCTTCTTTCTCGAGGGCTTTGCCCCCGCCGCCGAGCGCCTACGCAACTTCGTGGAGAAGGCCGCCCAGGCCACGCTCGTGGGCGACATTTTCGACGACGCCGCCACGGGGCAGGGCCTGCTCAACTACTTCGTGCGCGCCCTGAACTGCGGCGCCATCTCCGAGGCCGACCTCGACCGGACGGGCCTCTCGCGAGAGGAATACCGGCTGCGCTCCTTCGCCAAGATTCTGGCCGCTCGCCGCGCGCGGTTGGCGCGCTGAGAGGGGCCTGAGTGCCGGGTCCGGTCATGCCTCGTCGAACGCAGGAGCGAAGAAGCGAGCCGGCGCGACAGTGCGGTTCGAGCAACGTAGCGAGCGCGAGGGCCCGCTGGGCCGACCACGCCGGGCTAGCGTACTCGAGTCGCTGCGCGGCCGCGTCCGGCCGGCAGAGGTGAATCGCGCCCCATCCATCGAAATGGCGCGGTGCTGACGCGCCGCGCTGCTCTTCCGAGTCAACCTCCGTCCGTAGCTCGAGAGCTGTCGTGTTTCGGTTCCACCCGACCTCGTACAGATGGCAGGCCGGGGTCTGCGCCAGAGGTTGCGGACTCGATCGGTGCCAGGCGGCCAGGTAGTGGCCGAGCTTGGCGTTCATTGCGCCGCCGGTCATCCGCTCGAGGATAGACCCAGCCGAAGAGTGCCCACCAGCCGGCCGCGGCGAGGACTCCCAGCGCCAGCTCGAGCCACCAATGGTCCGTTCCGTCAAACTCGACGAGGTACGGTAAGCTCCCCAGGCCGTCGGCCAATCCAAGCACGCCGAACCCGATCGCGACGGGCAGCTTCTGGCGAAACGCCATGCCGAACAGCAGCAGGGCTCGCGACGACACGTGCAGGGGGATGCACAGAGCGCGCTCGAAGGCGGGTAGCAGCCAAGCGAGCGGAACGACGGCGTCGCCTTGCGCGAGGGCCATCAGTGCCCACGGCTGGCCGCGCAGTGCAGAGCCCGCGACGGCCAACACGACGATTCCGATGAGCAACGCTTCGAAGGTGCCCGCCCCGACGCCGAGGGCGATGGCGCGACCCGGCCGAGCTCTGAGGCCAGGCCAGCGCCGTGCAACCAGCCAAACCAGACCGATCTGATCCCGCCCTTTCCGTCGGTGAGCCCGGCGTTCGCGTCACTGGCAGCAAGAACCGAGCCGGCAGGCTTCGAACGTGGCAAGAGCGCGCTGGCCGTTGCTTCGAGGCGCTGCGAGAGCGCGTCGGAGCCCGCGACGAAAGCCCGGTGCTCGGCGCAAGAGTTGCCATCGCCGGAGCATGGCCTACAAGAGCTTGCGGGAAGCACGAGCCATGGCACGTTCCCGGGGTTGCCCCGCGGGCCGCCGGGCGCGAGCGAGGTCGCAGGCGAGCGCACCGCGCGAAGGGGACTCCTCCTGCGCGAAAGGGCGCACCGAGATACCCCGCCGGTCGCCCCGCGTCGCTTCCCTCTGGGCCCCTCGGCTCGTTCCGCCGGGCTGGCGGCGCGCGCTACGGGAAGGTGGCGCTGAGAGGCGGCTTCACCTCGAGGTACTCGTGGCACTCCGCGCACGTGCGCAACACCTCGCTGATCCGCTCGGGGCGCTGCGCGGCCTCCGCCGCCTCGGCCCGCTCCGCCAGCGAATGAACCCTGCGGGCCAGCACCTCGATATCCTCCGAATCGCTGCGCACCAACTCCGCTTCCCGCATCGCCCGGGCGCCCAGCTTCCAGTCTTCGTCGGAGGGGGTCGTGAGCCCGGTCCACAGCCTTTCGATCGCCCACTGGTGCAGCCGCATCGGCTGCTCCGCTCCCGGACGCGGAGGGGCTTCGACGGGCTCGGGGACCTGCGTCGCCTGGTGGCAATTCGCACAAGATTGCCCCAGCTGCCCGAATCGCTCGAGCGCCTGAGGCCCGGTCGTACTCTCCGCCACGGCGCCCGCGAGCTTGCGCATTTCGGCGTAGGGGGCCCGCCACTCGGCGCGAAGCGCGGGCGTCCATTCCTCCGCCGCGAGCTGGCGGGCAGCCCGCCTCAGGACTTGGAGGTCCGCAGCCACTGCCGCAACGTAGATCTCCCGAGTGCGCTTCGCGTGGCTCTCCATTTGCGCCTCGACGGTCGCGGTCGCCTGCTTCGGCGGGTGATCCTTGCCTTCCAGAGGCTTCCGCGAGAGCTCCTGGACGACCTCCCCTCGGGAGCAGCCGACGAGGACCGTGACCAGCGCCCCCAGCAGCGCCACGCGGCGCGAGGGAGGCGCCCGATGCGCACGACGCGACGCGCATCGAGCCACGTGTGTTCTCTTCTCGCCGGGCCGCTCGCAGCCGGAAGCGCAGCGGGCCCTCGGGCGGCCTCCGCCTTCGTACCCCTTCCCCTGCACCCGCCCTCCCGCACCGCAATCCATGCCCCTCCATAGCCCCTCGGCGGCGCTCGGCACCAGCGCACTTTTCGCGCCCGCCGCGCTCGACTTGCGATCGCGCCGGAGAGCCTCGCGCATGGGGGGACCCCAGGGCGGCGGAAGCCGGCACGACAACGCATTGCAAGCCTCGATACGGTCGGCTCGCGTCCGACCTGCGCACCGGGCTCGACTTCCAATTCCGCAAGGACACGCAGCAGAGCTGGCTCACGAAGCCGGTCCACGGGATCGCCTCGTAGCGAAGGTTTCGTCGCCGAGCCACGGACGACGGTGCCAGGTCGCACGGCAAGCGCGGGAGCCGGCGCCGGTGGCGCCGTCCGCCATGGGGAGGACCGGGTGGGGAGGGGGGAGCATCCCGCGCTCGGTCCGCCTCGTGCCCGGTCCCCCTTGCGCGCCGCTCCGCGTCGCGCTAGAAACTGAACCAAATGGTTCAGTTTTGTCGAGCCCGTCTCGATACCTCGTTCGGCGCGCTGTCGGACGCCACCCGGCGTGGCGTCCTGGAGCAACTCGGTCGTGGAGACGCTTCGATTACGGACCTTGCCGAGAAGTTCCACATGACGCTGACGGGCATGAAGAAGCACGTCGGCGTTTTGGAGCAGGCTGGTCTCGTCACCACCGAGAAGGTCGGCCGCGTGCGGACCTGCAAGCTGGGGCCGCTCCGGCTGGAAGACGAGACGGCGTGGATCGAGAGGTACCGCCTGCTCTGGGACGCACGCTTCGACGAACTGGACGGGATTGTCGAGCGACTGAAACGGAAGGAAAAGGTCGATGGACGCTGCGAGAGAGAGTGAGCCCAGCCCCATGAAGCACCGCACGACGGTGGAACGGACGTCGGAGCGCGAGATCGTCGTCACGCGCCTCTTCAACGCCCCGGCGCGCATCGTGTTCGAGGCGTGGACCACGCCCGAGCTGTTCGAGCAGTGGTGGGTACCGAAATCGATGGGCATGTCCCTGCTTTCCTGCGAGATGGACGCTCGTACCGGGGGCAAGTACAAGCTCGTGTTCGGCCACGGTGCCTCGAAGCCTGCCGAGTTCCACGGCAGGTACATCGAAGTGACACCGCACTCACGCCTCGTCTGGACCAATGACGAAAGTGATGACGGTGCCGTCACGACGGTGACTTTCGAAGAAAAGGCCGACCGGACCCTGCTGGTCCTACGCGACCTCTATCCTTCCAGGGAAGCTCTCGAGGCGGAGCACGGCGTGGAGGATGCGATGGGCGAGACGTTCGAGCAGTTGGACGAGCTTCTGGTGACCCTGGGCGCGAGCCAGGGATGGTCGTAAAAGCGAAAGGCTCCCCCCGAGAGGACATCGCTCTCGGGGCGGTGGTCAGGCGGTCGCCCGTGTGCGCTGTTTTTCGAGCAGCGCTCGCACACGCGCCACGAGCGCCTTCGGCGTGAAGGGTTTGGCGAGGAACGCGAAGTGACCGGCGTCGATGTCCCTCCGAAGCAGCTCCTCGCGGACGTACCCCGAGCAGATGAGGATGCTGCTTTCGGGGTGGCGCTCGGAGAAGCGATCGATGAGCTCCTTGGTGCCTCCTCCGGGCATCACCGCGTCCGTGCACAGCAGGTCGATCGGGCCGGTGTGGGCGGCGAGAAAAGCTCGCGCTGCGATCGCGTCGGGCTGCTGCCACACCTGCAGCCCCGCCTCGGCCAGTACGTGCGCCATGCCCTCTCGCACCGGAGCCTCGTCTTCGACGAGCAGCACCACGCGGCCGGCGCTCGATGCGCCCCGGGGGGCGTGGACCGCCGGGGGCGGGGGGGGAGTCGACGCGATCGCGTGGGAGGCCTCGGGAAGAAACACGTGGAAACAGCTGCCTGACCCGGGGACACTGTCGACGACGACGGCGCCTCCGGCGCCCCGGGCGATGGAGTGCACGGTTGCCAAACCGAGCCCGGTTCCCGCCTCGCCTTTGGTCGTGAAGAACGGCTCGAAGAGGTGGGCGCGAACGTCCGCTTCGATTCCCACGCCGGTGTCCCGCACGTAGAGCTCGGCCCAGAGCCGCTCGGAGAGGGGCTCCTTCGGGCGGGCCGCTTCGGGGAGCTCGGGCTCCGGGACCGTTCGGCACCCCGCGGTCAGCTTGCCCCCGGCGGGCATCGCGTCTCTGGCGTTGATGCAGAGGTTGAGAACGATCTGCTCGAGGTCGGAGGCGCCGCAGGAAACGAGCGGGGTTTCGGCGAGCTCCTCGACGAGAGCGGTGTCTTCCGGCAACATTCTGCGCAGCGAGCGCAGCGCGCGCGCCAGCTCGAGGCGAGGTTCGAGCGAGACGCTGGGCCCCGCGTCCTTGTGGCCCAGCGAGAGCAGCCGGCGCGGCAGCTCGGCGCCGCGCTCGGCCGCCTGCTGGAGCTCGACGAGGCCCGCGCGAATCGTCTGGAGGTCGTCTTCTTCCTCGAGCAGGGAGGCCAGGGAGATGACGACCTGCAGGGTGTTGTTGAAATCGTGCCCGACCCCCGCCGCGACTCGCCCGACGGCTTGCAGCTTCTGCGCGTGAACCAGGGCTTCGTGGGTGCGGGCGAGCGCGGCCTCCGCCTCCTCTCGCTCCCGCTGCTCGCGGCGGCTCTGCTGAAGTGCCCGCTCCGTCTGCCGCAGGGAGGTCTCGATCCGGTGGACCACGTGCGCGACCAGAATCGCGAGCATGGCGGCGAGGGCGGAATACTCGAAGGCCGCCTGAGCCCAGCGCGCGAGGCCATACGGGAGCCAGAAGTCCGTTTCATCGAGCCAACCTCGGGATTGCAGGGCCCCCACGCCGAGCAGTAGCAGCGTGGAGGCCGCCAGGGTGGCCCCGATCGAGAAACGCCCCAAGAGTAGGCCAGCCGACACCACGGCGAGCGCCATCGATAGAATCGGCACGGGGCTCAAGCCGAAACGAAGTAGCCCGAGAGACGCGAGCAAGAGGAGCACCACCACCAACCCGGCCGCTCGCGCGCGGTAGCCGAGGCTGCTTCGGTAGCGGAGCACGACCATGGCCCCGTAGGCGCCGAACATTCCGACGACCTCCGCCCCCGCGACGCGACCGCTGGGCAGCAGGATGGCGACCAGCAGGATGGCAATCACCACACCGGCTCGGACCGCCCAGCGCAGCGTGGTCTCGAGCACGGCTCTTCGCCACTCGGCCCCTTCGCCGTCTCGCGCGGCGCGCGCGTTTGCCGTGCTGCTGCGGGCAGCTCCCACCGACATCCGGGCACTGTAGACGAGGCAACGGCGTTCTCCATCGCTTTTGCGGCGCTCCCGCGCGCGGCGCGGGCGAGTTCGAGCCGTGCGCCGGCGGATGCGCCCGGCCTCGTAGCGCACGACCTCGTAGCGCGCGGCCTCGCAGCGCGCGACTTCTTCCCGCTTGTCGCGACCCCTCGTGCCGGGCGAGCGCAGTGACTTCCCCGGGGCCGACCGCCCCGTCCCCGGGCGCTGCCCCGGTCGGCCTGCCACGGCGGGGGGATCACCAATCACCTCGAAATTTCCAGGGGATGCGCCGACTCTGTCGGCTCTGGCGGCGAGCGCGTGGCGGCGCATCGGATGCGAGCGCCACACCAGGCGTCCCACGGCGTCGGACCGGTGCGCCACCGAGGCGTTCCACGGCGCGGCGGGTCCGCGGAGCTTCGACGTCGCGCACCGCCGGATTGCTTGCGCTCTCCGGGGCCACGAGGGGAGCGCGTCGGCCAATGGTGGCTAGCCGAATGAGGTGCCCCCGATCGAGCCGGCGCTGGCTTCGCCCTTCCGTCCTCGCGAGCGGACAGTGTGTGCGCGAAGGCAGCGTTCGAGTGTGCCGAAGCTGCCATGCCGCTTGCGCTCACCGTTCGCAGCGCACCGCGGGCGCCTCACGGTGCTCGGCTCCGCTCGTTGCTACCGTCTGCGCGACGATGCGGTTTCGCCGCCGAAGAGTGAGGCTTGCGCGGGCGCGCCGTGCCGGCGCGGCTCGAGGCGTGCCGGCGGTGGTCGGTGTTCCACTTGGGTGCTGCTTTGGCGCGTCGTCGGGGCCGCGGCCCCTCACAGCAGCTCGATGGTCACCGTGAAGACCCCATCGAACGTCACGTCGTCCGGTGGCAGGCTGCCGCGGCTCTCGGAGACGAAGCGGGCGCCCTCGTCCGCGTAGGGTGCCAGATCGACCGTGCGATCCGTGTCGAACTCGATCTGCTGGGCCCCTGGGGCGCCGTCGAAGGTGGCGACGCGCACGCGCGGCAAGGCGCTGCCCGGGTCGGTGCTCTCCACCAGGACCTCGGCGCTCGTCAAAAAATCGAAGTCGTCTTCGTCGGCTTCGCCGACGGCCGTTTGCGTGATACGGAAACCGAGGGCCTTCAGGCGCACGGCTTTGGCGGGCCCCGTGTCGCGGGCGGCCGTTTCGTTTTCGATGTCGACGTTCATCGGAATGGAGATGCCCAGGAGGTTCGCCACCGCGCCGCTCAGCGGGTTGCCCGCCACGCGCTGCTCTTCGATATCGCGATCCACGTCGAACTCGGCGAGCCCGCAGCTGCACAGCCAGAGCGGGGCGAGCCGGAACAGCCGCCCCCAGCGCCGGCTGCGCGCGCGGGCCGCCGGCCAGGAGGGAAGCGAGGGGGGCTGGCCGCTGGCGGGTGCGCAGGCTGTCGGCACAGGAAGAGCTTGGTTCATGTCGGAGGCCCCGGTGTTCGAGTAAGTGCCGGGGGCGACGGCTGGCCCCCTATCGGGGAGATCGGCGCGAGCGCCGAGTGCTTCAGTCGCGACGCTAGCTTTTGCGCCGCGGCCGATTGCCCGCTGCGGCTTCGCCCCCGCCGACCCGATTCGATACGAGCGGCGGAAGCTCGCTCCGATCCTCGTCTGCTTCGCGCCGCCCGGGGTGGCACGCTACGCGGAGCTCTGCGAGCTACGCCCCTCTCGATTCGAGGCTGAGCCACGTCGGCCTCATCGTCAACGGTGTCGATCTGGTGGCAAGTCGACACGCCGTGCGCGATCCGAGCGCGGAGCGGGCGGTCGTGCCGCCCGCAGAGCCGGGCCGCGGCTGGCTCGCCCGATTGCTCGGCAGGCGCAGGCTCAGCCGAGGGGGCCCTCGATGATCGTTCGGCTGATCGCCGCCATGATGCGCGAGCCGTCCTCTTGGGCGAGCTCGCGGTACCAGGCTTCGGTGCGTTCTCGATTGAAGCCGTGGATCATGTTCGCGCGGGCTCGGGCCCGCAGCACGATGTCTCCCGTTCTCGGCAGGCGAGCGCTGGCGTAGCGGCTCAGGGCATCTTCCACGCTCAAGTTGGTGGTCGACAGGTAGTTGGCGAGCACCCACGCGTCTTCCATGGCCTGGCAGCCCCCCTGGCCGAGATCCGGGGTAGTGCTGTGGCCGGCGTCGCCGAGCAGCGCGACGCGACCGTTGGCCATCTGCGAAAGAGGTTCGATGTCGTGAATTTCGACGCGGTTGGTCGCGGCCGGGTCGATGCGCTCGATCAGCTCTCGAACGGGCGCCGCCCAGCCCGCGAAGTGATCGCGCAGCTCCTCTCGGTAGATCGAGCGATCGTTCGGCGTTCCCTTGGGCAGCGGGACGTCGAAGAAGAAGTAGAAGCGGCCCTCCCCGACCGGCATCATCGAGGCCCGCTGGCCTTTGCCCACGTATACCGTCCAGCGGGTGGCCGGAGCGAGCCCTGGGTCCGCCGAGACCAGCCCGTTGTAGTTGACGTAGCCGGCGTAGCGGCGCTCCGTCGAGTGGCCCAGCACGAAGTTTCGCGTCGTCGAGTGTGTGCCGTCCGCGCCCACCACCAGATCCCCCGAGGTGCGGCGGCCGTCCTCGAAGATGGCCGTGGCGAAGTTTTCGTTCTGCTCGATGCCGACGCACTGCGAATTCAGCTGCACCCGCTCGCGCCCCACCGCTTCGAGCAGCATGCGCTGTAGGTCCGTGCGCGCGACGGGGTAGGGGCGCTGCCCCACCTCGGCAATCAGCGGATCGAGGCTGAAATCCGTCAGCAGGCTGCCCTCTGCGCTGAGGTACGTGACTCGATCCATCAGACCGCCGATGGCGGCAATCTCCCGGCCGAGGCCGAGCCGGTTGAGCACCTTCACGCCGTTGGACCACAGCGAAACCCCGGCGCCGGCCGGCGTGAGCTCCGGCACGCGGTCGTAGATTTCGAACTCGTAGCCGGCCTGGCGCATGGCAAGCGCCGTCGTGAGCCCACCCATGCCCGCCCCCACGATGATGACTTTCAGTCCGTCCATGGCTTGTTTCCTCTTGCGCCGCGGCTTGCCCGCGCCGAGCCGCTCGCGGGTGCGACCGCCCCCGCGGCGCGGCCTACTGCGCTGGCGTAGCGGCCTCTTCTTCGATTGGCGGTCATTTTCGATAACCCAGAGATCGGTTCGGTCGAGCCTACCCGGATTGCACCTTTCGAACAAACCGCGCGAAGCGCTCGGTCGGGTTTCGCGTTCTCACGCGGCTTCACGATGCCTCGCTCCGCGTTGGCGGGTGTGCCCGTCCAGATGGCGAGCGGATCTTTGAGCCAGGTGGCCTTCTCTGCCTCGGACCGGGCGTGGGCCCCGGCATTCGCCTTGGCGGTGTCTTCTACGCCACGAGGCCTGACGGCGTGGTGCCGAAACGCGCGCGGTCGAGCTCCACGGGCATTGCACCCACGGCTGGGGCGTCCTACGCCTCGTCGGAGATGTCAGTGCTTTCCAGGTTGCGCGGCAGTGTGGGGCGGAGCGGGTTCGGCTACTCGACGACGGCCGAAGAGGTGGTCGGCTCGCTCGACTTGAGGGGGCAGAGCTGGTTGATCACCGGCGTCACCTCCGGCCTCGGGCGGGAGAGCGCGCGCGCCCTGCGCTGGCGCGGAGCCCGGGTGATCGGAACCGGCAGAGAGCAGGGGGCGGCGCAGAGCGTCCTCGACGATCTCGACCCTCCCGCGCTCGAGGGCTCCCCGCACCCAGTAGGGCTCGCTTGCGAGCTGACGGATCCGGCATCGATCCGCGAGTGCGTCGGTCGAGCCCAACAGCTCGCGACCCCGCTCGATGGAATCCTGTGCAACGCGGGCGTGATGGCGCTGCCCGAGCGCACCCTCGTGCACGGCCAGGAGGCCCAGTTCTTCACCAATCACGTGGCGCACTTCCTGCTCGTGCAGGGCTTGATGTCGAAGCTCTCGCCCACCGCGCGCGTGGTGGTGGTCTCCAGTGCAGCCCACCGAGCGAAGCGTGGCATCGAGTTCGAGGACTTGACGCTGAGCCGCAACTACCGTCCGTGGAAGGCCTACGGGCACAGCAAACTGGCCAATCTGCTCTTCGCTCGCTCGCTGGCACAGCGCTTCGAGGGAACCGGGCGCACCGCGAACGCAGTTCACCCGGGCGTCATCGCAACCAATTTGACCCGTCACATGCCAGCCCTCGTGCAGGGGGCGATGCCGGCGCTCTCGGGCCTGGCTCTCAAAACGATCGCCGAAGGGGCGGCCACGCAGGTCTGGGCGGCCGTGCACCCGGGCGCTGCCGAGGTCAACGGCGAATACCTCGTCGATTGCAACGTGGCGTTCAGCCACCCCAACGGCCGGGACATGGCCATGGCCGAGCGCTTGTGGAAAGTTACCGAGGCGATCGTGGCGGCGCTGTGACGGCTGCGCGCAGGGCGCCGGCGCTCGTCTCCAAGTCCCCGATCCGCGCGCCCGCGCGAGGCGTGGAAACGCTCCCGTGCCGGGTCGACGGAGGCCGATCGCGGCGACCGGGCGTGTCGCATCGCCGCTGCCGACCGGCTGCGAGAGCCGGCTGACGCGCAGGGGCGCGCCCGGCGGCTGGGGCGTGTCAGGGCGAGGCCTTGTCTCGCCTTCGAGGACCGGGTAGGCCACTGCGCATGGATCTCCCCGCTCCAAGCCGCCGACCGAGGACTCGGCACCGTTGCTCCGCCGGGCTCGCCAGCATCTCGATGGCCTGCGCCGTGGCCCTCGCGGGCAGCTTCGGCTGCAGCCTACTCAGCAGCAAGACGGCGGCTTCCACGTCGCGCTCGTTTCGAATGCAGGACGGCTATTTCTTCGGCCACGACGTGCGGCAAGAGGAGAGCGTGATCTACGTGCTCGACCTTTCGGGCTCGATGAACGAGCGCACCGGGAGCCGGGTCGAGCAGGCCAGCAAGAAGGCGGCCGCACAGGCGAGTGGCGCGCTCGTTTCGAGCCTGGCGGGGCGCGGCGTGGGGAGTGCGACGAAGCAGACCTTGCTCGACATGGACAAGAAGGTGGAGCTCGTCAAAGATCACCTGCTGGCGTCGATTCGCGGGCTGCCCGATGGCGCCCAGTTCAACGTCATCCTGTTCTCCGGCAAGGTCGAGAAGCTCTCTCCCGTGATGATCAGCGCGGGGGGGGCGTCGACGGCGGCCGTGTCCGCGTTCGTTTCCCAGCTCAAGTCGGGCGGCGCCACGTCTTTGAAGACGGCGCTTTCGGCCGGCTTGCAGGAGCCCACGGAGGAGCTCATCGTGCTCACCGACGGCTTGCCCACGGATTCGAGCCCCGACGAGATTCTCGCCATGGTTTCCGAAGCGAACCAGGAGCACGCTCGCCGCATCTCCACGGTGGGAGTCGGGGCCGATCAGGCCAAGCCCTTTCTCACGCGGCTGGCGGAGACCAACGGCGGCCAGTACGTGGGCTACGAATAGAGCCTCGCGTCAGCCAGCAGCGGCCGCCGGGGGTCGTGCAGGGGCGCGGAATGCGCCCCTCGGAGCGTCGCTCAGGGGGGCCGCGGCGCCGAGCCTCGCAGGCTATCGCGCAAGGCGTCTCCGAAGGGCGAATGGCCTGCGGCGAGGTCGCGCAGTGGCCCCCGGTAGGTGAGGCGCCCGGCTTCGAGCAGTACGACGGCGCTCGACAGTCGTTCGGCTTCCAGGGGATCGTGGGTCACGTGCACGACGGTGGTCGCGCGCTCCTGCAGCAGCTGTTCGAGCAGCGACAGCAGCTTTCGCTTGCTGAGCACGTCGAGGTTGGCGAGCGGCTCGTCCAGCAACAGCGCGATGGGCTCGGTGACGAGCGCTCGGGCGATGGCAACGCGCTGCTGCTCGCCGCCGGACAGCTCGCCGGGGTAGCAGCTCTGGCTGCGAGGCAACCCCACTTGCTGCAAGATGCGCTCGATCTTCTCGCGCTCGCCTCGCCGAGGGAGGCCCTGGCAGCGCAGTGCGAAGCGCAGGTTGCCCCCCACCGTCAGGTGCGGCCACAGCGCGAGCTCCTGAAACACGACGGACAGATGGCGCCGCTCGCTCGGGATGAGGATGCGCCCTGCCTCGCTGGCTCGCCGCCCGCCGATGTCGACGCAGCCGCTTTGGGGAGAGACCACTCCGAGCAGCACGTCGAGCAGCGTCGACTTGCCCGCTCCGGACGGGCCGAGCAGCGCGAGGCGCTCGCCGGCCTCGACGCTCAGCGTGACCCGCCGAAGCCGGGGCTCGGTGCCGCTGCCCACGCTCACGTCACGCAGGGAAAGCGCTGTCACCGTCGCCTCCCCCCCGCGCCGAGGAGCACGGCGAACGCGGCCAGGGTCCCGCCCGTGACGACGACCTGAAGGCACGAGAGCGCCGCCACCACCTCTGGCGGGCCATTGGCCTCCAGGGTGAAGATGCGCACTGGCAGGGGGGTGAGCCCGGCGGGGCGAACGCTGATGACGGCATCGAGGTCGCGTGCGCAAAGCGCGAACACCAGCAGCCACACGCTCGCCAGGCTGCGGGCGTGCATCGGCACGAGTAGGGCCCCCAGCCGCCGAAGGTAGCCGGCTCCGGCGGCTGCTGCCGCCCTCTCGTAGCGGGGTGAGCTGGAGCCGAAGACGGCCGCGACGGCCCGAACGGCCAGGGCCGCGTAGCGCGCGCACAGCCCGACGACCAAGATGCCGAGCCCCGTGTAGAGCGAGTGGGTCTGAGCTCGGTTGAAGGCGCCGATCAGGCCGGCGCCGAGCACCGCGGAGGGGGCGAGGAAGGCCGCCACCGAGATCCCGTCGAGCGCGCGAGCCGGGCGCCGACCCGCCGCGAGCGCGTGGCCGAGCACGAGGCCGAGCGCGACCAGCAGCGTCGCCGAGACGGCGCTCGAGGCGAGGCTGGTGCCCACGCTGCTTCCCAGCCACCGCTGCGCGCGGAGAAATCCCTCCGGCCCTGCCGCGGCCGCGTGCGCCAGCACGGGCACGAGCGTGAGCAGGACGAAGGCCCAGAGTGCGCCGCCCGCCAGCCAGCGAAAGCGGCCCAGCGCGAAATGGGGCTCGCGGTGGCTCGCGCCCCAGAGGTGAAAGGCCGCGCGCGCCGAAAGCCGGCGCTCCGTCCAGAGCAGGAGCCCCCCCATCGCGATCAGGGGCAAGGACAGCGCGGCGGCCTCGCCGGGCTGGTAGTCGAAACCAGCCAGGCGCGTGAGCACGGCCGCGGGGTAGGTGCGTACGCGGAGAAACATCGGCACCCCCACCTCGCTGGTGGCCAGCGCGAAGACGATCAACGCCGCCAGGGCGATTGCGGGCCAGGCCAGCGGCACGACGATCTGCGCGACGACGACAGCGGGCGAGCCGACGCTGCGCGCCGCGTGCACCAGCGCGGGATCGATGCGCCGCGTGGCCAGTGCGGTGAGCGCGCAGGCGATCGGGGAGAACCCCAGGGAAAGGGTCGCTACCACGCCCAGCGCGCTGAAGAGCCAGCGGGAGGTCGCCGGGCTGCCGAGCCACCCCTGGGTGCCGAATACGTGGAACCAGCCGAAGGCCAGCAAGAACGGCGGCAGCAGCGCGCAGAGGGCGTGCAGCGCGAACGCCGCCCGGCGCCCCGGCGCATCGGTCTGGGCTACCAGCAAACCGACCGGGATCCCGAGGGCGAGCGCCCCGGCGGTGACGGCCGTCGACAGGCCGAGCGTGACGAGCAACAGCCGCCACGCCGGCCAAGAGCCGAAGAACGCCGCGAGCCCTTGCCCCGTCACGTCGAGCAGGTCCGCGCCCAGCGAGCCGAGTGGCAGGAGCGTGAGCAGGAGCAGGGGCGTGGCGGCGACGGCGAAGGTTGCGCGTTCCGCGAAGGATGGGGGCAGCGCGGTCAAGCTGCGACCGCTGCGCCCGGGGCCCGTGCCGCTTCGGCCCAACCCCTAGGCCCAGTGGGGCGCGCCGCTCGACCGGCCCTCGCCGCGCTCGACTCGCGACGGCGGGCGGCTGCGGCCCTGCCTGACCTCACAACCCGACCCAGCCGCGCAGCCAGGGCTGCATCCGCTGCATGGCGCGGGCCACTTCGGCGTAGTCCACCTGCATCGCGTGCAGGCTGGCGACGGAGCGCACGCCCTCGGGCGTGGCGACGCCCGCTCGCAGCGGCATGTGGGCGGCGCGGCGCGCCAGCTGCCGCTCGACCTCCCCGGAGAGCAGACAGTCGACCAGGCTCCGGGCGGCCTCGGGGTGGGGCGCGCCTTTCATCACCACGGCCACCGTGGGCATCACGAGCGTGCCGAGGCCCTGTTGGTCCGGGTACACGACGCGCACGGGCGCGCCGCTTTGCAGCGCCTCGTGGGCGTCGTCGGTATCGGTGAGCCCGAACGCCAGCTCGCCGGAGGCGACGAGCCGCTTCACTTCCCCGTTGGAGGCGGCGATGCGCACGTCGTTTTCCCTGAGTGATTCGAGAAATGCGCGGGCTTTGGCCTCGCCCCAGGCGGTGGCCAGCGCCGCCACGTGCATGGTGGTCGTGCCGAAGAGCGGGTTGGCGATGGCGGCCTTGCCTTTCCACTTCGGCTCGGCGAGCGCCTCGATCGAGCGGGGGGCGTCCGACTCGGCCGTGAGCTCGGTGTTGACGAGCAGCACGCGAGCGCGGGCCGCGAATCCCGTCCAACTGCCGTCCTCGGCGCGCAGCGAGGCCGGCAGGGCCGCGGCCATCGGAGAGAGGTAGGGCTGGACCAGGCCGCGCTCGAGGAGCACGAACGGCCGCATCGGATCTCCCGACCAGAAGACGTCGGCCTGGGGATGAGTGGCCTCGGCGAGCAGGCGGCTGAGCACGCCGGTGCTCTTCGTTTCTTCCGTGTCGAAGAGCCCTCGCACCGAGAGCGCTGCGGCGCGCTCGCAGTGCTCGAAGATGGGCTCGGAGAAAACTTGGTCGACGGACGTGTACGCGACTACGTTCTGCCGCGGGGCTCCCGCGGAGGGGCCCTTGCCGAGTCCCGGCAGCGGCTCGGCGGCGAAGCCCGCGAACTGGGTTTGCGCGTCTGCCTTCGTCCAGAGCCCCACCGTCCCGCTCGCGGGGAACGTGCCGTCGCGCGCCTCGAAGTACTTCTTGCCGTCCAGCAGGCCTTCGATCTGGTCGCCGCGCATGGTGACGGTGAGCGTGTGCCACGCCCGGCCATCGAGCTTCGCGGCCGCCCCGGCGAGCTGGCGCCGCCGGCCCTCCTTCACCGTGTAGAGGCGGAAGTTGTCCTCCAGGGGGTTGTAGCGAGCGACGTAGTAGTTGCGTTCGTCTCTGGCGCGCCACAGCACGCCGCCGCCCTGGTCGACCCGGCCTGCCACCGCGCGCAGCCGCACGGAGACTTGCACGTCCGCGAGCTCGGGGCCCTGGGCGAGGGCGACGTTGAACACGGCGTTCGGGTTCTGCGCCGTCTGCGAGAAGACCCGCTCGCCGCCGGGCTCACTCTCCTCGACCCCCCACCGACCGACGGCGGCGCGCCAGCCCGCGGGCACGCCGCCCAGGGCCGCCTCGGCGAGGGCTTTCGCCTCGAGCTGCCAACCCGGCGCGAAACCGGCGCTGGAAGGCTCCGGCGCGGGGGAATCCGCGGGGGACAGGGCGCGGGCTTCGGTGCTCGGCTCGGCGTCAGCGGGCGCCGCGCGCAGCTCGAGGTCGTCGAACTCGGTGATCGCGTCCGCTTTCGTCCAGAGCCCGATTTGCCCCTCGTGGAAGGTCGCATCCCGATGGTCGATGAGTAGCTCGCCGTCGAGGTAGGCCTGGATGTGATCGTCCACGGCCACGGCGCGCAGGCTGTGCCACTGCCCGAGGCGGGGGGCCGGCACACTGGCGCCGGCGATTTGCGTGCGCTGGCCGTCGACGACGGTGTAGAGCCGAAAGTTGTTCTCCAGGGCGTTGGCTCGCACCACGTAGAAGTTCTTCGGGTCCCGGGCGCGGAAGACGATACCGCCGCTGGCGTCCACCTCGCCCGAGAGAGGCCGCATGCGGACGGTCACGTCCACGTCCGAATAGCGGCCGCGCTGCCACAGCGCCACGGGGAACCGCGAGTCCGTCGCGGTTTGCGCCAGCACGCCTTGCTCGCCCTGGCCGCGCAGCCGCCATTCGCCTTCCACCGGTCGCCAGGCGGCCAGATCCCCGTCGAAGCGCTCCACCTGGCTCGTGGAGGGCTCCACGGCGAGCCGAGGCGTGCTGGCCGGTGGCGCCCCGCCGTCCCGACAGGCCAGCAGCGAGAGCGCCAGCCAGGCCGCGCCCAGCAGACGCCCCTGCGGGGGGCTCGGGCGCCGCCAGCTCCCTCCGTGGGGTCGGTGATCGCCGCGTTTGCTTTCCGTTCGAGCTGCCATTCGCCGCCTCCTCCGCCTGCGCCAGAGCTCAGTGTCGGCGCTGCGCGAGGGCGTGGCAAGGGCCCACGAAAAAAGTGCCCCGGCCCCCCCCGCGAAGGGGGCCGGGGCGAGCCGCGAGGGGCAGCCGTGGAAGCCAGGGGCAGCTCGGGCCGTGGCGCGATGGGGGCCGCGGCTTGCTTCAGTGCGCTTGGATTTCGATCTTGCGGGGCTTGGCGGCTTCGGACTTGGCGAGGTGGAGCCGCAGCAGGCCGCCGGAAAGCTCGGCCTTCACGCCTTCGGGGTCGATTGTCTTGGGGACCTGGAAGGCCCGGACGAAGGTGAGGGGCTCGGGGGCCTCCGCGAACTCGGATGCGGACTGCGCCCCGCGAATCGAGAGCTCGGAGCCGTCGAGCCGCACTTCCAGCCCTTCGGCGGCAACGCCCGGGAGGTCTGCGACGAGCAGGATCTCGTCGGGGTTCTCGAAGATATCTACCGGCGGCGACGCCAGGCGGACATTTTGCTGAGTCTGCTCGGTGAGCGGCGCATCTTGCTGCCGAGCCAGTCGCGTCGAGGATTGCGTCATCGGTCGTTCATCCTTTCTGATCGGAAGTGATCGTCTTTCGTCGGGTCAGGAGGCAGACACTCGGATCTGGCGCGGTTGCTCGTCGGGCGACTTGGGAAGCACGACGTCGAGAACGCCATTTTTGACCCTGGCCTGTACCTTTTCGGTGTCGACCCGGCAGGGGAGTGCGAAGGTGCGGGCAAAGGTGAAGCTCTGCCGCTCTTGGCGGTGGACGGAGTAGCCTTCCGGGGCGGACTCCTGGCGCTTGCCGCGCAGGGAGAGCACGCCTTGCTGCACCGTGAGATCGATGTCCTTTTCACTGACTCCGGGCAGCTCTGCGCGCAGCATGAGCTCGCTCCCCATGTCCCAGATGTGCACCCGGGGGCTCGCCTGCCGCGGCGGGCCCGCCCACGGGGAGCCGCCATCCACCTGGTCCCGCTCGAAGTCGGAGAAGAGCCGGTCCATTTGCCTGCGGAGGTCCCGAAACTGTCGCTCGAGGCCGCCGAATTCGAGGTCGCTGTAGTAGGTCAACATGAGATCATTTCCTTTCCACGAAGCGCTTGGGTCGCGCGACGACGGGGCCGGCCGCGCCCTGATTCGTCGCGGCGGCTTCGCCCTCGGTTGGATCGAGGGTGGCCCTCGCCCCGATGCGCTCTGGCGAGCGGGTTTTCGGGGGGGAAGAACGGGCCACCCTTGCGGGGCGGCGGCTGGGGAGCCGCCCCTCGCGACACAACAGGTAATCACCGCACTTGGGCTGTCAACGCCTCTCGCCGAAGCTTTTCTCGGAGGGCGTTCGGTCGGCGTGGGGCGCGGTACGTTGCGGTACGAAAAGGAGCGGATTGATGCACCTCTTTCGGATCGCCCGGGCCAACCTGCAGGCTGGTCCCAGCCCGAGGCGGCTCTCGGCGAAATGCCTGGAGGCCGTCCGGCTCGCCGCGGCGCGCCCGAGTGGTCTGCCTTTCCGAGTGTCGCGTTCCGGGTTGCGGCGGCGCCGGAAGGCCCGCTTCCGCCCGCCGTGAAGAGGGCGTCAGGTGCTGCCGGGCCGCGCGCCCGCGAGGCCGGCCGAGGCTTCCGGCATCGGCACGCGGTAGGCCACACAGTACAACGCCGGCACGATCAGGAGTGTCAGGACCGTGGAAAAAGCCAGACCGAACATGATGGCCACCGCCATCGGCTCCCACATCGCTCCGCCCGAGAGGTAGAGCGGGATGAGCGACGCGATCGTCGTGGCGGTCGTCAGCAAAATCGGGCGCACGCGTTGCTTCGCCGCCGCGCGCACGGCCTCGAATGGATGGCGCCCCTCCTCGATCTCGAGCTGAATGCGATCCAGCAGCACGATGGCGTTGTTGATGACGATACCCGCCAGCGAGACGACGCCGAGAAGGGTCATGAATCCGAAGGTGCTGCCCATCGCGATCAGGCCGAGAACGACGCCGATGAGGGCGAGCACGATGGTCGAGAGCACGATCGCCGTCTTGCGCAGGGAGTTGAACTGGGCCACCAACAGCAGAACGATCACCAGGGCACCGATCGGCACTTTTTCACCAATTGCCTGGTTCGCCTTCACGCTCGACTCGTACTCTCCCCCGAACTCCCAGCGCGTGCCGAGATCCCAGCTTCGCGAGGTCTCCTCGAGCCACGGCTCGATCGCCGCGAAAGCCGACAAGGCCGTCACGCTTCCCTCCAGGTCGGCCCGGACGGTCACTGTCTGGTAGCGGTTGCGGCGCAGAATCGCCGAGGGCTCCCAAGCCAGTGAGATGTCGGCCACCTGCGAGAGTGGAACGGAAGTCCCTCGCTTCGAAAAGACGGTCAGGTTGCGCACGCGATCGAGGTTGCGCCGATCCGTGCCCGTAGAACGCAAGAGAACGGGAATGCTGTCCTTCTGCTCGCGATACAACGTGGCCTGCGTCCCCGTCAAAAAGGAGCGCAGCGCCTGCGCCACGTCCTCGTTCGTCACACTCGCGCGCTGCGCGCGGGGCTCGTCCACCGTTACCGAGAGCTTCTTGACCCGCGGGCCCCAGTCGTTGTCGATGTTGCGAAGGCCCGGCACGTCGGCGAGCTTCTCTTCGACCTGAGCGGCCACTTCGAAAGCCCGTTCGCGGTTGTCGGAGGAAATGCGGATTTGCACCGGCTTGTCCACTGGCGGCCCGTTGCTCAGCTTGCGAATGTGCGTCTGCACGTCGGGAAACTCCGCCGCGGCAAAGCGCGTCAGCCGATCCATCAAGGGCTCGACGGCGGCGACCGAGCTGGTGTGCACCATCAGCTCGCTGTACCCCCCCAAGGAGGGGGAGGGCGCGTAGCCGAGCTTGAAAGGTGGCGGCGTCTCGCCGATGAAGGTCGTCCAGCTGGTGACGCCCTCCGCTCCTTCGCGCGCCTCGAGCTCACGGGCGATGAACTGGTCTACGCGTGCCGTCACCTCCTGCGTGGCCTCGATGTTGGCGCCGGGAGGCAGGTTGAAGGAGGCCATGAAGAAGGGCGAATCCTGCGGGGGAAAGAACACCGCCGGGACGAATTGCCAAAGCTGCAGGGAGCCCACGAAGGCGGCCAGGGCAAGCGCCAGTGTGAAGTAGCGCCTGCGCAGCGCGGCGTCGAGCGCCGAGCCGTAGAGCCGGGACAGGCGAGACTCTGGACCCTGCGACTCCTTGGGAGGGCGCAGGAAGCGAGCGCACAGCCCGGGTGTCACGGTGATCGCCAAGAGCCAAGAGATC
Source organism: Polyangiaceae bacterium (assembly GCA_050299315.1). GTDB lineage: Bacteria > Myxococcota_A > Polyangia > Polyangiales > Polyangiaceae > SZUA-265. The sequence goes on from JBNKVS010000089.1 coordinate 234,581, forward strand.
AAAAGAGTGATCCCCACGACGGTGAACAAGAGGCCGGTGTACTCCCCCACGCTGGACTCGGAGAGGTAGATGGGCAGGAAGGCGGCCGCCGTCGTCAGCGAAGAGATGAGCAGCGGAACCTGCAGCTCCTTGCAGGACTGAATTGCGGCGTCGCGGGGCCTGACCCCGCGCGAGATGGAGACCAGAATCGCCTCCGAGACGACGATGGCGTTGTCCACCAGCAGGCCCAGCGCGATGATCAGGGCCGCGAGGCTCATCTGATTGATGGTTTCGCCGATCAGGCTCAGCACCCAAATGGCGATCACCATCGTCGCGGGAATCAACGTCGAGACGACGAAGCCCGTGCGAACGCCCAACGTGAGCAGCATGACGGCCAAGACGATTCCCACGGCTTGCAGCACGCTGCCCATGAACTCGTCGACCTTCGTCTGGACCTCGGCCGGCTGAAAATACGACAGCTCGAAATCGATCCCGTGTGGATAGCGGCGTGGCAGGTCGTCGAAGAACTCGCGCACCTCCGCTCCGAGAGCGACGAGGTTGTCGCCGTCTGCCATCGAGATGGCCAACGTCAGCGCCGCGGCGCCTTCCACCGTCACCAGCCCGCGCGGTGGGTCGATGGTGCCTCGGCGCACGTCGGCCAGATCGCCCAGGTAGGTCACTCCGCCCGTGGGCAGCTGCACCAGGGTGCGGGCGATTTCTTCTACGGACTCGTACGACCCGCTCGGTTCGAGCACCAGCGCCTCGGCCCCGATGTCGATTTGCCCACCGGGCAAGATGATGTTTCTGCCCTGCAGGGCCTGCGCGAGCTGGCCGGGCGATATGCCGAGCTGCGCCAACCGGGTGCTGCTGTACTCGACGAACACGCGCTCTTCCTGTTCCCCCAGGATTTCGACCTTCGCCACCCCCTTCATGCGTAGCAACTGGTCGCGGATCGTCTCCGCGATTTCCGTCGTTTCGCGCGCGGAGAAGCCGTCTGCCGTGAGGCTGAAGAGCATCGGATAGATGTCGCCCAGCTCGTCGTTTATGTCGGGGCCGATGACGCCCGCGGGCAAGTCGGCCTTGATGCGGTCGACCTTGCGCCGAAGCGAATCCCAAATGGGGCGGATGTCGGTGAACTCCTCGCGCAGGTTCACGGCCACGACACTCACGCCGGTGCGGCTCGTGCTGGTCACGAAGTCGAGCTCCGGCACCGCTTGCACGGCCTGCTCGATGGGATCGGTTACCAGCGCCTCGACGCGATCGGGGCTGGCTCCCGGGAACACGGTGACGATCTGAGCGGTGCGGACGATGAACCCCGGGTCCATTTGCTGGGGCATGGCGACGTACGCCATCCCGCCGGCGACGAGCAGGACCAGAACCGTCACCAGAGTGAATCGCTGCCGCGCCAGAGAGAAGGAGGTGATCGACATGGCTCAAGGGGTCTTCGAAGACGGCTGGGTGGAAGCGCTGGGAGGGGGCGGCACGCGGACCCTCAAGCCGTCGTGGATACGGCTGACGCCGGCCGTGACGAGCCTGTCGCCGGGCTCGAGGCCGCCGCGCAAGGCGATGCCCCGTGACGTGATCGAAGCCACCTCGACAGGCCTGCGGCGGACGACGCCGAAGCCGCCCTCCACCGCTTCGACCACGAAGACGAAGCGGCCCTCGGCATCCTCGCCCACGGCCGAAGCCGGGACGAGGAGGCCCTCCTCCCCCTGCGGCGGGGCCATCTCGAACGTCACCTCGGCGGCCATGCCGGCTCGCACTCCCTCCGGGATCTGGCCGAGGCGCACGCTGATGGGAAACACCGAGGCGCCCCGCCCCGGCACGCCGATCTCGAAGACGGTTCCCGCAATCGCGTCCGCAGAGCGGCTCTGGATCGAGATCGTCGCCGGGCTGCCGAGCTCGAGCTGCCCGATCAACGATTCGGGCACGTCGACGGCCACGTCCAGCTGCCGGCCCACCTGCAGCACCGCGACGACTCGCCCCGCGGCCACCACCTCGTTTTCCTCGACGTCGACGCGGCTGATCGTGCCGGCCGCCGGCGCGCGCAGGGTCGCGTAGCCGAGCTGGCGCCGCAGTCGCGCCACGGCCTGAGAGGCGGCTTCCGTCGCGCTGCGAGCCGCGTCCCGCTGGGAGCGGGCGTTGTCCAGATCTTGCCGCGAGGCGTTGTTGTTGGCGTACAGTTTGCGCACCCGCTCGTAGCTGGCCTCGGCGCTCGACCCCCGCGCGCGCGCCTGCTCGAGGCTCGCCGAGGCCTCATTGAGTTGAAGCGTGAAATCGATCGGGTCGAGCGTGGCGATGAGCGCGTCGCGAGCCACCTTCTGACCCACTTTGACGGAGAGCTGGCGAACCCGGCCCGGCACCTGAAACGCGAGCCGGCTCTCGGTGCCGGCGCGTACGGCGCCGCTGAAGGTCTCCCGCTTGGATTCCCGCTCGGGCTGGAGCACCACGCTGCGCACGCTGCGCACGATGGGCTCGGGCTCGGGCGCTTGCTTGCGACACGAAACGAGCCCGAGGGCGATCAGCCAGGGAGCCACCCTCTGGGTCAGTGCCCCGCGGGCGACCGCTGCGCGGCCGGGCCCCGCGGGGCGCCGCAGCGAATGGCTGGACGATTGAGTCATGGAACTTGCCTCGTGGAAAATTGCCTGGAGAAGTCGATCAGACGCCGATAGAAGTCGTCGCGTGCCGCCTCGGGCTCGAGGAAGCCGAAGCGGGCGGCGGCGCGCTGGGCCTGCAGCAGATCGACGAGGAAGTCGAAGCGCGCGTTGGCCGCCGCCAGCTCGGTCAACAGTGACTGATTTTGCGCGTCGATCAGTGTGATGACGGTCACCGTCCCCTGCCGGTAGGCGTCCGTAACCAGCTCGAGGTTGGAAGCGGCCGCCTGGGCCGCTTCGCCGCGCAGGCGAACCGCGGCTCCCGAGGCGCCCACCCGGTGCAGGGCGTTGCGCACGCGCTGCTCCACGCCTTGCATCAGCGAGCGCTCCCGGAGCGATATTTGTTGCACGCCCGCCCGCAGCTGGCCGATGCGTGCGTAGCGAGCGGCATCGAAGAGATCGAAGCGCAGGCTGGCGCCGACCTGCCAAACGAAGTCGGCTCGCTCGAAGGCGCCCGGTTCGATCGGGGGCGGCAGCGTCAACGGTTCGGTGCCCTCTCCGCTGCGGTGCACCACGTGGCTCACTCCCCCGCTCAGGTACACATCGGGAACCCAGAGCCGCTCGCGCTCCCCCTCGAGCGTGCGCGACTGGGAGGCGCGGCGAGCCGCGAGAGCCTGCAGCTCCGGCGCGTTGGCAAGCGCCTCCCGCGCCAGGAAGGCGCGAAATACCTTGAACGACCAGGGGTCGGCGACGAAGGGTCGCAGCCGCGGGTCGAGGATGTCGTCGGAGCCCGAGGCGCTCGGCGCCGTGATCGAGAGGGGCGCCTCCAGCGGCCGGTTCAGCAAGCGATTGAGGGCGATCTCCGCCTGGTTGCGCGTGGCCGAGGCGGCGATCACCTTGGTTCGGTCGTCGGCGATTTGGGCTTGCCAGCGAAATACGTCTTGCCGCCCGGCGCTCCCCACCTCGACGCGTACTTCGGCCAGCGCGAGATTTTGGCGCGTGCGCCGGAGGTTCTCCCGGTTTACGGCCTCGGCCGTGCTGGCGCGCAGCACGTCGAGAAAGGCCACGCTCACGTCCCGGGTCAGATCCAGCGCCTGCGTCTGCAAGTCCTGATTGGATGCGCGCAGGGCCAGCTCGCGGCTGCCGATGTTGGCGCGGACTCGCGGCGAGTAGATGAGCTGGCGCGCGGAGGCACCCCAGCTCAGTTGACGCTCGGCGTTGCCGAGCGGGCTGGCCGCCTCGGGAGCGAGCCAGGTGAAATCTGCTTGGGCGCCAGCGCTCGGAAGAAAGCCCGCCCGGGCCTCATCGAGAGCGCCGCTCGCGACGGTGGGGCCCATCCGCGCCGCGGCCAGATCCAGGTTGGCCTGCAGGGCGAGGTCGACGGCCTGCCCGATGGTCAGCGCTTGCCCAGCCGGCTCGTCTGCGGTGTCGCCGACCAGGACGGCCTCCGTCAGCAGCGCGAAGCTCGGGTAGACGCCGATCCGGCGAGCGACGCCCAGGTTGATGCTCAGCTCGGTGCGCGATTCGAACGCCGTGCTCGACTCGGAGAGATCTTCCCCTCGCCAGGCGTCCAGCAGGGAGAGAGCCACGCGACGCATGCGGCGCTGCAGGTCGTCGGGCGGCACGAGCGAGGCCAGCGCGCCGCGTTCGACCCAATCGCGCCCGCGCCTCGCGTAGCTGGGCAGGCCGCGTGCCGCTAGCCCCTCGAGCAACGGGGCGACCTCGGTGTCGGGCAGGCGCACGAGCGGCCCGAGGTAGACGGCCTGGGTCTGTTGCGGCAGGGATTCGAGGATCGCGGTGGCGGTGGTGCTCGCGGGGACGAGCTTGGGCTTCAGCGCCCCGGCAGCCAGCCGCTCGAGCAGCTGATCGGGCTGGGGCAGCGCCGCAGCCACGTACTCGTCGAGCAGGAACGCGACCCGATCGCGCTGAATTACCTCGCCGAAGCGCTCCAGCTCGCGCCGGAAGTCGAGCAACCCCGTCAGGTAGGTCAGGTTCTTCTGCCCGCTCTTTCCTCCTGCATTCGGCAGCCCTTGCAGGGAAGGCGCCGCGAACGGCAGCAGGACCGGGTGGGGCAAATCCCCCGCCTCCGCGATGGCCTTGCCGGTGAAGAAGCCGAGCCCCACCACCACGTCCACCTCCGGGTTGGCGAGCACTTCGGTAACTCGCTGGCGCGCGCCCGCCTCGGTGAAGTCCGCGCGGTGGGTGGGCGTTTCGGGGAAGGCGTATCCCTCGAAGCGCGCCTCGAGCAGCGCCTGGACCTCCGTCGCCAGCACGCGTGTGGCCTCGTCGAAGCGGTCACTCGCGCCATCGGCCACCACGGCCACGCGCGGCGGCTCTGCTCCAGCGACGGCGCTGCGGGCGGCGAGCAGCGCCGCCGAGGCGACGCAAAAGACCAAAAGTATGCGGATGGGGGGTCTCATGCACCTGCCTTTCTCGTCGACTCGACCCGGTAGACCGCGCCCGCTCTTTCGGCAAGAGCAGAGCGGGTCTGGCCGCCGGCATTTCGGGTGGACGGCTGCTCGGACGCCGATGTGGAATCGAACCGGTAAGCGGGGCGAAACGCGGCTGAGCAGGGACCAGGATGATCACCGCTTGCGGTGTTGGTCGCCTGCTTTGCCGCTCGGGCGGCAGCGAACAATTCGTGTGCGCTGCCGAGCGGGCACGAAGGCTGCTGCGTTTGGGCTGGCGGCAGCGTGCGCGATCAAGGTTGGTTGGCTGCTGGCTCGGGTCGCACTGCAGCTACCCGGCGGGCTCCGCCCGGGGTGTATGCGGCGGGCGATCCCGATCCGGAGAGCGAGCGCAACGGGGGCTTCAGCGGGCGGTGCGCTGGGCTCGCGCCGCGTGCCGGCTCAGCTCAGACCCAGCCAGCGCGCGAGCGCGGAAGGGTCCAGGGCGCCCCGGCTGCGGGCAATCGCCAACGCCACGCCGGCGGTGAGCAGCACCACCGGGACGGCCCACAGCCAGGCCCTGGCGCGCCCGGAAGCTCGGCCCCTCGCGGCCTCCGAGCGTCGATTCTCCTCCCGCCCGGGCTCGGCGCTGGCCAGCGGAGAGCTCGGTTCGGGCTGACTTGCGGGTTGCTGAGAGCTGGCAGCCTGCGCGGCGCTCCGCGCCCCGGCGCTCATCCACGGGCCCGAGTTCGGGACCGCGCGCCGGCGCGAGAGCGAGATCGGCACCGAGTCGTCGCGAAAGGCCGCCTCTGGCAATGGCTGCTCGGCGGGGCGCTGCACGGTTTCCCCGTCTGCCTCCCAGCTCTTGGCCGGGGCGCGTATCCGGTATCGAGAGCTGTGGGCGGACCCGACGGACGTCTTGGCGTCCGTTTCCCACGATCGTTGGGCGCGGCTCACCCCGGAGGTGGGCAAGGATTCGCGCTTGCCGTCGGGTCGAACGGTTTCGGCTTTTCGAGGGTCCCCTGCTGACATTAGAATCGACCTTTCAGCCCCAACTGGAACGCTTGGGGTGATTCGCCACTCGCGGGGCGCGCGGGCGTGGAGAAATAGAGATAAGTCCCGCCCGCCAGGGAGGCAACGCCCGTTGCCAGAAGGATGTCCGCGAGCAGGTACTTGGTAGATATCGCGTCGGTGCGCTCTGGATCGCACGCCGGCGCGCACGTTCGAGCGAGGTCGTTGCGTTCGCTCTTTCCTGCGAGCGCAAAATAGCCGAAGCCGGCGAGCCCGACGACACCGACGCCGCCGAGCACGTAGGCGAGCGTGCGCGAGCTTTCGGCGCCGGGCTCGGCTCGATCCACGGCGGGGGGAGGCTGGCCGGGCGGGGCGGCCTGGGTCGGCAGCGGGGGGGGGGCCTGCGGGGTGGCGAAGCGCGCCTCGATGGCTCGCCCCTTGACCCACTCCCGGATTACGGCGCGCACGACCTCCTCGCGGCCGTCTCGGTCGCGAAAGCGGAACTCGTGGGGCCCCGGATCGACCTCGAGCGCCTGACCGCTCATGCCGCCTTCGAGCGGCTCGCCGTCGACGAGCACTGTGACGCCGAGCACGTCGCGCCCTCGTGAATTCTGAGCGGCCAACACCACGGTGGGCAGGCGACGCTCCACGTCGGCCAGCAGCTCGTCGCACGCGCTGCGGATCGCCGCCGGGCAGCTCGGCAGCGCGCACGAGACGAACTGGCGGCGCGCCTCGACGAGGTGCGACTGGTCGCGTTCGACTTGGCCCGCGCTGTGCGCTTCGATGCACTCGGCCACGTCGGCGAAAGCCGGCGCCGCCGCCGTGTTGGCCGCCACGAACGCCGCGCCGGCGAGGGCGCAGTGGGCTCGGGCTCTTCGCCGGCAGCCGTCGCCCGGCGGGCGGCGCTCGCTCCGAGCGGGCCGCCGCGGCGGCGGTCGGTGTCTAGTGGCCGAGTTGCGCTGCAGGGGGTTCATTCAAAAGCACTCCGCTTTGTAGTGACGGCGCCCGGCCGCATCGACCGTGTAGGGTGGGGAGCAATCGACCTTTCGCCGCTTGGCCTTCGCGGGGGGGCGCTTCGAGCTGGCTCCGTGCGCGAGTTGTCGAGGCTCGGCCGCGGGGGGCTCGGCCGCTCGAGGCGGGCGAGCACGCGGGCCTGCGCTTTCGTCCCCGACCCGCGGCGGCCCGCGCTGGTCGAGGGTCGAGGGGGCGCCCGCCCGAGCGCCCGCCGGGGTCGGGTCCGATGCGGCTCGTGCTTCCGCGCCCGGGTTGCTGCCCGGCTCGAGGACGGCGGGGCCGCTTGCGCCTTCGGCGGCCGCTCGCTTCGCCGGCTCGAGCTTCTCGGACGCGGCCGGCGCGGCGGCGACCGCCGTGGTCGCTTCGGACTGGCGCCTCGCAGGCCACGCGAGCGCTGCCCCGAGCGCCAGCAAGCCCAGAGCCACGGCTGCTTTGAAGGCCCACGGGCGCCGCGCTCCGGGCTCCGCCGCGTCGAATGGTTGCGCCACCGGTTGCACGACGGCCCGCGGCATGTGTGCGTCGAGCGGCCCGGTATCCACCAGCTCCCCGGCCAGCACCATGGACTGCGGCGGCATCGAACAGTGGCTGGACTCGACGTGGGAAATCAGCCTCTCGCGTTCCGCGAGGCGCTCCGCCGCCGTCGTACGCACCCAGCGAGCCACCTCTTCTGCGGTTGCCACCTCGAAGCTCTGGTCGATGGCTTCGATCATTTCGGCGGCCGTGGCGAATCGGTTTCTCGGGTCGGTGGCGAGCGCCCGCATCACGACCGCCTCGAGCTCCGGCGAGATATCGGTCCCGGTTTCGCTGGGCGGTGGTAGGTCGCCTTCGATCTTGCGGAGCAGCTCGGGGCGGCACGCTCCGGGAAACAGCCGCTCGCCCGTCAACCCTTCCCAGAGCACGATGCCCATGGCGTAGATGTCCGTGCGCCGCGTCAGCGTGGCGTCTATCACCTGTTCGGGGGCCATGTAGGCGGCCTTGCCTCGCACGACGCCCTCCTGGGTGATGTTCAGCGAGGTCGCCGCCTTGGCGATCCCGAAATCCAGCACGCGCCCGATGCCTTCCACGCCGACCATGATGTTGTGGGGAGAGATGTCGCGGTGCACGATGTGCAGCGGCTCACCGAAGCGGTCGCGGGCCTCGTGGGCCGCATGCAGCCCGGCCAGGGCGTCGCGCACGACCCGCAGCACGATGCGATGGGGCGTCAGCTGCTCCCGCTCCGCTGCGCTCTGCAAGAGCCTGGCGAGCGTCTCGCCCGCCACGTACTCCATCACCAGGATCAGCTCGCCGCCATCGGCCACGGCGTCCAGGGTGGCCACGACGTTCGGGTGCTGGATGCGCGCGACGAGGCGCGCTTCCTGCACGAACAGCGTCTCGAACTCCGGGTCCGCGGCGAACTGCGGCAAGAGCCGCTTGATGGCTACGGTGCGGGAAAAGCCTGCGGCCCCCTGCAGGCGCCCGACGTGCACGGTGGCCATTCCGCCGGCTGCGATGCGCTCGTGCACGACGTAGCGCCCGACCCGCAGCTCTTCACGCGGCCGCGAGCGCCGTGAGTCGGGGCGGGAGGCGTGGAGCTGGGAGCGGGGCATGCCGTCCGAGCTCCGACGGTTGTTCGCAGTATTTTCCACCTTCCTCTACCGTGTTGCGTTGCGGAACACCGTGGGCTTCGCTTCTCCATCTCTCTCGAACGGTCGAAAGGGCCTAGCGACAAGTGCGCAGTGCAGGAAGATCTCGCTTGCCGTGAAAGAAAGGGCTCGCCGGGCCCCGGGCTCCGGGGGGAGCGCTCCGTTGCCGCTTCTGAGCGGGAGTGGTGCCCAGGGCGCTGGCTTCGGCCGCACGCTCCCTGTCGGCGCTCGGTCGATCACATCCGCCCCGCCCCTCCGACCTTTGTGTCTCGCGAGGCGGCGAGAAGCTCGCGAGAGCCCTCAGCTGTGGAACACTTTCGGCGATGGGGAAAATTGCTTGCAGCGCGGGTCGGGTCGGCCTGGCCGCGCTGGCGCTCGGGGTGCTCTCGTGCACCCTGACGGATGACTTGTCGGACTTGACCGAGAATTTCGGCGCTGCCGGCTTCGTGTCGACCAGCGGCAGCGGCGCGGGCGGGTCGCTTCCAACAGCGGGCGCAGGCGGCGGCGGGCAGGGCGGAGGAGTCGGCGGCCAGGGGCCCGTGGCCGGTGCCGGCGGAGCCAGCGGCGGCGCCGGAGCGGGGGGCACGGCGGCGGGCGCGGGGGGCTCCGCGGCGGGCGCCGGCGGCAGCGCGCAGTCCGACGCGGGGGGCGGGCTCGGCGGCAGCGGCGGCGGCGGCGCGGGGGGGGGTGCGGTCCGCGTGTATTGGTCGGAGCGCACCGGGCGCGAGGTGCGCGTCGCGTTCACCGACGGCCGCAGCCCCCAGCAGATTCTGTCGATCATGGGGGGAGGCAGCTCGCAGCCGGCCTACCTCGTGGTCGCCGAGACGCTGCAACCGAAGCTCTTCTTCTCCGATATGGGTCGCAACCGCCTGCAGTCCGCCAACCTGGACGGCAACGCGCTCACCCAGGTGGTGCCCACGGTTCAAGGCCCCCGGGGCGTGGACGTGGACGTGGACGCCCAGAAGCTGTATTTCGCCGACCAGGGAACCAACGTCGGTGTGTACCGGAGCAACTTCGACGGCTCGTCCCTCGAGCCTCTCGTGACCACCGGGCTCTCGGAGCCGGTCGGGATCGCGCTCAGCCTGGTAGAAGACGCCCTGTTCATCGCGGACGCGGGCGCGAACGCCATCTTTCGAGCGAGCTCCGACGGCGCGGGGCTCGTCGACCTGGAGATCCCGGACGTGGCGGCGCCGGTCGACATCGCCGTGGACGAGCGGGGGGGCCGCATCTACTGGACGGAGCAAGGCGCCACCGCCAAGGTTCGCCGCGCGCTGCTCGACGGGAGCTCCCCCGAGGACATCGTCACGCCCGCCACCCTGGCGGGCTTCGCCGAGCCCTTCGGCATCGCGGTCGACGGGGCCCTCGAGCAGCTGTATTTCGTGCGCTCGGGCGCGGGGGGCGCGATCTACAAGAGCGACCTGCTCGGGCAGGGCGCCGTCGAGCTGCTGGGGCCGCTCGCCGACCCCGCCGGCGTGGCCCTGACGACCCAGTGAGTGGCGCGACCGAGCGCGGGGGGCCGCCCTGCATGGCGTCGCCCGCGGGGGCGGCGGCCGCGGCGGGCCGTTTCGCTCCCGCCGCGCGCGTTCGCCGAGCCCCGCGACGGCGCCCGGGTCCCGGTCAGGGGCCGACGTACTGGAAGGCCCCGCGCAGGTCCTCGCTGCGCGAGATGGCGGTGGGACCTCGCTGCCGATCGCGGTACGAAGTGACGCGGAATTGGTAGACCATGCCGGCCGTGAGCGCCGGGCCTGGGTAGGCGACGCGCACCGTGGGCTCGCCGCTGACGGAGGGGACCGCCTCGTCCTGCCAGATCAGGTCGCCCAAGGCCGTGTACAGGGCGACGGAGTAGTAATCTTCGCTCGAGTCGTCCTCCCACTCGAATAGCACCTCGCCCTCGACGCGCTCCACCTCGGTGGCGCCCGGACCCACGATCGCCAGATGCTCGGTGACCTTGAAAGACTCGGACATCGAGACGCTGCCCCCCTCCAGGGTCGACACGCGCTGCAGGGCGGTGCCGCCGATGCCTTCGTCGGGGTCGCGGACCAGCCGATCATTTTCGAAAGCGGCGAGCACCATGTACTCCCCGCGCGGCACGCCCGTGAGCTCGAAGGCGCTGCTGACGCTGGGAGCCAGGGGTGGCCCCGGCGCGCGCAGGCCCATCGGAACGGGGCCGCGCTCCTGCGCCGCGTCGAACACGCTCTCGGGGACGAGAACGACGCTCGTCTTGGCTTCGCCGGGCGCGTTGACGATGTTCACGCTGCCGGAAACTTCCGAGAGCGCGCCTTCGAGGCTCGACAGAACGACCCCTTCGGCCGATTCGGAGCGGGTGTCGACGGGCTCCGCTTCGAGCTGCTGGCCCTGCCGGTAGCCCGCCACCTCGAACTCGCCGGGCGGCACGTTGAAGAGGGAGAAGTTGCCCTCGGCGTCCGCGATGCCGTAGGGCGCCGGGCGCTGGGCGCCTTCGGCCACCACCAGCGTGCCGCCGGGGTCTTGGGCCTCGATGCGTCCGTGGATCTGCCGCGGTCGGTCCTCCGCGTCGGGCAGCGGCAGCAGGCCCACGCTGGTGTTTTCCGCCTCGATGCGCGATCCGCCTCCTTCGCCGGCCGAGCCGGCCTGAGAGATTCCGATCGGGATCGCCGGGCGAGGGCCCGCGGGAAAGATCTCGTACCCCTGGGCCGCCACGTTGAGCGTCCACGTCGCGGATGGATCGACCGTGCCGTCCTCGTTTCGCGGCGCGGCAACCTCCAGCGAGTAGCGCCCCGCTTCGGTGCTGTGCGCGACGGAGCCGACCACCGTTCCTTCCGCGCTCAATGCCACGACGCGCGCCTCCGAAAGGGGAGCTCGTCCGAGTGCGTCGAAGACCTCACCCGCCAGTGTCACGGGTTGCCCGCAGACGAAGCCCCCGCCACTGGCGAGCGGGTCGCAGTGCAGCGATGCCTCGCAGCGCGCCTCCTCCGATGCCGGATCGCAGGCGTCCCCTTCGGCGCCCAGTTTCTCCTTCGGGTCCTCCGAGCCGCAGGCGAGCAGCCCGAGCACGCCGAGGCACGGGCCGAGAGGCCCTCGCCGCGCTCGCCAACCCGTGGGGGTGTGGCTCGGGGGGCGTCGGCGGATGCGGGGGGGCGGCGATTCGAGTGGTCTTTTCACGAAAGGGTCTCCGGTGGAGGAAAGGTCTGCCGGTCTCGCTCGCGCGGGGGCAGAAGGCGAAGGGGGTCGGAGGGATGCTCGAACGCTGCGACCGGCAGGAGGGGTCGCTCGCCACCCGACGTAGCCGCTGGGCTCCCGCCCGATGCGCTCGAGCACAATCGATGCTGCCGCCTCGCGGGCAAAAGGTCGTCACGCTGCTTGCCGGTGAGCATTCTTCGGCTCCTCCGGCGATTCGAGCGGCAGGTCGCTGCCCTTCTTGAGGGAATTCGCGCTCGGCGCGCGGGCTCGGGCGGCGAGCGCGAACAAGCCCCCTCGCGGCTTCGCGTGGGATCGCGATAGACCCATTCGGTGCGCAGGCATTGCGCCGTCGCCGGCCACGACCGCGCGAATTCACGCTCGCACGAGCCGCGTGCGCACTTTCCTGCTACGGGAGCTCGCTTCCCTTGCCGATACGTATCGGTAGATGCGAAGCCTTGCCGCTCGCGTGTTGCGTCGACCTCGAGGGCGGCCGGGGCAACGCGCGCAGCGGGTCGACGGTGCGAGGCAGACCCACGGGTCGAGCAGGTCCGAGGGTGCGCGCTGGGTGCAGCGATTGATGGTGCAATGAAGGAAAACGACGACTCCAGCGAGAGAGGCGCGGCGAATCTGCTGATTGCGGACGATTCGGCCACGGCGCGCAGGCAGGTGCGCAAGGCCTTCGAAGGCGAGGGTTTTGCTGTCGTCGAGGCTTCGGAGGGCGTGGAGGCGATGTGGCGAGCGCGTAGGCAGCGCTTCGATGCGGTCATCACCGACATCCACATGCCCGCCATGGATGGGTTGGAGTTCCTCGCCGGGCTGCGCAAGCTACCCGGCTACGCCGACGTGCCCGTCTACGTGCTCACTTCGGACTGCTCGGGGGAACGAATGAAGCAGGGCATGAAGCTGGGGGCTACCGGGTGGCTGGTGAAGCCGCCCGACCTGGTGCAGCTCGTCGCCTTGGTCCGGACCACACTGCTCGGCCCCCAGCGCGCGCAGGCTGGCACCCGGCGCTGAGCGCCAGCGGCTTCGAGGGCCGTAGCCGCCCGGGCTGGCCGCGCTCGCGGCGCTTGGCCCACGGGCGCGGCCTCCGGCGGGAGCCGCGACTCAACTCTGTGGGGTGCGCGGCGCGGCTCGGAGCCTTCGTGTCGCGCTGCCGCGAAGGCCATGGGGCCTCGCGCCCGCCGCGGCGCCGAGCTGGGCGAAGGCGCGTCCGCGCGCGCGGCGCGGCGGGCGGGTCTGCGGCGAGCGGTCGGGCCCTGTGGTGGCGTTCTTGTCCAAATCCGGCTCATCTACCTCGAGCCAGTGCCGCGTGCGTCCGTCGAGAGCTGCAAATCGATGGTTCTGCATGGATCCTCCGTCGGCCCGTTCGCCGCGCCCTCCGCGCGGGGGCCTGCCCGCACAACCCCGCGCGGCCGGCGACTATTCCCAATCCTTCATGGGCCACTTCGAGGCGGCTCGGCGACCGCTGCGGGCGGGTAGCGGACGACCACCGGTCGGTCGTCGCGCACGTCGGCGTCGCAGCCGAGATACTGGCACGCCTGCTGCAGCAGGATTGGTTCGCCACTGGGCAACACGTCGAGGAGTCCCCCCGCCGCGTTCGACGCTTCGAAGGCCGTTTCCACTCGCTCCCTCTCGGGCTCCCCGCCGCTCGAGAGCTCCACGAGGTAGGGGCGGGGGCGATTGGGCTCCCCCGTCACGCGGCCCGCCACCACCAACCCGCCGCTCGGAGTGACGGCGATGTCTGCTCCGGCATCGGCCCGGTCGCTGACGAACCGCCACCGCTCGGTCCCGCTGGCCCCGGACACCCGCGCGGCGAACAGCGCTTCGCTGTCGTCGCTCTGGGTGAGCGTGCCGACCACCACGGCATCGTCGCCGAGCCGCGCGACGGCTCGCAGCGCGCACGCCCGCCCGGCGTTGTCCACCGCGTGGGTCGACAGTAGCTCTCCCACCGCGGAATACCAGCGTAGCTCGCCGCCGCGAACGGCGCCGGCATCGGTCGCGAGCGAGCGGGTGCCGACCACCACCAGATCGCCGTCGGCGGTGAAGGCGAGGTCTCCGCCGGCAAGCGCCGTCGCTTCGCTCCACTGGGGGCTCGGGGCGTCCGCTTCGTACAAGCCCAGCCAGCCGTCTTCCCCGAGCACTGCGACCTGGTCTCCCGCGGCGGCGATCGCGGTGGGGTCGTCTTCGGGGAGCGTGCGCTCGTGCAGCAGAACGCCTTCGGGCGAGAAGCGACCGAGCCAGGCTTGGCGCCGCCCGCAGCACAGCGGCACGCCGCCGTTGACGTAGCCGCCCACGAGGGCTTCTCCCGCAGCGGTGACGGCGAACGCGGTGGCTCCGTCGGCGTAGTTCTCGGGGCCGTTGTGGGACTCGCTCCAGAGGCGCGAGCCGGCCGTGTCGTATTGGCTGACGACGATGTTGCGGTTGCCGCCCGATGGCTGGGCTTGACCGATGACGACGATTTGCCCCGCACTGGTGGCGGCCAGCGCCGTCGCCGGGGAGGCCGAGAACGCCACGTAGGGCGCGGTCGCACCGCCGCCCGCGCCCGCGCCGCCGCCCGCTGCGCCGCCGCTGCCCCCCGAGCCTGCCGAGCCCGGGCCACCGCCCGCGGAGGTCAGCTGCGTGCCGGCATCCAGCCCCGAGCTGTCGCCCCCTCCGCTGCGACCGCAGCCGAAGGCCCACAGGCACCCGAGGGCGAGCGGGAGCGCGAGGGCCGCCGGAGGGGCGAAGGCAAACGAGTCGCGCGCCCCGCCGGCGGAGCGAGGGGGGATCGGTCGCCGAGGGCGCCGAGTGGGGGGGCCTGGTCTCATCGCTCGTTTCCTCTCCGTTCGCCCGGGCCCGCGCGGGGCCTTCCCGCAGGGGGAACGGGTCGAAGCACCCGCCATTGAGGCGTCGCGCCGCGCGGGACGGAGCTCAGCGCGGAATCACGCTCGGGATGCAGCACCCCGTCAGGCAGTACTGCCCTTCTGGGCAGGGGGTCTCTTCGTCGCACAGCGCTTGGTGCAGGCAGCGCAGCACGGGCCCCTCGTCGCAGCCCGGGTCGAGCGTCGTCTTGCCGATGCATATCTCACACGGCCCGCAATCGTTGAAACAGTCGACCGAGGGCACGCAAGCTTCACACTTTTCGGGGATGTCGGCGCTCTGTGCGGTGCACGTGTCGCTCAGTCGCACGTTGTGGGTTTCTCCGCTCGGCGCTCGCACCGCGCAGCACCCGAAGCAGTCACACCCGTTCGGCGTCAGCTCGAGGCACGAATTGCGGCAGCGGTCGGTGACCTCACAGCTGAAACATCCCGAGGCGCCGCGGGCTCGGGGGGCCTCGCCGGTCAGGCAGGCCGTCGCGTATTGGCACCCGTCATCGCCGTGCCCCGAGTTGCCGTCGAAGAAGCAATCCTGGCAGAAGTCGACGTTGTCGCCCGGGATGCCCGTTGCGAAGGTCGCCTCGTCGTCGTCGAGCGGGCCCGTGCACTCTGGATCGAAAGCATCCACCAGGCCGTCGCCGTCGTCGTCCAGGCAATTCGAGCAAGCCGTGTCACCGCCCAAACACCCCGCCCCGGCGAAGCCGTTGCCCGGTGTGGCGGCTTCTTCCGGTGCGGGCCGGGGGGGGCTCGGAGCGCCGCCGGGCGCCGGCAGCGCGCTCGAGCCGGCGCTGCCGATCCGGTCCACGGAGCCCGCCGAGTCGGCGCCGGCTTCTTCGACCGCGGTGCCTTGCCCTGGGGGCAACGTGCCTCGACCTCCACAGGAGGCGCCCGAGCCGACGACCCAGGTCAGCAGGGCCGAAGCGAGGCACCCGATGGCTTTCATCCTTGGGCGCCTTCCGAGCGATCTCCGCCAGGCGTGCCGTTGCCCCGCGGGGTGTCGGCAGGGGCGTTGCCCCGCGCCCCCTGGGGTCCGGAGTCGTCGTCTGCCTCCTCCTCGTCGTCGTCTGCCTCGTCGTCGCCTTCCGCGCCTTCCGCCGCCTCGGCCTGCTCTGCGTCGTCCGGAGTGCCGAGGCTCTCGTCGAGATCGTCGTCGTCGTCCCCGTCGTCGGCTCGATCCGCGCGGTCGGGGGCTCGTGCGTGGGTGTTGCCGGCCTCCGCCATGCGGTCACACGCGGCCTGCATGTTCTCGCAGGCCCGCGTCGGAGGGCCGGCGTCTTCGGCGCCGCGCGAGAGGCAAGCGGCCACGCGCGCCTGGCACCGCACGAGCGGCGCTCGGGCTTCTTCTGCCGCGCTCATCAGGGCCTCGCACTGGCCCTGTCCGAGGCCGCAGCGACCCTCGGACGCCTCGTCGCATCCGCGACGGGACTCGACGCAGGTGCGCACTGGATCCAGCAGCGAAGCGAAGTGGTTCTCGAGGCGGTCGCAGCGTGCGACGCGCCCGGCGCACCCGGTCGGCTCCCCTGCGTCTGGATCGTCATAGTCCGACGGATCGCCCGTCAGGCGCAGCGCACAGCGCGCCGCGACCTCGCGGCAAGCCTCGACCGCGCGCACGTCCTCGGCCGCCGCCCGCTCCAGCGCTGCCTCGCTCTGCCCGGTCGGGCTCGTCTGGGTAGCCCTCTGGCTGCAAGCCAACAGCGCAATCAAGCCGGGGCCCGCGGCCAGCCAGGCCGAGAGCCGTCCCAGGGCGCGGGGGGGACGCCCCCAGCGAGCGACGGCCGAGGTGGTCGCTGGCTCGGGCGCCGTTCGCTCCCGGGGATCTCGAGCTGCAGGCGTGTTGTGGAATGTTTGCGAGTGTTTCACTTCGTCGCTCCCTTCGTTGCCGGTTGGCTCCACCGAGCCAGCTGGCTTGTTTCCGTCAGATAGAGAGCGGAGGGCGAAAAGCGGGTTAGACGAAAACCGAAAAAAGCGACCGCACACCACGGTGCAACACAGCGACGTAGAAAGTCGCGATGAGGCTGCAAAGGCGAGATCGAGGTGACCCGTCGCGGGTGACCTCGGCGAGGGGCCCGCCGTGAGTGGGCTCGTCGTGCGGGGGCGCGGTCATGCGCTTCGGCGCCGCCCGGGGCCTCGAGCGCCCGCGCGGTCGACGGGCTCCTGGCTCAGGGCAGCCAGACCCAGCGCAGCCCGATCGCGGGCCGCACGGGCCACGAGCGGCGGACGATGGGCTCGCCCTCCACCGGCTGCACGGCGTAGCTCGGCGTGACGCTCAGCGCCTCCACGCCCGCGCTCAGCCGCAGCAGCGAACGCTCGAAGAGCGCCAGCTCGGCAAAGCCTTCGAAGGCCGTGGTGAGCACCCACAGGCGGGTGTCGGCCGTGACCACCGCCAGCTCGGACTCGGCGATCGCGGTGCGGCTCGAGCGCGCCACCCCGAGCCCTGTGGCGAGGCCGAGCTGGGCGCTGCCGAGCGGCCCGAGCACCCAGCCCACGAGCGCGAGGCCGAGCGCCTGGCTGCGCTGCACGCGCGTCTGTTCGAAGCGAAACTCGGAGAAGCGGCCATAGCTGGCTCGCAGCTCGGAGCGCAGAGGCCCCCAGTGCAAGCCCACCGCGAGCTGCGCTTCGAGCGCGCCCGCACCGCTGAGCCCATCGGAGCGCCAACCCATGCCGAGACCCAGCTGCCAGCCGCGGGGCGCTCTCGGCGGAGGCTCGGCGGGCGGGGCAGAGAGCCGTGGACCCGGAGGGGGGCCCGCAGGAGCGAGCGGGGGCGGCTTCGGCGGCTTCGGCCGCAGCAGCTCCGCACGCAGCAGGCTGCGGGCCGCCAGCGCGCCCGCTTCGAGCGCTGCCGAGCGCTGCCCGGGGGGGGCGCCCGCTCCGCGACCCCGGGGCGCCGCGCCTGCCGCGAGCGCACGGCGAGCGACGGACACCGGCTCGCGCGCGCTCCACGAGCACAGCCGAGCCGGCGCGGCTCGGTCGCCCTGGGCGTCGTCGTCGTTGCACAGCCACAGAGCCAGCGCTGCGCCACTCGCCCGGGCGCGGGCGGCCACGCTCGCCGCCAGCCGCTCGTCGCCCGCGGGCGACGCGGCGACGGGCAAGGGGGGAGCGGCCTTCAGCTGCACGTCCAGATCGCTGCTCTGACCCTGTACGCGCGCCAGGAAGCCGCGCGGCTGTGTGTCGAAGACGAGGGCGACGAGGGAGGGCTCGGTGGGGGGGCTTCCCGGCGGCGACGGGTCGAGCTCTCCGCGCGTCGGCGGGCTCGCCGTAGACTCGGCGGACTGCTGCCGGGTCGGCTGCGCCGGGGCCGCGGGCGATGGAGCCTCGTGGGGGGGGGCTGCTCGCAGCTCGTTCGCGGAGGCCGGCGACCGCTGGCCGAGCTCACCCGGTGCGGCCGCTCGGGCGCGCGCCCCGGATGGTGGAGCCTCTTCGCCTCGGGACGGCGAGGCCTGACAGAGCCCGAGCGCGGCGCCCAGCGCGGCCACGACGAGACGCTGCTCGCTGCCGCTCATGAGCGCTCGATGCGGATCGTGAGCAGCAGCGTCGTGCCCGAAGCGTCGACGAAGG
Source organism: Polyangiaceae bacterium (assembly GCA_050299315.1). Taxonomy (GTDB): domain Bacteria; phylum Myxococcota_A; class Polyangia; order Polyangiales; family Polyangiaceae; genus SZUA-265. The sequence continues at coordinate 252,757 of JBNKVS010000089.1, forward strand.
CCACCGGGCGACCGGTGCCTTCGGGCGGGGCCCCCAGCTCGACCAGCGCCTGGGCGTCTCGTCCTTCGAAGCGGACGATGACGTTATCGCCCGCGCCGAATGCTTCGGCCAAGGGCGTGGGCAGTGGCCACGGCACGGTGTCGAAAGGCCACCCCGCCGGGACGGGCCGCGCCCGCACCAGCACGCTCCGCAGCGCGCCCGCGCCGGCGTCCGCCATGGCTGCGGGGGCTTCACCCCACTGTTCCGCACCCACGAGCACGGCCACCACGTCCGTGTGGTCGCCGCATCCGAGCGAGGCGATCAGCATGGCGCTCGCGGCTGCGAGCGCGAACGAGGGCGGCCCCACACGAGTCACGGGGCTAGACGGGTCCTCGGGCAAAAGGGGCCCGGCGAGCCGGGGCGCCCGCGGGGCAAGGGCGGCCGGCTCGCGCTCGGGCCGCTTCTTCGCTCACAGCTTGGTTCTTCATCGGTTCCCATCCGCCGGGGCGGGTGGGAACTAGTTTACTCGGAGATCTCCTCGAGGCGAGCCCTGGCGGCCGCTTCGAAGGGGCCGCTCGGGTGGTGGTTCAAATAAGCGCGCAGCGCGCGGGCTTCGCCCGCGCGGTCGCCGGCGGCGCGCCGGCACTCGGCGAGGCCGAAGCGGGCTTCGGCAGCCAAGGCACCCCCTTGGCGCACCGCTTCTCGATACAGCGCTTCGGCTTGCCCGATGCGGCCTTCCTGTGCGAGCAAGAGCTGCGCGGCGGCCACGCGCGCCGGCTGCGCTTCGGCGGCGCGCGGGTGCTTGCGCACCACCCGCAAGTACGCTTCGCGCGCCTGCGCGTAGCGGCCGTGGCGGCGGCTTTCGTTGGCCTGCGCCATCCAATCCTTCACTTCGCGCGCGCGCGGGGCGGTGGCGCGCCGCTGCAGCCGCGCGCGGGAATGCGCCGGCCGCGGCCGGGTGGGCGCCGCCTCTCGGAGAGCGATCGGCTCGGGCTCGGCGGCGATCGGCTCGGGCTCGGCGGCGGCCGGCTCGGGCTCTCGCGGGGGCGGCTCCTCGCGCGGAGTCTCCGCGGCGGGCGCCCGCCGCGGCGCCGGCGAGCTCTGTGGTGTGTCTCGCTCTTCGATCGCGTCGCTGCGCAACGCTCGCCACAAGCCCCTCATCGTTTCGCCGTACTGGGCGGCGGCGCCCGTGGCGACGGATACGAGGGCCGCGGCGAGCAGCCAGCGCGGCCGAACTCTTTTTCGAGAGCGCGCAATCGTCGGGGCGGTGGCCCGCTCGAGCACGGCGGCCAGCATCGCGCTCCGCTGTGACTCGGAGAGAGGGAGCGCCGGCCCGTCTCGATCGTCCAAGGCGTCGAGGCCTGGCAGGCCCGCGAGCGAGTCCGGTTGCGTCAACTCATCCATGCCTGGAGATCCCCTTGTTCGGCGGCGCGGTGTGCGGCGAGCAAGTCGAGGCTGGCTCGTTTGGCGCGAAGTGCTCCCGCAGCCGCTGGCGGCCGAGGCGCAAACGGCTGCGCACCGTCTCCAGCGGCACCGAGAGCTCCTCGGCCACCTCCGACGCCGTCAGCCCCAGCACGTGGTGCAACACCAGCGCGTGTCGCTGGCCTGGCGGCAGCCGGTCGAGCTGCTCCACCATCTGCCGGCGCATCGAATAGGCGTCGGCGCGGCTGCTGACCCCGGTCGCTACGGGTTCGACGACTTCCGTCGAAACCAGCGTCAGCGAAGCGCGTTTGCGCGTCGCGAACACGCTGCGCGAGACGACCCGGTCGGCCCAGCTGCGAAACGCTCCCTGCCCCCGGTACGTGCCCAGCCCGCGCAGGATGGCCACCAGCGCGTCTTGCGTGAGGTCGTCCACGTCCCGATCGCCGCGCACGAGGTAGCGGACGAGATTGCGGACGCGGGGAAGAAGCAGAAAACATAGGGGCTCTAGCGCGCTCTGATCGCCCGCCGCCGCTCGCTGGGCCAGAGCGGTGAGCTGCTCGTCCTGCGATGGCTCTTGGTTCACGGCGGTTATCCAGCATCACGGCCAATTCTTGGAGCGACTTTCTGGATAGAGAGCGGGCCCCGACAAAAGGGTCAGGAGAAAGTGGCCGTGTCTCCAAACGTGCCGATTGGAGACACTTTTCGCTCGGATCGGGGCATTTTCGTCGGCCGAGCGCCCCATTTGAGGCGGCGGCCACGGGCCGCCGAGGGCCGCGCGGCGGGCCCCTCGCGGCGGTCCCCGGGGCTCCGAAAGGTGTCCCGACCCGAGCGCGGTGGCCGCGGGCGCCTCGTCCCGCCGAGCGCGAACGCGGGCTGCCCCGAGCTCGGCCACGGGGGACGGCTTCGCTGCAGAAGCGGCTCGCTCGGGCGGCGTTGCCATCGCCGCTCGGCTCCCTTCGGCGCAACGCTGCGGGCTTGGCCTCGAGCGCCGTTCTTCTCGAGGCGCGCTTGCTCAGGGCGTTCGCAGTACGAGCGAACGCCCCGGGATTCCTGCTGCAAAGGCGATCGCGCGGTTTGCTTTCGAACGTCGCCTTGCGCGCTGATGGTCTCTTGTTGGGTCTTCGTCGAGTCACCGATGCAACAACTTGCTTCAGTGACGACCTGCCTCGCCGTTCAACGCCAACAGCTCGGCAAGCGGGCGCCTCGGGGGGCGGCGCCAACGATGCAGAGGCCGAGCCGAAACGCCATGAAAGTGAATCGAATGCGAAGTCGCCTCTCGAGCGGCCTACCTCTCTTGCTCGGCCTTACCCTTCCTTCCTGCGCTCACGATGTGCAGAGCCCGGAGCCGGCCGTCACCGGGGTCGCTCCGGATTTGATCTGTAGCGCACAGTGGCCCGAGCAGGGGCTGCTGGTCGCCATCCGCGGCAGTGAGTTCACTCCGATGCCGCTCGACACCCTCGAGGAGCCGGTGGGGGTGGAGCTGCCGACCGTGGAGCTCATCGGGGCTACCGACCTGGCGGGTCTGCCGGCGGAGGGGCAGGCTCTGCTCTTCTCGGGCACCGCCGGCCAGCCGCGCGCCGAGCAGCTGCGTTGGCAGAGCTCGGAGCTGCTCGAGCTCACGCTGCGCCCGAGCGACGAGCTGGCCGCGGGCGTCTACGACCTCTCGGTGACGAACCCCGACACGCTGCGTTCGGCGACGCGGGAGGCCGCGCTCGTGGTCGTCGACCCGCCGACGATTTCCGCGCTCGATCCCGGGGCGCTCTGCAATGGCCTGATCGATCAAGAGCTGCGCATCACGGGTGAGAATTTCGTCGAGGTCGACGGGGTGGGCCCCACGGTTCGACTGGTCGACGAGGCGGGGCAGGGCTACGCCTTCGGGGCCGCGACCGTGGCCGGTTGCAGTGAGGTCGCGGCCGCCTCCACCTCGGTGCGGGTTTGCTCCCAGCTCTCGATCGACATCCCCGGTGCCACGCTGCCCGAAGGCCGCTACACCGTCTTCGTCGACGGCCCCATCGAGGGCGGCTGCGGCAGCACCGAGGGCGTGGAGCTCGAGGTGCTCGACGACGGTCCAATCGTCTTCTTCGCCGATCCGCCGGTCGCGTACAACGGCATCGACACGCGCATCACCCTCTTCATGACCGAGGTGACCGAGCCCTTCAGCGTACAGCTCGCGCCCAGCGGCGAGATCACGCCGGGCGCCGAGCTCGACGCCGCGCTGGTGGTGGGAACCGACAACCGCCTGCAGGCCACCGTGCCGGTCGAGCACGCGGCCGGCAGCTTCGATGTGGTGGTCAACGACGCCACGGGCTGCGAGACGCGGCTCGAGGCCGGACTGACGACGACGAGCGACCTCTCCATCGAGCTGGGCAGCGTGAGCGACCCGTTCGGGCAGAGCGCGAGCCCGACCTCGATCACCATCTTCCGCGAAGGGGGCGCCGAGTTCACGGCGACGCCGCGCGCTTTCCTCAACCCGACTGCGGGTGGCACGACGGCCATTCAGCTCGAGTCGGTGACGCTGGTCGACGCCGACCAGCTCACCGCCGTCGTCCCGGCGGGGGCGCCCGTCGGTCGCTACGACGTGGTGGTCGTCAACCCCTCGGGGGAGGTGGGGCTTCTCGAAGATGCCTTCGAGTCCACCCAGTCGCCGCCGCCCGTGATCGCGGATGTGGTCCCGCAGTCTTTCGTCAACCAGGCGGATCAAGAGATCGTGATCACCGGCAGCGGTTTCGACGGCGCCGCGGCGCTGGCGCGTTGCCAGTCCGGCCCAAGCAGCGTGGCGCCCCCGGCGACCTCCGCCGCCGAGAGCTGCGCCGCGGGGAGCTGCTCGCTCACCGTCACGGTCGACGCCAGCGGTCTTTCGCCCGGCGACGTGTGTGTGATGCGCGTCACCAACGCCGACGGCACGTACGCGGAGTTCTCGGCGGTGGGCACCACGAACTCCTCGTTCAATCTCTCGGCGCCGCGGCAAGGGCGGCCGATGATCGAGCCGCGGCGCGGCCTGGTTGCGGCCTCCGTCAAGGCGACCTCGGCGGCTCGCTTCGTGTACGCCGTGGGCGGCGACGGCGGAGACTCGGCTGATCCCCACCGCAGTGTGGAGTTCGCGCCCGTGAGCGTGTTCGGTGACATGAGCGACTTCCTCGCTTCGCGCGAGCCGCTCGCCACGCCGCGTGTGGATGCGGGCGGCACGCAGATCGGCCGCTACCTGTACGTGCTCGGCGGCAGCGACGGAGCGGGAGCGCTTTCGACCGCCGAGCGGGCGCTGGTGCTCTCGCCCGAAGAAGCTCCGCGGATCGTCGACCTGGATCTATGCCTCTCCGGCTCGGACGAGCCCTGCTTCGGTCAGCAGTCGCTCGACGACGGGCTGGCTCCCGGCGACTACTCCTACCGAGTGGCAGCCGTCATCGACTCGAATGACCAGCAGAACCTCGGGGGCGAGACGCTCGCCTCCGACCCGCTTCCGCTGCGGTTGCCGAGCGTGACCAGCCGCGAAATCTTGCCGCAGATTACCTGGCGGGCGCCGCGCGATCCGCTCGGCAACGAGCTGACGGGCATCGTCGGGTGGCGCGTCTACCGCACGCCGACCGGGGGCGTCGCGGGCCGCGACGAAGTGCTGCTGGCCGAGCTGGACGACCCCAGCGTCCGCACGTTCATCGACGACGGCTCGGGTGCGCTGGGCAGCCAGACGCCGCTGCCGCTCGGCTCGACGAGCGCCTGGCAGGCGCTGCCGAGCCTGGTCGCGGCCCGCACCGGGCTCGACGCGGCCGCGGTGGAAGATCCGGCCAGCGCGGGCACCTGGCACCTGTACGCCCTGCTCGGCGAGGGGCTCACCAGCTACGAGTACCTCGACGTGAGCGTGCTGCCCAACGGGCGGCAGACGGTCGGCAGCGGGTGGACGACCGGCGCCGAGGAGGCCGCCGTGGCACGGACTCAGTTCGGCGCCTGGGTGGTGGACAGCGTGGTCTCCGAGACGGTGACGCCGGGCGAGACGTACATCTACCTCGGGGCGGGGCTCGCCGCGGGCGGCGCCGACGACCGCGTGGAGGCGGCGCTCGTCACGGCCGGCGGAGAGCTCGCGGCGTTCACCGACGACCCGACGGCGGGGGACATCGTGACCGACTTCTCCTCGACCCGGGTGGGCTACGGCAGCGCCGCCGCGGCTGGCAGGCTGTTCGTGTTCGGCGGCATGGCCTCGCAGGTGCGGGCCGATGCCACGGCCGCAGAGCTTTTCAACGCCGCGCCGGAGTTGCGCAACAACTCGTGGAACAACGAAGGCCTCAGCCTTCTTTCCCCGCGCTACCGCATGGGCAGCGCGATTCAGAGCGCGTTCATCTTCTTGATGGGCGGGCAAACCAACGATTCAGGCAACGTGACGAATTCGACGGAGATGGTGGTATGGTGAGGCGAAGCGCCAGGGGGCTCTCGGGGGAGAGAATGAGCGGGTTCGCCGCGGCCCAACTTTGCTCGGGGCTGGCCGGCGCGGCGTCGCTGTGCGCGGCGCTCTCGTGGGTGACCGGGGCCTCTGCCGAGCAGCTCCAGCTCAGCGCCGGTGGGCAGGCGAGCTCTCGAGGGGAGACGGCTTCCGATGCGACCGATCGCGGCGACGCGTCGCCGTCGGTGGCTCCCGGCAGCGACGCGGGGGCCCTGTTGGCGGCCGTCAAGGCGGGCGCGGCGTTGCCGCTGGGCGGGCTCAGCCCGTTCGTGGCCGGTGGCGTGCAGCTGGGTTGGGTGTTCGGCGGCACGCAGGGGACGTTGGCCGCCTATCTGGACGTGACGCTCACCTCGCCTGCGGCCAACGGCAAGGAGCCCGACGATCGACTGGCGGGAGGTGAGTACAGCTGGGAGATCACCCAGAAGGAGCTGATCTTGCAGCCCACCGCGCTGTATCGCTTCACCGACCTGGGCGACTGGGTGCCTTCCGTCGGCATCGGACCGCGCGTGTATCTCTTGCAAACGCTCGGCGAGGGGCGCGCCGGGGGCGAGACCATCCTCGAGACGAGCGAACAGTCCACGAAGCTCGGCGTGGGGCTGCCCATCGGCGTCGAGTACGCCGTGGGCCCGGGCCAGATCACGGGGGAGGCGCTGCTCGAGTGGGCCCCCCTCGACCACCGCATCACGGGAGAAGCCAGCCTGCTGGGCGCAAACCTATTTCTCGGATACAGAATGCTCTTGTGAAACTCGCTCTCGTGAAGCGGAGCTCGGTTGCGCCTGTCGCCGCCTGAGCGCTCCCGGGCCCCACGGGCCCGCCCACCTCAGCGAAGCTGAGGCTTGCCCCCTCCTGTCCTTCGAGCATCGAGCGCTCGAAGGGAATTTCTCGCTGTCTCCCCCGCCGCGAGGCGCGTGCGCGAAACGGCACTCCCACTCTCTCTCGACCCACGCCGGGGCGCCCTTGCTCGCGCCGCGCCCCCGGCGCCAACCAAAGCAGAACCTCTCGTGTCCCACCGTTTCAATCGACCCCTCCTCGTCAACCTGCTGACCCTCTTGTGTGCCTGCGGAAGCGGCGGAGGGGGAGAGGGGTCGGGCGGGGCGGGCAGCGGCGCCTCGGGCGCGGGAGCGGCGGCGGGCAACCTCGACGACCCCGAGCTCGGACTGGTCGACAACCTGGGCGGGAGCGGGTCCGTCTCGGCTGGCGGCAGCTCGCAGAACGGGGGCAGCGGCAGCGGCGGGGCCTCTTCGCAGGGGGGCGGGACGAGCTCCCCGCCCGGCTGCGGGGATGGGATGCTCGCCCAAACGGAAGGCTGCGACGACGGCAACCGCAGCGACGGGGACGGCTGCAGCTCGCAGTGCACCGTGGAAGATGGCTTCCACTGCGTCGTCGCCGGTGCCGGCTGCGAAGAGTGCGGCAACGGCATCGTCGAGAGTTCGGAGGGCTGCGACGACGGCAACCGAACCGCCGGCGACGGGTGCGACGCGAGCTGCGTGGTGGAGGGCGGCGGCTGGGTGTGCCCGATCCCCGGCTATGCCTGCGAGCTGTGCGGGGATGGGGTCGTCTCGCTCAACGAGGCATGCGATGAGGGCGGCTTCTCGGACGCCGTCGGCTGCGCGGAGGATTGCCGCAGCATCGATCAGCACTTCCGCTGCCCCACGCCCGGGGCGGCGTGCGTCGAGTGCGGCAATGGCACGGTCGAGGAAGGCGAGGTGTGCGACGACGGCAACACCACGAGCGGCGACGGGTGCGTATTCAACTGCCAGGCGGTGGAGGTTGGTTTCAACTGCCCGGCGGGAGGCGGCAATTGCACCCTGTGCGGCGATGGCGTGGTTTCGGGCAGCGAGCAGTGTGACGACGGCAACTTTGCCGGTGGCGACGGCTGCTCGGCGCAGTGTCAGCTCGAAGCGGGGGCCGTGTGCGGCACCGAGGGCGAGCTGTGCACCGTGTGCGGCAACGGTGTGCTCGAACCGATCGCGTTCGATTCGGGAGGTGCCCCCACCGCCTTCGAGACGTGTGACGAGGGCGCGTTTGCCGACGGCGTCGGCTGCACCGATCAGTGCACCAACGTAGACTCCGCGGGCGGTTGGACCTGCGCGCACCCCGGGTTCGAGTGCGGCCGCTGCGGCGATGGCGTGGTGCAGGCCGTGGAAGCCTGTGACGACGGGGGCGTGGCCGACGGCGACGGCTGCGACTCGACCTGCACGGTCGTCTCGGCCGGCTATTTCTGCCCGCCCGAGGGCGGCGAGTGCGAGCTGTGCGGCGACGGCGTGAAGGACGCGCACGAAGCCTGCGATGACGGCAACCAGCTCGGCGGCGACGGGTGCTCGCGCAACTGCGGCTTCGTGGAAACCGACTGGGACTGCACGACGACGGCGGGTGAGCTCTCCGTGTGCCAGCGATGCGGCAACCGCACGGTGGAGCCCGGCGAGGAGTGCGATGACGGCAACGACCAGGCCGGCGACGGCTGCTCGGCGAGCTGCGTCGTGGAGCCGACCTACAACTGCTACTTCGAAGGCTTCGCGTGTGCTCAGTGCGGCAACGGAACGCTGGAGCCGGGCGAGGAGTGCGACGAGGGCGACATCGCCTCGCCCGGGCAGGCCACCGACGGCTGCGATGCGGCCTGCCAGATCGTCGACCCCTGGGCGTGCCCGAGCGCGGGCGCCTCCTGCCAGCTGTGCGGCGACGGTAACGTGGGCGCCGGCGAGGAGTGCGACGACGGCGGCGTGGCCAACGATGACGGCTGCTCCTCGCTGTGCCAGCTGGAACCGGGCTGGCAGTGCAGCGGTGGCAGCTGCGACGCCGTGGCCTGCGGCGACGGCCTGCGTGCCGGCGCCGAAGAGTGCGACGACGGCAACGGCCTGGCCGGCGACGGGTGCAACCTCCTGTGCGACATCGAGAGCGGCTTCGTGTGCCCGGGCGGCGGCGGCTGCCGGCGCACCGAGTGCGGCGACTCGGCCGTGGAGGGCGAGGAGCAGTGCGACGACGGCGGGCTTTCGCCCGGCGACGGCTGCGACGAAAACTGCCAGGTGGAGATTGGCAGCGTCTGCCCGGATCCGGGGCAGCCCTGCGTGGCCTCGGACTGTAAGGACGGCGTCGTCGAAGGTGCCGAGCAGTGCGACGATGGCAACGACACGCCCGGCGACGGCTGCGACGCCCAGTGCCAGCTCGAGGCGGGGCACCATTGCCCGACCCCCGGCGAGCCCTGCCTCTCCACGACCTGCGGCGACGGCCTGGTGCAGGGCCTCGAGGCCTGTGACGACGGCGGCATCGCCCCCGCCGACGGCTGCGACGGATCGTGCCAGGTGGAGACGTTCTACCGCTGCGGCGGTGAGCCGAGCGATTGTGACGTGATCCTGGACTTCGTGACCGTGCGCGAGTTCAACGTCCAGAACGTGAACCCGGCCGGCATCACCTACGATCCGGAGCGGCGCTCCTTCCTCGGCCACAAGCAGTCCGACTCCAAAGAAGCCATCGAGCTCTGCCAGGATGGCACGGTGATCGATCCGAACGACACCACCGAGGGTCCGTTCGGGACGATCATCTCGGCCGACAACGTCGCTTCGGCCATCGACGCGAGCTACGTGGCGGGCCTGCGCCCCGTCTCGGGCAGCTTGGTGGGCGCCGCCTACGACCCGTTCACCGACCACTTCTTGTTTCTGCAGAAGAGCGGTTCGGACGTGACCCTCACCGAGGTGCCCCGGGACTTCGACTCGGCCACCCAGACCATCGGCGACTTTCAGGAGCTGATCGGCGGGCTCTCCACACCCGGCGGCCTGACGGTGGGCGAAGACGGGGACCTGTACGTGGTGGACGACGCGGTGGACGCCGTGCTGGTGTACGCCCGCGAGCGGGATGGCAACCAGAACATCAGCCCCGTCGGCAACACCAGCTTCTCAGCCGCCGCCGACGGCGCGCGCGGCTGGAGCGCGCCCTCCACGGACGCGCTCGACGCCATCTTCACCGTGCCCGGCGAAGACATGGTGGGCATCTTCAACTCCCCGAGCGGCATCACGGGCGAGCTGTTCAGCTTCTACGATACCCAATCGCTGCTCGACCCGCCGCTGCACGGCCGCTCGGAGCTGCCCGGGCTGATGTTCAGCCTGGGGGAGTTCTCGGGTAGCTACACCCAGGCTGCGCAAGCCGCGGAGACGGCCAGCGACGGCGGCTCCTTCGTCGTGTGCACCGCCTCGGCGAGTGAGCAGTGCCGACTGTTCGCGCGCCAGTGCGAGACGGACGCCGACTGCAACGCGGTGGTGCCTGGAACGGTGTGCAACGTCGGCGCGCCGGTGCCCTACTGCCACGCCCCCGGCGACGCGCGAGACGACCGCGTGCGAGTGGCGGCCGGCTCGGGCGCGAACGTCATCGACGTGCTCAAGAACGACCAGCGCGCCGAATCCGCCTGCATCGACCCCAACCTCGAGGTCATTGCGGTGGACACCACCGGCACCGCGGGGGGCGTGACGTTTTCGCCCGGCGACGTGACCTACGACGCCTCGGGCGTGCCCTGCGGCAGCGTGGACACCTTTCTGTACACGGCGGACCTGGGCGGCGGCGTGACGGACACGGCTACCGTGTTCGTGACCATCGAGTGCGTGTGTGGCGACGGCACGCGCGAGGGCGACGAGCAGTGTGACGAGGGCGGGAGCAACGGGGACGCGCCGGCGCGCTGCAACACCGAGTGCCGCTTCAACATCATCTGCGGCGACGGCTTCGTCGACGTCGGCGAAGAGTGCGACGACGAAAACACCGACTCCGGTGACGGCTGCAGCGCCCTGTGTACGCTCGAGACCGTGTGCGGCGACAACGTGCTGGAGGGCGTGGAGGACTGCGACGACGGCAACAACGTCTCTGGCGACGGCTGCAACGGCAACTGCACCCTGCCGGTGTGCGGCGATGGCCGGCTCGACTTCGACAACGGCGAGCAGTGCGACGACGGCAACAACGTGCCCGGCGATGGCTGCGACAACGACTGCAACACGGAAACGGAGTGCGGCAACGGCAGCATAGAGCTCGGCGAGGAGTGCGACGACGGCAACAACCTGTCCGGCGACGGCTGCAGCGCCGTGTGCACCGCGGAGACGGACTGCGGCGACGGCGTCGTCGGCGCGGGCGAGGAGTGCGACCCCGCGCTGGGCGCCGGCCAGTGTGGCCCGGCCTCGTGCAGCAGCCGCTGCATCTGCGAGAACTACTGCGGGGACGGGCGCATCGGCGGCACCGAAGAGTGTGACGACGGGCAAAATGGCACGCTCGGCGACGGCTGCCGGGACAACTGCACCGCCGAGCGCTGCGGCGACGGCATCGTCGACCCGGGCGAAGGCTGCGACGACGGCAACACCAACCCCGTCGACAGCTGCAGCAACTCCTGCACCGTCATCGCCACCTGTGGCAACGGCGTCGTGGAGGGCGCCGAGGAGTGCGACGACGACAACAACATCTCCGGTGACGGTTGCAGCTCGGCCTGCCTCGACGAGGCCGCCGTGTGCGGCGACGGTGTGCACCACTTCACCGAGCAGTGCGACGACGGCAACACCGACCCCGGCGATGGCTGCGACGGCAGCTGCCTCATCGAGGGTGGCTTCTGCGGCAACTCCGAGGTCGACCTGGGCGAAGAGTGCGACGACGGCAACAATACCTCCGGCGACGGCTGCTCCGCCGACTGCACGGCGGAAGCCTGCGGCAACGGCCAGCTCGACACGGGCGAGGCCTGCGACGACGGCAACACGAACAACGGCGACGGCTGCACCTCGGTGTGCACCTGGGAGATCCAGTAGAGCCCAGGCGGCGGGGGGCGCGAACGGGGCTCGCTCGGGGCGAATGACGCCCGGCGGGCCCCGAGTCCCCGCCCGCGGCGCCAGACGAGCGGTCGACTCCGCGAGCCGCGCGGTGGGCGCTCTGGGCCGGACGTGCTGCGCCGGGGCGTTGCGCAGGGTAGGCCGGGCTAGCGGCTGCCCGTCCCGGGCGGGAGGTTTCCGGGCGGTCGGTCTTCTCCGCTCTCGGTGCCTCGCTTCCCGAGATCCCGTGCGTCGTGTCGCCGCGATGCGTCCTGCCTCGCGGGCGACCGGTGTCGCGACGGGCGCCCGGGCCCCTTCCGCGCTCCGTAGGCGCTTTGCCACGGCTGCACCGCCAACCGACCGGCTCGCTCCCGGAAAATAGCCCGCTTCTGACAACTCGCCGCGGCGGCGACCGATAGGCGGTCATGAATCGAACCCGCAGGTGCTCGAAAGAAAGAGCCGCAACCGGTGCCGGATCTGCTTGGATGCGAGCGCGCGGGGCTCGGGAACGGCTCGCGACATTCGAGGAGAGGAAAGGGGTTGCCGTGGCGAAAAGATGGGCCGTGCTGGAGTTTGCTCCGATTGGAGCCTTGTTGCTGGTCTTCGGGTCGTGTGCGCCCAAGGAGCGGCCGGCATCCGACGGGCGGCTCTCGGAGGAAGCGGCCCGCCTCGACCCGGACGCAGAGCGCGCCGGTGCGGGGCAAGGCACCGAAGGCGAGCCCGGCTCGGTGCTTCGGGGCCCGGAAGGCGCCGAGAGCGCGCTGGGAGAAGAGGAGGCCGTCGATCGACTGGCGCTGGGGGACTCCTGCGCGGTCGACGGCGACTGCCTGTCGGGATTCTGCACGGACGGGGTGTGCTGCAACGCGCGCTGCGGGGAGGTCTGCGCAAGCTGCGCCGCTGCCGGGAGCGTCGGCACCTGTGGACCGGCCGCTTCCGATCCCGCCTGTGATGCCCTCAGCTGCCCTTCGGCGACCGAGTGTCGGCGCTACGAGGGCGGAGGCACCGAGAACTGTGACGGCTTCCAGCTCTGCCGCGCCCAAGCCGTGTGCAAGGTCGTGGACGAGCCCGAAGGGGCGCCGTGCCGGGGGGGGGCCGGGACCTGCGATGGGCTCGGCGAGTGTGTGGTTCCGGACACGGCCGGCCTCGGCGAAACCTGCGGCCAGGATCAGGACTGCGGGTCCGGCTTCTGCGTGACCGCGCCGAGCGGGGAGGCGATGTGTTGTGAGTCCGCCTGTGATGGAGTGTGCGAGCAGTGTTCCCCCGACGGGCGGTGCGACGCGGCCCCGGCGGACGACGAGCGCTGCGAGGCGGTTCAATGCCAATCGGACAACGTCTGCCTGGACTACCCCGATGCGCTCACCGAGGACCTTTGTCGGGCTCGAGGTCAGTGCCGCTCCGCCCAAGATTGTCAGTCCGAGGCGGTTGCCCTGCGGTCGGCCGCCAGCTGCGAGTGCGACGCCAGCGGCAGCTGTGGCCTGACCCGGGGCACGAGCTGCACTTCCGACGCCGAGTGCGCGAGCGGCGCGTGCGAGCAGACCGCGCAAAACACCAGCACCTGCTGCGCGCAGCAGTGCGGCCCCGGGTTGATCTGCGCCTTCGACGGCAGCCGCTGCGTGGAATGCGAAGGAGACGCCACCCAGTGTGAGGGGGACACGGCGGTCTCCTGTGCAGGCGGAGCTCGGCGCCGCACGCTCTGCCCGAACGGCTGCACCGAAGGGCAGGGCTGCAACGACAGAGCCCCGCTCGGGGCAACCTGCGCCCAGACCGAATGCCAGCCCGGCCTCTCCTGCCTGACGGACAGAAGTGGTGCGCGGCGCTGTTGCTCCCGCAACTGCGAGGCGGAAGACAAGCTGTGCGCGGAGGATGGCAGCTGCGTGTGCCCCGAAGGTCAGACGCAGGGAAGCGCCGGCAACTGCCTCTTGCAGCAAGGCGACCCCTGCGGCGCCGGCACCGCATGCGGGCCGGGGCTCACGTGCGTGGACGGCGTGTGCTGCGATCAAGCCTGCGACGGCGCGTGTGAGAGCTGCAACCTGGCGGGCTCGGTGGGGCGCTGCGCGTACGACGAACGGGACCTCGGCCTGTGCCCGCCCGGGCAGCAGTGTGCTGGTCGCGATGACTGTCGAGCCCTGAACCGCGAGGCCTGCCAGGCAGGGGCCGACTGCCTTTCGGCAAATTGCGAGCCCCAGGTCGGCATCCGCGGCGCCCGGGTGTGCTGCGCCCAGGCTTGCGGGGGGCAGCGAGATTCCTGCTCGAGCAACGGCTCGAGCTGCGTCGAGTGCGAAAGCGCCGCGGATTGCCCCAACGGCTGCAACAATGGCCTGTGCAACGACCTGCGTCGCCCCGGCGAGCTCTGCACGCTCTCGGATCAGTGCTCCACCCAGGCGTGCGTGCGGGATCAGAATGACCCCTCGCTTTCGCGGTGTTGCCCCAGCTGCGGCGCAGGGCAGCTGTGCACGAGCTCGGGCCAGTGCGTCAACCCCCCCGCGGGGCAGGGAGGCGCCTGCGGCGCGGGTCGGAGCTGTGCAGTCGGCCTCACCTGCGTAGACGGCACGTGCTGCGAATCGAGCTGCACGGGTGTTTGCGAGCAGTGCAACGCCCAGGGCGTGTGCCAACAGCTCGGCGGCGCCGGCGGCTGCCCTCAGGGGCAGCAGTGCCAGGGGCGGAGCTCGTGCGTGCCGATCCCCGCCGAGGCGGGCGAGAGCTGTGCGCGCGGAGAGCAGTGTGTGGGGCTGGGCGTCTCCTGCATCGCGGGGACTTGCCGCCCGCGCTGCACGCTCGCGGGCAACGCCAATAGCAGCGACCCCGCCGCGCGCCTCGACCTGTGCGTGCTCCAATAGCGCGCGGCCTCGCCGCGCCGCCGCGGCGCGCCGCGTTTCGGCGAACCGCCCCGGCAGCCCTCGCATGACCCCACGACGCCAACCCGTGCCCTCGGCAAGATCGAATCAACCCCCCAAAAAAGCAAGGAGCCAAGCCATCATGTCATCAAGCCACGAGCCGAAGTCTCGCCACCCGCGCTGGATCCGCCCCCTGGGCGTCGCCCTCGCCATTCTGATGCCGGCCGCCGTGGTGGCTCAGGTCGCGCAGTTCCGGCAAGGCGACGTGCTCACCGCTGCACAGCTCAACGTGCTCGTCAATCGGCTCAATCAGCTCGAAGGGCAGGCGCTCAGAAAATCTGATGTCTATGAGAGATCGGCCCAGAGCGCTCCCCTGCCGCAGGGAGAACAGGCGCGGGTCGACATAACCTGCCAGGACAACAACGACATTCTTCTGGACTGCAGCTGCGGAGCGAGCACCGCAGGAGGTTTTGCCGTAGATGTGAGAAGAGTTGCTTCTAGTCAGCGGGGCGACAACCTTCCAGCAATCTGTCAGTGCAACGGACTTGCGGTGGCAGCCAGCTCCTCACAACTGGTGACCGCGGTTGCCTCGTGCCTCGCGGTGGATTAGCTAGCGCTTGAAGTCGAGACAGTGGCCGAGTCGGCGACCCCGGCGCTGGGAACGGGCGTGGCTCGCTAGTGCCTCGTCCGGCAAGTTGCAGTCGCTGAGCTCAGACCGAGATTCGGCCGCGGTCGAGCTTGGACGAGGCACGTCGACTCGGAAGGCGCCGCAGAGAGCGAGAGGCGCCGGTTCAAGTCGAGTTTGTCATTGCAATCTACGAAACTCGGCACTGCGCCTGCTCCGCGTTTCGCGCGCCCGTCTTCTGTAGTCCGACGTTCGCCGTGGATTCTCCTCACGTTGGCCAGACCGAGAAGCTACGGGCGCGCCTCGTGGGCAAGTTGGTCTCCCAGCAGTCGCCATTGCTCGGCTGTCAGCAAGATTCCGAGTACCGCCAGCCGGTTCTTCTTCCTCTTGTGGTCCATGAGGAGCCTTTCCGCTTCTTTGCGACCGAAGATGCCGACGGAGATCGATCTTGCATCGGTCATCAGTGCGGCGGTCGCATCAAACAATTCGGATGCGAGAATGCGAGAGCGCGTATCGTCGACGCTCTGCGTTGTGGCTGCTCGGCCGCGCGAGAGCTTGCGTGCCGCCATGCCTGCCAAGTCGCCGAGCTGGCGCAACGAATAGCGTATCGACCCAGCTCCTTCGAGTGGGACCAGGCGTCCCGAATTGATGGGGGTCCAGTAGGCTTGCCAAGGAAGGAAGTGTCGACGGCCACGTAAAACCGTAGGGATCTGACGCGCTCCCGCCTGTGCCCGACAACTGGGCCGAGGAGTCCGGACGTCGCTACGGTTCGCTCACGGACCAGAAAAGACGATGGCCCGAGGTTCCCGCCTCGAGCCATC
>JBNKVS010000090.1:0-15303 GCA_050299315.1 Polyangiaceae bacterium
CGTGTCTTCTCGGGCCGTGTCTTCTCGGGCCTTGTCTTCTCGGGCCGTGTCTTCTCGGGCCGTGTCTTCTCGGGCCGTGTCTTCTCGGGCCTTGCCTTCTCGGGCCTTGCCTTCTCGGGCCTTGCCTTCTCGGGCCTTGCCTTCTCGGGCCTTGCCTTCTCGGGCTTGGTCGGCTGTAGCTTCACAGTGGACACGGCCCGCACTCAATGTGCCTCCGACGCTGACTGCAGCTCCCTTCCTGCGGGGACTTGCATCGAGGGATTGTGCGCAGTGAGGGAGGGCTGGAGCTGCCTGCACGAAGAAGTAGTGTCGACGTCGAGTGACATGGTGGCATCGATCCCGCTCGACGGTTGGAGTGGAGATGTCGATTTCTCGGGACGGGGTGCGTCGGCTGGCGTGGACGAGTCGGCGAGCGGGGATTCGTCGTCGATGGGCGGCCTGGACGCCGAGGCGTCCTCAACGGCCGGGGACGCCCCCGCGGCGGGCGCTGCGGCGGAGGACGATGAATCGAGAAGCGATGCGGATGCGGAGCAAGGGCCCGTCGGCGCCTCCGTCGCGGGAGCGGCGTCGAATGATGCGGCGATACGCCTGTGTTCGGCCTGGGACATCGCGTGTTCGTCACCCGTCGAGAGCCGCCGCCTATCGATGGCCGAGTTGCAGCGTGACTCGGCGCTGACCTTTGCGTTGCCGCAAGGTTTCGAAGGCTATGCAGAGCTCCAGGCGCCAGGGCACGTGCCGCTTCTGTACTTCCTGCAGCCACCATTCGGGGAGGAGGCGCAGCTTCCCGTGGCCACCCTGATGACGCGCGGGGGGGTGGATCGGTTCGCGCAGGCGCTTCAGGTCGACTTGAGCCCGGAACGAGGCTCCGCTCTGCTCGTGGCGCGGGACTGTGTCGGGCAGGGCTCCTCCGGGCTGCGCTACGAGGTATCCGAGGCCGACGCGCGGGCCGTCCGCTTCTACCTCGCGGGAGGCGTTCCCACGACGGGTGCCATTCAGACGGACGCTTCGGGGCGAGGCGGCTTCGTGAACCTTCCCGCGGGCGCATTCTTCGTCACGGCTTCGTTTGCGGAAGCGGTGCCCGCCGTAGTAAAGCAAGGGATCTTCATTCGTCCGGGGTGGATTAGCTACGCCCGGCTCACGCCGCGAGGTCCGCAGCGGAGCGCCGAGCGAGCGAGCGAGGAGGAGGGATAGATGGTGACGAGCAATCAAGACGAAGGTCGAGTCATCGCTGGCTATCTTCGGGATGGGCTGCTCTGTCAAGACGAGCTCACCGACACGTACTTGGTGCGGCCCCCGAACGACGACCGGGACAGCGCGCGCGTCGCGCTCACGGTGCTCAAGCCTCAGCTGGGAAGGGATCGAGACCTCGTCGCGTTCTTCCTCGATCAAGCGGCGACTACGCTTCGGCTGCGGCACGTCAACCTGGTCGCCACTCGCGAGGTGATCGCGCGAAGCGACGCGAGTGGCTTCGTTACGGATTGGCTGCCGGGGAGAACCCTCTCGCAAGCGATCGAGGCGGGCGGGGCCGAGTCTCTGCCCTTGAAGCTATTTCTCCACGTCCTGCGGGAGGTGCTCCGCGGGCTGCAATACGTACACGAGCTCTCGGGTCGGCCGGGGGAATCCTCACAGCCTTTCGGAAGCCAACCTTTCGGCGGCCGGTCACTGCTGGGGCCGTCGTTGCACGGCAACTTGACCCCGCAGTGCATCGAGCTCAGCGCCGGGGGGCGGGTGCGGATTCGGGGTGCTGGCTTTGCGCGGGTGCATCAGATGCTCGGCAGGAAGCAAGGGCGACCCGCGGTGGATCAGGGGTATGCCGCCCCCGAGCTGTTTCGCGGGTCCCCGCCCACGGTTGCCTGCGACATCTACTCGGTGGGCGTGGTGTTGTGGGAGGGGTTGACGGGAAGTCGCCGCATATTCGAGCGCACGAGCCTGGAAGTCGCCCGGCGTCGCCTGGCGGGTGGTGAGCCCGACGTGGCGGAGCTGTGTCGAGGTGTTTCTGGGCGCCTTGCGGCCATTTGTCGCCGTGCCTTGGCCGTGGATCCCGAGCAGCGATTCGCTTCGGCGGCGGAGATGCGAGAGGATATCGACGGCTACCTCGACGACGTGTTCGCCGTGCCGGCGCCCGGCGCGCTGCAGGGCGAGCTCGCCGCGTGGAAGCCGAGCGAGTTCGGCGGCGCCACCAGCGTGCACCACAGCACCTCGAAGACGCAGCTGGGCATCGGCGCCGCACAGGCTCGGTCCCCGGCGGCAGCCGCCGGCGCTCCTGCGTCGGCCCAGGCGGAGCGACCCGCGGCGGGCGTCTCTCGGTGGGCCGCGTTGTCCGGCAGGGTTCCCGCCTTCGGTGTCGTGTCGGATTCGGGTTCCCGGCGCACCGGAACGACGACCCACACCCTCACGCCGTTGGCCGTCGCTCGCCACTCGATTCGCGTAGCGGGGGCCACGAGAAACGCCCTGGTCGAGTATCTGCCCGCGTTCATGGCTCGGGCCATTTCCAGGGTAGATTCGTCGACGGCCGCGGTGCTCGCGGCTCTCGCCGTCGCGCTCGTCGTCTGCGGGCTGGTGGTGCGATCCCTCGCTGAGGCGGCGGCTGGCTCCGACGTGGCAGTGGCCGAGCCTGCAGCCACCGGCACGACCGTCTCCGCTACGGGGGCGCTGCGCCCGTCAGCCCCGGGCTCCCGAGCGGGTGATTCTGCCGAGGATGGTTTGGGCGCGGTGGATCGGGACGGGGTTCACTGGGTCGAGAGGCCCCCTGGGTCCGGGTATTTCGAGCCTTCGCCGAAGCGCTCGGCGAGGGGGGGCAGTGAGTCCGCGCAGGGGCAATCCCGGGTCGGCGCGGCAGGCGCCGCCAGCGCCTCCGATGCCGGGGTCCGGGAGGAGCACGGGACTTGGCGGGAGGAGCCCCTTCGCGAGGGGAGGGAGCCGGCGTGGCCTGGGACGGAGCGCGCGGCGCCGGGCGAGCCTCGGCGGCCCAGCCAGCGCGCGGCACGGCGCGCCGACGAGCTCTTCGAGAGCGCGCGGATGGATCCTTCAGAGAACGTGCACGCGGCAAGCGGAGATACTTCCATTCCCACCTTTCGACTCGAGGAGCTCGACACCGCGGAGGAGCCCGGGCCCGAGAAATCGGCGGGGAAGCGCGGCCAATCCGGCGTCCAGGGCCTTCGCCGAGCCCGCGCCGAGCCTCGCCGGGCGCTTCCCATCGACGAAGACAACCCGTACATACGGGGCGAGTTCGAAGAGGGGGAGGGGGATCCTCTGGAGTTTCGCGCTCCGGAGCTCGAGCCGTGAGAGCGGGGGCGGTTTTCGTCGCGGCGGTTGCTCTGCTCACGGCGGTTGGGCACCCTGCCGTCCAACGGCAGGCGCGGGCGCGGGAGGCCGGCGTGGGGAGCGAGGCGGTGGAGCGCGCCCGGGCGCACTTTGGCCGCGGTGTCGAGCTGTATCGCTTGGGTGTCTACGACGCGGCGTTGGCCGAATTCTCTCGCGCCTACGACTCGGCCCCCAACTACCGCGTGCTCTACAACCTCGCTCAGGTGCAGGCGCAGCGGCACCAGTACGCGGAGGCACTGACGCTTCTGACGCGCTACCTGGAGGCCGGCGGGGACCGGATCGGCAAACAGCGACAACGCGACGTGGACGAGCAGCTGCTGCAGCTGGAGGGGTTGGTTGCCCGCTTGAGCGTGACGCTCGACGTCCAGGGAGAGCGGTCGAAAGGCACGCAAGCTCGCTTGTTCGTGGATGGAGTCATGCGCGGGGAGCTCGACGAACGGGCCCCTATCCTGCTGGATGCCGGAGTTCACCACGTGCGCGTGAGCCTGGAAGGGTTTCACGGCCAGCCGCAGCAGATCACGCTCACGGGCGGCGAGGCGGTGGAGGTGCGCATGTCGATGCGGGAGGATTCCAAGCCTTCCGTGGCCCCCCCGCCATTGCCGCCCCCGCTTGCTCTCGCCCCCGTCTACACGCCCGCCCCGAGTCCCACCTGGCTGTGGGTCGGGCTCGGGGCCACGGGGGCCCTGGCGGGGGCCACGGCCACCCTGGCCCTGCTCGCCAATTCGGCGAATCGCCAGTTCGAGCGCCAGTTCTCCATCTACCCTGCCAATCGAGAGCTGATCGACGCCGAACGAGATCGAGCGCGTAGGTTGGCGCTGGCTACGGACATCGTCGGGGTCGCCGCGCTGTTCGCCACGGGTCTCACCACGTACGCATACTACGCAACGAGGCCGTCGGAGCCGCGGCACGAGGAGCCGCGCATACGGCTGCTCGCCGACCCAGCGGGTGGGCGCGCCGAGTTGTCGTGGTCCGGGCGCTTCTGAGGCCTTTGCTACGGGGCCGGAGCGCTTTGCGCTAGCTCCTGCCGGCCGAGCACGGAGTTTCGCGCGGGGCGGGCGGCGGGGGGGGCTCGTCGGTAGGCGCCCGCTGGGTCGCCGTCACCAGGCGTCGTGCAGCCTGTACACGTCCCGTCGTGTGTCGACGGCCAGATAGGAGAAGCGCCCCTGGCTGCAGCTGCCGCTATTGAGGTAGAGCCGACTCCCGTGCTGCTTGACGAGCGGGAGGTGCGTGTGCCCCGTCACGATGATGTCCGTCTTGCTCATCGCGGCAAGCCCCATGGCCCAGGCTTGGAACGTGCACTTGGTGGGGTCTTCGGAGATCGCAGAGCGCGCTCGGTCGAGCTCGTTGAACCACCGATACAGGGGATGCCAGCCGGCGCGTCGAATCCAGCCGCCCAGGCAGATCCCGAGCTCCACCAAGCGCCGGGCGAAGCGAATCCAGGCATCGTGGCCGTGCCCATGCGTGAACAAGAGCCTCTTGCCGTCGGCCTCGAGCATCCAGGATTCCGGCGCGCCGTCGAGGTGGGCGGCGATCAGGTCGTGGTTGCCGTGAATGTACATGTAGCTCGGGCGGCGTAGCCGTTCGGCAATCTCCGGGTGCCGCGCCCGCGCGTCGAGCAGGGCTCGGCTTGCCTTCCACGGGCAGCGTGAGGTGAGCGTTTCCCAGATGTCCCCGAGCAGCACGATGCGCTCGAAGTTGCTCTCCAAGAAGCGAAGAAAGCCGAGAAACTCCTCATCATCGTGTCCAAACGCATCCGTCGGATCGTCGGAGCCGAGGTGTAAGTCCGAAATGACCGCGATTTCCACGGATGGGCATGGTGGAACCACGGCGTGACGCTCAGGAGTCTTTCTTACGACATTGCAAGGGCACGCGAGCGCTTCGATCGGGTGACCGTGGCGTCGTCTGTAGGCAGCGCTCGCCTCCCTGGTGCCGAGGGAGGTCATGGCGAGTGACACGCGCGGGGGCGTAGGAAGCTTCGATCGATGTACGTTTCCTTGGTGCCTTTCCGCTGTCACTCGGAGCCGGCAGCGTGTTCGTTGCCCGAGCATGGCGCTCCTATCGAGCCGGTACCCCGGTCGTCACGGCCTGCATTGCCCTGATGATTGCCGACTACTTCTCGACGCAGCTGTTTATCAAAGCCTGGACGCTCGCCTCGGGGCCCGTGTGACGTACGGCCAGCGCGAGTCGAGCTCGCGTGGCGCCCAGCCGCGCGCGTGGTGATCGAGCCGCGGGGCGGGCTCAGGCGGCTTGCCCGTCGCGGGGGCTGGCCCTGCCGTCGTCGGCTTGGACGTACCCCCCGCCGAACCCGGGGAGGTCGATCAGACGACCCGCGGCGTAGCCCAGCAGAAAGTCGTCGAGCTCTTTGGGGGTGGGCTCGCTCGCGACCTCCGGCATGGGTCCCTCGTCCACGTCGACCTCGAGCACCTGCTGCTCGCGCAGCCGCACGAGCTCCTTTCCGTCGAAGAGCTCTTCTCGGTAGTGGAGTGTCACCAGGTGCACGGGCTCTTGGCCTCGGTACGCCGGCAAGTCACCCCAGTAGTAAATCTGCCCCCCCGGTGCTTTCAGAAAGCGGAGCGCAGGGGGCAGCACGTGCTTCTTCGCTCCCGCGTTCAGGTGTCGAAAGAACCTTCGCAGGTAGGCTTCGTGGCGCGCGACCAGGTCTGGACTACGAGGTACGATCCCGTACCTTCGCCGAACCTCGTCGAGGCGCTCGGGCTTTCCTCGGCTCGCGACGATGGCGTCGCGCAGCTCGAGCTTCCACACCTCCCCCAGGTGGTAGGTGAGCACGGGCACCGGTGCCAAGAAGCAGCCGTGTACCTTGCCGTACAGCCGATCGTGAGGGCACATGAAGTCGTTGTACAGGCCGTAGACCTTGCCGCTTCGACCCGTCACTCGCCAGGTGATCCGTTGGGTGAAGGGGGAATCGAACCACCCCAGAGGCATTGGCCGCCACAGCTTGTGCCGAAGGGGCAACGCCACGAGCAGAGCCAGGCCGAGGGCGGTGGGCCACGGCCCGAAGGTCGCCCGGGTTGCCTCTGGGGAGAGTCGAGCGAGCACGAGCACCACGCCGCAGTCCACCGCGATCCACTCCCAAAACAGCAGCCCCGAGACGGCAAAGACGCCCGCGTGGAAGGCGGCCCAGCCGAGGCAGAGGGCCTGGCACAGGCCGCGATCGAGCAGCGCAAGCGGCGCCAGCAGCTCGATCGCGAAGGCGCCGGCCTGCAGGGGGAGGCGAATGCGCTTCAGGCCGCCGATCACGCTCGACCAGGTTCGAAAAGGCAAGAATCGAGCCCAGCCCCAGCTGTAGGCGCTGGCGGCGAGGTAGTGCAGCCGGTTTTCCGTGACCCAACTGTACCAGCGTGGCCCCAACAGGCCCTTCGCCAGCGCGGTGATGAAGTAGTGCGATACCTGGATCACGATCGCGAAGAAAATCAGTGCCGAAGCCGGGAGCGGCCAACCCAAGCTCGAGGTGATTGCATTGGCAGCGACGAAGCTCATCAACGCGAGCAGCAGGCGCATCGGAAGCGTCGCGTGATGCTGCCAGTTGCACAGGGGGCCCGAGAGCAGGTACCCCGAGATCAACAGACACACCGGGCTGAGCGGAGCCGCGAGCGCCGAGAGGGCGAGAAGCAGCCGTCCGAGCAGCAAGCCGCCGGGCTGCCCGGGCTCGAGGTCTCTCGTCGTCGCCGACCAAGCCAGGGGCAGGCAGAGCGTAGCCGCCAAGGTGCGCAGGGCGAGGCTTTCGTCCACGTTCTGCCAGCGAAGCGTGGGGCTGGCCAGTATGACCGTGGCGATCCAGGCGCCGGCTGCCGCCCGGGGGCTCGCAAGCCCAACGCGGGCCAGCGCGCGCGGCCAATGCCCCCGCCGCAGCAGCGCGTCCAGCAGCCAGTAGCTGGCGATGACGATTCCTACGCCGACCGCCCACGACGGGTCGGGGGGCCTCAGGTTGACAGCCATGGGCGGCAACGTAGCCCGACCCACTCCGGCGAGGGCGTGACGAGCCGGTGACATTGCCGTGGCTGACCGGCTCGCGTTGGCGCCCGCCGTTCAGAGGCGCCGGTGACGGCGGCCGAAGGCCGCGAGCGGATCGGTCGAGAAGAAGAAGTAGAGATCCTCACCGTAGGCCGCCGAGACCTTGAATAGCTGATTTCTCTCGTCGTGAAACACCAAGCCGAGCCCGGCTCCGAAGCGCACCGGGCGCGGGTTTCCCGGGTCGAACAGGGCGGAGTGGCTCTCACTCACTCGCCCCGCATCGAGGAAAACCTCGCCGGCGATGTACTGGTGCACCGCGTAGCGGTACTCCGCCGTGACCACCGCGGCGACTTCGTCTCGAAAGCGATCGAGGCGGTAGCCCCTGAGCCGATCGGCACCGCCGAGCCGAACCAGCTCGGTGAACGGAATGTCTTCGGCTGGCCCCAGCACGCCCTCGAGCACGCCGCGCAGCGACAGGATGCGGCTGCCCCGGAACAGATCGAAGAAAGCGGCAGCGGTGACTCCATAGTGGAAGTAGTCGACGTGCTCGGATACCGGCAGCGTGTGGCCGGCGAAGGCGTCGAAGTAGGCGCCGCCCGCCGAGAGGCCTTCGCTATCCCGCGAGTCGAAGCTGACCGTAGCGCTCACTTCGAGGATGTCGGCCCCCCGGGAAAACCCCGCAACGCGAGATACGTCGTACGCCTCTTCGATGGAAGGCTCGGGAGCATCTCCGCGCTTTCCTGCGAACGTGCGCTGGTTGAAGCTCGTGCTGAGTCCGAAGCGGGCCTGCGCGCCGCGCAGCCGATTGATCACGCCCACGGTGGAGGCAATCAGGGCCCGCTCCTCGGAGAATCGCGTCGCCACCGAGGTTGCCCGGGGGCTTTGGTTGCCCTCTCCCGAGTTCCGATTGGCCGAGTCGCCATAGCCCTGGAAGAAGAGCGCGGGCTTCGCTTCCCAGCGGGCGTCGAGCTCCAACCACAGGGGCGTGTGTGCGACGCGCTCCCCCTCGAACGTCAGCTCGTACCCCTGGTTGAAAAGGCCTCCGTACAGCGCGGAGCCTCCGAGCCGCTCTCGGTTGCCGAATACGTCGGAGTGAAATGCCCGTGCGCCGAGGCTCAGCCCGTAGTCGGTCTGGAAGTGGGCGGCGGGCAGCACCGCGGCGGTGCGAGCGTCGTTGTAGAGCCAATCCGTGACGTGCTCGACGACGCGCTCGTCCTCCACGAAGCGAGCCGTGGCGCGCAGGGGGTAAGAGAGTCCCTGCCAGAGAAGCCGCGGAGGCAGCAGCAGGGCTCGGGGCAAAGCGAGGTAGTAGCGGGCGGGGCCGGCGTCCGCCTCTCGCTGCCAGTTGCGTGCCTCCCCCGGCTTCGAGCTCGCGGCGGGTGGCTCCGCGCCCGCTCGGCGGTTTCTTCCCGCCGCGCCCGCATCGCTCGGCCGCTTCTCGCCGCTGCCCTGGGCGCTCGATGCGAGGGCTGGCTCTCGGCCCCCGCCCCTGGGGCTGCGGCGGGCGTCGGGGGTGGTGCCGAGCGCCTCGCCCCCCGCGGCCAGCAGGGCGGCCCAGGAAAGCAGCGCGCAGAGCGCGGGCCGCAGCCCGCCGGGCGCCGGCGAGCGACGGGCCGTCGCTGGAGGTCCACGCCGGCGCGAGGCGCAGGCCCCTCCGGCGTTCGGCGCGGACGGCGCCACGCGCGGGTTGCCACCCGCGGGCGACCCGGCTACCCCTCCACCATGCGCAAAGGCGTGTGGCTTTCGGTGGCACTGTGGGGCTGTGCGGCGTTTCCCCGCTTCCGAGACGCACCCATCGTTTGGCGGGTCCGAGACGACGCCAACATTTCGCGACCAGAAAAGCACGCGTTTCACCGCTACGAGCAGGCGTACGATTGGTTCGTCGGTCGGCGCCTCGTACGAGCGCTCGAGCTTCGCAGCAGCGGCCCGGCCCGCAACACGAATGCCCTCGACGAGGTGCCGAACAGCAGCTGGTTCACGAATCGGATCGGGGTTCGTGATTTGCCGCCCGAGGAAATCGCCGTGGCGGCATCCGCTGCCGGGCCGCCGCGGCTGCCGCTCGTGGCCGTCAGCGGAAAGCCCGGCGGCATGAACCCGGGCGTCGTAGCCCAGGACGCGATCGGGCGGCGCTTCATCATCAAGTTCGACGCGCCCGAGAACCCCGAGCTGCAGACGGCCGCTCACGTCATCGTCAACCGTCTGATTTGGGCATTGGGGTACCATGTTCCGAGCGACACGCTCTTTACCATGCGGCGCGAGCAGATCACAGCCGCGCCCGGGGCTACCTACGAAGACCTCCTCGGCGAGGAGCAAGCTCTGACGGAGCAGAGCCTCGACGAGGTGTACGCGACCGCGCCCCAGCGAGCTGACGGCAGCTATCGCGTGGCTGCGAGTGAGTTCGTGCCGGGGATTCCCGTGGGGGGGTGGCCCGCGGAGGGGGTCCGGCCAGACGATCCCAACGACGTGGTGCCGCACGAGCACCGGCGCGAGCTGCGCGGGCTGAAGATCGCCGCGGCGTGGGTCAATCAGACGGACATGAAGGAGGACAACACGCTCGACGCCTACGTGGAGGTCGATGGGCGCCACTTTCTGCGCCATTATTTGATCGACTTCGGCCAGGCACTGGGTGCGCTTTCCGCCTCTCGGTGGGATAGCAATGGCTACGAGCGGCGCTTCGACTGGCAAGCGCAGCCGCTCTCGTTCTTCAGCTTCGGGCTCTGGCTGCGCGATTGGGAGCTGCTCGAGCCAACCCCGTGGCCCTCGATCGGGCGCTTCACGGCCAAGAATTTCCACCCCGAATCGTGGAAGGATGGCTGGGCGTATTGGCCTTTCTTCGAGACGGACCCAGCGGATGCGTTTTGGGCTGCTCGGCTCATCATGCGCTTCACGCGGGATCAAATCCAGGCGGCGGTCCGCGAGGGCCAGCTGACCCAGCCGGGGGCCGAGCAGTACCTGGTCGATACCCTGTTCCAGCGCAGGGAGCGCATCGGTCGCGCATTCTTCGAGCGAGTGTCGCCACTGTCTCGCTTCGAAATTTCTCCGTCGGCGCTTTGCACGGTGGACGAGAGTGTGGCGTTCGGGCTGCTCGGGTCGAGCACGGTGCGCGTGCTGGACGAGGACGACCACGTGGTGTTCTCGCGAATCGTCGATCCGCGCGGGCAAGTGTGCATCCCGATTCACCGAGACGAACGCTATCGCGTCTATCGGTTGCAGGCGCTGCACCACGAGCGCGCGCTGCCCGTGATGCAGGTGCACTTCAAGGGCGGGAAAGACGCGCGTCTACTCGGGTTGCTGCGCCTGGAGCGCTAGCCCGATGTTTCCCCTCGCGCCGGGCTCCCCGTCGGGTCCGTTCGAGAGTGCCGCTGGCGACCCATCCGCGCCTTCAGGGTGCCGAGCAGGCTTCCACCTCGCGGTCCAGCTCCAGAAACGTGTATCGAGTCGGGCCGACCAGTAGGGGTGCCGCGCCGAGCACGACCGGCTCTCCTTCGAGCGCCACGGAGCCGTCGGCGCGCGGGGTGAGCGGCCTTTCCCCGAGCAGCAGCTCGCGGCTGGTGAGGCGCGCCGAGGAGAGGTCGAACCGCCTGCCCGCGACGGACCCCAGCCCCAGATCCACCTCGGCCCATTGGCTCTCGTGGATGTTGAGCAACAGCACGCTCATGCCCGGCTGCCCGTCGGCGCGACAGTGCGCGTACGCTCGCAGGTAGGGGTTTTCGCCGTGCGTGCGGACGGCGAGGACCCGCGTGCCCATGAGCCTCTTCCAGAGCAGCGAGTTGTAGTAGTCCGGGGTCGGCTCCAGCGTCTCTCGGTTCAGTAGGCCGTAGTCGGATCCCACGAGGGTTTGACGTACGACGACCGGCTGCCCCCGCCGGGCTTGGCTGCCCAACTCGTCGAGCCACCACAGCCCCGAAACGTAGCGATCGGAGACCTCGGGCTCGCCTCCGCATTGTGCGTGCCCCGTCTCGCCCAGCCACACCTCTGCCCCCGGGGAATACTCTCGGGCCAGCTCCCCGACGTAGCTCGCCCAGCGCTCCACCTCGTCCAAGTAGGCTGGCTCGAGCAGGCGCCGCGGCGATGCGCGTCGCGTAGCCACGGGGCAGCGCCGGGACTGCTGCGGGTAGTAGTGCCAGGTCACGATATCCACGGCGGGCCCGGCGTGCTGCAGGAACTCCTCCATGATTCCGAACTTCCATGCCAGCGGCTCCCCCACGACGGGGAAAAACGCGCTGGCGGGGCCCGCCACGCGAGACTCGGGGAAATAGTGCTTCACCGTGCGCCCGAACCGCTCCAGGTCGCGGGCGTATTGCTCGGCGCTCGGCTGTTGCCCCAAGCCGTGAATGAACCAATAGCCGTTGACCTCGTTGCCGAGCTCCCACACGGCGACCTGCGCGCCGGCGCTTTTGGCAAAGCGGAGCAGTTGCTCGGCGTTGCCGCCTTGCCACGCCGCTTCCCCCGCTCGCGGCCCCGGGCCAGCGTTGATGGTGAGGAACAGGTCGAACGACATCGACTCCGCGAAGGACGCCAGGCCCTCGAACTGCCCCGCCGTCATCCGTAGTTCGTAACCGGGGGGAAGCTCCGGCGGGGAGGGGGCCCCGCCCAAATCGTAGTAGACGTGATCCGCTTCGGTGCCCCCGATGCGCAAGAAGGCCGGGGCCAAGGCTCTGGCGTAGCGCAGCAGCTCGGGCCGCTCAAAATCGAAGGCGGCGACCGGCTGCGCGCCTCGGCCGACTTCGACGTTGCCTTCTGGAGACCACCAGCGCCCCCCGACGACCTGCGAGATGTCGAGCGCGACGGAAAGAAAGCGCGGGTCGAGCTTGGCGACCGCCGCGCCTTCGTCGATGCCGAGCCGCACGGGCTCCACGACCTGGTCGGGGGAGCGTGCCACCGACCCGTAGGCGAGCGACAAGCCGGCGCTGACGACCGGGTCGGCGTAGCCGAGCCGGCTGATCCACGCCTCCGGTCGCCACCACGCGACCCCCCCCATCGCCAGGATCAACCACGGGGTGATCTCGCGCGGTGGCTTGCGCAGCCAGCGCCTGCCTCGAGGGCGGGGGAAGCCGTGTTGAAGCTTGCGGAGGTTGAGCATCGGAGGGACACCCCACGAGGGCGGCGAGCAACTCGATTTCCCCCAATGCTGTCCGGGCCTTGGGGCGAGCACGCGCAGGGTCGCGGCGACCCTTTTGTGTACTGCGTGTGACGAGAATGCGCCACCGAGTTCACGAAACTGCCACGCTCATGTCACATTGCGCCCAGGGCGCGCGGGAGCGGCTGCGCAGCCCGCGGCCCCTCGCCGAGCCGCGGCGGCTCCCGGGGCTTGGCCCCTCCCGGGGCGCGCGCAGCGCGACGCTTGGGAGGGGGCGGCGCGCGCAGGCGGCGCAGCCGCCGAGCACGGCGCGGGGTGGGCATCCTCCCCCGACGGTCGGGCTCCGATCGAGGCGGCGCGGCCCGGTTGCGCGGATCGGCTGGCTCGGCGCCTGGCTTTCCGGGGGGCGGCGCTCGCCTTCAGCCGGCCGAGACGCGGACGGCGGGGCGCCGCACCTTGGCCGCGGGGGTGGAGCGAGCCCAGCGAGCCGGCGCGGGGGCGGCCTGCCCGAGCTCGCGAAACCAGCGCTCGAGAATTTGCACGGCTTGGCCGTGGCCGTCCCGCGCCTCGAGCAGGGCACGGCGCGCGTACCCCTCGCTGCGCTGCAGGAAGCCGACGATACGCGAGGCGCTCAGGTCCTCCAGGCGGGTCTGCTCGCCAATCCCCAGCCGCACGATCTCCCGCGCGTTGAGCCGCTGCTCGACGGTCGTTTCAGGGACGGCGAGGATCGGCTTGGCGAGGGCCATGGCTTCCCCCACGAGCTGATTGCCGGCGGTGCTGATGACCGCTCGGCAGCTCGCCAGATCCGACAAAAATGGTTGCAGCCCCGGGGGGCAGAAGTGAAGGTTGCCGAGCGTGCCGCGTCGGCGCGTGCCGTACAGCTTCACGGGCAGCCCGGCACCTTGCAGCGCGTGCAACACGGACTCGGAGACCTGGGCGGCACCCTGGTTGAAGTAGGCGAGCAGATGCTTGCCGCGGCTCGCGCGCGCTTTGCGCACCTGCTGTCGGAGGATTGGGCCGATGACCTCAACTCCGGGCCGAGTCGGCTGAGCGGGAAAAAAGCTCGAGACGAGCACCTTCTCGGGGGCCCTGGTGAGGAAACGATACATGAAGCGGTCGACCAGGCTCTTGACCCAATCCGAGCAAGGCAAGCCCACATGGCAGTGGACCAGGATGCCGAAGTGGTCGAAGCCGATGCGCGGGATGCTCAGGCGCTGCGCGGCGCGATGCGTCCAGGGCTCCGCATCCGAGATGACGGCTTCGGCGCCGAAGCCCGAGAGCAGCTGGGAGACGTGCTGCACGCTCTGGCCATGCCGAAACAGGTCGACGAACTTGGGCGCGTTGTCGCAGAGCGTTTGCCAGTTCGAGCGCTTCTTGCCTCGGTAGCTGAAGCCGAGGCAGGGAATGCGCTGCACCGGGAACTGATGGGCGATCAGCTCGTACGCGTCACCCCCGGCCAGCACCATCAGCTCATGGCGCGAGGAAAGTGACTGCAGAATGGAGAGAGCGCGGGTTGCGTGGCCGCGGCTGTAGCCGTGCACGCCGTAGGCAATCTTCATGGTTTTTCAGTCCCGTTCCGCGAAGGCCGCCGAGCATTCCGGGAGCCCGGCTCGCCACTTCGCGATGTTTTCAAGCGAGCGATTCTCTCTCTGCCTCGCCTTGGCTCTGGCTCGGCAGCTCTCGTGATCGAGTGCGCCATCGGCTTCGCCCGAATCGCCCGACGCAAGGTCGCCGGGTGACGACCGGAACCTAGCCGGGCTGACCTCTCGGCGGGCTACGCGAGCGTGAAGATTTCGGGGCGAA
Organism: Polyangiaceae bacterium; assembly: GCA_050299315.1. Classification (GTDB taxonomy): domain Bacteria; phylum Myxococcota_A; class Polyangia; order Polyangiales; family Polyangiaceae; genus SZUA-265. Next base: position 14,180 of record JBNKVS010000090.1, read on the forward strand.
TTCGTGACGCAGGAAGTGGTTCCTCGAGCCTGCCGAGCCCACATTGTTGCTTTGCAGACACCGAGGCGCGATGGCCCCGCCCTACAGTGCACCGCGTGAGCCGGGCCCCCCCGTTCGACTCGGTTTCGTCGACGGGTGGGGGCCTTTCGTTCGCGCGATGCGCGTGAGGCCGGCCGCCGCCGCCGCTCTTCGAGCTTCTCCGGTTGCTCGAAGCGGCGGCGACTTACCCCCCACAGGAGTAGCTACCATGCGGATCTACAATCGAAGTCTGGCAATCCGGTGCGCCTCGGGCGCCGCGCTCGTGGCCGTGACCGTCGGCGTCACGACAGCCGCCGTCGCCTCTGGCCCGGACCGGCACCGTCGCTCGTCGCGGGGCCAGGGAGAAGCGTCGGTGCAGCTGGGCCCGCGCCCCCATTACCTCGTCGACGACCTCCCCGACGGGCGCCTCAAGGCTCGCCTGCAGGCCTGCGGGGAGGGACCGTTCGCCTCGACGGACTTTTCGATCGGGCACCGCGGTGCCGCCCTGCAATTCCCCGAGCACACGAGACAATCCTACGAAGCGGCGGCGCGCATGGGCGCCGGCATCTGTGAATGTGATGTTACTTTCACCAAGGACCGGCAACTGGTCTGCCGCCATTCGCAGTGCGACCTTCACACCACGACCAACATTCTGGCCATCCCAGAGCTGGCCGCCAAGTGTTCCGAACCCTTCACCCCGGCCGAATTCGATCCCACGACCGGCAAAGTAACAAAAAAGCATCGGCCAAATGCTGCACCAGCGATATTACCCTGGCAGAGTTTAAGATGCTCAAAGGCAAAATGGACGCATCCAACCCGGAAGCGGTCACAGTAGAAGAATACATGAACGCCACGGCAAATTGGCGAACGGACCTGTACACGGCCCGCGGCACCCTGGTTACCCATGCCGAAAGCATCGAACTGTTCAAAAAGCTGGGTATGAAAATGACCCCCGAATTAAAATCGCCCAGTGTCGAAATGCCTTTCGAAGGCGACTACACCCAGGAAGCCTACGCCCAGCAGATGATCGACGAATACAAAAAAGCCGGCGTCGACCCGAAAGACGTCTATGCCCAGTCCTTTAATCTAAATGACGTACTCTACTG
>JBNKVS010000091.1:0-30943 GCA_050299315.1 Polyangiaceae bacterium
CCACTCGACGAATTCCTCACGGCTCATCACGACCAATTCGACCTGAGGGAGCGGATGGCTCGGCCCCCCCCACAGGCAAGCCGCCAGAGCGCGCAATGCCTCGAAGCAGGCTGGCTCGCTCGGCGCGCAAGCGACATGCTCCAAGCCTCCACACGTGTCGAAGGCGCCCGCCACCACCGGATCCCGCGGAGGCGATCCGGGCAAAGCGGGACCCTCGCACCAGGCTCCCGCGCAGTCGGGCTCGTGCTCCTCGAGCGGGGGGCTAGGTGCCCCCGGGGAGCCAGCGTCGACTGGCTCCCCGCAGGCGTGCGCAAGCAACGAGGTCGATATGGCGAGCGAAAATCCATGCCCCAGCCAATGCTCGACGAACCCCCGGGGGCCCGAAGCCCTCTTCTGGAGTGTGGTTCTCACGCGCTTGTGACCTTCACCCTCAGCCGAACCGGAACGTACCTTGCCTACTCGGATCCTGAAATTGGGGATCCGCGACATTGTGACCCGGGAAGTTGGCGAAGGGCGTGGATGCGTACCCGGGGCGGCCCGCGTTGCGACCCGCGGGCGCGTAGTTCTTGAACCAAACCGCTCCGCCCGTGACCGTCGACAGCTCCTCGTCAGTGAGTTTCTTCGCTTCTATAGACATTAGCATTCCTCCAGTTTGATACGCCGCAAAGGCTCGTGGCCCTCCAGAGGAAAAGTACGACTTCCCATGGAACCAGCCGCAGCCCCCCTGCTGACGTAGGGCTAATCGGACGGTCCGCGATGTAGTTGCGTGCTGTATGGAAGAATTCCGTGTCTGCGCGCGACGCAGGGGACGGCACACAGTCGTTGCCGGTGAGAGGGTTGCGTTGCCCATGCGAGCGCGCCGCGCTAGCGACCGCCCTGAGATGTCGGTGAACGCTGGTGCTCCGGTCGAGCCGCAGCCCCAGAGCCTGGCGCTCCGCAGGGGCCGCTCGCCGCAGGGTTTCACCGCGCGGTGGCCATCCTCGGGGCGTGAAAGGATCGGGCGGGGGGCTCGAGCTCGGCAGTCCGCGACCGAGCTGGTCAGAATCCGCCTGGGCGGCACGCGCGGTGGTTCGTGGTAGCAGCGCTAGTAGCTAGTGCCCCGCCCGATGAGTCGTAATCACTGATTGTCGGTGGCCGCGGGAAGAGAGTCGTCTTGCCTCGAGCGGCGGACGGGGCACGTCGGCGCCGAAGGCGCCCTCGCCTTCAGCCAGCGCTTGCCGCCCTGGCTGAGGCCGCCGCCCGTCACGATGCAGTGAGCACGGGGATGAAAGCTGAGGTTTCGACTCCCGGTATGCAGCGCGCCGGATGAGGGGGCAATCCGTCAGGCCGCTGCCGTAGATGTGCCCGGCGATGATCTCGAACTGCTCGGCGATCTCGGGATCTCGGGCCGCGTCGCGCCGACGGCGACGTGGTGGAACGAGCGATGCGACTCCTCTCCGGTTCCGAAGCCGTCGAATCGAGACCGGATGCAGGTGCCGTCGGACGCCGCGATGAGCGGCCAGTCGCGGGACGAAAACGAGAAACACCGCCGAGCGCCTGACTCGGCGGTGTTTCGCCGCTTGCCGCGCGCTCTGTTCGCCGCCGCGGCGTTCGGCTCGGTTGGGAACCGGGCAAACGGAGAAGAGCGGGGCCCTTCGCCGATCGGACCACAACGCGCGAGCCCGAGCCTCGGATCTCCGCGGCTCGGGCTCATGCTCGCCCTTCTCTCGCGCGGCGCTGCAGAGCGTCGCGCTTCAGCCACCAGCTCGGCGACGATCGAGCGAGTCGACCGCCGACGAGCCAGCCCGCAGCATCACCAATCCATTCGGACCCGAACGCCGAATAGCCGCGGATCGTTGTAGAAGCGCGTGTGGTTGCCCTGCGTCGAGCCGATGAAGTTGGCGTAGGTCACGTCGAACAGGTTGTTGACGAAGCCGCGGACGGCCAGGCGCCCATCGGGGTGGCGCCAGCCGATGCCGGCGTTGACCACCGTGTAGGCGTTCACCTCGTCGTCCAAGCGCTCCGGGTTCGCCTCGATCACCCCGTAACCGTCCTGGTTCTCCGGCAGCATGTCCTCGGACAGCGGCTCTCCGGTGATCGCGTTGACACCCCAGGTGGGCGCGCGCGTTTCGAAGCCCGTTCCGTCCCCGTTGAACGCCGTCATGAATTGGCGGCCCCGGGTCTGCCCCTGGACGATCCAGTCGAAGACGCCGACGGTCGAGTAGATCAACTGCGAAAGCGAGTAGTTGAGCGTGTACGGGGAGACGCGCGGCAGCGAGTTGCCGCCGATGTCGACGATCGGGTAGCTGTCGTTGAGGCCCAGCCGCCCGTCGCTGACGTAGGTGTTGTCGGGGAACCTGGCTCGCATCAGCAGGGCGTGACCCGACACCTCGAGGCCATAGGGCATCGCGTAGGTCGCCTCGACGTCGGCGCCGTAGGCGATGGCGGTGTCCTGGGCGTTCTGGCGCGCGGCGGTGCCTCCGCGATTGTCGGGGTAGGGCAGCATGGTGTTGGGGTCGATCGCGACCATGCCCGTGTTCGGGTCGATCGGCGGCGGCTGACCGACGGTGAGGATCGTCTGGAACTGCAGCCCCTCGTACAGGAAGCCGAAGAGCGAGCCGTTGAGGCGCAGCTTGCGATCCAACATCAGGTTCTTCGAGCCGATCTCCGCCGAGTACGCCGTCTCCGGCCCGTAGTCGGGGGTGAGGTACTCACCCTGCGAGTCCGGGTCGGGGAGGCTGTCGTTGAAGCCGCTCGCCTTGTGGCCGCTGGAGAGCGTGGCGTACAGCATGTTGTCGGGAGCCAAGTCGTATTCCACGCCCACGCGGAAATCGAGGTACTGGTCGTCGGCCTCGCCGTTTTGCGGGCGAGCGTTGGTGAACTCCGCCGAGACGTCGTCCCGCACACCGTAGGCACAGCGCAGCCGCCCCTGCTCGTTGAGCATGAGGCGATCGGGGATCACGTTCTGCGAGCTGCCATCGGCCTGAATCTGTGTCTCGGGCGGTGGATCGTTGCACAGCGCGATCGGCACCTGGTCGCGCGCGCCGAAGCTCTCGATGCCGTCGAGGTAGAAGTTGACTCGCTCTTCCGCCGAGGCGTCGGGGCCGGGCACCTCGATGTCGTCCCCGCGATCGAGGCCGCGGTAGCGGAAGCCCTCCGTGCCGTAGCGGCCGATGCCGTTGTTGGCCAGGCCCTGCTCGACGCACTCGCCGGCGGCGTTCTGCTCGGCGCACAGGTTCAGCCCGTTTTGGGGCAGGCCGCTGCCGATCATCCACAGGCCACCGAGGCGATCCTTGTGCTCGATCGAGTAGCGCAGGCCGCCCACGACGCGCAGCTCGGGCGTGACCTTGAACGTCACGTCGCCGTAGGCTGCGTAGGAGTAGCCGATCGTGGACGGCATGTTGAACTCGTTGAAGCCGCCCGGGTCGCCCGTGATCTGGCCGAGGAAGGCGCCCTGGTCTTCGTAGAAGCCGAACAGCCCCAAGCCCCAGACCACCCGTTGATCGTCCGGGGAGGCGATGCGCAGCTCTCCGAGGGTGGCGTGCGAGTCGTTGTTTTGCTGTTGGGAGAACGAGAACGAATCCCAGTTCTGGTTGGCCACCACCTCCGGGTCGGTGAAGTAGCCGGCGTTGGCTCCCGTATCCAGGCGCCAATCGAGGAAGCGGTGGCTGCCGAGCAGCTCGATCGAGAAGGGGCCCGGGTCGTAGGTCGCGTTGAGGCGAACGCCCCAGTTCTCCGTGTCCGCGTATGGCATGCGGCCGCGCTGGTAGACGCGCCGCGGATTGTCGATGTCGTCCGGATCGATGGGCCGCAGCACGTCGTCGCTCAGATCGAGGTCGGTGCCGTTGTCGTCCCGATTCGTGATCTGCCCGATCAGGTTGGCGCCCACGTAGCCCAGCCCCTGCTGCAGGCTGTAATCGCCGGCGACCTCGATGTCGACGGTGCGGTGGGGCTGCCAGCGGAGCGTCGCTTTTGCCGCGTAATCATCCACGTTCTGGGCTCCGGGGATCGATCCCACGGGGCCCGCGTTCTCCCACGTCGGCCCGCGCACGGTCGAGATGCCGGCGACGCGCAGGGCCACGGTGTCGCCGAAGGGAATGTTCACCATGCCCTCGTACGAGCGGTACTGGTAGTTGCCGAAGCTCGCCTGGGCGTTGGCCTGGTACTCGCCGAGCACGGGCTTGCGCGAGATGATGTTGATCGAGCCGCCCACCGCGTTGCGGCCGCGGACCGTCCCCTGCGGGCCGCTGTTGACCTCGACGCGCTCCACGTCGAGCCAGGCGGCGCCGAGCCCGCGGAAGCGCGGCAGGTAGACGTTGTCGAGGTGAACGGCCACGGCCGGGTCGCCCAGCTCCGTGCCGTTGTCCGAACCCACGCCGCGGATGTAGATGGTCGCGCCGGCGTTGTTGACGCCAATCTGAAGCCCGGGAACCATCTGCGAGAGATCCTGGACGCTCCGCACGCCGAGGTTCTCCAGTGTAGCTTCCGAGAACGCGGCCGCCGTGCCCGAATAATCCTGCAGATCTTTGCGACGGCGGTCGACCGTGACGACGACCGTGTCGATGCCCTCTTGCTCGGCGGCCGCTTCCGGTGCCGCTGGCGCCGTGGGCCCGGCGCTGGCCTCCGCCGGAGAAGGCGTTTCGGCTGGCGGAGCCTCTTCGGGCGCCGCGGCCTCTTCGGGCGCCGCCGGAGCCGCCGTCTGCTCTTCCAGCTCGGACAGCTCGTCCTCCACGGACGCGGTGCCCTGATCGGCGGGCTGTGCCCAGGCGCTCGAATCGACGAGCGCCCACGCCAGACACACGCCCGTAGCCAGCGCCGAACGCGCATAACTTCTTCCCGTGGGCTTCACCATCGACCGCCAGCGCAGTTTTCGTGCGTGCTTTCCGTGATCCATTTCCCCCCGAACCATGCTCTCGTTCATATCGAGCTCCTCGTTGTTCGCTTGTGTGCTCGCCAGACACGTTCCGCATCGGTGATGGAAACGTATCCAGGCTGCCCCCCGACAAATACAGCCGAGCGGTCCCTGCTGGCGAGACAAATTGTGCGTTCCGCTCCGGGTTATCGATCGCCGCGTTCAGGCGCTGCTGCAACAGTCGCGAATTGCGTCGCGAAACGGTGCGGTGCGTCGCTGAATTTTTTCGCGCCGCGTGGATGCGGGGCCGCATGCACCGAAACGAGCCGCGATGCACTCGTCGTGCTGGCTCCGAGCAAGCTTCTTTTTCTGGGTGCTCGAAGCGCGACCGGATGCGGCTCGGGCAGGCCAGTGGCACTGGTGGAGCACTGGCGAGCCCTCCAAGCGGCGCGTTCGAAGGGGTCGCGGCGGTCGCGCGCGGCGGCGCCGACCGCCCGATTCGCGGCCCCGGCGACCGTAAAGAACTGCAGAACATCGCGCCTTTGCAACGCACGCGGTGCCCCGAAAGAGCGCGCCAAGGCGCGCCGCTCGTCGCGATGAGCCTAGCCCCCAAACAAGCGCGAACCTCACGCTCGCGCTCGTTTCGTGGGCTAGTGGAGCCGAAGGCGACCGTCTTGGAGTGAAAGCCCCGGAATTCACTGCCGGGGCTGAGGGGGCTTTGCGAAAGCCCCCTGGAAAGAAAGCTGGGCCGAGCCCCAGCGCTTGCGCTGGATCGAGGCCTAGCGCGGCGCAGGTTGAATGCGCTTCGCTCGTTGGGTGTGACTCCGGGCTCGCGGCCCACGCGCAAGAGGGAGCCCGCCGCGCCGCCGAGGACCGCAACCGAAAGCCGTCTCGCGCGGCGCAGGCGATCGCTCGGCGGCCGTTCCGCGAGGCTCCTTCACGTTGCCGAGGCCTGGTCTGGGTTGAAGGGCTCCCGAGCCGGGATCGCCGCCCTGCGTTGCCCCGCGGGACGTTGGCTTGCCGGAGATTGCCTGGCGGGAGATTGCCTGGCTGGAGATTGCTTGGCGGGAGATTGCCTGGCTGGAGACCGCCCCGCGGGACGGTGGCTTGCAGGGGTTTGGCTTTGCAGGGGATTGGCTTGCGGGAGATTGGCTTGCGGGCTGTCGCCTCGTTCGAAACGGCCGGATCCCCCCGGGCTGCTTGCGCTGGGGCCGCTGGTTCCCGCGGGACTCCGACGCCCGGCGGCGGGCTGGACACGGCCCGTGCGGTAGCTCGTCGTGACGCAGGCGAAGCCCGCCTGCATGGCCGTCGCCTGCATGGCCGTCGCCTGCGCGGCACGCGATGCCCGCGAGACTCCCGATGGTTCGGACCCCATGGGCAGGCAGCGCTCGGACCCTCGTTCGCTCGGGGCCCGCACGTTTGGCAAAGCGCGGTGATTCATGGGGGGCTTACTTCGGTCGGCAGCACTTCGGCCTGCAATACTTCGGCCCGCGGTGGGGGCACCGCGCGCACCAAGGCCCTGGCGAGCGGGGCTTTCTCACCCACCCGCCAAAAGCGACGCCAATCATTGCGTGCAATACCACAACTCGTCTCGCATCGGCACCCGCGCCGAGCAACAAAACCCGCGCGGCATGTTACCTGGAATTGCTCGGGAGGCTCGCGAGCGCGCGCCAGCGGAGAGCTCGCGCGAGCGAGGCGTTGCCCGGGAGGCTCGCGAGCGCGCGCGTGTGGAGAGCTCGCGCGAGCGAGGCGTTTCTGCGCGGTGTCTCGTCGAGCTTGGCCCCGGCGTGCTTCAGCGCTCTCCTCCGGGTGTGATTCACCGGCCCTGCCGGCGTGCTCTCCTTTCTACGTGCCGGTGGCCGCGCCTCGATGGCGCCGTTCGAGGCGAGGCGGGGTACGGCCGGTCGTCGCTCGCCGTGCCCTACACGGGCGCACTCGCACCCACCTGACGATGCATGCGGGGTGGCGCGGGCGGTTTCGACGGCCGGTTCGTGCAACGCGCCCTCGCGAGCTTCCCCGAGAGCGCCATCGCAGGCTTTGCCATTCTCGCTTCGATCCCATCGCCGCGTCGTACGAGAGGCGGCTCGCGGGTTGCCCTGCGTGCGGCGCGCGCGCGCTCCGCGTCGGGAGCGGATCCGGCGGGCGGGAGGTCGTTCGCGCGTCAGCCGCGTGGCGCCGCAGGGCGCGGGCTGCGGCGCTCGGGGGGGCCTCGAGGCGTGGCCTGGAGCGACTTCCCCCTGAGCCCGCGACAGCGGGGGATTGGGGGGAAGCCACCGCCCGCAGCGCGCTAGCGCGAGGACGGATGGGATGGGGGCATCCTCCCCCGCCGAAGAGCCCGCGCGAGACGGGCGCTCGCAGGGCGAGGTGCCGCACCCCGCAGCCCGCCGAGCGAGCCCCCGCGCGACGGGCACCCTGCCAGCGCGGGCAGGGGAATGGCTCGCTTGCTCGGCTTCAGCGGGAGCTCACTCGGCTTGGCGGAAACGGTTGAAGAAGTCGTCGTCCTGCACGGTGACCATGAGCTGGGGGTGGTTCTTGAGGCGCTGGCAGAGCTCGCCGGCGGCTCGATCCGTGCAAAGGAAGCAGCGGCCGACGTACATGCGGGCCTTCGGCTTGATGGAGAAGGTCACGTAGTAGCAATCCGCGCTGAGCGACAGCTCGAACAAGAGCCCGGCGAGCAGTGCCCGATCGGTGGCGACGAGGCAGACCTTTTTGTTCGAGTGGGGCTGGTCGGCCCCCGCCGGGCCGAGACGGAACATGTAGTTGCCACATTGGGTGGGGCGGAACTCTTGCACGGGCGTCACGCTAGCACGATAGCGCCCGGAGCCTGACGCGCCACGGCGGAGGATGACAGAAGGCGGCTGCGGGATTTGGCTTTCGTTGGTCCCCCCGCGGTTGCCTGGCGGCTGCGACGCGGTCCGGAGAGGGGCCCTCGCGCGGGGGGCCCTTCGGAGCCCGAGGCTCGGTCGACCGGGTCGATGGGGCCCGCGCCGTTTCCGCGGCGCGCCGCGCGACGCGGCCTGCGGTGCGCGGCGCGGGCTTCGCGGGAGCGGGTTGGCGCGATTTTCACCGGCGCTGCAGGCACGAGGGCCGGCGACCTCGTGATGGCTGGGAGCGGCTCGCCCGCGCCCCGTCGCTGCCCCGCCCCGGGCTGCCCGGCAGCCCGCCCGGGGGGCGCCTTCGGGGAGCCTCGGCGCCCGCGCGACGCGCGTTTCCTTGCCCGAGCGCTGGGCTTTGGGCAACCCTGCGGCCATGCCTCCGCTGCGCGACACCGAGGGCGCGCCGTACCGGACCCTGATCGAGCCGCATCGGGTCAAGGTGGTCGAGCCGATCCGCCTGACCACTGCCGAGCAGCGCCAGGCGTTGCTCGAGCAAGCGGGCTACAACCTGTTTCGGCTCGATTCGACCGACGTGATCATCGACCTGCTCACCGATAGCGGGACGACGGCGATGAGTGCGGAGCAGTGGGCGGGGGTGATGCGCGGCGACGAGTCCTACGCCGGCAGCCCGAGCTTCGGCCGCTTCGAAGCCGCGGTGAAGGACATCTTCGGCTGCCCTTTCGTGGTGCCCACGCACCAGGGGCGGGCCGCGGAGCGGATTCTGTTTTCGTGCCTGGTGAAGCCCGGTCAAATGGTGCTGGCCAACACGCACTTCGACACGACGCGTGCGAACGTGGAGTTCGCCGGGGGCCAGCCCCTCGACCTGGTGATCCAGGAGGGGCTCTCGCCGCGCACCCACCACCCGTTCAAGGGCAACATCGATTTGGCGAGGCTCGAGCGGGTGCTGCAGGAGCAGGCGGGCTCCGGCAAGGTGGCGTTCGTGCTACTGACGGTGACGAACAACTCGGGCGGTGGGCAACCCGTCAGCCTGGAGAACGTGGCCGAGGCGCGGCGGCTGTGCAGCGACAGCGGGGTGCCGCTGGTCATCGACGCGTGCCGCTTTGCGGAAAATGCGTACTTCATCCAGCAGCGGGAGCCTGGCGAGGCGGACCGCGCGGCGATCGACATCGCCCGCGATCTGTTGCGGCTGGCCGACGCCTGCACGATGAGCGCCAAGAAAGACGGGATGGGCAACACCGGCGGCTTCATCACCACCCGCGACGAGCAGCTCGCCGCCGAGATGCGCAACCTGATGATTTTGACCGAGGGCTTTCCCACGTACGGGGGCATGAGCGGGCGCGACTTGGAGGCGATTGCCATCGGGCTGTACGAGGCGCTCGACGAAGACTATCTGCGTTACCGGATTCGCTCGACGGAGTACCTGGGAGAGAAGCTGCGGGCCGTCGGCATTCCGATCGTCGAGCCGCCGGGCGGGCACGCCATCTACATCGATGCCGCCGAGCTGTTGCCGCACGTGCCGCCGCTTCAGTATCCGGGCCAGGCGCTGGCCTGCGCGCTGTACCTGGCCGGCGGGGTGCGAAGCTGCGAGATCGGCAGCGTGATGATGGGTCGCCGGGACGCGGCGACGGGGCAGGAGCTGGCCGCGCCGATGGAGCTGGTGCGGCTGGCGGTGCCCCGCCGCGTCTACACGCAGAGCCACATCGACTACGTGGGGGAGGTGTGCGAGCGGGTGCACGCTCGCCGCGAGAGCCTTCGCGGCTATCGCATCGTGAGTCAGCCGTCGACGTTGCGCCATTTCACGGCGGGGTTTGCCCCGGTGTGAGCGAGCTTCCTCGCGCAGGCCCCGCCTCCTCGCGCGCGGCCTGGGCCGAGCCGAGCAGCCCGCCGACCGTGCGCGCGCGCAGCTCGATGCGGAGAGTCGAGAAGAGCCGGTGTGCCTGCTGCTCGAACTCGAGCAGTGGGTCCACCTCGCCGTAGCCGGCGAGCCCGACGGCGTCGTCGAGGTGCTCGAGTCGACCGAGGTGCTCCGTCCACAGCTCGTCGAGGGTGGCGAGCAACAGGCCCCGGCAGAGCTCCGCGAGCGCGGCCGTACCGAGCTGCCCGCGAAGCGCCGCCACGCGCTGCTCCAGCAGCGACTGCAGCTGCTGCGTGCGCTCCTCGGGCGTCGTTTCGCGGCGGGCCGCAGCCTCGCGCGGCAACCCGGCAGGCGGCAGCTCGAAGCTCAGGCGACGCGCGAGGGCCGAGAGCGCGGGCGCCTCTCGCGCTTCGCCTCTGCCGCCGCCCGAGGTTTGCCGCGCGGCCTCCAGGTTGCCAGCGAGCTCCGCCACCATTTCGCCCAGCAGCCCGAGCACCCGCTCGGGATCCCCTTCGAGCACGAGCTGGCGCCAGGCGTAGATCGCGCTGCGCTGCCGGTCGACGACCAGATCCTGGCGCAGGACCTGATGGCGGCTCACCTGATTTTCCAGCTCCACCTCGCGACGCAGCTGCTCCAGCGTGCGCCAGACGCGGGCCTCCCGGATCGGCTCGCCCCTCGGATGGTGGCGCAGCTGGTGGCGCAGCGCCTCGAGCACGCTCCGATTGGCGCGCGGCTGTCCGAACTTGCGATAGACCGGGTCGTCGAGGCTCACGAAGTAGTGGGAGCCGCCCGGGTCGCCCTGCCGCCCCGCGCGGCCGCGCAGCTGATCGTCGATGCGGCGCGACTCGTGCAGCCCCGTGCCGAGGACCATCAAGCCTCCCGCGTCGCGCACGAGCTGCTGGTCGCGCTCGAAGCGCTCGCGCGCGGCTCGCTCGCCCGGCGCCGCGCCTCGCCGAGCCTCGTTCGGGGCTCCGCCGAGCTGGATGTCCACGCCGCGCCCCGCCATGTTGGTGGAAATGGTGACCGCCGCGGGGCGCCCCGCGCGGGCGATGATGGCCGCCTCGGCTGCGTCGTCCTTGGCGTTCAGCAGGTCGTGCGGGATCGCGCGGCCGGCGAGCAGCCGCGACAGCCGCTCGGACTCCTTGACCGAGGTCGTGCCGATCAGCGTGGGCCGCCCCCGCTCGCGCAGACACTCGACCTCGTCCGCCACGGCCTGGAGCTTTTCCTTCGCGGTGCGAAACACCCACGTCGGTTCGTCGCGGCGGCGAGAGGGCCGGTTGGGGGGGATCACCACCACCGAAAGCCCGTAGGCACGCCGCAGCTCCTCCCGCGCGGAATGCGCCGTGCCCGTCATGCCGCACAGGGAAGGGTACAGCCGGAAGAACATCTGGTAGCTGATGCGGGCCAGGGTGCGGGCCTCGGGCCGCACGCTCAGGCCCTCTTTGACTTCGAGCGCTTGGTGCAGGCCGTCGGAGAGGCGTTTGTCGGGCGAGACGCGCCCCGTGTGCTCGTCGATCAGCAGGACCTCGCCGTCGCGCACGATGTACTCTTCGTCGCGCTGGTAGATGGCCCGGGCCATCAGCGCGTTGTACAGGGCGTGGCGCCAGCCGAGGTGCTCGGCCGCCGCCAAGTTGTCGATCTGCAGCCTCCGCTCCAGCTCGGCCCAGCCGGCCTCCTCGATCGTCACCTGCCGCGTTTTCGCGTCGACGCGGTAGCCTTCGCCCTCGCGCAGGGTGGAGGCGATGCGGTGGGCCTCGAGCGACAGCCCCGGATCCGGCTCTTCGTCGCCGGAGATGATGAGCGGCATCGTCGCCTCGTCGAGCAGCAACAGGTCGAGCTCGTCGAGCAGCGCGAAGTGAAAAGGGCGGTGTACCTGCTCGGCGGGGCTGTCGGCGAGCTGGTCGTGGAGGTAGTCGAACACCAGCTCGTGGTTGGTTACGTAGGTGATGTCACAAGCGTACGCTCGCTTGCGAGCACTGCTCGGCCCGCCCCGATCCATCCCCTCGGTGACGACGCCGACGCTCAGATCGAAAAAATCGTAGATCGGCTGCATCCAGCCGGCGTCCCGCTGGGCCAGGTAGTCGCTGACCGTGACCACGTGCGCTCCGCGGCCGGACAGCGTGTGCAGCACCACCGGCAGGGTGGCGGCCAGGGTCTTTCCCTCGCCGGTCTTCAGCTCCGCGACGTGGCCGCGGTGCAGGATCACGCCGGCGAGCACCTGCACGTCGAAGTGACGCATTCCCAGCCGCCGGTGGGAGGCCTCGCGAACGAGGGCGAACGTTTCGAGCAGCAGCTCGTCCGGCGGGGCGCCGCCCCGGGCGCGCTCTTTCAGCCCCCGGGCGCGCGCTTTCAGCGCCCGTTCGGGCTGGCTGCGCAGCGCGCGGCCGAGGCTCTCCACTTGGGCGAGGGCGCGCTCGGCCCGCGCGAGCTGCCGGGAGGAATGGGTCCCGACGTACTGGGAAAGCCACGGTCTCTTCATCGGGCTTGCTCATCATCGCCTGGTGGGGGGGGCCGCGGCCAGCCGATCGCCGCGGGCGCGGCGCGGCGGCCCGGCCGCAGGCGCCGGAGGGGCGCTCCCGGGCTCCCCTTGCCCCGGGCGGGGGCGCGCGGCGACCGGCTCAGGCGCTCGAGGCCGCCGCGCGCGGGCGCCGGCGGCGCTCGGCCAGCGCCGACTCCACCTGAGCGACCCGCTCCTGGCCCAGGGGGTAGAGCCACAGCGCGAGCGCCTTGAGGCCCGCGATCGCGCCGGGGATGACCCCGAACGCCAGCGTGATGCCGAGCCGCGACGCCGGGCTCTGCTCGGCGTCGCGCACGAAGCCGAAGGCGTCGAGAAATAGCGGCAGCAGCCAGCCGGCGACCATCGTGCCCGTCTTGAGCGCGAACAGCGACGCCGAGTAGACGAGGGCGGTCGAGCGCCGGCCGTATTTCCACTCGCCGTAGTCGGCCACGTCGGCGTACATGGCCCAGATCAGGGCCACGGTGGGCCCGAAGCACAGCGTCGCGGCCGAGTTCGTCACCAGCAGCAGGGCAAAAGACTGCGGGGGCACGACGTGGGCGAACGCGTACAGCGCGCCGGTGGCCAACGTGAGGCCGACCGCCCAGCGCCGCTTGTCGACCCGAGGGGCGATGCTCGTGAAGGCGAGCGTGCCGAGCAGCAAGCAGCCCATGCTCGACGCGAGGAAGACGGTGGGCCGATCGAAGATGCCGAAGAGCACGGGCCGCTCCGAATCCCCGACCACGTACTTGAAGAAGAAGAGCGTGCTGCCGGAGCGCAGGCCCCCGAAGGTCGAGTTGAGCACGGCCGCCACGAGCAGGGCGAGCCAGGGGCGATTGGAGACCAGCTCGCGAAGCTCACCGCGCCAGTCGTGCTGCTGCTCCGGGGGCGGGGCGACGCGCTCGCGCGTGGTGGCGAACGTCACCCAGAACAGCAGCACCGAGATTACCGCGAACAGCCCCATCGTGAGCTGGAAGCCGCGCACCTCGCTGTCGCCCCCGAGGCTCTTGACCAGGGGCCGCACGAGCAGCGAAATCAGGAAGCCTCCCCCGAATGCGCCGACGAAGCGAAAGCTCGCGGCGCGGGTGCGAACCGCGGAGGAGGGGCTGAGCACGCCGAGCAGGGCGGAGTAGGGGACGTTGATCGCCGTGTAGGCGATCAACATCATAGTGTAGGTCACGTACGCGTAGACGAGCCGGGCGTCTCCGGAGAGGTCGGGGCTGGCGAAGATCAGATACCCGCAGAGGCCATAGGGCAGGGCCATCCAGAGCAAGTACGGGCGAAACTTGCCGAAGCGCGTCGAGGTTCGATCCGCGATCAAGCCCATGATGGGATCGTTTGCGGCGTCGAGGAAGCGCACCGTCAGCATCATCCAGGCGAGCTGCGTGGCCGCGATGCCCCAGACGTCGAGGTAGTAGTAGGTCAGAAAGATCGCGAAGGTCTGGAAGAACAGGTTCGAAGCCGTGTCTCCCAGGGCGTAGCCCACATATTCTCGAGCCGTGGGGGCTTCGGAGTGCCGCTGCCCCTCGGCGCCGGCGGTCGAGCCGACGGCGCCGGGCGCAGCCACGGGGGGGCCAGCGGAGGTCACCCGAGCACCCTACACGCCCGCCGCGCCGCGCTCGTGCCCCGCGGCGCGGCGACGGCGCGAAGCGGTCAGTCTGCTGGTAGCTTTCCCTTCGATGTGGATTCCCCGGCGATGGGAACCAACAATTTGGAGCAAGCTCGGACAGCTCCGCCGCGGCCCGGGCATCGGACGAGCTCACTCGTGCGGGGCTCCACCGCGCCGCCGCGCGCCCCGAGTGCAGCGTTCGCATTGAGTGGATGGGCGATTTCGCCGCCCCTGACGGGGCGAGGGCGGCGAAATCGCCCCAGCTCCACCCGTCTGGACCGCTACACCCTTTCTTCTCCAGTCCTCATTTCAAATGAAATGAGGCACTAGTCACTCGGTGATGGTCACTCGGTGATGTTCGTGGTGACGTTGCGATCGCCGCTACTGAGCAGCACCGATTTCCAGCGGTCGTCGCCCTCGAGGTAGGTCTTCATGAAGGCCAACGCCAGGGCGCCGCCTTGATCGGGCGCGGTGGGCCCTCTGAGCCACGTCAAGTGCCCGACGCCCGGCAGGACCACCATCATCTTCGGGGTCGTCTCCGGGATCTGGCGGTACGCGCTCTCGGACATCGAGCAGGGAGCCGTGCCGTCGGTGCTGCCGCACAACAGCAGCGTCGGCGTGACGATGCCGCGACCCACGGGAGACCAGGGGGCGAGGCCCACCGAGGACAGGAGGGTATTGTCGTTGGTGGCCGTGATGGTGGTGCCGCCGCCGCCCATCGAGTAGCCGCTGGTGCCGTAGCGGCCGCTCATCTTGCCCGAGATGGGCGTGCCGCTGGCCGCATCCATGCTCTTCATCTCTTCGATCGACCGCTCCATTTTCGTGGCGCGCAGGTCGGGGAAGTCGGCGCCGCCCGTCTCCGTGACGAGGGTCACGATGCCGTACGAGGCGAAGAACTCACCCCAGTCGAGGATTTCTCGGCCCGTATTGAGGAAGCCGGCGGCGATCGCCAGCCCGGCAAACGGCGGCTCGGCATCGGTGGGGAAGAAGAGCGTTCCCGTGTCCACTCGGTCGGAGTCGGTTCCGAATGGCCCGTCGCCATCGGTGAGCGCATTGGGCACGGGGCCGTGACACAGGCAATCGCCGTTCGAGCAGCACTCACCACCCAACGTCGACGGCGGAGGCGCCGTTTCGGTTTCGACTGGGGGGCCATCGGTGTCGGTGGAGGGCGGCGTGGTCTCGCCTTCTGTGGGGGCCTCGGGCTCGGCCTGCGAGGGGGCTTCGCTTCCCGACGCGGAGGGCGACGGCGGGGGTTGGCTTGCCGGCGCTAGAGGCGCCTGCGCGGAGGGCACCTCCTGCGCGGGCGACGCGGCCGGCGGCGAGGCGGAGGAATCACTCGAAGGCTCCTGCGCCGGCGGCTCGGAGGATTGCTGGGAGCCATCGTAGGGCTCCCACGAATCGTCGAAGGGTTCCGGCGAGGAGCCGGCGGAACAGGCGGCAAGCGCCAAGGTCGCTGCGCACCAAGAGATGGGGCTCGGTCGAGAAGTGGACAGTGTGGGCATCATGATTGCGCTCCTGCCTGTCAGTGGTTCCCTGCATCGAAAAGGTTGTCGACAATCGGGCTGCCCATCGGCTTTTCGGCAGAGCGATGCGCCGGTCGGGCCCCCCGGTGCCGCCCGGTGCCCAGAGCCGGGCGCCGCCCCACGCCCGTCGAGGGTCGACGTTGGCCGAACGCGCGCTTCCCAACGCCTCGGGGCGTGGCGGCGACCTGCGGCGCCTTGGCCCTTTCGGCCTGGTCGCGACGCGGGGAGCGGGGTCAGCCCAGCCGACCTCGCGCCTGGCGGCGGGCGGCGCCCAGAGCCGTTCTTCCGGGGGCCCCCTCGCGCCGGCTCGTTCGAGAGCCGGGGCGCGCGGCTCGAGCCCCCGGGCGGCGGCCGATTGTGCGACACTCGCTCGTCGCCTCGTCCACCGATCGAAGCGGCATCTCGGCACGAGGCGTGAGCCGCTCGAGCGGGGCGCGTCGCGCCGTGGGAGGAGCGAGCATGAGCGAAGAACAGAACCCCACCCACCGGCTCGTGGAGGAGCGCTTCGAGGACGCGATTGCCTACTACTGGGCGGCCAGCAAGCGGAACAAGCGAGCGTACAAGGCTTCCCGCAACGCCACGATCGTGCTGGGAGCGCTGCTCACGTTGGTCGCGTCGATTTCATCCATCCGTGTGGTCGAGTCCCATCCCGGCCTGAAGCTGACCTTCTCCATCGCCACGCCCGTGCTCGCGGCCGTATCCGCCATCGCCGGCGGCTTGGCCCAAAACTTCCAGTGGGGGGCTGCGTGGCACGACATGGTCGTGACGGCCCAGCGCCTGCGGAGCGAGCAGGACGACTATCTGGCCACTCCAATGGCGGAGCGGGACCCGCGCGCGCAGCTGGCACGGCTCAATCGCCTCGTGCTCGAGGAAAGCGAGGGCTTCTTCGCGCGCATTCTCGGGGCGGCGCGGACGACGCGGGCCCGGCCGGAGGCCGCGGACGAGCCCACCTGAGGGACCGAGCCGCCGGCTCGGGGGGCGACCCGGGCGCGCGCGGCGCGGTCGCGGTGGCCGGCTCCTCCCGCGGCGGAGCCAGCGCGCTGGAGCCAGCTCGGCGCGGCGAAGCTTCCGCCCCGGCCGTTTTCCACCGGCGACGAACCGGCGGCCGTCCGAAAGTCGGCGCGCTCGGTTGCGAACGCTGGGCAGTGGTGCATGGTCTGGGCCAGTCCCCGGGGAATCTGCCGAATGAAGCGATCGCAAGGGCCGTTGGGTCTGCTCCTGGCGAGCTTGCTCGCGTGCTCGACGGAGCAGGGGCACAAGCTCGAAGCCTCGTCGGTCGGAGAGCTGTTGCTGGCGGCCCCGCGGGGGGAGCCGCCCGGCCTTTCGTTCGTGCGCCGCTGCGGCGCGGGCGGGCTCACCGAGGCGGGGCGCCGGCAGCTGCGGCGACTGCCGTACGTGCAGCGCACCACCGAATCATCCGTGGTGCTGCTGTTCACGACCGCCGCGGGCGGGCCAGACCCCCGGCTGGAGGTCCGCTCGGCGGGCGTCGAGCCGCGGCGCCTGGAGCCGACGCTGGAGGGGACCTTCGAGGCGGCTCGGCAGTGGCGTGTCGAGGTGGAGGGCTTGAAGGCGAACACCTACTACTGCTACGCGCTCGAGGGGCTGACGCGCCCGCTGGGCTTTCGCACGGCACCGCCCGCCGATTCACGGCAGCCAGTCCGTTTCGTTGCGTTCGGAGATTCGGGCTCTCTCAGGCCCGAGCAGCGGCTCGTGCGCGACGAGATGATGCGGCTGCCCTTCGACCTGATGCTGCACACCGGCGACGTGGCCTACGAAGGAGGGCGGTTGAGCGATTTCGAGAGCAAGTTCTTCGGCGTCTACGCGCCCTTGCTCGCCTCGCTGCCGATCTTTCCGGTCGCCGGCAATCACGACTACCGAACCGATGACGCGGAGCCCTTTCGGCGCGTGTTCGCGCTGCCGGAAAACGGCGGCGTCCCGGGGCGGGAGCGTTGGTACTCGTTCGACTGGGGCCCAGTCCACTTCGTGGCGTTGGACACGGAGCAGATTGCCTCCGAGCAGGTGGATTGGCTGCAGAGGGATCTGAGCCGAAACCATCGCAAGTGGACCATTGCGTACCTGCATCGGCCTCCGTACTCCTCCGGAAAGCACGGCGGGGACTCGCAGGTGCGCGAGGTGTTCGCACCGATCTTCGAGCGGTACCGCGTGCCACTCGTCCTCGCGGGGCACGATCACGACTACGAGCGGACCGTGGCGATCCGTGGGGTGACGTATGTGGTGACCGGCGGGGGAGGCCGCGGGACGCGCCCGGTCGGGCGCAGCCCGTTCACCGCGTTCAGCGAGGACGTGTTGCACTTCCTCTACGTCGAGGTGCTCGGCGAGGAGTTGCGCCTGCACGCGATCGACGGAACGGGCCAGCGCTTCGACTCGTTGCGCCTCGGCCCGTGACGGGTGGGCGCCGCAGCTCGGACGGTCCTCGCGGCAGGCCGAGGCGTGTGCCGAGTCGTGGCCGAGGCTTTGCCGACCCGCCCGTCTGGCGCGTTCGGACGATTCGAGCGGGCGGGCCACGCGGGGCGAGCGGCGGTGCTGCCCGACCTGTCTCGTTCGCAAGCGGGGTGGCCGCGGCCGCCCCCGCGTCGTATCGTCCCCACTCCGATTGGCGACCGGTCATGCCCCCGAACCCGAAAGCCCCGAGCTCCCGCCGCGCAGCGCTGGCGCTCGCTCTAGCGCTCGGCGTGGCTGCGCCCGGTACGGGCTGTGGGAAGCCCGCCGGGGTCGCGGCGGGGCTCGCGGCGGCGACGCTCATCAACCGCAAGGTGCTCGGGCACTGCTACGCCATCTGCGATCCGGGTTGGTATTGTCATCAGGCCTCGGGGCTGTGCAAGAAGTACCACGACCGCGCGCCTCCGCCGCGGCTCGCGACGGGGCCGGCCGCCGCGGCGTCGCCCCCGGTTCGCCCGGGTGGGTCGGGCCGACCCGCCGCCGGTCCCGTGGCGGCCGGCGTCTCGCCGAGCGGCGCCGCGCAGCCCGCTCAGGCGCCGGAGGACGCTTCGGGGACCCCGCTCATCTACCAAATCGAGGAGCGCTGGGCGCGGGTGTCACACAGTCGAACCGCCGAGGAAGAAGCGGCGGCGGCGGAGCTCGTCGCCCAGCTCGTCGTCACCGCCGGCGCGAGCTCGAGCCTGTTCGGGCGGGCCGCCGGCGGGCGAGAGTTCGACGCCGAGCCGCGGATTCGAGTCGCGCTCGATGCGGGCGGCACGCTGAGCGAAGAACCCTGGGCCTCGCGGGCTCTGCGCTTCGAAGTCCACCAAGGGGACTACCGCCGATCCTTCGAATGGCATCCGATCGATGTCTCCAACGTGCGGCTCCTGATTCGACGCTGACGGGGGATCTCGCGGCCCCCCCGCGCGAGCTCGAGTCGCGCGGAGAAGCATGTGGCGGCGGCGATCCCGTTGCGCACGTGCGGCGCGCCCGAGCGCGGCAGGCCTGGAGAAGTCGCGGGCGGAATGCGTCGGCGACGATGCGGTGTCCGGGGGGGAGTAGGGACCCAGCCTACCTCGCCTTGCGCGCTGGGAGTCGACCGCGACCGCCGCGTGGGCGGCGCCTGGTGGACTCGGCGCACGAGACCGCCGAGGGCGCGGGCCGCTGCCTCGGGCCCGGGCGCGGGTCGAGGCGCGCCGGCCGCCGCCGCTCGACGCCCCCGGGAGTTCTCCGGCGAAGGCGCAGAGAGCGCGCGCCCGAGGCTTCGCAGGGCGGGGGAAGAGTTTTGCTGCTTGCGCGAGGGGGCGGAGGCGCTAGGCTACCGCTTACCATGTGGATGCACCCCTTTCTCTGAGCGCCGTCCGTTCGTCGAGGTCCCTTCCGCTGCCTGAGCCGGCCGCGCGGGATTGGCGGCGAGCGTGCCGTTTCGCCTCTTCTCGGGCGAAACTCGCGGTCTCCCTGGCTCGGCTCGTGCGCGGGCGAGGTGGCTCGAGGTCCGTCGCTGCCGCCGGGTCGTCGCGTTGACGAGGGCTCGGTACGCAGTCGTCGGCGACGGGGTCGCGCGTGCAAGCGTCGCGAGGGAGTTCCAGCACGAGGTCCGGCGAGTGGATCGTCTCGCTGCCCGCGTTCGACCCGCCGCCGCCCCGGCGCGACCGCCGCCCCGGGGCCGTCTGCAGCCCTCGCCGGGTCTTCGAGCGAGAGCACCGCGAGCCTCGTGCCCTTCGCGCGCCTGCGCGAGCGGGGTTCCTCGCTCGCCGAAGCGCCCGGCGGTTGCCTCGACCGCCCCGTTCCTCATCCATTTCCTCATCGCTCCTCGTACCCCTTTTCCGCCGGGTCGCACGCTGCGCCCGGCAGTCAGTAGACCCCATGAGATATCATGCCAAATCCCCCGAGCCGCACCGCGAGCTCCGCAGCCTCGACGAGCCGCGCGACGAGCCCGAGGCCCGGCCCGCGCGAGAACCAGGCGCCGTTTCCGCCCCCGACGGGGAGCCCAATCGCTGTTACGTTCTCTCGGTGGCTCGCCCGGGGCAACCCGGGCTGGCCGAGGCCCGCCTCGCCGAGATCGCGGGGCTCGTCGAGGCCCAGGGCGACTGCGTCGTCGGCGCGGAGACCTATCTGCTATCCAAGCCCGATCCGCGCACGCTGATCCGACGAGGGGTCGCCGCCCGCGTGGCGGAGGCCGCTCGAGGCGCGCGGGCCTCGATGCTGGTCGTGGACGCCGAGCTCTCGCCCTCGCAAACCCGGAACCTGGAAGAGGCGACCGGCTTGCCCATCTGCGATCGGGAAGCCGTGATCCTCAACGTTTTCCAGCGCAATGCGACGACGCGCCGCTCGCGAATTCAAGTGGAGATCGCCCACCTGGAATACCTGCGGCCCCGGATCCGCGGAATCGGCTTGAACATGGACCAACAGATCGGCGGCTTCAACAAAGCGCGGGGGCCTGGCGAGACGGCCTCCGAGTTGCTCGCGCGCCGCCTCGACGCTCGACTGGCAGAGCTGCGGCGGGCGCTCGGCCAGCTGAAGCGTTCGGACGCGGCCCAACGCAAGCACCGGGTGGGTGCCGCGCGGGTGGTGCTCGTGGGATACACCAACGCCGGCAAGACCTCCTTGATGAACGCGCTGACGGGCGCGGGGCTGAGCGCGCGAGATCGGCCTTTCGAAACCTTGGAGACGACCTCGCGCTGCCTCAGCCGCCACGGCGGCGACATCTTGCTCAGCGACACCGTCGGCTTCATTCGAAAGTTGCCCGAGCGGCTGCTGGCCAGCTTCGAATCCACGCTTTCGGAAACGACCGAGGCTTCGCTTCTCTTGATCGTGGCCGATGCTTCGGATCCCGAGGTTGCGGAGCATTTGGCCACGACCGAGGGCGTGCTCGAAAAGCTGGGGGCGGGGCAGATTCCGCGGCTCGTGGTGCTGAGCAAGGTGGATCGGTTGTCCGCTCCCCTCGAAGGAGACACGCTCGGCTGCTTGGCGAGACCTCACCCCGTCCTCGCCGTGAGCAGCCGCGACGCGCACTCGGTTGCGCGCCTGCGAGATCGCATCTTGGAGCTGGTGCGAGAGAGCAATCGAGCGCGTGAGGTGTTCGTTCCGTATGAGGCCACGGCCGTCGCGAGCGCCATTTACGCTCGCTGCCGCGTGATCGAGCAACGAGCGAGCGAGCGGGGGACGCGGTTCGTCATCGAAGGTCCGGCCCATGTCGTCGACGGCATCGCGCGTTCGGCGCAGGCGGCTCGCGCAGCCGGGTAGGCGCTCCGCTGCGCTCGGCCGAGAGCGGCGCCGGCTCCCTCAGCGCATTGCACGACCCGACCGGGAGCTCGCCCCTGGGGCCTGGGCCCGGCTCGCGTCGTGGGGGGCGCGTCGGCTCAGGCGGGCGCCGCGCCCGACTTGGCCGAAGCCACGCCCGGCGCGGGGCCCGCCTCGCTCTCGGAGACGTCTCGTGCGAACCGGGGCGCCGCTTCTCGGTGTTGGAGCAGCTCCTCGAGCGTTTGGTTCGCGGGGGATTCTTCGGCGGATCGCTCCAGCCGCTCCAGGAGGCATTCCACGAGGGGTTCGACGTCGGGACCGGCCGCCCCCCGCGATTCCTCCGCTGCAGGGGGGCGGCGCATGGCGTCCAGTACGTGCTTGACGCGGATCAGCGCGGGCGCCTTGGCCAGAGCGTACGCCACGTCCTCCCCGGAGCGGGTCTGCAGCAAAATCTTCCAGCGCTCGAGGCGCTCCAGCAACTCGCCCAGCAACGCGGCATCGACCGCGAGTTCTGCGCTCAGGCCCTCTACGGTCGGCGTGGGCTCGCCGCGAGTGAATGCCCGGGTGATGCGGAGCACCGCGGAGAGACAAACCGCCTCGCGAGTGGGGTTGTCGACGGCTGAGATTCTGGCGCGGCGGGCGAGGCCCCGGTGATGCTGATCGGTCGCGGCGACTTGGGCGCCCACCAGCACCACCAGCCACGAGATGTGCTGCCACGCGAAGAAAATGGGCAGAGCGGCGAAGCCGGCATACAGCGCGTTGAAGTTGGCCACGCCGACCTGAAAGCGCACGTGAATGACCAGCACCACGTACCACAGCACGCTCCCGACCGCAGCGCCGAGCGCGGCCGAGCGCAGCCGCACCTTCGCGAACGGCAGAACCGTGTAGAGAAACACCAAGCCGAGGAACAGCACCGAGAGGGGGCCGAGCAGGGCGATCGCCTGATCTACCAGCCAGCTGACGCCGAGTGTTTTGCCGGCGGCTCGCAGCAAGGAAAGGGCCTGCCCGAGGGTTGCCAAGGCGCCAGCGGCGACGAGGCACAGCGGCGTGACGACGAGGATGGCGGCGTAGTCCCGCACCTGCTGCAGGGGCGAGCGCCCCGTTCGAGCGCCCCAGATGTCGTTGAGCGCTTCCTCGACGTTGCGCAGCAGGCGCGTGGCTGCGTACACGAGGAACAGGAGCCCGCCGAAGCCGAGGCTGGTCACGCCCGTGTGCCCCACGAAGCCGAGGATCTTCTCCACGGCGCTATGAAGGGGCTGATTGTTCGAAAGCAAGCTGAGCACGTACGGCCGGATCGACTCTTGGACCAGCGTGTCGTAGACGCCGAACCCCTTGAGCAGCGCGAACGCGAAGGCCAACAGCGGCACCAGGGAAAGCACCGTGAAGTAGGTCAGCGCCGCCGCGCGCAGATGCAACTTGTCCTCGAACAGCAGCCCCTGCACCATCCCATGCGCCACCCGCGCGCACCGGTAGCCGAAGGCGTGCGCCCTCGGGAGCTCCTCCAGGCGCGCTTCCCACACGTCCTTCGTGAAGAACTGCAGCAGGTGTCCGAGCCGCGTGCGGCTCAGTAGGGGTGTTTCTTTGCGCATCGTCGACTCATCGGCTCCCCAGGAGCACTCGACAGTGATCGCCCATCCCATCCCGGGCGGAAAGCATCACGAGCGCCACCCCGGTGGACCCGCCGGGCGTCCAGCTGCGGAACTCTTGCGGTCGCCGTGGGGCTCGTCCGCTCGCGCTCCCGAGCGTTCGTGCGCGCGCTCCGGGCGCGCCTCGCTGAGCGGGCGGGCAGCTCCCGGCCCGCCTGCGCTGAGCGAGTGTCCAGCTCCCGGGGGCGCGCTCCCGGCGCGCAAGGCTGCCAGGCCGGGCGCGCCGAGGAGCGATCCGTGCCCGGCCTCGTGCCCACTCCGGTCGGCACGACGGCGCGGCGGGAAGGCGGCTTCGGCCGATCTTCGAGCCGGGGAACCTGGATGGTCAGGCGCTTCGTCGCCGGGGGTGGCCGGCGGCGACCGAGCTCCTGGCAGATCACCAGCACGTGCTCCCGGCCGAGGCTCTCCCGCGATCCCTCCAGCCGCGCGGCTCGCTCGAAGAAACCGTCGAGCGTCAGCTCCGGCGCGTATTCGGCCTGCTTCCGCGAGCCGCAGGGGGTCGCTGCCAGCGCGTCGGCCTCGTCGGGGAAGCGCGTCGCGCGCAAGGCCCGCAGCGCGCGCACCGCTCGCTCGGCGTCGCCGCGACTGCGAAAGGGGGTGAGCCACTCGAGGTTGGTGAAGACGTGGTGCTTCGTGTTGGGGGTCATCATCGGATGGTCCGGTTCGTTGCTCTGCCCCCCAGAGTGCGAGTGGCGGGCCAAGTCCCCCGCGTGCACGCCGCGAGCTTCGCCGAGCCCCCTCGATCCGCATGTCGCCCCGCGGCCATTCGGTGCTCCCGAGCGCGTTTCCGGTCGATCGGAAACGGATTGTCCGCCCTGTTGGACGGATCTCCGAGCGGTGCAAAACGTCCCGCCCGTGGGGCGTGACGATCTTGCGTCCGCAAGCCAGCTTGCCCCGTTCCACCGCGGCGGAACGCGAGACCTCGGGCCGTGGCGCATGCGTCGAGGGGATCGGTGCGACTTCGAGTGGACGCTCGCCTGGGAAGATGGACGCGCGAGGAGACGACCCATCCAGGCCGCCTCGGGAACGCGCCTCGGAGCACGCTGGCGCCGCACGATCGGACCGTGTTTTCCGCTCGATCCGCCGCGGGGGAGTCGAGCCGGCAAGCCCGGGCGGGGAGGAAGAGGCAGCAGCTCCGGCGCGTTGGACCGCGCGATCGACGGGCGCCATGGCCAGCGTTCGGGGAGGGACGAAGTCGCCGTAGGCACTTGACGCATCGCTGGATGGAGGTGCTACTCGCATCGGGGGACCAACTCGACGTGCCGCCGGTGGGTCCGGCTCGCGCACGCCGGGGTCGATGCGGGGGAGGTGAAGGATGTACGTCGTCGCAGGAGTAACGGGTCAAACGGGGGGGGCCGTGGCGCAGGAGCTGCTGGTTCGCGGTCAAGCGGTGCGTGCGCTCGTGCGCTCCAAGGCGCGCGCCGCGCGTTGGGCCGAGCGCGGGGTCGAGCTACGGGAGGTCAGCCTCGACGACGTGCATGGCTTGCGGGCTGCCTTCGAAGGCGCTCGAGGGGCGTATCTGCTGGTGCCGCCAGCCAACGAGTTCGACGCGCCGAACGCGGCGGCGTGCCGGGTGGTGGACGCCTACCGAGAGGCGCTCGAGCAGAGCCCGCTGCGGCACGTGGCCATGCTCTCTTCGGTGGGCGCCCAGCATGAGGCGGGCACGGGGCCGATTCTGCCCTGTCACTACGCCGAGCGTGTTCTGGTTGGTTTGAAGCGCACCCGCATCACCTTTCTGCGGGCGGCTTACTTCATGGAGAATCTGCGCAGCTTCCTCGACCCGGTTCGGGAGCACGGGGTGCTGCCCGTGTTGTTTTCGACGGATCGCCGGGTAGACATGGTCGCGGTGTCGGATCTCGCGCGCATGTCGGTGGCCCTGTTGATGGAGCGAGCGCGCAAGCACCGCGTGGTGGAGGCGTTCGGGCCGCGCGAGCAGACCTTCGAGCAAGTCGCGGCCTCGCTGTCGGTCGCCCTGGAGCGGCCGGTGCGAGCGGTGCGTGTGCCGCCCGATGAAATCGTCGCCACGCTCCAGAGCCTCGGCGTGTCTCGTTCTGCCGCCGAGCTGTACCGTGAGATGGCGCTGGGCGTCGATTCGGGTTTGGTCGCTTTCGAGCGAGGCGCGGTGAAGCAGGTGCGCGGAGCCACGACGATCGAGCAGTTCGTCCGCCGGTTCGTCTGAGCTCTCTCAGCGAGCGGGTGTGAACGGAGCGAGGTCGCCATTCGAACCGGACGCGGCCGCAAAAAGGCGGGCCGTGGCCCGCCAGCCGTATGCCGGGCGGCGAAGCCTGCCGCTGGCTGCGGCTCGCGCGAGCGAGCCGCCGGTCAGCTGCCGTGCACGACCGTGCACGCCGTCACGTAGACGAAGCCGAGGATCGCGCTCGACTCCACCTCCACGGAGTGAATGCTGGTGATGCTTCCGGCTTTCTTTGCCGCGTCGATGCTCGCGTCGCCCCAGGCGGCCACGCCCAGCACCCCGCTGGTGCAGGCCTTGCCCATCTTCGGCCCGGCCTTGCCTTCTCCACTCGCTTCCACTCGATCGAGCAGCGAGGGCACTTTCGTCGAATGGTAGAACGCCCCGACGGGATAGCCTTGATTCAACAGGGGCGCGCAGCCGCTGGAGAGACCGGAAAAGAAGAAGAGCGCCCGCGCGATGTGCTTGATGGATGGGGTTCGTTTGCCGTTGTGCATGCAACCTCCTCGGTGCGTAGCGATAGCGGCGTCGGCGAAGGCACGTCAAGCGCGCCCGCGGGCACGTCGATTGTTGCGCCGATGTCGTGGCGGCATGCCCCCGTGCGAAGAAGTTGCGCAAGGGGCGGGCGGCAGGGGTTCCGGCCGTCGCTCACGGGTCGAACCGAAGCCCGAGGGTCGGCGCGAAGCGGCGCAGCCACACCTTTGCCGCTCGGAGATTCGCTCGGCGCCGCTCGTCCATCGTCGAAGCGCCCGGCCCGGCCCGACCAGGCCGAGTGCCGCGCGGGCGGTTTGCTGCCGAGTCCGGGCGCCCGGCGCGCGTGCAGCCCGTCGACCGTCGGAGCCTCGGGGGGCACCGGTCGCTTCCCTCCGGCTCCAGGCCTGGGCCGCCGCCGCGCGCTCGCGGACGAGCCCCGGCGGCACCCCGGGCGTCCGGGCGTGGAAGCCCCGTGGAGGCGCTTGGCGAGGCCCCGGCGGCGGCTCAGCTCGAGTGGCGCGCCACCTGCCAGAGTGGGTCCGCGGTACGCACAGCCATCGTACGGTCAAGGAGTTCTTCGGCCCCGGGGAAGAGCGATCCCACCGAGCCGCGTTTCGCCATGGCGCCGACCATTCCGAGATTTTTGCGGCCGAGGACGATGGGGCGGCGCCCGTCGAGTACGTGTTGGTGGCGCTCGCTTCCTGCCTCAGCGGCGGCATCCACGGTTGCCCAGAAGCGAGGCATCCAGCTTCGATCCGTGCAGGCGACGGTCGAGGCGGGGATGGACGCGTAGCTCTCTCTAGAGAGCGAACCTGCCGAGCGCAACGCGAGTCGACGAGATCCCCTCGCAGCCCAGCTCGAACCGGACCGGCTTGACGCCCTGGAACTGCACGACGGCCGAGGGGATGCTGTCGATGCGAAACTCGCCGAGGTCGAATCGCCGACCGTTGAGCGGAAAATCGTCGAGCTCGAGATCCAAACCGCGGAGCCTGACCAATACCTTCGAGCTCTTCCGCTCCGAGGCCGAATGGACCACGTCCCCCGTGAGGCAAAGCTCTTCGATGCCGAGCGACTTGATGAGGGCGTGAAGTGGGTGGCTCTGCTTGTCCACGGCAAGCGTGATGTCGAGATTCCTCATCGCCAGCTCGCGAAGCGTCGAAGGCTTGTTGCGCGCTCGAGGGTCGGCGGGCGGGGGGGCCGATGGGCGCTCGGATTCGTCGACCGATTGAGGCTGCACCAGCGTCGCGAGGCGGACCCTGCGCTCGTGCGCCAGCCGCTCATCGCTTTCCGAAAGCTTCCACTTCACGAGCGGCTTGCCGAAGCCGCGCGTCGGCAGCAAGGGCAGGCCCAACTCCAGGACGAGGTGGCCATCCCGTACGGAGAAGTCCAGGAGGGCGTCTTCGAGCGCGGAAAGGTCGCGCTCGAGCTCCCGGTAGTCGACGATGCCGCCTCGGATGGGAACGCGCAGCTCGTGCGTTGCGCGCCGACTGAGCACGGGTAGCTTGATCACCACGCCCAGGTCGACGTTGACGGTTCCGGAGATCGAATCGAGCACACGCCAGTCGAAAATCGGCAATACCGGCTCGTAGACTTCTTCCTCGCCCGCGGCCTCCCCACCGTTGGATTCGCCGGGGCCCTTCCCCTCGGCGCTCGCGTGAGAGCCCGCGGCGGGCGCGTCCACCTCCGTCGGGGCTTCGACGAGATCCATGCGCGTCTCCAGGTGCCCGAGCCCCAAATCCGTGATGGCGATATCCGCGTCGTGCATCTCGAGGCTCTTCGCCACCAGGTCGACGGCGCGAATGACGGTACCCCGCAGCGAAACGTCGAGGTGGAGGCATGCCACGCCTTGCGCTTGCAGCCGGAAACCATCGTCTCCCCAGGAGAAGGTCAGCTGCTTGCACTCGAGCGTGCTGGCCAGCACGTTGACCCCCGTCAGCCCGACTTGGAATCCATTCAAGCTCACTCGCCGCGCGGAGACCGATCCCGCCGAGCCGGCAACCGTCAGCTCCACCTCTTGCATCTCCACGTGCGCGGAGATGTCGATGGTGCCCACCCGCACCGTGAGCTGCGGCGAAGTCAGGCGGCGCGATTCGACTTTCAGCTGCATCGGGTCGCCAGCGGGCAACTCGAGTTGCACGGAAACGCCCCGCAGCTCGGTTTCTGCGGCACACTGCAGGCGCACGGAGCCGAACGACAGCCGCAGCCACGCGAGCTCCAGCCGCTCTGCCCCACCCTCTGGCAGGCTCGTCCCTCGCTCGGTGGTCGACAGCTGCCCACTGACCCCGCTCACCGAGCTGATCCCCACGCCCGTTTTCGCCACCGCTCGGCCTGGTGGGGACAGATCGAGCTCCAGCCCGTTTGCCAACAGATCCTTTAGTTTTGCGTGCATGGTGGTTCCTGTGAGGGGGGGCTTTCCGCGAGAGCGCGCCGTGCCTGCGCGCGTGCTCTTCCAGGGGAGAGGGCTCCGCGCGACTCGGAGTGGATTGCACGTCCCTGCCGTTCTTCGATATCGGAGCTCGTGGCGCCTACGACGCAGTGCCGGCCACGGCGGAGGGAGGCTCGCTCTGTTGGGTATTGCCCGGCGCCCATCCGATGAGCGAGCTTTGCCGGGCTCTGGTTGGGGGCAACGAGGGGGGACTCGGAGCGGCCGCCGCTTGCGGAGGCTGCGCGGGGGCGGCGCGGCCGCCGAAGTCTCGAGCGATGGCCCCGCGGGCGGAGCGAGAGGCCATCCACCGCACCGGCGATGGGAGTGCGCCGACGAGGCTCCCTGGCTCGCGCGCGGGGTGGGCCTTGCGGCGCCTTCGCTCCGGCGCCAGCTCTGCGGCGGGGGCCGCCGATCCGCTCTGCCCCGCTCGAGACGCGCCCATGCGCTTGCGGAATGGCACGAACTGCCGAAGATGCGCTCACCGTCGCCAGCGTAGCGGGGAATGACCCTTCGTTCGAACGACATTTTTCATCCTGGAGAGCAATTGTGGCTCCGTCGGCCAGGTTTGCGGCCGTCGCTGTCACGGGGTCGAACGGCACGAGCGATGTTCCGAGCGAGTTACTCTGCGCCCGAACCCCCGGCGGGATGCCCCGGGGGCCCTCAGTTGGCGGTAGGCACGACGTTCCAGGTGCCGTTCTGCATGCTGTTCGGGTCGACGCCTTTGCGGGCGAACAGCTGTCGCAGCGTCACGAACTCGAAGCCTCGGCTCTCGAGCTCGGGGATGATGATATCCAGGGCGGCCGGCGTCGGGTGCGGATTGAGCGCCGGTTGGCTGTCGTGCAGCAGGATGATCGAGCCGTCTTGTACGGCACCCAGCACGGTGTTGCTGATCGCGTCCACCGTCGGGTTTCCGCCGGGGAAATCTCCCCCCACGATCCCGCCCGCAAAAGGCAGGTCGATGGCTTGAAACAGCTGGGGGCTGGTCGCGAGGTTCGGGGCACGGAAGAACACCGGTGTCGTGCCCGTGAATTGCTGGATGGCGGCCGTGGTGTCGTTGACCGAGGCTTGCATCTCCTGCACCGAGACGTTGTTGAGCGCGTTGAAGCCGAACGAGTGGTTTTCGAACTCGCAGCCCAGCGCCGCGGCGCGTGCGAGCACACCGCGCGTACCCTCGTTGATGTTCTGCCCGATCAGGAAGAAGCTCGCCGGCACCTGGTGAAACTCCAGCCGATCGAGGATTTGTCCCGTCTGCGCCACGGAGGGGCCGTCGTCGAACGTCAGCGCGACGAGGTTGTCCGCACTGGGCGGCTCGGGTTCCGGCTCGGGCTCGGGCTCGGGCTCGGGTTCCGGCTCGGGCTCGGGTGCCGTGACCCCGCCGTCGACCGGAGCGCTTGCGTCGGAGCTCGGCCCCGGCACCCCGGCGTCCAACGCGGAGGAGCCGGCGCTTTCGTCCACCTCCGGATCGAGGGTCGGCTCCGGGACTTCGCTCCCGATACCTCCCGGGGTGCTGGGCCCGCCGCCCGCGGCGTCGTCTCCTCCCGCAGCGGCTGCGGCGCCCCCCCCGCCGGTGGCCGCGCCCGTGCCTCCGGAGCCGCCCTGCAGGTTGCCGACCTCGCTCATGCCGCCCGGGGCCGGCGAGTCTTCCGAGTCAGAACAGGCGACCGCTCCCAGCAGGAGTGAGGTGGCGCAGAGGGTAGCAGGCGTGAAGAATTGCAAAATGGCTCCAATTGGGGGCGTGGGCACGAGGCGCCCGCGGGGCCCACGGTAGTGCGCGCGCCCGCTGGGTCCAAGGGTCACGCTCGCAGGAAACCGCAGCTCTCCGGTCTCGCGCGAGGGGACCGGCTCTCGGGAGGCGCCCGGTCGTGTGGCTGCTGTGAGTGCACCCTGCGGGACTGCGGAAAATTCCCCGGCCGGCTCGGTTCGACCCATCGCGCCGCCGGCGGGCGACGCCGCAAGCTGGCTTCGCATCGACTCCTCGACGCCCTCGTCCGCGTGCTGGTCGATGGCTTCGATGCCCCCGCCGCGAAGGGCTGTTCGCGTGCGCCGTGCCCTCGGCCAGCCGAGCCGAAGCCTTCGGCGCTCGTGGGGCGGCGTGCCCGCCGGGCCTTTCAAGAGGCCCCGGGCGAGAAGCGCTCGTCCAGCTTGGTCAGCTGGCTTTCCAAGCCTCGTTGCTGCATGCGGGAGACCTCCTCCACGTGCATGGGGGAAAGCGTCACGACCATCCGCACACTGCTGCCTCGCGCGCTGAGGTCTACCGTGATTTGGCTCTCGTAGGGCTCGACCCCGGGCAAGAAGTCGATGACGTTGGTGACGACGAGCCTCCGCTCGGGCTCGAGCTCGGTGAACCGAGCGCGCGTCGGATGGGAAGGAGGTCGACCCATCTGCTTCATGGCGGCGATCATTTCCGGGGTGTCGGCGATCATCTCGTACGCCAGCGTCCCGCCGACGCGCGCCTCGAGCTGGCTGACCTCCGCTCGGAAGCCCTGAGGGCCCCACCACGATTCGAAGCCTGCCTTGGTCGTCCACAGCTCCCAGACATCCGAGAGGCTCGCTCGATAGGTGCGCTCGATGACGATTGGTTCGGGTCGTTTCTTGCCGTCTGCGTTCATGACCGACGCTTTCCTCGTTTGGAGGGCCGTGTTTCGCGTTTTCTTCGCAGCTCCGCTCCGAAGCGGTCCAGGCGGGCCTCCCAGAGCGCGCGGTAGGGTCCGAGCCAACCGTCGAGCTGCCGGAAGGGGGCTGGTTCGAGGGAATACAGGCGCCGCTGCCCGTCGGGGCGCACGGAAACGAAGCCGGATTCGTGCAGGATCCGCAGGTGCCGTGAAACACCCGACTGGTGCACGCCCGCCTTCGCCACCACGTCGCCCACCGGCTGTTCCCCCGAAAGCAGGGCCTCCATGATGCGGCGGCGCGTGGGGTCGGCGAGCGCTTGAAACACGTCTATGTGCATGAAGGTGTATATACGATTGCACTGACTCGCGGGGCGCGGAGCGCGGCCGCCGTGCGCGCCCCCGGAAAAGGTTCGCGGCGGAGCAAGGACGAGGCCGACGCGGCTCCGCCGCGCTCGAGGGGTCGCGGTCCGCCAACTCGCGTCGCGGCTTGGCCCGGTCTCGCCGCGGCGTGGGCGCGAGGGGCTCGGCGGGTCCAGCGCGCGCGCTTTGCGCAGAGCGTCGACGAGGACCGCCTCGTGCCGGTGAGCGGCTCGGCCGCGGCTCGCTCGCCTCGCCGCTCTTTTCCCATTCTCGTCTGGCGCGCCTGGGCCGTCGGATTCGTGGTCGGATCGGGTCCTCGTGTCGACACTTTTCTGCCTACGGGCTGGCCGCGCTCCGTATATGCTGGCCGCGGCTGGCGAGGCCGCGGCTGCGGCCCAGCCGTG
>JBNKVS010000092.1:0-55893 GCA_050299315.1 Polyangiaceae bacterium
CGGCTCGCTCTTCGAACGCACGCTTTCGAGGCGTTCCCTGGGGCCTCCCCGCGAACTCGCGATGCGGCGGCGGTGGCGGCCGCGACAAGGCGCCGGCGAAGTCGCCGCGGACGGCCGCGCGCACCGCCCGGCGACTCAGCACCACGAGCAGCACGAGGCATTTCCGGCTCGGGAATAGGAACGAAAGGGCGTGCGCCGGCGACAGCAGTCCCATTGGCGCCAACAGCAGCTCACCGGGCCGGGGCCCAGTCCTGGATCGCGTTGGAATCGCTTCTTCGAGCGTCCGATTGAAGCAGCGATTTGAGCCCTCGGGCCTTGGCTGTTTCGGCTCGCAGCCGGCCATCGCTTCTCTTCACCCAGTCCGACGAGGAACACATGACGATGCCGAGGCCCGAGTAGGACCAAAGCTGCCTGGATGTACGGAATCGGTTGGGCGTCACCACGACCGGGACGGTTAGCGCCGTGCGAATGCGGCCGAAGCCGGGGCATGTCTCCAAGAGTTTGGTGATCGGGTGCCGATGAGACTCGGCGACGAGTTTCTTCTCGGCCGTGCATTTCAGCTCGCGCTGCGCGTCGAGTTGTTGCCAAAGCATCTCGGCTGAGCCGCGACAGGGCTCGGGCAGCTTCTGGCGCCACTCGGCGCGCGCCTTGCGGCTTGTAGACTGCTTGACCTGGGGTCGGGATGCCGCGAGCACGAAACAGGGCCTCGAGACGAGTTTGAGTGCGCACGAAATCGCGGGTGATCTGGTCGTAGCTCTGCGCGAGAAAGCGCGGCCGAGCGAATCGACTCGGCGCTTTGAACACAGTCGTGTCGAAGGTGCCCAGTGGTAGCGCCTGCGCTAGACCAAGAGCGTCCTTGGCGTCGCTCTTGGCGCTCCGACTCTGGGTCACCCCTACGACCACCAGCTCGTCGACATGAGGAGACAAGATCTCGTGCAGTCAGGCGCTCTGGGTGCCCTCCTCGAAGCACAAGTGCCGCGGCCGCGGGACCGCTCGCACGTACTCGATGAGCCCCTGACCGTTGGTCTCTACGACGTCGCTCTCGAGTCGACGGCCCGAGGGGCCAATGATGGTGAGCGTGCAGCTGATGGCGTGCACGTCCGTGCCGATGGATCTGTCCATGGGTGTCCTCCGGGGTGGGAAGCTGGTTTGGAAGCTCAACCTTTACCCCGCGAGGGCACTCTTGCCCCGTGCTCGACTCTGCGCAGATGTTTAGCAGTCCAACGGCCGCCAACACGGCAGTCTGCGACCTGCTGCTGCTGCGGTTGGTCCAGCGCCAGCCCAGCCAGTCGCGAGGACCGGAGGACCTTTCAGGCTGGAATTCGAACGCCACCACCCGATGATGCTTATTCGCCGAGCTCGGGCTCGACCTGGGGGGAGTCGCATACATGGCCGGCGAGGGACGAGCACGAGTGCAGGGAGCCGCCTTGCTCGGCGTGCAAGTGTTCTTAGGGGAGCGCGGCGGCAGCGACTGCCCCCCTTGGCCGCGGTTTCCAGGCAAACCAGCGACGTGCCGCCCGCGGGCGGCGCGCACGCCACTCGCCGTGGGGGGCACGGGCCCGCCTGCCGCGGCGCGCGCCCCCGTGGAAGAGCCCGGATTTTTCTGCCCCTACGGTGCCAAGGGAGACTGGCTGTGCGGCCTGGCCTCGGCGTGGCAAACGGGCTCCTGGCAGGCGGCACCGAGCGCGGGGGCGCGCGGACCATTGCCACGCGACCCGCTCGGCCGAGTCGCCTCCCCGACCCACACGAGGCCACCATCATGACGAAGCCCCAGGAGTATCCATCCCTTTCAAAAGCCCGACGCCCGGCTGCGGAACCGGCATCGGCTGGCGATAGGTCGAGCGTCACTGATGGGAAATCGGCCGACATGCGTGGAGATCGACGGGGGCGGTCCGATCGTCGCCGAAGACGGCGCTCGCGGGCTCCTCGTGCACACGCTCCCTCGACCCTGGGGTATCGCTCGGTTCGCCGCACCGCAGTGCCAGCGTAGAACCAAAGGGCGGGAGCGCGAGCTCGAAGAAGAACCTCACCGTGCGCGGGCGGACCCGCGGGCTCGGGAGCCCTGAAGCGGAGCGAGTGGCGCGGCGGCTACTGTTGCACGATGGCGCCGCAAGCGGCTCGCACCCCCCCACCCTGTGCGTCGTCGAGGACGTGAATCATGTAGGCGTGCAGCGTCACGTCCGTGCTCGGATCGCCCCCGATGGTCCAGACCTCGGTGCTCTCGGTATGGGTCATGGATGCCACGCCATCGCTGCACGTCATGTCGGAGAACACCTCGCCATTGGGCACCCAGTGCAGCCCCGCCGCCTCGCCGTCCGCGCCGCACTCGGGATTGGCATGGATGTGGGAGATGTGGGGGCCGTCAGGGCAGCCCGCAACCTCGACGACGACGGTGACTTCTTCGCCAAGCTGCGTCCACGTCGCGGTGCCCGAGAAGTTCTGCCAGGCTCCGGGCGCCGCAGTCGTTACCGACAGCTCGGCCCTCGCCGTCGCGTCGGCCGCGGGCTCGGCGGGTTCTTCCTCTGCAGCATCTTCCATCGGCGCATCCTCTGCCGGCGCATCTTCCTGCGCGGCACCGTCCTCGGCCATGACCGGCTCCGCGCCCATCGCCGACTCGGCGTCGCCCGACATGGAACCGGCGGACTCGGCCGCTCCGGCGCCGCCCGCTTCGAGGTCGAGATCCGGGCTGGCGCCTTCCGCGTCCCCGCCGGTGTCGGGTCCGCTCGATTCCCCTTCGCCGGACCCCTGTCCCGCGCCGGCCTGGGGCGAGCCTTCGCTCGGCGTGGCTTGCGCCCCGTCCGTTTCGACGGCGATGTCCGCCGCGGCGCTCGGGGGGCTGTCGGAGCCCCCTCCGCCGCACGCGACGAAGGTGAGGGCGCTGAAAAGGACGGGGATGGTTTTCACGCTGCGCATGGGGCTCTCCACGGAAGAATGGAACGGGGGTCTCCTCTGAGGCGGCGAACACTACGCCGGGACGAGCTCGATTGCACCATCAACCGAGCCCATGTTGGGTTTCGTAAATCGCGCGCGACAAAAGGAGCAGGCCAGCGTGCGCCGAGAGAGCAAAGCTTCAGTTGCAGCGGCGCGCAGGCCCGCGCCGCTCAGCCGAGCCGATCAGCGGCATGGCGCCGCGATGCGTTGCCGTCAGAGGTTCCGCAGCCACGGGGGAGTGGCCGCCCCCCGCTCCTCGACACTGCGTTGGGCGAGCGCCGTACCCGGACCGCGGCAGCGACTGGGAACCCCGGGTGCGTGGGTGTGGGCGGCGAGTGCTCCTCGCACCGCAGCCCACTCGACACCCGAGGGGAATACCCCCGACACCGGAGAAACCGGTTCGCCGAGTCGCTTGCGCCCGCTGGCGTTACTTGCGGGCAGTGCGAGGAGCGCAATCGCGGCCCTTCACGGTCACTCGAAGACCAAAGGCGCCCCCACGGCCACACCGCGCACCGCGACGTGCGAGGTCCACCACCCGCTCGCACTCGCGGTCCACCCGCGGCGCCGCCGCAACGCATGGCGAACGCGAGCGCGGGGCTGAAAATCCCGGCGCGGTGGGTCGTTGAGAACGTTGGAGCGTCATGGGGAGCACCCGTCCATCCAGCACCGCACCCGAGCCGAACCTGCACGCTCGGATCCTGATCGTCGACGACTCGCCGACCGCGCGTGACCAGGTGCGCAACGCGCTGTCGACCACCATGACCGCCCGCTTCAGTGAAGCGGCAGACGGTCAGGAGGCACTGTGGAAAGCGAGAGCCACGCCACATGACCTCGTGATCACGGACCTGCACATGCCGAAGATGGACGGCTTGGACCTGGTGCGACAGCTCAGAAAGCTGCCGGGCTACGCGAAGGTGCCCGTCCTGGTCCTGACTTCGGATCCCAACGCGGAGCGGATCAAGGAAGGGCGCAAAGCCGGCTCCACGGGCTGGCTCGTCAAGCCCACCAAGGCAGACGCCCTGGTGATGACGGTACGGCATGCATTGTTCAGTCGGCGCTGAGCGTACGACGATTGTGGCTGGGTGCGTGAGAGGGTCGAGTGCATCGTGAGACGTCTGGAACAATTCTTCTCGGTTGAGGAAATTCCCCTTCGCGGATCGCGTCGCGTCTTCCGCGCCCGGCGAAAGACCGACGGAAAGGTCGTCGTCGTAAAAAGGGCACGCCCGGAATGCCACGGCGTGGCAGAGATGGCGGAGCTCCGGCACGAGTTCAGCCTGCTTTCGCGTCTCGAGGGCGCGCAGGTGGTGCGGCCGCTCGAGCTGATGGATGACCGGGGCGACGTTTGCTTGTTGCTCGAACCCGTGACGGGGCAATCGCTGGACGACATCCTCGCCGGCGGGCTCCCCGAGATTTCGCGACTGCCGCGGCTCGCTCTTTGCGTAGCGCGAGCGCTGTCGAGCATCCATCGCCGCGGCGTGGTGCACCGCGACATCAAGCCCCACCAATTCTTCGTCGACGAGAGCCGAGAGCAGGCCACTGTCATCGACTTTGGCCTGGCCACGGAGTTGTCGCGCGAACGCCAGCTCCCGATCGAGATCGATCGGCTCGAGGGAACGCTCGCCTACATTCCTCCGGAACAGACGGGGCGCACGAATCGCTCCGTCGATCGGCGCAGCGACCTGTACTCGCTCGGCGTCACCTTGTATGAGCTTTGCACGGGCCAGCTGCCTTTCCAGTCCGAGGATGCGCTCGAGATGGTTCATGCTCACATCGCGCGCAAGCCGGTCGCGCCGCGCGTGCACCGCCCCGAGTTGCCCGAGGTACTGGAAAACGTCATCCTGCGGCTGCTCGCCAAGGTCCCCGACGATCGCTATCAGACGGCGGCGGGCCTGGTCGCCGACCTCGAGCGCGTGCACGAAGAGCTTTCGACATCAGGCTCGGTAACCCCGTTTGCGCTGGGCCGCAGCGATTACGACGGTGAGCTTCGCATCCCCGAGAAGCTCTACGGTCGGCAGGCGCAGACCCGGAAGCTTCTGGATGCGGTCCACCGGGTCCGAGGGGGGGCGAGCGAGCTCCTGCTCATCGCCGGCCCGGCGGGAGTGGGCAAGTCCGCCCTGGTGCAGGAGATCCATCGCGAGCTCGTGCGCGGCGGCCACTTCGTCTCTGGCAAGTTCGATCAGTTCCATCGCGGTGTGCCCTACTCGGCGTTGAGCAAGGCCTGCGGCGAATTGGTGCGGGTCTTTCTCGCCTCGCCGCCCGCCGAGCTCGAGGCATGGAAACAGCGCCTCGGCGAGGCGCTCGGGAGCAACGCGCGGGTGGTGATCGAAGTGGTGCCCGAGCTGGGCATCGCGCTCGGCGAACAGCCCGAGGTCCCGCCGCTGCCCCCCAGCGAGGCTCAGAATCGCTTCGAGCGTTCGTTCCGGAGGTTCATGCAGGCGAGCGCCTGCGCTCGCTCGCCGCTCGTACTCTTTCTGGACGACCTGCAGTGGGCGGACTCCGCGTCGCTCGCGGTGCTCGAGCTCGTGCTATCGTCGCCTGAACAGAGTCACCTCCTTTCGATCGGCAACTACCGTGACGGGGAGGTCGACGCGGTGCACCCGCTTTCTCGTTGCCTCGAGCGTATCGAGGGTCGCCTCCCGGTCGAACGCATCGACCTCGGGCCGCTGTCGGCCAGCGACGTGGAGCAACTCGTTTCCGACGCCCTGCCGCTCCGCGACCAACCCGTGGAGCCCCTTGCCCGGCTGGTCATGCAGAAGACTTCCGGCAATCCCTTCTTCGTGGCGCAATTCCTCGAGCGCCTGGGCACGGAAGGACACCTGCCCTTCGAGTCGAAGCGGGGCTTCTCCTGGAGCCTCGAGGCCATCGCCGCGCTCGACGCGACGGACAACGTCGTCGATTTGGTGATCCGGCGGCTGGGCACGCTTTCCCCGGATGCCCAGAGTCTGTTGCAGCTGGCCTCGTGCGTCGGTCACACCTTCCGGCTTCGGGCGCTTTCGGCCGTGGCACGGCGCCCGCCCCGCGAAGTGGCTCGCACCCTTCAGCCCGCGGTGGCCGGGGGGTTCTTGCTGCCGCTGGACCAGAGCCACCGCATGCTCGACGAGCTGCTCGATGGACGGGACGATGCAGCCGTCGACGTGGGCTACCGCTTCGCCCACGACCGGGTGCAGCAGGCCGCCTACGCCACCATCCCAACGGGCGAGCCCGAGCGCGTCCACGCCAGCATCGGGCGCCTTCTGCTCTCGACCTTCGGAGACGACGAGCTGAGCGACGATCAGCTGTTCGACGTGGTGGCGCAGCTCAACCTCGGCCGAAAGCACCTCGACGGGCCCTCCGAGCGCACCCGCGTCGCCCGGCTCAGCCTGCGGGCGGCCCAGCGGGCTCAGGCGGCCGCGGCGCACGCCGCGGTGATCGAGCTCGCCGACACGTGCCTCGAACTGCTCGGCAGTCGTCCGTTCGAGACCGACTACGAGTCGAGCCTCGCAGCCCACCTGCTTTCGGCCGGGGCGCACTATCTGTCCGGCAGCGACGAGCGCGCCTTGCAGGCGATCGAAATCGTGGAGCAAAATGCGCGGTCCGTGCTCGAACGCGTGCCCGCGCGCAACTTGAAGACCACCCTTTTGACCAGCCAGGGGAAGCTCGAGGAGGCGGGCGCGGTCAGCCTGGCCACCATGGAGCTGCTCGGTGAGCGCATGCCTGCGCCCAACGACCCGGCGGCGCTGGGTCAGGCCATTGGCGAGGCCTTCGGCGGCTTCCAGCAGGCGCTCGGCTCACGCCCGGTGTCGTCCCTGCTCGATTCGCCGGCCATGACCGATCCGGAGAAGCTCGCGCTCATGTTGACCATCGCCGGCGAAATCCCGGCGGCGTTTCAGCAGAACCCCGATCTGATGGTGCTGCTCGTCCTGCGCGCCGTGCGCCTTTCGCTCGAGCACGGCACGGCTCCGCCTACCCCATTTTTCTACGCGATGTACGGCACCGTACACAACGCAGTGACCAGCGACTACGCTCGCTCGCACGCCTTCGGCGAGCTCGCCATCGAGCTCGCGCGGCGCCCGGAACATGCCGGCTCCCGAGGGGCCGCGCACTTCATCTACGCGACCTTCCTCTCGCCCTGGGTGCGGCCGCTCTCCGACAGCTTTCCGCACTACGACGAGGCCATGGTGGCCGCCTTTGACGCAGGCGACCAGCTGCACGCCTTCTACTGCATGGGTCTGTCCACGTTGTATCGACTGGATGCCGGACTGCCCCTATCCGTCACGGCCGACCCCATCCGGGGCTTCATGGCGACACTCAAGACGTACGACGATGTCATCAGCCGGATCTCCCTGTCGCTCGCCGAACGCGTCATCGCCTGCCTCCAGGGGAAGACAGCGCGTCTCGACCGCCTCGATGGCGAGGATTTTTCCGAGGAGCGTTTCGAAGCCGGGCTGCCCAGACAACCCCCGAGCGTGGCCGCCATGTACGGTTCGCTCCTGGCGATGGTGCGCCACTTCGGCGGCGACCCCGAGGGAGTGCTCGACGCTCTCGAACGCTTTCCATCGCTGCCCGGCTTCTCTTACAATTCCGAGCGCGTCTTTTACGGCGGCGTGGCGTCGGCCGAGATCGCCTTGGAGGCGAAGCCGGAGCGGCGCGCGGACCTGCTCGGAAAGCTCGACGCGGCCATCGAGCAATTCGCAGTCTGGGCCCGCTCTTGCCCACACAACTTCGCCGCGCGCCACGAGCTGCTCCGGGCCGAGTCGCTCAGCCTTCACGGCCAGCAGCAGCGAGCTGCGGACGCGTTCGAGACGGCGATCGAGCGCGCGCGCGATGGCTCCGCCCTCCATCACCCGGCGCTGGCTTTCGAGCGCTGCGGGCTCTTTCACCTGCGCCACGGGCACAAGCGCCTGGCTCTGGACGCGCTGGCGCACGCTTGCCATCACTACGAGCGCTGGGGCGCGACCGGCAAGGTCGCTCAGCTCCGCGCGCGGTTCCCCGAGCTGTCGCGCTTCTCCCCCGTCGACGCGGAGCGGGAACTGCGCAACGTCACCCACACCACGGGCCTCACTCAATCCGGCTCGGGCGGGGGCCAACGGCTCGATCTGACCTCCGCCATGCGCGCCACCCAGGCCATCGCCAGCGAGCTCCGGCTCGAACCGTTGGTCGAACGGCTGATGGAGATCCTGACGGAGAATGCCGGCGCCACGCGCGGAGCCTTGATACTGTGTCGACCCCAGGGGCTGCGGGTGCGAGCGACTCTGCGCGTCGATCCACGAGAGGTCCTGGTCGATCTCGACGAGCCACTCGAGGCGAGCCGCGCGCTGGCCTCCACCATCGTGCAGTATTGCGTGCGCACGAACGAGGCCGTGGTCATCGACGATGCTTCTCGCGATGGTCGGTTCGCGCAAGATCCCTACGTACTCGAGCACGCCAGCAGGTCGGTCACCTGCCTGCCGCTGTCGCATCACGGCACGCTGGCGGGCATTCTCTATCTGGAGAACGACACCACGGCCGGTGCATTCCACTCCGACCGCATCGAGCGGTTGCAGTTTCTCGGTGGACACGCCGCGGCGTCTCTGGAGAACGCTCGCCTCTACGAGCAGCTCGAATTGGCCAACGAGAGCCTCGAGCAACGCGTGCGCGAGCGCACGGCGGAGCTCCTCGGGCGCAACCGGGACATGCGGCGGGTGCTCGACAACGTCGGGCAAGGTCTGCTCACGGTCGACGTCGAGGGACGGCTCGCGTCCGAGCGCTCGCGCGCGGTGGACGAGTGGTTTGGGCCGTTCGCGCCCGGCACGGAATTCGGGCGCTACGCCGAACGCATCGACGCCAGGTTTGCGAGCTTGTTTGACGCGGCCTTCAGCCAGCTGATCGATGGCTTCTTGCCGGAGGAGGTGGCCATCGGGCAGATGCCGACGGAGCTGAAGGGACGAGGGCGTCACTATCGCGTGGGCTACGAGCCCATTTTCGCCGGTGATCGCCTCGCCGGATTGCTGATCGTGATCGACGACGTCACCGAGTCGCTGCGCCGCGCGCGCGAAGAAGCCGAACAGCGGGAAGAGCTCGCCCTGTGCCGCCAGCTCTCGCGCGATCGAGAGAACTTGACCGGATTCTTCGACGAGGCAGAGGGCATCGTGGATCGGCTCGCGCGCTCGCAGGAGAACCCGGAGGAACTCCGGCCGGGGCTGCACACGCTCAAGGGGACCGCGGCGATGTTGGGCTTCGCGGTGCTCAGCGAACGCTGCCACGCGGCCGAGGACGCCATCGAGTCGAAGACGGTCGTCGCCGAACGCGTGCGAGGCGTGGTCGAGCGCTTTCGAGCGCTGCGCCAGACGCTCGTGCAAGTCGCGGGCGATGACGCAGGCGAGCGCGTCGAGGTACGGCGACAGGCCCTGCATTCGCTGGCTTCTCGCATCGAGGCAGGGCTTCCCGCGCCCGAGGCGGCCCAGGAGGTGGCGCGGCTCGAGCTCCAGCCCCTCACTCGACCGCTAACGCGTCTGGGGGACCACGCCCGAGCCCTCGCCCGGCGTCTCGGAAAGGGTCACGTCGAGCTCGAGATCTCCGATGGCGGAGCGTTGGGCGACGCGCGGGCCGCGGCGCCGCTTTGGGCAGCGCTCGTGCATTTGGTGCGCAACGCCGTCGACCATGGACTCGAGTCCCCACAGCAACGCGTGGCGGCGGGCAAGGCCGAGCAGGCGCGCATCCAGCTCATGGCCAGCCAGGGCGAGGCCGAAACGCGCATCGAGATCCGCGACGACGGGCGCGGCATCGACTGGGATCGCGTCCGGACTCTCGCCGAGGACAGGGGTCTGCCGGCGGGCTCGCGCGAGGAGCTCACGCGCGCGCTATTTGCTCCGGCTCTCTCCACGCGCGCCGAGGTCAGTGAAACCTCCGGCCGCGGCGTGGGTCTCGAGGCGGTGCGCGCGGAGATCGATCGCCTCGGGGGAAGCATCGACGTCGAGAGCGAGCCTGGCTCGGGTTGTTGCTTCGTGGTTCGAGTTCCCCCCGACGTGTTCCGAGCCGCGCGCCGGCCGCCGGAGAGCGAGCGCCGTCCGAGCCGCGCGCCGAGTGGCGTGGAGCCCGACGAACCGGCTCGCGCTTCCACTCCCCGACGCTGATCGGGCGTCTCCCGCCCCCCCCGCCGCCAACCCGTTGCCCCCTCCCACCGGGCGGCGTCTGGGTCCGCGAAACGCCGGGTCCGAGCCCGTGGCCGAAGTGAACGCGCCCAGCGGGACGGCCGAGCCGGGCGGTCTCCCGATGCCAAGCTGGCTGCCAGAGGTGACGGCTCGAGCGTGGCTGCGCCGCTCTGCACCGGGGCGCCAGAGAGTCGCCATCACTGCCTACGGTCAGGAGTTGCACGCAATTCAGTCGACCCTCGCGGCCAAGGCTTGGCATTCATCAGTAGTCTGCTGGCAGAGTCCGCGGTGCACGAGGGGTGGCTGAGCCTCTTTCGGCAAGGCCGCAACACGGGGCCAACTGTCCCGACCCGCCGCCGCCTGACGCTTCGAGCGGCACGCCCCGAACCGGCACGAGGCTTGCCTTGCACGCCCTCGACGCTCGATCCCCGGCGACGCCTACTTGCGCAAACGAAACACGTCTTCTCCAACCGGGCTCGGCGGCGGAGAGCCACTAGCGGGATCTCGCGGTGGAACAGCCTCGGCTGGCTTCGCCTTCACAGTGGCGGCGTTGGGCGTGTTCGACGTTGCACGGCTAGCCGAGCCCGCTCGAATCCGGCCCCCCGCCTCTGCCGCGCGCTCGCGGGCGCGAGAAGGCGACCCTTCGCGGGGTCGCTCGCGAGTCGACCCGGACGAGCCCAGCGCACTCGCGGCCGCACCGCCCGCCGCGGCCCCATGGGTTTCCGCGCGCACTGCGGCGGCGCTCGGTCTGACCAGGGGGCGGACCGCGGTACGCTGCTGCCGCTGCTCGAACGTTTCGCCTCCCGCCTGCCGCGCGGTACCTGCAGAGAACCCCTGCATGCGCATGGGCTCCTCGCGTACGGAGGCCGCTGGCTGCAGCCGGTCGGCGGCCTCCGCGGCGGAATCTTCGAGAGGCTCCGCGCCAGACGTGTCGAAGGCGGACAGCAGCGCCAATGCGCCGAGGCTACAGAAGCCCAGGGCTGCCGCCGCCCACCCCACTCGCCGGAGCCCCGTGGCAGGCGGCGAGACGCGCGCCGCCCCCTGTTCGGCGGCGATCTGCTGGCGCGCGGGGCTTTTCGTGTCTTCGGAGGAAACGACCCCGCCAGCGTCCGCCGACACCCGTCGAATGTAGCCGAGCGAACGCACGGCCTCCTCGCTCCCGTGGGCCGCCAGCTGCTCGGCCCACTCGGCGAGATTCCTGGGTCGCTGCTCGCGATCCTTGCGAAGCGCGTGCTCCACGCAGGCAACGAGGGACGCCGGGAGCTCGGGCCGCCTCTCCGTCAGCGGCGGCGCGGTGCGCGACAAGATGGCGAGCGACACCTCGGCCAGGCTGCTTCCGGAAAATGGCAGCTCGCCGGTGAGCAGCTGGTAGCAGATGACGCCGAGCGACCAAATGTCACTGCGCTGGTCGATGCTGCGGGCGGCCGTCAGTTGCTCGGGCGACATGTACGAAGGTGTGCCCAGCGTGGCGTTGGTCTGAGTGATGCCTGGGCTCTCCTGGCTTTCGGCGCCCACCTTGGAGATGCCGAAATCGAGCAGCTTGACGCTCGGGCTGCCATCGGGCTCGGTCGTGACGAAGAGATTCGCCGGCTTCAGGTCGCGGTGGACGATACCCACCGAGTGGGCTTCGGCCAACGCCTCGCATGCTTGCAGCACCAAATCGACGGTCCAGGCGACCTCGAAGCGCCCCCGCCGCTGCAGCTGTGCGGCCACGTCGGTGCCTTCGAGGTACTCCATCACGATGTAGGGCTCGCCCCCTTCCAGCCTGCCGACATCGAGCGTGCGCGCGACGTGCTCGCTCTTGATCTTCACGGCGAGCCGCGCTTCGCGCTCGAATCGTGCGACTGTTTCCGGGTGGCGCAACGCCTCCGGCGAGAGGAATTTGATGGCGACCCGCTCGCCGAGCTGCAAGTTCTCGGCCGCTGCGACGACACCCATGCCGCCGGCGCCGAGCACTCGCTCGATGCGGTACTTGCCCGCCAATACCTCGCCGGGCTGCACTGGGGGCTGGTCGTGCACTTCGACCGCGGATTGTGGCACGTCCAGCAGGCCTTCGACAGGGCCAGCCGGGCGGCGCGACGAGGAGCGATTCGGAACGCCGTTGGAAACCGGCGGCCGCACCGACCGGCTGGCGGAGCGCATTTTCGCTCTGGGCTTGGCGCAGGTCGTCGATGAGCGGATCGTTCACGGGGGACTCGGCGGCGTCGGCGGAGACGGTAGTGACGCGGAACGCCGCTGCGTGCCTTGGGTGCGGCGAGTGGCCGCGGGGGCCCCCGCGGAAACGATATGCCGTATCACGCTGGAGCTAGGCATCGACCTGATCGTGATCGGAAGCCGTGGCCTGGGCGTCGTGGATCGCACGCCGTTTCGCTTGCCGTTGGCATTGCTCTCTCCTCGTGCGTTGGGGCCCCGTATTCTTCCAAACCGGGCTGCGGATGGCCAGCCTCCTTGGAGGACACCAAGCGGTGAGCCTCATCGGCACCCAGACTCTCAGCGAGCTCACCCTCGAATGGCGATTGCTCAACCCTCGGCGCTGGTGAGGCGCGTTGTGAGGTCGAGCCGGGCCGGCGCGCTCGGGGCCGTCGAATCGGGCGGCAGCGGCGCGCCCGTCGAGGCCGGGCCCGAGGGAGGCTGCCACGGAGGGTGCGCGCCGGCCGAACGCGAGCGCCCACCACAGAATCAGCGCGCCGGTCGCTACCGCCTCCGCGACAATGGAATCCCAATGCCGGGGCATGAAGGCGCGCAGCGGCACGCCTACCGCGAAGTACACCAAGATACCCGGCCACGTCCAAACCGTGGATAGCTGCTTCTCGTTGCTCTCTGGCGTGGTGGTCGACTCGTT
This sequence comes from Polyangiaceae bacterium, assembly GCA_050299315.1. Taxonomy (GTDB): domain Bacteria; phylum Myxococcota_A; class Polyangia; order Polyangiales; family Polyangiaceae; genus SZUA-265. Next base: position 12,883 of record JBNKVS010000092.1, read on the forward strand.
GCCTGGCTTTTTGGTGGACAATGCAATCTCCGACGGTATCAAGCGGCGCCGCGCGGCGAAAAACCCATCGCCGGTGGCGGCCCCCGAAAGACGCGCGGGTCAGTAGGCGTGGACGTCGCCGCCCTCGGCGCTGCTCATGTTCACCTCCGGTGGAAGCCAAACGTAGGGATGCTGGCTCGGCGCCGAGTCGGGGTTGCCGCGGGGCTATGGAAAGCTCGAGAGCGCGGGTTTGCCGTGAAGGTTTCTCTGGAGCGGTGGGGGTCGCTCGCCTTGCTCGCCTGTCGAGCCGACGGGGGCAACGATTGGAGGCGCGTTGACGGGGTTTCGGGCGGGTGCGAGGCTGTCGGGCATGGGAAAAGACGTTCTTCACTTCGACACGCGCGTGGTGCACGCGGGTAGCTCCGCGGCTTCGTTTGCCGGGGCCAAGGTGACGCCGATCGTGCGGTCGACGGTGTTCGAGCCGCAGGCGGGCGAGACGTATGGCGAGATCCGCTACCCGCGGCTGTCGACGTTGCCGGGCCACCAGGAGGTGGGGGCGGTGCTCGCGAGCGTGGAGGGAGGCGAGGCGGCGCTGGTGACGGGCAGCGGCATGGCCGCGATCACGACGACGCTGCTTTCCCTTCTATCCGGTGGTGGGCATCTGCTCGCCCAGGGCGTCTTGTATGGCGCAACTCAGAAGTTCGTTCGCACCGAGCTTTCGGGGCTCGGGGCGAGCTGCAGCCCGATCGACGTGCGCGCGCCGGAGAGCTGGGAGGCACAGCTGCGGCCGCAGACGCGTGGGGTCTACGTGGAGGCGATCAACAACCCGCTGCTCGAGGTGGCCCGGCACCAGGAGATCGTCGGGTTCGCTCGGGCGCACGGGCTCGTGAGCGTCATCGACAACACTTTCGCGACCCCCGTCAATTTTCGTCCGCTCGAGCTCGGCTACGATCTCGTCGTCCACAGCGCGACGAAGTACCTCAACGGGCACTCTGATCTATGTGCCGGCGCCATCGTGGGCAGCACGGAGCGGTTGGCGGCGGTCAAGCGCTGGCTGGACATGATGGGCGGGGCGGCCGATCCGGAGGCGTGTTACCTGCTGCGTCGCGGGCTGCGCACCCTTTCTCTTCGGGTGGCTCGGCAGAACGACAGCGCGCTCGAGCTCGCTCGCTTTTTGGAGCGGCACTCCGCCGTCGAGCGGGTCCGCTACCCCGGGCTCGAGAGCCATCCGGACCACGCCGTGGCCAGAGCGCTGTTTTCGGGCTTTGGCGGCATGATCTCGTGCGAGCTGCGCGGGGGAGCCGAGGCGGCGGCGCGCTTGGTGCACGCGGTGCGGGTGGCGACCCACAGCGCCAGTCTGGGGGGCACGGAGACGCTCGTGACGATTCCGGCGAACACCTCGCACGCGGGGCTCGACCCCGAGGTTCGGCGCTCGCTGGGCATCGCGGACGGCTTGGTGAGGATTTCGGTGGGGATCGAGCATGTAGGGGATATCGTTTCCGACTTCCAACAAGCGTTGAGGGCCTCGTGAGAGCTCCCCGGCCCCTGGCGGGACCGCGGGATCAAAGGGACGGGGTGCGCTCCTCGGCGAAGAAGCGCGTCAGCGCCCCCTGCTCGCCGAGGCTCCTCGCACGGGCTCGGCGGAGGGTCGCGTGAGCAGCACCAGAAAATTGCGCAGCAGGTGAGCCGTCGGGGCCGAACGCAGTGCCCTCGGCCCGCCCCAGCCCCCCCCACGTCAGCCCCACGCTCCGCGGTCAGCGTATTCGGTGCCGCCCCCCAACAACGCGCGCTCACCGCGTGGGAGCCCGGGCTCACGTGGTCGACCCGGTAGGCGCCGTCGTCTCCGATCGCGCCGTGCCCGCGGTCGCTCAGCGGCGTCGGGTCGACCAGCGAAACCATCCCGGAGCGGCGCGGCTCGCCCGCGACTCGCACCGTGACTCGAGCCATCGAAACGATCATCGTCGACGTGCAGTCGCTCGGGTAGCCAGGACAAGTGCTGAAAGCCGAAGGGGTCCACGTCGATAGCCCCTTGAATCACACTGGAAATCCTGATAGCCGAGGGCCACATGCGTCTCGCATCCTGATCCAGCCTGCCATCCGCAGGCAGGCCTCTCGTCAAGCAATCACACAGCCGCCGTCTCAAGAGGACGCGTGGTGAGTTTTCGTTTTGTTAGGATCAGGACATTGAAGAATACCAACTCACTGGAAATACGGGCTGCGAAGGCAGCCGACATCGCAGTTCTCACCGAATTGTCCCACCGCACGGTGCTCACCAAGTACCCCAGCGTCATCGGACTCGATATGGTCCAGGGGTACGTTCAAAGCGGAGCTGTCCCCGCGTATTACACTGAGCGTCTTGAACACGTTTGGGTCGCAACGATCGGGGAACGCGTAGTGGGATGCTACGGTCTAAAGGAAGACGCCGTCGATCTCATGATGGTCGACGTGGACTTTCACCGCAAGGGAATCGGTCAGGCGTTACTTGCCCATGCCGAGGCCCAGCTCTTCGAGCTCTTCGGGACGCTTTTTCTCGATAGTTTTAGCGAGAATGAGCAGGCCGTCGGTTTCTACAAGAAACACGGCTGGACCGAGGTCACTCACTTCGAAGATCCCGACTACGGAATCTCGATGGTGAAGCTCAAGAAGGAGCGTTGAGCCACCTAGTGCCCCGTCCGATGAGTCGTAATCACTGATTGTCGGTCGCCGCGGGAAGAGAGTCGTCTTGCCTCGGGCGGCGGACGGGGCACGTCGGCCCCGAAGGCGCCGCAGAGAAAGAGGGGTGCCGTGTCCAAGACGAGCCCCCAGCGCAAACCACCGCGGGCCGCCACAGGCGGACCGGCCCGTGGTGGCTTGTGATTGCGACTTAGCGGACACAGCACTAGCCCCTGGCTGCAGATGGGCAGCCAGGGGCTCCCCTATCTTGCGATGAGAGGCCAACAAGTGAGCTTGGCGCTGAACTGGGTGGAGAACCGCGCGTGAGCTCAATAGGCGCGTTGTTGGTGACCGCTGACCATGGCTCGTTCGCGTCGGATTCGGTCTGCGCGTACCGAGCCGCTCCTCTACCGCCCCCGTAGGTCGACTACACCACCTACCTCCCCGACTCCGGTTGTGCCGGTGCTGCGGAGGTGGCGAGCGGCTCCTAGCCGCGGTCGATTTGACCGCCGCTAGAGCGCCGTCCGTTCGCGACTCCCGTGGCTCAGGGGGCCGCTACTCTCGAGTCTCGCTAGCGACGTCCGCGTCTGCGCGAGGCCTGGAGCTTCGTGGATTGGCGCGGGCAACGCCGCCATGTCCAGCAAGACGACATGCCCGGTACCCCTACCACTGCCGGAGGCTCCCGGGAGGCCCGCTGGCCAGCGTTCCGCGTTACAGCGCGGACCGGGGCGCGGTGAAATGGGCAGAAATTGCGCCCACGAAGCGAGGTTCATACCAAGGGCAGGCTCACGAAATGCTTCTTGCCTCACACAGACCAGGCCTGCAGCTCGTCACTCGACCAAATCGAAGCGCAACGACGTTCAAAATCGCGACTAGCAAGGACTTCTTGGTGCGTGGCGCCCCGGAGATCCGTCGATTGGTGCGACAATCTTGGCGTTCTTGGGTCATTTCTTCCGAAGTGACGACCCGAACCAGCTTCGCCAAATGTCGGGCCGAGGACAGCTCGCGCAATGAGCTCGGGGCCCAGGCCAATTCCCAGCGCTTCCCCCAATTCGGAGAGTATCGAGTCGAGGGCGTTCTAGGCCGTGGGGGAATGGGAATCGTGTATCGCGCGCGCGACACGAAATCGGGTCGTGCCGTCGCGGTCAAGACGGTGTTCGGCACGACGCCGAGCTTCCAGGCCGCGCTGCGAGCCGAAATCGTCGCTCTGAAACGGGTGCGCCACCCGAGTGTCGTTCGCGTTCTGTCCGAAGGCGTGGAGGACGGAACGCCGTGGTACGCGATGGACCTCGTGGAGGGGGAAACTCTCGAAAGGTTCAACGACTCGCTCTGGCTGCGCAACAAACGGTCTGGAGGCACGGCGTTTGCGTCGACAGTCACGCGATCTCTCGCCCACACCGGGTCGCTCGAGAGCAAGGTTTCGGTCGAGCTGAAGCGCTGGCGCCCAATGGTTGCCGGAGGGCGACTCTCGGAAATTTTGGCCATCTTTCGGCAGCTCTGCCAGGGCCTTTCCTACTTGCACCGCCTCGGAATCGTGCATCGGGACGTGAAACCGTCCAACGTGTGCCTCCGCGACGGAGTCGTCCCGGTGCTGATGGATTTCGGGCTGGCCACTCGCACTCAAGGTGGTATCGGGCGCGAGGCTCTGGCCTCTCCTGTCGGTGGGCAAGTCCTCGGGACGGTCCCCTACGTGTCTCCAGAGCAGATCCGCGGCGAGGTGACCGATGCCAGAGCCGACCTCTACTCGCTTGGCTGCATGCTCTACGAAAGCCTGGTGGGTTGGCCGCCGTTTCACGTTGGGGAGGCGCATACCATCTTGCGCTCGCACCTTTACGATGTGCCCAAGCCGTTGACGCTTCAGGTTGCCGGCATCCCCCTCGAGCTCGAGCGCCTCGTGATGCGTATGCTCGCGAAAACGCAGTACGAACGTGTCGGCCATGCCGACTACGTAGCCTCGGTGCTGCAGGGCCTGGGTGCCGAGAATGAGGCTGACTCCGCTCCGCCGAGTGCGTTCAAACCGTATTTGTACAGGCCACGTCTGGTTGGGCGAGAGGGGCCCCTGGGGACCATCGAGTCTGCAAAAAAGCGACTACACGCGGGCGAAGGGTCGCTGCTATTGATTGGGGGCGAGAGTGGCATCGGGAAGACGTCCGTGGCAGCCGAGGCCGCCCAGCGGGCGGCGACATCCGGCTTCGAAGTCATCACGTCGGAGTGCGAGCACGTCGGTGAGGTGCGCAGTGAACAAGGCGGCTCCCCATTTCACCCGTTTCGAAGTCTGTTGCAACGGGCGGGCGACTATCTCACAGAAGCCACCGTTGGCGGCCTCCACATCGTTGCCGAAGACCTACAGCTTCTTTCGAGCTACGAGCCCGCGCTCTCCAGCGGTACGCCGGACACCAGCTTCATGCCGCCGTCGGCCGCGCCGACAATGGCGCGAGACAGGGTTTTTCAGGCGTTGACGCGTGTGCTTACGCAGCTGTCGCGTGTGCGCCCGTTGCTCTGGGCGCTCGACGACCTGCAGTGGGCCGACGACTTGTCGTTGAAATTCTTGGCTTCACTTTCGCCCGAGTTCTTCGCGAACAGCCCCGTTCTAATTATCGCCACGTATCGAACCGACGAGCGTAGCGGAGCCCTGGATCGATTGTTCGACGAAGGCTTTGGGGAGCAGGTGCTTCTGGAGCGTCTGGGGCGAGGCGCTGTCGAGGCGATGACGCAGGACATGTTGGCCATGCGCGTCGCACCACCTCAGATGGTCGACTTTCTCTTGCGCGCATCGCGGGGGAATCCCTTCTTCGTTGCAGAGTTTCTGCGCGTAGCGGTGAGCGAGGGGCTGATCGAGCGAGCGGCGGGGCAATGGCGCCTGAGTTCCGAGTTGGAAGCGGAAACGACCAGCCCGCTCGAGCACGTCCCTCTAACGGATGCATTGAAAGAGCTCATGAGTCGACACATGGGCCAACTCGACGTGAACTCACGCGATGTCCTCTGTGCTGCCAGCGTGATTGGCCTGGAGGTGAACCTCGACTTGCTCGCGCATGCCATCGGCGAGCCCGTTCTGGAGCCGGTCGCCATCTTGACTGGCGAGCACCTGTTGCAGCCCGGTAGCGCCGGGTCGGTGCGTTTTACTCACCCCCAGCTTCGGAAGTTCGCCTACTCGTTCATCGAAAGCCAGCGCCGGGTGTGGTTGCACGAACGCGTGGCGCGCTGGATCGAAGCGCAGGCTCGGATCGCGCCCCTCCGAAAGGCGCAGCTTCCGATCCTGGCCCACCACTGGGCGGAGGCAAAAAGCCCCCTGCGCGCTGCCGTGTATTACTTGCGAGCGGGCCGGCACGCGCAGGCAAACTACGCCAACGAAGATGCCATTCGGTTCTTCGAGTCCGCCATCAGGACCATCGATCAAGACCAGGGCGTGTCCTCGAGGATGCGTTCGAATGCACTGCAGCGCAGCCACGAGCGCCTAGGCGACGTGCTTCGGATCACGGGAGAGTCGCGTCGGGCCGAGCAACACTACCAGCTCTCCCTGGCAACCTACTCGCGTCACCATCCGCTTCGGCGGGCTCGCCTGCTCAGAAAGATTGGGAAAGCACGCACGGCGCGTCACGACCACGAGCACGCGCTCGAAGCGCTCCGCGCAGCGAACCAAGTACTCGCGAGCTCTCAGGCGGAGCAGGAACCACCCCAGCGGTTCGCGGAGTGGGTCGAAATTCAGCTGGGGCGCGGCTGGGCCTACTATTGGACGAAGCGCTCTGCAGAGTTGGACGAGTTGTTGCCACCCCTGGGCCGCATGATCAAGCTGCGGGGTACGGTTGCGCAGTTGGCGCAGTATCACGAGGCGGTGTGCTTCGCGGAGCTTCGCCGGGATCGCTACGCGGTGTCTCGCCGCAGCCTCGAAATCATTCGGAAGGCGGCGCGCTGGGTCGGCACGCCGAACGTTTCTCGAGAGAATGCGTCCATTCATTTTGCCCTCGGATTCGCCCTGGTCCTTCACGGTTCGCACAAGGAGGCGTGCAAGACGCTTGCGAGCGTCGCGCGCTTTGCGCACCGCATGGGAGACGTCTCGCTGAGGATTCGCGCACTGACCTATCTTTGCGTGGCGTACCGCAGGCAGCAGCGCGTCGAGAAAACTCGCGAGCTTGCCGAGCAGTCGATGGCGCTTCTTGCCGAGCACTCGATGGACCACTACCTGGGGGCTGGCAAGGCCAACCTCGGGTGGGCTCTGTATCGCTCCGGGCGGCCAAAAGAAGCGGAAGTAGAGCTACTGGAGGCGCTTTCCTGCTGGCGCCGGACACAAATCGCATTCCCCTTCCAGGGCCTGGCGATCTGGCCTCTCGCGCGAATGATGGAGTCGAACGGAAGGCATGAGGCCGCTGTCGAGCTCCTGCTTTCGCTCGGCGACGGCTCGCAACAGCAAATGCCGGACGAGCTCGAGAGCCAACTGTTACACCTGGTGCGCGACCCGAGCGCTGGGCTTCGTCAAATACTCGAGGTCGCGGCCCAACACCAACAACTATGAGGGAGTGCAACCATGCAACGGACTGCTATGCATGCAATAGAGGTCGCTCGCGACGAGCGCCAAAGCCGAAGGACAGCAGACGACGTCCTGGTCGAGGATCCGGAGCGAGACTTCGTGATGTGGGTTACCATGGACCTGAAGGAGTCGATTGATCGCACGGATCTCCTCAGTCCGTTGGAGCCCGGCTCGAGCACCGGAGGGCCGCGCCCCCACTCACCCGAGGAGGTTCAATCGGCGTTCGAGGGTTTTGCAAAGCAGCTCCGCCCCGAGTTCGAGAAGCTGACGAAGTTCACGCTCATCCTCTCCGGCGTCGTCGTTGGAGCGGCCCCGTATCGCTATGTCAATCTCTGGGACATCGGCACGCCAAACGACGTGCCGAGGATGATGGAGGGGCTAGCCACGCCAGAAGACAAGTCGCAGCTCTACGGGTACCTGGATTACCTCGTCCAGGAGGAAGCGCAGGATGTGCTCCGGGTGTTTCCCTCCGGCCTATCGAAGGTGGAGCCTCCCGCTGAGGGGAAGCGTCTCTATTACGTGCTGCTCCCCCACCAACCGTCGACCGTGAACCTCTGGACGTTCAACGTCTACTTCAAGGGCTACCCCGAGCCGCTCCCGACGCCCGGCAAGTTCAAGCTGATTTCGAGTACCATCAGCGTCACCGGAGTTCTCAACCGCATCCTTCAGTTTTGGTCGCTCGAGGTAGATGCCAGCTATGGCGTGGACAAGGTCCGAGAACTGGTGAAGCAGGCGTTCGGCAGTCTGCCGTGGCGCAACCCAGATGACGAGCGCTTCAACGCCGAGGAGGCGGTCGTGATGCGACCGACGAGCTGGGACGACGCCTACTACGCGTCGAGGTCCCCGAAGTCCACGGCCAAGCGAGGGGAGGGCGAAGCTCCGAGCTCCACGCATGAGATGCCAGGCGCCTAACGTCGCGCCAACCCCAGCGCTCGGGACTTTGTTGGGCCGTATTGCGAGCCGCCCGACCGAAGCCTCCCTCTGCGAGACACGCAACCCCGGCGGCATGGACCATGTGGCGCGCCAGCCTCTCACGAAACGGCTTCTCGGCCGCCGACGAGCGCCGAGCTACCTCAGCTCAGACACCTGGAAAGGACACGAACCATGGCTCTACCCAAGGATGAGGACATCGTCGTTCACCACGAAGGCAAATTCTACATTCTCACGAAAGAACAGTGGCAAAAAACCGAGCTCGAAGGCAGCTCCGCTGGCCCGGCTCGAACCATGATCGAGACGGGTAGCACGGTTGGGTACATTCCCCCGAAACCGGTCGCTCCCGGCATCGGTGGTTTCAGCACGGTGCTCAATCTCTCCGCAGTCCTCAAGGGCTCGGACTGGCGTCAATAGGCTTGCGGACACCGACGAAAGCATGACGGAGGACCAAACGCCCGTACGGGGCGTGGGCGACGGCGCCCTCGCCCTGGGCGGCATCACGGAAAAAAGGCAACGTTCCGCGCTCGATCGAATTCGCAGTCCCGAGGAAACACTGGTTCGGGCGCGACCCATCATGGCGGGGGCGGGCATCACGCGCATTGCCAATCTGACGGGGCTCGACCGAATCGGGGTCCCGGTGGTCTCGGTCACCCGCCCCAACAGTCGCTCGGTCTCCGTGGCGCTCGGAAAGGGGTTCACATTGGCAGCCGCGAAGGCCTCCGGAGTAATGGAGGCGGTCGAGAGTCACCATGCGGAGCGCGTCGACAAGCCGCTTCTGCTGGATAGCTACGGACGCTTGCGCTCCCGCATGCCACTGGTCGACGTAGACGGCTTGCCGCGCGTGTCGGCGGGCTTCTTCCGCGCCAACCGTAAGTTGCTCTGGATCGAGGGGTACGACTTGATGCGCGAGCGAAGCTGCTGGGTGCCCTACGAGCTCGTGCACTGCGACTATACACTACCCTTTCCAACCGGTTCTGGCGCCTTCTTGATGAGCTCGAACGGCGTGGCTTCCGGCAATCATCTCTTAGAGGCGATCAGCCACGGCGTTTGCGAGATCGTCGAACGAGACGGAACGGCCTTGTGGCAGTTTGCCTCGCCAGCGGAGCAGGCCGCATCGGCAGTCGACCTGTCGTCCGTTGATGACGAGCCGTGTCGCGAAGTGCTTGGGCGCTTCGAAGCGGCTGCGGTCGAGGTCAGTGTTTGGGAGACGACGACGGACGTTGGCATCCCGTCGTTCCGCTGCCAGGTGGCAGATGGACCCGACTGCGACTTCCAGCGGATTCATCCCGTTGCGGGCTACGGGTGCCACCCGCGCCGGGAGGTTGCGCTGATGAGAGCCCTGACCGAAGCGGCTCAGGGTCGGCTCACGGTCATTGCCGGAGCGCGTGACGATCTCTCGCAGACCTTGTTCGGCCCTCCACTCCAGCCGGCAGGGAGCGCGATGCGCCTCCCGAGCGGGCGAGGTTGCGCCGGGGGGGGCCGATGCTTCACCCAGGCGCCCACGCACGATGCGTCCACGTTGGAGGCAGATCTGAAGTGGGAGCTCGAGCGCTTGGAGACGGCCGGCTGTCGTCAGGTCATCGTGGTCGACCTGACGAAACCCGAGTTCGGCATTCCGGTCGTACGCGTAATCGTGCCCGGTTTGGAGTCCATCTGTGAAGCGCCGGGGTACGTTCCGGGGCCGAGGCTTCGAAAACACCAAAGCGATTTGCAATGAGCAGCGCGACCGAAGCAATCGTATTTCTCGGGCCGACGATGGCGGTCGAGGAGGCGTCTACGTACCTCGAGGCAACCTATCTGCCACCTGCCGCCCAAGGGGACGTGTACCGAGCCGCGCGCGCGAAGCCACGGGCAATCGGGATTGTGGACGGCTACTTCGAGCGCATTGCCTCCGTGTGGCACAAGGAGATTCTCTGGGCGCTTTCGCGCGGCATCTACGTATTCGGCAGCGCGAGCATGGGGGCGTTGCGCGCCGTGGAGCTCGCACCGTTCGGAATGGTTGGCGTCGGCGAGGTCGTTGCGGCCTTCCAACGGGGGGACTATGAAGACGACGACGAGGTGGCAGTGCGGCATGGTCCCCCGGATACGGGGTACCGAAAGCTTTCCGAGGCCATGGTCAACATTCGTGCCACACTGGGCGCAGCCGTCCGCGCAAGAGTGCTGACCTCACAGGACGCAGGCAAGCTCTCGAGTATCGCCAAAGGTCTTCACTACGGCGAGCGTTCGTACCGAACGCTTCGCTCGGTGGGCGAGCGTGCGGGAATCGATCCGGGGGCACTGAGAGCTCTTGAAGGGTGGCTGCCTGAAGGGGCGGTGGACAGAAAGCGCTTGGACGCTGTTGGAATGCTTCGCACGATGGGTTTCTTCCTCCGGACCCGATCCGAGCCTTATCAGGCGAAGTTCGACTTCGAGCATACGGAGCAGTGGGAGGCTGCGCGTCTCGACGCAGCCAGCAGATCTCGCGATGGCACATCGACTCGAGGCAGCCCGCTGCTCGAGGAAGTGAAGCTCTCCGGAGAGTTGCCGTCGCTTCGTCGAGCGACCCTGGCGCGGCTGCTGGTCTGCGACAGGCCCGAGAGTGCTGGGGTCCAATCGGACGAGGAAGCGGTCGGTCGTGAGGTGACCCGATTTCGGCTGGCTCGAGGTTTGGAAGACGAGGCCCAGTTCCGTGCCTGGAGGGGCTCTGAGGGGCTATCGGCGTCGCAAGAGCTGACGCGCCTGTTCGCCGATGAGTCGGCAACCTCGACAGCCGAGCTGCGGCTCGAGGCGGAGATCTTGACGGCAATCCCCGATGAACTGAAGCTTCGCGGCAGCTACGGCGCCCTTCTGCGTCGGGCGCGCGAGAAGCAGGCTCTCCTATCGAAACGCTATCTGGAGCATGCTACGTTGGCCGAGATTGGGCTTTCGGAGGCCGACCTCTGGAGCTGGTACTTCGAGCGACTGTTGAAGCGCACAATTCCCAGCCACATCGGGGTTTACGCCTCGGCTCACGGCTTCCGCTGCATCGACGAGTTGCGGCAGGCGGTGGTCCGGGAGTACGCCTTCCGCGAGGTCGCGTGGCGTCGGGCTCCGACGAAGGGCGCACCCTCCGAGTCAGCCGAGCCGGGCTGAGGCGAAGCGATCCTACTGGACCTGGATTCGAGCCAAACCCAAGCGCAGCTGCCGGGTTGGGATGCGCCGCTCCACGATTCGGGCGGCGTCCAGTACGCCGAGCTTGGCGAGCTGTTGGCGGACACGGTGTACGTCGAGATTGATCTTCTGTTGATCCGCCCCCATCATTCGGGCCAGGTCATCCGAGTAGATCCAGCCGCACTCGCTCTCGGCGAGACCCAGCCGCTGGTCTTCGATTCGTTGCCGCGCCAGGACGAGCAACACCTGGTGTGTGGCCCGCGCTGGAACCTCGATGGATTGGGTCGGTCCGTGCAGCTCCGTCAACATCGATTCTTCGTCGCGACTCACGACGAGGCTCAGTGTCAGCTCCTGTAGCGCCATACTGCCACCCGCCACCACCGTGCTTTCGAAGGTGCGGCAAGTGTTTGGGCCTGGAACGCGGAGGCAGTATCGCCGGTCCGCGACGTAAAATGTGTCTCCGTCTGCGATGGGTTGCGTGCGTCCGTCGATGTCGATGACCCACGTACCCGAATCGACCTCGTAGATGGAGGCCAGGGGGTTGTCGTCGTCCGGCAAGCTCATCATCCCGGCATGTGCGACGACGTGCTCGCCGCCGCTGGCAGCCCACGCGCTGAGGGTCGGAGGGCCGTCGCTTTCGAGCACCAGGCCGACATCTCCGAATTGCAGCCGTGAGAACATCTCCAGCCTGGCGCTCTCGCCCGGTGCCAGGCGCTTGCCGTTGGCCCATGTCCCGTTTCTGCTGCCGAGATCCTTCACGGACCATCCGCCGGCGCCGAAGGAGAATACTGCGTGCTCGTTGGACACGCTGCGATGCGAGAGCTGGATCCAGCAATGGGTTGCACGACCCAAGAGGCTGCGCTCTGCCAAGTAGCTCCGAACGGCGGTGTCATCCTGAACCAGCCAACCCATCGATCATGGAAGCTTAGCAGAGTCCACCGGCGTCAAGAAGCCTCTCGCTCGCCTTGTAACTTCGCAACAGCTCTGCACGCTTTGCCGTCTCGCGTCTGGCGCCGCACGTCTGGCTTCGCACGTCTGCAGGGGCTCATTTCGGAGTGGCTCAGGTCTGCACTCGCCCGCGAAGGGCTGAAGTCCAACGGATATGTTCCCGCAACCTCTTCGCCGGTACCTCGGAAGTTCAGTGCTGTGAAAGCAGTTTGAGCGGCCGTCTTGATGGGCTTCGAGCGCCCACCTTGGCGTCCTCGAGTCGCGGCCATGGCGGTGCGGAGCCCGCGTGGAACTCACGCTCACCATCGCTCCCTCGCCTCGAGGTCATCTCCGAAGAGGCCAAGCAGGTGCGGGTCATCTTCGGGATATACCTGTATATGTGCTCGGTCCGAGCCGTCGCCGAGCAGGTGGATGCCTTCGGCTGGTGCAAGAAGAAGTACCGAGACAGGCAAGACCTCGGGCGGCGGGCGAGTCGACCTCAACACAATCCATCCCATCCCGCCGAACCGAACGTACACCAGCTGCGTCGTCGGCCGCTTGCGGCGGCCGCGGGCGAAGCCCTTCCCAAACCTAGCGCTGCTGGTCGGGGGTCATCTCGGGACCGCCGGCGGGGGCAGATATGGGGGCACGACGCTCGGGAAGTGTTTTGGCATCCGGAGCCGGGGCTCGAAGCGCCGAGCTTCCGGTGCTCGGTGGGGAGCGCAGCGCCGCCGCAACGCAGATGCCGCTACGGGGCGAACTCGAGCGGGTAGACGAAGTCGAACGGAAAGCGCACCGCGCGGCGCTCGTCCTCGACGCGGGGCGCGTCGAACTTCACCCGAAACATCGCGTCCCGCAGGCAGGAACGAGTCGCCACATCCTCGAGGGTGGCCCCCTCTCGAATCATCACGCTCTCGACGACCCCACCTTTCCCCTCGCCGGGCGCGACGACGACCGCCAGGCGGATGCGCCCTCGCGCCTGCCCGTCGCGCTCGAGCAGCCGCTCGTAGCAACCGCGAGCGAGGGGAAAGTATTGCTCACGAATCGCGCGGTCCACGTAGCGCCCCAGCGCGGAGGATTGCGCTCGATGCACCCGGGCAGACCCAGGAGCGCCGGGCTCCGTGCCCGGCGGCGCCGAGGCGCCCGCGGGTGCCTCGGACGGGGGGGTAGCGCGGAGGGCGCCGCGCTGGAGGGGCCTCGCGAGGCGCCCGCCTCCGAGCTCGGCATCTCGGTGGCGGCGCGGGAATCCCCGCTCGGGTCACCGGTGGCGCTGGCTACGGAGTGCCGTGGGCGGCTCGGAGCGCGAGGCCCGGCGGGCCGGAGGCCGTAGGTGTCCAAGCTGCTCATCGCCTCGCCGCCGGGCTCGCGGCCTGCCCAAAGCGTCGAGGACCCTCGCCACGCAATCAACCCACCGACACCCAGGCCCACGAGCGCGGCCAGCAGCCGCATTGCCAGCTCCGGCCGACCACGCCGATCCGGCGCCACTTTCGCGGAAACGGGCGCCACTTCCTCCGGGCGCAGGGTGGCGAGCTGCCTCGCCCGCTCCGCCATGCCCGATGCCTTTCGATGGCGCCCGAATGAGCCCGGGCAGCTTCGAGCCGATCGCGAGCTACCGCCGCGAAGCGCCGTAGCGTTGCCTCGCCCTCGGAGGTCAGGGCGTGAGCACGATGCCCAGCGCTGTGGCAGGCGTGCAACCCTGAAAGCGCAGCACCGGCTCGGTCGCCGCCTCCACCTCGGCCCCGCGCAGCACGCGGTCGAGCTGCACGTGGCCCTCGAGCGCCCAGCGCTCCCCGAGCCCCCTGGAGCCGCAGGGGCCCGGAGTCGAGCCGAGGGAAGCGCCCGCCTCGGCGGTTCCCGAGCCGCCGAGGCGGTGAACGCAGGGCGAGTCCGGGTTCTCGCGCGCCGAGGGGCGCGCTGGCGTTCGAAGTGGCGGTCGACGCGGTCGCCGTCAGCCCAGCCCAGCCGGCCACAATCCGCAGTTCATGCCCTCGTGCACTACCTGCGCGGGACGTCATGCAGTTCGCTCGAACACGCTGGGGAAGTCAAAGATGTTCGACGACTATTGCTTCCGCATCTCGTTGGGGGTCGAAGGTGAGCACACCGCGGTCGCCATCGACACGTATTACACGCCGCGGAACCTCTTCGCCCGCGCGATGAAACGCGTTGATGATGCGCCGTCAGTTTCGGAAGGTCGTTGCCAGTATCTCGGCAGGTCTGTGCCAGCTGGCAGAGCCGGAGAGCTGCGGGTTGGACGGGGCCTTGCCTCCGAGCCACTTCGACCGCCTCGGCTTGCCGAGGCTCGCTGCGTGACCTCGAGTTTTCGAACCGCCGGATGCGGATCGCCGCAAGAGCTCTTGGGCGTGGCTGTCCCGCCGTGTCAGTCCAGCAAGGCAGCCGGAAGGCTCGGACGCCGGCTGGCCTCGCCCCGATCCTGGTCTTCGCCGATGGGGTTTGGGTCGATGACGTCCCGCGCCGGAAAGACGAAACGAATGCTCGTTCCGCCTCCCCGAGTGCTTTCCACTTGTAGGTGGCCCCCCCGCGCTAGGGTGGCCGCCCTCAGCGCGCCCATTCCGATGCCTCGCCCGGAGACCGCCGTGACTCCAGCTGCCGTCGAGAGTCCGCCCTCGAAGAGCCGCGCTTCGAGGTCGCTGCGGCGCTCGCACGGCAGCCCGCGGGCACGGGCTTTGGCTGCGACGGCGTCCCAGTCGACACCGCGACCATCGTCAGCGAGCTCGATCACGTAGCGGTCGTGCCAGAGCCGACACCGGAGCTCGAGCGAGCCCACAGCCGGCTTGCCGAGCTCGCGTCGCTCTTGCTCGGATTCGAGCCCGTGGTCGATGGCGTTGCGGATGGCGTGTGTGAAGGCGCTCCAGAAGGGCCGCCAGGCCTCGCTGCGCTGCCGCACGGTTCCCGCCTCCACCAAGACCCGTATCTCGCCCTTCCCCAGTCGCTGAGCCAGTCGCTTCGCTTCCTCGCCGATCGCGCGCAGTCGGTTTTCCAACGGCTCGAGCGCCCAGCTGCGTGCGTCGATGCTCAGAACGGAGTGCGGCACCCGTTGCTCGATGCGCTCGACGAAGGCCTGGTGCTCGGTTGTCGACAGCACGATCCTCTCGGGCACATGCGTTTCAAGCAGGGACGCGAAGAATCCCGTCGCGCGCCGCCAGAGCTCGCCGAGCTCCGCGCGGTCGGCCGCGGCGAGGGGCTCGCCGGTGTCCGCCTGTTTCGTTTCGAGTTCGTGACAGCGCTCGACGACACTGATGAGACCATAGCACCCGGCCGTTCCCTTGAGCGTGTGCAGTGTACGCCGCTCCCATTCCAAGGGGTCGGAGCCTTCGACCAGCGATTCGACGAGCGCCGTCCCCTCTGCGAGGAATTCCGCTAGCCGAACGCGGTCGCGCACGACGTGCTCCAGCACACTCAGCATCTCCCGTTCTGCCTGCTCCGCTCGCTCGCGTTCGACCTCGCTGGTCCGATCCGTTAGGATCACGATCATCTGGCTGAGTGCGTCGGCTTCGAGCAGAGGCCGGTACTCGATACCAACGTGACGGCCACGCAGCCGGACGCGCTTGGGCATCTGATCGATCACGACCTCCAGCGGCAAGTACCCGTCCAGAAGCTGTTCCCAGTTGGCTTCCAAGAGCGCGCCAGCGTCGCGCGAGTGCTGGCGGAGAATGTCAGCGAATGAGGCGCCTTCTCTCATCTCTAGGAACCAGCCGACGGACGCCGAGCGAACGTCGGTGACACGTCCTGCTCGGTCGAGCATGAGAAAGCCCTGTCCGACGTTGTCGAGAATCAACCGGGTCTTCTCGTGCGCGTCCTCGGCACGAATGCGGGCTGCTTCCAGCTCCTGGGTTCGTTCTTGGAGCCGCGTTTGAAGCTTCTTGTGAAGCCTCATCTGCTCATTGACGAACTCTTCCATGATCATCACGACGCTTGGGTCGATGGCTGCTTTCTCGATCCTGCGTCGTAGGTCCGCCCGCGCTTCGACCTCGGATTCGAGCGACAGGACGCGAAACAGCTTCTCGGCAGTGAGCGAGAGCTCTGTCAACTCGGAGAGCTCGTCGTCGAGAAACATCGTCGGCTCGTATTGCGTTCTGTCCACGATGCCGAGCACGGCATCACCCGGACAAAGGAGCTCCTGAACGCGACATTCGGTGTCGGCCGCGTCTTCAGCGGATAGATCCGCAACGATGAGCGCGGGAGGCCGCGCGCTGGTGGCCCCATCGCGGTCACACCTGAGCTCACCCAGCGGACGGACCGCGGAAAACACCTCCTGTCGCGAGGATAGAACGATAATCTCGGGAGCATGCCACCTGTTTTCCACGCCGACCTACATCCTTCATGCCGCAGTCGAGGGCCCGCCCGAACGGGGAGTCATCGTGGGGCGGCCGCTGGAGTGTCCCCTCGAATAGTGTCGCAAACACCTTCGAAGATCGCCGGCTCGCGCGCGACCTAGTCGAACAGGCCCATCAAGTATGCCAGTCGCTTGTCGCCCATGGCCGGGATGGCGCTGTAGCAGTAGCAGCCCTGCCGATAGAGGGAGAGGGGGCGCTTCTTGGAGGTATTCGCCTCGAGCATCCTCTCGAGACCACCCCGCTCGCCCACTTCGCCGAGCAGTGTGAGCAGAACGTGGACCATCGCACCGAGCAGTAAGACACGCTCGCGCCGTACCGGGGCCTCTCTGGCCCGATCTTGGAGCCGCTACGCACCCGGGCCTGCCTCCGCCCGCCCGATGGAGTCGTGTTGGCGGTGGCGGCTGCTGATTCGTCCATGCCGACCCATCGCCTGCGTTGCACGTCATCGCCAACGCAAGAACGACCCGACTCTTCCTCTTTGCACCCGTACGATCAAATCACCCGCCCACCGCGGCGGTTGTCGTTTCGGATGGTTCTCCACCGTCCCGGACTTGGGACAAGAAGTCGCGAAACTTGGCGAGCTTGGCGACCAACGGAAAGACGAACCTTTCACTAGCGTCTTGCGCGTCGGGAGACTGACACGCTGTGCAATCGCCCAGAACGATCACCTTGTAGCCGAAGTCGTTGGCCGTTCGAGCGGTTGACTCGATGCAGATATTCGTCAAGAGACCACAAGCCACGATCGTATCGATGCCGTCGCGCTGGAGGCGTTCGTCGAGGTCGGTGGAACCGAAGGCGCACATCCCCCGCTTGGGGCCGAGCACCTCGATTGACGGTAGCAGAGGCTTGAGTTCGTCGATCAGCTCGACGCCGAAGGTGCCGCGCTTGAACGCGCCGAGTTGCTTGACAATGCCGAATACGCCGTCCGGAGCGCGTAGCTCTCTGTAGTCGGGCGTGAACGAGATGGGGACGAGATAGCACTTGATGCCGAGGGCCTGCGCTTCTCGAACGAACGAAACGATGTTCCCGATTGTGTTGCGGGATTCGAGCTGCGGACGAACCGTTTCGTGGAGAATCCCCGACGGATGGCAGAGCTCGTTTTGCAGCCCCTGAAGCACCACCGCCACATTTTTTACGCCCATAGAAATCCCTCCTTCGCACGGGTCGAGTCGGGTCCGAGCCGTGCGCGGAGCCCGTTGCCCCCCAGGGCCGCCCTGCTGCCCGCTCGCTTGCGAACGGCACGTTCTCGCGAAACCTTGAGGTGTTCGGGGCGCTCGACATGCCGGCTTCCAGCAACGCCGACTGTGGGGAATTCTGGGGCACGTTTCCCGGTGCCGCGGGGGCCGAGCAGGATGTGCGCGCGTGGGAATTTCAAAGCGACCCGGGGCGGCACGCCGAGGCGGACTTGACACTTGCGCCTCGTCCGAACAATGGCCGTGGAGCCAAGTCTCCTGGGCTTTGGCCGTCTTCTCGGGGAGAGTTCCTTCGCTGCTCCAGACATGTCTGGCTCCTTCAAGGGGTAGCGACTCGGAACACGACTTTCCCGATGACGCCCCCGCGGCGGGGGCGCTCAGCTCGGCGTCGACCTCCGAGGGGGAAATCTCGATGTGCTCGGCGATGACGTGCGGGTGGTGCCTGGGGAGTCGAAGGTAGGCAAATAGCGAAAGCGCGAGCAGTACGGGGGAGCTCCAGGGCCGCCGGTATGCCAGCTGCATCTGTTTGCGAAACTGGATCTGCGCGGCGCGCGTGGGCTCCGGCGCTTCGGGATCGGCAAGAAAGAGCACGAACTCCTACCCAACGGGGCAACCCGAGCTGACCGTCTGCGACGGGGACGCCAATTGCGTCCCCGACGAGCTGTGCGCTCTGCTCGCTCGCTGCCACCCCCCTGCACGCCGGACGGACTTGGTGACGATTCGACCCGCGCACCTCACTCTGCGTCCGGAGCCCGAGGATGCCTGCGCTGCTCCAAGAGGCTGGCGGTCGCGGCGGGCGGCGCGAGCAAGGCGCGTACCTGAGAGCCGGCGCCCCCGGCAGGGGGCGCTCGGCGGCAATGGAAGCCGGCTTCGCCCGATCGGCCTCCGTGAGCGCCGCTGGCGAAGCACGCTTCGTCGCCGGGGGTGGTCGGTCCGGAGCGCGCCACGCGGCAGAACCGTCGTCATTTCGGCTTCTTCGACGTAGCTCTCCGCCTGCGCGAGCCGTTGGCACGCGTCCTGCTTTGGTCCTGCCATCACCAAGCCAAATCGCGGGGCAACCAACGCGTTCCGCTGGCGATGCCTGGAGGAAGTGCCGTGTTCGAAGAAGAGTTGGACGAGCTAGAGGAGCTCGAGGAAGAAAGTTACGACGACGAGGCCGACGACGAAGAAGTCGAGGAGCTGGCTCTCGAATTGCTCGAGGTCGAAGATGACGAAGAGCTCGAGGAGTTTCTCGGCTCGGTCTTGAAGCGCGCGGCGCGAGCGGCGGGCGGATTCCTGCGCTCGGACGTGGGGCGACGGCTGGTTCGCAGCGCGAAGCGGGTCGCCCGCCGTGCGTTGCCTCGAATTGCCGGCGGTATCGGCGGCCACTTCGGTGGCAAGGCGGGGCGCCGACTGGGACGGGCAGTGGGCAGCTTTGCCGCGAGCCGCTTCGAGTCGGACGAGATGGAGCTCGAGACGGCAATGCGCGTCGTCAAGGCGACGTCCGCGGCTGCCAAGCGCGCAGTCAAGACCCAGGGGCAAGCCCCCGCCGCGGTGGTGGCGAAGAAGTCGATGCAAAAGGCGCTGAGTACGACGGCGGCGTCGACTTCGAAGTCCCCGCTTTCCGGCGGACAGCGCTCGGGACGTTGGACGCGGCGCGGTCGCAAGATCGTGCTCATGGGAGTCTGAAGGAGAAGGAAGCGTGATATGCACGACATTGATTTGACGCGCTTGGAAGACGACGAGCTGGAGGAGCTCGGAGTCGACGACGAAGGCGGGGTCGACGACGAAGGCGAAGGCGAGGAGGAAGACCTCGAGCTCGACGAAGGCGAGCTGGAAAGCCCTTTCAGCGACGAAGAAGAGCTGGAGCTCGCTGCAGAGCTGCTCGACATCGAAGACGAGGAGGAACTGGAGGAGTTTCTCGGCAGCCTGATCAAGCGAGCGACCAGGGGAGTGAAGCGCTTCGCGCGCTCCAAGGTCGGTCGAGCCCTCGGGCGGGGTTTGAAAGCGGTGGCGCGAAAGGCTCTGCCGTTTGCGGGCAGGGCGCTCGGCAACTTCGTCGTTCCCGGGATTGGCGGCGTGGTCGGCGGCAAGCTGGGCTCCTTCGCCTCGCGGTTGTTCGAGTTCGAAGCCGAGGGCTTGAGTGACGAGGAGGTCCAGCTGGAAATGGCGCGGCGCTTCGTTCGGCTTTCCGGTTCCGCCGCCGCTCGCGCGGCGCGTGCTCCGCGGAAGGCTCGGTCGACGAGCGTCGCGCGCTCCGCAATTCGCCATGCCGCGCGTCGCCATGCGCCCGGTCTCGTTCGACGCCCGAGCGCCCGGCGCGGTGCGGCGAACCTCACGGTCGTGGGCAGCGGCTCCGGGCGCTGGGTTCGCCGCGGCTCCAAAATCGTTCTGTTTGGAGTCTGACGTGCCCTCGGGTCAGGCGGCTAGGCTTCTGGACCACGAAGCGCGTTCGATTCTCGTCCGAGCCCAGGCAATTCGCCCGTTCTCGGAGGAGATGCCGAGCGTGGCGGCCGCCGCCCTCCCGGGCGCGTCGCTGGTGGAAATCGAGCGCGGTCTGCTCACACGGCGCCGGCGGATTTGCAGCTCGCTCGACCGCTACCTCGTCTGGCTGCGGTCGGGCGAGGGGCGGCGCTCCGCCGCGGACGAGGCGCAGCGCCGCCTGGCCCGAACTCGGCTCGTCTTCACGGCCTTGCTGCACGAGCTGGACCTCTTCTCCGACGCGCTCACCCAGCGCTCGGAGCACCGCACGGGTCGCTTGCTCGCGGGGCTCGACTTCGCCGCCGAAGATCTGCTGCGACCGGCGCGCATCGCGCTCGGGAAGGTGGTCGTCGTCAGTTACCTCGATCGAGGCGCGGGGGCGGCGATTCGGCGCGCCTTCACGCGCCTGCCGGGGGGCGGAACGTCGCCGGTCGCTCTGCTGCGGGTCCCTCGGGAGCGCATGGGGTCCACGGGGCTGGCGGGCTCCGTGGCGCACGAGGTGGGACATCAGGCGGCAGCGCTCTTGGGTCTGGTTCCGGCGCTGCGGGATCGGCTCGAGCGGGTCCCGCAAACGCTGTCCTCGGCGGACCGCGCCGCATGGTCCTGTTACGTCGCTTGGGCGTCGGAGATGCTCGCGGACTTCTGGGCCGTGGGGCGCATCGGCGTCACCCACGGGCTCGGCTTGTTTTCCCTTTTCAACCTGCCGGCGGCTCACGTGTTTGCGGGCGGCGCGCACCGGGTGCATCCCACGCCCTGGATTCGCGTGCTGCTCAGCCTCGCCTTCGGTCAAGCCCTGTACCCGGACCCCCAGTGGGCGCGGCTGGCACGGGCCTGGCAAGCCTCCTATCCGGTCGATCGCGCGAAGCCGGAGCAGCGAGCCCTGCTGCAACGGCTACAGCGGCTGCTGCCCAGCCTCGTGTCGAACGTGGTGGAGCTCAGGCCGCGGAGCTTGGAGGGCCAGCCTCTGGGTGCGCTGCTGAGAGATCCACGTCTGGTGCCGAGTCGCCTCGGTCGGCGCCACGAGCACGGGCGGCTCGACCCTCGCGTGCTCGAGAGGGTGTCCCCCACGCTCGTATTCGCGGTGCTGGGGCACGCGCGCGCCACCGGTCAGCTCTCGGCGACCTCAGAGCGAGAAGTTCTTCAGAGGCTGATCCTGGGGTGGTCCACCGCCCGCTTTCGCCGCGGAGGGACCTAGCAACAAGCCCCCATCTCTCGCGGTGGGGCGATGGAGAGAAATACGATGACCGAAAAGAAGAAGAAGCAAGATCTGGAGCCGACCTACGCCGAGCGGCACGGTGCTCCCGCCAGTGCCGAAGCGGTGTTGGAGGCTCTGTCTCAGCAAGCCGCCCGCCTCGCCAAAGAGCGCGAGACGCTGTATTCCAAGATCGAAGAACTGGGCGATGAGCATGAGGCAATACGCAAGACGCTGCTGGCCTCGATGGGTTTCGGCCCCTCCGAGCGAGTCGCGGCGTCTTCGTTTCGGGCCAGCCGTGACGGCTCGGAACGCGGATCGGGAGGACCCGTGTCGGGGCAGGACACCGTGGACTCGTATGGCGAGGGGGAGCAGGGCGAGGAGGAGCAGACCGATGAACCTGTAGCTGACAACGGCGATGACACAGGCGGCACCGGTAGCAGCAGCGGCGGCGCTCCTGGCGACCCCGAGGACCGGCCGGTTGGGTCCGCGGCCGATCCCGTTTTCGTTCAGCTCAACCGCACTTCGGAAGGGGACACCGACGACGGCCGCTTGTGGCGTGTGATTCGCGATCGCGTCGATGCCATCAGCTTCAACCGCTACCAGGACTTCATGGACTGCGTGTTGTGCAACCCTGCCGAAAGGCTCGGGGGCGTGTACGGACAGAATCGCATTGCCGATCTCCAGGCTCGCCTGAGCAGCACAGACCTTCCGCTTCGCGGCCGAGACGCGTACGAGCTGATTCGGTTGGCCACGGAGGCCTTCTTGCTCCAAGAGGCGGGTCTGAAGGGCGGAATGGACGTTGCCCCCAGCGACGAGGGCAGGGCAAACGAGAGAAGGATGCGGGAGAGGCGCCAGCAGTACCACTGCGAGCTGAAGGAAATTCTGGTCGAAGGGAAGGTACTGCCCTACTTCGATCTGATCCAGCGCGCGCTGCGAGAGATACCGATCAAGAGCGAGGGCATCCTGCCGCTGGGCTCGGGCGCGGGCAGCTACGGCATCGTCCCCGCCAACATTCAGAACCCGACGCTGATCGAGCTCATCTGGTCCTATTGGCACGAGGAGGCGGGGATCATTCAGACCATGAACGCGATCTCCCTGCGCTTTCAGAATCGGCGCAACAGCAACGTGCGCAATCCTCTGGAGAGAATCGCCATCGACCCCCTGCGACCACTCAACAACATGCTCTGGGGTTTCATCGAGAGTGAGCCGCACCGCGTGACGTTGACGCGGCGCGCGCACGAGTACGAGCACGAGTACGGCTTGACGCTCGTGGGCAAGGCGGTGCGGGATCTGAAGCCCATCGACCGTCGCACCCAGTTCATCAAGGCGTTTCACACTCTGCTCAACCTCGCCTCGCGCTTCTTTCGCGACGACGACGATGCGACGATCTTCGCCGACGGGTTCCCACTGCTCAATTCCCTGCGCGAGGTCCATCTGATCCTCTCGCAGGGAGCTCACAACCAGTACGGCGACCTTCCGTGGAGCTCCCGCTCGGAGATTCTCATTCAAATGTGGCTCCTGGCTCGCCCGGAAATGCGAGAGTTTCTCGGGGGCCGCGTGATGGTGCCGTACGAGGAGCCGTGGATGGGGCAGGTGGAGACGATGCGGGATTTGCAGAACTGGGGAACCGCACCCGTCGCTCACTTTCGAGACCTCGCCGTGTTCGGAGAGCCGATTCTGCTGTCGATTCGCTTCACGTCGTGGGCGAGCATCAAGCAGCGAGAGGCCGCCGTCAGCTGGGCGAAGTTCTGGCGCAACGAGATCCAAAGCTACCTTCACTCGTATCGAGCGCTCACGGGCGTGGACTTGACCGCGGACCGTGTGGACTTCACGCTTCCCAGCAAGCTCCTCGAGCAACCCGCCGAGCTCCTCGAGCGGAAGGTGAAGGGGCTGGGCTGACGGAACTCGGTGGTAAGGCAACTCGTCGACTTCACCTCTGCTCTCTACCTCGGCTTTCGACACCCGAGCAGAGCGCTCCCCGGCTATCACCGCCTGACCAAGGGCTTGCCGGCCGTCCTCTCTACGGGCCGCGAAGAGCGGCAGCTGGGTAACGAAGTCGCACGCCTGCAAGGCTTTCGAGCCGGGCTCGTGGGCAGCTCGACCCTGCACCTCTATGTCGACTTGGTGCGACGACTCGCGCGCGCTCCCGTCAGTCTGCTGATGGACGCGTACGCCTACCCGGTCTCGCGCTGGGCGGCCGTGATGGTGCGAGCGATGGGTGGGCAACTCGTCACCTTTGGTCACCTCGACGCGGCCGCGCTGGAGCGCGGCCTCCGTCGGGCTCACCATCGACCCGTCGTGATGGTGGATGACTATTGCCCCAACTGCGGACGTCAAGTGGATCTGCCTAGGGTGTACGCTGCGGTGCGCGCTCATGACGGCCTGCTCGTCGTGGACACGACGCAGGGGCTGGGGGTCGTCGGCCCCGCCCCAACACGCGGGCAACCCCTCGGGCTCGGCGGACGGGGAGTGTTCGCTCAGACCTCCACGCCTACGACCGGCGCAGTCGCGATTGCCTCGCTTTCGAAGGCATTCGGCACGCCCCTTGCCGTGATCTCGGGGCCCCCTTCGCTCTTGCGGCCCATGCAGCGGTCAGGCAGCTTCGTTCACTGCAGCCCACCGCCGCGACCGGCGGTCGACGCCGGGCTGCGTGCACTGCGACTCGCCCAGAGTGAAGAAGGCGACCAAAGGCGACGCGTCCTGTCGGCGCGCGTGACGCAGCTGCGACGCGGGCTCGCGCGGATGGGTCTACCTTCAAGAGGAGGGAGCTTTCCCGTGCTGGTCGTCGAGCTGGCGCCTTCGGTGGTGCGGCGGGCTCATCGAGCACTGCTGGCCGCAGGCATTGCCACGCTGCCGCTCGCGGGTCACCTCGGGACGGATGGGGGACTTGGGTTCGCTCTCACAGCGCGGCATCGGAGCGCCGAGGTGGCGGGGTTGCTGCGGGAGCTGGCTCGGCTGCGCTTGTCACGCCTCTGCGGGGAGCCGTGGCTCGGAGGTCGAGGGCGATGAGTGGGGAACCCATCGTGCGGACGTGGTGTGATCCATCCAGCAGGTTGGACACATCCCGCGCCGTTGAGGCGCTCGCCCGATGCGGCGTCAGCACGTACGCCAGTGGCGACCTGTCGGCGGCAGCTCCCACCTTGGTCTTCTACAGCGACTTGGGCGAAGAGCTGTGTCGCACGGTGCACAGCCTGAGCCGGGGCGGCCAGGACCGGCTGATGGCGATTCGATTGGGAGACACCGAGGCTCAGCGCGACGATGAGGCCTGGGCGCTGCTCCGCCACGGGGCCTCTGACGCCCTGGTGTGGACGGGAGACAGCGTCGTAGAGCGAGTCGCGAGCCAGCTGCGTCGCTGGGCGGAGGTTGAGCAGGTGCTCAGCTCGAGCTTGGTTTCCGACAATCTGGTGGGGGGCAGCGCTCGCTGGCGGGGGACGCTGCGCCAACTGATTGAGGCGGCCCGGTACGGCACGGCATCGACGTTGATCACTGGCGAAACGGGCACCGGCAAGGAGCTGGCGGCAAAGCTCATCCACACCCTCGACCCGAAGCCGGGAAAGGGAGAGCTGGTCGTGCTGGACTGCGCGACGGTCGTCGAGTCGCTTTCGGGCAGCGAGCTCTTCGGCCACGAGCGCGGCGCGTTCACGGGAGCAGACGACCAGCGCGATGGGGTGTTCGCCCTGGCGGATGGCGGCAAGCTGTTCCTGGACGAGATCGGCGAGCTGCCGATCGCGCTGCAGGCGCAACTCTTGCGGGCAATCCAAGAGGGGGCGTACAAGCCCGTGGGCAGCAACCGTTGGCGCCGCGCGAACTTTCGGCTGATCTGCGCCACGAATCGAGATCTGGAGGTGGAGGTCGAGCGCGGTGGCTTTCGCAGCGACTTGTACCATCGCATCGCCAGTTGGCGCGTTCGGCTGCCGCCCCTACGCGAGCGCCGGGCGGACATTCTCCCGCTGTTCCGCCATTTCGCCGGCAAGTGCGACGCCCTGGCGCCGCTCGACGCGGCCGTGGTGCGCTATTTGGAAGCGCGCGACTACGCCGGCAACGTCCGCGAGCTGAGGCGGCTCGCCGAGCAAATCTGCCATCGTTGGCCCGGTGGGGGCCCGATCAGCGTGGGATGTGTCCCTCCGGAGGAGCGCCCCGAGCCCGGTCGCGGGGACCCCAGCCGGACCGAGGTCGACCGCGCCGCCGAACGCGCCGTCTTGCGGGGGTTGAGCTTGAAGGAGATCCGCGGACTCGTGGAGGACGCCTCGATTCACGCCGCGATGGAGCTGACCCGCGACAACGTCAGCCGCGCCGCGGAGCGGCTGGGAATGACCTCGCGCGCGCTGCAGATGCGCCTGGCGAACCGGCGCGCGACGCCCCCCCGCAGTGCACCAGCCGCTTCGCAGAGCACGGAGAGCGCGGATGGCGGCTGATGCCTCCGTGCCCTTCGCCGCGGCCCGAGACCTGCTGGCGATGATCGAGGAGAGCCCGACGCCGCGGCACTGCGTGGTGGCGGCCGCCCGCAGGCTGACGAAGAGCGGATTTCGTCGCCTCCGGGAGGAGGACCGCTGGCGGCTGCGCGCGGGGGACCGACGCTACGTCGTTCGCGAGGGGGCACTCGTGGCCGTGGCCGTCGGCGAGGAGAGCGCGGCAGAGCGGGGCCTTCGCCTGATCGCGGCTCACACCGATTCGCCCAACCTGCGCTTGAAGCCCAAGCTCCTGCGGCTCGGCGACGATGCGCTGCGGGTGGACGCCGAGCCCTACGGTCGCGTGCTGCTCCACACGTGGCTGGACCGCGACCTCGGCATTGCCGGCGAGGTACTCATCGAAGAGCCCCGGGGCTTGGTGCGACGGCTGGTGCGTAGCAAGCGCCCCTTGTGCCGCATTCCGAGCCTCGCCGTCCATCTCGATCCGTCCGTGAACGAGCGCGGCCTGGTCGTGAACCCACACCTTCACCTCGTTCCGCTGCTCGCCGGGGCCGGCCCCAGGGCGAGCTGCCTCCGAGCCCTCTTCGAACGGGAGCTGTCCGTCGACCCGGGCTCGGTGCGGGGTCACGACCTGAGCTTGTTCGACTGTCAGCCTCCCAGCCTGGGGGGCATCGGCAGGCCATTCGTGAGCGCCAGCCGTCTCGACAATCAGGCCATGTGCCACGCTGCCGCGGCGGCGCTCTGTCGGTCGGGGGCGTCGGGGGGCACCCGCCTGATCGCGCTCTTCGACCACGAGGAGGTCGGCAGCCGCACAGCCAGCGGCGCCCAGGGGACCCTGCTGTCCGCCGTGCTCGAGCGGCTGATGCCCGACGCGCAGCAGCGCCAGCGGGGGCTTGCCCGCAGCTTCATCGTCAGCGCGGACATGGGGCACGCACGGCACCCCAATCATCCCGACCGGCACAGCGAAGAGTACGCCCCAACGCTCAACGCAGGACCGATGCTCAAGACCAACGCTTCCCAACGCTACGGCACGAGCGCCACGGCCGCGAGCGTGTTCCGCCAAGTCTGCCGGGAGGCAGACGTACCACTGCAGGAGTTCGTCAACCGAGCCGACCTAGCCTGCGGCGCGACTCTCGGTCCGATGTTGAACGCAGCCCTCGGCGCTCCCGTCGTGGACGTGGGCAGCCCACTGCTCGCCATGCACTCGATCCGCGAGATGGCCGGCGCCGTCGACCACGAGCATGTGACCAACGCCTTCACCAAGCTACTGGAGTTGCCCGAGCTGTCGTGAGCGGCGATGGGCCGAGTGCGCGTCCGTGGAGAATCCGCTGGCTCGAGCCGCTCGAGGGAGGGCTGTCGTGGGCAGCGTTCTGGGACGCTCGAAGCGCGCACGATTCGAGCTATCGCTCTAGCCTCGAGCCATTCGCAGAGGCCCCAACGCACGGTCTGCCCGGGCACGCCGTGACGGTCACTCGGCATTGGTGACGCGTTTGCGCTGGGCCGTGGCGTGCCTGCCCATCAGGAAGGATAGCTGGTTATCTTTTCGCGCCAGAACGATCTCGAGCTCGACTCGTCCTTGAAAGCGCGAGCCGCGATGGTACCCTCCAGTGAAACGCGCATTCGAGGGATGCGGCGAGGCGGGCATACCAGGATTGCCACGTTGGCTCGTGGGTGCTGCCCCTCGGGAACAATGAGAAGGATCGAGTCAATGGCTAATGAGACTTGTGCTGAAGGAGGCTTGCTTTCTTCGAAGTTCCGTAGCACTGGCTGCTTCGGGCAGCTTCTGTGTGCCGTTGGTGCTTCAGCGCTTGCGGCCTGCTCTAGCGGAGTAGGCGACGTCGGAGAGGGAGGCGACTTGGAGGCTTTGCGAGCCACGAACCAGGCGAGGATTCGAGCGATTGTTTCCCGCGCGGAGGAGCGTTCCGAAGCGCAGCAGGCTCCGCTCGTCGGCCAGCTGAACGCGGAGCGCGACGGCTATGAAGATGACTTTCAGACGCGAGCAACCAAGCCGCTGAGTGACCACGAGCTGCTGCAGCTCTACGCGTTCTTCGAAGAAAGTGGAACGCCGCCCGAATCCGTTCACCTGCAAGGCAACGTCATCACGCTGGACGACGACATCCTCTTGTACGCCGACGAGGTGTTGCAAGCTCTGAACGAACGAAATGTCGAAGACGCCACGGAGAAGGGGCGCCTGCTTGCACAGGTCGTGACGTTTGGAAATCCATCGGTGGCGCCCGACCTCTACGCTCGACAAGTCGACGACGAGATACAATTCTTTCGGCCCCTCACCACGGCCTACTTCGTCGTAGTACCGGACTCGCCGGCGTTCGTGTTCGATTTGCTATTGCAAGCGACCAACACGCTCGTCGACTTGCCCGACGATCAACTGACGGCTCGTACCTACTCCGTGATTCGCCAGTCGGAGTACGACGCGCTCGTGCCACAGGCCCGGGCTTTCAACGGTCGGATCGACGTAATCTATGGCCCCCTGGCAACGGCTTGTCCCGGCGGCACTGCCAACACCGTTGCCTGCAACATCTTTCCACGCGTTCTGCCGAGAACCAACGACGGTCGCACATTCATCCAAACCATGTGCATTGG
Source organism: Polyangiaceae bacterium (assembly GCA_050299315.1). Classification (GTDB taxonomy): domain Bacteria; phylum Myxococcota_A; class Polyangia; order Polyangiales; family Polyangiaceae; genus SZUA-265. Next base: position 41,241 of record JBNKVS010000092.1, read on the forward strand.
AAATCGCATGGGAATCGTGAACACGAGCGTTACTGCAAATACCGCCTTTACCCGCGGCGTCATCATGCATGAGCTGATGCACGGGCTCGGCGTGGCACACCTCGAGAACGAAAGTTTCGGAGCCGGTACTCCCAATGTCTTGAAGCTCGACATTCCGGGTACACAAACTGCCCTGGCGACCCCGACCCTGATGCACAGGTTCTTGAATGATCCAAACTGGACCAACCTTCCGAGCGCAGAAGACGCAGACGTTCTAGGAGTCCTCTACTCTTCCTCCAAATACGCGGGAACATTTACGGAGCTCTAGCCTGAGGGCACGCGCGTGGAGATTTCAAAGCGACCCGGGGGGGCACGTCGAGGCGGATTTGACGTAGCGTCGCCAAACTGGCCAGAATCCGGCCGGATCGGGGCTCGCCCGCGCTGACCTGTCCCGAGGTGGCCATGGCCCCGTACGTGCGCTGTGCCTGTTGCCGAGGGCAAGTCCGCGGCGTGGAGGGCTCTGGAGGAAGGCTACTTTCCTCCCGTGCGCGGGGCGCCGCGCCGCCTGTTGCCCCACGAGCACCAGGTCGACGAAGTCAGTCAGCAGCAAGCTCCAGCGTATTCGCAACGTCTTACGGAGCATCACCTCTTTCGGTGTTGGCACGTGGAGAGAACCCACGACGCCTTCTAGCCAAGCTGGCCAGAATCCGTCCGGGCTGCACGAGCGATTGTTCGTGGTTGAAACCCTCATGTCGACTCCCCCTCGGGGCGCCGCCCCGGGTCGCTTTGGAATCCCTTTGCGCCGGGGGCGCCCGGGTGAGTTAGAATGAGGGGATGGATCGCATTCGCTCCGTGATCGCGCTCGATGGCTCGGCGCTCCGTCCCGGCGAAGTGGCGCTCGTGGCTCGCGAGGGCGCTCGCGTCGCGCTGTCGCCCGCCGCGATGGACCGGCTGCTCTGTGGGCGCGCGACGCTGGAGGCCGCCGCGGCGGGGGAGGCGCCGGTGTATGGCGTGAACACGGGGTTCGGTTCGCTGGCGAAGGAGCGTATCGGCGCGGACGACTTGCGCGCGGTGCAGCGCAACTTGTTGCTTTCCCACGCGTCCGGCGTGGGGGACCCGCTCTCGACGGACGTGGTGCGCGCGATGTTGCTCGTGCTCGCCGCTTCGCTCGCGCGCGGGCATTCCGGCGTGCGGCCCGTGGTGGTACAGCGATTGATCGGTCTGCTGGACGGTGGCGTGACGCCGATCGTGCCGGAGCGAGGCTCGGTGGGGGCTTCCGGAGATCTGGCGCCGCTCGCGCACGCGGCGCTGGTGCTCGTGGGCGAGGGCGAGGCGTGGTTTGCCGGTCAACGGCTTCCGGGGCGCGAGGCGCTCGAGCGGGCAGGGCTCGAGCCCCTCTCGCTGGAAGCCAAGGAGGGGCTGGCGCTCATCAACGGGACGCACTTCATGACGGCGCTCGGCGCGCTGTTGCTCGAGGACGTCGATCGGCTGGTGTCGGCGGCGCTGTGCGCGACGGCGATGTCGCTGGACGCGTGTCGGGGGACGGACGCCGCGCTGGACGCGCGCGTGCACGAGGTCCGTCGTCAGCCGGGGCAGAGCGAGGTGGCGGGGCGGCTGCGCGCGCTTCTCGCCGGCAGCGAGATCGTGCCCAGCCATCTGCACGACGATCCGCGGGTGCAGGACCCGTATTCGCTGCGGTGCGCGCCGCAGGTGCTGGGCGCCTGCCTCGACGCGATCGGGTTCGTGCGCGGCGTCCTGGAGCGGGAGCTCGGCGCGGTGACGGACAATCCGCTCGTTTTCGAGCCGGAGAGCGGGGATCGCTCTTTCGACCATGGCGTGGTGGCGGCCGGGAACTTTCACGGCATGCCGCTCGCGCTCGCTCTCGACGTGCTGGCGGTGGCGTTGTGTCACCTGGGGGGAATCGCCGAACGCCGCGTGTACTACCTGCTCGCGGCCTCGAGCGCGGAGAATCGGCTCAATCCTCAACTCTCGCCGGTACCCGGGCTGCACTCGGGGCTCATGATTGCTCAATACGTGGCTGCCTCCTGCCAGAACGAGCTCATCGGTCTGGCGGCGCCGGCGAGCGTCGCCAACCTTTCCACCAGCGCCGGCATGGAGGACTACAATTCGTTCGGGGCCCACTCCGCGCTGAAGGCGCGGCGGGCTCTGCGCCGCGCCACCGAGGTGGTGGCCATCGAGCTGTTGTGCGCGGCAGAGGCGCTCGAGTACCAGCGGCCGCTGCGATCGGGAGCCGGCGTGGAGCAGGCCTTCGCCATCGTGCGAGAGGTGGTGGAGAAGCGCACCTGCGACCGCCCGCCCGCGCCCGACATCGCCGCGCTCGAGGCATTGATTCGCGAGGGGCGGTTCGCCGCCTGAGGCTCGCCTCGTTTCTCGTCCGTTTCGTTCCCACGATTTTGCCATGACCGATTCCACGCCCCCCGTCGTCGTCGCGCCCCGCGGCTCCACCCGCACCTGCAAGACCTGGCAGGCGGAAGCTGCGATGCGCATGTTGATGAACAATCTCGATCCGGAGGTGGCCGAAGATCCGGCACGCCTCGTCGTGTATGGCGGGCGGGGTCAGGCGGCTCGCTCCTGGGCGGCGTATCGCGCCATCGTGGCGACGCTGGCGCGGCTCGAACCGGACGAGACGTTGCTGGTGCAGTCCGGCAAGCCCGTGGGGGTGGTGCGGACCCTGCCGAGTTCGCCGCGGGTGCTCATCGCCAACTCGAACCTCGTGCCCCACTGGGCGACCCAGGAGCACTTCGACGAGCTCGCGAGGAAGGGACTCATCATGTACGGGCAGATGACGGCGGGGTCGTGGATTTACATCGGCACGCAGGGGATTTTGCAGGGGACGTACGAGACGTTTGCGTCATGCGCGCGAAAGCACTTTGGCGGGGATCTCTCCGGGAAGCTCGTGGCGACCGCGGGCTGTGGCGGCATGGGTGGGGCGCAGCCTCTGTCGGTGACCATGAACGGAGGCGTTTGCCTGATCGCGGACGTGGACGCGAGGCGGCTCGAGCGCCGTCGCTCCCAGCAGTACCTCGACGAGGTGGCGAGCGGGCTCGACGCGGGCATCGACCGCGCGCTCGACTGCGCCCGCTCGGGCGCGGCGCGGTCGGTGGGAGTGACGTGCAACGCGGTCGAGCTCTTGGAGCGGTTGCTCGAGCGCGGGGTCACCCCCGATGCCCTGACGGACCAGACGAGCGCTCACGACGCCCTGAGCTACGTTCCCGTGGGGCTTTCGCTCGCCGAGGCCGAGGCGCTCCGCACGAGCGAGCCGAAGAGGTATGAAGAGCGAGCCGTCGTGACGATGACGCGGCACGTGCGCGCGATGGTGGCGCTGATGAAGCGGGGCAGCGTGACGTTCGACTACGGCAACAACCTGCGCCAGCGCGCGAAGGATGGCGGCTTCGACGAGGCGTTCGCTTTTCCGGGCTTCGTGCCGGCGTACATTCGTCCGGAGTTTTGTCTGGGCCGGGGGCCTTTTCGCTGGGTGGCGCTCTCCGGGCGAGAGCAGGACATCTTCGCCATCGACGAGGCGCTGCTCGCGCTCTTTCCCGAGGACGAAGTGCTGGCTCGCTGGATCCCGCTGGCGCGGGAGCGAGTTCGTTTTCAGGGGCTGCCGGCGCGCATCTGCTGGCTCGGGCTCGGGCAGCGCGCCCGGGCGGGAAAGCTCTTCAACGAGCTCGTGCGCTCGAAGAAGGTTTCGGCCCCCATCGTCATCGGTCGCGATCACCTGGACTGCGGGTCCGTCGCCTCGCCCAACCGCGAAACCGAGGGCATGCGGGACGGCTCCGACGCCGTCAGCGACTGGGCGTTGCTCAACGCGATGGTGGCCACGGCGAGCGGGGCTTCCTGGGTGAGCTTTCATCACGGCGGCGGGGTGGGGATTGGCTATTCGCAGCACGCCGGTCAGGTCGTGGTGGCGGACGGCAGCGAGCCGGCGGAGCTCGCGCTCGAGCGAGTGCTCACGAACGACCCGGCGCTCGGCGTGTTTCGGCATCTGGACGCTGGCTACGAGGCGGCGAGAAAGTGCGCCCGCGAGCAAGGGCTCGACGTGCCGATGCTCTCGGAGTCGAGTTCGTGACGAGGTGCCCGTGAGCTCGTCTCCCTTCGTGCGTCGCGCCCAATGGCCCGAGCTCCGGCCGGGTGGGGTGGTCGAGGCGTTGCGCCGCGACGACCCGGAGGGGTGCGTCTGTGCGCTGCTCGGGTTGCCGGATGATCTGGGCGTGCGCTTGAATCGGGGAAGGCCGGGCGCGGCGCGGGGCCCATCGGCGTTTCGCGCGGCGCTCGCACGTCTGGGCTCGACCTGGGATGCGCGGCGGCGCGAGGCGCTGTCGCTGCCGTTCTTCGACGCGGGGGACGTGGTCCCGGCGAGCGGCGACGGCGAGGAGGCCTTGTTCGAGACGCACCGGCGCGTGGAGGAGGCTGCCGCTTCGCTGCACCGGGCGGGGCTCGTGGTGCTCGCGGTGGGCGGAGGGCACGACCTGAGCTTGCCGACGCTCCGGGCGTGGTCGCGCCATGCGGGGCAGGCGCTCGGGGGCGTCAATTTCGACGCACACCTCGACGTTCGCTGTCGCGTGGGTTCGGGCATGCCGTTTCGCTGGCTCATCGACGGAGGCTTCGTCGAGGCGGTCCGGTTCGCCGAGGTCGGGCTCGGTCGCTTTTCGAACGGTCGTGAGGACTTTCGGTGGCTGGAGGCGCGGGGCGCGAAGCTCGTGCTCGCCGACGAGGTGCTCGGCGGTGCGGCGGACCCGCGAGCCCTCCTGCGCGACGTCTGCGCGTCGGGGCCTGCTTTCGTCACCATCGACCTCGATGGGCTCGACCAGAGCGCGGCGCCGGGAGTGAGCGCTCCGAGCCCGATGGGGCTCGGCGTTTCGCACGCGGTGGCGCTGGCCGAGGAGGCGGGGCAGAGCCCTGCCGTTCGCCACTTCGATCTGATGGAGCTTTGCCCCGATCTCGACGAAGGCGAGCGTACCGCTCGCGTGGCGGCGTTCCTCGCCGTGAGCTTTCTGGCGGGCCTCGCGGAGCGTCTGGAGCGAGCTTCGTGAGCCTGTGCGTTCGGGGTGCGCGCGTCGTGACGGGCGACGAGGGGCCGCCCTTTCTCGGGGACGTTCGCATCGAGGGAGCGCGCATCGCACAGGTGGCGCCGGCGGGCTCGCTCGTCGAACGCCCGGGCGAGCGCACCGTCGAGGCGGGGGGGCGCGTCCTGATGCCGGGCTTCGTGGACGCCCACACGCACTGCCTGTACGCGGGGAGTCGGCTCGACGAGTGGGAGGCGCGCCTGGCGGGGAAGAGCTATCTCGAGATCCTGCAGGCCGGCGGCGGGATTCTCTCCACCGTGCGGGCGGTGAGGCGAGCGAGCGCCGCGGAGCTCGAGGGGCATCTGCGCCGGCGCCTCGCGCTGATGCTCTCGCAGGGGACGACGACGGTGGAGGTGAAGTCCGGTTACGGCCTGAGCACCGAGGCGGAGCTCGCGATGCTGCGAGCAATCCAGTCGGTGGGTGAGGAGTTTCCCGGCACCGTGGTGCCGACGGCTCTGCTCGGGCACGCCCTCGATCCGGAGCTGCCCGATTTCGTGGAGCGAGTGGTGAGCGAGACGTTGCCGGCGGTTCACGAGGAGTTTTCGCACGTCGCGGTGGACGCCTATTGCGAGCAGGGGGCGTGGTCGGTTGCCGATTGCCGGCGGCTCTTCGAGCAGGCTCGCTCGCTGAGGCACCCGCTGCGCCTGCACGTCGATCAGTTCTCGTCCCTGGGTGGGGTGGCTCTGGCGCTCGAGCTCGAAGCGCGGAGCGTCGACCACCTGGAAGCGAGCGGTCGATCCGTGCTCGACGCCATCGCCGCCAGTACGACGTACGCCGTGGTGCTTCCCGTGAGCGGGTTTCACACCGACCGTCGCTACGCCGATGCTCGGTACCTGCTCGACCGGGGGGCGCTTCTGGTGCTCGCGACGAACGACAACCCGGGTTCTTCGCCGTGTTGCTCGATGCCCTTCGTGATCGCGCTCGCCGTGCGGGAGCTGGGACTTTCGGTGCACGAGGCCATCGTAGCCACGACGAGCCGCCCGGCGGACCTGCTCGGGCTCTCCGACCGCGGTCGCGTGGCGACGGGGGCGCGAGCGGATCTGATTCTGCTCCGCCACGCCGACGAGCGGGAGCTCGCGCACGATCTCGGCGGCAACCCGGTCACGGACGTGATCGTGGGGGGCGTGCACTTTGCTGCGGGCGAGTTGTCTGCGGAGTCGTCTGCGGGCGAGTTGTCTGCGGGCGAGTCGTCGAAGGCGGCGAGCGCCAAGCCGTTCTGAGAACCAAGCGGCGAGTGGCGCCTGGGGCTTCTTTGCTCGTCCCCGTCGGTCGCCGGGATACCGTCTCCGACGGGACCCGCGAATATGCGAAATCGGGATGTCGCGGTGGGCTGCGTTCTCTCGGAGAAATCGCGGCCATGGCAACATGCAAATATGCAGTATCTGCATTGCGCTCGAGGAGGCCTGCGGGGCGCGCGGGGCCGCTGACTTTTCTAACTCGTGCCCGCCGAAAGCTCCACGCGGCGCAGGCGCAGGGCCTTGCCGATGACGGGCCTGCGCATCCAGGACCAAGCCCTCGGTGCCGGGCGCGGCCGGGGCGCCTGCGCGCGCGCTGGGGGCGGAGGTCAGGTCCGAAAACCGCCAGCCGCTCGCTCTGAGGAGGCCTATGCTGGTCTCGATGGCGGAGCTCGACCAGGCGGTCTGTTACCGCGCGCTCACGGCGCGCGACGCGCGCTTCGACGGGCGCTTGTTCGTGGGGGTGACGTCGACCGGCGTGTACTGCCGCCCGATCTGTCCGGCGCGCACGCCGAAGGCGGAAAACTGTCGCTTCTTCGCCTCGGCCGCGGCGGCACACGCGGCGGGGTTTCGCCCGTGCTTGCGCTGCCGTCCCGAGACGACACCGGAGCAGGGCGCCTGGCAGGGGACCTCGAACACCGTGGCTCGCGGGCTCGCGCTGATCGCGCGCGGCGCGCTCGACGGGGAGGACGCCGGCGTGGAGAGCCTCGCGCAGCGACTCGGGGTCGGTGGTCGACACCTGCGGCGCTTGTTCGACCAACACCTCGGGGCTTCGCCCATCGCGGTTGCCCAGACGCGGCGGGTCGGGTTCGCGAAGCAGCTGATCCACGAGACGCGCTTGCCGATGAGCGAGATCGCGCTGGCCGCTGGTTTCGGTAGCGTGCGCCGCTTCAACGAAACCTTCCAGGCGCTCTTCGGCCGCCCCCCGAGCGCGCTCCGGCGCAAGGCGGTGGAGGCGTTGCCGGAAGGCTCCGTGGGCGCCGGTGGTGTGACCTTGCGCCTGCGCTACCGCCCGCCGTACGATTTCGCCGCACTACTCGCGTTCTTCCGAGCCCGCGCCATAGAGGGCGTGGAGCTGGTGAGTGACGATCGCTACCAGCGTACCTTCCTGCTGGGAGCCGACGTGGGCAGTGTGACCATCAGCCACGATCCGAAGGCCGAGAGCCTGGTGGTTTGCGTGCGTGCCGGCGGCGTGCGGGTCTTGCCAAGGGTCGTCCAGCGCGTGCGGGAAGCGTTCGACACGGCCAGCGACGTGATTCACATCGGTGCTCGGCTCGCGCGCGATCCGCGTCTCGCGCCCGCGCTCGCAGCGCGCCCGGGCTTGCGCGTGCCCGGCGGCTGGGATGGCTTCGAGCTCGCCGTGCGCGCGGTGCTCGGGCAGCAGGTGAGCGTCGCAGCCGCCCGAAAGCTGGGCGAGAGCCTGGTGCGGCTGTGCGGCCCCCCGGTGTTGCTGGGGCCGTCGCTGACGCGGCTGTTCCCGGATGCTCAGCGATTGCGGAATGCCGACCTGTCCCATCTGGGCATGCCGAAGGCCCGCCGCGAGACCTTGCGAGCGCTCGCCGAGGCGGCGCTGCGCGACCCGCGCTTGTTCGAAGCGGGCAGCACCAACGCAGAGACGGTGGCTCGCTTGCGGGCGGTGCGCGGCGTCGGCGCCTGGACGGCGCAGTACATCGCGCTGCGGGCCGCGCGCGATCCGGATGCCTTCCCCGCCGGCGACCGCGGCCTGTTGCGCGGCATGGAAAAGCTGGACGCTGCACCGATCGACGCCGCGGCGCTGGAGCGCCGCGCGGAGGTCTGGCGGCCTTGGCGCGCCTACGCGGCGCAGCACCTGTGGGCGGTAGATGCCGAAGGCCACGTGATGAAAGAGAGACCCCGTGACGATTTCCGAACCCTCGATGGCTGAAACCAAAGGCCCGGGCGGCCGCGCTCGCGACCGGTCCAAGGCCCCGGCGCTGACCTTGCTCCGCGACGAGCTGAACACCCCGCTCGGGAAGATGGCGTTGATCACCGACGAGACGGGCGCCCTGCGCTGGCTCGGCTGGCTCGAAGGCCACCGGCGCGTTGCTCCCGGCTTGGGCGCGCAAATCGAGCCTACGCGTCACCAGGCCCGAATGACGGACGACCCGGGCGGAGCAACACGGGCGCTGCGCGACTACTTCGCCGGTGCCCAGGGCGTCCTGGCTCGCGTGCGCGTGGCGGAGGCCGGGACACCGTTCCAGCGCAAGGTGTGGCGAGCGCTGCGCGAAATCCCCTGCGGCGAGACCCGCTCCTACTCCGAGCTCGCCCGGCGCATTGGGCACCCGAGTGCGGTGCGCGCCGTCGGGCTCGCCAACGGGGCGAACCCCATCGCCATCGTGGTGCCCTGCCACCGCGTGATCGGCGCCAACGGGACGCTCACCGGTTACGGCGGTGGCTTGGAGCGCAAGCGCTGGCTGCTCGACCACGAGCGGGCGCTGCGTGACCCCGAGTTGCCGTTTTCCAGGTAGCGCAGACGGGTGGAGGGTGGAGGCGACCGAGACCCCAGTCGGGGCGTGAGACTGGCGGCGGTTGCCGCGTTCGATGTATCCATTCCGGCCCGCGCCGCCCATCGTCCTCCCCTTCGAGCAGTGGGGTACCCAGCAGCGGCGCCGGTCTCGGCACCGGGTGTTTGCAGGGAAGGACTGGCCGGTGGCATCGAGCTGCCCGCGGAGCTTTCGGAGATAGCGCGGTTCTGTTCGGAGTAGCTTGCGCGGCGGAAGATCGCCCAGCCCAGCACCTCGTGCAGTGGAGGGGCAGGGGTTTCCACCAATCGTACGGCGGCCCCCCGAGCCCCCACGACCTGATCGTTCCCTCCCGCCGAGGCAAATGCCGCGTGAGCGGCACCACGCATCAGAACCTTCAGCGCGACGGTCGTGCTTTGGGCATTCCGAGGTGCCGAATTCACGACACGCACGAAGCGCCCGCCACGTCGAAGCAGACCGGGTGTCTCGAATCGACTGGGCAACTCTGCTGAAGCGGGTCTTCGACGTCGACGCCCTCGAGTGCCCGAGCTGCGGCCAGACAATGCGCTTCGTCGAAACGGTGGAGACTCGCGCGCAGGCCGGGTCGTGGCTGAGAGCCCGCAACCTTCCCGACGCTCCTCCACCGCTCGGCCGCGCCCGGTCGCCAGACATCCCCTACGGCTAGACCTGAAAGGAAGCCAGGCGAACTGGAAGCCGGTGCAGCTAGCGATGGCGGACTGGAAGCCCTTCCACGAAAGCCGCCATGGAATGCCCCCGGCAGTGCGGTATCGCGACGGAGGCCGCTTTGTGGTCGTGGAGGACGAGCGCTTCGGGGCGCTGCGCCGGGGAACGTTCGAAGGAGTACTGCGGCACGTGCTCCTGGAGTGTTGCGAGATCCGGACGTTCGACCACATCCGCCAGCTCGTGGAGGAGCACGGCGGGACGGACGAAGACACCCACGTCATCCTGAGCCACTTCGTGAGAAATCAACTGATGGTTAGCGAAGGGGGACGCTATCTATCACTTCCGGTGGCGACCAGCCCCACGAGTGCCGCACGGCGGATTCTCGCTCGTCGTCGCAAGCCCGACGCGGGAGCTCGACCCCGACATGCTCTCAGGGGATTGCCGTGAGAGAACTTTCGGCGGTGGTCCCTGGCCGTGCCCAAGCAACGGAAAGAAGGACCGCCCGTTCACCCCGTCCCCCGCGAGCCCGACATGGCTTCCAAGCCACCGCTTTCCAAGCCACCGATTTTGCCAATGGCCGTTGTCACGGGCGCTGCAGCGCTCGGTTTCCTCACCTTCGGGTTGGGCTCGGCCGATTCTCGAACAGCGTCCGACTTGGATAGCGGGCCGTCGCGATCGGCCTACAAAAATCCTGGAAAAGAGGAGGATGCTCACGCGCTGATGCCTCACCGCCCGCAAGCGGCGCCCTTGCCGCAGAAATCGAAGTCGCCCGAGCCGCGGAGCGAGCCTTCCCCGCGGCCCTCTCGGTGGGCGGAGCGCTTGCAATCGAAGCGCCCTTCGTCGGAGATGGCGGTCGAGAAGCCGCACGAGCCTACGCAATCGGCGCGGGCGATTCGGCCCTCGCCGGAGCCGGAGGAAGCGGAGGGTTCGCCGCCCTATATGCCGGACTACTCCGGTGGCAAGGAGGACGAAATGAAGCTCTTTCGCTACGTCAGAAGCGTAGTCAAAGAGGAGCTCGTGCCCTTGGTCTACCGGTGCGTGGGCGATCGCTACCACAGGGACCCCAACATCGAGGAGAAAGTCGAGCTGGAGATGACGGTTTCTGGGAGTGCGGTTGTCGGAGGCGTCGTAGTCGCGGTGGAGCTCGGAGAGAAGATTACGGTAGAAGACCCGCAAGAGCGGGAGTGCATTCGCCAGTCGGCGTATCCTTTGGGGTTCAAGGCTCCCCCGGAGGCCAAGAAGAGCTCGAAATGGTGTACACGCTCGTGATCAGCTCGGGTTGGCTTCACCGCTCGCGAAATCGAGAGTAGGTCGCAACCGTTGCGGTTATTGTGCACCGCTTCTCCCAGTGGAGGCCTAAACCGTGGACGAGACGCAGCTGCTATCTTCGCCCACTGCGGAGAACGAGGTGGATCTGGACGGTGCCACGGTTCGTATCGCGACTTGTGTGCCCGTGGAGCCAGCCTCGGGAAGGGACACGAACTCATCGAGATCCGCCGCACGGGGTGGTCGGAGGGGATGCGGAGGCGGCGCACCCGTCGGCGGAGCCAAGCCGACCCCTGAGCAGCTGGCGCCGCGAGCCGAAGCGAACGCCCCCACAGCCGCTCGAATTGCCCGCGTTCGCAAGCGCCTCGACCCCCGACTGTCGCGGGGGTTGCCGGTCAGGGGGCGGCGCTCGCGGCAGCCACCAGCTCCACGTCGCGGAAGGTGGCGGTCACGAGAGCGTCCACGTCGTGTGCACACACGCCCAGGCCCGCTTTGGTCTTGCTGGGCAGTGCCACCTTCACCGGACCGAGCGTTTCCCAGCTCTGCCCATCCAGGGAAAAGGCGCCGGTGTAGGTATTGCCCGTTCGCGTCAAGCGCACGTGCTCGGGCGCCGTGAGGGTGGAACGCACCTGTTCGGTCTCTGCCCCCGCGCGCGCACGGTACTGTAGGGAAGCCAAGCCCCCGCCGTGCACGGCAACGTCGACGAAGGCGGAGTCGGCGTCCAAGCTTTCGCGGATCATCACGACGGCCTTGCGGTACTCACTGCCCTGTTCCCCGGCGATCGTGACCCGTGCCGAAAGCGAGGCATCCCCGAAGAGCTCTCGGTAGGCAAACTGGAACTCGTCGCCAGCGCCCCAGATGTTGGCGCCCGACCCCGTCACGCGGTAGCCATCCCCGGGGTCGAACTCGGTGCTCCCCGGGTGGCGGACGTTGCCGATGTCCTGATTGGCCGAGAATATGCCGAGCGGGCTCACCGGGGCCTGCTCCTTCACCGCGGGCCCTGACGGCGCCGGAGGCGGGGCGCAGCCCACCCCGGAGACCCAGAGCGCGGCGCCGAGGGCGACGGCCCCGCCCGACGGCGCGCGGCGTTGGGGGTTTCGAAAGAGCGAGGCCCGGAGAGCAGCATGACCCATAGCTGCTTCGTCCGATGGCATCTTGCGGTTTTCAAGTGTTTGCGTGCGCCGGGCCCGAGTTCTGCGATGTATCTGCAACAATCCAGGACGGTCTTCGTCGTCGAGAAGTCGCCGGCGCCGACAGAGCGGCGAGAGGCGGCCGGTAGGAGCGGCGCCAGGCGGCCGGTAGGAGCGGCGCCAGGCTTGCAGCAGACGCTCTCCCGCTGCAACAGCCTCGCCTCCCCGAGGCCACGCACGTTTGCTGCCTCGTTGGCAGCTGTCGCACGGGCCAGTCGTCCATTCGTTCGCGGGGACAGTACTTTCTTGGCTGCAACGCCTTCATTGCGCGATTCTTCGGGGGACGGTCCGGGTGCGGTCCGAGCGAGCCGTGGGCCGGAACAGGCAAGTGGGACCCGGGAGGCTCGCAACGTCGGAGACGAGGATCTCCCGGTGTTCTTCCAGCACCAGCGGGACCCCATGGCGTGCCGGATGGCCGCGATGCCGCCGTGGGCCTGCACGACCTCCTCGGCCGCATCGACGTTACGCCCATCGAATTCGAGACCAACCCATCGCGCTGATTCAAGCAGTCAAATCTGTCCGCCCAATCGGGGCAACTCCACAACGCGCCTGTCCCCGAGCAGGTGCGCCGCCCGCCGGAAGCGAGCCTTTGCCCGTGCCTTTTTCGGACGGCGAGGCGCCCGGTTACTGCCCCCGGGAAGGCGCCGGTAGTCGGCGTTCGCGCCTGAAGACCTGACTGACGGAGGCGCCGCTCATGCAAGACATGGCCTGTCGCGACCTGCGCGACGAACAAGCGAGCGGCCCGAACGACGCGCCGCTGGCACAGCTGCCGCGTTTCATCCGGGAGGGTGGCTTGTTCGTCACGGGCGACCTGCATCGTGGCAACCGCCGCAGGTGGCAGAGGAAGACCTCTCAGCAGCGAGTCCGCGGCTACCGGGCGTCGAGATCGGGGACGGCCGAGTTTCTCCGCCACGCGCCTTCGTACTGGTGACTGCGCAGGCCGCGGCAGCGTACGGTCACTCGCGGAGAAGACTGTCACGTATACGTGACACGGAAGCGGCGCGCATTGGGCCTTGAACGGCGTAGCGAGCTCCGCGCACTCGATCGGTCGAATAGAGGCGATGGATCGTCGCGTCCACGTGACACTCCAGATCGAGCGACTCGGCCCAGGCGGACTTCCGAGTCGTCTTTGGGGAACCGCCCGCTCCCGGCTTGGGGGCACCTGCTCGCTTGCGATTGTCGGCAACGCGTTGGCGCGACGCTGCGGTAAGAGCCCGTCGCGCGTCGCGAGGTCGACTTGTAACAGGATTGCCGTGCTGTCACCTTGACCGGTGCTTCCCGGAGCGGCTAGCTTTGGCGTCATCAACGAAGCGGTGGGGGGCGGACGCCGAGAACGAAGGCGTCTCAACTTTGTTCGGCAGCGACCTTCATCACCGAGGTTGACGGCGAGCAGTGCACAGTGTCGGCGAAGATGCGCTTCGAACGGCATTCGTGGCTCCCCGAAGGAGTGAGGGGAACGTCATGTCGAAGATCAGCGGTGGGTGGTCGGGAAGTTGGCTCGGGCCTTGCGTTGCAGCAGGCCTGACGTTTGGGCTCACGCCTGCCGTGGGCACGGCGAAGCCGCAGGAGGTGGCGAAGCCGCAGGAGGTGGCGAAGCCACACGAAGCGGCGAAGCTACGAGCGGCACCGCCCTACGAGTTTCCTCGGTCGAAGGTGTACACGTTCCAATCGCAGTTCGTCGACGACGAGTATGCACTGCTCATCTCCGAGCCCGAGGACTACGATCCAGAGGCGAGCGACGAGTATCCCGTCATCTATGCGCTCGATGGCCAGTGGATCTTCACCCAGGTTTCCGGCGCGATCGACGGACTCGTATTCGATGGTCAGACTCCCAAGTGCGTCGTCGTGGGGGTGACGTGGGCGGGAGAGCATGACGTCTACAGGCCGCTGCGCTTTCGCGATATGACGCCCAGGCCAGTCGAGGGATTTCCCGGGTCCGGGCAGGCCGCCACTTTTCTTCAGGTCTTCCGAGAGGAGATTATTCCTTTCATCGATCGCAACTACTCCACTTCCGGCAAGAACGTGATTCTCGGTGGTTCACTCGGGGGGATCTTCGCCACGTACGCGCAGCTCGAAGCGCCCGACCTGTTCTTCGCCTCCGTGGCCGAGGAGGGGCCGTACGAAATCGGGATGGGCTATTTCGAAGAACGGCTTGCCGCGTTGGCGGGCACGGGCGCGCTTGCTGGAACCCGCCCGTATTTTGCCGTTGGGTCGCTCTCGGGCAACCCCCAGGTTGAAGCGTTCGTCGACTTGATGGAAGAAAGCCAGCTCGGCGGCGTCACCATTGGGTTCGAGGCCATTTCCGGGATCGGTCACGGCGCGATCGGCATCGGGGGGGGAATTGCGCGAGGCCTTCTTCACGCCTTTCGGCGGCCCCGCCTACCGCTCGACCCTGCGGCACTAGAGCTGTACACGGGTGGCTACCTGATGGTTGACGAGTCGGAGAGCGTGCCGCTGGTGGTCGAGCTCGACGGCGATCAGCTGCTTTTGCCCCAGCTCTTCGAGGACCGAAATCCGTACGCGAGCAGCCCCACCACCTTCTACTACGAAGGGGTGAACCTGGACTTTGAATTTCACGAAGGCGACGATGGTCTCATGTATATGACGCTGAACCTGCAGGGCACCATCTTGGAGCTAGTTCGGCCGTAGACCGGGACCAGCTCTCTCTCACGGGGGGCGATGAGCGTTGCGACTCCGCGGCGGCGGTCCAGGCCCTGTGCCACGAGTGAGCG